>JACPUC010000012.1 GCA_016192455.1 Candidatus Tectimicrobiota bacterium | reverse complement strand
GACGATCAGCGTGGCCCACCGCCTGGGCCAAATGGTCCAGGTACTCCTGAAAGCGCTGCGGGGAACCTCCGGGCATCCTCCTCATACCCCAAAGGTACCACACCCGCAAAGCCAAGGCAATAGATTTATGACACAGTAGTAGTAGGAGTTGACCGTCGCGGCGCGCACTACGTCTTTCCCGTGCAGGCCAAGGGGAGGAGCGATGGCCTCAGCATCGTACAAGTCGAGCAAGATCTCGCAGTGTGCGCTGAAAAGTTTTCCTCGCTCATCTCCCGTCCGATTGCAGCCCAGTTCATGAACGACGACTTGATAAGCTTTTCGAGCTGGAAGAATCCGCGAGCGGTGTTGTCATCGCCCTGGAGAAACATTACCGGCTTGTTCCGCCAGAGGAGCTGAGCTCGGAAGAACTGCGCAGCTATCGAACCCGTCGCGACTGAGCCGGGAGAAGCGCATCCTGCGACGCAACGCGGAGGAGGAGCACCCCGAGGACGGTGCCTTCCCTCCTCACGGCGCCGGAAGCCCTCGCTCTCAATACGAGTTGCCGCGCAAGCAGCCGAGGCGCCTCGCACACTCGGCAACCCTCCCCCCCAGGAAATCCCCGGCAAGCTGGGGTATACTGATGGGAAGTCACTCACCATCCTGGCCCACTCCAGCTATAGCTTATAGAGGAGCATTTCATGATCATCGATGCCGATGGCCATATCATCGAGACGGAGGCCGTCTTCGAGAAGTACCTCGCGCCTGAGTTCCAGGACCGCCGTCCCGAGCTGGTGACGAACCGGCAGGGGTGGCAGTACTGGCTGGTGGAGGGCGCCCTGGTGCCGAAACCGGCCGGCACCGGACCGGGCACCACGCGCGGTTTCGTGACCCCCGGCGCCAACCGCGGCTTCAAGGACCTCTATGGTCTGCAATACCTCAGCGGCCGCCTGGCGGACCTGGACGTTGAGGGCATCGACGCGCAGGTGATGTTCCCCACCCTGATGCTCGGCGCCTGCTACGTGCGCCAGGCGAAGCTTGCCGCGGCCATGTGCCGCGCCTACAACACCTGGGTCCACGACAGCATCGGCTCGCACCGCGACCGTCTGAAAGCCGTGGCGGTTGTCCCCCTGCAGGACCCGGAGGCGGCGATCGTCGAGCTGCGCCATGCCGTCACCGAGCTAGGCATGGTCGGCGCGGTGCTCCCCGGCTTCCTTCCCGACAAGCGGCTTGATCACCCCTCGCTGCGGCCTTTCTTCGCCGAGGCGGCGCGCCTCAACACTCTCCTCGGCGTGCACGCCGTCACCGGCTGCTACGACATCCCCGGCCAGCACCTTTTCGACGACTTCTGGTCGGCCCACATGGTAGCCATGCCGTTTGCCGTCTTCACCGGCCTGGTGAGCCTGATGCGCGGCGGCATCTTCACCACCCACCCGAAGTTGCGCTTTGCCTTCCTCGAGATCGGCTGCGGCTGGGCGCCCTACTGGGTCGAGCGCTTCGACGAGCACTACGAGAAGCACGAGATGTACGGCGACCTCCACAAGCTGGTGCCGGAGCTCGTGGGACGCCCCAGCACGGTGCTCACCCGCGACAACTTCTTCGTGAGCTGCGAGCCGGACGAGAAGATGCTGCCGGCCTTCATCCAGCTCCTGGGTGACGACAACGTCGTCTTCGCCTCCGACTACCCGCACGGCGACTGCCGCTTCCCCGAGTGCGTGGCAACCGTTCGCGGCCGCAACGACCTCTCGGAGGACTCGAAGCGCAAGGTCCTCGGCGAGAACGCGGCGCGCATGTATAACCTGGGCTGAGATCGCGTCGTAAGAGTTCCCTGACAGATTTACGGGGTTGTGCGCAGCATTAGTTAAGAAGGGATCTTGTGGAAGACCCTTGCTTCCCCACCCGCCCCTCTCACCGCGAGCTGCCCAGCCGCTCGCGCGAATGGGGTGCGCGAAGGGGCGGTGCTCCCTCGCAGAAATCCTGCGACTAAAAGCCGAGGAACCACGCCATGCCACCCTCCCGCGACCTCCGCGACCACCTGCGCCTCCTGGATGAGCGAGGCCTCCTGGTGCGCGTGACGCGGCCCATGAACAAGGATACCGAGATTCACCCCCTGGTGCGCTGGCAGTTCCGCGGCGGCATCCCGGAGGAGCGCCGCACCGCCTTCCTCTTCGAGCACGTGACCGACAGCAAAGGGAAGCGCTACGACATCCCGGTGGTGGTCGGGGCGCTGGCGGCGTCGCCGCTCATCTACTGCCTGGGGATGGGCTGCAGCGAGGAGGAGGTGGGGGAACGGTGGAACCACGCCCTTGCCCAACCCGTCGAGCCGGTGATCATCGAGCGGGGGCCGGTGCACGATGTCGTCCACACCGGCGCCCAGCTCGAGGCGGCCGGCGGCCTCGGCATGATCCCCGTGCCCATCTCGACGCCGGGGTTCGACAACGCACCCTACACCACCGCCTCGCACTGGATCACCAAAGACCCGCAGACCGGCATCCGCAACTCCGGCAACTACCGCGGCCAGATCAAGAGCCCGCTGCGCCTCGGCCTCTTCCCCTCGGGACTGGGACAGCACATCTACCTGCATTGGGAGAAGGCACGGGCGAAAGGCCGGCCCCTCGAGGCGGCGGTGGTCATCGGCGGGCCACCGGTGATCGCCTACGCCACGGTGCAGAAGGTGCCGTTCGGCGTCGATGAGCTGGCCGTGGCGGGAGGGCTGGCGGGCGAGCCGATGGAGCTGGTGCGCTGCAAAACCGTGGACCTCGAGGTGCCGGCGACGGCGGAGATCGTCATCGAGGGGAGGATCGACACCACGGAGCTGGAGCCGGAGGGACCGTTCGGAGAGTCCCATGGCTACATGCACCCGCGCCAGCTCAACCCGTTCATGGAGGTGACGGCCATCACGCACCGGCGCGATGCCATCTACGTCTCCTTCATCAGCCAGGTGACGCCGAGCGAGAGCAGCGTCATCAAGAAGGTCGGCTACGAGCCGCTCTTCACCCGCTTCCTGCGGGATGACCTGGGGCTGAAAAGCGTCGTCCGCGTCGCCATGCACGAGCCTCTCACGAACCTGCGCAAGCTCCTCGTGGTGCAGATGGCCCACCCGGATGAGGCCGAGGTGTGGCGGGCGCTGAACGGCGCCGCGGTCTTCCACCCCGGCGTCGGCAAGATCATCGTGGCGGTGGACGAGGACATCAATCCCTGGGACGCCGATGCCGTCTTCTGGGCCATGTGCTACCGCATGAAGCCGCACCTCGACGTGCAGATTCTGCGCGGCCGCAGCAAGGGGCATGCGCCCCCCTTCGCGGGGACGAGCGAGGCGGAGGAGCGGGTGTCCTACGATCTCGCCGCTGATGATTCGGCGATGCTCGTCAACGCCATCCTGAAGGAGCCCTACCCGCCGATCTCCCTGCCGAAGCGCGAGTTCATGGAGAACGCCCGCAAGATCTGGCAGGAGCTGAACCTGCCGGAGCTGACGCCGCGCCAGCCCTGGCACGGCTACTCCCTGGGCCAGTGGGACGAGGAGCTCGACGAGGAGGCCCGCCTCGCCATCGAAGGCGAGCACTACCGCACCGGCGAGAAGCTGCGGAGGCGAAGGCGCCCCGCAGAGTGACGGCAACGCCTGCAATCCCCTGAAGAGACAGCGGCGCCTGAGCGCGGCTCGCCTCAGCCTGCCTTCGTCCGGAAAAGCCTTCCGGCGGATCAGTAATCCCTTCCACCCCCCAATCAAAGCGAGCACGGCGTTCCCGCGCGGCCGCGGGGCTCCGTGCGGAATTTGCCGCCAGGCGCCCGCCGCCTCGCTCGGAAGCGGGACGCCGCACCTCGTCGGGCGCTCCGCCTCAGATCAGCCACTGCCCCCGTTCCAGCTTCGACGAGCTAGTGGGCGCGCCATCGTGGTCGTGCTCCGCTTCCTGAGCAGGCTTCGCAAGCGACTGCGCGGCAGCGCTTTCAGGCGGCTCCGCGGCGGCGCCGCCAACCTCCTTGCCCGCGGCAGACGCCGCCGCGTCGCCCATCCCGTCGCCCATCCCGTCGACCGGCAGCGCCGCAACCGCCGGGGACGGTCGGCCGTTCGCCGCGCTTCTGAGACTGATGCGCAGCTCCTCAATGGGATTGAGCACGTTGGCGGGATCGAAAGTGGGGCCCGCCGCGGCAAGGCGTGGCGCCACGCCGACGAGGCGGCGCACGAGGTTCGCGAGGTCCTCGAAGGTGAGGTAGAGGCAGGGGATGATAAAGAGGGTGAGCAGGAGTGAGACCGAAACGCCGGAGAGGACTACGATGCCGAGCGGGGCGGTCATCTCCGAGCCCTCCCCGACCCCCAGCGCCAGCGGCACCAGACCGACGACGGTGGTGATGCTCGTCATGAGGATGGGTCGCAGGCGCAGACCGCACGCCGTCACCACCGCCTGGGCGCGCGGGTAGCCGTGCTCCTTGCGGAGCTGCTCGATGTACTCGATCATGATGATGGCGTTGTTCACCACGATGCCGACGAGGAGGATAACCCCCAGGAGCACCGTCGCCCCCAGCGGCGTCTTCGTGACGTAGAGGCCCACGATGCTGCCGGTCAGCGCCAGCGGCACGGTCCCCATGATGACGAGCGGATTGATGACGGAGTCGTACTGCACCGCCATGACGACGTAGACGAGGAAGGCGGCCAGCAGCCCAATGATGAAGAGGTTCCGGTTCGTCTCCCGCAGGGAGCGCTCCTCCTCCCCCTCCACGACGTGGTAGCCGGGGGGCAGATCAAGGGTGCGCAGCGCGGCGCGAATGTCCGCTGCCACCTCGCCCAGGCTGCGACCGCGGATATCTCCGGCGATCTCGATCATGCGCGACTGGTCGTTGCGCGTGATGCTGGCCGGGCCGATCGCCGCCACGACACGCGCCAGATGGTAGAGCGGCACCCGTTGCCCGCCTGGCGTGAACAGGGCCAAGCGCTCGAGGTCGCTCGGGCTGCGGATTTTCGTGTTGGCGAACTCCACGCGCAGGTCCACCTCGCGGTCGCCGCGCCGCAGGCGGGTCGGCACCACCCCATCCACTGCGGTCTTCACGATGTTCCCCACGTCCTCCACCCGCAAGCCCAGCTCGATGGCCCGCTCCCGATCAACGACCACCTGCAGTTCCGGCGAGGGCTCGTCCGCCTCCGTATCGACGTTGAGCAGGCCGGGCACCCGGCGCACGGCGTCCATGGCCAGGGAGACAAGCTGGGTCAAGACCGGCAGCTCGGGGCCCTGAATCATGAAGCCGATGTCCTTGTTATGGGTAGAGAAGGAGGTGGCGACGCCGCGGATTTTCGCGGCGCGGACGAAGATGCGCGTGTCCGGAATGCCGAGCGTCTGCAGCTTGCGCATCAACTGGCTGGCGACGACCGACGTGGGGACAGTGTGGCGCGCCTCGAAGTCGATCTGGCCGCGCGTCACATCCTCCGACGTGGAACGCGAGAAAATGCGCCCGCCGGCCACGGCGAAGGTGGCGAGCACGTTCGGATCGCGCCGCACGACGCTGTCCACGCGGCGCACCGTCTCGATGTTCTCCGCCAGGCGCACGCCGGGCTTCAGGCGGATGAAGATCGAGCCGCGATGGTCATCGCTCTGCGGCAGGAGTTCAGCGCCCAGTTGGGTTGCCAGGGGCAGGCTGGCGGCGAAGAGGCGGAGGGCCACGATGAGGAATGGGGCGGGGTGGCGGATGACGCGCCCGACGGCCCCCACGTAGCGTGTCGTCATGGCGATCTGCAGGCGCTCGATGGCGCGGAAGAAGCGGGTGCGGTTCAAGCCGCTGGTGCGCGGCAGCGCGAGCAAGCGGGCGCTCAGCATCGGCACCAGGGTGAGCGCCACGACGAGGGCGCCGGCGAAGGCGAAGATGACGGTGAGGATCAGCTCCTTGAAGAGGAGCGAGGTGAAGCCGCCGAGGAGGAGGAAGGGCGCCAGGGCCACGATGTTCGTGAGCGTCGAGGCGACGAGGGGCGACTCGACCTCCTTGCCGGCGACCTGGGCGGCGTGCAGGGGCTCCTCCTTGTGGAGCTGGTGGCGATGGATGTTCTCCAGCATCACCACGGCGCCGTCCACCAGCATCCCCACCCCCAGCGCCAGGCCGCCGAGGCTGAAGATGTTGAGGGTCAGCCCGCCCAGCCCCATGAAGATGAAGGTGACGAAGATCGCCAGGGGGATGGAGAGGGCGATGATGAAGGTGCGGCGCAGACTGCCCAGGAAGAAGAAGACGATGAGCGTCGCCAGCAGGCCGCCGAGACCCGCCGCCACCGACACGTTATCGATCGAGGTGCGCACGTACCAGCTCTGGTCGTAGATCGGTCGCAGCTCCATCGCCGGCGGCAGGATGCCGCTGGCGCGCAGCTCCCGGATGCGCTCCCGGATGGCATCGGCGACGCTGACGGTGTTCGCGTCCGGCTGCTTCAGAATCGAGAGCTTGATCGCCTCGGCGCCGTCGAACCAGGCGAAGACGCGCTGCTCCGCCCCCAGGTCCACGACCTCGGCGAAGTCCCGCAGGTAGATTTTCTTGCCGGCCCGCGTCAGGAAAGGAATCCCGCCGATCTCATCGACCGAGGCGAACTTCCCGGAGGTGCGGCTTTGGAACTCCTGGAGCTGGGTGGTCACCCGGCCCCCGGCGACATCGAGGTTCTCCTTGCGCAGCGCTTCGAGCACCTGGGTCACGCCGATGCCGTAGCTCTGCAGGCGCGGGAAATCAACCAGCACCCGCACCTCCTCCTTCTGGCCGCCCAGCACGAGGGCCGCCGCCACACCGGGAACCGTGCCGAGCTGGCGGGAGAGAATCTCGTCGGCATAGATGCGCAGCTCGGAGCCCGTCACCGTCGCCGAGCTGAGGGCGAACTCGATGATCGGCAATTGCGAGGGATCGAACTTGAAGACGCGGGCGGGGTCCACGTCCTCCGGCAGGTTCCCCTGGGCGACGCTCAGGCGGGCGACGGTATCCTGGAGCGCCACGTCGATGTTGCGGCCGAAGTTGAAGAAGAGGTTGACGAAGGCAATCCCCTCGCGGGTGGTGGAGCGAATCTTCGCCACGCCGTCGGTGGTGGCGAGCTCGCGCTCCAGGACCTTTGTCACCTGCTCCTCGACGATGGCGGGATCGGCGCCGGGGTACGGCACGATCACCACGATGCGCGGGTAGACGATGGACGGCAGGAGATCGACGGGGAGGCGCGCCAGGAAGAAACCGCCGAGCACCAGGACGCAGAGCCCAAGCATGAGAACGCCCACGGGGCGACGAATGGAGAGCCCACTGACTGACACCCTTCAACCTCCTCACCGGCAGCAGGGATGACCGGTCCGCCTTCACGGGGCGAAGGTCGCCGCCCGGCGCCGCAATCACCACGCTCCGACAAGCTCTCAGGTTAGCTGCGGGATGTCGGCTTTCCCTCCCGCGAAGGAGTGCCGCACCACGACCCTGTCCCGCGGACCTCCGGGAAGAGAGCTTTCCCCCGTGCCACTGCTGCCGCCAGGATCGCCCCCCACGGTTGTGGCCTCGGGGCGGCGCCTCGGCGCCACCCTGCGGCAGCCGCGCGGCCACCATGCGGAGGCGCGGCGGGTCGGGGAAGAAGTTCCTACTCACGCACGCGGACGCGCGCGCCGACAGGGATCTCGCTGAGCCCAGAGAGCAGGACGAGCTGATTCTCGCCCAGGCCGCCCAGCACTTCGGCGGTGTTGTCCTGCACCAGACCCACCTGCACGACCACGCGCCGCACGGTGTAGAGCGGTCCCTGCGGCCCGCCCGGTCCGCCTCCGCCCGGCCCGCCTCCTGCCTGCCCAGGGACGCGGCTCGGGGGACCACCCCGCGGCGCTCCCCCAGCAGCGCCCGGTTGCACCGCCTGCCCACGCGGCCTCGCCCGGCCTTCGCCAGCCGGCGCGCCGCCCTTCTGGCCGTCGCTCGGCGCCGCCCCGCCCGGCGCCTCTCCGCGTGTCGCCTGCGGCCGTCCCTGGGAGGCGCCGGGGTCCGCGGCCTCCGCCTGGCTCACCACGCCATCGACGCCGAACTGCATGGTGACGCGCTCCTGCCGCTCCGAGGCACTCTCCCGGTTCGCGGGTAATTCCCCCCTCCCTCCCTCGGCGGCGGGGCCACCGTGGTCAGCGGTTGCCGCGCCGGGCGGGCGCATCGCCACATCCTGCGGACGCTTCGCCGCAAGGCCGGGAGCCTCGGCGGTTCCCTGGCTCGGCGGTCGCTGCCTCCCCCCCGGCTTTCCCCCCGCTCCCGCCGCGCCTCCTCCGGCCCCCTGCGCGCGCGGGCCGCCAGGGGGGCCTCCCTCGCCAGCCGCCGGATCAAGCACAAAGACCGACATCTCCCCGTCCGCCAATCGGGCCAATGCGCTGCGCGGGATGAGCAGCGCCGACGATCGCTTGCCGAGACTCATGCTCAGGCGCGCAAAGAGGCCCGCTTTGAGCTCCCCGCTCGCATTCGGCAACACCACCTCCACGGTCCCCTGGCGGGAGACCGGATCGATGGTGGGGAAGATGCTGGCGATGCGGCCATGGAACACCCCCTTGGGGAAGGCGTCGAAGTGGATCGTCGCGTCCTGGCCCACGCGCAGGTCCGGCAGGTCGATCTCCGAGACCGGCGCGCGCGCGCGCAGCTCGGCAAGATCGACGAGGGTCAGCAGATGCTTGCCGAGGGAGGCGAGATCGCCTTCCTCGACGAGTCGCTCAGCGATGATGCCGGCGAAGGGAGCAGTGATCTTCGTGTACTCGAGCCGCGTCCGCAGGAGCCGCTCGTTCGCCTCGGCGCGCTGCACCTCGTTGGCCGCCGCTTCGATATCTTCGCTGCGCGAGCCGCGTCGCACCAGGACCAGCTTCTCCTCGGCCACCGCGAGTTGCTCGTCTTGCTCGCGCAGCTTGGCGGCTTTCTCGGCGAGGAGCGCGGTCGTGGTCCCCACCGTCGTCTGCCAGTTCAGTCGGCGCTGCGAGCTCACGACCCCCTGCCGGAAGAGGTCCTCGAAGGCGGCCAGGTTCTCCTTCGCCTCATGGAGCTGCGCCTGCGCCGAGGCCAGCTCGGCCTTCGTCCGGTTCACCGCCTCGCGGCTCTGGCGCATCTCGGCTTCGGCCCGCTTGATCTCCTCGGGCAGGTTCCCGGCGCGCAGCTTCTTCAGGCGCGCCCGCGCCGCTCCCAGCTCGGCCCCGGCCAGCGCCAGTTGGTGGCTGGCAATGGCATCATCGAGCTGGATGAGGAGGTCGCCTTTCCGCACCGCGCTCCCCTCGCGCACCGTGATCGTGGCGATCTGCCCATCAGTGCGCGGCATGATCTTCACCTCGGCGAGCGGGAAGGTCGTCCCGGTACTGGTGATGGAGCGCTCAAGCTGTCCTGGCTTGGCGGGCACGGCGCGCACGGCGATCAGCCGCGGACGAGGGCCCCCAGCGCCGGGGGAGGTGTCGGACGTGCAGCCGGCAAGGAGGGCCGGTAGGAGGGCGAGGAACATCAGGGCACGACGCGCCGACCAATGTGCAAGGGGCGCCGAGAGGTACATCGTCTAGCCTCACCTTAGGGCGTTCTCGGGTGCATGCAGCCGCCTTCTCCCGCCAGGGCGCTGCGTCGCTGCTTCCTCTTCCTGGGGGTGGGATGGGGCACTACCCAAAGAGACAACAGTGCACGAGGAAGGGTCCAGAACGAAGAGGTTTTTGTTTACCCAAATTCTACCGTAGTTTCCAAGCACGCAGCTAGAGGAATCTGTCAACGTTTCACGAGAGAAGTGATGGCCAAAGAGTAATACTGACCGTAGAATGTCTCAAGCATTTTCGTGACACGGCGTGCCTCGGCTGAGAGGCATCCCCTTCCAGCCGCTCTCGTCACGCTGCCAGGCGGTCGTTGACCACGCATCTCCCACACTTCCGAGCACGGCGAGTGCCGGAGACGCCGGGATCAAGAGAAGGGGCGCCTCTCCGCGCCTGCCGGTGGCGGCCGGCCTGGGCCGCGGTCGCGGCAGGCAGGGCCGAGGTGCGCGGCGCCCGCGGCCGAGGAGCTGCGCCGCTCGGGGTGGCCCTGGGGTCCACTCCGGCTCCCCGGAGCTTGCCACCTGGAAGGGCGCGGGCGCTCCTTGCCCGACGTTGACGAAGGGTTGCGATGAACGCGGTTTTCCCGCACACTGCATCGAGGAGGGCGAGCCCGAGGAGCAGCCGACGGCGGTCGCGTCTTCCCGGTAGCTGAGGCGGCGACGCTGGTACGAGCCGGGCGCTCCGCCCGGGAAGGTCCCCGACCGCCCGCAGCCGAGGGGCGAGCCGGAAACCCATCGCAATGAGGGATGCCGGACCGTGCTTCAGCACTATGATCTTGTCGTCATCGGCAGCGGGCCGGGCGGTCAGAAAGCCGCGATTCAGGCGGCGAAGCTCGGCAAGAGTGTGGCGGTCATCGAGCGCCAGCACGTCGTCGGCGGCGTCTGCATCAACACCGGCACCATCCCCAGCAAGAGCCTGCGCGAAGCGGTGATCTATCTGGCTGGGCTGCGCGAGCGCTCCTTCTACGACTCCAACCTTATTCTGAAACGGCGCATCGCGATGGCGGACCTCCTGGCGCGCTGCGAGCAGGTGATCCGCAACGAGATCGCCGTGGTGCGGTCGCAGCTCACCCGCAACAACGTTGAGGTGATCTACGGCGCCGCCGCCCTCATCGACCCCCATACCCTCTTTATCGAAAGCGGTGATGGAGACCGTCGCTGCAGCACCGACTTCATCGTCATCGCCACCGGCAGCAGCCCCACCCGACCCAGCCATATCCCCTTCGATGATGAGATCATCGTCGACTCGAAGGGCATCCTGCACCTGGCGGAAATTCCGCCGACCCTCCTGGTGATCGGCGGCGGCATCGTGGGCGCTGAGTACGCCAGTATGTTCGCCGCCCTCGGTGTCAAGGTCACCCTGGTGGAACGGTCGGCGCGCCTGCTCGGTTTCCTTGACCTCGAGATCTCTGAAGCGCTCTCCTACCACATGCGCCAGAAAGGGGTGACCCTGCTGCTGGGCGAGGAGGTGGCGAGCTTGGCGAAGAGCGCCGAGCGCCGCGTCGTCGCCGAGCTGCTGAGCGGCAAGCGCATCACCGCCCACACGGCGCTGTACGCGGTGGGACGGACCGGCGCCATCGACGGCCTGGGCTTGGAGAAGGTGGGCATCGAGGTCGACGAGCGCGGCCGCATCAAGGTCAACGAGTGTTACCAGACGAGCGTCCCCACCATCTATGCCGCCGGGGACGTCATCGGTTTCCCGAGCCTGGCCGCCACGGCCATGGAGCAGGGCCGCCTGGCCAGTTGCCACGCCTTCGGCGAGCAGTGCGCCTCGACGCCCGAGCTGCTCCCCTTCGGCATCTACACGATCCCCGAAATCTCCATGATCGGCCCCACGGAGGAGCAGCTCACCAAGGCGCGAGTGCCCTACGAGCAAGGCCGGGCCCGCTACCGCGAGATCGCCCGCGGCCAGCTCCTCGGCGAGGACGTGGGGATGCTGAAAGTCCTCGTGCACCAGGACACGCGGCGCCTCCTCGCGGTGCACGGCATCGGCACCGGCACCACGGAGATCATCCACATCGGTCAGGCGGTGATGTACTTCCAGGGGACGATCGACTACTTCCTCACCATGGTCTTCAACTACCCCACCCTGGCGGAGTGCTACAAGGTGGCCGCCCTCGACTGCGTGAATCGACTGCGCGAAGCAGCCTCGATCTCCGCATCCACGTCGGCGTAAGGCAGTCGCGCGAGGCGCCGCTGCCGGCGGAATCCCTCCGGTCGACGGCAGCGCTGCGACATTCATGCGAGTCGCGCGGCGTCATCAGAGGCCCTGCCCGCCCTTGCCTCGCGGCTTGGCCAGAGCATCCGTCCCCGCGGCCTGCCCACGAGCTGTCCCTCCCGCATGACGATCTGGCCCCGCACCAGGGTGCAGACCGGCACGCCTTGCACCTCCCACCCCTCATAGGGCGTTACCTTGCTCTTGCTGTGCAGGTTCGCCGCCCTGATGACGTCGCGGCGGGAGAGATCGACGAGGGTCAGGTCGGCGTCGCTGCCGACCTGGATCACCCCTTTGCGGGGGTAGAGTCCCCAGATGCGCGCCGGGTTCTCGCAGTGCCAGCGCACGTACTCCTCGAGGCGCATGCGCCCGGCGTTCACCTGGGTGAGCATGAGGGGGAGGGCTGTCTCCACGCCGGGGAACCCCGACGGGGCCTCCCAGACGTTCCGCCGGCGCTTCTCTTCCGGCAGGTGGGGAGCGTGGTCGGTGGCGATGCTGTCAATCGCGCCGCCCCGCAGGGCCTGCCAGAGCTGCTCCGCGTGGCCGGCGGCGCGCACCGGCGGGTTGATCTTCATGGTGTTGCCGAGGCGCGCGGCGTCGGCGCTCTGCAAGAGCAGGTAGTGCGGCGTCGTCTCGGCGCTCACCGCGCCGCCGCGGCGTTTCGCCGCCCCCACCAGCGCCGCCCCCTGGGCCGTGCTGACGTGCAGGACGTGCAGGCGCGCGCCCGCCGCCGCCGCCAGGAGGATGGCGCGCTGGATCGCCTCCTCTTCGGCGATCTCGGGGCGGGCTTCATAGTGCGCCAGGGCGTCGCTGCGGCCGCCGGCGCGCAGCCGTTCGGTGCAGTGGTGCACAAGGACGCTGCTCTCGGCGTGCACCGCCACCGGAATTCCCAGCTCTGCGGCCAGCCTCCAGGCCTCGAGGATGTCGCCGTCCTCGGGCGCCGGCAGATTGCCCACCGTCATCCCCATGAAGACCTTCAACCCCAGGGCGCCGGCCTCCACCAGGCCGCGGAGCTGCCGCAGGTTGTTCGGCAGGATGACCCCCAGCAGCCCGAAATCAACCAACGACTTGGCCTCCGCCAGGGCTTGCTTTTGCCGCAGGCTCTGCGCGTCGGCGGTGGGCGGCACGGTGTTCGGCATGTCGATCACCGTCGTCACCCCGCCGCAGACCGCGGCCGCCGAGCCGCTGCCGAAGTCCTCCTTCTGAGTCAGGCCCGGTTCACGGAAGTGGACGTGCCCCTCCACCAGCCCGGGAAGCACGTGCAGATCGCTCGCGTCGAGGATCTCGCGCGCCGCGGGGCAATGCGCCCGATCGCTGAGGGCAACGATACGTTCCTGGCGCACCGCGACCGTGAGCGGCTGAGGGCCGGCGGGTGTGACCACCGTACCATTGACAATGGCGAGATCGACGGTCATCGTACCTCCTCGCGGCCGAGGGCGGCGGGCGGGCCTGCGGAGCTGCCCGGCCCGGTGGGGGGCGCCCCGATCCCCTTCAGGGGCCGTCGCCGGCAACGCCGGCCGGAAGTATGGCGCGAAACTTCGCGGCGGTCCACCGGCGCTCGCCTGCCCGGCGGCCGCGCGGGCGCCTCCGCGGCCTCGCTCGGCGCCGCACCCTGCTCTCCGCTGTCGAGGCAACCATGCTCGCGGTGGCCTTCGCCCTGCTCAGCGCCTTCGGGTTCGGCGCCAGCAACATCTTCGCCAAGTGGGGCATGCGCACCGCCTCACCGATCTCCGCAACGGTCATCTCCACCTTCGTGAACATTCTCGTCTACTGGTCGATCCTCCTGGGGACGGGTGGGATCGACAGCATCCCCGCCAAGGCCCTCGTCATCTTCATCCTCGCCGGGTTGCTCTCGCCGGCGCTGGGGAGGTACTTCGGCTTCCTTGGCATCGCCCGGCTGGGCGTCACGCGCGCCCACCCGGTGATCGCCACCATGCCGATCGTGACCATGCTGGTCGCCATCGCGGCGTTCGGCGAGCCGGCGCGGCTGCCGCTGGTGCTCGGGACCCTCGTCTGCGTGGGTGGCGTGGCGCTGCTCACGGCGCCACGCGAGGAAGGCCGGAGGCAACGGGCGGCCTTCCTCTTCCCGATTCTCTCGGCCCTGACCTTCGGCGTGTCGGTCAATCTCCGCCAGCTTGGCCTGCAGCTCTACCCGCATGCCATGGCCGGCGCGGCGATCACCATCACGAGCGGCATGCTCTGCCTCGTCGGCGTCTCCCTGCTGCGCAGCCACGGCCGCGGTCTCGTCGGCGACAGGCGGAGTCTCCTGCATTTCAGCGGCGCCGGCGTCTTCTCCCTGGTCGCGGTCTACGCCAATTTCAAGTCCTTGCAGCTCGGCAACATCATCGTGGTGACCACCCTCATGAACACCGCGCCGCTCTTCTCGATGGTCCTCAGCCTCCTGCTGCTGCGCGACAGCGAGTTCATCACGACGCGGGTGGTCGCCGCCACCTGCCTGATCGTGCTGGGCGCCAGCCTGGTGACGCTCTTCCGCTGAGGGGGCGGGGCGGCGCGACATCGCGGCGGCAGAAGCGCTTGTTCCCCCCCGCTCGTGTACTATACTGAAGCTCAGGATGGGCCGCCTTCGCATGGTCGTTGGCGCAAGGGTTTCGCCACAAGGAGACACGGTATGGCCGAGCCGCGCATGGTGAAGTGCATCAAGCTGTCAGAAGAGCTCCCCGGCATTGATGAGACGACCTACGAGATCGTCAAGCTGATGGCTCCGGAAGAGCTGGCCGCGCGCATCTACGAGAACGTCTCGCAGCGGGCGTGGGAGATGTGGAAGGAGTTCCTCATCATGGTCATCAATGAGTATCGGCTCACGCCGTCGGAGCCTGAATCGGACGAGCTCATCCTCTCTCAGATGGAAGAGTTCTTCTTTGGCGAGGATGCCGCGTTGCCGCCGGGCTATGTGCCGCCGCAAGGCAAGATGTAAGCCGGCGCCGCGAGGCCGGCCTCCCATCCCTCATTAGGCTCACCCGAGCGCCGTTCAGAAACGTCCGATCCCATGCGGGTTGTCCTCATCTCCACCTACGACCTCGGCCGCCAGCCCTTCGGCCTCGCCTCGCCCGCGGCGTGGCTGACGCAGGCGGGCGTCGCCGTCTCCTGCCAGGACTTGGCGAAGGAGCCGCTGCGCGAGGACGAGGTGAGTTGTGCCGATGCGGTGGCCTTCTACGTGCCGATGCACACCGCCACCAAGCTGGCGGCGCGCCTGCTCGACAGGGTGAGGCAACTCAATCCCCGCGCGCACCTCTGCTTCTACGGACTCTACGCGCCGATGAACGAGGCGTACCTCAGGCGGCTCGGGGCGCAGACCATCCTGGGCGGCGAGTTCGAACCCGGCCTGGTGCGCATGGTGGAGCGCCTGCGTCTCGCCGGCGCCTCCCCGGGCGCCGCGCGCCGCGACCAATCGCAGGGCGAGCCGGTCATCTCCCTCGACAAGCTCCCCTTCAAGGTGCCCGAGCGCCGTGGGCTGCCCCCCCTGCATCGCTACGCCCAGCTCCTCCTCCCCGATGGCGAGACGCGCCTCGCCGGCTACACCGAGGCGAGCCGCGGCTGCAAGCACCGCTGCCGGCATTGCCCCATCGTGCCCGTCTACAACGGACAGTTCCGCATCGTGCAGCGCCAGGTGGTCCTGGCCGACATCCGGCAGCAGGTGGCGGCGGGGGCGCGGCACCTCACTTTCGGCGATCCCGACTTCTTCAACGGCGTGCGGCACGCGCTGGCCCTGGTGGAAGCGCTGCACGACGAGTTCCCCGCCCTCACCTACGATGTGACGATCAAGGTGCAGCACCTGCTGCGGCATGCGGAGCACCTCGAAACGCTGCGCCGCACCGGCTGCGCTTTCGTGACCAGCGCCGTCGAGTCGGTCGATGATCGTTTCCTCCGCCTCCTCGACAAGGGGCATACGCGCGACGATTTCCACCGCGTGGCGGCGCGCTGCCGCGAGGCGGGGGTGACGCTGGCGCCGACCTTCGTTCCCTTCTCGCCCTGGACGACCTTCGAGACCTACCTGGAGCTCCTGCGGGTGCTCGTCGAGCTCGACCTGGTCGAGAACGTGGCGCCCATCCAGCTCGCCATGCGTCTCCTCCTCCCTGCCGGGTCGCGGCTGTTGGAGCTGCAGGAGGTGCAGCGCCTGGTCGGCGACTTTGCTCCCGACTCCCTCTCCTACCCCTGGTCGCACAGCGATCCCCGCCTGGATACGCTCTGCTGGACCCTGCAGGCGCTCGTCAAGGAGGGGGAGCAGCAGGGCCTGACGCGGCGGCGGCTCTTTGCGCAGCTCTGGCAGGCGGCCCACGAGGCGGCGGGGCGGACGCCGCCGTCGCTGGCGATGCGCGGCACGCTGAGGCAGGGCATCCCCTTCCTGAACGAGCCCTGGTACTGCTGAGCTGAACCGACCGAAGAGCAGGTAGCTCTCCTGTAACCGCGTAGAGATCGACTGGCAGCAGAGGGATGATCGGGTACGCCCGAGGCCTAGGTGCGCCGGGGTAGCATGGCTGCCGGCTCAATCAGGATGACCTCACGTTCCCGCGGGAAGATCGGCGCCATGGATGAGAAACGGCTCCTCCTCCTCTTCGCCACGACGGGGTACGAGGGACGCGACTTCGCCGCCGCCGCCCAGCGGCTCGGCGTGGCGGTGACCCTCGGCACCGATCATTGCCACTCCCTCGACGACCCCTGGCACGATGGCGCCCTGGCGCTGCGGTTCAACCAACCGCGGACGGCGGCGCGCGTCATCGAACGGTACGCCCGCGAGCATCCCATCCACGGCATCGTGGCGGTGGGCGACCTGCCGGTGCGCACGGCGGCGCTGGCCAGCGCCCGGCTCGGCTTGCCCCACAACCCGAGTACCGCGGCCGCGGCCTGCCGCAACAAGTACCTGGCGCGCCGGCTCCTGCGCGCCGCGGGCGTGAGCGTGCCGCCGTTCGCGCGCTTCCCCCTGGACGCCGATGCGGCGGACGCCGCGCGCCAGGTGGCCTACCCCTGCGTGCTGAAGCCGTTGGCGCTCTCCGCCAGCCGCGGGGTGGTGCGGGCCGGCGGGCCGGCGGAGTTCGTCGTCGCCTTCCGCCGCGTTGCGGCGCTCCTGCGGACCGCGGAGGTGCGCGTGCGGCGCGATGAGGCGGACGACTGGATTCTCGTCGAGGGCTACCTTGAGGGGCGCGAGGCGACGCTGGAGGGGTTGCTGGACAACGGCGTGCTGCGCGTCCTGGCGATCTTCGACAAGCCCGACCCGCTCGAGGGGCCGTTCTTCGAGGAGACGCTCTTCGTCACGCCGTCACGCGAAGACGCGGCCACGCAGGCCGCCATGGTCAAGGAGGTCGACCGCGCCTGCCGCGCCCTGGGGCTCGTGCGCGGACCGATTCACGCCGAGCTGCGCCTGACGCCGCAGGGGCCGCGCATCCTCGAGATCGCCGCGCGCGCCATCGGTGGACTCTGCTCGCGCACCCTGCGCTTCGGCACCGGCATGTCGTTGGAGGAGCTCATCATCCGCCACGCCCTCGGCCTGGAGATCGAGCCGCGGCGGGAGGATCGGGCCGTCGGGGTGATGATGCTGCCGATTGAACGGCCCGGCATCTACGAGCGGGTGGAGGGGATTGAGGCCGCCCGCGCCGTCGACGGCATTGACGAGGTGACCATCACCGCGAAGAGCTCGCAGGCGCTCCTGCCGCTGCCGGAGGGGGGGAGCTACCTCGGCTTCATCTTCGCCCGCGGCGACTCGCCGCAGCAGGTCGAGCAGGCTCTGCGCCAAGCCCACCGCGCCCTGCGCTTCACCGTCAGCCCCATCCTCCCGGTGGCGGCCGCCGCCACCGCTGCCGCGGCAGCACGCGGTTCATGAGTTGTCCCATTACGCCATAGGCAACTGGAAACTGAAACTTTGAAGAAGTTCCTCTGGCCCAAACGGCTGCGAAGGCTGGGTCTTAATCTCAGTCTCGATAGTGACACGAAGTTCTCCCCGGGCGCCTTTTGGCGCCCTTCGGGCTTGCCCGCTTTGCATTCAATTTCCAGGAAATGCGCCGAGGAAGGTCACGATGCTTTTCGAGCAGCGTTTCTACGACCTGACCGTGCGAGTAACTGCTGCGTGCTTTGGCGTTTGAATCTCTGGAGTGGGAGAAGAGGGTGCGATCCGATGCGATCAAAATAGGGGCTGACAAAGAAGCTACGTGTCAGTGTGAGAGAACGGGTTGCTGCCCAACTAAGAGAAGATTTGACTCCTTTTCATTCTCCAAACCATCACAATAATCGCCCAGCTCAACTTCCTCTTACTGAACGCGCGCATCACCCCTCCTTGGTTTCCGGGTTCTTCTCTTGTGTCTCTAAAATAGAAGGCACGATGAAACGATTCAGGAGATCGACATAGCTGATGATGCCGACGAGCTTCCCATCTTCAATAACAGGCAGCGCTCCAATCTTTTTACTGCCAAAAAGTTTGGTTGCTTTGACAACAGAGTCCTCGGGCGATACCGTTGTTACATTCCTCGTCATCAAGCGCGAGATCGGACGATCCAGACGCTCCTTTTTTAAGAGCCCATCTATAGACATGCTGGACCAGTGACCGACATAGGATTTCAGATCTCGTGACGTAACGATGCCAACGAGTTGTTGCCCATCCATGACCGGAAGGTGCCGAATCTCGCCAGCGCTGCTCATGAGCTTTAGCGCTTCCAAGACTGTAGCATTGCTATTGATTACTATGGGCCTGTCTGTCATGACATCTTTGATTTTCTTCATTGAAGACTCCTACTCCATCGCCTCTAGGACTTCAACGCCTTCGGTTACGTGTTCGAAACCAGCGAAGCGTCACCCCAGTGTGCGCATACGTAGGGTCAAGCCTTGTAGGTTGACATTGTGCGCTTCGAGCAACCTTCGTGAACCTGGCGAGCGTAGCAGGAAGCTTCGGCCTGGATGCACCACCTGAATGGACCGGCACCGACCACTTCACGTGGGCAAGGCTCTCTCCCAGCCGACGGGCCACCTCCCCAGCCTGCTACGCGGCGCCCACCGCCAGCTTGATGGCCCGGATGATCTTCTCCTCGTTCGGGCTGATCGCCGTCTCCAGCACCGGCGCGAAGGGGATGGGCACATCCTCCGTGCAGACCCGCCGGATCGGCCCGCGCAGGGCGTCGAAGGCCTCCTCCGCGACGCGCGCGGCGATCTCACTGGCGACGCCGCAGCTTTGGTGCGTCTCATCAACGATGACGAGCCGCCCGGTCTTGCCGACCGAGGCGTAGATCGTCTCCGCGTCGAAGGGGACGAGGGTGCGCGGGTCCACGACCTCGACGTCGATCCCTTCGCCGGCCAACGCCGCGGCAATCTTCAGGCACTGCTGCACCGCCGCCGAGGTGGCCACCACCGTGACATCCTTGCCCGCTCGTTTGACCTCGGCCTTGCCGAGGGGAATGGCGGCATCCCCCTCCGGCACCTCGCCCCGCATGCCGAAGAGCACCGGCTGATCCAGGAAGACCGTGGGGTTATCGCTGCGCACGGAGCTGATCAGCAGACCCTTGACGTCGGCCGGCGAGGCCGGCAGCACGATCTCCAGCCCCGGCGTGTTCCAGAGCATCGACTGGGGGCTGTGCGAGTGCTGCGCCGCGCCGCCGCCGCGCAGGCCGTGGAGGACATGGAAGACCACCGGCGCCCGGGCGCGGCCGCCGGACATGTAGTGCACGTGCGGGGCTTCGTTCACCACCTGCGGCCAGGCTTCGAAAATGAAGCTGGCGGTGGAGATGTCCACGATGGGACGCAGCCCCGCCATTGCCGCCCCCACCCCGCAGCCGCAGGCGCCCAGTTCGGCGATGGGAATCTTGTAGACGCGCGTCGGGTATTCCGCCGGCAGGCTATCGGTGAGGCGCCGAAAAGGGCTCAACCCGAAAAAGGAGGAACCGATGAGGGTGACGCGCTCATCCTCTTCCAGAACCTGCCGCAGTGCAGCCGCCTTGGCCTCGGCGTAAGTCATTTCGCTCATCGTCCGGCCTCCACAAAGACATGCCGCCGGGCTTCGGCCGGCTCGGGTGAGGGACTGCCGAGGGCGAACTGCGCTGCCGCGTCGACCTCCTTCCTCACCGCCTCATCCCACGCCAAGATGGTGTCGCGATCGGCGATCCCGGCGGCCTGCAGCTCGCGCAGGTAGCGCAGCAGGGGGTCCTGCTCGCGGAACCAGCCCTCGTACGCTGCCGGGCCCTCGCCGGCGCCCCAGACCCAGGCCAAATTCGTCAGCCCCATCGGCAGCTCCGGCCACAAGCCGAAGTTGCCGGGCCAGCGGATGGTGGCGGCTTCGATGAAGCAGGGGCCTTCGCCGCCGCGCACTCGATCGAGCGCCTGCGACATGGCCGACCACATCGCGCCCACGTCGCCGCCGTCGATGGCCGCGGTGGAGTGTCCAAGGGCCGCGGCGATGTCGATGAGGCGCTGGGTGGTGAGGCAGGTGGTATGCCAGGCGCCGGGGATGTCCTCGCGCGCCTCCAGGCAGTTATTTTCGCAGATGAAGATGATCGGCACCTTCCAGAGCGAGGCGAGGTTCATCGCCTCGTAGGCGGCTCCCTCCTCGAGGGCGCCATCGCCGAAGAGGCAGACGCTCACCTGCTGCTTGCCAAGCTGCTTCCCCGCCAGGGCGGCGCCGGTCGCCAGCGGCATCGAGCCGCCGACCACCGCCGAGGTGTGGAAGATGCCGCGCTGCGGATCGCTCAGGTGCAGGGTGCCGGCCTTGCCCCGGCTCATCCCTCCGACGCGCCCAAGGATCTCCGCCAGCAGCATCTTCGGGTCAACGCCGCGCGCCAGGTTATGGCCGTGGTTGCGGTGCGTCGAGAAGAGGAAGTCATCGGGGCGCAACTGCGCGATGGCCGGCACGCCGGTGGCCTCCTGGCCGATGTAGACGTGGTAGTGGCCGACGAAGACTTTGTCTTGGAAGAGCGTGATAAGGCGCTCCTCGAATCGTCGGATGAGGAGCATCCGGCGCCCGATCGCGACCAAGCGCTCTGCTGAGACATCTGGCAACATGATGGCACCCCCAGATCCGAGTGGGGAACGCGGAAAGAGCGGCGGCCGCCGGCGCCGCGCGCGCGGCACGCCAGGCGACGAGGTCCGGCGGCGGGAAGCCTCCCGGAGTGACCACGTCAGCATGTCGCGAGAGGTGGCGCGCCTCCCCTGGTCACCTCCTGGGGCAAACCCTGGTTGCTATCATACCTTACTTGCGCGGGCAGGGCTACAGAAAGCGCAGCGTCAAGGGGTGGCGGGCGGTGCGCGGCTAAGGGGGGCGGAGGCAGGGGGGAGAGAGAAGGCGAGGTCGTAGCGCCGCGGCGGCGCTCAGACGAGCAGCCAGGTCCTGTGCGCCGAAGCGAAGGTGAGCGGCCCCGGTTACGCTTCGCGGCTCGTTGCCTTCTCCTTCTTCTTCGGCTTGTAGCCCTCCTCGCCGATCCAGCGCAGGCGCCAGGGATCGAGTCCGGGGATCGGCTCGTTGTGCTTGCGGGCGTCGCGGTAGAGCTTCAGCTTCACCACCTTGTCGTCCGTCTTCTCTTCGATCGTGCGATGGCGGTCCGCCAGGTGGGGGAGGTAGTCGTCGCCGACGGGGCAGACCTCGATGCAGCGGGGACAGCTCGCGAAGGCGCCGATCTGCCAGTGCAGGCTCTTCCACTTGTCGTAGAAGGCCGGCGCGCTGAGGTACTCCCAGCTCTTCTGCGGCGTCTCGGCGCGCAGGGCCTCGCGGAAGTAACGGAAGAGGCCGGAGATGCCGAGGGGCTGGGCGTAGGTGGCGCAGCGCCGCTTGTCGAGGTTCCAGTGCAGCACGGCGTCCGGCGGGCAGGCGAGGAGGCAGCGGCCGCACGACTCGCCGATGCAGAGGGTCTCGGTCATGCGTTGATCGGCCTCGAGGTCCGCGTCGGTAAGCACGACGGTGACGTCGCAGCGCGGCCCGAAGCGCGGGTGCAGGAGGTTCATCTCCAGCCCCAGGTTGCCGAGGCCGGCCTCCACCGCCACGTGGCGCGTCGACAGCAGCCCGTAGCTTCCCCCCTTGAGGTCCCAGGCGGTCTCCTGCGCCGCCGTCTGCAAGGCGGGGTAGCCCTGCCGCTCGAGGAAGCGGATGAGGCGGTTCGCCGCCCGGTCCATGCGGCGCAGGGCCATCTGGCTGACGTGCATGATGCAGAGCTTGTTCTTGGCGCGGAATTCGCCGACTGCCATGCGCACGAGGAGCACCACGGCGCTCTTGAACTTCGTGCTCGTGCGCGACGGCACCTGCGGCGCCTGGGGGTTCGGCGGGAACGTTTCGAGCGTCTCCACCTTGCAGATGCCCACGTCATCGGCGCCCGCCTCGCGCGCCGCCTTCTTCACCATCGCAGCGGTGAGGTGCACGCTGGGTTCCTTTCCTTCGTTTCTTCAGCCCAACTCGAGACCGACCCGCCGCCAGGCAACTGGCTCCTCGCTATGGGATGACGCGCAGGGCCGGGTAGGCGCCGATCCACCGCCGCGAGGCCGCGAAGCTCGGCCCCAGATCGCCTGCTTCCTCGGCGTCGCGCATCGCCTGCAGGCGCGCCTGCTTCTCCGGGGTGGCCTCGGGGATCTCCTCCTGCGCCTCCTTCAGGAAGAGCTCGTAGTCCTCGCCGACGGGGCAGACCTCCAGACAGCGCGTGCAGCCGGAGTTCACCCCCACCCCCTGGAGCATGCTCTGCCACAGCTCGAAGGTGGCTTTCCCCTTGACGAGCGCCCACTTTTCGTCGAAGGAGCCGGCGGTCATGAGATCCTTGATGTGGTTCGTGAGGTACTGCCAGCCATACGGCCAGGCATGCGGGGAGCACTTCTCTTTGTCGATGTTCCAGTGCAAGGCCGCGTCGCCCGGACAGGTAAGGAGGCAGCGGCCGCACTCCGGTCCTTTGCAGAGCGCTTCGTGCATCGGCTGATCCGGTTCGAGCGGCGCGCAGGTGAGCACGCCCATGAGCATGACGCGCGGCCCGTACCGCGGCGTCAGGAGCTGCAGGTTCAGCCCCAGGGTGCCCAGCCCCGCCTCGACGGCGGCGTGCCGCAGCGACAGCGGACCGTAGAGTCCCTGGCGCATCTCCCACATGGTGTGCACGGCGGGCACGGTGATGGCCGGGTAGCCGTGGTCCTCGAGGAAGATGACGAGGTCGTAGGCGAGCTCCTCGAGGCCCTGCAATTCAAGCTGCGCCGTGTAGAGTTTGTTCTGGTCGGCCTTCGGCACCCGAGTCAGCCCCCAGGCGAACTTGCGGGCCAGGACGATGACGCTCTTGTTGTCATGGTCGCTGATGCTGGAGGGGGTTTGCGGCAGGCTCGGATCGGGCGGGAACTGATCCAGCACGGCCCCGCTGGCGATGCCCACGACGTCGGCGCCCAGCTCCAGCGCCTTCGCCTTGACCGTCTCGGCGGTGAGTTCCACGGTGGCGTTCTCCTGCGCGCACGGCGCGGGGCGGCTGGACCGCGGAGCGGCGGGGCTGCGCCGGTCGAACCGCGGCGTGGCGCACGGTCCGCCACCTTGATATGGCGCAACTGCCGCGGCGATGCAAGGCGAAACGCACCCGCCGCGGCCGGCTCCCGCGACCTCTGCCGGGTTGGCGCGATGCAACGCCGAGGAGGCCGTCGCGCGGTTGCAGCGTCTCGGCGGCGAGGAAAGGGCGGCAAGCGGAGGCGCCCGGCAGCGGGCAAGCCGTGGGTCGGCCTCGCCGACGGCGGCGCCAGGCTGCAGCGGCGGCGCATGGCCCCTCAGGCTCCCCTGGCGCCGCGCAGCTCGCCGATGGTGCTGAGGAAGTTGGTGACGATGCGGTTGTTCAGGGCAAAGAGGCGCGGGTCGTCGAGGGCGCGCGGGCGGGGGAGGTCCACCGTCACCTCCTCGTAGATGCGACCCGGGCGGCGGGTCATGAGGAAGATGCGGTCGGAGAGGAAGGTGGCCTCCATGGAGTTGTGGGTGACGAAGAGGATCGTCTTGTGCGTCTTGCGCCAGATCTCGAGGAGCTCCTCGCGCAGGGAGCGGGCGGTGATCTCGTCCAGGGAGCTGAACGGCTCGTCCATGTAGAGGATGTCAGGGTCCACAGCGAAGGCGCGGGCAATTGAGGTGCGCTGCTGCATGCCGCCGGAGAGCTGGTAGGGGTAGTGGTGCTCGAACCCCGTCAGGCCGACCAGGTTGATGAAGCTCTGCGCGGTCTCCCTGGCGGCGCTGCGCGGATGGCCCACGGACTCGAGGGCGAAGGTGATATTGCGCAGCACGCTGCGCCACGGCAAGAGTCGCGGCTCCTGGAAGATGTAGCCGATGCGCCGCTTCTGGCTGGGGGTGCTGCTCAGCGATACGCCGTCGACGAGGACCTCCCCCTCGTAGGTCGCATCGAGGCCGCCGAGGATATTAAGGATGGTGGACTTGCCGCACCCCGACGGGCCAAGGATGCAGACGAACTCGCCGGGCTTGATGGCGAAGTTCACCTCGCTCAGCGCCAGCAGGCCGCGCTTCGAGCTGCCGAACTGGAAGACCTTGCGCAGGTTGCGGACTTCGATGTGGGCTGCCATGCGTGAGACCACCGGGAGCGGCGCGGCCGGGGCTAGACCTTGATGCGCGGACGCCAGGCGAAGATGCGGTTCTCCACCTGCTTCAGGATACCAAGCTCGATGACCAGCATGATGATCGTGAAGAAGAGCGTCCAGGCCAGCACCTGCCGCATGTCGTAGACCTGGAACCAGAAGTTCAGCATGTAGCCGACGCCGTCGCCCATGCCGATGAGCTCGATGAGCACGGTGACCTTCCAGATCAGTCCCAGGCCGAAGCGCGACGCGGCGAGGATGTACGGCAGAATCTGCGGGATGATGACCTGGAAGAAGCGCCGCAGCGGCGAGGCTTGGAAGGTCTTCGACATGTCGATGAGCCGCGAGTCGATATCCTTCACCCCCTCCCACATGTTGATGGTGATCGAGGGGAAGACGGTAATCGAGATGGCGATAATGGCGGCCGCCTCATTGAGACCAAACCACATGAACGAGAGGAAGGTGTAGCAGAGCCCGGGGATGGTCAGGGCGACCATCACCCAGAGGTCGGCGACGAGCTCAACGCGCTGGTACAACCCCATGATGGTGCCGGCCAGGATGCCGAGCAGCATGGCGAAGAGGAACCCCAACCCCACACGGATCATGGTGGCGAAGAAGTGGGTGTGGAGTTGGCCGGTGATGAGGTTGTTCCAGAAGACCCGGAAGGTCGGCAGGGGGCCGGGGAGGACATCAGGGGAGAGGGTGAGGGCGAGGAGCCACCAGACGAGCACGATGAGGATCGCCGAGGCAACCTTCGCAAGACTCCGACCCATGATCACGGTGCTCCGCGCCATGGCCTGGGTCTCCACGATCTCCAGGTGCGCTCCAGCCGCCTCCCGAACGTCAGCGCGCATGAATTCGCAACCCCCCTTGGAGTAGAAGAAGGGGACGTGGCGCAGGCAAAGCGTCCCCTCACCCCCTCGTATACCACAAGCCCTGTCCACTGTCCAGAACGGCTTGAACCGCTTGGATTTCGGCCTTTTACCTTCGCCGCCCCCCTCTCGCCAGGCCCGCTGTCCTGGCGGCGGCGCGACTGCAACGCGCCGTTTTTCTTGACACAACCGCGATTGTGAGCGCAGGGTTGAGAGGATGCTGTGCTTGTGCTAGAGTGCTCTTGGGAAGAAGCCGGGAGACGCGCGGCTTGGCGGCGCGAATCAGCCCCGGGCGACGTGAAGCAGGGCGAATGGGAGGAAGCATGGGCGACAGCTATCCGAAGATTCGGGCCGCAGCCGTGCAGGCCGCGCCAGTGTTCCTCGACCGCGAAGCCACGGTGGAGAAAGCCTGCCGGCTGATCCGTGAGGCGGGCGCGAACGGCGCGCAGCTTGCGGCGTTCCCGGAGTGCTTCATCCCCGCCTTCCCGCACTGGAACAGCTTCCTGTCGCCGCTCGAAGGGCGCCGCTTCTTCCTCGATCTGTTCAAGAACGCCGTCGAAATTCCCAGCCCCGCCACCGAGACCCTCTGCCGCGCCGCGCGGGATGCCGGCGTGGTGGTGGTCATGGGCTTGAATGAGAAGGACCCCGGCACCCTCGGCACGCTTTACAACACCCAGCTCGTCATCGGCGCCGAGGGGAGCATCCTGGGCAAGCACCGCAAGCTCATGCCGACCTTCGGCGAACGTCTCGTGCATACCGGCGGCGACGGCAGCAGCCTGCGCACCTTCCCGACCTCGTTCGGCGAGGTGGGCGCCCTCATCTGCGGCGAAAACACCAACAGCCTGGCGCGTTTCGCTCTGCTGGCCCAGGGGGAGAAGGTGCACGTGGCAAGCTGGCCAGCCTTCGCCTCGCCGGCCCTCGAGGTGATGCGCCAGGGCATCGGCATCCGCATCCGCTACCACGCCTTCGAGGGCAAGGTCTTCGTGGTCAGCTCCTCGGGCGTCTTCTCGCAGGAAATGGTCGACAGCATCTTCACGGACCGCCAGCCGCCGCCAATCGCCGTCAACGGCGGCGGTTACTCGGCCATCGTGGACCCCGCCGGACGCTACCTGGCGGGACCGATCGAGGAGGGCGAGTGCATCGTCTACGGTGATCTCGATTTCGAGCAGATCATCGAGGGGAAGATCACCCACGACCTCATCGGCCACTACAATCGCTTCGATGTCTTCCGGCTGCAGGTGAACAGGGCGAGCCATGGGCCGCTCGAGATCGTGGACGAAGGCGGCGTGCGCCGCGCGGCGGAGCGCCTGGACGCCGGCGCCGCGGCCAGCCTCCGGCGGCTCCTCGAGGACCTGCGTCAGGCTCCCACGCATGCCCGTGAGCGTGCCCTCATCCATGAAGTGCGGCACCTGCTGGAGGGGGAGCGGGATCACCTGGTGTGAGCATGGGTCGGCAGAGTCGCCAGCGACGAGGGCTGAGTGTACGGGCGGCAGTGTTGCGACACCGACGGGCGGGTCGAGGGTGGGCGCTGGAACGGCCGCGAGGAGTCCTGCGGCTTGGCAGGGAACATGGACCTCGGGGGGCGAGCCGTCTCACAGGCTGTGGCTCTTGAGGTATCGGGAGGAGGAGCGTATGCGGCACACAACCTGGCTACGGCGAACCATCACGTGCGGCGTCATGCTTGGGCTGCTGCTGGGGATGGGCCTCGCGGCTCGGGCGCAAGGGCTGGTCGATGTGCGGGTCTACGTCCTGCAAGGGACGCAGATGTTCCCGGTGGAGATCATGCAACGCCAGAAGATTGCGGAGAAGCACGGCCTCCGCATCATCCGCCGCGATGTGGTCTCGGTGTCGGCTCTCTATACGGCGTTGACAGGGAATGAGGTCGACATCAGTTTTCCCGCCTGGGCCTCGAATGTGCTCTTCCGTTCCCAGGGCATGAAGCTCGTCACGGTCTTTCCCCTCATCGGCTTCGTCAATGACATCCTCGTGCGCAAGGACTCGCCGATTCAGACCTTTGCCGATCTGAAGGGGAAGCGCCTCGGTGTCTTCGGCGGACCAGCCGGCACCACGTCGATGGTGTTCCGCACCATTGGCAAGAAGTACTTCGGCTTCGATCCCCTCATTGATGCGTCGCTGCGCTACGGTTCGCCCGTTCTCCAGGCGAACCTGCTGGAGAAAGGTGAACTCGACGCCGTCTTGACGCTCCACCCTCTCACGTCGAAGTTCCTCACCACCAAGCCGTTCCGCTCCATTATGGATATCGGCAAGTTCTGGAAGGAGAAGACCGGGCAGGATATGCTCCTCGTCACCATCACCACGAACGAGGACTTCATCGCCAAGCACCCCGAGGCGGTGCGTGGCTTTGTGGCCGCCTACAAGGAAGCGGTGGGGTACATCAACAGCCATCCCGAGGTGTGGAAGGATTTCGCCAAGATCGTCGGCATTGAAGATGAGGCGGGCCGCGAGATGCTCCAGAAAGCCCTCACGGGCCAGTACCTGACGACCTGGAATCAGAGCTCCCTCGATGACCTACGGGGCTTCACCGATGAGGTGCAGAAGCTCTTCTGCTCCGCCGAGGTTGGCGGGGAGAAAGGGAAGGTTTCCGCCAGCGCTTGCAAGGGATTTCCACCCCGCTTCCTCCCCGACACCTTCTCCTTCGCTTTCGTGCCGAAGTAGGGGAGAGGCCGATCTGGTATCCGGGAGGCGCTCCCGGCTCTGAACCGGCCGGGGCAGCGCGGCGAGGTCGTGCAGAGCCAGGCGAGGGAAGCGCGATCCCCCCCTCCCCGGAACGCACAGGGCGCGGACGAGGGGCCGCGGGGGGCGGGGGTCAGGTGGAGAAGCGCAGAGGCGGCTCCGAGGCTTGCTGGTTGACGCAGGCCAAGGCGTCTGCGAGGTGTTCGAGGAGGAGGGGATGCTACCCGTATCCCCTCTTCGTCATCCCAGATGATCCCGCCTCAGGGAACGTCGTTGCATCCGTTTCGTCCCGCCCGCCGAGAAGTGCGCCGTAGCGCCGCCAGGGAGGTGAGGCGTGTCGGCTTTGCACGTCGGCGTGCCAGGTCGGACGGACCGGCGGCCGGCGGCCGGGCCTGTTTGGTTGCGGAGGGCGCGCTCGGAGCTGCGGCGGGCAGCCTGCGACGAGGGTGCGCGTTCGGGGAGGAAAGGCGTTGACAGGGGCGAGATGGCAGACTAATCAATAGGAACGACAGCGCTTCGCATGAGGTTCCCGCTTCCCTTCCACGCCTCCGACCATGTCCCAGCCCCTACAGGAGGGCAGATCATATGAGCAGCACCCTGCGTGCAGTTGAAGAGGGGCTGCAGCTTGCGATCCACGTCAATGGCACGCTGGTTGAGCGCGAGGTCGATCCCCAGCGCATGCTCCTGCGCCTTCTGCGCGACGACTTGCGGCTGCTCGGCACGAAGAACGGCTGCGATATCGGCCAGTGCGGCAGTTGCACCGTCATCGCCAACGGCAAGGCCATTCGCTCTTGCATCACCCCCCTTGAGAAATGCCAGGGCGCCGTCATCGAGACGATCGAGGGCATCGGCACGCCGGAGGACCTCCATCCCCTCCAGGAGAGCTTCCTCATCCACCAGGGCTCGCAGTGCGGCTTCTGCACCCCCGGCCAGATCATGTCGGCGAAGGTCCTCCTCGAGAAGAACCCCAACCCCACGGTCGAGGACGTGAAGCGCGCCCTCACCGGCAACCTCTGCCGCTGCACGGGCTACCAGCAGATTCTCGAGTCCGTCCTCGACGCCGCGCGCATCCAGCGCGAGCGCAAGGCCGGGCGCTGGCAGCACGTCCTCGCCAACTACAACCGGCCGGCGGTCGACCACCTCATGTTCGATCGCAGCCGCCTGGAGTTCATCCGCTCCGAAGTCCAGAAGGGGGGCGAAGTCGATGGGCGGGGTGGGTTCGGTCCCGCGGGCGACCTGGGCGGGTTCAACGTGGTCGGGACCTCGGTGATCCGCGCTGACGGCGTGAACAACGTCACCGGGCGCTCCAAGTTCTCGGACGACGTCGACGAGCGCTTCATGGAGGGGATGCTCGAGCTGGTCATCGTCCGTCCCACCGGCGAGAACATCCATGCCGACATCTTGAATATCGACACGAGCGCCGCCGAGGCTGTGCCAGGGGTGGCGGCCGTCTTCACGCACAAGGACATCCCCGGCGAGAACGCTTACGGCCTGGGCATCCGCGACAACGTCGTCCTCTGTGACACGCGCACGCGCTCCTGCGCCGATGCGGTGGCCATGGTCGTCGCCGAGAGGCGCGATATCGCCGAGCAGGCGGCCGCCCTCGTGCGAGTCGACTACCGGCCGCTGCCGCTCGTCGCCAATCCCGGCGAGGCGCTGGCCCCAGATGCCCCTGAAATCCACGGCGACGTGCAGGGCACGAAGAAGTGGACCGTCAGCCATGCCGACATCGCCGGCGAGACGCGCCGGAAGAACATCCTCGGCCACACGCCGATCCGCAAGGGCGACATTGAGCGCGGCTTCGCCGAGGCCGACGTGATTGTCGAACGCACCTACCAGACGCAGGGGCAGGACCACGTGCCGATGGAGCCCGAGTGCGGCATGGCCTACGTCGATGACCAGGGCGTCCTGGTCATCCGCGCGCCGTCGCAGCACGTCTATATGGCGCGGCTCAACGTGGCGCGGGCCCTGGGCTTGGAGAACCACCAGGTGCGCATCCTGGGGGCGTCGGTGGGTGGCGGCTTCGGCAAGCGCGACGACACCTACGCGCAGCTCTACGTAGGCCTGGCGGCGTGGCTCCTGAAGCGGCCGGTGCGCACGAGCTGGTCGCGCGAGGAGTGCGCCCTGGTGACGAGCAAGCGGCACTCGCACCTGCTGCGGCTAAAGGTGGGGGTCACGAAGGAGGGCAAGCTCACCGCCTGGGAGGCCGAGGTGATCGGCGACACCGGCGCCTACGCGAGCTGGGGCCAGAACGTTCTGAAGAAGAGCGCCCTCACCTGCACCGGCCCGTACGAGGTGCCGAACGTCAAGATCGACACTTTCGCGGTCTACACGAACACGCCGCTGCGCGGTGCCATCCGCGGCTTCGGCACGATGCAGTCGGCGCTGGCCCACGAGTCGCACATGGACGAGATCGCCAAGGCGATCGGCATGGACCCGCTCGAGCTGCGCCGCCGCAACGCGCTGTGCCGCGGCAAGCGCACCGCGACGAGGCAGGCCATCACCGACAGCGCCGCCTCGCTCCGCTGCCTCGAGGCCTGCGCCAAGGCCTTCGACTGGGAGCACCGCGAGACGCGCCGGCAGGTGGACGACCCGCTCATCCGCCGCGGCTTCGGCATCGGCAACATCTGGTACCCCATCGGCTTCGGCAGCGGCATCCCCGACCAGGGCAACGCCATTGCCGAGCTCTTTCCCGACGGCACGGCCCACGGCTGGATGGGGACCACCGACTACGGCCAGGGATCGAACACCATCTTCCGCCAGATTCTCGCCGAGGAGCTGGGCCTGCCGATGGAGCGCGTCGAGCTCACCACCGCCGATACCTTCAGCGCTCCCAACTGCGGCAGCACCTCCGCGACGCGCCAGACCTACGTCACCGGCGGCGCCATCAAGCACGCCGGCCGCCTCATCCGCGAGCGCATGCTGAAGGCCGCCGCCAGCCTGCTGGAAGCTTCGCCGGACGACGTGACCTTGAAGAACGGGTTCGCCTTCGTGCGTGGCACCTCGAAACCGAAAATCCCCGCCACGGAGATCGTCCGGGCCATGGAGGAGCAAGGCCTGGCGCGCCGCGCGCAGTATCTCTTCCGTGCCGAACGCTTCACCAGCAAAACCGATCCCGAGACGGGCGCCGGGGTGGCCATGAACCCCATCGCCTGGGGCTGCCAGATGGCCGAGGTGGAGGTGAACATCAAGACCGGGCGCGTCAAGGTGACCCGCATGGTGGCGGCGCACTACGTCGGCCGAGCCCTCAACCCGCAGTCGGTGCGCGGCCAGATTGTCGGCGGCATCTCCTTCGGCTGGGGCTTCGCCCTCAGCGAGGACCCGCTCTTCGCGCGCGGCATCCCGCAGGCGCGCAACTTCGACAAGTACCGCACCATGCGCATCAAGGACCTGCCGGAGATCACCACGATCATCGTCGAGGCCGACGACGACGGCGTGCAGCGCGAGCGCGGCGCCTACGGGGCCATCGGCATCGGCGAACCCCCCACGGTCGCGGCGGGGCCGGCCATCGTCAACGCCATCGCCGACGCCCTCGGCAAGCGCCTCTGCATCACGCCGCAGACGCCGGAGCGCATCAAGGCCCTGCTGCGCGGCGACGAGGCAGCCATCGATCCGAAGGTGTGGAAGTACGCCTAAGTCGTCAGTCTGCTACCTTTTCCGACGAGGTCGGGGCGTTGCAGGCGCCATGGGTACGCGGGTTCCCTGGGGGATTCCCACTCCCCTCCCCCGCCGCGCGTTGCAAGCAGCTCGCAGAGAGGGGTGCGCCTCTTGCGAGAGACATGGCCGGCGGGGCTCCGCGGCGCCGACACCACGTCCCCCGCGGTAGCGGTGCCGGCGCTTGGTGTCGGAGATCACTAGGGATACGACGCTCGGGCGTGCCACCACGGGAGGAGATGATGATGAGCAGCACCCAGGAGACCGTCGCGCTACTGCGAGAGGAGCTGGGAGGTGAGCTGGAGAGCCTCAGGGTCGAGCGCGTCGTCGTCGGCATTTTCTTCACCGGCCTGAAGCTCAGCTCCGGCCGAGCCGGCATCGCCTTCACGGCGATCGGCGACATCCCGGAGGCGGTCTGCTGCCCGACCACGGCGGCCCGCATGCCGAAGGCGGGGAAGCTCCGCGGCCTGCCCGCCGTCGAACTGCTCTCCTACGCGGGCGATGCCAACGTCCTGAAGAGCAGCATCGCCGTGGCCCTCCTCAATGCGCTTTCGGCCCACCTCTGGGCGGGGCACGAACCGCACGGCTACATCATCGAGCGGCGGCGCGACGCCATCGAGGAGATCGACTTCCGCAGCTTCCGCAGCGTCGTCCTCGTCGGCGCCTTCACGCCCTTCATCCGCGAGCTGAAGCGGCAGCAGGCTTCCTTTCTGGTGCTCGAAAAGAACCCCGCCGCCTTGAAGCAGGATGAACTGCCGCTGCACCGCTGGCCCGAGCAGGCCGGCGAGGTGCTGCCCAAGGCCGACCTCATCATCCTCACCGGCACGACCATCGTGAACAACACCATCGACGGCCTCTTGGCGCACGTGCAACCCGGCACGGAGGTGATCATCGCCGGCCCCACCGCGAGCATGGTGCCCACCGCCTACTTCGCGCGCGGCGTCACCTGCCTCGGCGGCATCTCCATCTACGAACCGGACCTCCTCCTCGACCTCCTCGCCGAGGCCGGCTCGGCCTACCACCTCTTCGGCACCTGCGCGGAGAAGATCACCCTGCGGCCCAGCGAGGTGACGGTCCGCTAGGCTGCGTCTCGGAATGCAGCAGACGCTTTCGAGGTTCGGCAAGAGGAATCTCCGAGGAGATGTCGCTGCGGGAGATCGTTGGTCCCCTCCGCCTGAGCGCGATGCACCCGGCCGCCGCCGCGCCGCCGGGCGCGGAGAGCCCCCTTCCACCGCGCGTGCGGCGCATGGGGCGGCAGGGGCGCCCTCCTTCAGCTTGATCCCGCACCCTTAACCCCGGTAAGCTTCATCACCGTGCCGATCAGGCGGGACGAGCGGCGGCTCCTTTCGCGAGCGCCCCGCGCCAGCCTTGCTCCCACGAGCCTCGTCAGGAGTTGTGATCATGGTCCCGCTCTACTCAGCCATCGCTCTGCAACCGACGTTCTGGGCGCTCGACCGACGCGAGGACGTGCGGCGCAACCTCGACCACATCAACGACTGCCTCGAGCTGGCGGTCTTCTTCACCTCCCTGGAGCTGCCGGTGAAGCTCATTGCGCTGCCGGAGTGCGTCGTCATGGGGCTGCCGTCGAAGGGCTACTCCACCGAGATTCCCGGGCCGGAGACCGACGCCCTCGGCAAGAAGGCCCAGGAGATCGGCTGCTACCTCATGGCCCAGCTCACCGCCCGCAACGCCAAGGTGGACCGCGTCTTCAACACCGCCATCATCATCGCGCCGAACGGCGACATCATCCTCCGCTACCACAAGATCAACCTCTTCCCGCGCGAGGCGCTGGCCTCGCCGCACGACATCTGGGACCGCTGGGTGGAGGAGTACGGCGACGACCTCGACGCCTTCTTCCCGGTGGTCGACACGTCCATCGGCCGCCTCGCCGCCATGGTCAGCGTGGACCGCTACTACCCGGAGATGTCGCGCGGCTTCGCCATGAACGGCGCCGAGGTCCTCTGCATCCCGACGGCGCACGAGCCCTTCCCCAGCCGCGGCACCTATGAGCTGCAGACGCGCTCGCGGGCGCTCGACAACAACTGCTACGTCGTCTCGCCGAACTCCGGCGACTATTACCCCAGGCAAGAGAGCCGGGCTGCGGTCAGCATTTTCGGCGGCCACTCGATGGTGGTGGATTTCCGCGGCAACGTCCTGGCCGACGCCTCGGCGCCCGGCTCCACCTTCGCCGCCGCGCAGATCGACATCGAGGCGCAGCGGCGCTTCCGCGCCCAGACCACCTTCGGCAACTGGCTGAAGGACCTGCGCACCGAGGTCTACCGGAAAATCTACGAGCGTCCCATCATGCCCGTCAACGCCGCCCTCGACTCGCCCCTGTCGCACGATCTCAAGGTGCGGGCGGAAGCGGTGCGCGCCAGCATCGAGCGCCTGCTGGAGGCGGGCATCTGGCAGCGACCGGGGAGTTAGCCCGCAGAAAGGGGGGGCGCCGCAGCGAGCCGGTGTGGCCCGCGGCGGCGTGAAGGGGAGGACCGGCTTGACGGGAGGGAGCTGATGTGGCGGCGCCGCGCTGCGCCGCAGGGGCGTCTCGGCGGCGCGCCTCAGTGCTGCGGCTTCGGCGCCATAAAGACAAGGAGCGTGCTGCGGGTGTTGGTATGGTTCGCCACGCCGTGCTCCGAACCCGCCGGCGCCAGCGTGAGCATGTTGGCGCTCAGCTCTTTCTCGTCACCTCCGATGCGCACGCGAACCTTGCCCTCGAGCACGAAGTAGACCTTGTCCTCATGCGCATGGGTATGACTCTTCTGCTCCTGCCCAGGCTCCAGGCAGTAGAGGTCGCAGAAGAGGTTCTGCGTATCAAAAAGGCCCACCTTCTTCATCTTCTCGGCGGCGAACTGCTGCTTCTCAAAAACCCTGATCACATCCATCGTTTGCTCTCTCCTGCCTCGGCCCCGGCCTGAGGCGCTCGGCTTCGTGCTTGGCGAAGCCTGGCGACGCCGGCGGGGGGCGATGTCACCATAGGGAGTGGAGCGCCGGGCTGCATGGCGGCTACGTTTTCAGGCGCGGGTCGAGGGCGTCGCGCAGCCCTTCGCCGAAGAGGTTGAAGGCGAGGACGGTGAGGAGGATGGCGAGGCCCGGGAAAGCCGTCAGCCACCAGGCGTCGAAGATGTAGAGCCGGCCTTCGGAGAGGATGTTCCCCCAGGTCGGCCGCGGCGGCTGCACGCCGAAGCCGAGGAAGCTGAGGCCGGCCTCGGTGAGGATCGCCCCGGCCACCCCCAGCGTGGCGGAGACGAGGACCGGCGCCAGGGCGTTCGGCAGCATGTGGAGGAGGATGATGCGCCGCGAGGGCGCCCCGATGGCGAAGGCCGCCTGCACAAAGTCGCGCTCCTTCAGCGACAGGAACTCGGCGCGCACGAAGCGAGCCGTCCCCGTCCAGCCGGTGATGCCGATGACGATGATGACGTTCCAGAAGTTGGGCTTCAAGAGGGCCACGACCGTGAGGATGAGGAAGAAGCTGGGGAAGGCGATGACGATATCGACGAGGCGCATGAGGAGGGAGTCCACCCAGCCGCCGAAGAACCCTGCCAGGCTGCCGACGAGCACGCCGATGCTGACCGAGATGCCGACGGCGACGAAGCCCACCGTGAGGCTGATGCGGGCGCCCCGCAGGGTGCGCGAGAGGACATCGCGGCCGAGCTGATCGGTCCCCAGCGGGTGCGCCAGGGATGGCCCCCGGAGCTGCGCGGCCACGTTCGTGGCGTTGGGATCGTAGGGGATGTTGAGGTCTTTGAGTTCGAAAACCCACCACATGATGGAGAGAATGAAGAGCGCCAGTACCACCACCATGCCGCCCATCGCCAGGCGGTTGCGCAGGAAGCGCTTCTTGAACTCGCCGAAGAAGCTGTACGGCGGCGCCGTCTCATCGAGGGCGAGGGCATCGGCGGCAGACATTGGACTCCCTTATCGGTACTGGATGCGCGGATCGACCCAGGCGTAGAGGACATCCGCGACCAGGTTGCCCGCCAGCACGAGGACGGCGGAGATGGTGTTGAGGGTCATGATGACCGGGTAGTCGCGCGACAGGACGGCCTGGTAGCCCAGGCGGCCGATGCCCGGCCAGGCGAAGATCGACTCGATGATGACGGAGCCGCCGATGAGGCTGGGGATGAGGAAGCCGAAGATCGTCACGATGGGGAGGAGGGCGTTGCGCATGGCGTGGCGGTAGCGCACGTCCTGCTCGGAGAGGCCCTTGGCCTGGGCGGTGCGGATGTAGTCCTGCCGGTTCACCTCCAGCATGCTGCCGCGCATGTAGCGTGACAGGCTGGCGATACCGGTGATCGCCGCGATCGTCGCCGGCAGCACGAGGTGCCAGAGACGGTCGGCTAAGCCCGCCATGGGGGCGAGCTCGACGAGGCCGAAGGTGCGGGCTCCCAGCACCGGCAGACCGAACCCCTGCACGACGAGGAGGATGAGCATGTAGGCGATCCAGAAACTCGGCAGCGAGATGCCCAAGAAAGCGAAGAACGTGAAGATGTGGTCGGCGGCGGAGTACTGGCGTGTGGCAGAGAAGACGCCGAGTGGGATGGCGAGGGAGAAGATGATGATGGTGGCGACGACGTTGAGCAGGATGGTGGCCGGCAGGCGCTGAAGGATCTTGGTGATGACCGGTTGGCCGTCCTTGAAGCTCTTCAGGTCGCCGCTCACGAAGTCGCGCAGCCAGTGCCAGTACTGCACGTGGAGCGGCTTGTCGAGGTGGAAGTTCTTCTCCCACTGCTCCACCACCTTCTGGGGGACCTTCGGGTCCAGGTACTGCCCCATTGGTGAGCCCGGCGCAATGTGCACCATGGCGAACGACAGCACCGTAATGCCGATGAGCACCGGGATGCTTTGCAGAATGCGCCGGATGAGGTACGAGGACATGGTCGAGCGCTCCGACCGCGGCAGCCTCGGGAGAGCGCGCCGCTACTGCGCCAGCATGGCTCCGTAGCGCGCACGATACCATTTTGTCAGGTAGTAGAGAAGGCCGACCTCGGTCATCCGGATCGGCTCGGTGATGACCTGGTGGTCGACCTGGCGGCGGATGCGAAACTCATCGCGGTGCAGGGCCGGGGTGGCCTTGGCGACGAAGAGGAAGGTGTAGGGCTGGTCGTCGTAGATGAGCTGGTGGATGCGGCGGTAGACCTTCTCCTGCTCCCCCTGGTCGTAGGTCGTGCGGCCCAGTTCCAGGAGGCGGTCCACCTCCGGGTTGCTGTACGCGATGAAGTTGAACCCCTTCTCGATCTGGCTCGAGTGCCAGAGCTCGTAGACGTCGGGGTCGAGGCTCAGCGACCAGCCGAGGACGCAGGCCTCGAAGTTGCGCGGGTTGATCTTGTCGCGGATGAAGACCGACCACTCGTAGAGCTCGATCTCCACCTCGATGCCGATCTCTTTCAAGGCGCGCTGCACCAGCACCGCCACGTTCTGGCGCACGATGTTGCCGTTGTTCGTCATGAGGACGAAGGAGAAGCGCTTGCCGTTCTTGTCGAGGATGCCGTCGCCGTCGCTGTCCCTCCAACCCGCCTCGGCGAGCAGAGCCTTGGCCCGCGCGGGGTCGTACGGGATGGGCGGCACATCGGGATTGGCGTACCACATCTGGGGCGGGAAGGGGCCGGTGCTGATCACCCCCAGGCCGTAGAGGAGGAAATCGACGATCTCCTGCCGGTTGATCGCCATGGTGAGGGCGCGGCGCACGCGCACGTCCTTGAAGAGCTCGACCTTCTGGTTGTAGCCGATGTAGGTGTAGCCGTTGGCGAGGCGCTCCAGAACTTGGAAGCGTTCATCCGCGGAGATGCGCGCGTACTGCTGCGGTTGCGGCGCGTGCAGGTCGACGCCCTTGGTCATGAACTCGAGCTCCGTCAGCGGCGCCTCGGGGATGATGCGGTAGGCGATGCGGTCCAGGTACGGGCGGCCTTCGAAGGAGTCGGGATTCGCCACCACGGTGATCTGCTCGTCTGAAACCCACTCCTCGAACTTGAACGGGCCGGTGCCGATGGGGCGGCGGTTGTAGGGGCTGCTGTTGATGTCCTGCCCCGCGAAGAGATGCTTCGGGATGATCCCCATGCTCCAGTTGGGCAGACTGGCCGAGAAGGGGCGCTTGTAGCGCACCCGCACGGTCTGCGGGTCGACGATGGTGAAAGACTTCACCAGATCGAACATGGGGCGGCGCACCGTGTTCGTCTTCTCGTCCAGGATGGCCTGCAGGGTGAACTCAACGTCCTCCGCCGTGAACGGCTTGCCGTCATGCCAGCGAACGTCGTCGCGCAGCGAGAAGGTGATGATCGGCTCGTGCACGAAGAGCTCGCGACCGGCGGCGGCGATGCGCAGGAGGGGGGCTGGCTTTTTCGCCGCGGCAGGGGTCGCGGGTTTCTCCGCCAGCTCCTCGCCGAACGCCTCGAGCCAGGCCCGAAGCTCCCCCACCTCGCCCAGGGCCACGACCTCGAAGCGATAGGAGGCGTCGGGGATCACCTCGAGGAGCTGTGCGCCAAGGGTTGGGTGGGCGGCGAGGGCCGCGGTGAGCCGCGCGATGACCGCCGCGGCGTTCGCCGGCTGGCCGTCCGCCAGCTTGCGCGAGGTCTCCACCATGATCGGCAGGGTATGCACCGGCCGCAGGAGCTGCTCCGGCACCACCTTCCGCAGCTCGCTCTCGATGAACTTCCCGGCCCGCCGGGCAAGCAGGTGCACGCCGCGCTTCGGCGCCACCTCGAGGCTGACGATCTGAGCCGCCTCGAGGCCGCCCCCCGCCAGCTCCTGCCGCAGGCGCGCCACCGCCTCCTCCGGCGCCAGCTCCGCGTCGGGCTTCAGGTAGAACCAGCTCTCCTGCTCGATACGCCAGCCGGTGGCCAGGTCGCCGACGAGCTCCTGATGCTCGTTGTACTTGACGAGGCCGTTGAAGACGAAGCCGTTGATGTCGCTCGAGGCGCTGTCCAGGGAGAGGACCGGGTTCAGCTTCTCGGCATCCCCGGACGAGCTGAGGATGAGCTGGTTGATCTTGCGGTCAAAGTTTCGGGAGGCGACGAGGAAGGAAACGAGGAAGAAGAGGAACACCGCCAGCGGCGTGAGGATGAGGAGCCGTTTAATAATCATGGGCGGCCTTTCCGCGCCCGCACCCGTATCCCACCTCGGTCGCGGCTCGGCGCCGTGCGGCGTCCTTGGTCACAGGTCAACACCAAGGGGCCCCCTGCGGCAGCGTTTGGAGCAATTGTTTCCAGCGCTTCGGGGAGGGGGCTCGAACCTCTCGCAGGTGGGCCCCGGCACCACGCGCTCGCCTCTCCCCCCTTCTCTACCCGTCGCGTCGGAGGGCGCGCAGAGTAAGCCGGCCTTACTTCTGCGGTTCCGGAGCCGGGGCGCCGGTCGGAGCGCCAGGCGGCGCGCCGGTCTGACCGGCTGGAGCGCCAGGCGTCGGCTGCGACTCCGTCAACGGCGGGGCGAGGGGAGCGGGCCCGGACTCGGATGATTCGGGCTGGATCACGGAGGTCCGGGGGGCGCGGCTATAGAGCATGGAGAGGGAGAGAGAGGTCAACATGAAGATGATCGCGGCGGCGGTGGTCAGCTTGCTGAGGAAGGTCGCGGCGCCGCGGCTGCCGAAGATGGTTTGATTGGAGCCGCCCCCGAACATGGCCCCAAGGGCAGCCCCCTTGCCGGTCTGCAGCAGCACGATGAGGATGAGGGCAAGGCTCACCAGGACGTGGAGGATGATCAAGGCTGTGTACACGAGGCTGGCACTCCTGACCGCACGATGGCGGCGAACTCACGCGCGTCCAGGCTGGCGCCGCCAACCAGCGCGCCGTCAATATCCGGCTCCCCCAGCAACGCGGCGCTGTTCGAGGCTTTCACGCTGCCGCCGTAAAGGAGCCGGAGAGCAGCACTCACCTCAGGGGCGCGCGCGCGCACCCAGGCGCGAATGAGCGCATGAACCTCCTGGGCCTGCGCCGGCCCGGCGGAAACTCCGGTGCCGATCGCCCAGACCGGTTCGTAGGCGATCACGATACTGCGCAACTCCGACGGCGTCAAGGCGCCGAGGGTCCCCTCGAGCTGCTGCCCAATGATGGCGGCGGTGCGCCCTGCCCGTCGCTCCGCGAGGGTTTCGCCCACGCAGACGATCGGCGTCAAGCCGGAAGCCAGCGCCGCCTGCACGCGCCGGCTGATCTGCGCCTCCGAGTCGCCGAAATGCTGCCGGCGCTCGCTGTGCCCTAGGATGACCGCGCTGCACCCCACCGCTGTGAGGAGGGGGGCCGACACCTCACCAGTATAGGCGCCGGCAGGCTCCCAGAAAAGGTTCTGGGCCGCGACGGCAAGGCGCGTGCCCCGCAACACCCGCGCCACGGCATCGAGCGCGACGAAGGTGGGCGCGACAAGGATGTCGACTTCGCGCACCTCCCCCAGCAGATGCAGCAGTTCCTCGGCCAACGCCACCGATTCCGCGACCGTCTTGTGCAGCTTCCAGTTTCCGGCTACGAGTGGTCTCCGCATCGCCATCCTACCCACTGTGCTTGGGCTCTCGCACTCTCATCCCCATCTCTCCCCCCACCGCTCGCCGGCAGGTGGAGCTGGCCTCCCTACCGCGCGCGGTGCCGCGAGCCCGCGCGGCGCTCCCTCCCTAGTGTCGCGTCTCCCAAGTTCCCTGATAAATTCGGTGCATTGCTCATGCTATTGGCAGGGAGATTTCATTGGGGAGACCCTCGCTCCCCCACACCCCCAGTCCCCGCGAGCGGGAGGGGCGGTTCGCGAACCGCCCCTACGATGAGGGGTGCGCGAGGAGGCGCGGCTCCCTCGCGGAAATACAGGACTATGCGTCGTCGAGCGCCGCCACGCCGGGCAATTCCAGTCCTTCCAGAAGCTCGAGGAAGGCGCCGCCCCCCGTCGAGATGAAGGAGATGCGCTCAGCCACGCCGGCCTGGTGGATGGCGCTCGCGGTGTCGCCCCCGCCGGCAATCGAAAGCGCCGGCGAAGCGGCGACGGCTCTGGCAATGTCCAGCGTGCCGTGGTCAAAGGGTGGCGTCTCGAACTTCCCCAGCGGGCCGTTCCAGATGATCGTGCCGGCGTCGCGCAGGACGCCGGCAAAGAGCCGGCAGGTGGCCGGGCCGATATCGAGGGCTGCGGCTTCTGCGGGGATGGCGGCGACCGCCACGATCGTGCGCTGCGAGGCTGGGATCGAAGGCTGCTCCGTCACCGCCACATCCTCGGGAAGGAGGATCGCTATGCCCTGGTGGGCGGCGAGATCGAGGAGGGCGCGCGCCTCCGCCAGCTTCTCCGGCTCGACAAGCGAGCGTCCCACGCCGACGCCCCGCGCCGCTAAGAAGGTGAACGCCATGGCGCCGCCGATGAGCAGGCTGTCCACCCGGCTGAGGAGGTTGCGCAGCAGCCCGAGCTTGTCGGAGACCTTGGCGCCGCCAAGGAGCGCCACGACCGGGCGCTTTGGCTCCACGAAGGCGCGCGTCACGTACTCCAGCTCCCGCTGCATGAGGGGCCCGGCCAGCGCCGGCCGCAGGTGCTTCGCGATTCCCTCGGTGGAAGCGTGAGCCCGATGCGCCGTGCCGAAGGCGTCGTTCACGTAGACCTCGGCGAGGGCGGCGAGCTGCCGCGCGAAACGGGGATCGTTCGCCTCCTCCTCGGCATGGAAGCGCAGGTTCTCCAGCAGCAGGAGGTCACCCTTCCGCAAGGCCGCCGCGGCGCGCTCCGCCTCCGGGCCGACGCAGTCATCTGCGAAGGCGACAGGGCAGCCGAGCGCCTCCCGCAGGTAGGCCGCGACGGGGCGCAGGCTGAACGAGGGGGCGCGCCTGCCTTTCGGCCGGCCGAGGTGCGAGGCCAGGATGATGCGCGCCCGCGCCTGGCGGAGCGCCCGCAGCGTCGGCAGCTCCGCCCGCAGGCGGGTGTCGTCGGTGATCCGGCCCTCGGCATCGAGCGGCACGTTGAGGTCGGCGCGCACGAAAACGCGCTTGCCGGCGAGGTCGAGTGAGTCGATGCCGCGTTTTCGGTACTGCATCCGGGTCCCGTGGCTCCAACCGCCGGGGAGGTTCAGGGATGTGGCGCAGCCGGCCTTTCCCCGCCATGGTGCAAGGGGAGAACCCTGCACCGCAGGGACGCGGCGGCCGCGCCAGAGCAACGCCGCCCTCCCATCAGCGTCCGCCCCCATCCTCCGATGCCAGCTCCGGCGAGTGCTGCACCATGTACTCAATGAGATCGCGCAGGCGGCAGCTATACCCCCACTCGTTGTCGTACCACGCCAGCACCTTGACGAGCGTGTCGCCCACCACGTTGGTGCTCAGGCCGTCGATGATGGCCGAGTGCGGATCGTGGTTGAAATCCACTGAAACGAGGGGCTCATCGCAGTAGGCCAAGATGGTGCTCAAGCTGCCGGCGGCCGCCTTCTGGAAGGCGCCGTTCACCTCCTCCACCGTCACCGGCCGCTGCACCTCCAGGACGAGGTCGATCAGCGAGACATTCGAGGTCGGCACGCGCACCGACAGGCCGTCAAGCTTTCCGGCCAGCTCCGGCAGCACTTGCGCGAGCGCCCGCGCGGCCCCGGTGGTGGTGGGAATCATCGAGATGGCGCCGGCGCGGGCGCGCCGCAGATCGTTGTGGGGAAAATCAAGGAGCTGCTGATCGTTCGTATAGGAATGGATCGTGGTCAGAAAGCCGTGCACGATCCCAAACTCGCGGTGCAGCACCAGGGCCACCGGCGCCAGGCAGTTCGTGGTGCACGAGGCATTGCTGACGATGTGATGGTGTGCCGCATCGTAGCGCTCTTCATTCACCCCCATGACCACCGTGAGGTCGGGGTTCTTTCCCGGGGCCGAGATGATGACCTTGCGGGCGCCCGCCTGGAAATGCTGCGCGGCTCCCTCGCGGGAGCGAAAGTGGCCGCTCGACTCCACCACGATGCTCGCCCCCAGCTCGCGCCAGGGGAGATCGCGCGGGTCCACCATGCGGAACGTTGGGATTTCTTGCCGTCCCACCCTGATGCCCGCGTTGCTCGCCTCCACCGGCTCGGGATAGCGCCCGCAGTTGCTGTCGTGCTTCAAGAGATGCGCCAGGGTCTTCGGTTCGGCGAGGTCGTTGATGCCGACGATCTCGATGGCATGCCCATGGCAGGCTCGCAGCAAGTTCCGCCCAATGCGGCCAAAGCCGTTGACTCCAACCCGAATGCTCATGAGCAGGCTTCCCTATGCACCGGAGTGATCAAACGTGGGGGGACCAGCGTCAGCCGACGCGGCACCCAACCGCCAAGACCGAAACCCCGAGAGGGCACGAGCCGGAAGCAGGAAGCTCAGGGCAGGTGAGAGGTAAGGAAACGCGCCGTCCGCCACACCGCAGCGGACGAGAAGCGCGGCGCCACCTTTTCGTCCCCCGCCAGTGGATGACCCCCAGCCTGCGAGGAGGAGCGCAGCCCCCAGAGCGCTTCCCCGAACCTCGGTCGCGGCGCGTCCCGCGCCGGAGGAGAGAAGCTGAGGCTCAATATACACGGCCCCTCCAAGGCTCGCAACACCGGGCCCCGCCGCTTGAGAAGCGGGGAATGCGCGAGGGCCGGGGGAGCGGCGGGCCGCGACCTTGCAGGAGGCCAGCGGAGGAGGAGAGAGGAGAAGCCCAGGGAGACGCCGGTTACGCCATCAGCTCCATGAACGGTTTGGCATCGGCGAAGCTGTCGAAGAGGTAATCCGGCTGGTGGCGGGCCAGCTCCTGGCGCGAGGTGCTTCCCGTCGCCACGGCCACCGTGCGCGCGCCGGCGCGCCGCCCGCTCTCGACATCGTGCGGCGTGTCACCGATGACGAAGATGTGCTCCGGCGCGACAGGCTGCGGGCTCAACGCCTTGCCGCGCTCGATGCCGCGGCGCAACAGCTCGGCGCGGTCCTCGGCGTCCGACCCGAAGCCGCCGAAGCGAAAGTAGTGGAAGAGGCCGGCGAACTCGAGCTTGATGCGGGCTCCCTCCGCGAGGTTGCCGGTGCCAAGCCCCAGCACGATGTCAGGCCGTTCCCCCAGGGCATCGAGGAGGCGAGGGAACCCCGGCAGGAGGCGGAAGCGCGTCGAGCCGTCGAGGCTGCGCGGCAGGTGCTCGAGGTAGCGCCGCAGGATGCATTCGATCTCACCGTCCTCGGGCGGCCGCCCAAGGACGGTCGTGATGATCCGGCGAACGATGGCGCCGTCGGTCATGCCTCCGGGGTTGACGGCGGCCATGGCGTTCTGCACGCCGAGGATTTCCTCGCAGGCGCGGTTGAGCGCCGCCCCGCCGGCGCCGCCGCTGAGGATGAGGGTGCCGTCGATGTCGAAGAGGAGCAATTTGGGCTGGCGGTGGGTCATTACAACGTTCTTCCGGGTTTGCCGTCGGAAGGCGGCGACTAGAGGAAAAACACCGCCTTCATCACGAACTCTGGCGAGAAAACGGATGAATCTCGCCCTCCTGGGCTCATACAAAGCAGTACGGGGCAAGTGAGCGGATGCTCACCGTGCAGATTCCGGCAGCTCCGCGCCAACACCGCGTTCCACGGCGCGCTGGTAGATCACGGCGCCCAGGGCCACATCCTGCGCGCCGAGGCCGGAGGACTTGAAGAGGGTGATGTCGCTCTCCGCCTGGCGTCCAGGGTGGCGAGCCGCCACGATGCTCCCCAACGGCACGATCTGTCCCCAGCGCAGCTTGCCCGAAACAATGCTGGCGAGCAGGTCACCCCCCTCGAGGCGAAGCTGCTCCACGGAGTCGGCGACGATGAGGGTGGCGCGCTCGACGCTCAGCGGGTCGAGCTCGCGCCGCAACAAGGAGTTCGATCCCATGGCATTGAGGTGCGCCCCCGGCTCCAGCCAGTCACCCCGCAGCACCGGCGCCGGCGACTTCGTTGCGGTGATGACGATGTCCATGCCGCCGACGGCTTCCTGAGCCGACTCCACGGCCGCCACCTCAATGTCGAGGCTTGCCGCCATCTCCGCGGCAAAGCGCCGCCGGTGCTCGGGCGTGGGACTGTAAACGTGGGCGCGACGGATGGGGCGCACGGCGCAGACCGCTTCGAGCTGCGTCCGCGCGTGGGCGCCCGAACCGATGATGCCGACGCTCCGCGCGTCCCTGCGCGCCAGATACTTCGTGGCCACCCCCGTGGCGGCCCCGGTGCGCAGCAGGCCGTGCCAGCTCGCCTCGATGATGGCGAGGAGATCCCCAGTCTCCGTGTGGTAGAGGAAGAGATGGAAGCGCGAGCCTTCCGGGTAAGTGGTGTAGACCTTGTGACCCATCACCGACAGGCTCGGCAGGCGGCCATCATGTGGTGCATGGTGCCGCGGGGCAGGTAGAGGCGCTGGCGGGGAACGTTCTCCGCCGCGCCGGTGCCAAGCTCGGCGAAGACGCGTTCAACGGTCGCCAGGGCGACCCGCATATCCACAAGCTGCCGCACTTGCGCTTCAGTGATGTAGCGCGCCATCGAACCTTCCTCATCGCGCCTCGTACCGCCAAGGCCGTTCGCCAGGTCGTTCTTTCGCGAGGAGAGTATAGCGCAGCGGCGCGTCGGGTGCGAGGCGCACGCCCAGCCAGGCTTGTGGCTCCAGCGGGAATGGCATAGTATAGGAAATTCCTAGTTGATGACCCGAAGGACTCGGGACTGCGGCGGCGCGGCCACCCGACCGGCGGCAGAGATGGAGATCCCCGCCATGGGCGAGTTTCTGTTTCAACGGCGTGTCCGCTGGGAGGACTGCGACTCCGCGCAGATCATCTACTACGCGAACTACTTCAAGTACCTGGAGCAGGCGGAGGAGGAGATGTTCCGCGCGTCGCCGTGGTCGTACAAGGACTTGAAGGCGAAGTACAACGCCACGATCTCGAAGCTGGAGTCGGAGTGCCGCTACCGCAGCCCCGCCGTCTACGATGATCTGCTCGAGGTGCACAGCGCCTACTCCGACCTCGACGGCAGCCGCTTCACGAACCACTTCCAGATCAAGCGGGGGGGCGAGACGCTGGCGTCGGGCTACGTGAAGTGCGTCTGCCGGAGGCGCGACGGCACCCTCGGCGATGAAGTACCCCTGCCCCCCGAGATGGAACAGATCATCCGGCGGCACCTGCGTTCCGCCTCGTAACGCCTCCCGCAAGCCCACGGGCCCCGCGGATCGTTGTCGGTCCTCAGTCAAACCCTTCGGGAGAAGCTACGGCCAGAGGAAGCAATCATGGCTCAGCAGCTCAACAAGTACAGCGCCCGCATCACCCAGCCGAAGTCCCAGGGAGCCTCGCAGGCCATGCTCTACGGCACCGGTCTGACGGAAGAGGATCTGCGAAAACCGCAGGTGGGCATCTGCAGCGTCTGGTACGAGGGCAACACCTGCAACATGCACCTCATGGAGCTGGCGGCGCGCGTCAAGGAGGGGGTGAGCAAGGCCGGCCTGGTCGGCATGCGCTTCAACACCATCGGCGTCAGCGACGGCATCTCGATGGGCACCGAGGGGATGAGCTACTCCCTGCAGTCGCGCGATCTCATCGCCGACTCCATCGAGACCGTCATGGCGGCGCAGTGGTACGACGCCAACGTCTCCCTGCCAGGCTGCGACAAGAACATGCCCGGCTGCATCATCGCCATGGCGCGCTTGAACCGGCCCTCCCTGATGATCTACGGCGGCACCATCAAGGCGGGGCACCTGAACAACCGGGTGCTCGACATCGTCTCCGCCTTCCAGTGCTACGGCGAGTACCTGGCGGGGACGCTCGGCGACGAGGAGCGCAAGGCGATCCTGAAACAGTGCTGTCCCGGCGCCGGCGCCTGCGGCGGCATGTACACCGCCAACACCATGGCCTGCGCCATCGAGGCGCTGGGGATGTCGCTCCCCTACAGCTCCTCTACGCCGGCGGAGGATGCCGGCAAGCTGGAGGAATGCCTGCGGGCGGGCGAGGCGATCCGCTTGCTGCTCGAGCGCGACCTCAAGCCGCGCGACATCATGACCCGCGCCGCCTTCGAGAACGCCATGGTGGTGGTGATGGCCGTGGGGGGGTCGACGAACGCCGTCCTCCACCTCATCGCCATGGCGAAGGCGGTGGACGTGCGCTTGACCATCGACGATTTCCAGGCGGTGAGCGATCGGGTACCCTTCTTGGCGGACCTGAAGCCGAGCGGCCGCTACGTGCAGGAAGACCTGCACCGCGTCGGCGGCACGCCGGCCCTCATGAAGTACCTCCTCGAGCACGGCCACCTGCGGGGCGACTGCCTCACGGTGACGGGGAAGACGCTGGCCGAGAACCTGCGCGACCTTCCGGGCCTGGCGCCCGGACAGGACGTCATCCACCCCCTGGAGCGGCCGATCAAGCCTACCGGCCACATCCAGATACTGAAAGGGAACCTGGCGCCGGAGGGGGCGGTGGCCAAGATCACCGGCAAGGAAGGGGAGGAGTTCTCCGGCCCGGCGAGGGTGTACGACTCCGAGGAGGAGATGCTGGCGGCCCTGGAGCGCAAGGAGATCGCCAAGGGGGACGTGGTGGTCATCCGCTTCGAGGGGCCCAAGGGCGGCCCCGGCATGCCGGAGATGCTCACCCCCACCTCCGCCATCGTCGGCGCCGGCCTGGGGGCGGAGGTGGCGATGATCACCGACGGCCGCTTCTCCGGCGGCTCGCACGGCTTCATCGTCGGCCACGTCACCCCGGAGGCGCAGGAAGGCGGCCCCATCGCCCTGCTGCGCAACGGCGACCGCATCACCATCAACGCCGTCACCCGCCGCCTCGACGTCGACCTCTCCGACGCCGAGCTGGCGTCGCGCCGCGCCGCCTGGGCTCCGCCGCCTTACAAAGCCAGCCGCGGCGCCCTCTTCAAGTACATCCGATGCGTCAAGTCCGCCTCCGAAGGCTGCGTTACGGATGAGTAAGCGCAGCACCGCCTGGACACCGAAAGACTCTCACATTCAGGCGTTTGGAGGCAAACCGCAATTGATGCAGAAAGTATTGAAATTAGTGGAGTGAATTAACGGATTAGTGTTTGATTCTTGACGGCAGAGGGGTCGATCTGTCATAACTATGCCATAATCTGTCAACAGAAAGCGGGCGCGGCGGGTGGGGCGTGTGGCGCCGGCGGGCAAGCGCGCGGCCGCAGGCGCCGCGGAGACGTGTGGAGAGGTGGCAAGCCGGGGAGCCCGAGAGCACGCGGAGGGAAGGAGCCATGATGGAACCCTACGTTGCCGTGGCCATTCAGAACGAGGTGGCGCCGTGCACGAAGCGCTCCGAGATCAAGACCAATCTCGACCGCTGCCTGACCCTGATTGATCGCTGCGCCATGTTCTTCGAGCGCCAGCTCGGCGAGCCGGTGAGGCTGGTGGCTTTCCCGGAGTACCACCTGCAGGACTGGCGCGGCGTGACGGCCCCCTGGTGGGACGCGCCGGTCGATCCCCTCGAGGTCTGCATCACCATCCCCGGCGAAGAGACCGACCGCATCGCCGAGAAGGCGCGGCAGAAGGGCATCTACATCGTCGCCCAGGCTCTCGAGGTCACCAAGGACTTCCCCGGCTACTTCTTCAACTGCGGCTTCATTATCGACCCGAACGGCGACCTGATCTACAAGCGCCACAAAACCGAGCATGCCGGCTTCCTCATGTACGCCAGCCCGCACGACGTGCTCGACCGCTACGTGGAGCTCTACAGCAAAGGCCGCAGCGTCGGCGAGACGATCTTCCCGGTGGTCGAGACGCCCATCGGCAACCTCGGCATGTGCATGTGCTACGAGATGATCGTGCCGGAGCTGCACCGGCAGCTCGTCTCCAACGGCGCCGAGGTCATCATCCGCCCCACCGCCGAGATGGACCTCTTCCAGCACGAACCGCGCAAAGTCTCGCAGGTGCTCGACCGGGCCCGCGCCATCGAGAACGTCGCCTACTACGTCGTCCCCCACCTGGGGCCGTCCAAGTACGCCTGGGCCTCGCACGAGTGGTCGGGCGCCTCGACCATCATCGGCTACGACGGCACGGTGCTGGCGGAGGCGCACACCACCGGCGAGACGCTCGTCGCAGCGGTCATCGACGTGGAGCGCCTGCGCCGGGTGCGCGGCAAAGGCTCGAACTACCTCGCCAAGTCCGTCCCCGTGCAGGGTGTCCGGGGGTTGCCACTCTACCGTCCCGAAGTGTACGACTACTGGGGGAAGGGCTGTTATCCGCCCAACCTCTGGAAGGAGCGCCCGCAGACCCGCCAGGAGAAATGGGACCTCATCCAGGGTCTTGGCGAGGCGAGGTGAGGCGTTCACACTCCAGGTTCAAGCTTTCACGTGACTGCAGGGGATTTCACCACCAGGAAGGAGGCGGCATCATGCAACGGCGTGGGATGGTCGGGAAACTCGGCATCGTTTTGCTGGCGGCGGTTTTGGCGCTGGTTCTGCTGCTGCCGCCAGGGGGGGCCATGGCGGCCGAGGCGGGGCCGATCAAGGTTGGCTGGTTAGGCATTCTTTCAGGCACCCTCGCTCCGTACGGCATCGAGCATAAGACCGGGGTGGAGTACGCCGTCGAGAAGATCAACGCCGGCGGCGGCATCAAGGGCGCCAAGGTTGAGATGATCTACACCGACAGCAAGTTCGACATCAACACCTCGGTGCAGGCGGTGCGACGCTTTGCCCAGCAGGACAAGGTGGCGGCGATCATCGGCGGCATCTCGAGCGCGGTGACCATCGCCACCGTGGGAGAGACGGCCCGCTTGAAGGTGCCGCAGATCGCCGGCCTCGCCGGCACGCCGAAGATCACCGAGATGGGCAGCCAGTGGATCTTCCGCACCTATCCCTCAGTGATCCTCACGTACAGCTCATTAGCGCACTACGCCATTGACAAGCTAGGACACAAGAAATTTGCCACGCTGGCGTACAATGACGAAGGTGGTCTCTCCTCTATCGAGGTCTTCGTGAAGACCGTCAAGGAGAAAGGCAAGGGAGAGATCGTCGCCCGCGAAGTTGTGCCCCTTGACGCGAAGGAGTTCAAAGGCGTGCTGGCGAAGATGCGCCAGCAGAACCCCGACGCTCTGGTGATGGCGGCGGCGGCGCCCGTCTCCGGGCTGGTGGCCCGACAAGCCAGGGAGATGGGGTGGAATGTTGCCCTGCTTGGTCATGGCGGCTACCAGGGTATCCAGCAGTACCGCGACGTCGCCGGCCCGGCGGGCGACGGCACCCTCATCGTCACCACTTACGCCCCCGGCCTTTTTAAGCACAAGGAAGCGCAGGAGTTCGTGAAGGAGTGGCAGGCGAAGTTCAAGCGCATGCCGAAGGACCTCGAGGCGCACGGCTACGATGCCATGAACATGCTTGCCGAGGCGATCGGCAAGGTGGGGCCGGACCGGCAGAAAATCCGCGACTACCTTGCCGGATTGAAGAACTGGCCGGGCGCCGCGGGCATCTACAGTTTCCTGCCCACTGGCGACATCCGCAAGTCGCTCGTGGTCTCCGAGTGGAAGGCGGGGAACCTCACGCCGGTCGTGGCGATTGAGAAGACTGACTAAAGCGATTGCGGGCATGAGGCGGTATTGGGGAGGTGGCGCGGCCGTACGGTGCGTTGTCCACCTCCCCAGGCGTTGTGCGTGGCAGCGAGGACGAGAGCGTACCCGGATGAGCCAGCTCATCACCCAGATCATTTACGGCTGCACCATCGGCGCGGTCTACGCCCTGATCGCCCTCGGCTTCAGCATGGTCTTCCGCGCCGTCGGCCTGCTGAACTTCGCCCACCAGGAGTTCATGATGATCGGGGGGCTGCTCGGCTACTCCGTGCTAACACGTCTGGGGCTTCCGCTGCCGGTCACCCTCCTGCTGATCACCGCGGCGTGCGGCGCAGGGGCGATCGTCCTGGATAAGGTCGGCCTGTGGCCGATTCGGGCGCGGCGCGGCCCGCTCATCAATGCCATCGTGGCTACCATCGGCTGGGGGATCATCATGAGCAACGGTTCCATGTTCATCTGGGGGCCGTACTCGCTCTCCTATCCCACCTTCTCGCAGCTCAAGCCGCTGCATCTCGGCAGCATCGCCCTGGCGCCGCAGTACCTCTTCATCTTCGGGGTGGGGGCCCTGGTCATGGTGCTGCTGCAGCTCCTCCTGAAGAAGACCATGCTCGGCCTCGCCATACGCGCCTCGGCCGAAAAGCCGAGCACCGCGCAGCTCATGGGCGTGCCGACGAACTACGTCATCTCCGTCACCTTCGCCATCAGCGGGGCCATGGCCGGGCTGGCGGGGATGCTCATCGCCTCCCTCTACTACGCCTCCTTCGACATGGGCATCCTGGGGCTGAAGAGCCTGGCGGCGGCGGTCCTTGGGGGGTTCGGCAGCATCCCCGGCGCCATGCTCGGGGGGATCGCGCTCGGCGTGATCGAGAACCTCGGTTCGACCTACATCTCTTCGACCTACAGCGACATCATCGCCTACCTCATCCTCATCCTGGTGCTGCTCATCCGGCCCGCAGGGCTGCTCGGCAGCAGCGGCGGCAGCGTCGCCTGAGCGACGGCGAGCGGAGCGCTCCTCCATGCCAAAGACGATCCCGGCCTGGCGATGGGACCCTTCCATGGGACGGGCCCTGCTCTACACCGCCCTGGCGGCCCTGGTCCCCCTCGTCATCGGCATCGACAGCTACTTCGTGTCGTTCCTGGTCAGCGTGCTCATCTACTCGATCTTCGCCATGGGGCTGCAGCTCATCCTGGGGTATGCCGGCATCATCTCCCTCGGCCACGCGGCCTTTTTCGGCGTCGGCGCTTACGCCTCTGCCATTCTCACGAAGAAGCTCGGCCTGCCGTTCAGCGTCGGCTTCCTCGCCGCCCTCGCCACCGCCTTCCTCTTCGGGCTCATCATGACCCCCACCGTGCGGCTGCGCGACATCAACTTCGCCATGGCGACGTTCGCTTTCGGCATCATCGCCACGCAGGTGTTCCTGCATTGGTCGTCCCTCACCGGGGGGCACGACGGCATTCCCATGCTGCCGGCCGCCGGCCTCGGGCCGTTCGCTTTTGATACGTCAGGCCGCTTCTACTACTTCGCGCTCCTGCTCCTGCTGGGGCAGTACCTCCTCTTCCGCCGGCTGCTGGTGTCACACCTCGGCCTGGCGCTCAATGCCATTCGCCAGAATGAGACGGCGGCGCAGGCCTGCGGGGTGAACCTGGCCGTCCTGAAGGTGAAGGTCATCCTGATCGGCAGCGTGTCCGCCGGGGCGGCGGGGAGCCTCTTCGCCCACTTCAACGGCTCGGTCAGCCCGCTCTCCTTCTCCTGGGTGCAGTCGGTGGCGATCCTCGCCATGATCGTCGTCGGCGGGCTGCAGAGCTTCGGCGGAGCCATCGTCGGCGTCAGCGTTCTCCTCTTCCTCACCGATTACCTGCGCATCCTCGCCGAGTACTCCATGTTGAGCTACGGCGTGATCCTGGCGGTGTTCATGATCTTTATGCCGAAGGGGATTGTGGGCTTCTCGAGGCAGGTGGGCGAGGCGGCGCGACGACGCTTCGGCATGGTGAAGGCGGCGCCGCCGTCCGCGCTGCTGCAGATGCGGCCCGAGACCCCGGCGGATGGCTAGCGAAGCGCCTCATTTGTTCCTGCAGGGAATTGCGCCGCGCAGCGGCGCACGAGGTCCAGGCGGTGTGGGGGAGAGAGCTGCCGCCCTTTCTCCTGACCGAAAGGCTGCGGCATGCTGCTCGTGACCGAGAACCTGACGCGCTACTTCGGCAAGCTCTGCGCCATCGACCACGTCTCGGTGACCATCGAGACCGGTGAGATTCGCGGCCTCGTGGGGCCCAACGGCGCGGGGAAGACGACCCTTTTCCATCTCTTGAGCGGCTTTTTGCCCGCCAGCCATGGGCGAGTCCTCTTCCAGAGCCGGGAGATCACCCACCTCAGCCCGCCCCTGCGCGTCAAGGCCGGGATCACGCGCACCTTCCAGACGCCGCAGATCTTTCCCGAGATGACGGTCCTGGAGAACGTCATGATGGGCTGTCAGGCCCACGTGAGCTCCGGGCTGGGCGCCGTGCTCCTGGGTCTGCGGTCGGTGCGGCGGGAGATGCGGGAGATTCGCCGCCGCGCCGAGGCGCAGCTTGCGTTCGTGGGCCTCGAGCCGGAGGCGGCACTGCGGGCCGACAGCCTCTCTTACGGGCACACGCGCTTGATGGAGATGGCCCGGGCGCTCATGTCGCAGCCGGCGGTGCTGCTCCTGGACGAACCGGCCGCCGGCATGAGCCTGCACGAGGTGGGGGATCTGAACCGCTTGATCAAGAAGCTCAACGAGCAAGGCATCACGCTCATTGTCGTTGAACATAACATGCGGGTCATCATGGGCATCTGCGACCGCGTCACCGTGCTCGACTTCGGGCAGAAGATCGCCGAAGGGGCGCCCGCGGAGGTCCGCAACGACCCGAAGGTGATGGAGGCGTACCTCGGTGCCAGCAAGTGACACCCAGGCAGCTCCACCCATGCTGCGGCTGACCGAGCTGCAGGCCGGCTACGGCAACCTGAAGGTGGTGAAAGGCATCTCCATGGAGGTGCCTCGTGGCGAGCTCGTGGCCATCATCGGCCCCAACGGCGCGGGGAAATCCACCACTCTCAACTGCATCGCCGGCCTGCTCTCCCCGAAAGGCGGCCAGATCGATCTCGACGGCGAACCGATCGCCGGCCTGCCCGCCACGGACATCGCCGCCCGGGGGATGGTGTTGTGTCCCGAGGGACGGCAGATTTTCGCCTCCCTCACGGTGGCCGAAAACTTGAAGCTCGGCGCCTACTGCCGCTGGAACCGCAAGGAGTTCACCCATCAGATCGAGGAGATCGCGGCGCTCTTCCCGCGTCTGCGCGAGCGCCTGAGGCAGATGGGCGGCACCCTCAGCGGCGGCGAGCAGCAGATGCTGGCGATCGCCCGCGCCCTCATGAGCCGACCGAAGGTCCTCCTCCTTGATGAGCCCTCCATGGGCCTGGCCCCTCTCGTCGTCGAGGCGATCTTCGAAACGATCAGCGAGCTGCAGCGCCGCGGCGTTACCATCCTGCTCGTTGAGCAGAACGCCAGGATGGCGCTGTCGGTCGCTAGGCAAGCCTTCGTGCTCGAGATGGGGCAGGTGGTCCTGCGCGGCGCCGGGGAAGAGCTTCTGCAGCACCCGCAGGTCGCCGAGAGCTATCTTGGAGTGTAAGGGAAGCGAGGGCAGCCGGGGCGGCTGATCTCCCCGGCATTCGGCCGCCGCCGGCGCTCAACCTGGGTTGCGGCGCAGGGTCACGGGGGGGCCAATCCCCGCCGCCACTCCGCGCCTCGGGAGGTGACGAGATGAGCTCACTCAAACCATATCGCGTCATGTGTATCCAGTCCTGCCCGAAGCAGGTCAGCACGACGCCGCGGCGGCGCGACACCGATATGATGGACAACCTCAACCGCATCCTCGAGCTCATTGATTTCCACATGGCCTTCGCCCGCGAAGGGGTGCGGCTCATCACCCTGCCGGAGTATAGCCTGAACGGTGTCTGGCAGGAGATTCCGATGAAAGAGTGGCTGCAGGTCGCCGTCACTCTCCCCAACAAGTGCACCGAGCTCCTCTCCCAGCGCGCCAAGGAGCTGAACGTCTACATCGCCGCCCATTTCCTCGAGCTGCACGAGGACTGGCCGGGGCGCTTCTTCAACACCGCCCTGCTCATCAGCCCGCAAGGCGACTTCGCCCTGAAGCACTGGAAGAACAACAACAACTCCTGGATTCTGCCGTACACGACGCCGAGCGACATCTACGATGAGTTCGTGGAGCGCTACGGCCGCCAGGCGCTCTTTCCGGTGGCCGACACGCCGCTGGGCAAGATCGGCATCATCACCTGCGGCGAGATCGCCTACCCCGAGAACGCCCGCTGCACCTGCCTGAACGGCGCCGAGGTGCTGGTGCACATGACCGCCGAGCTGATGGAGCTGTGGAAGTGGCACTACCTGCGCGTCGCCCGCGCTATCGAGAACAAGTGCTACGTGCTGGGGACCAACGTCGGCGCCTACCTCGGCTGCGGCATGGCGGCCCAGCAGAGCCAGGGTGGGTCCTCGGTTATTGACTTCGAGGGACGCGAGCTCGTTCAGGTGCCCGGCGCCGGCGAGGCGGTCATCAAGGCCGTCGTCGACGTGAACTCCGTGCGCGAGGCGCGCGCCGTGCCCTTCTGGCCCACCACCCTGCGCTCCCAGATGTTCGCCAGGGAGTACGCCGAGGCCCCCGGCTGGCCCCTCAATACCTGGCTGCACAAGCCGATCGAAGGGACCGACGAGACCCGCAAGCTCTTCGGCCAGATCGTCGAGGAGCGCTACCAAAAAGGCGTCTACACGCGACCGGCGCGGGATTGAACGAGGAGCGTGGGGCGGGAGTTCACGTAGGAGGAGAGGCGCGAGGGAGCATGGTTCCCTCGCGCACTCCGCTTCTGCCGGTGCTTCGCACTCGCGGCGGCAGGGATGCGGACGGCTTCGTGCGCCGGCGTCACCGTGAGGGCGGCCTGGCGGTTCTCCTGCGTGCCAAGCACACCGCACCACTGACGGCAGCGCCGCGTCGTCCCCGGCGGCGTTGGCGACGAGCGGCGCAGCGATTGGCGTCGCGCCCGTACCCTCAGCTCAGCTTATGCACGACACCGTCGTATCAGGCAAGGCTTTTTGACGCGCGCCACCACCACTTCTTGGTCTGCGCGTCGTCCGCGATCACCCCGGCGCAGTTGAAGCCCGGCGCACCCGTGACGCCGCCAGCCGGGTGCGATGAGGAGCCGCAGAGGTAAAGTTTCTTGATCGGCATGCGGTAGTGCGACCAGCCGGCGAAGGGCCGGAAACTCCCCATCTGGTTGGGACTGCAAAGGCCGTGGTGGAAGGAGCCCTCGAACATCGCCATGTTCGTGCGCTCGATCTCCAGCGGCGTGTAGACGAAGCGCTTCAGGATGTTCGTCCCCGCCATGTTCGGCGCGTAGCCGCGCCACACCCCCTCGACGTAATCCGCGTACTCCTCCTTCACCGCGTCCCACTTGCCGGCCCCCCCCGCCAGGTGGTAGCAGGCGTACTGCCAGACGAAGGCGGTGTGCTTCCCCGGCGGCGCCTGGCTGGGATCGTGCACGGAGGGCGCAATGGAGAAGCCGGTGACATCCTGTGGCAGGCGACCGGAGCGCACGTCGCCGGCGTGGCGCGCGAAGGCCCCCATGTCCTCGCAGCCCCAGGAGACGAACATCGCCTTCTGCACGTCGGGATTCTTCTCGCTGGCGAGGTAGCGGGGCGGCTCGCTCAGGGCGTAGTGCGGCGTGAAGGGGGTGACCTCGTCGGGCTTGTAAGCGCGCACCCTGCGCAGGAAGTTTGCCTCGAGGTGCTCCTCGCCGACGTGCCGCAGCATCAGCGTCTTCACATTCGTGTTCGAGGCGACGGCGCGGCGGGCGAAAATCTCCGTGCCGTCATCGAGGCGCACCCCCTTGGCCTCGCCCTTCTCGATGAGGATGCGATCGACGCTGGCGTTCTTGCGGATGACGCCGCCGTTGGCCTCCAGGCAGCGGGCGATGGCCTCGGCGAGGTAGCGCGAGCCGCCGACGCAGAGGCCATAGGGCTTCGAGTGCATGCCGGAGCAGAGGATCGGCACGTAGGCGCCGACGCCGTAGAGGTCCGCCAGGTTCGCCCCCTGCATGGCCATGAGGAGCACGGCGATCTTGAGCTGGTCGCTCTCGAAGTACTCGTTCACGATGTCCTGGCAGGAGGCGTTCCACATCTGCAACAGCTCCAGGCCGCCGGGGCTCTTCTCGAAGGCGGCGTAGATTTTCGAGGGGGGCAGCGGCGGCTGGTACCACGAGGCCACGAAGAGCCGGTTGAGCGGCTCGAAGTTGTTGACCATCTGGCGGTAGGCCTCCGCGTCCTTCTTCGAGAACTGCGCGATGGTCTCGCAGGTCGCCTTGAGGTCGCGGTAGAAGACGATGCTGCGGCCGTCCTTGAAGACGCAGGCGCAGGTGGGATCGGGGAAGACGTACTGGCAGCCGAACTTGTCGAGCTCCAGCGACTTGAACACCGGCCCGCCGGTGATGTAGACGTGCCCCTGGGAGTGCAGGTTGTGGCGGAAGCCGGGCAGCGTCACCTCCTCCGTGCAGCAGCCGCCGCCGATATTGTGCCGCCGTTCAAGCACGCACACGCTCCAGCCCGCCTTGGCAAAGAGCGCCGCCGTCACCAGGCCGTTGTGCCCTCCCCCCAACACCACAAGATCGAAGGTCTCCGGCATGTTCACTCCTTTTTGCTTGGCGCCTTGCGCATGATCAGGGTGTGCCGTGGAACGCGGCCCTGAGCCGCGGCGCGGCAGGCAGCGCTTACGCCGCCCCGCCGTTGGCGCGGCTCGGCGCGGGGAAGCTGTCGCCGTAGCGTGAGTCGAGGTTCACGTCCCAAGCCACCAGCGAGCCGTATTCGATCGCCGGCGCCGGGTCGGCATGCACGCGGCCGTCGCTGCGCAGGCGGGAGTAGCGCACCGGGCCGATCCACTCCCTGAACTCGGCGGTGGACTTCAGCCGCGCCGGGTCGTAACGCTCGGCGTGCACGAACGACGCCACCGGCTTGCGCCAGCTATCCTTGCGCTTGGCGCGCGGCCAGCCGATGGGGATGACGGCAAAGGTGCGGTAGATATCCGGGATGCCGAGGAGCTTCTTCAGGTTGATCTCGTGGAAGGAGAAGCAGGTCCCCCAGGTGCTGCCCAGCCCCAGCGCGCAGGCCATGAGGTGGATGTTCTGCACGAAGGCGGCGAGGCTGGAGTAGAAGATCTCCACGCAGCCGTCCCAGCCGCCGACTTGGGGATAGCAGTTGATGAAGCGCTTGTCGCCGATGACCACGAGCATGAGCGGCACGTGGCACATGTACTTCTTGTTATCGACGGGGAAATCCGGCTGGGCCGTCTTCATCTTCGTGAAGCCGTCGGTGAAGAAGAGGCCGATCTGCTGGATCAGCTCCCGCTCTTTCACGACGATCACTTCCCACGGCTGCGTGTTGGCCCCCGAGGGCGCCCAGCGCGCCGCCTCGAGGATGCGCTCGACGTACTCATCAGGGATGGGCTCCGAGCTCAATCCCCCTTTGAAGGTGCGGCGTGAGCGGATGGCGCGGTACACCTCGTCGGCGTGGGCCAGGCGCGCCTGTCTGTCGTAGCCGGGGGGAAAGGGGGATGCGGACTCCGGATTTCTTGACGCCATGAATTCCTCCTTGTAGCTCAGCCTCGCCCCTGCCGCGCCCAAAACCATGGGGACAGGCCACACGCCCTTCTCACCGTCAAGACTCTATCCGCAATCTTACCTAAGGGAGGGCATGCCAAGCAACCGAACCCGTGGCGCTGCGCCGCTTCTTGACCCAGCCTCGGGCCGCACCCTATACTCCCCCCAGCCCAGTCTTTCTCTCAAAAACAACCCCAGGCTGGAGGAGCGGCGGCGATGGGCGACTCACTCGGCAAGCTGCGGGCGGCGGCGGTGCAGGCGGCATCGGTCTATCTTGACCGCGAGGCGACGGTCGAGAAGGCGTGCCACCTCATCCGCGAGTGCGGTGCCAAAGGCGCCGATTTCATCGTCTTCCCCGAGTCCTACATCCCCGGCTACCCCTTTTGGGTCTGGCTCCTCCCCTCCTTCGAGGGCATGGACTTCGCCAAGGAGCTGTACAAAAACGCCCTGGTCGCCGGCAGCGAGGCGACGCAGCGGCTCGGCGAGGCGGCGCGGGCGGCGCGCGCCTATGTCGTCATGGGCTGCACGGAGCGCCAGGGGACGGCCCTCTTCAACAGCATCTTCTTCTTCAACCGCGAGGGGGAACTGGCGGCGCGGCGCCGCAAGCTGCGCCCGACCCACGCCGAGAAGCTGGTCTGGGGCGACGGCGACGGTTCGGACCTGTTCACGGTCGAGGGGGATTTCGGCATCTTCGGCGGCATGATGTGCGGCGAGCACTTCATGGACCTCTGCCGCTACTCGCTCTACGCCATGGGCGAGCAGGTGCACGCCGCCCTCTGGCCGGGGGTCAGCGCCATCACCCACTTCCCCCGCTACGAGCGCTACTTCAACGATTTCACCGAGGTCTCGTCGCGCCACCACGCCATCGCCGGCGGTGTCTTCACGGTCAGCGCTTACGGCGTGGCGGACGAGGCCACGGTGGCGAAGCTGGGCTATGCCGATCGACCGGAGATGATGCGAGTCGGCGGCGGGCGCTCGGCGATCTTCGGCCCGAGCGGCGAGGTGCTGGCCGGCCCGATCGAAGATAAGGAAGGGGTCATCTTCGCCGATCTCGATCTCGAGGATGCCATCTCCGCCCGGCAGATTCGCAACGCGGTGGGCGACTACGCCCGTCCCGAGGTCCTCTCCCTGCACCTGAACCCAAAGCGCCAGCGCGTCCTCGTGGAGGAGGAGCCACCCCGCAACCCCCACATGCTCGAGGGCAACCCCTTCCTGCTCGAGGAAGAGCACGGCGGGGACGAATAGTGGGCTGTTTCTCAAATTACATCACATATGTTGCGAGGGAACCGCGTCCCCTCGCGCACCCCATATACGCGAGCTGCTGCGCAGCTCGCGGGGCTTGGAGGTGTGGAGGAGCGAAGGTCCCCTCCATAAAATCCCCCCACCAAATGGCACGAGGAAGGCATCAAATTCTTGGTCGAACTTGTGAAAGGTAACGCCAGCCAGTGGCGGGTGCGGCTGCGCCGACAAGGCGCGTGAGGAGCAGCGGGTCGTGAAGCTCTATGCCATGTCGGCAGGCTACGTCGAGCACGAGAAGCGCGTCTTCGTGCCGAGCGCGCCGAAGGGCCTGCGGGTGCAGGCGCCGCTGCCGTTCTTCCTCATCGTCCACCCGAAGGGAAACGTCCTCTTCGATACCGGCATCCACCCCGACGCGATCACCGATGCCGCCAGCCGTTGGCGCGGCTTGGACAAGGTCTTCGCGCCCCGCCTGCGTCCCGGCGACGACGCCATGAGCCAGCTCCGCCAGCTCGGCATGAGCGTCGCCGACATCGACGTCGTCATCAACTCCCACCTGCACTTCGACCACGCCGGCGCCAACGCCTTCTTCCCGAAGGCGACGGTCATCGTCAACCGGCGTGAGTGGGACGCCGCTCACGACGCCGCGGAGATCAAGAGAAACGCCTTCATTCCCGACGACTACGACCACCCGCTGCAGTACACCTTCATCGACGGCGAGCACGACCTCTTCGGTGATGGGCGGGTAATTGTCTTCCCCACCTACGGCCACACGCCGGGGCACCAGTCGCTGCGTCTGGAGATGGGGGAGAGCGGCGTCTGGGTGCTGGCCGCCGATAGCTGCTACATGCTGGAGAACCTCGAGACCTGCATCCTCCCGAAGGTATCGTGGCGCGCCGAGGAGAACCTCGCCAGCATGCAGCGCCTGCACGACCTGCACACCGCCAAGAAGGCCCGCGTCGTCGTCGGCCACGACATGCGAGACTGGCTGCAACTTCCCACGGCGCCGCTGTATATTGAGTAGCCGACGTGGGCGGCCTGGTTGAGACGCCCACTTTGGTGGACCATCGGCAACAGTCCACTCCGTTGCATGACGGGCGCGCGCCGAGCAACGAGACGCTGGGAGGTGGGTTGCGGGCGAGGGTATTATAATGTATATTATAATAGCCAAACGAGGAGTAGACTATGGCTCGCCGCAAGAACGCCGCCACGAAGGTCCGCAAGATCGGCTCATCCCTGGGCATGATTCTTAATCGGGATCTGCTGGAGGCCCTCAACCTGCGCGAGGGTGACGAGGTGTTCATCGTGCGCACAGCGGATGGGCTGCTGCTCACTCCCTATGATCCCGATTTCGCTCAGGCGCTCGAGGCGTCACGGGAGTTCATGCGGCAGTACCGTGACGACCTCAAGGCCCTGGCTGAATGAAACGGCAGCCGAGATGGCTCACCGTGCCGATGGTGCGGGCGATCCACGCCGAACACGTGATGCGCTTCGGAGGCAGATCGGGTTTGCGGGACGCGGGACTGCTGGAGAGCGCGCTCCAGAGGCCGCGTCAGCTTTGGCACTACGGCGACCGCCCCACCCTGTTCGATCTCGCCGCCGCTCTCAGCCTCTCCCTGGCCAAGAATCACCCCTTCATTGACGGCAACAAGCGCACGGCCCTGCTGGCCGGAGTCGCCTTCCTGGCCCTGAACGGCTGGACCTTCCGCCCGCCGCAAGGCAGACCCTATCACGTCATGATGGCTGCCGCCTCGGGACAGGCTGACGAAGCCGTCCTGGCGGGTTGGTTCCGAGAGAATTCGGTGCGTCATTGAGGAACGCAACTCCTGGCGTTTCGCCTGACAGCGAAAAGCGCGGTGGCAGTCGTGAGGGTGAGCCATTGGGCGCCGTGCTCCCCTCGCCGGCGGCGCGGCCTTCCAGGCGGCAGACACATCACGCCAAAGGCGGCCGCTCCCCGAACGCATTTGACACGCCGATCTCGTTGCCTATACTCAGAGTGTGCGCGAGAGGCGACCAACCGGGAAGGAAACGGCTGCTCAGCACGCAGCTTGTGGCAGAACGCTTGGACGTATGTTTCGGCGAGCCGGCAGGTCGAGCGTCGAAGAAAATGAAAGGTTTCCGCCGCCATGGCTTTTGTGATCAATGAGGAATGCGTCGGCTGCACGGCCTGCGTGAAGGTCTGTCCCACCGAGGCGATCACGGGCGAGAGCAAACTGCTGCACATCATTGACCCGCTGAAGTGCATCGACTGCGGCGCCTGCGGCATGGTCTGCCCCGAGCCCGCCATCGAGGATCAAACCGGTGTGGTAGTGGACCGCCTGAAGCCGAAGGAGCGCCCCAAGCCGGTCATCGACCTGGACTCCTGCACCGGCTCCGGCTGCCGCTACTGTGTCGATTACTGCCCCTTCGATTGCCTGGAGATCGGCAGGAAGGACGAGTTCCCGCCGTTCGGCGTGGCGGTGCTGAAGGACCCGAAGGGCTGCGTGAGCTGCTACATCTGCGAGGATGCCTGCATCAAGGGCGTGCTGCACCTCCGCCAGCCGGAGGAAGAGGAGGAAGAGGCCGCGGTGGGGTCCTGACGCCGCCTGCCCCTGCTGTGGGGAAAGGTGCGTCGGAGGTTCGAGGCCGGGGAGCTGCCCGGCCTTTTTTGTGCGCGCGTCAGGAAGCAGTATGCAAATGGGTTCCAGGCCAGGGAGCGCCCGGCCCCGCGGCACAGACCCTCACCTGCGGCTGAAGATGCGCCGGTAGCGGTCGCGCTCAATCGCGGGGTAGGCGCGGAGCAGCGCCGGCATCTGGAAGAGAAGAAGGATCGCCGCCGCCATGGCCAGGGCCAGGGGACGCTCCAGGGCGAAGGTGGCGCGGTCGAAGGCGCGCCAGGCCTCCAAGGTCATGAAGACGTAGAGAGCGAAGCGCGCCCGCGGATGGCGGCGCCACACCAGCCAGCCGACTAACGGCGCGGCCAGGCCGTAGATGATCCAGCCGCGGCCCCGCGCGGGCTGCAGGTTGAGGAAACTCCTGCCGCTCCAGAGAACGAGGACTTTAAGGACGGGGTGCGCCAGGAGGTAGAGGCCGACCAGCCGCCCCGGCAGGGGAACCTGGGCAGGACCGGCCGCCTGCGGTGGCCCGCCGGCGCGAAGATTGGTTGGACTGCTTGGCGGGGTGTCGGGCATCAGCTATCCTACCGTCGTGTTCCCACGTTCCATCACGTAGTTCCGAGAGGGAGCCGCGCCCCCCATCCGCAGGGAATTGGGCGCATCCCGTTTACGCGAGATGCGGCGCAGCTCGCCGGTGGAAGCGTCGTGAGATTGGGCGTCTCTCTCCGCCTGGCGGCGCGGGCGCCCGCAGTAATCCTGAAGTACCGCGGCACGTCCGAGCGACGTGAGAATCCGTTCGCCGAGGCGTGTAGAAGGAGTTTTCCATGGCCCTCGATCACCTTCCCCTCCTCCCTACCGCCACCATCGGCAGCCACTCCATCCCAAGCTGGATGTACGCCGTCTATGACAAGATGGCCGGCGGCGAGTTCGGCGAGGTGGACGCAAAGGAGGCGTACGACGACGCCGTCGATACGGCCCTGAAAGACATGGAGGAGGCCGGCCTCGACATCGTCAGCGACGGCGAGATGCGCCGCGTCGGCTACATCCTGAGCTTCTACGATCACTTCGCGGGGCTGCGCAAGCGCGACCTGCCGCGCAAGGTGGGCGTCCTCGCTTATGACGGCCAGCACCACTTCGACGCCATGGAGCGCGTCACGGCGCCGAACGGGCTGGGGCTGCGCGAGGAGTTCGCCTACACGAAGACGCGCACGACGCACCCCATCAAGGTGCCGGTGCCGGGTCCGCTGACGCTGGCGACGCACATCGAGAAAGGCGCCGCCTACGGCCGCCGCCGCGACATCTCCTACGACCTCTGTAAGATCATTAACGAGGAGCTGCGCGCCGTGGTGGAGGCGGGCGCCGAGTACGTCCAGGTGGATGAGGTCTTCCAGGTCTTCTCGATGCGGCCCGAAATTCTCGTTGACTGCTACAACCGCTGCGTGGACGGCGTCAAGGCCAAGCTCGGCCTGCACATCTGTTTCGGCACCCTGGGGGGCTTCGGCTACAGCGCCCGCACCTATCGACCGCTCTTCCCGGCCCTCAACGACTGCGCCGCGCACAACCTCGCCCTCGAGTTCGCCAACCGCGAGATGTCGGAAGCGGGAATGTGGGCGGAGGTGAAGTGCGACAAGGAGCTGACCGCCGGCGTCATCGACCTGAAGAGCTTCGCCATCGAGACGCCGGAGCAGGTGGCGGATCGCATCCGCCTCCTCCTCAAGGCGGTGCCGGCGGAGAAGCTCTTCCTCAGCCCCGACTGCGGCCTGGCGCGCATCCCGCGCTACCTCGGCAAGGCGAAGCTGAAGGCGCTGGTCGAAGGGGCGAAGATCGTCCGCCGCGAGCTCAGCGGTGCGGCTTGAGGAGGCGCGTGGCGGTCATGTGCTGTTTCTCAAAGTATATCACATAGTGGGCGAGGGAACCATCTCCCCTTGCCCACCCCCCTTACGCGAGCTGCTGCGCAGCTCGCGGGGATTGGGGGTGTGGGGGAGCAAGGGTCCCCCACAAAAATTCCCCCTCCTAAATGGCACGAGGAAAGCATCACATTGATCATAGAACTTGTGAAACGTAACGCTAGGGGGTGGCCGGCTGCTCCGCCGGCAGCGGTGCGCGGATGGCGCTTCCCTCCTTGACGATGGCGCTGACGGCGCTGGCGGCGAAGCAGAGGAGGGCCGCCAGGAGCCACATGGCGGCATAGCTCTGGTACTGGTCGAACCACCAGCCCGCCAGCCAGGAGCTGACCGCCGCTCCAACTTGGTGGGAGAAGAAGACGATGCCGATGATCGTGGCGATGTTGCGCAGCCCGAAGTGATCTCCCGCCAGCCCGTACGTCATGGGAACGGTGGCCAGCCAGGAGATGCCCGCCAGCACGGCAAAGACGTAAAGCGCCCAGGCCGCGGAAGAAGCGAAGAGGAAGAGCAGCGCGATGCCGCGGATGAAGTAGACCGACGCTAGCGGCAGCGATTTCTTCCCGCTCCTGTCGCACAGCCCGCCGTAGAGCAGGGTGGAGAGGACATTCATCCCCCCGATAATGGCAAGGAGCAGTCCGGCCATCTCCGTCGAATACCCCACGTCGGTGGTGAAGGCGGGGAGGTGCGTCAGCGCCACGCCGACCGACCAGCCGCAGACGAAGAACCCGGCGCTGAGCTGCCAGAACGCCGCGCTGCGCAGCACCGCCGCCAGGCCGAGCCCCGGCGCTACGCTCCTGGCGGCCGCGGCGGGCGCCGGCGACGCGGCGGCGCCAGGGTGGGCTGGGGAGTCGCCCGCTGCGGCGCCGTCGGGGCGCAAGCCGAGGTCGGCGGGATGCTCACGCAAAAGGAAGAAGCCCGGCAGGGCCGTGGCGATCATGATCGCCGCCAGCACCATGATCGAGGCGCGCCAACCGGTCTGCACCACGAGGTAGCCGAGGAGGGGCGCCAGCGCCAGTTGTCCCAGCGACGCGCCGGAAGAGATGATCGCCAATGCCGTGGCCCGCAAGCGCACGAACCAGCGCGCGGCCAAAGCCGAGCAGATGTTGATCGAGGCGCCCGCCAGCAGGAGCGGCTGCAGGACGCCGAAGACGAGGTAGAAGTACCAGGCCGACTGCGTCCAGGCGATGAGGCCGGTGATGACGGCGCCGACGAGGGCGCCGACGTTGATGGCGGCGCGGGCGCCGAAGCGATCCATCAGCCAGCCGAGGAACGGCGCGAAGACTCCCGACAGGAGCAGGTTGAGCCCGAAGGCGCCCGCCGTCAGGGTGCGGCTCCAGCCCAAGTCCTGGGCCATCGGCTTGAAGAAGACCCCGAAGGAGAAGCGCCCGCCATAGAAGACGAAGTTGAGGAGCGTGCAGACGCCCAGCACGATCCAGCCGTAGTAGAGCGCTCGATGTCTCCGCGCCATGCCTGGTACCTGCACCTTCCTCCCCTTCGTTCCTTGTGAGAGTTCACGCCGCCCCGTCGCCCGGCGACCCCAGCGCTGCCGCCGCGGAACCAGACCTGCCGGGGCGGCTTCAATTGAGCCGCGCCCGCAGCGCCACGAGCACGGCGGGCAACGAGGCTGAGGCCGATTCGAGGTGCGACCAGTCGGCGATGCTGTCGGTGAGGACGGTCGGCTCGAGGTTGAACTCGATGACAATCCCGCCGTTGCGCTTCACGGTGAATGGGAGCTCGGCGGCGGGATAGACCTCGGCGGTGGTGCCGATCACCAGGACGACGTCGCCCTTCTGGGCCGCCGCGCTGGCCAGCAGCAGGGCGTCGCGCGGGATCATCTCGCCGAACATGACGACGCTCGGTTTGAGGACGCCGCCGCAGGCGCACCGCGGCGGCAGCACCTCGACGGAGAGATCGGCGCTCGGCTGCTCCCGGCCGCAGCTTTGGCAGACGACGGCGCGGTCGTTGCCGTGGAACTCCACGACGTTGCGGCTGCCGGCCTGCTGGTGCAGGCCATCGACGTTCTGCGTCACGATGCACTTCAGAAGGTCGAGCGTTTCGAGCTGCGCCAGGGCGGTGTGCGCGGCGTTGGGCCTGGCCTGCTGAATGACCCGCCGCATCTCCCGCAGCATCTCCCACACCTTGCCGGGGTTGCGGCGGAAGGCGCTGATGTCGGCGTACTCCGCCGGGTCGTACTTCGTCCACAGGCCGCCCTTGCCGCGGAACGGCGGGATGCCGCTCTCCACCGAGATGCCGGCGCCGGTCAGCGCCACCACGTGCGTGGCCGCCAGAATCGCCTCAGAGGTGCGCCGCACCAGGTCATCCATCGCCCTACCTCCGACGTGTCTCGCCCCCGGTCCGATGGCGATCCCCCCCTCCCCTCCTCTCCAGCCCAGCCATTCCTGCGCCAGGCTTTACCCCCGCATCGGACGATCACTGCGAACCAGCCGCCGCCTTCTTCATGTCATTCACCACGTAGCCCTCGGCGGGGAGGGTCACGTGCGTCGCCAGGCCGAGCTCCTTCTTGATGAGCTGGATGGCGTAGAGGTGCGTCGTCCCCTCCCAGAGGATGTGGCGCATGCTCATCTCGAGGCTGAAGCGCCAGCTCTCCGGGTCGTCGGCATCGCGGCGGATGCCGCGCCGGTGATAGGCGGCGTAGCGCTGCCAAAAAGTATGCACGTCCTCGCGGTCGCCCAGCCCCACCGGCGTGCCGGCGGGGATCTTCATCGACACCTCGCGCGCCTGCGCCCCCGCCACGGTCTCGCCCCGCAGCAGCGCCAGGCTGCGCCCGACGCAGTCGCGCAGCTTGGTCTTCAGGTCCGCGATGGCCCACCAGCGGTCCTCGCGCAGCACGCGGTCGTAGCGGCGGTCGAGGTGAGCCTTGATGTCCACGGGGTCGTCGGCCCGCAGCACCTTCCCCCATTGGATGCCGCTCCAGAAGAAGTGCGCGTAGCAGACGTGGCTCACCTGCCGGCGGATGCTCCAGACGGCGAACCATTGCGCGGGGTTGGTGAAGTCGAGCTGCTCATCCGTGATCCCGGCCAGCTCCTCCTCGAACCAGGGGACGAGCTGCTCGTAGTACGGGAAGAGCGCCAGGGCCGGGGCGCCCGGAGAGGGGTCGGGCATCGGCTGACCTTTCCTGGAGGCGGAGCACGCCGCAAGACGCCGGGCGCTCACGCGAGCCTTGCGAACCGCTTCACCACGTCGCGGCAGAAGGTGCGGTCGTAGTTGCGCAGGATGGTCATCTTCTGGGCCTCCAGGCCGCCCTCGGCGTGGAGGTTGAGGATTTCGTGGTAGCCGCCGTAGTCGGAGGCGCACATGTCGCGGATGAAGTTCAGCAGGCGCAGGCGCGCCTCGGTGCTGACGCCGGCCTTGCCGCCGAGGTAGTGCTCGAGGTCGGCGTGCGTCTCGGGGTTCAGCCAATCCTCCTCGGACGGACCCGTCACCAGGAGGCCGCCGGCGATGTCCTGCACGTACGACACCATCTGGTGGTAGTGGGTGGCGAAGTAGCACTTGGCGATGTTCGTCAGCACCGAATCGGGCGCCACCGTACCGGCGCCGGTGGGGCGGCAGCCGAGCGCCGCCTGCTGGATGAGGGCGCGCACCGCCTCCAGGTAGCCGACGAGCGCGGAGAGCTTCTCGCGCACGTGGGCGGCGCGCTCGATGCCGTTGTACTCCGCCATCAGATCGGCCGCGCCCAGCATCAGCTCCAGCCAGGGGGTCTTGTAGGAGACCGCGGTGAAGCGGTGGTACTCGACGAAGGAGTTCGCCAGGTCGCCGGCGAACTGGTGCTCCCCCTTCATGAAGACCCGCTCCCAGGGAACGAGGACGTTATCGAAGACCGTCACCGTCTCGATCATCTTGTGCTCGGCGCTCAGGGGGTGGTGGAAGGTGCTGGTGGCGGCCGCGGAGAAGGGACTGCCGATGAAGCGCAGGCCGGGGGTGGCGGCGGGCACGGCGAAGGCCACGGCGTAGGCGCGGTCGGCCTCCCCCAGGGCGCGCGTCGGCAGGACGATGATCTCGTTCACGTACGGGGCGTGCGAGGTGTGCGCCTTGGCGCCGCGCACCACGATGCCGTCGCGGCGCTCCTCGACGATGTGCAGGTAGTAGTCGGGATGCGCCTGCTGCGAGGGGCGCAGGCTGCGGTCCCCTTTCACGTCGGACTGCGCCACCGCCATGCTCCAGTCGTGGTCGCGGCAGGCGGCGTGGTAGGCGGCGACGCGCTCGCGGTACGAGGTGCCGCAGGCCGCGTCGAGGCGCCGCGCCACGGCGTGCAGGGCGAAGAGGGCATCGGTGCCGATCTCCTTCACCAGCAGCACCAGGCCGGCGCCTTCGCGCGTCGAGGTCTCGATCATCAGCCGCCGCCGCAGCAGGTCCTCGGCGCTCTCGGGGAGCTTGAAGAAACGGCTGCAGCGCTCTCCTGTGGCCGGCTCGATGTAGGTCATGAGCTGCTGGAATGCAGGGTCTTCCGCAAGCTGGAAGTCGAGGGAGGCGTGCCGCGCGCCGATCCCCAGCACGGGATGCGAGGTCACGTCCGAGACGCGCTGGCCTTTGAAGAAGACGACGCGGTCATCCCGGAGGCTGCGCAAGTGCTCTTCAACGGTGCGGATTCCCACTGTTTCCTCCTCCCTCGTTTCCGCCACGCCCTGCGCTCAGAGCTGGAAGAGAAGCCTCGCGGCCGATCGGTGGCTCCGCCCCCAGGCCTTTTCCCCGCCAGCCCGCGAGGCGCCGGCCAACCTCGGCACCCGCCTCTGATTGCTGCTCCGCGCCACCCCTGATCAGCCCCACGGCTCCGCCACGCAGGGCATTCCGACCCCTCTCGTAAAGCTTGGCCCCTCTTCAACCTTTAATCTCTTGGTCTCTTGGGGAGTCAACCTAATATGCCTGGCTGGTGAAAGTCAAAATTTCTCCCTCTGCCCTGTCAAGGTGAAGCGGGTCAAGTCGGGGCCAGTCACGGAACGCCGCCTGCCGAGGGGCAAGCACTCTGCCAGGCCGGCTCCAGGGGCCGCCGCGGCAGTCCGTGCTCGGTTCACCAGGTGGGTCGCGGAGCTAGAGCGGGCCACTGTGCCGGCGAAGCTCCTCGGAGCGCGCTTCCCTTGACGCAAGACTCATGTCATACCCCGCCGCCGCCCCCTCCAGGTCACCTAGGTTGAGGACAAGTTGGCTCTCCCTGTGGCCTTCTGCCCCCAGCGGTGCTGGACACTTTGTCTCATCAGGCTAAGGAATCGTAGAGAGAAAGCCACACGAATGGTCTGGTGAATCTGGATAAGGCGTTGAAGTTCAACATATAGCCAAGGACTGGGGGGTGCGGTGACCGCGAGCGAAGGGTATAAGGGAGCGTTTTGGTTGCAACTATTCTGTGCTTTCGTTGTCTCATTAAACGGAAGGGATGAATTCCCCGCGAAATCACGCTATCTGTACGGTAGCAAGCCGTGCGGTGGCAAGAGGGTGTAGGCGCCGCTGTAAGCTGATGAACTGGCAAGCGTTCATGAACTTCCGGGAGACTTTCGCGTGGGCGCGCGGTTCACCTTTGTCGAGATGGGACGAGCTGCGTTTCGTCAAGGAGGCCCTGGAGGGGTTTGCGCTTGCGGCAGCGGTTTGGAGAGGGTTCCTCCTTGGGGCTCCCGCCGCCAGCGGCGCTGCATGGAAGATGCGCCGGGTGCGGACGGGAGAGCCTTGGCGAGGAGGCGTGAGGTAGTGAAGCCATGAAGATCAACCGGAACACCATAGAGAAGATCCTGCGTGATAACATCGAGCGCCGGGGGCTCTGCGACCATGAGATCGCCCAAATGTTGAACGTCGGGACCACCACCGTCAACTGCTGGCGGAACCGGTTCAGCATCAGGCCGGCGGAGAAATTCCACCGCCGCTTCCGCGAGAAGTACGGCGAGGTCGCCGAGCAGCGGTTCCGCGAGCTCGTGGAGCAGGGGGTGTCGCTGCAGGAGATCGGCCGGCGCTTCGGGTTCTCCCGGGAGTACGCTCGTCAAGTCCATCGCAAGCTGTACGGGATGTCGTACCGTGAGTTTGCGAAGGCGCGCGGGGCCGAGGGAAAGCCGGCGAGGGTGAAGGGCGAGAAACAGACCGAGCGGCAGACAGTCCGCCCCGTGCGCGGCGAACGGCGTGAGCCCGTTGTAGCGTAGGATGGCGGATCGCGTGTCAGGGACCCGCGGTTTTAGGTAAAGGTGGAAGCTGCGGTGGGGGATTGTCCCGCCGGCGCCATCCTGCCGGCGGGGGCTGAGCCTCCTGGGTGGGAAGCGGGGAGCTCCGCGGTTCCCGCCTGCCGCAGCGGGTGGTGTGCAGCAGGGGAGGAGGAGCCGTCTCGCCCATCCAACCGTGAAGAGCCGCAGTAACTGCGGGTCTCGAACTTCCAGAGTGTAGCTCCCGGCACCCACACGGTGATCCTGTGCAGAGGGGTGCCGGGAGCTTTCTTTTCCCGCCTAACACAGAACCTCTCCTGAACCAGAAAACCGGTGCGCTCTGGAGAATCCTCGTTCTCCCTACCAAAGCCCGGAGAGCAGCGCTACATTGAGGGATAGGCAGCGCCGTCAGGGTGCGGATGCCCCCGTGGGAGCGGATGGATCGCTTCTCAGCCCTCGCTGCGCTTCTCATCCCCTGCCCTCGTCCTCGCCCGCGAGTGTTCGCCTCAGACGAGGCGGGGCGGAGGCGGGGAGCGCCCTCGGCAAGGCGGTGGGGACGGATTCACAAGGTGGAAGCACCGAGGAGACCGAGGTAGAGAGATGGATCGTCCACATCGCGAGTCTGCCAGCGTGCGCGTTGCCGGGTCCCTGCCGGGTCCACGGGCGCAGCGTTGGATTGCCGCCTTCGAGGCCGGCTCGGCCCCGTCGACGTATGTCTATCCGTTCGTCTGGGATGTCAGCGAGTGGGCCGAGGGGCCGTTCTGCGGCGATCCCGACGGCAACATCTTCCTCGATTGCTGCACCCACGTCGCCTCCGCCCCGCTCGGCTACAACCACCCGCGCATCCTCACGGAATGTGGCGTCCCCTTCGACCCCATCAAGACCGCCGACCACGACTTCTACCTCGCGGTGGGGCCGGACCCGGCGCGTCCCCGTCCCCTGCGCCTGCCGGCGGAGGCGGGCCGCTTCCGCACCGCGGGGCACCTGCAGCAGAAGCTCTTCGATCTCAGCCGCGGGTTCGGGTTCGATACGGCGTTCTTCGTGAACTCCGGAGCCGAGGCGGTGGAAAACGCCGTCAAGATCGCCATGCATCACTGCTGGCAGCGTCTTTGCCAGCGCTGGCCGGCGGCGCTCCTCGAGGAGCTCTGCCGGCAGCTCCACCTGCCCTGGCATCCGTACCTCACCGAGGCGCGGACGAACTACCCCCTGTTCGGGATCGCCATGTCCGGCGCCTTCCATGGCCGCACCCTCGGGGCCCTCAGCCTCACGAACAGCCGCACGGTGCAGCGCGAAGGCTATGCCGCCATCCCTTGGGTGCGCTTCGCGCCGTACAACGACGTCGCCTTCGATTTCGACAAGCTGCTCGATCAGCGCGACCTCGCCGCCATCGTCGAGGCGGGCGAGGCGGCGCGCGTGATCTACGAGCAGCAGAAGGCGCCGCGCGACCTGCTCGCCTACGTCATCGCCGAGCCGCTGCAGGGAGAGGGGGGCTACATCATCGGCGAGACGGCGTTCCTGCGGCGCCTGGCCGATTTCGCCCACCGCCACGAGGCCCTCTACATCTCCGATGAGGTGCAGACCGGCCTGGGGCGCAGCGGGCGGTTCTGGGCCATCGAGCACCACGGCGTGGCGGCGGACATCGTCGCCGCCGCCAAGGGGCTGCGCGTGGGGGCCGTGCTCAGCAAGCGCCAGCATTTCCCGTCCCAGCCCGGGGCGATCTCAAGCACCTGGGCGGGCGGGCCGATCGCCACCGCGGTGGCGGTGAGCACCTTGGAGGTGATTGAGGACGAGCAGCTCATGGGCAACGCCGAGATCCTGGGGCAGGAGGCGCGCAGCGCGCTCCAGGCGGTGGCCGAACGCCACGCCGCCATGACCAACGTGCGCGGCCTCGGCCTCATGCTCGCCTTCGACCTGCCGGGCGCAGCAGAGCGGGCAGCCATGGTGCAGGCCTGCTTCCAGCGGGGTCTCCTGCTCCTCGGCTGCGGCAGTCGCGGCGTGCGCTTGCTGCCGCCCCTGAACCTGCGTCCGCGCGAACTCCGCCTTGCCGTAACCCTCCTGGAGGATGCGCTGCGCGACGTGGAGAGGGGGTAGCGGCACGGCCCGGAACCGGCCAGAAGCATGCCGTGCCCGGCAAGCGGCGGCGCCGGGGTGAGAGTCGGTGGAGGAGCAGGCGATCCCCCATGACGGCGCTCCATGGCTCCGCCGCGCGATTGCCGCAAGGAGATCACCATGGCCCAGACCTATTTGAACTACATCGGCGGCGAATGGGTTGCGGCGCAGCGCGGGCGCACCTTTGAGAACCGCAACCCGGCCCGCCGCGACGAGGTGATCGGCCTCTTCCAACGATCGGACCACGAGGATGTGGGGCGCGCCGTGCAGGCGGCGCGCCGGGCCTTCGATGCCTGGCGCCACACGCCGGCTCCGAAGCGCGCCGAGGTCCTCTATCGGCTCGGCCACCTCCTCATCGAGCGCAAGGAGGAACTGGCGCGCGACATGACGCGCGAGATGGGCAAGGTGCTCGCCGAAGCGCGGGGCGACGTGCAAGAGGCGATTGACATGACCCTCCTCATGGCGGGCGAGGGGCGTCGCCTCTTCGGCGACACCACGCCATCCGAGCTGCGGCGCAAGTTCTGCCTGACGGTGCGCATGCCGGTGGGGGTGGTCGGCCTCATCACGCCGTGGAACTTCCCCATGGCCATCCCCGCCTGGAAGATCATGCCCGCCCTCATCTGCGGCAACACCATCGTCTTCAAACCGGCCACGGATACGCCGCTCAGCGCCGTGCGGCTGGTCGAGCTCATCAGCGAAGCAGGTTTGCCGCCGGGGGTCCTCAACCTCGTCACCGGCGGCGGCGCCGAGGTGGGCCAGCCCCTCGTGGCCCATCCCGGGGTGCGCCTCATCTCCTTCACCGGCTCGACCGCCAGCGGGCAGGAGATCGCCCTTGGCTGCGCCCGGCAGATGAAGCCGTACGCTCTGGAGATGGGGGGCAAGAACGCCATCATCGTCATGGACGACGCCAACCTCGACCTCGCCGTCGATGGCGCCGTTTGGGGCGGTTTCGGCACCAGCGGTCAGCGCTGCACCGCCGCCAGCCGCCTGGTGGTGCATCGCGCCGTGCTCGGCGAGCTGCAGGAGCGCTTCGTGGCGCGGGCGAATGCCCTGCGCCTCGGCGACCCGCTGCGCGCCGACACCGATATGGGGCCGGTCATCAACGACAGCCAGCTCGAGAACATCCACCGCTACACCGAGATCGGCCTGGAAGAAGGGGCGCGGCTGCTGACCGGCGGCGAGCGCGCCACGCAGGGCGCCTGCGCCCTGGGGAGCTTCTACCAACCGACGGTGTTCACGGAGGTGAAGCCGAGCATGCGCATCGCCCGGGAGGAAATCTTCGGACCCACGGTCGCCATCATCGCCGTGCACGACCTCGAGGAGGCGATCGCCGTGGTGAATGACACCGACTACGGCCTCTCCGCCGCCATCTACACCGCCGACGTGAACGCCGCCTTCCAGGCGATGGAGGAGATCACCACCGGCATCGTCTACGTGAACGCCTCCACCATCGGGGCCGAGGTCCACCTCCCCTTCGGCGGCGCGAAAGCAACCGGCAACGGGCATCGGGAAGCGGGCCGCGCCGCCCTCGACACCTTCAGCGAGTGGCGCACGCTCTACATCGATTACAGCGGCAAGCTGCAGCGGGCGCAGATCGACGTCTAGTGCAGCGTCGTGGCAAGCGGAGTGGCGGAGCGACCGCCGCGAGGCCGAACGGCCCGGGCCCGGGTGAGGTGACCAGGGTGGCTCGCGGCTCACCCCGCCGCCGCCATGGTCCTTGTTCTCCCCCGGGCGGCGTGCTAGCATAGGGACAGGAGAGGGGGAACCGGCGTTCCCCAGGGGGGGCGAGGGCAGGCGCTCGGCAGCATCCTGGCAGGGGGATGGCGAACGATGACACGGGGCCAGCGGCGCATCCAGCGACTGGTGACGAGGGGCAGCGCCAATGAGTCACTGGCGGCGAAGACCTCCTTCGGACAGCGGCTCTGGATTCAGTTCGCCGTGCGGGTGTGCAGTTTTTTTTTCGCTGCCTGAATCGCACCACGATTCGCGGTATTGAGCACGTCCCGGAGGGCGGCGGGGTGCTGGTGGTCAGCAACCACGTCTCCTACCTCGATCCGCCGTTCATCATAAGCGTGCTCATCGACCGCTATCCCGACGAGATTGTCCGCGCTCCCGCCAAGGCCGAGCTCTTCTCCCTGGCAGGCTTCGACCGCCTGCTCACCTCTCTGGGGGCGTTCCCGGTGCAGCGCACGGGGCGGGACCTGCGCGTGCTGCGGCGCATGACCCAGGTGCTGCGGCGCCAGAAGATGCTGCTTTACCCCGAAGGTGGTCGCAGCCTCAGCGGCTCCCTCGAGGTTGGGGTGCGCGCGGTCGGCCGGGTTGTCCTGGAGGCGAAGCCGATCGTCATCCCCGCCGCGATTCTCGGCACCGAGCGTGTGCTCAGCCCGCGCATGAAGCTGCCGCGGCTCTTTCAGCGGCTGCAGGTGCGCTTCGGCGCGCCGCTCGCTTGGGAGCCGCCGGCGCATTTGTCGCGCAAGGAGGCGGCGCAGTACGTCACCGATCGGCTCATGGAGGGCATCCGGCGGCTCCTCGAAGCTCCTCCCGAAGCTCACCGGGGCAGCCGGGCGGCCCAGGCGGCCCCGCAGGCCCGGCCCGGCCAGGCGCCCCAGGGAGTTCAGAGCACCCAGGCGGCGGCAGGCGGGGCGCGGGCGGCGCAGGGAGAGGCGCTCGCGGCCGGACCGACCGACGACGGCAGGCTGCGCTACCACCACGCCGGTTCCGGCTCGTGACGCGGCGCGCGCGATCTTCCCGGCACCCCGCGGCGGCGGGCGCCGCACGGCGCGGAACGCGCGCGGGAGGCTGCTCCGCCGGCCCGTGGCCGCGGCAGGGTGGTCGGCGCGCCTGAAGAGGAACGGCACGCACCATGATCCGCCTGGGTGAGTTCCTGCACGGGGTGGCGCCGTCTCTGAACCTTGAGGCGCTGCTCCGGGAGGCGAGCATCTGGACGCGCTGGGACGAGATCGTCGGCGCGCAGGTGGCGGCCATGACCCAGCCGCGCAGGCGGCGCCGCACGACGCTCTACGTCGATGTGCGCGACTCGATGTGGCTCCAGCAGCTCAGCTACATGCAGCCCCTCATGCTGGAACGCATCCGCGCCCTCGTCGGGCCTGGGATCGTCGAGCGCCTCTTCTTCGGCCTGGTCGCAGACGGGGAGGCTGCCTTGGGATCAGGGGATGCTCCCGGGGGCGCGCCCCCGCGCGGCGGCGCCGGACAGGGGCGAGATGAGGGCGCGGGACGTTCCCCGTCGGCAGGCCGCAGACCGACAGCGCGCCGGCCCGCGCCGGCCGGCGGCCAGCCCCGGGCCAGGCCCCCCGTCAGCCAGGCGGGGCGAGACGAAATTGAGCACCTTGTTCGCACGGTCCCCCAGGCGGCATTGCGCGAGGCGTTGCGCCGCCTGTTCCTCAGCAGTGTTGCACGCGGGGAAACCCCTTAGGCGAGGAGCTGGTAATGCAGGGTTCCCCTGTGCTGCAAAGCGCTTCCAGGTTGCAGGCGGCCGGCAGGTTGAGGCCGTGCCGCGGCGCAGCGGTCTGGTGCCTCCTCCTGTCGGCGCTCGTCCTCCTGGCGGGGGGATGTCAGGCAGGCGCCCCGCGCCGCTCCCAGCTCTCCGCCGCGGAGGAGGGTGCGGCTGCGCCGCCAGCCGCCGGCCGCGTCAACGTCGCCACCATTGAAGAGCGCAATCAGATGGCGCGCCAGGCGCTGGGGGCGCGGGGGCGGAGTTCGCTCGCCGAGCAGCCCGACTGGCGCGCCTACCAGCACTACCTCTTCGCCCGCCTCTACGTGCAGCAGCACCAATTCGAGGCGGCGATCCAGGAGTATCAGCAGGCCATCTCCTACGATGAGAACTCCGCCTACCTGCGCTACGAGCTGGCGGAGCTCCACCTGCAGCAGAAAAACAGTCTCGACGCGGTGCGCCTCCTCGAGGAGGCAATCCGGCGCGACGCCGCGTTCGTGCCGGCGCGCCTGCTCTTGGGGCGCACCTACGCCGAGCTCCGGCGCGGGCGGGAGGCGCGGGGGCAATTTCGCCGCGCCCTCGAGCTGGAGCCGGCGCATGAGCAGGCGGGCCTCTACCTGGCCCAGCTCTTCGTCAACGAGCGGCAGATCGACCACGGCCTCCTCGCCTACCTGGAGACCATCGAGCGGCAGCCGGCCAACGCCTTCGCCTTCTTCGCCAGCAGCGATGTCTACGTGAATTTGAAGCGCTACGACGCCGCGATCGCCGTCGTGCGCCGGGCCATCCTCCTCGATCCGGAATTCCTGCGCGCCTACCTGCGGCTTGCCAGCATCTACGAGCTCACCCGACGCTGGTCGAAGACGATCGCCCTTTACAAGCAGCTCCTCTTCGAGTCGCCGTACCAGGTGGAGGTGCACCGTTCGCTCGCCCAGGCGCTCTGGAACCTGAAGGAACTGCCGCACGCGCTGCGGGAGTACGAGACCCTCGCCAAGCTGGAGCCGAAGAACCCGCGGGTGAAAATCCAGCTCGGCCTGATGTACCTCGAGCAGCGCGAGTTCCCGGAAGCCGAGAAGCGGTTCCGGGAAGCGCTGCGCCTGAACCCCAAGCTGACGCGCGTGCACTACTACTTGGCGGCGGCCTACGAGGAACGGCAAGCCTACGGCCGGTCCATGGCGGAGCTGAAGGAAGCGCTCCTCGTGGAACCGACGGCCGATGAGCTCCTCCTCAGCCTGGCGCAGCTCTACGACCGCCTGAAGCGCCTGCCGCAGGCCCATGCGCTGCTGGTCCGGGGGAGCGCCTCGAACCCGAAGAACGCCGCCATCGCCCACTACCTCGGGCTGACGGCCTCGCGCCTGAAGCGCCACTACCGCGCCCTGCTCGCCTACCTCTCGGCCGCCCGCCTCGAGCCGCGCAACGAACGCTACCTCTTCGGTCTGGGGGCGACGATGTACGAGCTCGGCAACTACCCGAAAACGTTCTCTCTCATGCGCGCCACCCTGGCGCTCAACCCGCGCCACGCCAATGCTTTGAACCTCCTCGGCTACGCCTACGCCGAGAAAGGGATGCATCTGGAGATCGCCGTGGCTGCGATCAAGGAAGCGCTGCGCCTCGAGCCGGAGAACGGCGCCTTCCTCGACAGCCTTGGCTGGGCGTACTTCAAGCTCGGTCGCGTCCAGGAGGCGCGGAAGCTCCTGGAAAAGGCGGTGCGTCTGGTGTCCGACGACCCCGTCGTGCACGACCACCTGGGGGATGTCTACCTGCGCCTGCAGCGGCGCGACGCCGCGGTGCAGGCGTGGAGCCAATCGATCCAGATCAAACTCGACGCGGCGGTGCAGCGCAAGCTCGACCAGCTTCGGGAAGACCTGAGGCGCCTGGGGAGACGACGCGCACCGGCCAAGAAGGCCGCCCAAAGCGGCGTCGTGACCGAGACGCCGAACATGCCGGAGCGTCCCACGGTTGCCACCCCCTGATCCGCAGGTTCTGCTGCGTTGCCGATCCGAGCGCATCGTGGACATTGAACCGCGGCACAGGTCATGGTCCCAGGACGCCTCGTCCCCTGAGGTGCGGAGCCAGGCGACGCCCGTCCCTGGCGCCAACTCCGCCGCCGGCCGCCTCTCCCGTCTCCTGCGCGCCTGCGGCGGGGGGCGAGCCAAGGTCCTCGCCCGCACCCTTCTTGCGGCGAGTCTGCTGAGCGCCCTGGGCGGCTGCGCGCTGCTCCCGCCCGAGGCGCCCCGCCCCGCCCCGCCCCTGGCGCTCTACGGCGCAGACGAGCTGGTGGCCATCTTGGAGCGGCGGGCGCGCCTGGTGCGCGACCTGCGCGGCGTGGCCCACCTCACCCTCGAGCTCGGAACGCAGCGCTTCCAGGCCAAGCAGGCGGTGCTCATCAGGCTTCCCGCCATGCTGCGCATCGAAACCCTGGGCCTCTTCGGCCAATCGATGTTCCTCTTCACGAGCGACAGCCGCGAGCTGCGCATCTTCTACCCGCGGGAGCGCAAGTACTACCTCGCGCAGGCGACGAGGAAGAACCTCTCCCGCCTGCTTGGTCTGTCGCTCTCCATCACCTCCCTCGCAACGCTGAGCAGCGGCGGCGTGCCGCTGCCGCGCCTGGTGAGCGGCGCCGGCGTCCAGGCGGTGCCGTCCCTGCGGCTCCAGGTGCTCAGTTTCCCGACGCCCGCCGCGGGCCGGCAGGAGGTCTGGTTCGATACCTCGGCGACGCCGACGCGGGTGCTGCGCTACGATGCAGCCGGTCGCCTCATCCTCCTGGCCGCCTTCGCGGATTTTCGCGAGGTGACGCTGGGCCCCCAGCCGAGCTCGAGCGGGGGGGCGTCCGCCTCAAGCTCCGCCACGGCGTTGGGCGGGGAGCGTGGCGAAACCGGCGCGGCGACGGCGGCGCCTGGAGCGCCCCGCGACACGCCCTCCGCCGGCGCCGCCGGCGCGGCGACGACCCTGCGCTTCCCGCACGAGATCGAGATTGTCATGCCGCAGGATGGCGCCTTCCTGCGTCTCCGCTATGAAGAGCCGGAGTTCAACGTGGGCCTGGACCAGGCCGCCTTTGCGTTCCCGCCGCCGCCCGGCGCAGAGGTCATCCGCCTCGATGAGGCGTCGTGAGCCCCGCCGGCCCGGCGCGGAGGGTGCGCGTGGAGTCGGACCGCCTCCGCCTGCGGGCGCCAGCCAAGATCAACGTCTCCCTGCGCATCCTCGGGAAGCGGCCGGACGGGTACCACGAAATCGAGACCATCTTCCTCATGGTGGACCTCTGCGACGAGCTGGAGATGGAGCGCACCGCCGGCGGCCTGCACTTGAGCTGCAGCGATCCGCTCCTGCCGACCGACGAGCGCAACCTGGTCAGTCGCGCCGCGCGGCTCCTTGCCGCCGAGGCAGGGGTGCGCGGCGGAGCACGGCTCACCCTGCGCAAGCAGGTGCCGGTTGCGGCGGGCCTTGGCGGCGGCAGCAGCGATGCGGCGGCGACGCTCTTGGGCCTCAACTACCTCTGGCGCCTCGGCTGGCCGCGGCGGCGCCTGCTCGACCTGGCCGCCCGCTTGGGAGCCGACGTGCCGTTCTTCCTCAGCGCCGCCTGCGCCATCGGCACGGGAACCGGCGCCACCCTCGAGCCGCTCCGTCTGGCGCGCACCTGGCCCCTGCTCCTCATTACCCCAGGTTTCCAGGTGAGCACCACGTGGGCCTATGGCCAGGTAAAATTGCCCTTGACGAGCCGTGCGGCCGCCGTTAGACTAACTGCTTCGCATCTGCTTGGCGCCGCCGTCGAGAAGCTTGGGGCAACGGCGGGCAATGATTTACAACCGATTGTCGCGGCAGCTTACCCGGAGATTGGGAGGATTTTAGAAGCGGCCCACCAGTGTGGCGCGCCATGGGCGTTCATGAGCGGCAGTGGCCCGACGGTGGTGGCGTGGTTTGCAACGCCGCAGGCGGCGGAGCGCGCCGCAAGGCGGCTGGCGGGCTCGTGGCCCGTGCACCTGCAGCGGAGCCTCGTCGATCTTGCCGAGGTTTACCCCGAGGTGGTGCTGAACGCTGCGGCCGAGGGCGGCTCGGCCTCTCTTCCTGCCACGATGCCAAGGAAAGGCGTGCCCTGAGCGCCGCGTTCCACAGCCCATCGTTGACCATACCGGTGGGGCGTCGTCAAGCGGTAAGACACAGGACTTTGGATCCTGCATTCGGAGGTTCGAATCCTCCCGCCCCAGCCACCTTCCCTCTTGCGTAGCCCCTACGTGCGACCTTTTCCGCCATCATGGAGCTAGCGCTTGGAGTGTGAGCAGCAAGCCTTTCTCGGCCTCCGGGGAAGCTGGAGACCAGCCGGGAGAAGCGGCGCGCTGTCCGCGGTGGAACGAGGGAGGCGGGCGTTTCTGGGTGGAGATCGGGCCGGAAAGCGGCGGGCGCGGCCGGCAGCAGGCGGGAGCGGGGCGGGGTGGCGCTTCGCCCGGGCTCTCGGCTCCAGCGGACGAGCGAGGGCAAGCCGGGGTGGGGAGGACGAGAGGTCGAGAGCGCGAAGCGGCCTTTCCTGCTGGGGGTAAGAGCATGAAGCAGTTGAAGGTCTTCTCAGGGCGAGCCAGTCGAGTCCTCGCCAGCGAGATCGCCAGCTACCTCGGCATTCCCCTCGGCCAGCTTGAGATCGTGAACTTCAGCGATGGCGAGGTCTTCGTCCAGATTCAGGAAAACATCCGCGGCTGCGATGTCTTCCTCGTGCAGTCCATCTGCTACCCGCCGAACGAGCACCTCATGGAGCTGCTCATCATCCTCGACGCCTGCAAGCGCGCCTCGGCGGAGCGCATCACCGCGGTGCTGCCGTACTTCGCCTACGGTCGGCAGGATCGCAAGTCCCAGCCGCGCGTGCCGATTACCGGCAAGCTGGTGGCGGACCTCTTGTCGACGGCGGGCGCCCAACGCATCCTGACCATGGACCTGCATGCGGGCCAGATCCAGGGGTTCTTCAATATCCCGGTCGATCACCTCTTTGCCTCACCCGTCCTGGTCGAGCATATCCGGAGTTACAAGTTTGACAACCTCGTGGTGATCGCCCCCGATGCCGGCGGCGTGGAGCGCGCCCGGGCCTTCGCCAAGCGGCTCGGCTGCTCGCTCGGCATCGTGGACAAGCGCCGGGAAGAGAAGAACGTCGCGAAGGTCATGCGCATCATCGGCGAGGTGCGAAACCGCAACACCCTGGTGGTGGATGACATCGTGGACACGGCCGGCACCTTGGTGGAGACGGCCAGCGCCCTCCTTGCCGAAGGGGCGCGCAGCGTCTATGCCTGCTGCACCCACCCGGTCCTCTCCGGCCCCGCCATCGGACGCATCAACGAGTCGGCGCTGAGCGAGCTGGTGACGACCAACACGATTCCGCTGCTCGCCAACCAGGAATCGGAGCCGAAGAAGATCACGGTGCTTTCGGTAGCCCACCTCCTCGGCGAGGCCGTGAAACGGATTCATTCTGATGACTCGGTGAGCTCGCTGTTTATCTAGTCCGCACCGCCATGGTTCCCGAACCGTGCTGCCCCATGACAGCCGAGAAAACGGCGGTGGAGGATTGTGGCAGAAGGGACGTGAGGATGGAAACGCGAGAGTTAGTGGCGCGTGCCCGCGAGCGCAGCGGCAAGGGCGTCGCCCGCAAGCTGCGCCAGAGCGGGCGTCTGCCCGGCGTTTGCTACGGCGCGCAGGGGACCACCTCGCTCAGCGTCGAGGCGCGGGAGTTTCAGAGGCTGCGGCGCGAGGGGGGAGAGAATGTCATCCTCGAGCTGAAGTTCGAGGGAGATGCCCAGGCGGCGCGCACGGTCCTCATCAAGGCCTTGCAGTTCGATCCGCTGACCTGGTCGCCCCTGCATGTGGACTTCCTGGAGATCGACCTGCAGCGCGAGATCGAGGTCATGGTGTCGGTGGTGCTGGACGGCACCCCCGCCGGGGTGGCGCGCGGCAACGTCTTGCTCCACCACCTGCGGGAGGTGGAGGTCCGCTGCCTGCCTGGCAACATCCCCGAGGCGCTGCACCTCGACGTGTCATCCCTGGAGACCGGGCAGATTCTCCATGTGCGCGATCTTCCCGCGCCTGTGGGGATCGCCATCGTCACCGGCGAGGATGAGCCCCTGGTCAGCCTGATGGCCGAACTCGTCAAGGCTCCGGAAGCCGCCGAGGCAGCAGCGGAGGCGCCCACCGAGGAAGGTGCCGCCGCCGCGGGGGAGGAGGCTGCGCCGCGGCCTGGGGGGCGTGGCTAGAAGCAGCAGCCCGGCCGCCCGGCGGCGCCTCGGTGCACGGCGAAGCGGCCGGCCATGCGGGCCTGGGCCGCCCCAGGCGGAGAGAGGCGGCGCCCATCGCTAGGACCGGGGGAGCAAGGCGGGGCCGCCGGGGGGACGCGCCGGCGGCACGCAGTGGGGCAGCGCCAGGCGGCTTCGGTCCTGGACGCGGCGCAGGAGGGCGTCGTGCTGCAAGAGCAAGCCCTCGCCATCGTCGTGGGGCTGGGAAATCCGAGTCGCCGCTACAAGCGCACCCGGCACAACATCGGGCGCATGGTGCTGGAGCGTCTTCTCGACGGCGCCGCCGAGCGAGGAGAGCTCGAGCGGTGGCAGGGGGCGTACGAGCTTGTGCGCTGCGCCGAGCTGGGAGTGATTCTCTATGCGCCGCGGGCGTACATGAACGTCTGCGGGGAGGAGGTGGCGCGGCTGGCGCGCTGGTTTAAGCTCGCGCCGGAACGCCTCCTCGTGCTGCACGACGACCTCGATCTCGCCCTCGGACGATTGCAGGCGCGTTGGGGCGGCGGCGATGCGGGGCATCGCGGGGTACGCTCGATCACCCAGCACCTGGGGAGCGGCAGCTTCTACCGGCTGCGGCTGGGAATTGGGCGGCCACCCGCCGGCCTCGAGGCGGTGGACTATGTCCTGCAGCCGTTCACCGCAGCGGAGCGCGAGCTGCTCGCCAAGGTGCTGGCGCAGGCCGAGCACGAGGTGTATCAGCTCCTTGACCGCATGCAGCGGGGCGAGCAGCAGACGTGGAGCCTGAGCGTCTGCGGCTGACCCCCCCGGTGGCGTGGCGTGAGGCGCCGGCCGGAGCGCCGCGCTTTGCCGAGGGCGTCGCAGAGGGTTGAACCCCACGTTGCGGCTGCAGGCGGAATGCCGAGCGGTGGCGCCGCGTTCGGCCCCCTGGCGGCTGACGGAGGATGGACGATTTCAGAGGCGGCGCCTGCTCGCTGCGCAGGAAGGAGAGGGCATGTCTTACGTACGCTTCGCCCCCTGGCTGGGCGTGATCGGTCTCATCATCGCCTGGCTCCTGTACCGGTTCATTAAGCATCAGCCAGATGGGACCGAGAGCATGCGCGAGATCGCCGCGGCCATTCATGATGGCGCGATGGTCTTCCTGCGCCGCGAGTACTCGATCCTCGTCGTCTTCATCGCCGTCGTGTTCCTTCTCCTGGGGTGGTACATTGGCTGGAGCACCGCCGTGGCCTTCGTCAGCGGCGCCGCCTGCTCGATGCTGGCCGGCTTCTTCGGGATGAAGGCGGCGACCCGGGCGAACGTGCGCACCGCGCAAGCCGCCAAGGAGTCGGGCCAGGGGTTGGCGCTGCGCGTGGCCTTCGCCGGCGGCGCCGTCATGGGGCTCTCGGTCGCTAGCCTCGGTCTCATCGGCGTCGGCATCTTCTTCGCCCTCTACGGCACCGTCGAGCAGGCCGCCTCGATCAACGGCTTCGCCATGGGCGCCAGCTCAATCGCCCTCTTCGCCCGTGTCGGAGGCGGCATCTATACGAAGTCGGCCGACGTCGGCGCCGACCTCGTCGGCAAGCTAGAGGCCGGCATCCCCGAGGACGATCCGCGCAACCCCGGCGTCATCGCCGACAATGTGGGGGACTGCGTCGGGGACACCGCCGGCATGGGGGCGGACATCTTCGAGTCGTACGTCGGCTCCATCGTCGCCAGCATTGCCATCGGGGCGACCATGGGAGCGCAGGCGCCGCAGTACATGGCCATCCCCCTCCTCCTCGTCATGCTCGGCCTCATCGCCTCGGTCATCGGCATCCTGGCGATCCGCATCCTGGAGAAGCTGAGCCCGGCGGCGGCGCTGCGCTACTCCACCTTCATCGCCGCCCTGCTCTTCCTGGTTGGGTCCTATCTTGTGGTGACAGGCCTTGGGGTGGGGAACGGCAGCGGCCTCTTCTGGGCCCTGCTGAGCGGCACCCTCGCCGGTATCCTCATCGGCGGCATCACCGAGTACTACACCTCGGCGCGGCCCATTCGGCGCATCGCCGACGCGTCGCGCACCGGCTCGGCGACGAACATTATCTCCGGCCTTGCCGTCGGCATGGAGAGCACCGCCCTGCCTATGCTGGTCATCTGCCTGGCCATCTTCCTCGCGGCCAAGTGGGCGGGACTCTATGGCATCGCCATTGCCGCGGTCGGCATGCTGGCGACGGTGGGGGTGACGATGTCGGTCGATGCGTATGGTCCCATCGCCGATAACGCCGGCGGCATCTCGGAGATGGCCGGGCTGGGACCGGAGACGCGCAAGATCACCGATTCGCTCGATTCCCTCGGCAACACCACGGCGGCGATCGGCAAGGGGTTCGCCATCGGCTCGGCGGCGCTCACCGCCCTGGCCCTCTTCACGGCCTACAGCAAAGTGGCCGGGCTGGAGACCATCGACATCACCGAACCGACGGTGATCATCGGGCTGTTCATCGGCGGCATCCTGCCGTTCTTCATCGCCGCCCTCACGATGACCTCGGTGGGCCGCGCGGCGGGCGCCATGGTGGAGGAAATCCGCCGCCAGTTCCGCGAGATCCCCGGCCTCATGGAGGGCAAGGCGAAAGCCGATTCAGCCCGCTGCGTGCAGATCAGCGCCACCTCGGCTCTGAAGGAGATGGTGCTGCCCGGTCTGACGGCGGTGCTGGCGCCGATCCTGGTTGGGTTGCTGCTGGGGCCGCACGGATTGGGCGGCATGCTGGCCGGCGCTACCCTCGCCGGGGTGCTCCTCGCCTTGATGATGGCCAACGGCGGCGGCGCGTGGGATAATGCCAAGAAGTACATCGAGGCAGGCCACCTTGGGGGCAAAGGGTCGGAAGCCCACAAGGCCGCCGTGGTCGGCGATACCGTCGGCGACCCGTTCAAGGATACCTCCGGCCCCTCGATGAATATTTTGATCAAGCTCATGTCGGTGGTGTCGCTCGTCATTGCCCCGCTCCTTGCCAAGTGAGCCGGAGGGGGCTGGACGCGCCCGGCCGCATGGGCGGCCAGGCCGTCTCGGCGCGGCGCGCCGGGGAACGGCCGGCGGCGGACACCCCCCGCGAAGGAGGTGAGACCTTGCGACTGTACGAGACGATTTTCATCCTGCGCTCTGACCTGAGCGATGAGCAGGCGGAAGAGGTGGCGCGCGGCATTCTGGGAGAGCTTGCGCGGCTGAACTTGGACGTCCTGCGCGTGGACTCTTGGGGGAAGAAACGCCTTGCGTACATGGTGAAGAAGCACAAATATGGCTACTATACGCTGGCCTACTTCCGCGGCGAGGCGGAACAGATCAGCAAGCTCGAGCGCTTCTACCGGATCAACGAGCAGGTCATCAAGAGCATCGTGGTGCGGGTTGAGCGCGAGCGCGACGTGCTGGCCATGATCGAGGAGCACAAGTCGCGCGGGCGACCCGCCGTGTCCGAGGCGCAGGACGCCGCAACGAAGCAGGGCGAGGCTGGGGGGCAAGCAGCGGCTCAGGCGTCGTCGGTGGTCTCGGTGCAGGAGGAAGAGGCAGCCCCAGGTGATCCCCCCGAGGAGAGCCCCTGATGGCCAGCCTGAACAAGGTCTACTTGCTCGGCAACCTGACGCGCGACCCGGAGCTGCGCTACACGGCCTCCGGCACGGCGGTGACGAGCTTCGGCCTGGCGGTGAACGACCGGGTGAAGCAGGGCGACGAGTGGAAGGAAGTGCCCTGCTTTGTTGACATCACGGTCTTTGGCCGCACCGCTGAGAACTGCAGCGAGTACCTCAACAAGGGCCAACCCGTCCTCGTCGAGGGGCGGCTTAACTATCGCCAGTGGGAGTCGCAGGAAGGCCAGAAACGGAGCAAACTCGAGGTGGTGGCGTCGAACGTGCAGTTCCTCGGTCGCCCGGGTGGGGGCGCGGCTGGCGGGGGCAAGAGCAGCGGCGCCTCCCCGGCGGCCTCCCAAGATGCGGTGAACGATCGCGCCGCCGGCGAGGATGACATCCCGTTCTAAGGACGCCAGACGATCTTCTCGATCCTCTGGCCAAGGATCCTGGCCCAGGAAGCGATCTGGTCGAGGAAGGTGCGTTGTTCTGGGAGGCGCGGGCGTCAGGGAACTGGCGCCGGAGCGCTCGGGAATTCTCGGCATTCCTTGCCGGAGTGCCTGAGAGAGAGTAGGTGGCATGGCAATCCCGGTAACGAAGAAAAAGAAAAAGAAACGCCGCTTTCAACGCGTCAAGATCTGTCGCTTCTGCGCCGACCAAGTCCCGTTCATTGACTACAAGGATGTGAAGCGGTTGCGCAACCTGACGAGCGAGCGGGGCAAGATCATCCCGCGGCGCATCTCCGGCAACTGCCGCCGCCATCAGCTGCAACTGACGATCGCCGTGAAGCGCGCCAGGAACATTGCGCTGATGCCGTTCACGCTCGAGCACTAGCAGCGCCTCCCCGCACGCGTTTCCCCCGAGGGGCGCACAGGAGGCCGCAGGTGGACGGGCGTGGAGCGGTGGGTCAGGTGCGTGCCATTCTAGGGACAGCCGCCGGAAGCTTTATGCTGTTCCTGGCGCCGGGGGTCCTGCCGCTGCTCGGTGATCTGCTGGCGCTCTTCACCCCCACCCCGCTCGTCCTGGCTGGTCTGCGTTTCGGCTGGAGAGTGGCCGCGATCGCCGGTCTGTTGTCGATGGGCGGCGTGACCCTGCTGCTCGGCAGCTCCATCGCCCTCCTCTTCGCGGCGCAGTACGTCGTGGCGGCGGTGGCGATGAGCGAGGCGCTGCAGCGGCGCGCCCCCACGAACCTTGTAGTCGGCGGCAGCGTCGCGGCGGTGGTGCTGGCAGGCGCCCTCCTTCTCGGCGTGGCTCAGGTGGTGAGCGAGGAGCCACCGCTGGCGGCGCTCACCAGCAACATCGAAGCAACCTTCGAGGCGACCCTCGAGGCTTATCGGAAGGTGGGGCAGAACGACGCGCAGCTCGCCGCGATGCGCACGATGGCGGCTCGCCTGGGGCGGAGCCTGCGCCTGATGGTGCCGGGGCTGCTGGTGAGCCTAGCGCTGGCGGGCGTGACGGCCAACCTCCTGATGGTGCGGCGGATTTTGCCGCGCTGGGGCGGCGCCGGCATCCCGCGCGATCCTGATCTCGGTCTCTGGAGCGCTCCCTGGCCAAGCCTGCTCGTCGGCCTCGCCAGCGGCGCGGCGCTCCTCTTGCCGGTGCGGCTGCTGCGGGTGGGCGCCGCCAATGTCCTCCTGGTATTGGCGCTCCTCTTCTTCCTCCACGGTCTGGCCGTGGCCCACTTCTACCTGGCCCGCAGTCGCCTGCCAGGCGCGCTTCGCGCGGCCGGCTATGGGGTGCTCCTCATGGCGCCCCTCGTCCTGGCGGCCGTGGGGGTGTTCGACTGCTGGTTCAATGTGCGGCGCCTCCCCCGTCCGCCCGCGTTGCCCGGCGGCTAGCCCGCGAGCGGGCGGCAGGTTGGAGGTCGCGCCTGCGCCACGTTCACGAGGGTTTGTTCGCCCGGCGCGAACGATGGGGGCGAGACGTGAAGGCGGGAGCGGCTGGCCAGTGTGCTGTTTCACAAATTCTATCGCAAGAATTTGCGAGGGAGTCTCGCCTCCTCGCGCACCCCGACTACGCGAGCTACTGCGCAGCTCGCGGGGATTGGGGGTGTGGGGAAGCAAAGGTCTTGCGCAAAAACTCCCCCACCACATGGCCCGAAGAAGGCGTCCGATTAAGGATGGAATTTGTGTGACGTAACACTAGGCGGCGCGGCAGCGAGCCGGCGGATGCCGCACCGGCCGAGGAGAATCCAAGGTATGAAGGTCATCCTGAAAGAGAGCATGGGAAAGCTTGGCATGGTGGGAGACACCGTCAACGTCAAGGACGGCTATGCCCGCAATTTCCTGCTGCCGCGCGGCCTCGCGGTCCCCGCCAATACGCCCAACCTGCAGGCCCTCGATCGTGAGCTGAAGGTGAAGCGCGAGAAGCTGCAGCGGCACTACGCCGATGCCGCAAACCTCGCCACGCGCCTGGAGCAGACCCACTGCACGTTCGTGCGCAAGACGGGCGAAAGCGATCGGCTCTTCGGCTCGGTGACGAGCATGGATGTCGCCGAACTCCTCACCACCCAGGGGTTCAGCATCGACCGCCGCAGGATCGATCTCGAGGAACCCATTAAGACCCTGGGCGAAACCGTGGTCCCGATCAAGCTCCACCCCGAGGTGACGGCAAAGCTGCGGGTTGTGGTGACGCGCGAGGAGGAAGCCGAGTAAGGCAGCGCCGCCACGGCGCCGCCGCGCCAGGGGTGGGCGCGGCCCCCCGGCGAAGGAGGAGCCGCAGACCACCGCGCCAACGCCGCAGAGGCCGTCCCGCTCCGGCTCGGAGAGGAAGCCGAAAGAAGGAAACGAGCGTGGAGGCGCCAAATCTGGGACTCCATAAGCTGCCGCCGCAAAACCTCGAAGCCGAGCAGTGCGTCCTCGGGGCGCTCCTCATCGATCAAGACGCCATCGCCAAGGTCCTCGACATCCTCTCTGACGGCGATCTCTATCGCGAGGCTCATCGCCGAATCTTCGCCGCCGCCGTCTCGCTCTTCGAGAAGAACGAGCCGATCGACCTTATCACCATCAGCGATCGGTTGGGGAAGAGCGGCGCGCTCGAGGAGGTCGGCGGCGTCAGTTACCTCGCCACCCTCGCCGACAGCATCCCCACCGCCGCGAACATCACGTACTACGCCCGCATCGTCAAAGAACGCGCCGTGCTCCGCAACCTCATCAAGGCGGCCACGCAGATCGTCGGCGACTGCTACGATGAGGGCGGCGATGTCGATGAGCTCCTCGACCGCGCCGAGAAGGCGATCTTCGATCTCTCCGATCAGAAGATCAGGCCTGGCTTCAGCACCATGTCCGAGCTGATGATCCAGAGCATCGGCACCATCGAGCAGCTCGTTGCCAACAAGAGCCACATCACCGGCGTGCCGACAGGGTTTGACGACCTCGACCACATGACCCACGGCTTCCAGCCCTCCGACCTCATCGTCGTTGCCGGCCGGCCCAGCATGGGCAAGACCTCCCTCTGCCTGAACATCGCCGAGCACGTCGGCGTGGAGGCGAAGCGCGGCGTCGTCTTCTTCAGCCTGGAGATGTCGAAGGAGCAGCTCGGCTTCCGCCTGCTCTGCTCGCGCACGCGCATCGACTCCTCGCGCCTGAAGGCCGGTCGCCTGCGCAAGGAGGACTGGCCGAAGCTTACGGGCGCGGCGGCGGACCTCAGCGAAGCGCCCATCTTCATCGACGACGCGCCCGCCCAGAGCGCCCTCGAGATTCGCGCCAAGTGCCGCCGCCTGCAGCGCGAGCTGCACAACGGCCCGGGCTTGAGCCTGGTGATCATCGACTACCTGCAGCTCATGCGTTCGCGGCGCCGCGAGGACGCGCGCCATCTCGAGGTCTCGGAGATCACCCGCTCGCTCAAGGCCCTGGCAAAAGAGTTGAAGGTGCCCGTGGTGGCGCTGTCGCAGCTCAGCCGCGCCGTCGAGCAGCGCACCGACCGGCGCCCGCAGCTTGCCGACCTGCGCGAGTCCGGCGCCATCGAGCAGGATGCCGATGTGGTGATGTTTGTCTTCCGCGAGGAGTTCTACCACGAAACCGAGGAGAACCGCGGCAAGGCGCAGATCATCATCGGCAAGCAACGGAACGGTCCCACGGGATCCATGACCCTGCACTTCCACAAGGAGAGCACGGCGTTCGAGAACTACACCCCGCGGGATGACGTGGGCCTGCCGGCGGTTTACGATGAGGTGCGGGAGGGGTAGCGCCGGCAGCCCCGGGCCCTGCCGCGCCGCGGCCGCCGCGGCCCGGGGACCCCGTGGGCGCGGGCGCGGGCCCCGCGGCAAGGAAGCCTCCAGAGGGCGAGACGACGGCGGTGGAACGCAACGCCAGCCTGCAGATGCAGCAGCCGCGGGGGGTGGGGTGGCGCTTCGTGGGCTCGCTCGGCGCCGGGCTGTTGCGGCTCTGCGGGAGTTGCGGCTCGATCGCCCACCTCTGGCTGCAGACGCTGCGCCAGAGCGTCGAGCCTCCTTACCGCCTGCGCCTCATCGTCAAGCAGATGGAGCTGGTGGGGGTGAACTCGCTGCCGGTGGTGCTCGTCACCACCACCTTCACCGGCATGGTCCTGGCGCTGCAGAGCTACATCGCCTTCCGCCGCTTCAACGCCGAGACCCTGGTCGCCTCGGTGGTGGCGCTCTCCATCACGCGCGAGCTCGGTCCCGTGATCACCGGGCTGATGGTCGCCGGCCGCGCCGGCTCCGCCATGGCCGCCGAGATCGGCACCATGAAGGTGACCGAGCAGATCGATGCGTTGATCTCCCTCGCCACGAACCCCGTCAAGTACCTTGTCGTGCCCCGCTTCCTGGCCTCCGCCGTCGTCCTCCCCCTGCTGACGATCATCGCCGACCTCGTCGGCATCGTCGGCGGTTACATCGTCGCCGTCTACATCTTCAACAGCAACCCGAACGTCTACGTGCGGAACACCACGTACATGCTCGAGACGGCGGATGTCTACACCGGCTTGGCGAAATCCGTCGTCTTTGGGATGATGGTGAGCATCGTCGGCTGCGCGGAAGGGTTCCATGCGGAGGAGGGAGCCTCCGGAGTCGGCAGGGCCGCCACGCGCGCCGTCGTCTTCGCGTCGCTCGGCATCCTCATCTCGGATTACTTCTTGACGGCGCTCTTCTACTGAGGCGAGCGCGTGGAAGACCGGCCCGCCCTGCTTACCGGCAGGCAGGCGGCGCGGCGCGGGCGCCCGCGAGGCGCCTCGGAGGGCAGCGCGACGCCAGCGGATGAAGCGGCCGCGAGCAACGCCGGCCAAGGATTCGAGCGAGCACCCTGGGGACACGGGGGAATGAGCCTGCGGCCATGGCCATGATCGAGTTCCACGAGGTACACAAGTCGTTCGACGATCTTGCCGTGCTGCGCGGGGTGACGCTCGAGGTGGAGCGCGGCGACAGCCTGGTGGTCATCGGCACGTCCGGGTGCGGCAAGAGTGTCCTCATCAAACACATTATCGGCCTGCTGCGGCCGGATCGCGGCCGCGTGGTGGTGGCCGGCCAGGTCGTCCACGAGCTGTCGGAGCGCTCCCTCAATGAGCTGCGGCGCAAGCTCGGCATGCTGTTCCAGAATGCCGCCCTCTTCGACTCCATGACGGTGGGCCAGAACGTCGGCTTCTTCCTGCGCGAGCAGACCCGGCTGAAGCCGCGCGTCATCGCCTATCGGGTTGCCGAGAAGCTGAGCCTGGTGGGCCTGCCCGGCACCGAGCACCTCTATCCGGCGCAGCTCAGCGGCGGCATGCGGAAACGCGTCGGCCTGGCCAGGGCCCTGGCCGTCGAGCCGGAGATCCTCCTCTACGACGAACCGACAACCGGCCTTGACCCGATCCGCGCCGCCGCCATCAACCAGCTCATCGTCGCCATGCGCGAGCAGCTCGCCGTAACCTCCATCGCCATCACGCATGACATGCAGAGCGCCTATACCATTGCCGATCGCATCGCCATGCTTTACGAGGGCGCCATCATCTTCCAGGGAACGCCCGACGAGGTGCGCCGGACCGAGCAGCCGGTGGTGCGCCAGTTCATCGAGGGGAGCGCCGTGGGACCGATTGCGGTAGACTAGGGTGGCGCGCCCGGCATCGGCAGGCTGCGGGGAGGCGCCACCCCGGCGCGCAGGTGCGAGACCTAGCGGTGCGGGCCGCCTGCCTGCCGAGAGGCATGGCCTGCCGGGGCGGGCGGCGCCGTGCAGCGTCGGAACCCCCTCGCGCCGGTGGGCGGCGCGCTCGCGTGAGGCTGGCGCGTCCGTGCCTGATTCAGCATGCGGTCGGCGGAGCAGGGGGGCCAGCAGAGGAGTCGGCTGCCGGTGACATCGTTGTCGTCCGAGGTCAAGGTTGGCATCTTCGTGTTGCTTGCGGGTGCCATCCTCCTCTCCATCACCTTCACGCTTGGCACTGGCACCCTCCTGCAGCGGCGCACCGGGCGCAGCCTGATCGTCTATTTCTCCAGCGTCGCGGGTCTTGACGCGAAGTCGCCGGTGAAGGTGGCCGGCGTTGATGTGGGGCGGGTGGAGCACATCGCCCTCGAAGAAGGGCGGGCGAAGGTGATCATCCGCCTGAAGCGCGACCAGAAGGTTCGCGCCAATGCCGTGGCCAGCATCCGCGTCTTCGGCCTGCTGGGAGAGAAGTACATCGAGATCACGGGCGGGACGGCGGAGGCCGACTTTGTCCCCGACGGCGGCGTGCTGCCGACTGAGCCGCTGGTGGTCGATCCGGACCTCGTCATGGCGCAGGTGAGCAAGGCGGTGGAGAGCGTGAGCTCCGCCTTTGCCAGCCTGCGCGGTGCGCTCCTGGGACCGCAGGACGAAGAAGGGGCGCTGCCGCGGGTGCTGCGCAGTGTCCAGCAGCTCAGCGATGAGCTGCACAGCCTCCTCGGCGAGAATCGCGCCAGCCTGCGCGCCACCCTGGAGAACCTCGAGGCGATGAGCGGCAGGCTGCGCGAGACCTTTGGCGTCGAACCCGGCGCCCTGGCGGCGACGCTGCGCGAGACGCACCGTCTCACCGCCGCCCTCAACGCTCGGCTGCCGAAAACCCTTGAAAGCTTGGGACGGGTGGTTGATAGTATGGGGGTTGTCGTCGCCGAAAATCGCGCCTCGCTCGCCGCCACCCTCACGAGCCTTCGTGAAGCCACGCAGACGCTGCCGGCGACGCTGGAGGCCATGGAGACCATCAGCACACGGCTGGTCCGCGGGCAGGGGAGCGCCGGCAAATTCCTCACCGACGAGCAGTTGTACAACGAGCTGCGCAACGCCATCAAGCATCTCGACACCACCCTGGGCACGCTCTCCCGCCTGACGGCCAGGATCGACGAGGGGAAGGGGACGCTGGGCGCCCTCATCCATGATGAGGGCCTCGAGGTGGATGTGCGAGAGTCGCTGCACTCCGTGCGCGGCGTCATGCAGCGGCTGCAAGGGTTCCGCGGCAGCTTCGGCCTGCGCGCGGAACACCAGCTTGAGGAAGATCGAACGAAAGGGTACTTCTCCTTCGCCTTCGAGCCGAGTCTGGAGAGCGCGTTCCTCTTCGAGGCCGTAACCGATCCGCGGCGCCGCGGCAGCGGCGAGAGCGAGCTGGAGGACCTGCGCTACAGCTTCCAGTTCGCCAGGCGGCTTGGGGCCCTCGCCCTGCGGGCAGGGGTCATCGAGAATACCTTCGGCGTGGGGGCGGACTTCTCGACCTGGGGCGACCGCCTCTCCTTTGGAGTCGATGCCTACGATTTCAGCGGCGACGCGTTTCGCGACCGGCGTGACGACCCGCACCTGACCTTTCGCACCCGGCTGAATCTCCGGGGAGGGTTCTACGCCACCGCTGGGGTCGACGATCTGCTCGACCCGGATTTCCGCACCCTCTTCCTCGGCACCGGCTACGAGTTCCGTTGGGGTAATTGGCGGCGACCGCGCACCCCCGGAAGCCCATAAGTAGGTCGCGGAAATTCACTGCCAAACGGTCACCGCTGCCTGGAGCGGAAGGGGTGCCGGAAAGGGCGGGTTTTTGGCGCTCCCTTTCCCGCAGGGGCGGGGTGCACCTTCGGGGCAAGGGGGCGTGGGGGGGGGGAGAGGGCATGCATCATCAACATCGTGGCGCTGGCTACGTGTTGTCCGCTACTCCGATGACCCGTCGCCGCGGTGTCAATCCTTGGCTCGGCTTGGCCTGGCGGGCGGCCCGGCGCCAGCAGGCCGGGTTTGCGCCGGCACGCCTCGGCAGGCGCGCCCTCGGCGCGCTGGCACTCTTGAGCTGGCTCCTCGTCTTCCTGCCGCACCCCGCCAGAAGCCAGGGGATCATCACCACCGTCGCCGGCAGCGGCCCGATCGGGTTCATCGCGGGCGGCTTCAGCGGCGACGGCGGCCCGGCAACAAGCGCCATGCTGCGGGTGCCCTCGCGCATGGCGATCGCGCCGGACGGCAGCCTCTACTTCGTCGATGGCGGCTACCGCATCCGCCGGATTGATCCCAACGGCATCATCACCACCGTGGCGGGCAACGGCTTCGGCGGTTTCGGCGGCGACGGCGGCCCGGCGACGAGCGCCATGCTCGACCTTGCAGCAGGCGTGGCGGTGGCGCCCGACGGCAGCCTCTACATCGCTGATCGCGACAACAACCGCATCCGCAAGGTGGACCCAGGCGGCATCATCAGCACCATCGCCGGCAGCGGCCCGCAGGGGTTCCTGTTCGAGGGCGGCTTCGATGGCGACGGCGGCCCGGCGACAACGGCCATGCTCGCCTCCCCCAGCGGCGGGGCGATCGCCCCGGACGGCAGCCTCTATTTCGCCGATACCGGCAACAACCGCATCCGCCGGATTGATCCCGGCGGCATCATCACCACGGTTGCGGGGAGCGGCGTGGTAGGGTACGAGGCGGGCGGCTTCAGCGGCGACGGCGGCCCGGCGACCAGCGCCACGCTGTCAATTCCCGCGAGCGTGGCGATCGCCACGGACGGCAGCCTTTACGTCGGCGATTTTTTTAACCACCGCGTGCGCAAGGTTGATCCCGGCGGCATCATCAGCACCGTCGCCGGCAGCGGCCCCATCGGGCTGAACCAGGGCCACTTCAGCGGCGACGGCGGCCCGGCAACGAGCGCCGGGCTGTCATTGCCAACCGGTGTGGCGATCGCCACGGACGGCAGCCTGTACATCGCCGATTACTTCAACAGCCGGGTGCGCAAGGTTGATCCCGGCGGCATCATCACCACCGTGGCGGGCAGCGGGGAGCGTTGCCTCAGCGGCGACGGCGGCCCGGCCGCGAGCGCAAGGGTGGCGCTGCCCGAGGACGTGGCGATCGCCACGGACGGCAGCCTCTTCATCACCGATTTATTCACCAACCGCATCCGCAGGGTGAGCGCCGTCGCCCCGACCAGCCTGCCGCGCCTGGACGTCACCCCCGTCATGGTCACCAGCAGCGCGGCGTTCACCCTCACCTTGAACGCCACCCTGCCGTCCGGGCGCTCCGGCGTGGCGCGCGACACGCTGTTCGTCAACGAGTTCGACACCGGCATCCCCCTGTTGCCGGTCCTCGCCTTCGACGCCGCGGACACGGGAGGAACGGTCTCGTTGCCGGGCATTGTCTTCACGGCAAACGAGAGCGGCAACTACGTCTGGCAAGTCGAAACCGCCACGGGCACGGTGAGCACCGCCCTCTGCGTCATCATCGGCGCGCCGAGCCCCTCTTCGACGCCATCGTGATCGCGGGGCTTCGCCGGCGCCGACATTCGGCACCTTCGGAGGAAGCCGGAACGCTCCTCCTTGAGCGGGGAGACCGCCGCGGGTCCAGGGCCGGCGCAGGTGCGCGGGGCTACCTCGTTGGCTGCGGGACGTCGGCGGATGGTGGAGACGGACGACGAGCCGCGGAAGATCGATGGCCCTGGAATTTGTCATTGAGCAAGCGGACGCCGCCACGGCGGCGCGCTGCGGGCGTCTCTCCACCCGGCATGGCGACATCGCCACGCCGGTGTTCTGTCCCGTCGGCACGCAGGCAAGCGTGAAGGCGCTGGGACCCGATGATCTGGCGTCCGCCGGGGTGGAGATGGTGCTCTGCAACACCTACCATCTCTTCCTGCGTCCCGGGCCCGAGCTGATCGCCGGCCTGGGAGGGCTGCACCGCTTCATGGGCTGGTCGCGTCCCATCCTCACGGACAGCGGCGGCTTCCAGGTTTACAGCCTCAACGAGCTGGCAACCGTGCGGGAAGAGGGGGTAATCTTTGCCTCCCACCTTGATGGGAGCCGTCACCTCATGACCCCCGAACGGTGTATCGCCGTGCAGGAGGCGCTCGGCGCCGATATCATCATGGCGTTTGACGAGTGTTTGCGCTACCCTGCGAGCTACGAGGCCACCCGCCAGTCGATGGAGCTGACGGGAAAGTGGGCCCGGCGCTGCAGGGCGGCGACGACGCGGCAGGACCAGGCGCTGTTCGGGATTGTCCAGGGCGGCATGTTCCACGATCTGCGCACGGCGAGCGCCAAGCAGATCGTGGCCCTGGAGTTTGACGGCTACGCCGTCGGCGGCCTGGCGGTGGGGGAGACGAAGGCCCAGCTCTTCGATCTCCTGGCGCACAGCCTGAGCTTCCTGCCCATCGGCAAGCCACGCTACCTCATGGGTGTCGGCACGCCGGAGGATATCATCCGGGCGGTGGCCTGCGGCGTGGATATGTTCGATTGCGTCATGCCGACCCGCAACGCGCGCAACGGCTGGTTGTTCACCAGCGCCGGCAAACTCATCATCAAGCATGCCTGCTACCGTGACGATGCGCGGCCGCCCGATGAAACCTGCGCCTGCTACACGTGCCGGAACTTCTCGCGCGCCTACCTGCGGCACCTGTTCATGGCGAGCGAGCTCCTGGCGCCGCGCTTGCTGAGTATCCACAACGTGTACTACTATCAGCAGCTCATGGCGATGATCCGCGAGGCGATCAGGAGCGGGGGGTTCGCCGCCCTGCTGGCCGGCGCGATGGCGGCCTCATCGTAAGCGCTGAAGCTTGGCGCGGGTCGAACGCCTTGTGGCCTGCCTGCGGCCGCAGGCAACGCGGCAGTGCCTCCCCTCCATCCGACTCAAGAAGGTGACGACGGTGTTTGCACAATCCGCCTATGCGCTGGGGAGCCCGGCATCCTCGGGGAATGGAGGAGGTGGCGTCGGTCTCGTCAGCTTCGTCCCCCTCGTCATCATCTTCGCGATCTTCTACTTCCTGCTCATCCGGCCGCAGCAGAAGCGCCAGGCCGGGCATCGCAAGGTGCTCGAGCAGCTCAAGAAGGGCCAGCGGGTGATCACCCAAGGGGGCATCCATGGCACGGTGACGCGGGTGAAGGATGACATCGTCACGATTCAGATCGCCGAGCAAGTGCGCGTGGATGTGAACAAATCCGCCATTGCGTCGGTGCGCGAAGAGTAGCTCCGATCCGCCGGCCGGCCTCGAACCTGCGGCGGCCCGCCGGGTGACACCGGCAAGCAGCCCCGGCGAGCGGTTGAGTTGAGCAGATCGGGTCCCAAGAGCAGCAGCGCAGAGCAGCGAGGTCTACCGTGCCGCGCAACTTGAAGTGGAAAGCCCTCCTCATCATCCTCATTGTCGGCCTGGCCATCTGGCGCGCCTACCCCTACGACCGCGAACGCATCCACCTCGGCTTGGACCTGCAGGGGGGCATCCACCTCCTCCTCGAAGCCCAAGCCGGGAAGGCGGTGGAGGCGACGGCGGACCGCATCGTGGGTGAGCTGCGGAACCAGGCGCGCGAGGCAGGGCTGCAAGGGGTGACGGTCCGGCGGCTGGAGAACAATGACGTGCAGGTGGCGCTGGGCAGCGCCGCCGACAGCGAGAAAGTTACCAAATTTGCCGGTGAATACCCGGAGATGCAACTCGACAAGCAAGAGGCAACCACCCTCAGCTATCGCGTTCGCCCGGCCAGCCGGCGGCAGATTGAAGATAACGCCGTGCAGCAGGCGCTGGAGACGATCCGCAATCGCATCGACCAGTTTGGCGTCTCCGAGCCGACGGTGCAGCGCCAGGGAGAGCGGCGCATCATCGTGGAGCTGCCGGGAGTGAAGGACCCGGAGCGCGCCATCAGCCTCATCGGCAAGACGGCCCTCCTCGAGTTCAAGCTTGTCGATGACGACAGCAGCCTGCGCGAAGCCCTCGACGGCAAGGTGCCGCTAGGCGATGAGATCATCTACCAACGCGTCGAGGACAAAGCGACCGGCGCGGTGACGAAGAATCCCTACCTCGTGAAGCGGGAGACCCTGCTCACCGGCGACCTGTTGACGAACGCCGAAGTCAACTTCGATACCCAGTTCAACCAGCCCTACGTCTCCATCACCTTCAACAAGATCGGCGGCCGCCTCTTCAGCCAGATCACCGGGGCCAACGTGCGCAAGCGCTTGGCCATCATCCTGGACAACAACCTCTACTCGGCGCCGGTCATCCAGGAGAAGATCGGCGGCGGGCAGGCGCGCATCACCGGCAGCTTCACCGTGGATGAGGCGCGCGACCTCGCCATCGTGCTGCGCGCCGGGTCGCTGCCGGCGCCGGTGACGATCCTCGAGAACCGCACCGTCGGTCCCTCCCTGGGGCGCGATTCCATCGAGCGCGGCATCCGCTCGACCATCATCGGCGGCCTGCTCGTGGTGCTCTTCATGCTCGTCTATTACCGGCTGGCGGGGCTGCTGGCGAATCTCGCGCTGGTGCTCAACCTCCTCCTCCTCCTCGGCGCCATGGCGCAGCTTGGGGCAACGCTGACCCTGCCCGGCATTGCCGGCATCATCCTCACCGTCGGCATGGCGGTGGATGCCAACGTCCTCATCTTCGAGCGCATCCGCGAGGAGCTGCGCGAGGCCAAGACGGTCCGCGCCGCCATCGACATGGGGTACTCGCGCGCCTTCTTGACGATCATGGACGCCAATGTCACCACCCTGATCGCAGCCGTCGTCCTCTTTCAGTTCGGCACCGGTCCCGTGAAAGGCTTCGCCGTGACGCTCTCCATCGGCATCGTGGCGAGCATGTTCACGGCCATCTTCGTGACGCGCACGATCTTCGACTTCATCCTCTGGCGCTGGCGAATCGAGCGGCTGAGCATCTGAGGGCCCGGCAACCCAGCATCAACAGCAAGGGCTGACTGATGCGGGGGCGGCGAGGTTCTCCCTGGGGCTCGCTTGGAGCGCACACCACGTTCGACGAGGGAACCGGAATGCAGCTCATTCCTCCTGGCACGACCTACGATTTCCTTGGCCGCAAGAAGTACGCCTTCGCCGTATCCGGAGGACTCATCCTGCTGTCCTTCGTGTTCTTCCTGGCGCGGGGGCTCGTGCCGGGTATCGACTTCTCCGGCGGCACGATCGTGCAGATGCACTTCAAGAGCCCGGTTGCCATTGATGCGGTGCGTTCGGCCCTGAGTGGCGCAGGCATGGAGAACGCGGTGATCCAGCACTTCGGCCAGCGCGACGAAGTGCTGGTGCGCCTGCCGCAGACCGAGGAAGACCCCCAGAAAATGAGCGACGCGGTGCGTCAGCAGATCGGCCGGGCGTTCGGCAAGGACGCCTTCGAGGTGCAGCGCGTCGAGACGGTGGGTCCGAAGGTGGGGCGCGATCTGATCCGGCAGGCGATCATGGCGATCGTCTACTCGATGATCGGCCTCATCATCTACATCACGATTCGCTTCGACTTCAAGTTCGGCGTGGCCGCAATCGTGGCGCTCATCCACGATGTCCTCATCACCCTGGGCGCCTTCTCCATTACCGGCAAAGAGATGTCGCTCACCGTCATCGCCGCCCTCCTCACCGTGGTGGGCTACTCGCTCAATGACACCATCGTCGTCTTTGACCGCATTCGCGAGAACCAGCGGCGCGTCCGCAAGGAGGGGTACGAGACGATGGTCAACGCCAGCGTCAACGAGACTCTGAGCCGCACCATCCTCACCTCGGGGACCACGCTCATCGTGCTGGTGGCGCTCTTCTTCCTCGGCGGCGAGGTGATCCACGACTTCAGCTTCGCGCTGCTGGTGGGGATCATTGTCGGCACCTATTCCTCCATTTTCGTCGCCAGCCCCATCGTGGTCCTCTGGCGGGAGCACCAGCGGCCGGACCGCAGCAAAGCGAAGCTCATCAGCACCAAACGCTGAGAAGGACTGCGGCGATAGGAGTGAGAGCGGCATCGGACCGCAGCTCGCCGGGGCCGCGGAGAGAGGTGGCGGGGAGAAAGGTGAGGAGCGCTTGGCCAGGCGGAAAAGCGGGGGGTCAGGTTCCGCGGGCAAGCTCTCCTCGGTCGGCGCGGCAAGAGGCCGCTTTTGTCTCCCGTGGAGACGGAATTCTTCTTGACAGATACGTCGCCGTGCAGTAGTAATGCTTTCGATTTCGAGAGGTTAAGAGAACAGTGGCGGGTTCTCGGCCCCGCCAACCCCAACGCGGAGAGCACGTCGGTAGGTGCACGCCCAGTTTGGCCCTCATCCTCTTCTTCCATCTCGCAAGGATAAGGAATGTCGAAACTTGCATCTTTCGGAGTACGCCTGCGCGATCTTCTTCTTTACCGCAAGGAGAAGTTGAAATGGACCTTCTGGACAATCCGCTATCGCCATGACATCGAGGAACTGTACCGTCACATGGCGCCGACCTACGACGTCGTCTTCGACGGCAACGTCACCTCGAAGCGCTACAATGCCTTCTTTGAAGCTTTCATGCGCAACCTAAACATCAAGGATGCGGTCGTCCTTGACGCGGGCACGGGAACCGGCCTGTTGGCGGAGCGCTTGGCGCCGCTGGCGCGCCGGGTCATCGGCATTGATGTCAGCTCCGATCAGCTTCAGGTCCTGAAGCAGCAGCACAAGGGGCCCCGCAACCTCGCTGCCGTGCATGCCAGCATCGAAGCGATTCCGCTCGCCGATCAGTCCTGCGATGTGGCCGTGACCTGCGGCACCATGGGGATGGTCGCCTTCGCGTACTTCGACGAGGAGTTGGGCATTGCGGAGATGGCCCGCACGCTCAAGGTCGGGGGAGAAATTGGCGTCTGGTTCAAGGTCTGTCTCTCCCGTCCGCATCCCTGGCTGCGCCGCCTCGCCCAGCGCATCGGCTGGCAGCTCTATGACATCGACAGCCTGCGGCAGACCTTCGAGCGCTACGGCTTGAAGATGACCGGCCTCGGAGAGCTGGAGAACCAGCGCATCCGCTACCGTGGCAAGCTCTACCTTGGAGTGAAGGTGGCGCATTGCACGCCGCACCTGGAAACCTCGCCGCAGCAACCCCCGGCCTTAGCGGAGACGCTAAGGTAAGCGGTTGATGCGGGGGCGGCAGCTCTGGCCGTGCGCCGCGGAGCCGGGTGCGGCGCCACGCTCCCGACCAGATCGTGAAGGGTGTGCGCTCTGCCCGCTGGGGTAGCGGCCGCCCGGAATGATCTCGATGTACGCGAGTCGAGCAAGGGCCTTGCCGTCGAGGGCAAGGCCCTTGCTCGTGGCGCGCTCTCTCCGCGTGGTCAGGAAAAAGAGGGGGGAAGGCGCACGCTGGGGCCTGGAGGTTGGGCACTACGAGGTGGCGGCTTCGGCCGCCAGCCACCCCGACATGACCGAGCCGGCGCAGCTTGGTCCCAGGTAGCTGTCAGAACCGACCAGGAGGAGGTTCTTCAGCCCGAGGTGCAGGGGAAGTCCACTCAGGCCAGGCTCCTGGGGGAACCCCTCAAGGCGCACGAGGTCGTCAGCAGGCCGCAGGGTGGCCTCGAGATAGTCGCTCGGCTGCAGCACGGCCTGGTACTCGATGGACGAAGAGAGGAACGGCAGGACGCGGCCCAGCCGCAGCAGCAGTCTTTGGCAGAATTCCTCATCCACGGACGGAAGGTTGTCGATGCCGTTTTGCGGGCTTGGCAGGTAGGTCGTCACCAACAGGCTCCGTTTGCCGGCCGGAGCGCGGCTGTCGTCCCAGATAGGATTCACCGACAGGGAAATGAGGTTCTCCCCCTCAGGGGCCAACGTCTCATCAGGAATGAGGAGGGCCTGGTTCGCCATCGGCTCGGGAATGACGGCGTCGTCAACCCCGAGAAGCAGGGAAACCGTTACCCACGGCCTGCGGGCCTGCAGGAAGCGCTTCTTCAGGCGGCCAAGCCGCGGCGCTTCGCGGAGCAGGTGCGTGAGGAGAAACTCAAGACTGAGGTTCGCCACCGTGTGCTCCGCCGTGAGGCTGACCGGTGAGCCTTCCAGCCGGGCGCGCACCCCCATCACCCGCGAGCCGTTCAGCAAGAGATCATCGATTCCCGCCCCGTACACGATGCTGCCCCCGAAGGCGCGCACGCGATCAGCAAGGAACTTGGCGAAACCCCAGCCGCCGCCGCGAAAGGTATAGACGCCGCGCTGCGGCAACCGGTACAGGGAGGCGAGCTGCTGGATCGCCTGCGGGGTGAAGGGGATGGCGCCGAAGAATCGCGCCTGCGCCGCCAGGAAGGCGCGCGTCTCCGGGCGGATCACCTTGCCGGTGAAGATGTGCTCGAGCTGGCGCTGACAGTCTCGCAGCGCGCCGCCGGCCGTACTCCTTCGCAGGCTGCCGCGGATGCCGTGGGCGGGATGGCCCACGAAAGGATAGCCGACCTTCAGGCGGTCGAGCAGATTGGCAAGGGCGTCCATGGTCTCGTAGAACAGCCGCAGCTCATCAAGGTCCTCCCCCAGCTCCCGTTCCACTTCCTGGTAGAGGAGCGCGCGCTGGGAGTAAACGTTGAGTCGGTGGTACGGCAGGATGACCTGGAGGGGTACGTGGAGCTGCTGGATAAGGCGATGGTTGTGCAGCAGATCGTCGAGGCAGCCCAGCTCCGTCAGCAGGGTATGGATTACGTCGCCTTCGTGGAAGCCCCAGGCCACGGAGCTCCCGAGCCCGAATCGGTACGGCTCACGATCGACCACGCCATTGCTGCCGCCGGGCTGGTGCCCTGGCTCCAGGACGAGGACTCGCAGCCCACGGCGCGTCAACATCGCGGCGCAGACCAAGCCGCCGATGCCGCTTCCCAGTACGATGGCGTGATACTCAGACCTCTTCACGACGGTTTCTCTCGCCTCGCAACGGGCAGCCCGCCCGCCACGCCTCCAGGAGCGCTGCCGCGCCGGGCGCGCCCGCAGCGGCCCGCAGAGCGTCCGGATGCCGACCTCGGCGGCGGCTCTCACCCCTAAAAAAGGGCCCCCTTCAGGCGCCCTCCCCTGCTGGCCTCCCCCGGCTGGCCGTCTGCCGCGCCGGCTGCTACTGGGATCGGCGGGCGCGGATTTTCAACCGCAGCGCGTTGAGCCGGATGAAGCCGGTGGCGTCCGCCTGGTTGTAAACGTCCTCTGACTCGAAGGTGGCGTAGTCTCTCCGATACAGACCCTTCTCGGCCCGCCGGCCGACGATCGCGCAGCTCCCCTTGTAGAGTTTCAGCCGCACCCGTCCCGTCACCGATTCCTGCGACTGCTCGATCGCCGCCTGCAGCATCTCGCGCTCAGGCGCGAACCAGTAGCCGTAGTAGATGAGCTCGGCATATTTGGGCACCAGGCTGTCGCGCAGGTGCATCACCTCCCGGTCCATGGTCATGGACTCGATGGCGCGGTGCGCCACGTGCAAGATCGTGCCGCCCGGGGTTTCGTAGACGCCGCGGCACTTGATGCCGACGTAGCGGTTCTCCACCATATCCACGCGACCCACCCCGTGCTCGCCCCCGACGCGGTTCAGCATCGCCAGCAGCGCGGCGGGACTCAGCGCCGTGCCGTCGATGGCGGTGGGCGTGCCGCGCTCGAAGTCGATCTCCAGGTAGCGGGGCGTCGCCGGGGCGGCCTCCGGCGCCACGGTCATGGTGAACATCGAGGCTTCCGGCTCGAACCAGGGGTCCTCGAGGGGGCCGCCCTCGTAGCTGCAGTGGAGGAGGTTCCGGTCGATGCTGTAGGGGTTCGTTTTCGTCGTCGGCACCGGAATGCCGCGCTCCTCCGCGTAGGCCATGAGGGCGTCGCGCGAACCCAGGTTCCACTCGCGCCAGGGGGCGACGATGTGCAGTTCAGGCCGCAAGGCCTGGTAGGTCACCTCGAAGCGCACCTGGTCGTTGCCCTTGCCGGTGGCCCCGTGGGACACCGCGTCGGCGTCGTGGCGCCGCGCCACCTCGATCTGCGTCTTGGCGATGAGCGGCCGCGCCAGGGAGGTGCCGAGGAGGTAGGTGCCTTCGTAGACGGCGTTGGCGCGCAGGGCGGGGAAGACGAAGTCGCGCACGAACTCCTCGCGCACGTCCACCACCTCCGCCTGCACCGCGCCCGTCCGCAGCGCCTTGGCGCGGATGCCGTCGAGGTCTTCCTCTTGGCCGAGGTTGGCCACGAAGGCGATCACCTCGCAGTGGTAGGTCTCGATGAGCCAGCGCATGATGACCGAGGTATCAAGCCCCCCTGAGTAGGCCAGGACGATACGTTTCACGGTGCGGAGTCTCCTCAGCGCGGGGGGTGACCCATGGCTCCGGCTCCTGCCGGAGCCTGGCAATCGCAGCGGTGTTCCGAGTTTCAGGGGGGTGCGGCGCCTAGGCACGCTCCGCAGCCCACACGAGCATCTGCGTGACGAGGGCTTTCTGCAGGTGAAGACGGTTCTCCGCCTGGTCGAAGACGATGGACGCGGAGCTGTCCAGCACGTCGTCGGTGATCTCTTCACCCCGGTGCGCCGGCAGGCAGTGCATGACCTTGGTTGGTTTGCCCGTCCTGGCGAGCAGCGCGCCATTGATCTGATACGGGTGGAAGGCAGAGCATCCGCCCTGGCGCGTCTCTTCCATCCCCATGCTCACCCAGACGTCGGTGTAAAGGATGTCGGCATCCTGCACCGCCGCAATCGGATCGTGCGTGATCTCGATCTGCGCCTTGGTCTCGCGGGCCAGTTCCAGGGCCTGCGCCACGATGGAGGCCTCGGGCTCGTAGCCGGCGGGCGAGGCGACGGTCAGGCGCAGGCCGAGCTGCGCGGCGCCCAAGAGCCAGGAATGCGCGATGTTGTTCCCATCCCCAAGGTAGGTCAGCTTGATGCCCCGCAGCCCGCCGAACTTTTCCTGGATGGTCAACAGGTCGGAGAGAATCTGACAGGGGTGGTACTGGTCGGTCAAGCCGTTGATGACCGGAATGCTGGCGTGCTCGGCGAAGGTGACGAGGAAGCCGTGGTCGCGGGTGCGCAGGACGATGAGATCGAGGTAGCGCGACAGCACCGCCGCGGTGTCGGCGATGGTCTCGCCCCGCTTCAGTTGCAGGCTATCCTCGGTGAGGAAGATGGCGCTGCCGCCGAGCTGCACCATCCCCACCTCGAAGGAGACGCGGGTGCGGGTGGACGGCTTCTGGAAGAGCATGCCGAGGGTCTTGCCCCGCGTCACCCGCGCATACGACTCCGGCAGCCCAAGCCTCTTGATCAGCCGCGCCAGCTCCAGCAGCGCCTCGATCTCAGCCCGGCTGAGATCCACGATCGTCCGCAAGTGGCGGATCATCGCAGTCCATCCAACTCGGTGAAGACCTCGTGGAGGCAGGTCAGGAGGGCCTCCACTTCCTGCTCCTGGATGAGCAGAGGCGGCAGGAAGCGGAGCACCGAGCCTTTGATGCAGTTGATGAGGAAGCCGCGCTGCCGGCAGGCATCGACGGCGGGCGCCCCCTCGACGGGCAGCTCCAACCCCAGGAGCAGACCGCGGCCGCGCACGCGGCCCAGGCGCGGGAAGTACTCCCCCAGGCGTTCGAGGCCGGCGGCGAAGTAGGCCCCCACCTTGCGGCCGTGCTCCACCAGGTGCTCTTCCTCGATCACCGAGACGGTGGCGAAGGCGGCCGCGCTGGCCAGCGGGTTGCCGCCGAAGGTGGAGGCGTGGCTGCCCGGGGTGAACGCCGCCATCACCTCGTCCCGCGCCAGCATGGCGCCCATCGGCACGCCGCCCGCCAAACCCTTCGCCAGGGCCATGATGTCCGGCTCCACGCCCTCGTCCTCGTAGGCGAAGAGGGTGCCGGTGCGCCCCAGGCCGGTCTGGATTTCGTCGAAGATGAGCAGCGCCCCGCGCTCGTCGCAGACGCGGCGCACGGCCGCTAGGTAGCCGCGATCGGGGACGTTGACGCCCCCCGCCCCCTGGATCGGTTCGAGGAGCACCGCGCAGGTCCGTTCGGTCACCGCGCGCTCGAGCGCCGGCAGATCATTGAACGGCACGCTCACGAAACCCGGCACGAGGGGCTGGAAGCCTTCCTGGTACTTCGGCTGCATCGTGGCGGAGAGGGCGCCGAAGGTGCGGCCGTGGAAGGAGTTCTCCATGCAGACGACCTCGTGGCGCTGCGGCCCGCAGCGCGTGGCGGCATGGCGCCGCGCCAGCTTCAGCGCCGCCTCGATCGCCTCGGCGCCGCTGTTGCAGAAAAAGCTCTTGTCCGCGAAGGAGTGCTCCGCCAACCAGCGCGCCAAGCGGACCTGCGGCTCGATGTAGTAGAGGTTGGAAACGTGCAGCAGGCGCTGCGCCTGCTCCTGGATGGCGGCCACCACCTTGGGGTGGCAGTGGCCCACGTTGCAGACGGCGATGCCGCTGACGAAGTCGAGGTACTCCCTGCCGTCGCTGTCCCACAGGCGCGTGCCGGCGCCGCGTGTGAAGGCCACGGGAGCCCGCCCGTAGGTGCCGGCAAGAAAGGCTTGCCCACGCGCCATGATCTCCTGCGTATCCATGGGGGTCATCTCAAGGACGCGTCGGAAGGAGGCGGTCGTGGCTAGCTCTGCGTGATCTCGGTGCCCACGCCGTGGTCGGTGAAGATTTCCAATAGTACCGCATGCTCGACGCGCCCGTCAACGATGTGCGTCTTCGCCACGCCGGCATCCAGGGCCGACAGGCAGGCCTCCACCTTCGGCAGCATGCCGCCGCTGATGGTGCCGTCGGCGATGAGCTGATCAATCTCGGCCCGCCGCAGTGAGGAGATGATGCGCTGCTGGGCGTCGAGGATGCCGGGCACATCGGTGAGGAGGAGGAGCTTCTCGGCCTGCAGCGCGCTGGCGATCTTGCTCGCCACCGTGTCGGCGTTGATGTTGTACGACGCGCCGGCGGCATCGACGCCGATTGGGGCTACCACCGGAATGTAGCCGTTCGCATCGAGCACCGTGATGATGCCGGGGTTCACCTTGCGCACCGAGCCAACCATGCCGAGATCAATGATCTCCGGCGCCCCGCCGTCGGCCGCCGCCCGCGTCAGGTTCATCTTGCTCGCCAGGATGAGCTGCCCGTCCTTGCCGCTCAGGCCGACGGCGCGGCCGCCGTGGCGATTCAGCAGGGCCACGATCTCCTTGTTCACCTTGCCGCCCAGCACCATCTCGACGATGTCGAGCGTCTCATGGTCGGTGACGCGCAGCCCCTGGATGAAGTGCGACTCCTTGCCCATCTTCGCCAGCGTCTCGCCGATCTGCGGCCCGCCGCCGTGCACGACGATCGGGCTGATGCCGACGTAGCGCATGAGGACGATATCCTGCGCGAAGCTCTCCTTCAGCCGCGCATCCACCATGGCGTGGCCGCCGTACTTGATGACGATGCGCTTGCCGGCGAACTTCTGGATGTACGGCAGGGCTTCGACGAGGGTGCGGGCCGTGGCGAGAGGGTCGCGCACCTTCCCCTCGTTCTGCTGGGCGCCGGAATCGGATGCAGCCATCGAGTCTCCCTCACTGCCGTGCGGCCGCGACGCCAGCGGCTCGGATGGAGATGCTGACGCGGCGGCCGGCGGGGCGCGCCCGACGCTAGAGGATGTAGCGACTCAAGTCCTCGCTCTCGATGATCGGGGCGAGCTTCTGCTCGACGTACCGCGCATTGATCGTCATCTGCTTCTCGAAGGTATCCGGCGCCTCGAAGGAGATCTCCTCGAGGAGCGCCTCCAGGATGGTGTGGAGACGCCGCGCGCCGATGTTCTCCGTGCGTTCATTCACCAGCACCGCCAGGTCGGCGATCCGGTCGATGGCGTCCTCCTCGAAGGTGAGCTGCACCCCCTCGGTCAGCATGAGGGCCGTGTACTGCTTCAGGAGGGCGTTCTCCGGCTCCTGGAGGATGCGCACGAAGTCCTCCTTGCCGAGCGCGCTGAGCTCGACGCGCAGCGGGAAGCGCCCCTGCAGCTCCGGGATGAGGTCGGACGGCTTCGTGATGTGGAAGGCGCCGGCGGCGATGAAGAGGATGTGGTCGGTGCGCACCGGGCCGTACTTCGTGGTGACGGTGGAGCCCTCGACGATGGGGAGGATATCCCGCTGCACCCCCTCGCGCGACACGTCGGGCCCCGCGTGGCCCTCCCGCCCGGCGATCTTGTCGATCTCGTCGAGGAAGACGATGCCTGTCTGCTCGACGCGCTCGATCGCCTCCCGCACCACCTTCTCCATGTCGATGAGCTTCTGGGCTTCTTCCTCCTCAAGGATGGTGAGCGCTTCCCGGACCGCGACCCGGCGCTGCTTCGTACGCTGCGGGAAGAGGTTGCCGAGCACATCCCGCAGGTTGATATCCATCTCCTCGATGCCGGAGCCGGAGATGATCTCGATCATCGGCAGGGCGCGGTCTTTCACCTCGAGCTCGACGAAGCGATCGTTGAACCGGCCGTCGCGCAGGTAGCCGCGAAACTTCTCGCGCGAGGCGCGGTGGTGAACGAGGCGCTCCTCCGCCTCGGCGCCCCCCTCCTCCTTCTCCTTGCGCGGCGGCGGCAGCAGGAGGTCGAGCAGGCGCTCCTCGGCCTGGCGCCGCGCCTTCTCGACAACCTCTTGCTTCTTCTCCTCGCGCACCATGTTGCGGGCCAGCTCGGTGAGGTCGCGGATGATGGACTCGACATCCCGGCCCACGTACCCCACTTCGGTGAACTTCGACGCCTCCACCTTGATGAAGGGCGAGCAGGTGAGCTTCGCCAGGCGGCGGGCGATCTCCGTCTTGCCCACGCCGGTGGGGCCGATCATGATGATGTTCTTCGGCGTCACCTCCTCGCGCAGCGTCTCGGAGAGCTGCTGCCGCCGCCAGCGATTGCGCAGCGCGATGGCGACGGAGCGCTTCGCCTTGTCCTGCCCGACGATGTACTTGTCGAGCTCCTTCACAAGCTGGCGAGGGGTGTAGGTTTCCATGCGTTCCATGCTGAACCTTGCTGCGGCGCAGCGCCGGGACGCCGGCGCGCCTGGCACGCTCGGCCGCCGTGGTTTCCCCGCCGGCACGGCACCACCGGCGCCACGGCTTCTAGATCTCCTCGATGCTCAGTTCTTCGTTGGTATAGATGCAGAGGGAGGCGGCGATCTTCAAGGCTTCAATGGCGATCTCGCGCGCCGTGAGGGATGAGTGGCGCACCAGGGCGCGCGCCGCCGCCATGGCATACGGCCCGCCGGAACCGATGCCGACCACCCCGTCATCGGGCTCGATGAGGTCCCCCGTGCCGGAGAGCACGAGGAGGTGCTCGGTGTCGGCGACCACGAGCATGGCCTCGAGTCGGCGCAGCACGCGGTCCGTGCGCCAGTCTTTCGCCATCTCCACCGCCGCCCGCTGCAGGTTGCCGCGGTACTCCTTCAGCTTGCCCTCAAAGCGCTCGAAGAGAGCGAAGGCGTCGGAGGCGCCGCCGGCGAACCCCGCCAGCACGGCATCGCCATGCAGACGGCGCAGCTTGCGCGCCTGGTGCTTCATCGCCGTCTGGCCGAAGGTCACCTGCCCATCGGCAGCCATGGCCAGTCGGCCGCCATGCCGTACCGCAAGCACCGTGGTGCCGTGCGGCCGCGGAGTCTGCGCGCGTCTCATGCCTGTCTCTGCGCTTGCTTGGGAGGAGATGCGAAAAGGATTGCGAGCAGTCATGGAACCTCAGCGCCTGCCACCCACTCGGCCTCTCGCTGCATGAACATATATCAGCGCCCGCGCGCGCGCAACCGATTGACGGGGACGCGGGGCGCGCCGCTCAGGCGCGGGGGTGGGTACGGTCGTAGACGTCCATGAGGCGATCGAGGCTGACGTGCGTGTAAACCTGGGTAGAGGAGAGGCTGGCATGTCCAAGCAGCTCTTGGATGGCGCGCAGATCTGCCCCGCCATCGAGCAGGTGAGTGGCGAAACTGTGGCGCAGGACATGCGGCGTCACCTTCAAGTGGCTCGCCGCCTGGGCGACCAGCCTGGCGAGCATCTGCTGCACCCCGCGCGGCGAGATCGGCTCGCCGCGATGGTTGAGGAAAAGCCAACCGGGGTCGTGGGGAGGCCGCTGGAGATGGCCCGCGGCGGTCGTCCCGGAGCCGCGGTGGAGGAGCTCCGCGCGCCGCGCCAGGTAGGCCCGCAGCGCCGCCACCGCTTTTCGCCCGACGGGGACCAGGCGCTCCTTGCGGCGCTTGCCCCGCACCCGCAGCGTGCGCGACTCCAGGTCGAGCTGGCCGCGCCGCAGGGTGGTGAGCTCGGCGACGCGCAGGCCGCAGGCGTAGAGGAGCTCCAGCATGGCGCGGTCGCGCAGCCCGAGGACCGTCTCGCCGGTGGGCAGCTCGAGGAGGCGGAACACGTCGTCCACGCCGAGACTGGTCACGATCCGGCGGGGCTGGCGGGGGGTCGGCAGGCGGCGGAGCGGATTTGCTTCCAGCAGGCCCTCGCGGCCGAGGTAGCGCGTCAGGCTGCGCAGGGCGGAGAGCTTGCGGGCGACGGAGCGCGCGCTCAGTCGGCGGCGATGCAGCTCGGCGAGGTAGCCGCGCAGCACCCCGCGGCTGAAGAGCTGCGCGGCGAGGTGGCCGGGGTCGGTCGGCGCGCCCGGCGGCGGCTGCGCGGGGGACGGCGGAAGCAGGCCGCGCGCCGAGAGGTACCGCGCGAACTGCCGCGCATCGCGGAGGTAGGCGCTCACCGTGTGCGGCGAGGCATTCAGCTCAGCGGCGAGGTAGCGCTCATAGCCGCTCAGCCACGTCGCGAAGGGCTCTTCCAGGAGGTCCCCTCGGGCTTCCCCAGCTTCGGCCACGCCGCTGCTCTCCCCTTCGCGCCCCGCCTCACTGCCGCTTCGCGGCGGCGACCTCAGCCGCCGCAACGCTGTAGGAGCACCCCTGCGCCGGGCAGATGGTCCTCTTGCCGTCGGACTTCGACGACTTCTCCACCAGGTAGGGATGGTCGCAGACTGGGCAGCGCTCCGGAATCGGCTTGTCCCACATCGAGAACTTGCAGTCCGGGTAGCGGCTGCAACCGTAGAAGAGTTTGCCCTGCTTCGTGCGCTTCTCGCCCAGGTAGCCCTTGCAGCCCTTTTCGGGGCAGGCAACGCCGATGGAGAACGGCCGCATCGCCTTGCACTTGGGATAGCGCGAGCAGGAGAGGAAACGCCCGAAGCGCCCCTCGCGGATGACCATCGAGGCGCCGCACTTGTCGCACTTCTCGTCGGTCTCCTGCGTGGTCTGCTTCGGCTTGCCGGCCTCGCCCCCCAGCTTGCGCGTCGTCTTGCACTCGGGGTAACCGGTGCACGCCAGGAACTTGCCGTAACGACCTTGCTTCAGCACCATCGGCTTGCCGCAGTTCTCGCAGGCGGCGTCGGCGTCGGCGGGGGTCTCCTGCGCTGCTGACGGCTTCTCCTTCTCCAGGGGGCGGCCGTACTTGCAGGCCGGGAACCCCGTGCAGGAGAGGAATTTGCCGTACTTCCCCAGCTTGATGACCAGGGGCTTGCCGCAGTTGGGGCAGGTCTCCGCCGTGGCCTCCTGCGCTGCTGACGGCTTCTCCTTCTCCAGGGGGCGGCCGTACTTGCAGGCCGGGAACCCCGTGCAGGAGAGGAACTTGCCGTACTTGCTCAGCTTGATGACCAGGGGTTTGCCGCACTCGGGGCAGGTCTCTTTCGTGGCCTCCTCGGTGACGTCGGACTTCTTCACCGTAGCCTCCTTCTCGGTCAGCAGGGCGATGAAGGGCTCCCAGAAGTTGCGCACCGCGGTCCGCCATTCGGCCTTGCCGGTGGAGATGACATCAAGTTCGTTCTCCAGGTGGGCGGTGAACTGGTAATCGACGTACTTCGAGAAGTGCTCCACCAGCAGGTCGTTGACGACAAGGCCGATCTCCTCCGGGAAGAAGCGCTTCTTCTCCAGGCGGACGTAGCCACGCTGCTGCAGCGTGTTCATGATCGAGGCGTAGGTGGAGGGTCGGCCGATGCCATTCTCCTCCAGGGTCTTCACCAGCGTTGCCTCGTTGTAGCGCGGCGGCGGCTCGGTGAAGTGCTGCTCCGGCGTGAGCCGGCGGAGCGCCAGCGCCTGCTGCGGCGCAAGCGGCGGCAGCGCCTTCCCTTGCTCCTCCTCCTGGTCGTCGCGGCCTTCCGTGTAGACCCGCATGAAGCCGGGGAACCGGACGGTGGAGCCCGTGGCGCGCAGCAGCGCGGAGCGCGCGCCGGAGCCGGCCTGGCGATCGGCGCGAATGTCGACGGAAACCGAGTCGATCACGGCCTGCGCCATCTGGCTGGCGATGGTGCGCTTCCAAATGAGGTCGTAGAGCTTCAGCTCGTCCTCGGAGATCACCGTCCGCAGGCTGTCGGGAAGGCGGTTCAGGCTGGTGGGGCGGATCGCCTCGTGGGCCTCCTGGGCATTCTTCACCTGGCGCTTGAAGCGGCGCGGCTGCTTCAGACCGTAGTCATTGCCATAGAGGCGTTGGATAACCTCCTGGCACTCGCGCAGCGCCACCTCGGCGAGGTGGACGCTGTCGGTGCGCATGTAGGTGATGAGGCCGGTGCGGTCGCCGTCGAGGTCCATGCCCTCGTAAAGCCGCTGCGCCAGCATCATCGTCCTGTTGGCGGAGAAGCCGAGCTTGCGCGACGCCTCCTGCTGCAGGGTGCTGGTGATGAAGGGCGGGGCCGGGTTGCGCCGATTCGTCTTCGGCGTCACGGCCAGCACCTGGTAGTCGGCGCCTTCGAACTGCGCCACGAGCTGGCGCGCCCGCTCCTCGTTGGGGATGTCGAACTTGTCGAGCTTCGTCCCCTCCAGCTCGACGAGGCGCGCCGCGAAGGTGGCGGCCTCCCCGCCGCTCTTCAGGGAGGAGAGATCGGCGGTGATCGTCCAGTACTCCTGGACGGTGAACGCCTGGATCTCCCGCTCGCGCTCGCAGATGAGGCGCAGCGCCACCGACTGCACGCGTCCGGCCGAAAGGCCGTAGCGCACCTTCTTCCAGAGGAAGGGGCTGAGGTTGAAGCCGACGAGGTAATCGAGCACCCGGCGCGCTTTTTGGGCGTCGACGAGGGCGTAGGCGATGTCCCGCGGATGCTGCATGGCCTCCAGGATCGCCTCGCGGGTGATCTCGTGGAAGACGATGCGCTTCACCTCGACGCTCGAGGCGCTGCGCCGCTTCGCCTTCGAGGCGGCGGCGCCGTCGCTCCCCCGCGTCGAGCCGTTCAGGCCGAGGGCTTCGACGAGATGCCAGGCGATCGCCTCCCCCTCGCGATCGAGGTCCGTGGCGAGGTAGAGCGTGCCGCACGAGGCCAGCTTCTCCTTGATCTTCGCCAGGTGTTTCTTGCTGTCGGGGAGGACCTCATACTTCGGTTCGAAGCCGCGCTCGATATCGACCGATCCCGGCTTGTTCGGCAGGTCGCGCACGTGACCGTAGGATGCCAGCGTGCTAAACTTCTGCCCCAGGATGAGCCCGATGGTGCGGGCCTTGGCGGGGGATTCAACGACTACCAGGGAGTGCGAGGGTGTCATCGCCATGGAGTGAAGGTCGCCTTTGCTCAGCCTACGTCAACGACGCAGCAAGCATCACGGGAGAGCGAATGTGCCGCCTTGCCGACCGGCTCACGCAGGTCAGCTTCGCACGAACATCTTCCCAGAGTATTGCTTTACCAGACCCAAGAGTTCAAGTCGAACGAGAATTCCCGACACGAGGCTCGCCGGCAAGGCGACCTCATTGATGATCCTATCGATGTGCTTCTCCTCGGCGGTGACCGCATGCAAGACCCCCTTGTCGTCATCGGTGAGGTCGTGCAGGAGCGCCTGCTCGTCCCGCCGGGTGCGCTGCACAAGCTTGCGGGCGTACCAGGGGAGGCTCTCGAGGATGTCTTCCTCGCTCGTCACCAGGGTGGCTCCCTGTTTCAACAAGGTGTTCGTGCCGCGGCTGAGCTTTGAGGTGACGTTGCCGGGCACGGCGAAGAGGTCCCGGTTCTGTTCCAGGGCGTACTTGGCGGTGATGAGGGCGCCGCTCTTCTCGGCGGCTTCCACCACCAGCGTCCCCAGGGCGAGACCGCTGATGATGCGATTGCGCTGGGGGAAGTTGAAGCGGTCCGGCTTCGTCTGCATGGGAAACTCGGAGATGAGGGCGCCCTGCGCGGCCACCTGCTCCTGCATCTCGCGGTTCTCCGGCGGGTACGCGAGGTCGAGGCCGTTGCCAAGGACGGCGAGGGTGCGCCCCCCCGCGGCCAGAGCGCCGCGGTGCGCCTGCCCATCAATGCCGAGGGCCATGCCGCTGACGATCACCACCCCGTGCGCCGCCAGGCCGCGGCTGAGCTTCTCGGCGAGCTGCCGCCCGTAGTTGCTCGGTCGCCGCGTGCCGACGATCGCCACGGCCAGCACGTCGTCGCGCAGCAGCGTGCCGCGCACGAAGAGCACCGGCGGGGCGTCTTCGATGACCCGCAGGTTCACCGGGTACTCCGGATCACTGAGACAGACGGCGCGGGCCGCAAGCTTCTCCAGGCGCCGCCGCTCCAGGTCGACGGCACGCCGCCACTCGAACTGTTCGAGGGCATGGCGGACGGTGTCGTTGATGAGACCGGCGGCGTGGAGGTCCCCGGGCGACCGGGCAAGGACCTCGCGGGCCGACCCGTGCTCCTCGACCAGACGGTGGAAGGTGGCGGTGGAGAGACCGGGGACCAGGCTCAGCGCCAGCCAGGAATCCTGCTCGGTGAGGGTATGCACGCGGTCTTCCTCGGTCAGAAGCCAAAACGGCACTCATTATTGCCCCGAGTCAAGAAAAATCAAGGCCCTTTCTCCCCTGGGGAACGTCACGACGCTTGCCGACGACGAGTGGCGGGCGGCCGCCGCCGCCGGCTGGTGCGGCAGACCGGCACGCGGCTGCGCCTTCCCCGCGCCCTGCCTCGCCGGTGGTCGTGCCGCCGGAAGCGGGCGCCGAGGAGTTCACACCGATGCGACCGCCGCTGCGCCTAGGACGGCTGGCCCGCGCTCTCTGCCTGGTGCTGCTGGGGATGGGGCTGGCGGCCTGTGATGGGGCGCGATCCCTCCCCGGCCCCAGCCAGGGCGTTCTGCGCATCGCCCTCGACAGCCGTCCCACGAACCTCGATCCGCGCTTCGCCCTCGACGCCAACTCTTCCCGCATCGCCCAGCTCATCTTCAATGGCCTGGTGCGCTACGACGAGCGTTCGCGGGTGGCGCCCGATCTGGCCTTGAGCTGGGAGCAGCCCTCCCCGACGACGTTCATCTTCCACCTGCGTCCGGGGGTGCGCTTCCACGACGGGCGTCCCCTCACCGCCGAGGATGTGGTCTACACCTACACCTCGCTCCTCGACCCCGAGCTCGCCTCGCCGAAACGCGGCAGCTACCGCGGCCTCCAGGAGGTGACGGCGTTGGATTCCCTCACCGTGCGCTTCACGCTCTCGGCCTACGAGGCGCCCTTTTTGGGCAACCTCTCGCTGGGCATCCTGCCGCGGCCCGCGCCGGCAGGCGACGCCCGGGCACGGGAGGGCATGCGCACCTTCCCGCCACATGCTGATCAGCGCCAGCTCATCGGCACCGGCCCGTTCCGCTTCGCCCGCTGGGTGGGAGACGATGCCCTGGAGCTGCGCGCCAACCGCGACTCCTTCGAGGGGCCTCCGAAGCTGGCCGGTCTGCTCTTCCGGGTCATCCCCGAGCAGACGGTGAGCGTGCTGGAGCTGGAGAACGGCGGCATCGATCTCATTCAGAACGAGGTGGCCCCGGACCTGCTGCCGCGCCTGCGGCGCAATCCCGCCCTGCGGGTGGTCACCGGCCCCGGCACGAACTACTCCTACTTCGGGTTCAACTTCACCGACCCGATCCTGCGCCGCTGGGAGGTGCGGGCGGCCATCGCCCATGCCATCGACCGGCGGAGCATCATCCGTCACCTCCTGCGGGGCCTTGCCGAGCCGGCGACCGGCTTGCTCTCGCCCCTCAACTGGGCCTACGATGGCGAGGTCGCCACGTACCCCTACGACCCGGCGCGGGCGCGCGCCCTCCTCGACGCGGCGGGCTTCCCGGACCCGGATGGAGCGGGGCCGGCGCCGCGTTTCCGGCTGCACTACAAGACGACCCAGAACGACCTGCGGCAGCGCATCGCCCTGGTCCTCCAGGAGGAGTTGGCGGAGATCGGCATCGAGCTGCAGGTACGCTTCTTCGAGTGGGGGACCTTTTTCGCGGACATCGCGCGCGGCAACTTCCAGCTCTACACCCTGACCTGGGTCGGCGTGCGCGATCCCGACATCTACTACTACACCATGCACAGCGCCAGCGAGCCGCCGCAGGGGGCGAACCGCGGACGCTATCGGAGCGCGCCTCTCGATCTCCTGCTGGAGCGCGGCCGCGCCGCCGGCACCCTGGAGGAGCGGCGCGCCATCTACAGCGAGGTGCAACGGCTGGTTGCCGCGGAGCTCCCGTACGTGAGCCTCTGGTACTCCACCAACATCGCCGTCATGCGAACCACGGTGCAGGGCTTCCGTCTCCATCCCGCCGGCGACTTCATGTCCCTGCGGGAGGTGGAGCTGCGCGCCGACTGACGGGGCCGGGAGCTGGGGAGTGATGCGACGCTACGTTCTTCGCCGTCTGGCGCTGACCATCCCGGCGGTCCTCGGGGTGATGACCGTCGTCTTCCTCACTCTCCACCTCATCCCCGGCGACCCGGTGGAGTCGATGCTGGGGGAGATGGCGCAGGCGGCGGACAAGGCGGCCCTGCGGCGGCAGCTCGGGCTCGACGCGCCGCTGCACGTCCAGTACCTGCGCTACCTCGGCCGACTCGCCCAGGGCGACCTCGGCCGCTCCCTCAGCACGCGTGAACCGGTCCTCGCCGCCATTGCCCGCACCCTGCCGGCAACCATCCTGCTCACCGTGGTGTCGCTCGCCGTGGCGATTCTCCTGGCGGTGCCCCTCGGCATCCTGGCCGCGGCGCGGCACAACACGCTCTACGACCACGGCTCCATGCTCCTGGCGCTTCTCGGCATCTCGATGCCGAACTTCTGGCTGGGGCCGCTCCTCATCATCTTCTTCGCCATCGAGCTGCGCCTCCTGCCGGTGAGCGGCTTCGGCGGCGCGGCGCACGTCGTCCTGCCGGCGCTCACTCTGGGGAGCGCCCTGGCGGCGATCCTCACGCGCATGACGCGGGCCTCGGTGCTCGACGTGCTGGGCAGCGACTACCTGCGGACGGCGCGGGCCAAGGGGCTGCGCGAGCTTCTCGTGCTCTTCAAGCACGCCCTGGCGAACGCCCTCATCCCGCTCGTCACGGTGCTGGGGCTGCAGTTCGGGGCGTTGCTCTCCGGGGCGATCATCACGGAGACGATCTTCGCCTGGCCGGGGATCGGGCGGCTGGTGATCCAGGCCATCCAGGGGCGCGATTTCCCGCTCGTGCAGGGGTGCGTCCTGGTGATTGCCCTGGGATACGTGCTGGTAAACCTCGTCGTCGATGTCCTCTACGTCTGGATTGACCCGCGGCTCCGTCTTGCGGCGGAGGAGGAGAGCGAGCCGTGAGGCTGCGCCTGCCGCGTCTTGGTCTCAAGCTGTGGGTCGGCGGGGGACTCACCCTCGCCCTGCTGGCCACCGCCCTGCTGGCGCCGTGGCTGGCGCCGCACAGCCCGACCGCGCAACACCTCTTCGAGGGGCTGGAGCGGCCGGGGCGCGCGCACCTCCTGGGGCAGGACCGCCTGGGACGCGATATCCTCAGCCGCATCCTCCACGGCACGCGCATCTCCGTCTACGTGGGGGTCGTGACGGTGCTGCTGGCGGCCGGCATCGGCACCCTCCTGGGCGCCCTGGCGGGCTACTTCCGCGGCAGCCTCGACGAGCTCCTCATGCGGCTCGTCGACATCTTCCTCGCCTTTCCTGGCATCCTCTTGGCCATTGCGCTGATGGGCGTCTTGGGACCGAGCCTCGGCAACGTCATCCTGGCCCTCGTGGTGATGGGCTGGGTGGGCTACGCGCGGCTGGTGCGCGGCCAGGTGCTGGCGGCCCGCCAGCTCGACTACGTGACGGCGGCGCAGGCCCTGGGAGCGCGGCCCCGCCGCGTCATCGCCCGGCACCTGCTGCCGAACGTCCTCTCGCCGGTGATCGTGGAGGCCACCTTCGGCATGGCCGGCGCCATCCTCGCGGAGGCCGGCTTGAGCTTCCTGGGCCTGGGGGTGCAGCCGCCGACGCCGAGCTGGGGGAGCATGCTCAATGAAGGGCGCCACTACCTCCTCGTCGCCCCCCACCTCACCCTTTTCCCCGGTTTCGCCATCATGCTCACCATCCTCGGCTTCAACTTCCTCGGCGATGGCCTCCACGACCTCCTGAATCCACGGCAACGGCGCTGAGCGCCCAGCGCGCCGCCGAGTTTGCGCCATCGTCACGAAATGTGACCGTCTCGTTGCCGCGTGTTCAACTGATCGGCACACGGTCCTGCTATGTTATTCCCAACGCAGCATCGCGGCTCCTGCCCGGCGTGGCTGCGGCGTCGCCTTCGGGCCACGCGGGCCGGGCCCTCATGCAGCACACCATGCGGTGGAAAGGAGGAAAACCATGACGCGGGCATCCGGTTCTCGTCGGCGCGGCCTTTGGGCCCTAGCTCTCCTGCTCGTCCTGAGCTGGCCGGTCTGGGTGGCAGCGCAACCCGTGCAGGTGGACCCGGCGCTGCCGAGCTACCGGGCAGTGCAAGGAGTGAGCGGCAACCTCAGCAGCGTGGGCTCCGATACGATGGTGAACCTCGTGACGCTGTGGGCGGAGGGGTTCGAGAAGTACTACCCGAACGTGAACATCCAGGTGGAGGGGAAAGGCTCGAGCACGGCGCCGCCCGCCCTCGCCGCCGGCACGGCGCAGTTCGGCCCCATGTCCCGCCTCATGAAATCCAACGAGCAGGACGCGTTCGAGAAGAAGTACGGCTTCAAGCCCGCGCGCCTGAGCGTGGCCCTCGATGGCCTCTCAGTTTACGTCAACAAGGATAACCCCCTGCAGGAGCTGACGCTGGCGCAGGTGGACGCGATCTTCTCGAAGACGCGCAAGCATGGCTACCCCCGCGCCATCACCACCTGGGGCGACCTCGGCCTGCGCGGCGAATGGGCAACCCGGCGCCTCAGTCTGTATGGGCGCAATTCCGCCTCCGGCACCTACGGGTACTTTAAAGAGGGGGCGCTGAAGGAGGGTGACTACAAGGACGAGGTGAAGGAACAGCCGGGTTCCGCCTCTGTCGTGCAGGGCATCACCGAGGATCGCAACGGCATCGGCTACAGCGGCATCGGCTATCGGACCTCGGATGTGAAAGCCCTGGCCGTAGCCAAGAAAGAGGGGGCGAAGGCCTACCTGCCGACTTTCGAGATGGTGGTCAAGGGCAACTACCCCATCAGCCGCTACCTGAATATCTATCTCGTGAAGGACCCGAACCGGGAGCTCGACGTGCTGCGCCGTGAGTTCCTCAAGTTCGTCTTCAGCAAGGAGGGGCAGCTCGTCGTAGTGAAGGACGGCTACCTGCCGGTGAGCGCGAAAACAGCGGCGAAGGAGCTGAAGAAGATCGGGGTGGAGGGCGCCATGTAGCGTGACACGGCGATGGGGGAGGGCGCGCCAGGGGCGTGCCCCGCGTGCGCCGCGGCGCTATTCCGGGCCTGCACGCCGCCCGGCGTCTTCAGGCGCGGAGCTAACCATCCTGCGCGGCGGCGGGCGCGTGCTCCGGGCAGCCGCCTGGCAGCCTCTCGGCGTTGCAATCCCCTCGCCAAGGGAGCATACCTACCTGCGACGATGAGCATGTGCCGCTACCGGCGCGGCGTGCCGCAACGACCACTCGCAGGGGAGTGCCGCGATGCGACTCTACGAATACGAAGCGAAACGGCTGCTGGCTGCCTACGGCATTCCACTCCCGCAAGGCCAGGTGATCAGCTCCCCGGAGGAGATCGCCGGAGATGCGCGGCGCGTCCTGAAGGTACAGGTGCTCTCGGGCGGCCGCATGAAGGCGGGCGGCGTGAAGTTCGCCGACACCGAAGCGGAAGCCCGCGCCATCGCCGCCGACCTCCTGGGCCGCACCATACTGAACCATAAGGTGGAGAAGCTCTTGGTCGAGGAGCGCCTGCAGGTGGAGCAGGAGTTCTTCGCCGCGGCCACCCACAACCTCGCCCAGAAGCAGCCGGTGGTGCTCTTCTCGGCCGCCGGCGGGGTGGACATCGAGACTCTCGCCAAGGAGCGCCCGGAGGCCGTCGTCAGCCGCGCCTACAACCCCCGCGTCGGCTTCCATGACTTCCATGCCCGCCAGATGGTCGGCAAGGCCGGCCTCAGCGGCCGCCCCCTCATGCAGCTCGGCGCCATCCTGCACCGCCTCGCCACTCTCTTCCAGCGCATGGATGCGACGATCGCCGAGATCAACCCCATCGTGCAGACCGCCGACGGCCGCTTCCTGGCCGCCGACGCCCACATCGACATCGAGGATGACGCCCTCAGCCGGCACGCCGAGCTGCAGGAGAAGTACGGCATCCCGAAGCGCGAGGCCGGCGCCCGTCCCCCCACGCCCTTCGAGCTGGCGGCGGCGGCGATCGACGCCAGCGACCACCGCGGCGTGGCCGGCCGCATGATCGAGTTCGACGGCCAGCTCGGCCTCCTCATCGGCGGCGGCGGCGCCAGCCTGACGGTCTTCGACGCCATCCGCAAGCACGGCGGCAAGCCGGCGAACTACTGCGAGATCGGCGGCAACCCCAGCGTCCGCAAGGTGCAGCGCCTCGTTGCCCACCTCCTCAGCAAGCCGGGGGTGGAGAAGATCGCCGTCATCATGAACGTCGTCAGCAACACTCGCGTCGATCTGGTCGCCCGCGGCGTCATCAAGGCCATCGTCGAGCGCGGCGAGAAGCCGGCGGAGAAGATCGCCATTTTCCGCATTCCCGGCTCCTACGAGGGGGACGGCTTCATGATCCTGAAGAAGTACGGCGTCACGTACTGCGACCGCACCGTTTCCATCGACGAAGCAGCGCGGCGCGCCGTGGCGGCCTTTGCGGCGGCGTAAGCAGCAACGAGCTCGACAACGAACCCGGGGGGAACTCTGACGATGCACTGAGGTGGGGAGATCGACGGTGGCGATTCTGATTGACGACGCGACGCGAATCGTAGTGCAGGGCATCACCGGCCGCGAGGCCACCACGTTCACGAAGCATTCCCTCGATTATGGGGCGAAGGTCGTCGCCGGCTGCACCCCCGGCAAGGGAGGCGAGTCGATCTACGGCGTGCCGGTGTACGACTGCGTCGCCGAGGCGGTGGAGCGGCACGGCGCCAACACCAGCGTCATCTCGGTGCCGGCGGGGTTCGTGCGCGGCGCCGTCTACGAGGCGGTGGACGCCGGGGTGCAGCTCGTCGTCGTGGTGACGGAGCGCGTGCCGCGGCACGACGTGGTCGATTTCATCGCCTTCGCGAACGAGCGCGGCGCCCGCATCGTGGGGCCGAACTCCCTCGGCATCCTGTCGCCGCCGCGCGCCAAGGCGGGCATGGTGGGCGGGCCGGCGGCGGACGTGCGCAAGGCCTACACCGAGGGGCCGGTGGGCATCGTCTCCCGCAGCGGCGGCATGACCACCGAGATCGCCAACCTCCTCACCCAGGCGGGGATCGGCCAGAGCACCTGCGTCAGCATCGGCGGCGACCCGATGGTCGGCACCACGTACATGGACGTGCTGCCCCTCTTCCAGGAGGACCCGGCGACGCAGGCCATGGTCATCTTCTGCGAGCCGGGGGGCAACGCCGAGGAGACCTTCTCCGAGTTCTACGTCAAGGGGGGATCCACCCTGCCGGTCTTCGCCTTCATCGCCGGGCGCTTCGTCGATGAGATGCCGGGCATGCGCTTCGGGCATGCGGCGGTGCTCGTCGAGGGGGAGCGCGGCAGCACGAGGACGAAGATGGCCGCCATGCGCGCCGCCGGCATCCACGTCGTCGAGGAGCTGCACGACCTCGTCGGCGGGCTGCGCGCGGTGCTGAAGACCTGAGGCGGCGCGGGCGGGCTGGCGGCGGGCGCCATTCCCGCGGGTCAACGCCGACGGTTCAACGCGACCACGTCATCCCAGACGACGCAACTCGAACAGGGGCGACTCACATGGCTGACGATTTCTGGCGAACCGAACTCTCCTTCGTGGCGCGCAGCAAGATTCTGGTGCGCGGCTACCGCATCGAGGACCTCATGGAGCGCTGCTCCTTCGGCGACGTGGTCTACCTGATGTTCGCGGGCGAGCTGCCGAAGGGCAACGAAGGCAAGCTTATCGAGGCGATCCTCGTCTCCAGCGTGGACCACAGCCTGGCGGCGCCTTCCATTGACGCGGCGCGCTTCGTGGCCTCCTGCGGCGTCCCCATGCAGGCGGCGGTGGCCTCCGGCGTGAACGCCCTGGGGGACATCCACGGCGGCGCCATCGAGCAGTGCGCCAAGATGTTCCAGGAGGCCCTGGCGGCGCACCCCGGCGTCGAGCACGCCGAGGTGGCGCGGCGCGTCGTGCAGCAGTACCGGCAGGCGAAACAGCGCATCCTCGGCTACGGCCACCCCATCCACAACCCCGATCCCCGCACCCTGAAGATGCTCGAGCTGGCCGAGCGGCTGCACCTCATCGGCCCGAACACCAGCCTGGCGCTCGCCCTCGAGGGGGCGATCAAGGAAGGCTTCGGGCGCGAGCTGCCGCTGAACGTCGATGGGGCCATCGCCGCCCTTATCTCCGATCTCGGCATCGACTGGCGGCTCGGCAAGGGGTTCTTCATCATCGCCCGCACCGTCGGCCTGGTGGCGCACAGTCATGAGCAGATGACCAAGGAGCGCCCCTTCAAGGCCGCCGCGGCGAGCGACATCGTGTACAACGGTCCCCCGGAGCGCGACCTGCCGGCGGCGTTTGCTTGACCTGACCTGGTTCCGAACCACCCTGGCCTGAAGCGTCGTGGTGAAGGCGTCGACTGTTTCGCTCCCAGGACGGCAGGGTGGGGGCTGCCGCAGCCTTGACCCGATCCGCTCCGCCACGCTAAGCTGAACCCTAAACCTGGGAAAAGTTAGAGACGTGGAGAGGCTCGCCCCGCCCTGTGCCGGCAAGGGGGCGCCTTGCGCTGACCCGTTCCACGACAAGGAGGGAGCCGCATGGACCGTTACACTGCTGTCGCCGTGCAGAGCACGTTCCTCAACATCCAACGCCGCGATGACGTCAAGCGCAACCTCGATCACCTGGCGCAGGGCATCCGCGCCAGCTTCTGGCTGGCCAGCCTCGAGTACCCGGTGAAGCTCATCTGCTTCACCGAGGGCGCCATCCAGGGCTTCACCGACTCGGTGCAGGACTGGGACCACGTGCGCTCCTGCCGCGAACTGATGACCACGGTGCCGGGGCCGGAGACCGACTACCTGGGCGACATCGCCCGCGACTTCAACATCTACCTCATCGGCCAAATCCGCGCCGTGGAGCCGGACCTCATCGAGGACCGCTACTTCAACCTCGCCTACATCATCAACCCCGAAGGCAAGGTCATCCACAAGTACCACAAGCTGCAGGTCTACCCGAACGAGCCAAGCACCGTGCCGCACGACGTCTGGGACCGCTACGTCGCCAAGTACGGCGATGATCTCAACGCCTTCTACCCCGTCTGCGACACCGAGATCGGCCGCCTCGGCACCCTCGTCTGCATGGACCACAGCTTCCCGGAGACGGCGCGCGGCCTGGCGATGAACGGCGCCGAGGTCATCTACATGCCCGGCTACCCCGAGCCGTGGGTGGGCCGCGGCTGGTACGAGCTGCGCTGCCGCTCGCGCGCCCTCGACAACACCTGCTACGTGCTGGCGCCGAACCCGGCCCTCGGCATGCTCAGCGCCGACTCGCCGCACGGCTGGGACATCACCGGCGGCCATTCGATGATGTGCAACTACAAGGGCGAGGTCATCGCCCACCACATCGCCGGCACCGACTCCTTCTGCAGCGCTATGGTGGACATCGAGGCCCTGCGCGACTTCCGCGACAAGTCGCTGTTCGGCAACTGGTTGAAAGACCTGCGCACGGAGCAGTACAAGCTCATCTACGAGCAGCCGATCTTCCCGAAAAACCTCTTTCTGCACACGCCGCCGCCGAAGCGCGCCGAGCGCCAGGAAATCCACCGCAAGGTCATCCGCGACCTGCAGGAACGCGGCGTCTGGAAGCGGCCGAAGGGGTAGGGTGAGGTCGTAAAAGTTCGCTCGCGAAGTGGATGCGTCGCGGGCGGCTTGGTACGGGGGGAGGTTGGGCGGGGGACCCTTGCTCCCCCAGCCTCCCGTTTCCCGCGAGCTGTAGGGGCGGTTCGCGAACCGCCCCTACGATTAGGGGTGCGCCAGGGGGCACGGCTCCCTCGCACTTGAACCGTGAATCACTCAAACGCCAGGCCCCCGTGCTCCCGCCCCGTGAGGAGGATACCGTGACCGAGCCGAGCGACTTCTCCTTCCCGCGCCTCTCGAACTGGGGCAAGTGGGGGGCCAATGATGAGCTGGGGGCCGCCAACTACATCACCCCCGAGGTGCTCTTGAACGCCATGAAGCTGGTGCGCCGGGGGAAGGTGATCACCTGCGCCATCCCGCTCGACCGGCACGGTCCCGTGCACCCGGCCCGCGGCCTGCCCGAGCACTGGATGCGCTTCGGCGCCGGCGACTACGCCCTGGGCGCGCCCGGCGGCGGCAAGATTCCCGAGGGCGGGGTGAAGTTCAGCGACGACGGCATCCACCTCTCCACCCAGAGCACCACGCAGTGGGACGGTCTCGCCCATGCCTGGTACGGCAACCAGATGTACAACGGCTTCTCCGAGACCTACATGCGCAACCCCAACTTCGGCGGCCTGCGGCGGCTCGATATCGGCAAGTTCGCCACCCAATTCGTCACCCGCGGCGTGCTCCTCGATGTGCTGCGGCAGAAAGGCGCCGAGGCCCTGAAGGGGAGCGCCGTCATCACCGCCGCCGACCTCGAGGCCACCGCCGCGGCGCAGAAGGTGGAGATCAAGAGCGGCGACGCCCTCCTCATCCGCACCGGCAACGTGCCGTTCTGGTATAGCCTGAAGGACAAGAGCGCTTACTGGAAGGACGGCCACCCGGGGTTGGGCATCGACACGGCGCCCTGGATCCACGAGCATGAGATCGCCGCCGTGGCGGCCGATAACGTCTCCCTCGAGGTGGAGCCCTCGCGCATCCAGCACCCCGATGCCTTCTACCCGCTGCATGCGGTGCTGCTGCGCGACCTCGGCGTCATGATCGGCGAGCTCTTCGACCTCGAAAAGCTCTCGGAGGATTGCGCCGCCGACGGTGTCTACGAGTTCCTCTTCATCGCCCAGCCGCTGAATATCAAGGGCGGCATCGGCAGCCCCATCAACCCCTTGGCCATCAAGTAAGGGCGGCAGCTTGCGTGAAGCAACAACGCCGCCCGGCAGGACCAGCGCCGGGTGGCGTTGCTGTATGTGCCGGGAAGCCTCTGGATGGTCTCCCGGCGCGGTCGTGACGGCGGCGCGGCAGCCTTCGCCGTGGCGCAGGGTCCGCCTCCCTACAACAAATCCGCCAGGTTCGCCGCTCGATCACCTCAGGGGCCAGGTTCCTCCGCCTGCCGGTCAGCCCAACGCTCCGCGCCTCTGTCGATCCCAGGCCAGACCTCGGCCATGGGCGGGGCGGCGGTGCAGCGAAAGCCTTTCACTTCATTCATCCAGGTCGGATGGTAGCTGTGGGAGCAGTCGCAGCCGGTGTTCTCCAGGCCAGGCCCGCAGAGCGCCCTGAATCCTTCTCCGCCGCGGCCCGGCGTGAGCGTCGAGGTCCATTCCCAGACCATGCCGAGCTTGTCGAGCTCTCGGTCCCGGCAGGAGCGCTGCCACTCCTCCACGTTCGGCAGGCGCTTGCCCCCCGCCCAGGCGCAGTAGGCCTCGGCGTCGTGGAACGTCACGAGGACGACCGGCTCGTCGGCGATGGCATCATCCGGCTTGGCGCCGTTCCAATGCCCGGGGGGCCGGTGTCCCTGGGCCGCCACGAAGGCGGCGTACTCGCGGTTCGTCACCTCATGTTTGTCCAGCCGCGGCTGGGCGCCGGCTGGACCGCTGGACCAGGCCAGGAGAAGGCTCGGGAGGCAGGCTCCAAGCCACAAGAGAGCGGCGGCAGAGCGAGGGATCATGGCGGAAATCCTCCTCGCGCACCTCCCCTGCCCTCTCACCCGCGAAGGCCGGGCGTAGGGCCGGGAGGGGATGGTGGTGACGGGAAACGACGCGCCACCTTGGAGAGCCGGGGCCGCGCCTCACGGGCGCCCTGCCGGCGGCCGCGGCACCGCCCGCGCCAGGGCCGCGAACTCCGCCAGGCTCAAGGTCTCCCCGCGGCGCTGGGGAGCAATGCCGAGGCGCTGTAGGCAGGCGTCGATGTCGCCGCCGCGCCAATCAAGCCAGCCGGCGCCGAGGAGGGCATTGCGCAGCGTCTTGCGCCGCTGGGCGAAGGCGGTGCGCACCACCCGCAGAAGCTGCGGCTGCTCGGCCGCCGGCACGGGCGGCTCACGCAGGGGGAGGAAACGCACCACGGCGGAATCGACCCGCGGCGGCGGCGAGAAGGCCCGGCGCGGAATGCTCAGCAGCGCCTCGACATGACAGCGGAGCTGCACGGCGACGCTCAGCACGCTGTAGGGCTTCGTTGCCGGCTTTGCAACGAGGCGCTCCGCCACCTCGAGCTGCACCGTGAAGGTCAACGAGGCGAAGCGCTCGAGATGCTCCAGGCAGCGGAAGATGATCGGCGTGGCGATGGAGTACGGAAGGTTCCCCACCGCGACGATGCCGGGCGGCAGGCGGCGCAAATCGAGGCTGAGGATGTCGGCGCAGAGGAGCGCCACGTTCGGCGCCGGCAGGAGGTTGCGGCGGGCGACCTCGATGAGGCGCCGATCCACCTCGACGGCGAGCACCTTGCACGCCTGCTCCGCCAGGGCGGCGGTGAGGAACCCCTCGCCGCAGCCGATCTCGAGCACGGTCTGCCGCGGCCCGATGCCCGCCAGGGCCGCGATCTCGGCCAGTATCTCCGGGCGGCGCAGGAAGTGCCGCCCCTGGCGCCTGCGCAGGCGGGCCGACGGCCGCCGCTGCCGGCGCGCGCCGGTGCGCCCGCGGGACCTAGGGATCACGCTGCCACCTCGCGGCCCAGCGCGCCGCCATCAGGGTGGCGACCTTCAGGCTCGTTGCATCGGCGACGCCGCGCCCGGCGATATCGAAGGCCGTGCCGTGATCGACGGAGGTGCGCAGGAAGGGCAGGCCCAGAGTCACGTTCACCGCCCGGCCGAACCCCAGGAGCTTCACGGGAATGAGCCCCTGGTCGTGATACATGGCGATGACGGCATCGTAGCGCCCCAGGACCGCCTGGTGGAAGACCACGTCACCCGGCAGCGGCCCGCTCACGTCAAGGCCGCGGCTGCGCGCCGCCTCGACGGCGGGACGGATGATCGTCTCCTCCTCGTCGCCGAACAGGCCGCCCTCGCCGGCGTGGGGGTTCAGCCCCGCCACCGCCAGGCGCGGCGCGGGCATGCCGAGGCGGCCGAGGAACTGCGCCGTCAAACGGATGGCACTGCCGATCGCCGCCGTAGACAGCAGCGACGGCACCTTGGCGAGGGGCACGTGGATGGTTGCCAGGGTGACCTTCAGGCGCTCCTCGGCCATCATCATGGCCACGTCGCCGCTGCCGCACAGCTCGGCCAGCAGCTCGGTGTGGCCGGGGTAGGCATGCCCGGCCTGCCGCAGCGCCGCCTTGTTGATCGGGGCCGTCACCACGGCATCGGCACGGCCGTTCTGCACCAGGCGCACCGCCGTGCAAATGGAGCGATATGCGAGCTCGCCAGCCTCCGGCTGCACCTTGCCGAGCCGCAGCCCGGCGGCCAGCCCATCATCAACATCGACCACGCAGGGATGACCCGGCAGCCCTCGCGCAGGGAGCGTGCCGGCATCCACCTCGGAGGCGCGCAGGACCGGCTCCACCGCCGGCAACCCCAGGGCCTCCTGCCTGGCGCGCAGCACCGTCGCTGCTCCCACCACGAGGATGCGGCAGTGCGCCGCCTCGGGGTCGGCAAGGAGCCTGGCGACGATCTCCGGACCGATCCCCGCCGGATCACCCATGGTCACCGCAAGGCGCGCCGGGGACGTTTGGCGTTGCGCGTGGGCCGGTTCCATGGGACCCATGCTAGCACGTGCGGGTGGCGCTGTCATCGGGGTGCGGCAAGCCTTTCGCGGCGACGGGCAACTCCAGGAAATCTGCGCTTTCTCCTTGACACCTGCCCGATGGGGGTTATATGGGATATTTTAGGGATTTTACGTGGCCTTCTCGGGTGTCCTCTCGACCGTGCGGCGCCGGGGCACCTCCCAGCTTGCTCCGAGCAGGGAGGCGGCACCGCGGCGGGGGGATGGCGGCCGTGCGTCTGCGAGGCGGGCGGCGCCTCGACGGCGCGGCAAGCTGCGCGGCGCGCGACCCCGGGCCTTTCGTCCTGAGTCCATTTCCTCCAACAGTCTCCACGCGATGCTACTTGGCGGGTAAGCTGGAAGGGGGTGCGCCTGCGTCTCCGGCCCGGAGGCGGGCAGAGCGCGGAGCGCTGTTGCGCGCCGCTCCTGCATGGAAGCTACCGAGCAGACGTGAAGGTGAGCGTATGGCCATGGAGGTCGGAAGCGCAGCCGTCGAGTTCGAGAAGCTTGTGACGCCAAGCGAGGGGGCTCCCATTCGCGTCAGCGACGGTCGTCTCGAGGTGCCGGCCAGGCCGATCATCCCGTTCATCGCCGGCGACGGGGTCGGTCCCGACGTGACCACGGCGGCCCGGCGCGTGCTGGATGCCGCCGTGGCGAAGACCTGGACTGGCACGCGGCGCCTGGTCTGGTTCGAGGTGTTCGCCGGCGACGCCGCCCAGGAGCGTTATGGCGAGGTCCTGCCGGCGGATACGCTGAAGGCGATCGAGACCTTCCTCGTGGCGCTGAAGGGGCCCCTGACAACGCCGGTGGGGGGCGGCATCCGCAGCCTCAACGTCACCCTGCGCCAGGTGCTCGACCTGTACGCCTGCATTCGGCCGGTGCGTTACATCACCGGCCTCCCCGCCCCCGTCAAGCATCCCGAACAGATGGACATGGTCATCTTCCGGGAGAACACCGAGGACGTCTATGCCGGCATCGAGTGGCGCGCCGGCAGCGCCGAGGCGAAGCAGCTCATCGCCTACCTGAATGGCAGCATGGGCGCCAGCATCCGGGCGGACTCCGGGGTCGGCATCAAGCCGATCAGCATCACCGGCTCCAAGCGCCTCGTGCGCAAAGCCATCCAGTACGCCCTTGAGGCGGGTCGGCGCAGCGTCACCCTGGTCCACAAGGGCAACATCATGAAGTTCACCGAGGGAGCCTTCCGCGACTGGGGCTACGAGGTGGCCCGCGAGGAGTTCGTCGGCGCGCTGGTGACCGAAGCCGAGGTCGAGGCCCGGCACGGCGGCAGGGTCCCGGCGGGCCAGCTCCTCCTCAACGATCGCATCGCGGACAACATGTTCCAGCAAGTCCTCACGCGCACCAGCGACTACGATGTCCTGGCGACCACGAACCTCAACGGCGACTACCTGTCCGACGCCTGCGCGGCGCAGATCGGCGGCTTGGGCATGGCGCCGGGGGCCAATATCGGCGACTGCATCGGCATCTTCGAGGCCACCCATGGCACGGCGCCGAAGTACGCCGGCCAGAACAAGGTCAACCCCGGCTCGGCCATCCTGTCGGGCGTGATGATGCTCGAGTACCTCGGTTGGAAAGAGGCGGCGGGCCGCATCAGCCGCGCCATCGAGCAGACGGTGGCCGAGAAGGTGGTGACCTACGACCTGGCGCGCCAGATGACGGGAGCCAAGGAGGTGGGGACGAGCGAGTTCGCCGACGCCATCATCGAGCGGCTGTAGCGCGGCCGCAGAGTCGCCGACGGAGGCCAGGAGAGGCGGCGCAAGGGAGCGATCCCACGCCAGGGAACTTCGAACCCAACCACGAGGTACAGACGATGCGGAAGAAGATTACCATTGTTGGCGCTGGGAATGTAGGTGCGACGACGGCTCACTGGATTGCTGCAAAAGAGTTAGGCGACATCGTCCTCGTCGATGTGGTGGACGGCATCCCGCAAGGGAAAGGGCTTGACCTCATGGAGGCGGGTCCCATCGAGGGGTTCGATTGCAACATCGTGGGGACCAGCTCCTACGAGGCGTCCGCCGGCTCTGATGTGGTGATCATCACCGCGGGCCTGGCCCGCAAGCCCGGCATGAGCCGCGACGACCTGGTGACGACGAACGCGGAGATCGTCAAGAGCTGCGCCGAGCAGGCGGTGAAGCAGTCGCCGAACTGCGTGCTCATCGTCGTTTCGAACCCCCTCGACGTCATGGTCTGGGTGGCCAAGCAGGTGAGCAAGCTGCCCAAACATCGCGTCATCGGCATGGCCGGCGTCCTCGATTCGACGCGCTTCCGCACCTTCATCGCCATGGAGGTGGGGGTGTCGGTGGAGGATACCCAGGGCTTCGTGCTCGGCGGGCACGGCGACTCCATGGTGCCGATCGTCAGCTACTCGAACGTGGCCGGCATTCCCATCACCGAACTCATCCCCAAGGAGCGCATCGACGCCATCGTCGAGCGCACCCGCAAGGGCGGCGGCGAGATCGTCAACTACCTGAAGACCGGCAGCGCCTACTACGCACCGGGCGCGGCGGTCTGCGCCATGGTCGAGTCGATCGTCAGGGACAAGAAGCGCATTCTGCCGTGCGCCGCCTGGCTGGAAGGCGAGTACGGCATCCGCGACGTCTTCGTCGGCGTGCCGGTGAAGCTCGGCGCCAAGGGCATCGAGCAGATCATCAAGCTGAAGCTCAATGATGCCGACCTGAAGGCCCTGCAGAGCTCCGCCGAAGAGGTGAAGCACACCATGGCGAAGGTGAAGCTCTAGGGTGGCGTCTCAGAAGTTCGCTTACATCGTTGCGGCGCTGTTCGCTGCATTGGCAAGGGGCTTGTGAGGAACCCATGCTCCCCCACACGCCCATCCCGTAGGGGCGGTTCGCGAACCGCCCCTCCAAGCCGGGGCGCGCGAGG
>JACPUC010000014.1 GCA_016192455.1 Candidatus Tectimicrobiota bacterium | reverse complement strand
GAAGCTGCCGGAGGGGACGGAGATGGTGATGCCGGGGGACAACGTGCGGGTGGAGGTGGAGCTGATCATGCCGATCGCCATGGAGAAGGAGCTGCGGTTTGCGATCCGCGAGGGGGGGCGGACGGTGGGGGCCGGGGTGATAAGTGACATCCTCGCCTAGGCGAGGCAGGGCCGCTGCCGCCGCCCAGGACCGCGCCGCGCCGCATCGCATCCAGCTCTCCCAAGTAGTTTGCAGCCAGGTGGGGACGCGCCAGACCATGACGGAGCACCAGAAGATACGCATACGCTTGAAAGCCTACGATCAGCGCATCCTCGACCAATCCGTGGGCGAGATCGTCGATACGGCGAAGCGCACCGGGGCGCGCGTCGTCGGGCCCATCCCGTTGCCGACGCGCCGGAATCTCTACACCGTGCTGCGCTCGCCGCACGTCGACAAGAAATCGCGCGAGCAGTTCGAGATTCGCACCCACAAGCGGCTCCTCGATATCCTCGAGCCCACGCCGAATACAGTGGATGCTTTGATGAAGCTCGACCTCTCCGCCGGGGTCGATATCGAGATCAAGCTGTAGCGCTGGGAAGAGCCGCGCCGGGAGATGGCGGCGTTGGGGATGGCCGAGGGTTCCGCCCGGGAGGCGGGCAGGCGGAGTCCCCCGCGCGCCGGAGGCTCTGGGACGAAGCGGAACGTAGGAGCGCGGGGGCCGAGAGGGAGTTCCTCGGCGCCGCCCGAAGTGGCGAGAGTCGACGATGCAGCTCAGCGTCCGGAATCAACAGAACGAAGAGGTCGGGAGCGCCGAGCTTCATGACGAGATCTTCAACGTGGAGGTGCGGCCGCACGTCCTCCACGACGTGGTCGTCATGCAGCTTGCGAACCGCCGGCGCGGCACCTCCAGCACCCTGGGGCGTTCCGAGGTGCGGGCCAGCCGGCGCAAGCCGTGGCGCCAGAAAGGCACCGGCCGCGCCCGCGCCGGCCGACGCAGCTCGCCGCTCTGGCGCGGCGGCGGCATCGTCTTCGGGCCGAAGCCCCGCAGCTACGCCTACCGCGTGCCGCGCAAGGTGCGCCGCGCCGCCCTGCGGCAGGCCCTGACGCTGAAGGCCCGGAGCGGCAACCTCGTCGTTCTCGATGAGGTGGAGATCAGCGCGCCGAAGACACGCTTGGCGGTGGAACTGCTGCAGCGGCTCGGCGCCGCCGCCAAGGCCCTCTTCCTCGTTGCCGAGGAGCAACCGAACCTGCGCCTCGGAGTGCGCAACCTCCAGCACGTCAAGACGCTGCCGGTGCAAGGCTTGAACGCCTACGACCTGATGGATTACGAGACCGTGATCTGCAGCCGCGCGGCCCTGGCGCGCGTCCACGAGGTGCTGAAGCCATGATCAGTCTCTACGACGTGTTGAAGCGCCCCGTGGTGACCGAGAAGACCTCCGCCGGCACGGAGGCGAGCAACACCGTGGCCTTCGTCGTCGATCGCCGCGCCACCAAGCCGGAAATCCGCCAGGCCGTGCAGACACTCTTCAAGGTGTCGGTGCTCGAGGTGGCCACCATGAACCTGCGCGGCAAGATGAAGCGGCAGGGGCGGCGGCAGGGGCGCCGGCCGGATTGGAAGAAAGCCATCGTGAAACTGAAGCCGGGCGACCGCATCGAGTTCTTCCAAGGGGTGTAGCGTAACGCCGCGCGGCCCGCGCCGGGCGTCCACCCTGCAGGTTTTGACGGGACAGGATGCACCATGGCACTCAAGCACTACCGTCCAACCTCGCCAGGGCGCCGCTTCCAGACGGCGGCGACCTTCGAGGAGCTGACGAAACGCACCCCGGAGAAATCCCTCCTGCGTCCGTACCATAAGACCGGGGGGCGCAACAACGCTGGCCGCATCACCAGCCGTTGGCGCGGCGGCGGGCACAAGCGGCGCTACCGCGTGGTGGATTTCAAGCGCAACAAGGACGGCGTGCCGGCCAAGGTGGCGGCCATCGAGTACGACCCGAACCGCTCCGCCTACTTGGCGCTCCTCCACTACGCGGATGGAGAGAAGCGCTACATCCTCTGGCCGGAGGGCCTGGCGGTGGGGACCATCCTCACCTCCGGCACGGGGTCGGAGATTCGCAGCGGCAATGCCCTTGACCTGGCGGAGATTCCTCTCGGCGAGCTCGTCCACAACATCGAACTCTCCAAGGGGCGCGGCGGCCAGTTGATGCGCAGCGCCGGCACGAGCGCCCAGCTCATGGCGAAAGAGGGCAAGTACGCCGTGCTGAAACTGCAGTCGGGCGAAGTGCGGCAGGTGCCGGTGAGCTGTCGGGCCACCATCGGCAAGGTGGGGAACGCCGACCACGAGAACATCACCATCGGCAAGGCGGGACGCAGCCGCTGGATGGGCCGCATGCCGCGGGTGCGCGGGGTGGCCATGAATCCCGTCGATCATCCGCACGGCGGCGGCGAGGGGAAGACCTCCGGCGGGCGCCACCCGGTGACCCCGTGGGGCGTGCCGACGAAGGGGTACAAGACGCGCCGCGCCAAGCTCTCGGATCGGCTTATCATTCGGCGCCGCAAGGTCTAGGCGAGGCAGCCGCGCAGGGCGGCGGTCCCTGGCGGCGGGCGGGAGAAGCGCATGTCACGGTCCATCAAGAAGGGACCCTTCATCGATGATCACCTCCTGAAGAAGATCGAGGTGATGAACCGCGGCGGCGAGAAGAGCGTCGTGCGCACCTGGTCGCGGCGTTCGACGATCACCCCGGAGTTCATCAGCCACACCGTCGCGGTGCACAACGGCCGCAAGTTCGTGCCCGTCTTCATCACCGAGAACATGGTGGGGCACAAGCTCGGCGAGTTCGCCCCCACGCGCACCTTCCGCGGCCACAGCGGCATGACGAGGCGCATGATCACGAAGACGTAAGGCGGAGAGGGACGCGCCATGAAAGTGTCAGCAAGGCTGCGCTATCGCCATCTGTCGCCGCGCAAGGCACGCCAGGTCGCCGACCTCATCCGCGGCAAGAAGGTGCCGCAGGCGCTCAGCATCCTGGCGGCAACGGAGCGCGAGGCGGCGCGCGTGCTCGAGAAGCTCATGCGCTCGGCGGTGGCCAACGCCGGCGCCAACCATGCGGTGGAAGACGTCGACGCGCTGCTGGTGGCCGAGGTCTGCGTCGATGGCGGCCCGATGGCGAAGCGCTGGCGGCCGCGGGCGCGCGGGCGGGCCACCATGATCCGCAAGCGCACCAGCCACCTCCGCGTGCTGCTGAGCGACGACGAGGCGTCCGCCTAGGCCCCCGGGGCCGGCAAGGAGACGATTGTGGGACAGAAGGTGCACCCAACCGGGTTTCGCCTTGGCTACATCAAGACCTGGCAGTCGAGCTGGTTTGCCGGCAAGGACTACGCCGACGTTCTCCACCAGGACCTCTTCATCCGCCGCTTCCTGAAGCAGCGGCTGAAGCACCACGGCGTGGCGCGCATCGGCATCGAGCGGGCGGCGAACCGCGCCCGGATCAACATCTGGACCTCGCGGCCCGGCCTCGTCATCGGCAAGCGCGGTCAAGATGTCGACCGCCTGAAAGCCGACATCCAGACCGCCATCGGCAACCCGGTGGCGATCAACATCCGCGAAATCCGGCGGGCCGAAACGAACTCCCAGCTCGTGGCCGAGAACGTCGCCTTGCAGCTTGAGCGGCGGGTCAACTTCCGCACCGCCCTGAAGAAAGCCGTGGGCTCGGCCATGCGCTTCGGGGCCGAGGGGGTGAAGATCATGGTCGCCGGCCGCCTCGGCGGCGCCGAGATCGCCCGGCGCGAGTGGTACCGCGAGGGGCGGGTCCCCCTCCACACGCTGCGGGCCGACATCGACTATGGCTTCGCGGAGGCCAAGACGACGTACGGCGTCATCGGCGTCAAGGTGTGGATTTTCAACGGCGAGGTGCTGCCCGGGCAGCAGGCGGAAGAGAGCGCCGAGCCGCGAGCTTCGAGGTAGCCGGCCATGTTGATGCCGCGGAAAGTGAAGTACCGGAAACAGCAGAAGGGACGCACCAGGGGCACGGCGGACCGCGGCGGCAGCGTGGCCTTCGGGCGCTTCGGCCTGCGGGTGCTCGAGCCGGGGCGCCTCACGAACCGGCAGATCGAGGCGGCGCGTATTGCGATGACGCGCCACGTCAAGCGCGGCGGCAAGATCTGGATTCGCATCTTCCCCGACAAGCCGGTGACGCGGAAACCGAACGAGACGCGCATGGGGAAGGGGAAAGGCGCGCCCGAGTTCTGGGTGGCGGTGGTGAAGCCCGGACGCATCCTCTACGAAATGGATGGCGTGCCGGCGCCCGTCGCGCGTGAGGCCATGCGCCTCGCCGGGCGCAAGCTCAGTCTGGCCACCGTCTTTGTTGACAGCGAGGAGCTCTAACCAGGAGGGAGGCCGCTGCCATGCGCGCGCGTGAACTCCGCGACCTCAGCGAGCGCGAGCTGGAGGAGAAGGAGCGAGAGCTGCAGACGGAGCTCTTCAACCTGCGCTTCCAGCATGCCACGAGCCAGCTCGATAACCCCATGCGCCTGCCCGCCGTGCGGCGCGACCTGGCGCGCCTGAAGACGGTCCGGCACGAACGCCGGCGCTCCCCCGCGGCGGGGGAGGCGTCGGCCGCCTCAGGCGCGTGAGGCGGCGCAACCAGCGGTGGCAGGGGTGACGCGGCGCACCCTGAGAAGAGGCGACGATGAGTGAAGAACGGCGTCGACGGGTTCAACTCGGTCGCGTGGTGAGCACGAAGGCCGACAAGTCTATCACCGTGGAAGTATCGCGGCTCGTCCAGCATCCGATGTATCGTCGGACGATCCGCTCCTCCAAGAAGTTCATGGCGCACGACGAGCACAATCGCTGTGCCGTGGGGGATACCGTGCGCATCATCGAGAGCCGCCCCCTCAGCCGCCGCAAGCGCTGGCGCCTCCTCGCGATCGTCGCCAAGGCTCAGTAAGCCCGCCGGCGCGCACGAGATCGACCCAGCCAGAGAGTGGGAACGATGATCCAGGTCAAGACCATGCTGCAGGTGGCGGACAACACCGGAGCGCGCCGGGTGCAGTGCATCAAGGTCCTCGGCGGCACCCGCCGGCGCTACGCGCGCCTCGGTGACATCATCGTCGTGGCAGTGAAGGAAGCGGCGCCGAACAGCAATATCGGCAAGGGGACCGTGCAGAAGGCCGTCGTCGTGCGGACGCGCAAGGAGATGAACCGGCCCGACGGCTCGTACATCCGCTTCGATGACAACGCCGCCGTCCTCATCAACGAGGCGCGCGAGCCGATCGGCACGCGCATCTTCGGCCCGGTGGCGCGCGAGCTGCGACGCAAGAACTTCATGAAGATCATCTCCCTGGCGCCCGAGGTGCTGTAGGGTCGCCGCGGCGGCGGTCACGGGCCCGGCGCGGCGAGAGGAGAACGGCCATGAGCAGGCGGCAGAAGCAGACGGCGGGGAAGCGGCCGAAGCTCCACGTGCGGCGGGATGATTTCGTCACCATCATTGCCGGCAAGGAGAAGGGGAAGAGCGGCAAGGTCCTGCGGGTCTTCCCCGATGAGCAGCGCGTGCTGGTGGAGAAGGTCAACTTCATCAAGCGGCATACGCGACCCGGTCGCTTGAGCCGGCAGGGCGGCATCGTCGAGCGCGAAGGGAAGATCCACATCTCCAACGTTCGCAAGAGCGGTTAAGGGTGGCGTCGGCGCGCCGCCGGCCGCGATGGCGGCGGCCGCGGGGGTCCCCGCGGCGTGGCGGGTGGCGCTGACGGCTCCCCCGACAATCTCTAGGGTGGCCGCGCGTGCAGCACACGGCGGCCGCACAGGTGCACGCATGAAACCTCGGCTGCGCCAGAAGTACGAGGCTGAAGTGATGCCGGCTCTGCGGCGGCAGTTCGGCTACGCCAACCTCATGGAGGTGCCGCGGCTCGAGAAGATCGTCGTCAACGTCGGCCTGGGGGAGGCGATCCAGAACTCGAAGCTGCTCGACTCGGCGGTGGAACAAGTGGCGTCGATCACCGGGCAGCGCCCGGTCGTCACCCGCGCCCGCAAGTCCATCGCCAACTTCAAGCTGCGCACGGGCATGGCCATCGGCTGCATGGTGACCCTGCGCGGCCAGCGCATGTACGAGTTCTTTGACCGCCTCGTCAACGTTGCGCTGCCGCGCGTGCGCGACTTCAAGGGCGTCTCCCCGAAGGCGTTTGACGGACGCGGCAACTACGCCCTCGGCATCCGCGAGCAGCTCATCTTCCCCGAGGTCGACTTCGACCGTATCGAGAAGATCAAGGGGCTCGGCATCGTCATCGCGACGACCGCGGCGACTGATGAAGAGGCCCGCGCCCTCCTGGCGCTCATGGGGGTCCCCTTCCGCAAGTAGGCGGGGAAACCCCGGCCGGTTCGCTGGCGCATTTCCTCGAGGACCGATTGGATGGCTAAGAAATCACTCATCGCCAAGCAGCAGCGCACCCCAAAGTTCGCCGTGCGGGCCTACCACCGCTGCCGCCTCTGCGGCCGGCCGCGCGGCTTTTTGCGGCGCTTCGAGATGTGCCGCATCTGCTTTCGGAACCTTGCCCTCAACGGCGAGATCCAAGGGGTCATCAAGGCGAGTTGGTAAGCAAGCCGGGCGTACGGGCGGGAGGGGTGTCGCCGCCGCGTGCGCGCTGCAACAGGAGCCCACGGAATGAGTATGACGGACCCCATCGCCGACATGCTGACCCGCATCCGCAACGCCATTCAGGCCAAGCACGCCGCCGTCGAGCTGCCGGCCTCGCGCCTGAAGGTGCGCATCGCCGAGCTGCTGCGGGAGGAGGGGTACATCACGAACTTCACGCTCACCGAGGACACCAAGCAGGGGATGCTGCGGATCACGCTGAAGTACCTCGGCGAGCGCAACGCCATCCAGGGGTTGCGACGCATCAGCAAGCCGGGCTGCCGCATCTACGCTGGCTACGATGAGGTGCCCGAAGTGCTTGGCGGCATGGGCATCACCATCGTCTCCACCTCGCGCGGTCTCCTGGTCGATCGCGCCTGCCGCCGGTTGCACCTTGGCGGTGAAGTGCTCTGCGGCATCTGGTAGCCGTCGGCGGTAAGGAGGAACCATCATGTCCCGCATTGGCAGGCTGCCGATCCTCCTGCCGAAAGAGGTCCGCTGCGACATCAGCGACGGCGTGATCACGGTCAGCGGGCCGAAAGGAATGCTGACGCAGCCCGTCGTTGAGGGGGTGACTCTGCGGCGGGACGGCGACCACATCCACTGCGAGCGCAGCGGCGACGGCAGCCGCCTGCGGGCGCGCCATGGTCTGATGCGGGCGCTCCTGGCGAACATGGTGCGGGGCGTCACGCAAGGGTTCGAGAAACGGCTCGAGGTGCAGGGGTTGGGCTACCGCGTCTCCCTCAGCGGCGCCACCCTCAACCTCAGCTTGGGATTCTCGCACCCGGTCGCCTACCTCCCCCCGCAAGGGATCGAGCTGGCGGTCGAGCGCACCACCATCGTCGTGCGCGGCATCGACAAGCAGCGCGTGGGCCAGGTGGCGGCCGATATCCGGGCCAAGCGGCCCCCCGAGCCTTACAAGGGAAAAGGCATCCGCTACAGCGATGAGGTTGTGCGCCGCAAGGCGGGCAAGGCCGGCAAGTAACAGGCACCGCCCCGGCGATGCCGGAGAGGCCGCCGGCGGCCCACGGCAGCGCCGCGCGGGGCGCGGAGCGGGAGTGAGGTGAGGCGATGCTGTCGCTGCGAGCACGAGGACGCCAGTTTCGGAAGCAGCGCGTGCGTCGGAAGGTTTCCGGCACGCCTGCACGGCCGCGCCTCAGCGTCTTCAAGAGCAACAAGCACATCTATGCGCAGCTCATCGATGATCACCGCGGCGTGACCCTGGCGGCGTGCACCAGCACGGCGAAGGCCCTCAAGCCGACCGACGGCAAGACGGCCACTGTGGCCATGGCGAAGGTGATCGGGGAGAAGATCGCCGAGGCGGCGCTGGCGCAGGGTATCACCAGCGTGGTCTTCGATCGCAACGGCTACCGGTATCACGGCAAGATCGCGGCGCTGGCTGATGCCGCACGCGAGAAGGGGCTGCGGTTCTAACCGCGGCGCCCCGTGGCAGGAGGTCGCCCGCACGAGACGAGACGGGCAGAGGAGCAGAGTGTGGAAGAGCGGGGACAGCCAGCCGAGTTCGTTGACAAGATCATCAACGTCAACCGCGTGGCGAAAGTGGTCAAAGGTGGGCGGCGTTTCAGCTTCAGCGCCCTCGTGGTGGTGGGCAACCGCAACGGCACCGTCGGCATCGGCAAGGGGAAGGCCAACGAGGTGCCCGAGGCGATCCGCAAGGCTATCGAGAAAGCCAAGAAAGATCTCCGCCACATCACCCTGAAGGGAAGCACCATCACCCACCAGGTGGTCGGCGTCTATGGAGCCGGCCGGGTGTTCTTGCGTCCGGCCTCGGAAGGCACCGGGGTGATCGCCGGCAGCGCCGTGCGGGCGGTGCTGGAGGCCGTGGGGGTGCGCGATATCCTCACCAAGTCGCTCGGCTCGAAGAACCCCCACAACGTGGTGCGGGCCACCATGAACGGGCTTGAGCAGCTCCGCGATGCCGCCGACGTAGCCTCCCTGCGCGGCAAGCGGGTGGAGGAGCTGTTCGCGTAGCCCAGCAGCGCCTGGGCGGGACGGGAGAGGAGCATGGCGCGCTACATCGACATCACCCTCGTGAAGAGCGGCATCGGCTCGCCAACGAAGCTGAAGCTCGTGCTGCGGGGCTTGGGGCTGCGCCGGCTGCACCACACCGTGCGTCGGGAAGACAGCCGGGCGGTGCGTGGCATGATCAACAAGGTCCCCCACCTGGTGCGCTGCACCCTGGTGACCGAGAACGCGGCTGAGCAAGGAGAGCGGCATCCATGAAGCTGCATGAACTGCGCCCCGCCCCGGGGTCCCGGCAGAGCATCAAGCGGGTCGGACGCGGACCGGGGAGTGGCCTGGGCAAAACCTCAGGTCGCGGTCACAAGGGGCAGAAAGCACGTTCGGGAGGCTCCCTGCCGCCCTGGTTCGAGGGTGGGCAGATGCCCCTGCAACGGCGCTTGCCAAAGCGGGGGTTTACGAACATCTTTACGAAACGCTACGAGATCGTGAACGTCGGCGACCTCGACGTCTTTGCGGCGAACACCGCGGTGACCCCGGAGCTCCTCGGCGAACGCCGGCTCATCCGCGGCAGAGGTCTGGCGGTCAAGATCCTCGGTGACGGAGAGCTCAGCAAGGCCCTCATCGTGCAGGCCCACCGTTTCAGCAAGACCGCGGTGGAAAAGATTCGCGCCGCTGGCGGCCAAGTTCAGGAAGCGTAGGCGTGGCAGTCGACAGTTTCCAGAACGTCTTTAAGATTCCCGAGCTGCGCAAGCGCATCCTCTTTACGCTGCTCATGCTGGCGGTCTATCGCATCGGGGCGCACATCCCCACGCCCGGCATCGACAGTCAGGCCCTTGCCCAGTTCTTCGCCCGCCAGCAGGGGACACTCCTGGGGTTCTTCGATCTCTTCGCCGGCGGCGCCCTCGAGCGCATGACGATCTTCGCCCTCGGCATCATGCCTTACATCAGCGCCACGATCATCCTGGAGCTCCTCACCGTCGTCGTGCCCTCCCTCGATAAGCTGAAGAAGGAAGGGGAGCAGGGGCGCAAGAAGATCAACCAGTACGCCCGTTACGGCACGGTGGTACTCAGCGCCATCCAGGGGTTCGGTATCGCCCTGGGGCTGGAACAGATGCAGAGCCCCGGGGGAGCCGCGGTCGTGCCGTTCCCGGGATGGCCTTTCCGTTTCATCGCCATCATGAGCTTTACCGCCGGTACCGCCTTCATCATGTGGGTGGGAGAGCAAATTACCGAGCGCGGCATCGGCAATGGCATCTCGCTCATCATCTACGCCGGCATCGTTGCCGGCATGCCGTCGGCCGTGGGCGGCACCTTTGAGCTCCTGCGCACCGGTGAGTTCTCCATCTTCTTCGTGCTCGCCCTCATCGTCTTCATGCTCTTCGTGGTGGCCGTGATTGTCTTCGTCGAGAGCGGCCAGCGCCGCATCCCCATCCAGTACGCCAAGCGCGTGGTGGGGCGGCGCATGTACGGCGGGCAGAGCACCCACTTGCCGCTGAAGGTCAACACCTCCGGCGTCATCCCGCCCATCTTCGCCTCGTCGCTCATCATGTTCCCCGCCACGATCGCCAGCTTCATGGCGGTGCCGTGGGTGCAGGATATCGCCGGCCTCATCTCGCCGGGCCGCTGGCTCTACACCTTGTCGACCGTCATCCTCATCTTCTTCTTCTGCTACTTCTACACGGCGATCATCTTCAACCCCGTGGATGTGGCCGACAACGTGAAGAACTATGGCGGGTTTATCCCCGGCATCCGCGCCGGGCGTCCCACGGCGGAGTTCATTGACCGGGCGCTTACCCGCCTCACCTTCGCGGGAGCCATCTACCTGTCGGTGATCGTCGTCTTGCCGACCTACCTGATCAGTTACTTCAATACGCCCTTCTTCTTCGGCGGCACGGCGCTGCTCATCGTCGTCGGCGTGGCCATGGATACGATGGCGCAGGTGGAGTCGCACCTCGTCATGCGCCACTACGAAGGATTCATGAAGAAGGGACGGGTGCGCAGCCGTCGCTGAGGCGGGGCGGCGGACGGCGCCGCGCCGGCGGCGTTCGCCCTCGAGCAACCCGTGACGTTCGGGAGGACGTTGTGCGGCTGATCTTTCTTGGCCCTCCAGGCTCCGGCAAGGGGACCCAAGCGAAGCTTCTGGCGGAGAAGTACGGCATTCCCCAGGTCTCCACCGGCGACATCCTGCGCGCCGCGGTGCGAGAGAGGACCAGCCTGGGAAAGCGCGCCAAGGGATACATGGATCAGGGCGAGCTCGTTCCCGATCCGCTGGTCATCGCCCTCATCGAGGAACGGCTGCGGGTTGCCGATTGCCGAGAGGGCTACATCCTCGATGGGTTCCCGCGCACGCTTGCCCAGGCCGAAGCGTTGCGGGACGCCCTGGAGGCGCTCAACAGCCGGCTCGACGCCGTGATCAACGTCGAGGTCGAGCAGGGGGAACTGCTGCGCCGGCTCACGGGTCGGCGCACCTGCCGCGCTTGCGGCGCCATGTTCCACACGGTGTTCAACCCCTCCAAGGTGGCGGGGAAGTGCGACGCCTGTGGCGGTGAACTCTACCAGCGCTCCGATGATCAGGAAGCCACGATCAGGGAGCGCTTGAAGGTCTACACGGAGCAGACCGCCCCGCTGGCGGCTTTTTACAACCATGGGGGGCTCCTGCTCACCATCCACGGCATGGGCAAGATTGACACTATTTTTGAGGAGATTTGTCGCGTGCTGGAAAGGCGTGCGTGATGATCCACATCAAGACGCCGGAAGAGATAGAGAAGATGCGGCGACCGAACCGCATCGTTGCCGAAACCTTGCACTGCCTCATCGCCCACGTAGAGGAGGGCATCACCACCCGCGAGCTCGACGCCATGGCGGAAGCCTGCATCCGCGAGCGCGGCGGCATCCCCGCCTTCAAAGGCTACCGCGGCTTCCCCTGCACACTCTGCACCTCAATCAACGAAGAGGTGGTGCACGGCATCCCGTCGAAGCGCAAGCTGCGCAGTGGTGACATTGTTGGGCTTGACCTGGGCGCCCGCGTGGACGGGTACTACGGCGACTCCGCCGTCACCGTGCCGGTGGGCGAGGTCTCCCAGGAATCGTGGCGCCTCCTGGACGTGACCGAGAAAGCGCTTTTCATGGGCATCGCCCAGATGAAGGAGGGGAACCACCTGGGGGATGTGTCGCATGCGATCCAGAGCTATGCCGAGGGGCATGGCTACGGCGTGGTGCGCGTCTTCGTGGGGCACGGCATCGGGCAGGCGCTGCATGAGGACCCGCAAGTGCCGAACTTCGGTACGGCGGGGAGCGGCCCCAGGCTGCGCCGGGGTTTCGTGTTGGCCCTCGAGCCGATGGTGAACGCCGGCACCCACGACGTGCGCATCCTCAGCGATCAGTGGACGGTCGTGACCGCCGATGGCAAGCGCTCGGCCCATTTTGAGCATACCGTGGCGATTACCGATCAGGGGACCGAGATCCTCACCTTGCGCGACGGGTTCTCGGCATCAGCGTAAGCACCGGAGCGCAGGAAGAGCGGCCTGAGGACGGGGCTCCATGGCTAAAGAGGATGCCATCGAAGTCGAGGGGACCATTGAGGAGCCGTTGCCGAATGCGATGTTCCGTGTCCGGCTCGATAATGGTCACAAGGTTCTGGCGCACATCTCCGGCAAGATGCGCATGCACTTCATCAGAATTCTGCCGGGGGACAGGGTGCGCCTCGAGCTCTCGCCCTATGATCTGAGCCGCGGACGCATCACGTTCCGGTACAAGTAGCGGGGCCGGGATGCTTCCTCCTCCGGACGCTGTTGGGGGGAGGCTCTTCCCGGAAGACTCTTGCTGGGAGTTCCCCAGAGCGGGGATTTCAGAGGATGCCCCCAGCGGCGACAGGTCCCGGCGCGTCGCCGCGGAGGATGGGAACCATGAAAGTGCAAGCCTCGGTGAAGCCGATCTGCGCCAAGTGTAAAGTCATTCGCCGCAAGGGCGTGGTGCGGGTGATCTGCGAGAATCCCCGCCACAAGCAGCGGCAAGGGTAGTGACGCGGCGAGCGCTCGGGCGCGCGGCCGGCGCCGTGCGTGGTGGGGCCGATGCGAGGGGGCGGTGAGGCCACTCTGCGTCGGCCCGCCGACAGCGCGGCGCGGGGCCGCAGCCGTAAGAGGAGGTGCGAGGGTGGCACGTATTGCTGGCGTCGATGTTCCCAACGACAAGCAGGCGGAAACGGCGCTCACCTACATTTTCGGCGTCGGCCGCTCGATCGCGAAGCGCATTCTTGCCGAAGCCGACATTAACCCACAGAAGCGCATCAAGGACTTCACCGACCAGGAGATCGCCAAGGTCCGGACGATCATCGAGCAGCGCTACACGGTCGAGGGCGACCTGCGGCGCGAAGTGACGATGAACATCAAGCGCTTGATGGACATCGGCACCTACTGCGGGCTGCGGCACCGGCGTGGTCTCCCCGTGCACGGCCAGCGCACGCGGACCAACTCGCGCACGCGCAAAGGCCCGCGGCGGACGGTCGGCGCCCGCGGCAAGAAGAAATAGTGTCAGGTAAGGAGCAGAACGACCCATGTCCGACGGAAAGAAACGGGGCGGCAGGCGCAAGGAGCGCAGGGTGATCGGCGAGGGGATCACGCATGTGCTCTCCACCTTCAACAACACCATCGTCACCATCACCGATGCGGCCGGCAACGTCGTCGCCTGGTCCTCGGCCGGCGCGCAAGGGTTCAAGGGCTCCCGCAAAAGCACCCCCTTCGCCGCCCAGATCGCCGGTGAGGCGGCGGCCCGCAAGGCGATGGAGCTCGGGGTGCGGAAGGTGCAGGTGTTGGTGAAGGGGCCGGGTTCCGGCCGTGAGGCGGCCATTCGCGCCATGCAGGCGGCGGGACTCGAAATCGAGATGATCCGCGACGTCACGCCCATCCCGCACAATGGCTGTCGGCCGCCGAAACGGCGCCGCGTTTAAGCCCGGCGTCCCGCCCGTCAGGCGCGCCTGGTTCCGTTCGTGGGCGTCCTGAGGAGGCCCTGATTCGAACAGCAGAGCGGTTGAGGAGAGCAAAGAAGCGTGGCTAGGTACATCGGTCCAGTTTGCCGGTTGTGTCGGCGCGAAGGCGAGAAGCTCTTCCTGAAGGGAGAGCGCTGCTTCTCGGACAAGTGTGCCATCGAGCGCCGCAACTACGTCCCAGGGCAGCATGGTCAACGGCGGCGTCAGAAGATCACCCCGTACGGCATCCAACTGCGCGCCAAGCAGAAGGCGAAGCGCATGTATGGGTTGCTGGAGAAGCAGTTCCGCCTGACGTTCCAGCGCGCCGAGCGCAAGCGCGGGGTGACGGGTGAGGTCTTCCTCACCATGCTGGAGCGGCGCCTCGATAGCGTCGTCCACCGCTCGGGGTTTGCCACTTCCCTCCAGCAGGCGCGGCAGCTCGTGCGCCACCGGCATATTCAGGTCGGCGGCAAAGCCGTCGATATCCCCTCTTACCAGGTGAAACAGGGGGAGGTGGTAGCCGTGCGGCAGCAGAGCCGCGGCCTCGACATCATCCGGCTGGCCCTGGAACGAGCCGAGCGGCGCGGCGTGCCGCAGTGGCTGGAGCTCGATCGTGGGGCGGTGCAAAGTCGGATCGTGCAGCTTCCGACGCGTCAGGAGTGCAGCGATCTCATCGACGAGCAACTCATCGTCGAGCTGTACTCGAAGTAGGCGCTGCTCGCAACGGCGCTGGAGCGCGCGAGTTGCCGAATCATAACGTCAGCAGGCGGCAGGAGCGAACCCCCCGCCGTGCAGGGCACAGGTCAGCATGAGTAGACCCTTTCAACGGCCGAAACGCTTAGAGTGTGATCGCTCAACCCTCACGAAGACCTATGGCATGTTCGTCGCCGAGCCCTTTGAGCGGGGCTGGGGCACCACGCTGGGGACGGCCTTGCGCCGCGCCCTCCTCTCCTCCCTGCCCGGGGCGGCGATCGCCAACGTGCAGATTGAGGGGGTCTACCATGAGTTCTCCACGCTCCCGGGCGTGGCCGAGGATGTTGTCGATATCCTCTTGAACCTCAAGGAGCTGAACCTCAAGATGCATGTTGATCACCCGAAGACCCTGGAGATTCATGGCGAAGGGGAGCAGGTGATCACCGGCGCCACCATCGAGCACGACGCGGATGTGGAGATCCTCAATCCCGAGCAACATATCGCCACGCTCAGCAAGGAGGGGAAGCTCCATGCCCAGCTCGTGGCGAAGGTCGGCCGCGGCTACGTGCCGGCGGAGCGGAACCGCGAAGACGGCCAGCCGGCGCAGCTTATCCCGATCGATTCCGTCTTCTCGCCGGTGCGGCGGGTGAACTTCAAGGTGGAGAACACCCGTGTCGGCCAGGAGACAGACTACGACAAGCTCATCCTGCAGGTCTGGACAAACGGCAGCATCAGTCCCGAGGATGCGGTGGCCAGGGCCGCCAAGCTGGTGAAGGACCACCTGCAGATCTTCATCAACTTCGAGGAAGAGCCCGAGCTGGAAGCTCCCGTCCTCGATCGGGCCAAGCAGGAGCTGATGGCCAACCTCGACCGCAGCGTCGAGGAGCTGGAGCTCTCCGTGCGCTCTTACAACTGCTTGAAGAACGCGAACCTCAGGACCATCCGCGACCTCGTGCAGAAGAGCGAAGCCGAGATGCTGAAGACGCGCAACTTCGGGCGCAAGTCGCTGAATGAGATCAAGGACATCCTGACGGAGATGAACCTTCACCTCGGCATGAACCTGGTGGAGGCCGAGGCGCAGGTGAGCCGCGGGGCGAAGTCCGCGTCGTAGGGCTCCGCCCAGGAATCAGGCGGAAGAATTCGCCGCCCTGGAAGCCGAATCTGGCGCGGAGGGGTTCGTTGAGGGGGGGGCGCGATCCCTACTTCCTCATTCCCTCCGGGCAGCGCGGCGCCACGCGCAGGAGGGTGCGCCCAGCGCCGGCAAAAGTGGGAGCGAGGCACCCCGGCGCTAAGCGTGCGCGATGATCGGGGCCGCCGCCACCTCCGTGCGGGATTCATTGGTCGGTACCTTGACAGCGCCCCACCAACTTGGGGTTCCCGGCAAAGAGGCGAATCATGCGCCATTTGAAAGCAGGGCGAAAACTCAGCCGCAACGCGGCGCACCGCAAAGCGCTCATGCGCAACCTCGTCACCAGCCTCATCCGGTATGAGCGCATCACCACAACGGAGGCGAAGGCCAAGGAGATGCGCTCCATCGCGGAGCGCACCATCACCCTCGCCAAGCGCGGCACCCTCCACGACCGCCGCCGCGCCCTCTGCGTGGTGCGCGACAAGGCGTGCCTGAAGAAACTCTTCGACGTGGTGGGGCCGCGCTACGCCCAGCGACCGGGGGGGTACACCCGCATCTACAAGCTGGAATCCAGGCCGGGGGACAACGCGCCGCAGGCGATCATCGAGCTGGTTGATGGCGACTACACGGCCGGTCGTAAGGTGAAGGAGGCCAAGAGCTAGCACCGCAGACGCCGCGCGGTGCCGGGAAGCTCGTCGCGGGATGCGGCTGCGCGGGGCTCGCCGGCCCGGCGGCTGGTCCTCCGCGGTGGGCTTGCTGCTCGCCAGGCGCGGCGAGTCTCAAAGAGCCGAGTGCCAAGGCGGGGAGCGGGTGGTCCGCTCCTTTCACGTTTGCGGCCACGCCTCGCGGAGGAACCTTCCACCCCGCAGCGCAGGGCGCATCGCGTCGCTAGGCTCCTGGAAGCGCCGACCGCGTCGCGGGGCACCTCCTTGCAGACCTCCCGCAGCCGGCGCCTCATCGTCGCGCCGATGCCCGCGGCTCGTGGCGCTGCCACTCTCCTCCGTGGAGGGCGTTGTGGTTTCCCAAACCCAGCCTCCTGGTCAACCTCCAAACGAACCCTCAGTTCCATCCCCCCATCAAGCCCCACCACCGCCGCCTCACCAACCGCCGTCAAGCGAGGAGATGCAGCCAGACCGGCACTGCTTCGTCTGCGGCCGAGAGAACGAGCACGGCCTGCGGGTGGCGTTTCGCCTCGAGGGGTCACAGGTGCGGGCCACCTTCGTTCCTGGGCCGGGCGTGCAGGGGTACGACGGCCTCGCACATGGGGGGGTGCTGACGGCGGTGCTCGACGATGCCATGGTCCAGTGTCTCTATCAGCGCGGCATCAACGCCTACACCGGACGCATTGCGGTTCGTTTCCGCCGCCCCGTCGTCATTGGCGCGCGGCTGGAGGTCTACGGCGAGCTCGTGGAGGAGCGCGCCGCGTTCGCCACGGCCCGCGCCTGGGCGACGACGTCTGACGGCGCCCTGGTGGTGGAAGCGGAATCAACCCTCATCCGCGCGCCGGCGGCCTCGACAGCCGATGCGCCGAGAGTAAGGTGAGGTCGCCATGCGCATCGGGGTTCCAAAGGAAATCAAGGAGCAGGAGTACCGCGTCGGCCTCGTCCCGGCGGGGGTGCGGGAACTGGTTCGGTCCGGCCACAGCGTTCTGGTCGAGCAGAGCGCCGGGCACGGCTGCGGCTTGAGCGATGAGGCCTACCGCGCCGCCGGGGCGGTGATCGTCCCGGCAGCCGCCGCGGTCTATGCCGAGAGCGATCTGATCGTCAAGGTGAAGGAGCCCCAGGTCGTTGAACTGGCCCACATGCGGGCGGGCCAGACCCTCTTCGCGTTCCTGCACCTGGCGGGCTACCTCGAGGTGGCGAGGGGGTTGCTGAAGGCTGGCGTCACCGGCATCGCCTATGAGACGGTGCAGCTTGCGGATGGCCGGCTGCCCCTGCTTACCCCGATGAGCGAGATTGCCGGGCGGCTTTGCGTGCAGGCGGGCGGCACCTTCCTCATGAACAGCGCCGGGGGGCCCGGCGTCCTCCTGGGCGGCGTGCCCGGCGTGGCGCCCGGACGAGTTGTCGTGTTGGGAGCCGGCATCGTCGGCATGAACGCCTCGCGCGTCGCCCTCGGCCTCGGCGCCGATGTCACCATCCTCGATATCAACATCGAGCGCCTGCGCTGGCTCGACAACCTCTTCGCCGGCAGGGTGCAAACCCTCGCCTCCAACCCGGACGTGATCGAGGAGGCGATCGCCCAGGCGGACTTGGTGGTTGGCGCGGTGCTCATCCCCGGCGCCCGGGCGCCCCGGCTTGTCAGCCGCGGCATGCTGCGCCTGATGCGGCCCCATGCGGTGGTGGTGGACGTCGCCATCGACCAGGGCGGCTGCTTCGAGACTTCCCGCCCCACCTCGCACCAGGATCCCGTCTACGAGGAAGACGGTATCCTGCACTACTGCGTGGCGAATATCCCCGGCGCCGTGGCGCGCACCTCGACGTTCGCCCTCGCCAACGTCACCACCCCCTACCTCCTGGCCCTGGCGAACTACGGCGTTGAGGAGGCGGTGCGGCGGGATGCCGCCTTGCGCGCCGGCCTCAACATCTTCCATGGCGAGGTCGCCCATCCGGCGGTGGCCGAAGCGCTCGGCCTGCCTGCCGGCAAGACCCTGGCCGCCGGCGCCTAGAAGCTGGGTGCGATATGGATCTCACTGTCCTCGGCTCGGGCACCGGGGTTCCCACGGCTGAGCGCGGCCCGGCCGGCTATCTCCTGCAGATCGGCGGCAGCCTCGTGCAGCTTGACAGCGGCGCAGGCGCCAGCCGCGCCCTCGTCCGCCTCGGCTTCGACTACCGCCTCCTGGCCAGCCTCCTCTACACCCATCTCCATGCCGATCATGTGGGCGATCTTGTCCCCCTGCTCATGGCGCAGCGCATCACCCCCGGCTTCAGCCGCCGGCAGCCGCTGCGCATCTACGCGCCGCGCGGCTTCCGCCGCTTCCTGGCCACCCTGGCGCAGGCCTACGGCCCGTGGGTGGAGACCCCGGAGTACGAGCTCACCATCCAGGAGCTCTGGGAGGATCGTCTCGCCATCACCGCTGGCGACACACCGTGGAGCCTGCGTTGCCTGCCGATGAACCATCCCACCTGCATCGGCTATCGCATCGAAGCGGAGGGCGCCTCCCTCGTTTACTCCGGCGATACCGACGTGTGCGAGAACATCGTCAAGCTGGCGCGGCGCGCCGACGTGCTGATCCTCGAGTGCTCCTTCCACGATGACGAGAAGGTGGAGGGGCACCTCACCCCCGCCGAAGCCGGCGCCATTGCAAATCGGGCCGAATGTCGTACACTCCTCCTCACGCACTTCTACCCTGGGACCGATGGGCAGGCATGTGTCGAGCAATGCCGCAAGCTCTGCGATGCGGAGGTGCTGGCGGCATACGACGGTCTGCGCCTGCGCCTCGGCCCCTAACCCTGTGCCCGCGGCGGCAGTGGGTGCGGCCGCGAGACCTGTGAAGGGGCGGCGATGCCGCGCCCCTCGAGTATGTGAGAACGATGCGCGCTGAAATCGTCTCGGTCGGCTCGGAAATTTTGCTCGGCGACCTCGTCGATACGAATTCCGCCTACCTGGCGCAGCAGCTCAAGCAGCTCGGCATCAACGTCTACCAGAAGACCTCGGTGGGGGACAACCAGGTCCGTCTGCGTGACGTCCTGCGGGCGGCGGCGTCACGCTCCGACCTCGTCATCACCACGGGCGGCATCGGGCCGACGGTGGACGACGTCACCCGCGCCGCCGCGGCCGAGGCCGCGGGCGTGAAGCTGGAGTTCCGTCAGGACCTCCTCGACGAGATCGAGGCGATGTTCCGCAAGCGCAACTTCAAGCTCACGCCGAACAACCGCAAGCAGGCCTTCATCCCACGCGGCAGCGAGGCCATCCACAACCCCGTCGGCACGGCGCCGGGCTTCATCGTGAAGGTTGGCGACGCCTACGTCGTGGCCCTGCCCGGCGTGCCGCACGAGATGAAGCACCTCATGCACCACGTCGTGCTGCCCTTCCTGCAGGAGCACTGCGGCATCCGGGCCACCTTGGTGACGCGCACCCTCAAGCTCGTCGGCATCGGCGAGAGCCACGTCGACGCGCAGATTCACGACCTCCTCAGCATGGGGCCGAACCCGACGGTCGGCATCCTGGCCAAGCAGGACGGCATTGAAGTGCGCATCACCGCCCGCGGCGAGGATGAGCTCGAGGCCCGGCAGCTCATCGCCCCGGTCGAGGGGGAGGTGCGCCGGCGCCTGGGGGAGAAGGTCTACGGCGCCGATGCGGAAACCATCGAGGAGGTCGTGGCGGGGCTCTTGGCGGAGCGCAAGCTGAGCCTGGCGCTCCTCGAGACGCTCAGCGCCGGCGGCCTCAGTCAGCGCCTGCACAGCGCCCGGCAGGCCGAACCGTTCCTCCATGAGACGATCATCGCGGCGCGACCCGCCGCGCAACGGCGCGCCCTCGAGGTGCCGGAGCAGCTTTACGCCGAGTTCGGCGACTCTAGCCGCGAGGTTGCCGAAGCCCTCGCCGCGGCCCTGCGCCGGCGCAGCGGCGCGGACCTCGCCCTCTGCGTGCTCGGCAGCCTCGAGGATGACGGCTCGCCGCGCGACCGCTACCTGGCCCGCACCTACACCGCCATCGCCGCGGCCCACGGCGCCTCCTGCCGTGACGACACTTATGGGGGGCCGATCCCCTTCATCAAGCACCGCGTTGCCCTCCAGGCGTTGGAACGCCTGCGACGTTTCCTGCTCGATTACACCGACTGAAGCGGAGGAACCACCATGGGACTACTCGACGGGAAGCTGGCATTCATCACCGGGGGCGGGGGCGGCATCAGCGAGGCCGATGCCATGGTCTTCACGGCGGAAGGGGCCGATCTCATCCTGGCCGATGTCCGGCTCGACAAGGCTCAGGAGGTGGCCGACAAGGTGAAGGGCGCGGGCCGCAAGGTGCAGGTCGTGAAGCTCGACGTCAGCAACTCGGCGGAGGTGAACGCCTGCTTCGAGAAGGTGAAGAAAGACTGGGGCCGCTGCGCCGATATCCTCGTCAACAACGCGGCAAAGCTCGACACCATGGGGCAGCTCGCAGGTTTTAGTGACGAGATGTGGGAGATCGACCAGAAGATCAACCTCTGGGGCAGCTTCTACACCACCCGCGCCGTCCTGCCCGAGATGGTGAGGAACCAGTGGGGCCGCATCATCAACATCTCCTCCGTGGCGGGAACGCTGGGCGGCTTCGGGCAGGTGAGCTACTCCGCCACCAAGGCCGGCGTCATCGGGCTGACGAAGACCACCGCCCTGGAAGGGGCGCGCGCCGGGGTGACCTGCAACTGCATCGCCATCGGCGTCGTCACCACCCCGCCGTTCTTCAAGATTCCCGACAAGATGCGCGAGCGCATCACCCGGCGCATCGCCATGCAGAAGCCCGGCGAGCCGATCGACGTGGCGCACCTGACGGCCTTCCTCTGCTCGGAGAAGGCCCGCTACATCACCGGCGCCTGCATCCCACTCATGGGGGGGATGGACCTCTTCGTCTTCTGATTCTACGGGAGCGTTGCGGAAAATTCTGCGGCAGTTCCACATGGGCCTTCGGCCCGCCCGCAAGGTCATGAAAATAAGAGGACACTTCTTTCTCGGCAGGCATCCATGCTCTCGACCGTAGGGGCGGTTCGCGAACCGCCCCTACCAGCGGGATGCAAAGAACCACTGATGAAGACGGATGGACACTGATATCTTTGTGAACCCGCGTCCATCTGTGGTTCCTTCTCCTTCCTTCTCCGCGTTCTCTGCGCCTCTGCGGTGCACTCCATTGAACCGCAGAGGTGCAGAGGGCGCGGAGGTGAAGAACACCGGCCGCGCGACCGTCAGCCTCACCATCGCGTGAAATCAATCACTTGGGGGTTCTTTTTTCTATGCAGTTCCCCATGGGCCTTCGGCCCACCCGCGAAGAGATGAAAATGCGGGGTACAGGGAGCGACCATCTTTACATGTCGAGCATCCGGCATCCTGGGTGTAGGGGCGCCGCTTGCCGCGCCCCAGCGTGGCGGCTCAGCGGGCGGGGCAAGCCCCGCCCCTACGGCTCTGCACATCCCGTCCGTTGTGACACGCACACTGCCAAACCTGCAATGTAGTGCAATCAACCACGTAAGCGCCTTTTTTCGAGCCAGTGATAGGGGCGCACATTCATCTCCATTCAAGGAAGACCCGCAAACCACCCCCTTGCCGCCTCAGTCAATCTCCACCCACACCGGCATGAGCGCCAGCGGCTCCCGGAGCAGGTTTGCCAGCAGGCGCGGCACGCTTCCAAGCGCCCGCCACGCGCCCTCTGACACAATGGGCAGCAGCGCCCCAGCAAGGCGGCTCACTGTCAGGTTCTCCAGCAGAAGCGACTGGAGGAGCGGTTCGGGCGGGGCGAACGTCACCAGCCGAACCGTCTCGTCCGGCGGGATTTTCGCCAGCCGCTTGGCTTCCGCCACGGCCTCCTGCAGCCCCCCGAGCACGTCCACCAGCCCCACCGCGTAGGCAAGCTTCCCGGTCCAAACGCGCCCCTGCGCCACGGCATCGAGCGCTTCGAGGCTCATGCCGCGGTCCTGCGCCGCTTTCTGGGCGAAGATCGCGTAGCCGCGTTCGATATCGCGGCGGAACTGCTCCAGCTCCTCCTTGGTGAACGGGCGGCTCTCATCCTCCGCGGCGGCGTACGTGCCGCGCGCCAGGACCTCTCGAGAGATGCCCAGGCGTTGGTAGAGATCCTGGTTGTTCAGCTTCGCCGCCAGGATGCCGATGGAGCCGGTCAGGGTTGACGGCTGGGCGACGATCCGCTCCGCTGCCATGGCCAGGTAGTAGCCACCCGACGCCGCCACGTCGGACATCGAGGCGACGACCGGTTTGCGCTGCCGCGCCCGGTGGATGTCCCGCCAGAGGAGATCGGAGGCCAGAGCCGAGCCGCCGGGGCTGTCAAGCCGAACGATGATCGCCGCCACCGTCTCATCCCTCGCCGCCCGCTGGAGCGTCTCCGCAAAGCTGTCGGCTCCCAGCAGCTTACCCACACCCGGGGCGAACGATCGCTTGCCGCTGACGATGATGCCGGAGCCGTAGACGATCGCCACGGTGCGGCGGGGCGCAGGGCCGGGAACAGCGGGGGGGGCGCGCCGGTAGACGGCGAGCGGCACCAGCGCGGCGCGCGGATCGGCGCGTCCCAGACGCTGTCCGAGGCGTGCCAGCACCTGGTCGTGGTACTCCACGGCATCGATGAGGCGCGCCCCGAGAGCCGGCTCGGGGCGGTAGCTGCCGGCGTTCACGAATTGCAGGACATCCCGCGAGCTGAGGCCGCGACGCTCGGCAACGCGCTCGAGGAAGCGCTCGAAGACATCATCGAGGTTCGCCCCGAGCTGCTCACGCTCCGCCGGCGACATGCTGCTGCGCACGAGGGGGTCTGCCGCGGTCTTGTACTGCCCGATCCTGACAATGGTCGGTTGAATCCCCACCTTGGCCAGCAGGTCGCGCAGGAAGGTCACCGAGGCGGTGAGTCCGTTCAGCAGGAGGTGCCCCGCGGGAGCCAGGGAGACGTGGTCGGCGGCGCTGGCGAGGAGATACTCCTTCTCCTCGGCGGTTGGCAGGAACGCGGCGATGAACTTCCCTGCCCGGCGCAGGGAGTCGAGGGCCTCAGAGACCTCTTCCACCTTGGCCCATCCCGTTTGCAGGTCGCCGATCTCCAGGAAAACCGCCTCGATGCGCGGGTCGCGCTGCGCCAGGCGCAGGCTGTCGAGCACGTCCGCCAGGCTCAGCTCCTCCGGCCGCAGCAGGCGCGCGACCATGCTGGAGGTCGGCTCCTCGGGCAAGTCGCCCGCCAGCGCGACGTGCAGGATGGAGTGATCAGCAATGCGCGGTGGCGCGAGGAAGAGAACGTAGAGAACGAGGTAGCCGATGGCCAGCACCACCAGCCAGGAAACAGCAGCGATGGCGAGGCGCCGAAGGAACCGCTTCATACGAAAGCCTCCGCGGCGGAGGAAGGGCCAGCTACGACCTAGAGGCTGGGAAGCCGCATGAGGAGCTTCGCCAGACCGCCCGCAATGAAAGGCAGCAGCACGCTGGCGACAATGCGGATGAGGGCAATCCGCGGCCCCAGGATCGGCACCTCCCAGGTGATGATCCGATTGATGCCGAGGACGGACCAGGAGGTGAGATAGGCGACGAGGGGGGCGACATCCGCGCCGGCTCCATAGAGCGAGGCCACGATCGGGAAGTGCGTGTATGGTCCGCCTGGCGTCATGGCCCCCGCGGCGGTGCCGATCAGGATACCCATGAAGCCCGATTCACTCCCCACCCACTTGGAGATGAAGTCCCGCGGCAGGAGCACCTGGATCATCCCCGCCAGGATGAATGCCGGCACCATGCGGGGCGCCGCCTGGGCCAGAACCGTCCCGCCGTTGCGCAGCCCCTCGGCGCAGAGCTGGGGGTTCCGCAGGTAGGCCAGGGCGGCGGCAATGGCGGCAAGCGCGCTGATGATGAGCGTTGAGGTCCACATCCGAGAGGCTCCCAGGTTGCCGGTCGATGAGCGGCTGGTTCGAGGCCTTGCCACGGGGGCGGAGCGCGGCGCCAGGATGAGCGAGGCGGGCGGCGAGCCGCCGCCTGGCCCGCCCCCACCCTCTGCCGGCGCCTCCCCCTCGCCCGCGGACGTGCCCGGCGCGGCGCGTACTCGGATGGCGCTCAGGCATGGCGCGCCGCGGTTCGCGCGCGAGCGGCGCCTCACCTCGTGGGTGGCGCGCTCACTGTGGCGCCGGCGCGGCGTCGGGCGCCGCCGCGGCAGGCAGGAACTGCAGGCGTGAGAGGGTGAGATCGGACTTCAAGTTGCGACCGCGAATCATGCCATGGGCGCCTTCCAAGGTAAAGGCTCCGGGAATGTGCAGGCTGCCGGTCAAGCCGTCCCACACGGCTTCCGCGGCGCGCAGCACCCTGGCGCCGGAGCGCAGCTCGACGTTGCTGCGCAAGGTGAGGCGGGAAGCGCCGACGGCGAGGATGCCTTGCGAGCTCGTGAGGTGGGCGCGCTCCTCCTTGCCGTCGAGCACGCGCACCTCCACCTCAAGGAGGTCCAGGAAGTCCAGCGCGCTCCAGCGCCCCATGCTCGCGTCGCGCACATCCCAGAGTTGGAGGGCGGCGGGCGAACCTGCGACCGCCTCACCCTGCGCCGAGTTGTGGGGCGCCCGTGGCGTCGCCTGCAGCTCAATGCTCACGCCCCGCAGGAGGCCCCGCCGCGGCGGGGCCTCGTCGCCGCGTTCCGGGGCGTCGGGCAATGCCGATCCCGGGCTCGACGCAAGCTGCGCGTGCTCGGCGCGGAGGACGGAGAGGAGTCGCTTCCCAGCGTAGTGACGAGCCACGAGCGTGCTCAGCCGGGTTGCCTGGAAAGTGCGCTGACGGCTCGTGCGCAGGATGTCGAAGGTCGGCCCCAGGCCGCGCTGGAGGAGGTAGCTCACCATCACGAGCAGCAGCCCCATGGTGATGAAGAGGAGGAGGCGCACTACCTTCATGGCGCAGTCGCCGAGCCGTCTGCCAGCGGAGCAACGGGTGGGAAGGGGCTACTGCTTCTCCGCTTCGTCGAGGGGGAGCGTGCGTGGGGGACGTTTGCGAAGCTCGCGCAGGCGCGCTTTGCCTTGCTTCTTCAGCTTGTTTCGCCGGCGTCGTACGGTCCGTTTCGAATTGGAGGCCATGGCATTCTTTCTCGTCTGACTCGTGGTTCCCGGTCAATTCTGCAAGGTTAGGAGGAGGAGACGACCTCGTCGCTCTGCCACCATCACATTGTAGGCGGCGCCGGATGGAAATGCAACGATTGTGAGGCGCTGGGAGGTGAGCTCCGCGCGGCCTGAGTGAGAGCCGCGCCAGGCCGAGACGCGGGGGCGAGCTTGCGCCGGCTCTCGCGGGCGCCGGAGCGGCGGCGTGCCGGCAGGTCCCCGCCGAACCGAGGGAGCGCGGGCGGTCGCTTGACAGTACGTCGGCCGTGCCCTAGAGTGCCACCATGGCGTCTTGCGGCGGGGCGGAGCTGCGCGGGCAAGCCCAGCGGCGGAGCGCCCGCGTCGCCCACTCCACGAGAGGTGGTGGGCAAGGTCTGCGGCACGGGTCTTGGCGTGCGGCGGGCCGGGGCGGAGGCGAGGAGTCGTCCGAGGGGCGCTCCAGTTCCGCCGCGGCCTCGGCTGCGGTGCAACGGCAGGTGCGCGGGTTCCGAGGCCGCGCAGGATGCGGTCTTCCGGCGGTTGCGCGTGATGAGGAGGGCGAATGGTGCAACGGTTTGTCGATCGAGTGGCGCTGGTGACGGGAGCCGCCTCGGGGATTGGGAAAGCGATCGCCCTGAACCTGGCCCAGGAAGGCGCGGATGTGGTGGCCGCGGACAAGAACGCCGCCGGCGTGCAGGCAACCTGCCGCGACATCGAGAAGATGGGCCGCAAGGCGTTGCCCTACGAGGTGGATGTGGCCCAGTTTGCGCAGCTTGGCAAACTGGTGCAGGCGGCCATCGACAGGTTCGGGAAGATCCACGTCCTCATGAACGTCGCCGGCATCTCGCCCAAGGAGACGTTCCTGACCTGCACGGAGGCCCTCTGGGACCGTACCCACGATATCAACCTGAAGAGCTACATGTTCCTCTCCCAGGCGGTGGCGCCGCACATGATCAAGCAGAAGGACGGGCGGATCGTGAGCATTGCCTCGTCGGCCGGCGAGGTGGTGTACCCGAACCTGGGGCCGTACTACCACACCTCGAAGGCCGGCGTCATCCAGCTCACGCGCTACATGGCCCAGGAGCTGGCTCCCCATGGCATCCGCGTCAATGCCATCGGCCCGGGCCTGATCGAGACGCCCATGACCGAGGAGACGCGCCGCAACGAGGCGGTCATGACCCCCTTGCGCGCGCGCGTGCCGATGAAGCGTTGGGGCAAGCCAGAGGAGATTGCGCGGGTGGCTCTCTTCCTGGCCTCCGACGACGCCTCCTACGTCACGGGCGAGACCCTCTTCGTCGATGGCGGGCTGCTGACGCTGGTCTGAGGCTGCTGGCGGTGGTTGGCGGAGGGGACAGGGCGCGGCCGCCGGCAGCTCCTCCCGGCGTGGTCGAGCGCGGAGCTCAACGAGCGGGCAGGGATCCTCTCCCTGCATCTGGAACGGGAGTATGGGACGCATGAGCAAAGAGGCAACCACTGCCATCCTGAAGCGGGCGCAGAAGGAGGGACGCTCCTACGTTCTGGAGCCTGAGGTGAAGGAGATCATGGCCTCGTACGGCGTGCCGGTGACGAAGGAGCGCGTCTGCACAAGCGTTGAGGAGGCGAAGCAGGCCGCGGCGGAGATCGGCTACCCGGTGGTGGCGAAGATCGTCTCGCCGCAGGTGGTGCACAAGTCGGACGCGGGCGGCGTGGTGATCGGCATCTCCTCCGCGGCGGAAATGGAGGCTGCGTACCACGCCATCCTGAAGAACGTTCGCGCCGCCGATCCCAAGGCGGAGGTGCGCGGCGTCCTCGTCGGTGAGATGAGCAAGGGCGAAGAGATCATCGTCGGCTCGATCAACGACGAGCAGTTCGGCCAGGTGATGATGTTCGGCATCGGCGGCATCTTTGTGGAAATTTATAAAGATGTGGCCTACCGCCTGGTCCCCCTCGAGCCCATAGATGCTCGCGAGATGATCGAGGAGATCAAGGGCTATCCACTGCTCACGGGAGCGCGCGGCCGGGCGCCGGTCGACCTCCCCAGCCTGCAGCAGACGCTGCTGAATATCTCCCGCTTCCTCAACGACTTCCCTGACATCAAGGAGATGGACCTCAATCCCGTCTTCGTCAGCGAGCGCGGCGTGAAGGTGGCGGATGGCCGCATCATCTTGGGGTAACGCCCAGGCAGCCCCGCGCCGGCTGCCCCGGGGGGAAGGGCCGCTGGTGACCGCGTGGCCTTGCGGTGGTGTTCATTCCTCCTTGACTTCGAGTCCCCAGGCGGCGTAGTCTGGAAAAAAATAACTTAAGGGTTTATAATGGGTTGCCGTTGATACTGGGGTGTCGCTGGGGGTTACGCCGGAACAGGCTCCCCAGCTTCGAGGGTCAACGAGAGGGTGATCCAGAATGTTTGACGAGCGATTTCTTGCCGGCTTGCGTCAGGAAGCGGAACGCTACGAGAAGGAAGCCGAGGAGCAAGCCCTCAGCTTCCCCGATCGCAAGAAGCGCTTCGAGACGGCCTCGGGCATCCCGATCAAACGCGCCTACTCGCCGCTCGATCTGGCGGGGAGAGACTATAGCCAGGATATCGGTTGGCCCGGTCAGTATCCCTTCACGCGCGCCGTGCAGCATACCGCCTACCGCGGCAAGTTCTGGACCTTCCGGCAATATGCCGGCTACGGTACGGCGGATGAGTCGAACCAGCGCTACAAGTACCTCCTGGAGACCGGCAACACCGGCTTGAGCGTGGCCTTCGACCTGCCCACGCAGCTTGGCTACGACAGCGACCACCCCATCGCCCGCGGGGAGGTGGGCAAGGTCGGCGTGGCGATCGACACGCTGGAGGACATGGAGCGGCTCTTCGACGGCATCCCGCTCGACAAGATCAGCACCTCCATGACGTGCAACGCGCACGCCGCGATGATGCTGGCCATGTACGTGACCGTGGCCGAGCAGCAGGGCATTCCGCCCACCAAGCTGACGGGCACGATCCAGAACGACATCCTGAAGGAGTACGTGGCTCGCGGCACCTACATCTTCCCGCCGAAGCCGAGCATGCGCATCATCACCGACATCTTCGCGTACTGCTCCAAGCAGGTGCCCCGCTGGAACACCATCAGCATCTGCGGCTACCACCTGCGCGAGGCGGGGTGCAATGCCATGCAGGAGCTGGCCTTCATGCTGGCGGACGGCATCGCTTACGTGGAGGCGGCGATCAAGGCGGGGCTCGAGGTGGACCGCTTCGGGCCGCGGCTCTCCTGGCTTCCCAACACGATGATCGACTTCTTCGAGGAGATCGCCAAGTTCCGGGCGGCGCGGCGCATGTGGGCGAAGATCATGAAGGAGCGCTTCGGGGCCAAGGACCCGCGCTCCTGCACCTTCCGCGTTTTCACCGGCACGGCGGGCTCGTCGTTCACCGCGCACCAGCCCTTCAACAACGTCATCCGCGGCACCATCGAGACCATGGCGGCGGTGCTCGGCGGCTGCCAGGCGCTGCACGTCTGCTCGTTCGACGAGGCCCTGGCCCTGCCCACGGAAGAGGCGGTGCGCGTCGCCATGCGCACGCAGCAGATTGTCGCCTATGAATCGGGGATCGCCGATACGATTGATCCGCTGGCGGGGTCCTTCTACGTCGAGACCCTCACGAACGAGCTCGAGGAACGGGCCTGGGATCTCATCGCCAAGATCGACAAACTGGGCGGCGCCGTGGCGGCGATCGAGAAGGGCTACTACCAGAGTGAGATCATCGAGAGCGCCTATCGCTACCAGCGCGAGGTGGAGACGGGCGAGCGCGTCATTGTCGGCGTCAACCAGTTCAAGATCGACGACGAGCCGGAGATCGTGCTGCACCAGACCGATCCGGCCATCGAGCTGGAGCAGGTGCAGCGTCTGAAGGCGGTGAAGTCCCGGCGCGACGCCGCCAAAGTGGAGCGGATCCTTGCCGAGCTGCGGACGGCCGCGCAGGGCGACGCCAACCTGCTGCCGCCGCTCATCGATGCCGTCAAGGCGTACGCCACGCTCGGCGAAATCTGCGCCGTGCTGCGCGACGTCTTCGGCGCCTACCAGCCGCCGCAGGGGTTCTAGGTGCGCGCTGCGCTGCCGGCCTTTGCGTCGCCTGCCTTGCCCTGTACTGGACATCGGCGGGAGGAGAGTGCCCCGCGTGCCAGGTGCGCAGGGGCGTCGGGGTGCGTGCTGCGCGTCCCCCGGGCATGGGGTCCCAACGCGGCGCTGGGTTCCGCGCGCCGAAGCCGAGGCTGAGAAGCCGCCGGCGTTCCCTCACCTCGGCGTCCAGCGAAGTCACGGAGGCGGGGGAATCTCTGCTCCGTCAAGAGGGGACGTCTTGCAAAGTGTGGCGTGCGCGGCCTCGGAAGGAGGCGAGCTCGCGGCGGTCCTTGACGAAAGCAGGGGGATGTGGTACCAGTTGCACGCAACGCTAGGCGAGGTTGGTTGTCCAAGCGCTGCCTAGGCCAGGTGAAGATGTTTAACCACGAGGTCGCTCTCTCCCTTCGTAGTGCGGGGAAGGCGCCGAGCGCAGCATTGAATCCGCGTGCCAAGTTCCGTCATGGGCTGGGAGCCGAGCGGGAGACCCGTGCCCGGATGCATGCCGTCCAGCCCCTCTGAAACAACAATCCAGCCGGTGCACGGGGGCCGGGAGCCTGTGGCGCGCCCGGAAGCGGTTGGTGGACGTGGACGAGGTTCAGCATGGATACCCATTCGTCCTTGGAACTCCCGGAACAGTTCAACGCCGCCGTCCCCTTGGTTGATGGCAACGTCGCGCAAGGGCGGGGCGAGAAGGTCGCCATCCACTATCAGGGCGGGACCTTCACCTATCGCCAGCTCCAGGTGATGATCAACAAGACGGGGAACGCGCTGCGCCATCTTGGTATCGAGATGGAGAACCGCGTCCTCATGATCGTCCTCGATTGCCCCGAGTTCATCGCCAGCTTTCTGGGGGCGATCAAGATCGGCGCCGTGCCGATCCCGACGAACACCATCATGCGCTCGCGGGATTACCAGTACTTTCTCAACGACAGCCGCGCCATGGCCCTCATCATCGACCAGCAGCTCCTGCCGGAAGTGGAGCCGGTCCTCGCCAACTGCCCCTTCCTGAAGCACGTCATCGTCATCGGCGACACAACGGGCAAGTATCATTCCTACGAGAAGCTCGTCGAGCCGGAGTCGGAGTCGCTCGAGGCGGCCCCGACGCACCGTGACGACATGGCCCTCTGGCAGTACAGCTCGGGGAGCACCGGCTTCCCCAAGGGCGTCGTCCACCTGCAGCACGACATGTACCACTCTTACAACACCTTCGGGAAGTACATCGTGGAGACGAAGGAGAGCGATCTCGTCTTCTCGGTTGCCAAGCTCTTCTTCGCCTACGGACTGGGCAACTCGCTCTACTTCCCCTTCAGCGTCGGGGCGTCGTCGATCCTCTGGCCGGCTCGCCCGCTTCCTGAAGATATGTTCAAAATCATCGACAAATTCAAGCCCACCGTCCTCTTCAACGTGCCGACGATGTACGGGCAGATGTTGCAGGTGAAGGGTGCCGAGAAGTACGACCTGAGCTCGCTGCGCATCCTCTTCTCGGCGGGGGAATCCTTGCCGCCGGAGCTGTTCCGGCAGTGGAAGGAGCGCTTCGGCCACGAGCTCATCGATGGCATCGGCTCCACCGAGGTCATCCACCTCTTCATCTCCAACAAGCTAGGGAGCGCCAAGGCCGGCACGAGCGGCAAGATCATCCCCGGCTATGAGGCGCGGGTGGCGGATGACCAAGGCAACGACGTGCCCAAGGGAGAGGTCGGCAACCTCTGGGTCAGTGGCGACAGCACGGCGCCGTACTACTGGAACAAGCACCAGAAGACGAAGACCACCATGATCGGCGAGTGGGTGATCACCGGCGACAAGTACTACATCGACGAGGAGGACTACTACGTTTACTGTGGGCGTTCCGATGACATGCTGAAGGTGGGAGGCATCTGGGTCTCACCGATTGAGATCGAGAACTGCCTCATGGAGCATCCCTCCGTGTTGGAGTGCGCGGTCATCGGGGAGGAGGATGATGCGAACCTCATCAAGCCGAAGGCCTTCATTGTTCTGAAAGAGGGCGTGCAGCCCGGCCCGACGCTGGAGCAGGCGTACACCGAGCACATCCGCGCCCGTCTGGCGCACTACAAGTATCCGCGCTGGTACGAGTTTGTGCCGGAGCTGCCGAAGACGGCGACGGGGAAGATCCAACGCTACAAGCTGCGTCAGCTCAGTTCCGCATAACAAGCCGGGACGGCCCGGCGCGCCTGGCCGGAGGGCGTCCCGGGCTGCAGGGGTAGCAGAGAGGCGGGCGGAGGACCACCACGTATGTTCCTGCAACAGATGATTAACGGCCTGATGCTGGGGAGCGCGTACTCCCTCATCGCCATCGGCTACACCCTGATCTTCGGCGTCCTTAGCCTGCTGCACTTCGCGCACGGCGAAGTCTTCATGATGGGAGCGTTCTTCGGGCTCTACCTTGTGCTCCTCTTCAAGGTGAACGTTTACGTGGCGCTGTTCGGCAGCATGGTGATCACCGCTATCCTCGGCATCCTGGTCGAGCGCGTGGCGGTGCGGCCCATCAGCAAAGAGTTCCACCTCGCCCCCCTCCTCAGCACCGTCGGCGTCACCATCATCCTGCAGGACGCGGCCACGAAGATCTTCGGGGGCGAGCAGGTCGGCTTCCCCGAGACCATCAAGATCGTCAACTACCCCATTGGGAACGTCACGGTCACCTCGGTGCAGATGCTCATCCTCGCGACCTCGCTCTTCCTGATGTTGGTGCTGCACCTCTTCGTCAACCGCACCCGCCTCGGCACGGCCATGCGCGCCGCCGCCGAGAGCGGGCGGACGGCCAGCCTGCTGGGGGTGAACATCAATGGCGTGGTCATCCTGACCTTCGGCGTGGCGTCCGCATTGGCGGGAGCCGCGGGCGTGCTCGTGGGGCTGGCGTTCAATGCTATCTCCCCCTTCATGGGCGTGGAGATGGCCCTGAAGAGCTTCGCCATCATGCTCCTCGGCGGCTTGGGCAATATCACCGGCGCCATGGTAGGCGGGTTGATCCTCGGCATCGTGGAGGTGCTCAGCGTCGCCTACCTCGCCTCTTCGTACCGCGATGCCTTCGCCTTCGGCGTTATGGTGATGATCCTGATCTTTCGTCCAAGTGGCTTGTTCGGCGCCAAGCTCCACGGCGACTAAGGCGCTAAGGCGCCGCCTGCTCTGTGGACGAGGGCCGTGGGAGGGGTTGGGGCGAGGGCAGGGCCGGTTTTCCCCCGCCGGCGCAGGTAGAGCGGAGCGTGGGTGGAGCAGATCAGGAGGGTTGACCGCGCGGCAGCAGGCCGGCGCTGTGGAAGAGGTAAGGGATGAGTACGTCAATGCGAATGCTGTCGCTGTTCATCGCCGTGACCGTGGTCTTCGGCGCCTACTACCTGATCGCCAACTTGTTCTTTCGGACGGATGCCTACATCGAGTCGATTCTCATCTTCGCCGCCATCAATATCATCGTCTCGCTGAGCTTCTACTTGCCATTCTCGGCGGGGCTGCTCTCCCTGGCGCAGGCAGGCTTCATGGGTGTGGGCGCCTACATGTCGGCAAGCATCACGACGCTGTGGAAATTTCACTTCACCGTCGGCCCCCTCGACCTCACCTTTTTCATCGCCCTGCTGGCGGGGGGTATCCTCGCCGCCATCGTCGGCGTGTTGACCGCCTTTCCGGCGCTGCGGATTCGGGGTGTCTACCTCCTCCTCATGACGCTGGCGATCAGTGAGATTATCCGTGTTTTCTTCCTCAACTTCGAGTATACCGGGGGGGCGAGCGGACTCGGCGGCATTCCACCTCTCACCACCATTTGGAACGTCTACGTCGCCCTGGTCCTCGTGGTGCTTTTTTTCGTGCGCGTGACGAAATCACGCATGGGGCGGGCGTTTGAGTCCATGAAAGAGGACCAGGACGCCGCGGAGGTGATGGGGGTGGACCTCACCCGCCACAAGGTGGTCGCCTTCGCCATTGGCGCTTTCCTCGCCGGCATCAGCGGCGGGCTTTACGCGCACTATGCGCTCTACATCGACTCGACAAACTTCGGCGTCTTCCGATCCATCGAGATCCTCATCTTCACGCTGCTCGGCGGCTATGAAATCTATGCGGGACCGATCTATGGAGGTTTCTACCTGACATTTCTGCCGGAGTGGCTGCGGATTATTCAGGATTGGCGCATCATCATCTTCGGCGGGCTTCTCATCGTCATGATGATTCTGCGGCCTGCCGGCTTGATCAGCAAGGAGATGATGAGCCTGCGCTACTGGCGGAGCACCTTGGCGAACCTCTGGAAACCAAGGGTGGAAGCCTAGGGAGAGGCGGCGCGGGGGCGCCGCAGGCGGATGCCGGATGTGGAGGCTGGCGCTGGGGGCTGGCGGCAGGACCCTGCGCTCTGCATGGGCATCAGGGTGTGGTAGAGAGACGCGGGAACGGACGAAGCCCCGCCGCACGTTCAGGCCAGCGTTGCAGCGGCCACCTCTGCAGGAAGGATCTCCCCGCGATGGGGCGGCGGCTCGTTGGCGCTCCTCTCGTTTTAGGAAAGTGAACGTATGCTGAAGGTATCCAACCTCTACGCAGCCTACGGTGAAATCCTGGCCCTCAAAGGCGTCTCGCTTGAGGTGCGAGAGGGTGAGACCGTCACCCTGATTGGCTCCAACGGAGCCGGAAAATCGACGTTGCTAAAGACGATCTCGGGGGTGATGCGTCCCAGGGGGGGAGACATTGTCTTCGATGGTCATCACCTCAATCGCATGAAGCCGCACGAGATCGTGCGCCAGGGGATCGTCCAGGTTCAGGAAGGGCGTGCGATCCTGAAACGGCTCACCGTGCTCGAGAACCTCGAGATGGGGGGCTACCTGCGACCGCGCGATACGGAGTACCGTGAGGACCTGCAGCGCATCTTCGAGCGCTTCCCCATTCTTGACCAGCGCAAGCAACAACTGGCGGGGAGCCTCAGCGGCGGCGAGCAGCAGATGCTCGCCATTGCGCGCGGCCTCATGGCGAAGCCCCGCCTCATCATGATGGATGAGCCCTCCCTGGGACTGGCCCCCCTCATCGTCAGCGAGATCTTCCGCATCATCGCGGAGATGAAGAAGGAGGGGAGGACGATCCTGCTCGTCGAGCAGAACGCCCGCAAGGCCCTGCAGGTCTCGGACCGCGGGTACGTCATCGTCACCGGGAACATCATCCTGGAAGATAGTTGCGAGGCCCTACTGGGAAACTCGGAAGTGCAAGAGGCATACCTGGGGGGCCGGAAGGCTTAGGTGCCCCAGCCTGTGGGGAGTGAAAGGCGAGTATGGCCCTGTTGGAGATCAACGAGGTTACCAAATCCTTCGGTGGATTCAATGCGCTCTACCGGGTTTCCTTCGCGGTCGAGGAGAGGAGAATCCATGCCGTGATTGGGCCGAACGGCGCCGGCAAGACCACCCTCTTCAACTGCGTCACCGGCATGCTGGACAACGAAGGCGGCACGATCAAGTTTGAAGGCCATGTGCTCAACGGCATGAAACCGCACAAGCGCACGGAGCTCGGCATTGGGCGGACGTTCCAGAATATCCGCCTCTTCGGCTCGATGACGGTTCTGGAGAACGTCATGCTGGGGCGCCATTGCCGCACCAATGCCGGCATCCTGAAGAGCTTCTTGCGGCCCCCCTTCTGCGAGCTCGCCGAGGAGCGCGCTACCCGCGAGGCGGCCCTCGAGCTCCTCGAGTTCATGGAGCTGGCGGAAAAACTGCACCTGCGAGCCTCCGCCTTGCCCTACGGGCAGCAGCGGCGGCTTGAGATCGCGCGGGCCCTGGCGACGAAGCCGAAGCTCCTCCTCCTGGATGAGCCCGCCGCCGGCATGAACCAGAACGAGATCATCGACCTCGACCGCCACATCAAAGAGGTCTGCGACCGCGGCATCACCGTCGTCCTCATTGAGCACCACATGAGCCTGGTGATGGAAATCTCCGATATCGTCACCGTGCTGAACTTCGGCGAGAAGATCGCCGAGGGGAAGCCGAGCGAGATTCGCGAGAATCGCCAGGTCATCGAAGCCTACCTCGGCGAGGAGGAGTAGCCGGGAGCGATCCTTGCGTTCCCAGTAAGGCTCGAGCCTCTCCCCCCGATCGATTCGCCGGCGGAGTTCCTCATGGCGGGGTGGAGCCGCCCTCGCCGCAACGCCGCAGGCTCCCCAGTACTCGTCCCTCCAGCTTCGTACCCTGCCGTGTCGTGCGCCTCCTTGCCAACGCCGCTGCCCGCCTCGGCAACCCCGGCTGGCAGAGCGGGTGATCGTCCGGGGGCTGGTCCATGCGCCGCTGGCTGATCTTCCGCCTGAGTGCTGAGCAGTGGGCCTGGATGCTCTACGACTTCGCTAACACCTCCTTCTCCGTCATCATCGTCACCTTCGTCTACGCCGTCTACTTCCGCCAGATCGTGGTGGGGGGAGCGACGAACTTCGGCGATCTCCTCTGGGGGGTGAACGGCGCCATCTCCATGCTGCTGGTGGCCTGCCTGGCGCCGCTCCTGGGAGCCTGGAGCGACGCCGCCGCGGCGCGCAAGCGGGGCCTCCTGGCGTTCTCGGCGCTCTGCATCGCCGGCACGGCCTTGCTCGCCCGCATCGGTCCGGGCATGGTGTTTGCGGGCATGGTCCTCTTTATCAGCGCGAATATCGCCTTCGAGATGGGCAGCGTCTTCTACAATGCGTTCCTGCCGCAGATCGCTCCGCCGCACCTCCTGCATACGCTTTCCGGCTATGGATGGGCCCTCGGATATGCCGGCGCGGTGGGTGTGATCCTTCTCGCTCGGCCCCTCCTGGCCGGCGGCCTTGCCCCTGAAAACCTGGCCAATGTGCGCCTGAGCTTCTTCCTGACCGCCCTCTTCTTCGCCCTCTTCACCTTGCCAGCGGCGCTCTGGCTACGGGAGCGTCGCGAGCGCGTCGATGCGAACCCCCTGCCGCTGTTTCGCGCCTTCAAGGTCGGCTACCGCCGTTGGCGCCAGACCCTGCGCGAGGTGCGCCGCCACCGCCGCGCCGCCCGCTTCCTCGTTGCCTACTGCTGCTACAACGAGGGGATCACCACGGTCATTTACTTCAGCAGCATCTACGCCAGCCACACCCTGGGCATGAGCATGGACCAGCTTATCCTCTTCTATCTCTCCGTGCAGACGAGCGGCATCGTTGGCGCTATCCTCTTCGGCTGGGTGGGTGATTGGCTGGGCAGCAAGCGCACCCTCACGCTCACCCTCGTGCTCTGGGTGGTGGTGATTCTGGGAGCGTTTGCGGCGCGTTCGCGCGCCCTCTTCTCGGTGGTGGGCCTCCTGGCCGGTCTGGCCATAGGTTCAAGCCAGTCGACCAGCCGCGCCATGATGGCCTCCCTTCTTCCCGCACCGCAAGGCGCGGAATTCTTCGGCTTCTATGGGGTGAGCGGGAGACTCTCGGCGGCTGTCGGACCGCTCGTCTTCGGTCTCGTCTCCTCCTGGACAGGGAGCCAGCGCCTGGCGATCCTCAGCGTCCTGGCCTTCTTTGTCGCCGGCCTGATCCTGGTCCAGGGCGTGCCGGAACGCGACGACGCGCCTGGCTGAGGCGGGCTTCCTGCCGCGGCGTGGCTTCGCGCGGGCCGCTCAGCATAGCGCCCCCACCCGCCAGTCCAGGTGCGTCTCCTAAGCTTCGCGCCACATTCTCCGCAGCTTCCCCTTGTCAACTCGCCCAAGTTGTAGTAAATTCTTTTTGATCCGATAACTTAGATGCAATTTTCTATAAAGTGCTCGAAGTTACTGAGGGAGGCCATGCGAACGGCGTGAGATCGAGACACTCTCCCCGCCCACGAATCTCTCCGAACGTCCTCCAGCGGACCGACTGGCGGACGACCGAAGGCGCGCGTCTTGCTGCGGACCCGGGCCGCGGCTCAAGATTCGGCAAGGAGCTCCTGTTCATCGCCGGGCTTGGCCTCGTCGGCTTCCTGGGGGTGAGCCTGGTCAGCCTCGAGGTTTCGACCTCGGGCAACGCCGCCGGCATCGCCGGAGCGGCAACGGCGCGCTGGCTCGTCATGGTCCTGGGAAGGGCCGCCTTCCTCCTGCCCTGCTTCCTCCTGTACAACCTCGCCTGGATGCTGCGCCCGCCGCCGCGTGGCCTGGGCTGGGGAGTGCTGGCGGCCCAGGTCGTCTTCCTGCTCGGCGCGGCGGCTGCTCTGGCCCTCGCCAGACCGGCGGAGGTGCACGCCGGCGGCCAGCTCGGCCACCTCATCAAGCACCTGGTAGGGCGGTACTTTGGCGAGCTCGGCAGCGCGGTGGTGCTCGGCTTCCTGCTCACCGCCTCGGGCGTGAGAGGGACGGGCCTGTCACTCACCCTCCTCATCCCGAAGGTTGCCCGGCTGTTGGTCAGCGCGGCGCGCTGCGGCGGCCTGGGCGCGCTGCGGCTCGTTGCGGCCGCCGCGCGACTGCTGCTGTGGGCAGCCTGGGGAATTGGCAAGGGGCTGAAACTCCTGGGCCTGGAGATGGCGCGGGGGCTGCGCGGTTTGCGCCTGCCGAAGGTCGACCACTTCTTCGAGTACCAGCCGCTCCTCCGTCCGGAACCGCTTGCCGCGACGCTCGATGCTCCTCGCCCCGCCTGCGAGCCGTGGGACGAGGTGGACGAGCTTGCGGTCCGTGATCCCCCACGATCGCCCGCCGCTCTCCTGCCGCGGCCGGACGATACCGCGTTGCTGCTTCCAGAAGAGCAAGAGCCGCGCGAAGATGCCGCGCCCACGCCCGCATATCCAGCGCTCCAGGGCGGGCAGGCGGCCGCGCCGCCGCGCATTGTGGCGGAGAGGCGGCCGGCGCCTGGCGAGGTCTTTGAGGTGCAACCGACCCCTCCCCACCACCTGCAGGGGTACCAGCTCCCGCCGCTGAGCCTCCTGGATGATCCTCCTCCCCCGGAGAGTGCCGCGAAGCGCGAGGAGCTGATCGCCAACTCGCAACGCCTGGAAGAGAAGCTGCGCGATTACGGCATCGAGGGGAGGGTGGTGCAGGTGCTGCCGGGTCCCGTGGTGACAATGTACGAGTACGAGCCGGCCTCCGGCGTCAAGGTGAACCGCATCGCCAGCCTCAGCGACGACCTGGCCCTGGCCATGAAGGCCTACAGCGTGCGCATTGTGGCGCCGGTGCCGGGCAAGGCCGTCGTCGGCATCGAGATTCCTAATCGCCGGCGCGAGGCGGTGGTGCTGAAGGACATCATCGCCGACCGTCAGTACCGCGACGCCGAGGGGCTCTTGAACATCGCCCTTGGCAAGGACATGCTTGGTCATCCGGCGTGGACCGATCTGGCGCGCATCCCGCACCTCCTCATCGCGGGGGCCACGGGCTCGGGCAAGAGCGTAGCCATGAACAGCATCATCTGCAGCATCTTGTTCCGGGCTACGCCGCAGGACGTGAAACTCCTTCTCATCGATCCGAAGATGCTCGAGTTCACGCTCTACGATGGCCTGCCCCACCTCCTGGCGCCGGTCGTCACGCATCCCAAGAAGGCGGCGGTGGCGTTGAAGTGGGTGGTGGAGGAGATGGAGCGCCGCTACCGGCTCCTCTCCGAGCGGGGGGTGCGCAACATCGCCCGGTACAACCTCCTGGTGGAGCGTGAGCACCATGATCCGCGGGCGCCCGCCGGCGAGCGCGAGGCCGCGGCGGCCGACGCGCCGAACCTCCTTGCCGCCGACGCCGAGGAACTGGTAACGACCACGCCGGCCGGCAAGCTGCCGTACATTGTCGTGCTCATCGACGAGCTGGCGGACCTGATGATCGTCTCTTCCCGCGAGGTCGAGGAGTCGCTGGCGCGGCTGGCCCAGATGGCGCGGGCCTCGGGGGTGCACCTCCTGGTCGCCACGCAGCGCCCGTCGGTCGATGTGCTCACCGGCCTCATCAAGGCCAATTTCCCCGCCCGCATCTCCTTCCAGGTGTCGTCGCGCACCGACTCGCGCACCATCCTGGACGGCAACGGGGCCGAACGCCTATTGGGCCAGGGTGATATGCTCTTCCTCCCCCCCGGCACCTCCTCGCTGAAGCGCATCCACGGGGCCTATGTCTCCGAGGAGGAGATCAAACGCCTCGTCAGCTTCTGGCGGGAGCAGCAACAGCCGGAGTACCGCGACCTCGTGGTGAGCGCGGCGCAGGAAGGGGATGCCACCGATGAGGAGGGCTACGACGAGAAGTACGACGAAGCAGTGGCCCTCGTCGCGCGCACCGGGCAGGCCTCGATCTCCATGCTGCAGCGCCGCTTGCGCGTCGGTTACAACCGCGCCGCCCGCATGATCGAGATGTTCTGCGGGCCATGTGGTGGGGGAGTTTTTGCGCAAGACCTTTGCTTCCCCACATCCCCAATCCCCGCGAGCTGCGCAGCAGCTCGCGTAGTCGGGGTGCGCGAGGGGGCGAGGCTCCCTCGCAAATTCTGGCGATAGAATTTGTGAAACAGCACACAAGCACCGGATCAGTGGAGAGGTCTGCTGCGGGGGAGCGGTGCGCCCGCCGCTCAGGAGCTGGGCGCACTCCATCAGGGCGCGGAGCGTTTGACCGCCGCCGAGTCGGTTGTTAGAATGCCGCGTTTGGAATGCGGCGGTTGCGCGGACCGGCCATGGCGGGCCTGCTGCGGAGCTGAACGCCCGGCTGGCGCGAGGCGCAGCGGCGGGTGCGCTAGCCACCTGGACGGCCCCGCGAATCAGCTCCAGCGCCCAACCGAGGGAATCCCGACAGGCTGCCGCCGGGCCGAGGCGAGACACCTCGACACGTGCCGGCAGCGGCGGGGGAGAGGCGGAAGATGGCTCTGCTGGGCAGGTGAGGAGAGGCAGAGCTGCTCATGACGGAGAGGGGCGGACATGGGGAAGACGTTCTCCCTGGATTACATCGTGCGTTGGCCGGACACCGATATGGCAGGAGTGGCGTACTTCGCGCGCTACTTCGACTTCTTTGAGATCGCCGAGAACGAGTTCTACCGCCAGAAGGGGTTGCCGCAATCTCAGATGTACCGGGAGTTGAAGGTGCGCATCCCGCGCGTCTCCGTCTCCTGCGAGTACCGCGGGCCGGCGCGGCTTGATGACGAGCTGCGCATCGACCTGTGGGTGCGCGAGCTCAACGTGCGCAGCTTCACCTTCGGCTTTCGCGTGGCGCAGAAGGCCGGCAATGCGGCCATCGCCGAAGGCTCGGTGTCGATCTGCGTCCTGTCGCTCGAGACGCAGCAGACCGTGCCGATTCCCGATCGCCTGCGGGCCTTGCTCGAATCGTACTACCAGCCCGCGGAGAAACCGCCTGCTGGGAAGCGCGTCGCCAAGAAGAGGGCTTAGCGTCGAGCGACCTCACGCCTCCAGGACGGCGTCGATGTCGCGCACGACATTGGCGAGGTACTTGCGCTGCGACAGCCCGTGGTGCAACCCCTGGATGACTGCCTGCCGCTTCTGCCGGCGCTCCTGATCGCTCAGCGCCGCGGCGCCCAGGGTTTCATCCCAGTGCTGGAAGAGCGCCTCGAGCTGCCTGACCAGCTCCTCCTGAGCTGCGGCAAAGCGCTCCCGCACCGCCCGCAGCTCGTCGCGCCGGCCCGCGTCCGCGCTCCCCCGCCGGGCGCTCTCGATGAGATCCTGGGCTTCGAGCACCTCTTCGAGGAGGGCGCCGGGGGCTTCGGCGCGGATGTCCGCGGCGACCCCTTGCTCGAGGTGGATGAGATACTCCGCCCTGGCCCAGGGGTCGCGCAGGGTGCGGTAGGCGCGATTGACCATGGCGGCGTATTCCAGGCTCAGGCGCTGCTCGTTCCGGCTGCGCTGCTGAAAGAAATCGGGATGGAAGGCGCGGCTCAGCTCGTAGAACCGCGCCTCAAGTTCGCTTTGGTCCAAGGACAGCTTGCGCTCCAGCCCGAAGAGGCTGAAGTAATCAGTCTCGGCAGGGAAGGGTTGGAGCTTCGAGCAGTTCACGCAGAACGGCTGGGGGGGCGTTTGGCGCTGGCAGGACCAGCAGAGGTGCTCGCCCGCGTCCTCCCCCGCCAAGCGTAGATGCTGCACATCAAGCCGCTCCGCCGACATTTCTCAGCTCCTTGCCCCGCTGCACGGTCTCATCCCCGCCGCTGCGCCGAACCTCCTTCTCCTCCGTCTCCTCCATGGCGAGCGTAGGACCAATCCCCCGCGCCTGCCTGACCTACGCGCCCGCCTCGCGCGGCACCAGCACCTGCCGCTCCCCCGTGCGGATGAGCAGGGTAAGCAGGGCCGCGAAGAAGGGGACCACGGCCAGCAGCCAGAGCGCTGCCTGGATGCTGAAGGCATCGGCGATCACCCCGGTGAGACTCACGCCCAGGCCGCCGATCCCAAAGGAGAGACCAAGGGAAAGCCCAGAGGCCAAGCCGGGACTTTGAGGCAGAATCTCCTGCGCCAGGACCACGGTGACAGAGAAGGAGGAGAGGAGAAATGCGCCGGCGAGCGCCAGGAGGACGATGTTCCAGCCGCCCGCGCTCGACAGGTAGAGGAGCATCATCGGCGTGTAGCTCATCATGGGGAAGATGATGAACTTGCGCCGTCCGAAGCGATCCGAGTAGTGGCCGCCGAAGAAGCCGCCCACGGCGCCCGCCGCCAGGAAAACAAAGACCAGCACGCTGGTGGCGCCGGTGGAGATGCCCTGGTTGGTGAAGTAGTGCGGCAGGAAGACGATGAAGCTCATGTAGGCCCAGGAGCGCACGATAATGACGACGCAGAGCGCCCCCAGGCTGAAGAGCTGCGCCGGGGTCGGTCCCTGGAGTTGCCGCCGCGCGACGGGCCGCAAGGTGGGGACGGTGTACATGGCGCGGTGCCGATAGACGAAGAGAGCAGCGGCAATTCCGGGCAGCAAGAGGAAGAGGAGGCCGGGCATCCCCAGCAGGAAGACGAGCAGCGCCCCAACCATGGGACCAATGGCGAAACCGAGGTTGCCGCCGATGCCGAAGAAGGACATGCCGAAGGCTTTGCGGCTGCCGCTGGCCGCGCTGGTGGCCATGGTGGCGGCGGGATGAAACGCCGCCGTGCCGATTCCCGCGGCCGCCGTGCAGGCAAGCAACCAACCATAGTTCGGGGCCAACCCCACCAGGCCAAGGAAGAGACCCGTCCAGATAATCCCAACCGCAATCAACCAGGTGCTCTGCCAGCGATCATAGAGAAACCCGAAGATCGGTTGAATGATCGAGGAGGTGACATTCATCACCGTCACCACCAAGGCGATTTGCGTGTAGCTGAGGCTGAAAAGCTCGCGCAGGCGCGGCAGGACGATCGGCAGGATATTCTGCGACATATCGACGAACATATGACCGAGCAAGATGCCCATCACGGCGACCCAGTTCAACGGCAGCTCCTTGTACTGACCGCGTACCACCCATGCTGGGCTGAGTGCCGAAGCTCTGGCGGCGCGCGTCCCTCATACTAGTGTGGCGGTCCCTGACGCGCAAGCGAAAAGGCGGCCTGCACCCGAGCGGCCTGCCATGGGACGCGGCGTAGCCACAACCAGGGGTGAACGCAATCTGCCGCCGTCGGCAAAGAGTGGATCACGCCGGCTCGTCTGCACGGCTGCAGAGGCAGCGGAGCTGGGAAGAGACAATTCAGACTGAAACCTTGATGTAAGATTCCGCTTGACTACTACCATATGATGGGGTAATTTTCAAAATCGGACACGACATATGGTGTCGAAGGAGCCTTTTTGCCGTAGCGCAAGCATTTTTCCGGGGGCTTGGAAGGGGTTGGCTGCACGGCACTGCGTGAGAACTTGGCGGCGTCATTTCGGGGGGTCGCGCTGTTGGCAAGGCAGGCGAGCTCGTGGGGCGGCTCGCTTCCTGCAGTTGGGCGGGCTTCTCTGCCTCGGCTTGTTGTGGGGCTGTGCACCGCTGGTGGCTGCCGGTGGCGCCGGGGAAGTCGCGGTGGCGAAGGATTCCCAAGTCAAAAACAAGACGTTTGGCGAATTTATCGACGATACAATATTGACGGCGAAGATTAACACCGTGATCAACGAGACGCGCGAGCTTTCCTTCGAGGAGCTGGATTTCACGGTCAACCGCGGTGTGGTGACGTTTACGGGAAAGGTGCCGAACCGCCGAGTTTTGCGGCAGCTTCTCAGCGCCGTGCAGGCGATGGCGGAAGTGAAAGCGGTGCACTCCGAGCTGCGGCTGAATGGCGCGGGTGGACAAGTCCCCGGAACGAAGCGTCAGGACAACGCAAATTAGCTATTGACATACCGCAAGCCCTGTAGTAGAGCGTATTCCGGAGTGGGAGCGCGAGCGGAGTGGCGTCCTGTCTAGCACTGGGGTCAGTCGCCTGCGGAAGTGGTTGGTTTCCCCAGTTGGAGCCACGGGAGGGGTCGCGGAAGGTTGTGGTGGGTCAGCCGCCACGAGTTTACAGTAGGTGAAGGGAGGTGACGCAGATGACTAAGGCAGAATTGGTGGAGGCCATCACGAAGGAGAAGAAGGGGCTGAATCTCAGCAAGAAGACAGTTGAAGAGATTGTTGACAGCTCCTTCTTGGTGATTGCGAAGTCGATCAAGAAGGACGGTCGCTTCTCCTTCCCCAACTTTGGCACCTGGAACGTGCGGAAACGCGCCGCACGCAAGGGCCGCAACCCCCAGACCGGGGCCGAGATCAAGATCAGGGCCTCGAAGACGGTCGGCTTCAAGCCAGCTCCGGGTTTCAAGAAGTCCCTCTAAGGTTCATGGCTGGGGGGTCGCCAACGCTCGCGGTACGCTGCCAGTGCAGTTCGTTCCGACTTACGCCGTTGCGCATGCCTGCTGCCAACCCGCCCAAATGACTCGCCGCCAAAGGACGCGTACCCTCCTCCTCTGGCGGCGAGCCAATCCCCAGACGGTGTTCCAGCGCCGTCGGCCGTCCGTTTATCTTAGGCGCTCTGCGACGACCTCCCAATTGATGTTGGCAAGAAACGCCTCGAGGTAGCTCTTGCGTTCCGTCGGTTTGCAAGCAACCGTGTAGGTGTGCTTCCACCTCTCCATGATGAAGGAAAGAGAAGCCATCCTCCTGTGTACGGCGTTGCCGCGTCCGCAAGACCTGTCCCGCCGCGCAGGGGAGGGGCGGAAATCCTTGCGGCTGCCGCGAGCCGTGTGCCGGCGCGGCGGTGAAGGCGGCGAGATCAGCCGCCGTGGGTCTGCCGAGCTGGTGGCGGAAATTAGGGAAGGCCGAGCTTCAGGAGGTGGAGGAGGAGTTCGTGAAGCGTTGTGCCTGGCCGCCACGCGGCCCGTGGCAACCAGGCGCAAGCACGTCATGCTGCCGCGCAGGAAACGGCGCGGGAGAGACGCGGAGGCACAGGCGTTACACCTTGGTGCCCACGTTCTTCGCCACCGAAACGAAGACCCAGACGATAATGAATCCCACCAGCACGACCAGAATCGCGCTCAGCCAGCCGAACGTGGCGAAGTGACTCGCCCCCCCCATGGCGAAGAGGAGGGGAACCGAGAGATAGGTATTGACCCGAGACGTCTTCGTGGCGCGCGACGCCAGCTTGGCCCGCTCCGGTGGCGATTGGCCAGCCTTCGTCCAGGTGATGATCTTCTTTTGCGCCGGCCAGATGATGAACCAGACATTGAACCACATGATGATGCCAAACGAGCTGCCCAGGGTGATCCAGCCCCCCCAGGATGAGCTCCAGAGTCCCTGGGAGCCGAAGAATCCACCCATTCCCGGCTGCCCCCAGGTGGTGATCCACTTGGACCAGAAGATGTACAGCAGGCCCGAAATCAATGTCACCATCGCCCCCCAGCGAAACCACCAGAGAGCCCTCGGCATCAGTTCGGGCACCACCTTCGTGCGCGTATCCGCGTCAAGAGCGGCCTGGAAATGCCCGTTCACGACGTTAAAGAAATAGAGAAGGCCGATCCACGTGATGCCGGCCATGAAGTGGATCCAGCGTAGGTACTGCAAGATATGCGTGTGAGCGTCCATACCCCCTCCTGACACGCAGTGCCGCGGCGCTGCGGCGCCAGCTCCACTGCAGCGAAATCCCTCTCCCGAGGAACGGCGAACGAAAGCCATCCCTGCGCAGGCTGCAGCCCCACCAGGCGGCGACACATTGGCCGGTTCGTTCTGCGCGACACTCGCTCAGAAAGGCAGCGGGCCTGCCTCGCCTGTTCACCCGCGGCACGACATCCGCGAGATGTGCAGGTCGATCACTACCGCTTCTCGCCCGACCCGGCGTAGCAACGCCGCAGGCGCAGCTCTGCTGGCCTACTCTCCCCGCCTCAATGCTCGTCTCCTGTAGCTTTAGTACTTGCGGAGAAAAAGTCAAGCGAAACCTCTTTTTCGGCGCCGCTCCGGCCGCTTTCGCCATCTTAGGGTCAGCACCGCGCTTGAAGGGCTGGCCTCGGCAGGGCGTTACAGCCCGGCGGCGGGGGCGCGAACAAATGCAGAGCTTTCCTCGACCCCGCGGGAACAGCGAGAAGAAAAATGCTTATTGACAAAAAAAGGGGAGCTTCCTAGCATACCCTTTTATCCCTTGCCAGAATCACGCGCACGGATGGGGGGGTGAGCCGCAACCTGCCGACCCGCTGAGGTCCGTGGATGCATGACTGGTGGGTGATCCACATCCTCATCGCGCCAGGAGTACCGTAGCGACGATGATGGCGTGACAGTGGAGGTGCGCAGCCGTGGTTGCGAGGCTTCCTGTGGGGGCGGGCTGCGGGTGTAGGGTGCGCTTCAGGCAGCTTACGCTGAGCCAGAGACGATGCCGAGAGTGCGGCAGCTTAGGAGAGGCTCATGATCAATTTGATCAGTTACATCGCCAAGTCGATTGTCGATGATCCCGAAGCCGTAGAAGTAAAGAGCGTTGAGGGTGAAAGCTCCACAGTTATCGAGCTGCGTGTGGCGAAGAACGATATTGGTAAGGTCATCGGCAAGAAGGGCCGCACCATCGCTGCCATCCGCACCATCCTCAATGCCAGCCGGGTGCAGAAGGATAAGCGCCACGTGCTGGAAATTCTCGAGTGATGTCCGCCGGCGTTGAGTGAGCATCGCCCCTCGATGGTCTCCCTGCGCCGAAACCAAGGACTGCCTCTCTCTCCCGTGAGCTGATTCTTCCGAGGCAGGCTGCCTGGCAACAATCGTCCCGCCTCGGATCAGGAGAGCAATGCCCCGACGACTCCTCCTCGAGCTGTTGATGGTTGTGATGCTGGTCACTCTGATGGTGTCGGCGGCGGGGGCGGAGTTGTTCGCGGCTCCGTGGGACGGTTTTGCGGTTCCCAGCGCCGTCGCGCCGCGGCGCCCGCCTCGCTCGCCGCTCTCCTGGCCCGGCGAGCTCCTCACCTGGTCGCTGGGAGCCTTTCAGCGCTATCTGTCGCCGCTTGACGGACCGCGCTGCACCCTTACCCCCACCTGCTCCACCTACAGTTTGCAGGCCATTGCCGAACATGGTACGATAGTGGGGCTTCTCCTCACCTTCGACCGCCTACTCCACGAGTTCGATGAGTTTCCTCTTCTGCAAGCCAGATCGAGGGTCACCTACCGTGATGGCACCTGGGTGGGGCAGGATCCCCTGGCTGCAAATGATTGGTGGTTCTTTTCACTACACCCTTCGGGCAGCTTGCGAAGACCGTGACACCACCCCCCCGGAGGAGGGGCGCCTGCGATTCGGCGGCGCCTCGGGTGCGTGGACGCCATGGCGGTGCCGGAGGTCTGCGAGCCGGCGCGGAGCCGAGCGAGCTTGGCCCCACTGGCGCCCGTTCGTCATCGGGTTTGCCCTGAGCCTCGTGGTGCTGGTGGCGATCGGCTGCTCACCCCGAGCCGCGATCTCAATCTTTGGTTCTCGAGCTCCAGCCGGGCGCGGCGAACCCCGTGAGACGCCGCGGCCAGCGCCGAGCTCGGCTCCGACCCAGGCAGCCGCCGGTCAAGCCGCCGCAGCTTCCCCAGCGCCCGCTGGCGCCGCTGGGGCGGAATCCCGCCCGATGCCAAGGCCGGACGACCTCTGGCGGCTGGCCTCCAGCCTGGCCGGCGACCGCGGCGCAGCCTCCCGCCTGGAATTCATCGCCAGCGCCCCGAATGATCCGCGCGCCGTAAGCGCACTGATGGACATCGCCGAGAGCCTGCTTGCCGCCGGGCGCGCGCAGCGCAGCCTCGGGCACCTGCGCCTGGTCCGGGAGCTGGCGCGCGGCGTCGCCGCGGCCCCGCCGGGACAGGTGGCGCAGGGCGCTGGGCAGGCGGTGGCGTTGCAACGACTTGTGACGCTCTCCCACTTCAAGGAGGCCCAGGCGTACCTCCGCCTCGGCCAGGGCGAGAACGCCCTCCAGGCGCTTGCCGCCTCTCTCGCCGCCGCGTCGCCCCAGGCTCCCGAGTACGGCGACGCCGCGCTGCTGCGGGCCGAGGTGCTGGAGCGCTTGCAACGCCTCGACGACGCTGCCCTTGCCTACCACGAGTTTCTCCTCGCCGCCGCGGCGCATCCAGGGCGGGAGGCGGCGCGCGCCGCCCTGCAACGTCTCATTGAAGAGCGCCTGAGCGTCTCAACCCTGCGCGCGCTGGCACGACAGGCCACGCCCCCAGAAGCCGGCGGCGCACCACCCTTCCCAGCTTCCCTGGCGCTGCTGCGGGCGGCCGAGCTCCTCTTCGCCGGAGGGAAGGGCGGCGACGCGGAAGTCACCCTGGCGGAATGGCAGGCGCGCTTTCCGGAGTCCCCCGAAGCTGAGCGGGCTCGCGCCTTGCGGCACAGGCTGCAGGAGTGGAGGGCCCAGCAGTTGGCGCGGCTGGCGGTGCTCCTTCCCCTCAGCGGCGCCCTCGCCGAGGTAGGAGCGAGCGGGCTGCGAGGCGTGCAGCTCGCCTTCGCCTTAACCCCGGGGGCCGATCGCGTGCTGCTGGTGGTGCAAGATAGCGAGGGGGACGCGCAGCGCACCGCCGTGCTCGTCGGCGAGCTCGCAAGCAATGCGCGGGTCCTCGCCGGCATCGGGCCGTTGCTGCCGCAAACGGCGGCCGCGGCGGTCCCCGTGGCCGAGCGCGCCGGGCTGCCCCTGATCACTCCAGGGTCGAGCGCCGCGGAACTGCCGCTCGCCACGCCGGTTTTCTACCGCGCTGTGCTGACGGTCGAAGATGAGGTTAACGCCCTCGCCCGCCTCGCCGTTCAGAATTTCGCCAAAACGGCAGCCGTGCTCCACCCCGCCACGCAGGAAGGGCGGCGCCTGCGCGACCTCTTCGCCACGGCCTTCAATTCCTATGGCGGGGTGGTCATCGACACGGAGCCCTACGATCCGCAGGCGAACGACTTCTCGCGCGCCATCCGCAACCTGGGTGGTCGAGAGGATGACGAGCTGCAGGCCCTCGGCGGCTCGCCCAGCGAGCGCGAGGAGCAGTTCCGGCTCCCCTACCAGCTTCTCTTCATTGCCGGTCGGGCGCCCCAAGTGAGCCTCATCGCCCCCCAGCTCGCCTTTTTCAACATCCGCCGCGTGCAGCTCCTGGGAACGCAGGGATGGAATGAGCCGGGCCTCCTGCGCGGCGGCAAGGAGTACCTCGAAGGGAGCATCTTCAGCTCTGAGTTCTTCCCCGGCTCCGAGCGGCCCGAAGTGCAGCAGTTCGTGCGCGAATATCGCTCCATGTTCCGCAGTGAACCGACGTTGCTGGCGGCGCGAACCTATGACATCGCCCGCGTGCTGTTGGACCTCCTTGTGAAAGGCATCGATGATCGCGCCGCCTTGCACAAGGCACTGGCCACGGTTGTGGAGCACCAGGGGGTTACCGGACGCTTCAGCATCGGTTCCGATGGCGTCTTCCACAAGAGTCCGACCCTGCTGCACGTCCGCAAAGGGAAGATCGTCGAGCGTCCTCCTGCCTTGGAATGGCTGCACTGAGCCTGGGTGGAGTTCTGCGCTCCCCATCGTCTCTCTGAGTTTCTTCTCGTCGACTCAGGCGAGCACGCCCTGCCGTGCCGAGCAAGAACCCTGCCGATTCAATCACTCACGATGGCAATTCGGGTTGCGGCAACGCGGCGCCAGCCAGCCGCAACGCCGGTCCTCAGCGTGCCGGAGAGCGGCGCGGGGGGGCTCCCGCCGCTGGGGGCGGCGCGGCGGAAAGAGGGGGAAGGAAGGCGTCCCCGCCTGTCTGCTGTCGAGCCGGGGTCAGGGAAGCGTGAGGAAGCCGACGGTGAGACGATCGCGCACCACCACGTCGCGCACGCGCACCGTGATCTGCCGCAACCCGGGGTCTGCTCCGGAGCTGCGATCGGTGAAGGAGAACCGCGCCAAGCCATCCCGCGCTGTCACGGGGAACTCGTCGAGTGGTTCGGTGCCTTCCGCGAAGAACTCCACCGTCTCCCCCGCAACCGGCTGGCCCGTCAGTTGATCGGTGACGAGGACGGTGATGGTGGCGGTGCCGCCGGCGGGAATCTCTTTCGGCGTGATGTCGACAAAGACATTCACCCTGGGTACATCAGCCGGACGGAGGACGATGAACGAGTCGGTTGAGGGGTTGCCGAGGAACTGGATAGGGTTGCTGTTCGGGCGCGCGAGTGCGGCGACCAAGGTGTAGACGCCGAAGATCTCCTGCGCGGAGGAGACGATATCGCCCAGGAGATCGGAAATACGATTCGTCACCAGTGGGGCTTGGCTGATCTCGAAGCCGGGGGTGAGATCCAACCCGGACGCAACCGGAATGAACGAGGCCGAGTTGGCGACGTCCAGCAGCGAGAAGGAGCGGAGATCCGAGTTCAACAGGTAGACGCGGCCCGCCGGCGTGCGCAGCGCCAAGAAGGCATCAACGCTGGTGCGCGGGCCGGCGTTGCGAATGCTGATCTGCACCTCCATGGTGTCGGTGGGGTTGAAGGCAGGCCCTCGCGCCGCTTTGATCGTGATGGAGGGCGGCTCAGGCTCGGGCAGGGGGACAGTCGGCTCTTCGCCGGGCGCGGCAGGTGCCGGCGGGGTGAGACTCAGCACCGTGAAGCCGTTGGTGAGCGAGGCGGTCTCGTTGATCTCATTGACCCGGTTTTGGCCGCCGCCGAGGGGGATGATCTCGTTGCCGTTCGTCACCACGAGGACGGTGCGGGCACCAGCCTCGGCGTTTATGTCAACGGTGATATTCGCGCCCACCACGCTACGGTTGACCACCTGGAAGCTGTTCACCGTAATGCCGCCGCCCTGGAAGATTACCGCCGTCAACCCTTCCACGAACTGTGTTGCAACCCCAAGGATATTCACGTTCAGGGTGTTGCCGGGGAAGGCTCGGTTCGGAGCGATCTCGTTGATGTCCTTGTTCGATGGCGGGGACGGCGTGCTGACGAGGAAGAGGTTCGAGCCGCGTACCTGAATTTCGTCGTTGTCGAGGCTTGGGTCGGGGTCGAGGGTGACACTCACGTCACGCGGGCCGGCCACGGCGGTGGCGCTAACGTCGATGCGGGCCGTGACGCTGTTCGAGCTTGTCGCCGTCGGCGCAAAGCTTTCGGGGTTGTCCGGCGCCACGGGGGTATCGATCCCCTCCACGCTGACCCCCTGCCCCAAGGAGAGATCGGTGATGGCAAACCGCTCCAGGCCAGGGATGTTCGTCAACTCGATGGTGACGAGAATGTCGCTCTTCCCCTGCGTGATGCGGGAGGGCGTCACGGAGACGATGTTGGCCAGCGGCAGCGTCGAGCCGCCGACAGGGGTGAGCGGCAGGATGTTGAACAAGCCGCGCCCGACGGCGATCTCCGTCCCTTCGGAGGTGCCGGTGAAGACGAAGACATCGCACGGACCAACTTCGGCATTGGCGGCGATGTTGATCTCCACGCGGAGACTTGAGCGGCCAAGAATCTGGAGCGTGTCATCGATGGCAGGGAAGACACCTTCGCAGCCAAAGAACGGGATGGTGCCCGAGGGCGCCTCCGTGTCAAAGTTCGTGAATGAGCCAATGACGACGAGGGTGAGACCCTGGCTTCCCTGGACGGGCGGGCCACTCGTGACGACGCGTGTGAGGGCGGGCTGATTCGTGCTCCCCTGGGCGGCGGCGGGCTGCCATGGCGCCGTGGCCACGAGGAGACCAACGCCAACCAGGAGTGCCGCGAGCGTGGGAAGCGTTGCGAACCACGCCCGTCTCCAGGTCTGTCGTAAACGCTGCGAGCTCGACGTCTGCCAGATAACCATGCTGAACCTGTCCCACCGTTTCGGAACTGGGGTACGACGCATGCCCCAGCCGCCATCCCGCCCCGGTCTCGCCGGAACGGCGGCAGCCTATCCCGAAGCCAGCGGAGGGCGCCACTGAGAAGCGGCGTCCTGGGGGCCCCGTGCCGCCCGCCACCGTTGGAGCCGTCCCCTCGCCGCTGTCCCGTCAGCCCCAGGAGCGGAGCACTCGCCTCGTTCTTAGGGTCGAGGCCCGTACCTTGGTGACGCCGTCGCCCTCGGCGCCCCGCGTGCCGCCACGTAGGACGCCAGGCTCCTCCCCACAGGCTGGCAGCAGAGGCGGACTCTCCTTGCCTCGCCGCTATCCGGCATCGCCGGAGAGATCGAGATCGCCCAGAACGAGGAAACGCTTCATGCCGATCTCGCCAAGCGGTTCGAGGGTGCCCGGCTGCGTGAAGGCGGTATAGATGGTAAAGACTCCCGGATCGAGGTGGTCAACGACGGTGGAGAACAACGCCAGGGTTGTGGGAGGGAAGCTCCCAGGCAGGTTGATCCCCTGGGCCATCGGGGAGAGCCGCGGCACGAAAGCCTGCCCGTCCGGCGCCAGGAACATCACGCGTCCGTCCGGCAGCTCCACGGCGACGTAGAAATCAACCGTGGTCGCCGGACCGGTGTTGAAGACGCGCGTCGAGAGCGTGATCTCCTCCCCCGTTCGGACGCTCTGGCGATTGGTGAGGGGCTCCGACTTCAGCCCCACGGCCCGTAAGGACTCCGTGATGGCGAAGTTCTGCAGCGGGAACCCGAGGGGCCCCAAACGGCTCAGATCAAAGTTGTCGTTTTCGACGACGGTGAAGGCATTTTGCAGGGTGAGCGTTTCCGCGGCATCGGCGCGTCCCGTCACCACGGTCACGTCGCGGTTGCCCAGGGGAGCGCCGGCTTCGATGGCGTAGCGGATGATGATCGAGGTGGGCGTGACCGCCAAGGTGTCGGTGCGGAAATCATAGGAGATTCCCGTGCCGCTGAAGGTGACGATCGAGTTGGTCAGCTCGAAGTTTGTATTGGCGCCGGTGATCACCATCTGCTGGAACTCGCTCGACAGGGTGACGTTATCCCGGCTCTCGGTGATGAAGGTCGTGCCGCGCTCGATCCGCGCCGGCAAGACCGCCAGCAAGCGCGCCCCCGTGGCCCGCCGCTCGCTCGGCGCCGGCGCCGCCACCACGGTAAAGGCGCCGCCGGTGGCGATCTCCAGGGGGAAATCTTGGCGCGGGTCGGTGCGCAGCCCGGAGGCGGCGACTGACACCGAGCGCTCGCCCGGAGTGGCCGTGCCGGCGATGACGATCGAGGTCTGCAGGCTGTTGTCGCTCAAGGGCACCGTCTCCCGCACGGTGATGCCGTCACCACTGAAGATGACGAACGCACCACCGGGGTCCTCCCAGGAGGTCTGACCGCCGGCGATGAAGAGCGTGATCGCCGTCCCCACTTCGGCCGAGGCCGGGAAGACGGTCGTGATGATCTGAGCCGGTGCGAGCTGCGCCCAGCCCAAGAGGAGCCCGACCCAGGCGGCTCCCACCAGCGCACGGTGGGCACGCAGCAGGCGTCTCCGAGCGGCTGCGGCTATCACAGGACATCCCCTTTCTCAAGCAAGGAGGAGGTGACCGCTCTTCACTGCGGCCTTGCAAATCAGCCTCTTGCATCCCTGTCCCCGGAAGGGGACTGGGGGCGTTCGCTCCCTGCCTTATGGGTAATTATTTGCAATGATTTGGCCGTGTGTCAAGCGGATTCTTGGGGCAGCATCCTCCTTGCCCTGCCCCCGGGCGTCGCTGCTCAGTCCTCTCATCGGCACCCTTCCGCCTCATCACGAGTGGCGCGCGCCAGGCGCAGGGAGAATATTATTGCGAGCGACAAGAGCGCATGCCTATAATGGCAGCTTACATCACGGTTCGGAACAGGTGTTGCACGCCGGGCTGGCGGCAAACCCGCGGTCGCAAGGTAGCCGCCCGTTCCGCCGCCGGTCCTCTCTGTTTTGATCGAGGCGCAGCATGTTTGGCATCGGCTTGCCGGAGATGATCGTCATCTTCATCATTGCCCTCCTTGTGGTGGGCCCGAAGAAGCTGCCGGAGCTGGCGCGCCACCTGGGTCGCGGCTTGGCGGAGTTTCGCCGCGCTACCGATGATTTCCAGCAGAGCATCCGCGGCGAGATCAACTCCACAGAGCAGGCTCTTACAGAGGAGACGCAGCAAGAGGAGACGAAGAAGGACGAGACGGCCGAGTCGGAATCTGGTGCTGCGAGCCAGGCTGCCAGCGAACCAGCACCCGAGGCGTCGCCCGCGCCGCGGCCGGACGTAACCCTCGCCGCCGAGGCAGCGGCGACCGCGGCAGCCAAGGAGGCGACCGGGGGCCACGTCGCGCCGGCGCCGCAATCAGGCAGTGCCCCTGAGCAACCCTCCGCTTCCTCCTCCCCGAGCAAGGATGATGCCGCGCCGAGGTCCCACTAATGGCTGACTTGAAGATGCCCTTCATGGAGCATCTTGTCGAGCTGCGCACACGCCTCATGCGCATGGTCGTGGCGGTGGTGATCGGCTTTCTCATCTCCTTCTGGTTCTCCGAGTACCTGCTGCGCTTCATCAAGCGGCCCCTGGCCACCGAGCTCGTCTTCCTGGCGCCGGCGGAGGCTTTCTTTGTCAATGTGAAGTTGGGTTTCTTCGCCGGCATCATCCTCGCCATCCCCGTCATCCTCCTGGAGTGCTGGCGGTTTGTTGCCCCGGGGCTCCTGGAACGAGAGAAGCAGCTCACCCTGCCGTTCGTGGTCTCCGCCACCTTTCTCTTTCTCTTGGGCGCCGCCTTCTGCTACGTCATCGTCCTCCCCTTCGGCATTCAGTACCTGCTGAGCTACGCCACCCCGGACCTGCGCCCGATGATCTCGGTGGGCAACTACGTCAGCTTCGCCACCCGCTTCATGCTCGCCTTTGGGGCCGTCTTTGAAGTGCCCCTCGTGATGGTCTTCCTGACGCTGCTGGGTGTGGTGACCCCGGCCTTCCTGGCCCGCAACCGCAAGTACGCTATTCTCATGACCTTTATCGTTGCGGCAATCGCGACGCCAGGACCGGACGTCGCCTCGCAGATTCTGCTCGGCGTTCCCATGCTGGGACTCTACGAACTGAGCATCTTCGCCTCCCGCTTCGTCGAACGGCGCAAGAAGGCAAGCGAAGAGGCTGCCTCTGCGGATGAGCAGGAGGAGGCGTCGGGGAAAGCTTAGCCCCCGGCGCGGAGGCCGCCTGCGGCGTGAGGCGTGGGCCGCGGCCGGGGAGGGCGGCTGGCCCGTGCCGAGCTCCCGCCATGTCCGTCCAGCACACCAAGCACTTCTCCGCGCTGCCGGATCGGGGCGCGCCCCGGGGTCGCAAGGAGTCCCAAAACGCGGTTGGCCCCGCGAGGGCGCGCGCTGCCTCGGGATGGGCACCGGCCGCGTCTCTGCCATGGCGTGACCCCCGCAACCGAAGGAAGGTGTGACGTTGCTCCGCCGACTTCCTGGCGGAGGGCGAGGCCGTCATGAGATCATGCTCCTTGCCTGGCGCGTCTCGCGGCGCAAAGGCGGAGAACGATCGACGCAGGAAGAGGGAGACGCGATGGCTGGCCGTCACGTCAAGCTCGAGGTTTATGGCAGAGTGCAGGGGGTGTTTTTCCGCCAGTCCGCCCTCGCGGAGGCGCGCAAGCTCGGCGTGAAGGGTTGGGTGCGGAACACACCCAGCGGCACGGTGGAACTCTGTGTGGAAGGGCTTGCGGAGCAAGTGGAGGAGCTCATTCGCTGGTGCCGCGTTGGGCCGCCGTCCGCCCAGGTGAGCCATGTGGACCAACGCGAGGAGAGCTTCACCGGGACCTTCGAGGAGTTCCGCATCGCGCGCTAGCACGCCGCTGGCCCGAAGGGCGAGCGGCAGCCTCGGGACGGAGTGGGTGCCGACCTGCCTGCGCCGCCCGGGGTGGCGGGCAGGGGAGCTTCCTGGGCCAGCCGGCGGTTCCACGGAGACGCGACCGCCAAGGGGGGATGCGGCAGGCTCCGGCCGGGGAGCGCGGCTGTCGTGCGCCAACCGAGACATTGGGGATCAGCCGGGGTGGCTCAAGCCGCAGGGTTGCGGCGCCGGCGCCGCGGCACGGGGAAGAGGGGGCGCAAGGTGTGGGGCGTGCTCGCTGCCCGGCGCCGGTGAAGCTCATCGCGGGGCTGCTGGCTCGCGAAGTGCCGGCCCTCGAGGCGGGCTGCCGTCTTCTGGCGGAGCGTTTCGGGGCGCTCGAACGCTGCAGCGCGCCCGAACCGTTCAGTCACAGCCGCTACTATGAGGCTGAGATGGGGGGGCCGCTGGTCCGCCTCTTCTGCAGTTTCGCCTGCCTCATCGATGCGGCGGAGCTGCCGCGCATCAAGCGAACCACGAATGACCTCGAGGCGCTGCGCCTCCTCGCCGCCAGCGGCGGGCGCCGGATCAACCTCGATCCCGGCTACCTCGCCGTCGACAAGGTGGTCCTGGCCACCACGAAGGGGGCCGCGCACCGGCCTTACCTCGGCCTGGGCATCTATGCCGAGCTCACCTACGTCTACCGCTCCGGAGCCTTCGATCCCCTGAGCTGGACCTACCCTGACTACCGCCAGCCCCACGTGCGCGAGTTCTTCGCGGCGGTTCGTCGTGGCTACCTGACGCAGCTTCGCACCGGCCACGCCCCTCGCCCGTGAGCCGCCTGACGCCGGCAGGTGCCGCTCCCCTGCGGCCGCGAGGGATGGCTTCGGCTTGAAGATGCCGGGCCGTGGCGGGCCGGCGCAGCGAGCGAACGCGCCCGGCAGCCCGGCTCGTGCTTACCAGAGCTGGTGAGTGAGGATCGTCTCCTGGCGCTGCGGGCCGGTGGAGACGAGGAGGACGTCGGCCTCCAGCAGCTCGGCGATATGCTCGACGTAGCGCTGGGCCTTCTCCGGCAGCTTGCGCCACTCGGTGGTGCCGGTGGTGGAGGTCCGCCACCCCGGCATCCACTCGAGGACCGGCGCGCAGGCGCTCAGGGCATGCTCGCCGAGGGGCAGGCTGGTGATGCGCTCGCCCTCGTACTCGTAGGCGGTGCAGATGCCGATGTCGCTGAAGGTGTCAAGCACATCCAGCTTCGTGATGGCGAGCCAGCGGGCGGCATTGATCCATTGGGCGTGCCGCAGGCCAACGATGTCGAGCCAGCCGCAGCGGCGCGGCCGGCCGGTGGTGGCGCCGAACTCGTCGCCGCGCTGCCGCAAGGTGGCGCCGAGCGAGCCGCCCAGCTCGGTTGGGAAGGGGCCCTCGCCGACCCGCGTGGTGTACGCTTTCACCACGCCGACGACCTGGTCGAGCCGCGACGGGGCCAGGCCAAGCCCGATGCAGCTCCCGCCCGCGGCCGCACTCGAGGAGGTGACGTAGGGGTAGGTGCCGTGATCGATGTCCAGGAGGGTTCCCTGGGCGCCTTCCAAGAGCAGGTTCCGCCCCTCGCGCCAGGCCCGCTGGAGCAGTGCATCGACATCAGTGATGAAGGGCCGCAGCTCCTCGCCGAACTTTAGGTACTGGGCGGTGACCGCTACGGCGTCCAGGGCGCTCCCCTCGCTCCCCTGGCAATGCTCGGCGAGGAAGCTCCCCTTCATCGCCAAGTTGGTGGCGACCTTGGTCCGCAGCGTCGGCTCATGCAAGAGGTCGATGACGCGGATGCCGCTGCGCCCCATCTTGTCCGCGTAGGCCGGGCCGATGCCGCGCGCCGTCGTGCCGATCTTGCGCTCGGCGCGCAGCGCCTCGGTGGCGCGATCGAGGAGGCGGTGGTACGGCATGATGACGTGAGCCTTGGCGCTGATGCGCAGGTTGTCGTCGATCTTGTGCCCCTCGGCGCGCAGCAGGCGCATCTCTTCCAGCAAGGCCGCCGGATCGACCACCACGCCGTGGCCGATGACGGAGAGGACATCCTTCCTGAGGATGCCGGAAGGAATGGTGTGCAGGACGTACTTCACCCCCTCAATGACCACGGTGTGTCCTGCGTTGTTTCCCCCCTGATAGCGGGCGACGATGTCGGCGCCTTCAGTGAGGAGGTCAACAACTTTGCCCTTGCCTTCATCCCCCCATTGCATGCCTACCACTGCCACGACTGCCATCGCCTTCACTTCCTCTGCGCTCGCTGCGAAAGGGTTGCACGGCGCTCCCCAGCGCGAGCTGCGCGGCCTCCCGGCTCCCCTCCTGGGCCTGCGACCAGACGCGGGACCGGGAACATCGTCCGATTTCTTCTGTGACGCCGCCCTGCTTCCTTGCCGCCGGCAATCGACTGCGGCGGTACGTCCGGCGCGCCGGCTGGAGGCGCACCGTTGTGCAGCATTCCTCAGGCTCAGTTCCGGCTTTCTCCTTAAGCCCGACCCGGGTGAGACCGAGGACGAGGTCCTTAAAGGGTGACCGCATTCACGGAGATGAATGGGGGATACTGGAGAATCTCGTTGATGACGGACTGCGGAACAGGAGAGTCGACCGCCAGGATGCACATGGCCTGTCCGTGCGGCGCCAACCTGCCGAGGTGCATGCCGCCAATGTTGAGGCCGTTGCGCCCCAGGATGGTACCGAGGCGGCCGATCACGCCGGGCTGGTCCTCGTTGCGGACGATGAGCAGGTGGCCCTGGGGCACCACCTCGATGCGGTACCCATCAATAAGGATGATCCGCTCGTCGCGCTTGCCGAGGATGGTGCCGCTCATGGTATGGGCGCCCACGTCGGTGGTGATCGTCACGGTGATCAGGCTTGTGTAGTCCTCGGCCTCGCTGCTGCTCGATTCGACAATGCGGATGCCGCGGTTGCGCGCCACCACGCCGGCGTTCACGACATTCACGGTGTCGCCGAGGAAGGTCGTGAGCACCCCGTTGAGGAGGGTGAGGCTGATCCATTTCGTATCGTAGCCGGCAACCTCGCCGCTGTACTGGATGGAGACCTCCTGCACGCCGCCCTCGGCCAACTGCGCCTGGAAGCGTCCCAGCTTCTCGGCCAGGGCGAGGAACGGTTTGATGCGCTGGAAGGATTCGGCGTCGATGCTCGGCACGTTGACGGCGTTGCGGATCTGGCCATGCAGGAAGAAGTCGATCATCTGCTGGGCCACGTCCACGGCGATTCTGTCCTGGGCTTCCTCCGTGGCGGCGCCCAGATGCGGGGTGCAGATGACGGCGGGGTGGTTGACCAGGGGATGAGCCGGCGGCGGCGGTTCCTGCTCGAACACATCCAGGGCGGCGCCAGCCACCTTGCCGCTCTGCAGGCCCTCGAGCAGGGCCGCTTCATTGACCAGACCACCGCGGGCGCAGTTGATGATGCGCACGCCCTGCTTCATCTGGGCAAGCTCCTTGGCGCCGATGAGCGACCGCGTCTCCTCCGTCATCGGCGTGTGCAGCGTCAGGTAGTCGCAGCGCCGTAAAACCTCCTCGAAGCTCACCACCTCGATGCCGAGCGACTCCACCTTCTCGCGTGAGATATACGGGTCGTAGCCGATCACCTGCATGCCGATGCCCAGCGCCAGCCGGGCCACCACGCTGCCGATGCGACCCAACCCGATGACCCCCAACACCTTGCGATAGACCTCGACGCCCGTAAACTTCTTGCGCTCCCAGCGTCCGGCGCGCATGGCGAGGACCGCCTGCGGGATGTTGCGCGACAGGGAGAGAAGCATGCTGAGGGTATGCTCTGCCGTGGTGACGACGTTGCCGCCCGGCGAGTTCATCACCACGATGCCCTTGCTGGTGGCGGCGTCGAGGTCGATGTTGTCAACGCCGATGCCGGCGCGGCAGAGGAGCCGCACCCGCTGCGCGTGCTCGAGGATGTCCGCGGTGATCTTCGTGGCGCTGCGCACGATGACGCCGTCGTAGTCGCCGATGGTCTGCTGGAGATCGACGGGGTTCAGGGTGGGCGAGTTCGTCACCTCGAGACGGGGTTCGCCGGCGAGGAGCTCCACCCCTTTCGGGGAGAGGCCGTCGAGGACCAGGATGCGGTATCTCTTGGGGGCTTTTTGGTCCATGGGTTCAGCCATCGTTGCGGGTGAATTCAGCCTCTGCCGCGGCCACGCCGCTGCCAGGCGTCACCGCGACCCCGAGCTGCGCGAGCACCGTCTCGAGCGCCGCGATCCCCATCAGGATGTCGCCGGCCTCGACGTAGCCGAGGTGGGCGAGCCGGAAGATCTTCCCGGAAAGCTTGCCTTGGCCTCCAGCAATGGTAATGCCGAAGCGATCGTGCAACCCCCGGACGATGGCTTTCCCCTCCACGCCCGGCGGGTTCCACACCGCGGTGACGGCGGCGCTCGGCGCCCGCTTCGCCAGCAGCTCCAGTCCCAGCGCCCGGACGGCGGCGCGCGTCATCCGCGCCAGCCGCGCGTGCCGGGCGATGACGTGCTCCAGGCCCTCCCGGCGGATGAGCTGGAGCGCCACGGCCAATCCCATGATCAGGCTGATGGCCGGGGTGAAGGCGTTCTGCAGCTTGCGCTGCGCGGCCTGTTCGGCGCGAAAGTCGAAGTAGTAGCGCGGCAGTTGGGCGCGCTCGACGAAGCTCCAGGCTTTCTCGCTGACGCTTGCGAACGCCAGTCCCGGCGGCAGCATGAGCCCCTTCTGCGAGCCGGAAACCACGATGTCCAACCCCCAGGCGTCGGTCCGCAACTCACTGACGCCCATCGCCGTAATGGCGTCGACGACGAGGAGCGTCTGGGGAAACTTGCGCACGATCTCCCCGATTGCCTGCACGTCATGGGCGACGCCGGTGGAGGTTTCGCTCGCCTGCACGAAGACGGCGCGAATCTCTGTGTCCTGCTCGAGGTGGCGCTGGACCTGCGCCGGCTCGACGCTTTCGCCCCACTCCACGTCGATGCACTCGAGCTTCACGTGATACGCCTGGCAGAGCTCCGCCCAGCGCTCGCCGAACTTGCCGCCCCGCACCACGAGGGCCTTCTGGTCGGGCGACAGGACGTTGCAGACCGCGGCCTCCATGGCGCCGGTTCCGGAGGAGGTGAAGAGGAGCACGTCGCCGGCGGTCTCGTAGAGGTAGCGGAGGTCAATCCGGATTTGCTCGAAGAGGTGCTCGAACTCCTTGGCGCGGTGATAGAGGATGGGTTGCGCCATGGCGGCAACCACTTCCGGGGCAAGCGGCGTTGGGCCGGGGGTCAGAAGGTAGTTCTTCACGATCGTTCCTCTGCCACCTTGCGGGATGCGCAGTCATGAGGAAAGCCGCCCCGCGCCGCCCCCGGAGCCTGCACCTGACGCCCCTTCCGGCGTTCTCACGGAAGGCGCGCGCACCATGCGCGGCGAGAGAGGCTGGCTGCCTGGCGAGTACGGGGCTCGGGGGTGAAAGTCGTGTCGCAGGGGTTCATGCCTGAGGGTGAAGCCTCGTCGCTGCATGCTTCCGGTGGCGCGGGGTCTCTGGAGCGCTGCGTCCTGGCCCTTCCAACGGCACCCCCGCCGCAGGAGCGCTGCGCGCCCGACTCCCTCGGGAGTGCTTCGCAGGCTTGAGGCGAACCTCGCAACGCTATCTATGATACTGCCCCGATGCCAGGCTGTCAATTTCCGGCCTGCCGCGCAGGGTCGCCCGGTGGCGGCGGGAGGCGGACCCTGCTGCGCTGCGCCTCGGCCTTTCAAGGTGGAGTGAACTCTCTTCCGGATTCAGGAGTCTAATGGGAAGACGCTTGCTTTTCTAAGGTATTTTCAGTACTCGGTGACGACAGATCAGAGAGCCGCGAAGAGCGGCGCTGGGTTCCCGAATGAGGCCGCCCAGAGGGAATGCCGCCGGCTTACGCTGCCGCGCCGGGAGGCGGTGCGGCGTGCTGCTTTCCGAGCTTCGCTACCCGGAAGCGGCGCCGGGTCCTGGGGGCAGGCGCCCATCCGGCTCAAGGCGCGCCATGCGCCCATGGCGCCATCCTCCTTGCACCCTGGAGACTGGACATGAAGTTCTGCGCGCGACCACTCCCTCGGCGTTTCTGGCACCTCGCGGCGCGTGGAACTTGCGTCGTGGGGGGCCTCCTGGCGCTCCTCCTCCCCAGCGGGATGGCGCGTGCGCAGGGGGGGGATGTGCCCACCGTTTCGATCACCGCAAACCAGGGCAGCTTCAATATCGGCGACGTGTTGCGGCTCAGCCTGAGCATCACCGGCAGCGCCGCCAGCCGGGCCGTGGATGAGTACCTCTTCGTGCGCTTCCCGAACGAGCAGCTCTTCTTCTTCGATCTTGCTTCCTTTCACCCAGCGAGGGGGGATGACTCCTCCACCTTCCTGCCGGCGGTGCGAGGGCTGGTGATTCCGCCCCGCACCACGCTCAACAGCATTGTCCTGGAAGCGCCCCTGCCGGATGCCGACGGCCTCGACGGCGGCGTCTACACCTGGGGGGTGGTCTTGACGCCCGCCGGCGCGCTGGAGGGGCCGTCGCGACGAGCGCAGGACATCGAGGTCGTCTCCAGCAGCTTCACGACCATCACCTTCACGAAGAGGCGGCCTGAGCCCGTGGCGCCGCCGCTTCCGCCGCTTCCCGGCGGCCTTGACGCCTCAGGTTCCTACGTCATCACAGGGGGAGTCAGCGGCGAGACCACGGTTTCTGGCGGTGGCAGCTTCTTGACCGGGGGCGTCCGCCCCGACGTCGACCTCACAGTCCAATCCTTCTTTGATCCCTCGATAAGCCGGCTGGTCCTTGCGCAGACCGGCACCCAGCTCTCCGGCCGCATGTTCCTGCTGGAGGAGGAGCCGGAGTTCCTCGTCGAGGTGGTGGCGCTCTCGATTGTCGGCACGCTTGCGGAATCGGGCGGGGTGACGCTGACCTTCAATGGAGCCTTCTCAGTGCAAGGGAATCCGGCGAACGCGTCGAACTTCTCCGGCACCCTGAGCGGCACCTTCCTCGATGGCACACTCCGCCTGCGCGGTCAATGGTCCTTCAGCGCGACGCGGCGCACCTTTTCCGTCGTGATAGATGGCGTGCGGGAGTAAGAGGAGCGGAGCCAGGAACCGCGCCGGCAGCGGTGGCGCGGGACGTGGAGGTTGGTTACTTGCCGGCGCGGGAGGCGGGCGGGATTTCCGCGCTGGGGGCTGCTTTCGGCTGCTCGGCGGGGAAGGATTTGCTGACCAGCCTCCAGGTATGCTGCGTTCGCGGCGCGATGACCGAGACGGCGAGGCTAAGGCCCTCCTCGCTGGGGGTGATCACGCCGGTGAGGAGATAACTGCCGGGCCAGCGCTCCTGCAGGTGGGCAAGGTTGGCGGGAAGGCTGAGGAGTTCCGCCGTCATGGTTGGCAGCTTCAAGGTCGAACGGAGCTGCTCCGCCGGCACGACCTCGAAGCGACCGCTTTGATCGAGAGCCGTCTGCAGGGAGTGGGCGAGCCCTGCGAGGCTGACCTGGCTGCTCGTGGCGTTGCGCAGCGGCGGCAGCGCTAGAGTGATCTTCCGCGCACTCACGCGCACCCGGTCCCCGGGGCGCACCGTCGTCCCGTTCGCCGCCTCCAGGAGGCGCGCAATGGAGAGCTTCTCCGCCACCTCGCGCACCTCCACTTTCCCCACCATCTCCTCGGATTCACCCAGCACCGTGTAATTCAGAGGGTGGCGGTACACCGCGCCCTTGCGCACCACTTCGAGGACCTGGCCTACCTGCAGGGACTCCCCTTTCCCGAGGTCGAGGAGGACGCGCTCGCCCTCCACCGAGACGACGTACCCTTCCATCGGTGTGAACAGCGCCAAAAGCTGCCGGCAGAGGTCTGTCGCCACCGGCTCGAACCGCTGTCGGATTGCTGCCTCGACGTCCGTTTGAAAAGCCTCTTCGGCAGAGATGGCCGCCGTGGCGCTCACCTCGGTGGAGGGGACATTGGGGTCTCTGCCGGTGACCCTATGCCCAAGCGAACGCAATGGGCTGGCTGCCTTGCTGATCGCTGATCCCACGGGAGCGAGGGTGGATTTCACCTGCGAGCAACCGAGCAGCCCGGTGAGGAGACTGCCGAGCAGCAGGAGCATCCGCGCGTGGCGCCATCTCATCTGGTGAGACCTTTCGCGGAGACTGGGGGCGTTGCCGCCGCAACGGCGGCCGCGCGCGCCGGCGCTTCCCAAGACAGGGGAGGATCCGCCGTGCGGGGCGGCACTACTCAACTAGAGAGGATCATAGCCCGCCCGCTGGTCCTCCGCAATCCCCAGAACTCATTTCGTCTGCATCCGCATGAGCTTGCCGCTGCTCGCGCGGTGCCTGCCAGGGAATCGAAGGATGAGGCCGGACGCGCAGGTCGGTCGGAAGCTGAGCTGCTGATGTCGCGAGCGGCGCTGGGGCCAATCTGGGGCTGCTCTCCTGGAGCTTCGCTGGATCATGACACGACAACAACCCCCGGGCTTCTCTGCCCGGGGGTTGTTGAGGGTGTGAACGGTGTCGGGTGGGTGCTTGGTTTAAAAGCGCCAGTGGGTTTCGAGGAACACCGACCAGGCAAGGTCATCTTCGCCGTAGAGCTGCTTGACGACACCGCTGCTCGTCGGGATGAGGGTAGCGAAGCTGCCATCGATGAAGAAGTTGCGGCTCTGGCGGAAGGTTCCGCCAATGTTCCACTCAAAGCCGATCTCGTCATCGAAGTTGGTGGACCGCGAAGGCGCCGCGGTCAACCGATTAGCCCGGATTCCCAACGACTTGGAAAAGTGATCCTCCGCCTCCGCGAAGGAGAAGTAGGTGAGGTTCGTATTGAGGAAGAGACGCTTGGTAGCCTGGTAGTCCAACCCCAGGTTGATTCCCCAGAGACCCGGATTCTGCAACCCAAGACCGTCGCGGTTGACGGCGCCCCCGGGCTGGTTGAAGACCGCTCCGAACTTTGGCCCCTTGCAGATTGCCTGGCCGTTGAAGCCGCGTGGCGAGCCGGCGGGGCAGCGCGCCGACGGACCGACAAATTTCGTCGTGAAGGTTGACTCGGCGAAGAACCCGAGACCCCTTGGCTCCCCGGCCTCGCCGATGAGGCGATGCTCGCCCCCCCAGATATCCTGGTTCACGATGGCAAGGTTGTTGGCCTCGCCGAAGCCTTCCAGATCACTGTCAGTCGGATCGTCGTCGCCACTTGAGAAAAATCCTCCCAGGTGCGGCGTCCACTTTCCCATCGGCCACTGCACGTCGGCATAGAAGTGGAAGGCGCGCAAGTCGCCGTCGAAACCGCCGGCCTTCTCGAGGTTGCCGCCCATGTAGATGCCCGAGGCATCGATGTTCAGCGGTCCCACCTTGAATTGCCCGTCCAGGCCAACATAGACCTGCTCGAGCTGCTTCTCATTGACGGGTGATCCGGGAGCCGTGCAACCCCTGCCGATGGCGGCGGGGGTGCAATTCTCCGTGAAATCGCGGTTGAAGAGGAAGTAGGGGCGCAGGCGCTGCTTGCCAGGACGCCAGTCGAGGTAGCCGTACCACAGGTCTTGATCATTATCGCCGCCGATGCCGTTCCCGGCGTTGGCGATCCCGGTGGGACCGGCCACCGCCAGCGGACCTGTGGTGGCGTCAGGCCCGAAGGTGCCGGCGACGCCGACGCCGATGCCGCCGGCGTCAAGGTTCTCTTCAATTTTCAGGTACCCGAACCGCCAACTCAGGTTCTTGGCCAGGTCGCCAAACACCCGGACGCCGAAGTTGTCGCCCAGAAATACAGTGTGGAAGAGTTGCGGCGCATCGATGGCGCTGCCGACATTGACCCACCAGGTTTTAAACCAGGGCAGCTTGTACTCCACCCAGGCGCGCTCCAAACCGATCTCCGCCGATCCGCCTCCCTCATTGCCTTGACTGAAGGCGGCCTCATGCTCGAGCATGAAGAGCATCTTCCACTGGCCGGGAAGCGTACCAATGACGACGAAGACGCTCTCCTGGTTGATGTTGGAGAAGGCATGGCCCTTATTCTTGTTGAAATCATCCGTATTCTCAACGTGCGTGAAATCATTCTCCTGCGCTACCCCGAACGATAGCACCACATCCTTGTTGCCGTAAAACGTGTTCACCTTTGCGGCGGCCGGCCACTGTGCCGGATTGGCGAACGGCCCTGCCGCGACAATCGTGGCCAGAGCCGCTCCCGGTAGGAAGAGCAGGGAGATGAGCAAGGCGCAAGTTGCTGACCATTTTCGCTGCATGATTCTCTCCTCCAAGGGGAATCTCGCGCAAAGCCTCGCCGAGCGGATAGCGTTTCGCCTCGGTCCGCTCTTTACTGAATCTTGATCGCCGCCATGGACCCCCACTCCTCCTCCACGTCGGCGCTGGTGGTTTTCTTGCGCGGGAGCAGGAGGAGCCGCTTCATCATTGATGGCGGAGGGGAATCCGCCGCCCAGGGTCAGAAATCTCCGCGATGGGGGACACGGAGTGTTCCGGGCGAAGAGGCTCTCCTGCCTGCGCCGCAATGGGTCTGCCTGTGCGTCGCACCCAGGCAAGCACGTCTCAATCACATCACCGCACGCATTGCCTTCCTCAATCCGAGGAAGCTCCTGAGCCACTACACGGTCTGGCATGCCGCCAACCGTTAAACGTTCCCACTGTCGTGGTCTATTCCCTCGCGGCCAAAAACCGTCAAGAAGAACTCCACCTCTGGCGTTCCAGGTGGAAGCGGATCAGATGCGCTTCTGCCCCGGCGAAGGGGCGTGCGACAGCGCGTGGTGGCAGGGTTGCGAGGCGGGGCGCGCCGGCAGGCGGTGCACTTTCGTGGCACAGTGGCGCCGGTCAGGCGTCAGGCTGCTGCAGAGACGATTGAAAAGGAGGAGAGAGCAAGGCGGGGGAGTGCCGTGATGGTTTCCTCTGCGGGGGACCTTCTGCACACTCCGATTGCGCCCAACGCGGCAGGAGTGGGGCGCAGCGCGATCCTCGCCTCCGATATGGTGCGTGACACTTTGCCGCCACGACCTGCAAGGTGGAAAGGGTGTAGCTGTGGCGAGGCAGGAGAAGCAGGGATGGCTAAGGGGGGACGTTCTCCCTCAGCCGGTAAGACCCGGGAGGCTGCGGTCCTTCGCTACCCGGAGAAGATCATCTCAACGCGGCGGGAAAAAACACGCGCAGGACTTTGTGGTGTCCAGACTGGCAACGGGATATCTCCATGAGGAGAGAACCCAACCTTGGGCGCCTTCCTCCTGCAAGCGATGAGGAGACGAAGGCAACGAGTCATCGCGGTGTCGAACGCAACGTGCGCTCTCAGTAGAAGTTCAGAACTTGCAGGACGCTGGCGCCTCGACCAATGAGCTTCTTCTCGACGCCGAGCAAGAGCGCGTACGGCAAACCGCTGCGCTTCGGATCAAGGAGCGCCAGGTCGATGTAAAAGAGCTCGCGTTTCTGACGCGTCTCCCACAGCTTCGCGAACGAGGCGCCGGTCCAGCCGAAGGCGACGAGACTTCCTCCCTGCGTGGGATTTTGGTTCGCCAAGAAGCGGCTGACCCCCCCACTTGGCGGATTGGCGAGGGTGAGGATTTCGGCATAGCCGTCGCCGTCAATATCCGCCAGGAGAAGCCGGTACTTCAGCGGGTAGGCCACCGCCTGGCTCAAGGGCTGAAAACTGGACGAGCTGGTGGCCTGGTCGAAGCGCGAGGCCTGCGGAGGATTCATCTCGATCTTCACGTACTGGTTCAGGCCGAGATCGATCGACGACTCGAAGAGGAGCTGGCCGCTCGGGGTGAAGATGCGCAGGTAGCCGTCGTCCCCGATCAAGACGATCTCGGGCGTCGAATCGCCGTTGAGGTCACCGTAGTGGAAGCCGTAAATCTGGAACCCTTCCGGGATGAAGAACTTTGGATTGCGCGCGTAGGCCCGGCCGTTCCACACCAGCTCGGTGATCGCGCCTTCATAGGGTGTGCCCTGCCCGAGGCGCTGGGCAAGGAGGATGCCCCCCGGGCGCTCCGGCGGCTTGATGACGCGGAAGAAGAAAGGGGCCTTGCGCCAGATGCGCCGCAAGGAGCCGTTGTGCATCTCCAGGACGAAGGAGCGCATCTCGTTCTCGAAGCCGGTCGTGGTGGTGACTCGCGAATGCAGGTTCGTGACGAAGACCTCGGCGCGACCATTGCCGTTGATGTCGGCGATATCGACCGACAGGTACGTGTCTTGGGTTTCACCTTTCAAACTGGAGGAGAGCTGGAACTGACCGTTCTGCCAGCGATAGACGAAGAGCTGGTTGTTCGACGAGGCGACGAGCTCGGGCACGCCGTCGCCATCCAGGTCCCCCACATCGAAGGCGAGGAGATCGCCCCGCAGGGTCTGGGACTGCAGCGGCGCGCCGCTGCCGTTCTGAGGAGCGGCGGGGGCGTTGTTCGTATATCCTTGGGCGAAGAGCAGCTCGGGGTTGCGCAGCGCCCGCGTGGGTTTGCCGACGGTTCCCGACGGCGACGGCGACGGGGGCGTGGCGGCGCCTTCAAGCGGCCTGGCCGGCTGCGCCACGCCGACGGCAGGGGCGGCGGCGACGAGAGGAGCCGACACCTCCAGCTCCTTGAGGGGGACGGGGACGCCCACCAGGGCCATCGTGCGCTGGCTGTACAAAGAGTGCAGCCGCAGCTCCGCACGCAGCTCCTCGCGGTCGGGACGGAGGAGGGGCTGCAGGAGCACCTGGTAGGAACGGTCGAACGCGAGGCTCTCCAGAACGGTGCTCTGCGAAGGCTCCTCGCCAACCTCGAGGCTGCGCACCGTGAAGCGCGGATGCTGCTCGACGGCGTTGGCGAGCAGGGCGTTGAAGCTGCGCTCGTTGAGGAGCCTGGGGGTGGCATTCTGCACCGGGCGGAGGAGAATGGTGAAGCGCTCCGGCACACTCACCTCATCCCCTTTCGCAATCTGCGCCCCGCCGCTTACAAAAAGCCGCGCCAGGGCAAGCTGCGGCAGGCGCTGTGTAATCGAGGCCACGCCCAGCAGCTCCCGGAAGCGACCCAAGGGCTGATTGGTGACGGGATGCCGTTGGACCGGGCCCTGACGCGAGACGACGAACTCCTGCCCGGGCTCCAACGCGGCGTCCGCCGGCAGCAGGAGGGTTGCCGCCCGCCCGTTCTGTTCCAGGTTGGCGATGGTTCCCTGCGCCCGCGGCAAGTGTTCCGCCAGCTTCGCAACAGCCTGCTCGAGCCGCGCGGCGAGCGTCGATTGCGGTGCGGCCGGGGTTTCGGCGGCCTGGGCGGCTGGCGCCGCGAGGCCGAGGAGGAGGGCCAGCGCCAGCAGCGAAGTCAGCCAGGGGACGCTGGGGCGCGCGCGGCGCGCACCGGCGGGCCGTGGCCCGGCATGGGCGGCGATGATCGAGAAGCGCAAGGTCGCCATAGGAGACAACGCTCCCTGAAGGGTGTGGTGGTGCCGCAGGGCTCTCGTCAACAGAAGCATCGACTCCCGGCACCGCGCCTCGGCTGAAAGACGCTCTCGCTGTGGCTCATGGCGCTGCGCTGGAGGTCGAAGGGTGTGGCGAGGTCATTTACTTGGACATCTTACTACGTCATGCGTTTCACTGAAACAGCATTCAGACACCTCGCCTTCCGTAGCCGTCGCGCTGTCGAGCAGGAACCATCCCGCAACCAGCAGCCGCGCGCGAGCTAGCCGATGCCGATGCGTCTCCTGCAGCGACTGTCAGCCGTCCGCGCGGCGAGGTCCTCCCAGAACCCGTGCTCATTGCTTCACCGCGGCGTCGCGCGCCAGAGCGTGCTGGAGCGCGGCCAGCGAGAGGCACTGGGAGAGAGCGCGGATCGCCTCGAGAGTCGTGGCCACGGTGGCGGAGGGCGGCTCGCCCTCTTCGCCGAGGGCCAGGGCGCGCACCCGCTCCGGGCTGAGAGCGGCTCCGCCGACGTGGGGCAGCACGCCGAGACAAGGGACCGCCAGGAGCCGCGCCAGGCTGGCGGGGTTCGAGCGCGCCGCCTCGCCCGCCGCCGGCTGCGTCTGGTTGAGGACATAGCCGAGGATGGAGAGGCCGACGCGCTCCGCGTACGCCACGCTGAGCCGCGCATGGTTCAGGCAACCGAGGCGGTTGTCGATCACCAGGAGGAGCGGCAGGCGCCAGCGCCGGGCCAGGCGGGCGTAGTCGAGATCTGCCCGCAAGGGCACGGCCAAGCCCCCCGCTCCCTCAACGAGCAGCACATCGGCGCGGTCTGCGAGCCGCTGCCGGCAGGCCGTGAGGTGTGCGAGCCGGATGGCTTCCCCGGCCTCCTCCGCCGCCACCAAGGGGGCGACGGGCGGCGCGAAGCGGTAGGGGCAGATGAGGTCGAGCGCTGCGGTGCAGCGCGCGATCCGGCGCAGGAAGAGCGCATCGCAGGGCGCCAGACCCGCGGCGGTGGCCACGCAGCCCGTCTCCACCGGCTTCATGGGCGCCACCCGCAAGCCGACGCTGTCGAGGGCCATGGCGAGCGCCGCCGTCACGATGGTCTTGCCGACGCCGGTATCGGTGCCGCTGATCAGGAGAGATTGGCAGCTCACCTAACGACGGACCTCAAGAGAGCCGCGCCAGCGGCGCCGTCCCCTGCCGTCCCCGCGGTAAGGGCCGCGGCGGCGGCCGAAGGGTGACCTTACTCCTTCGCCAGGGGGTCGGCGGCCTCCGCGATCGCCTGGTCCACGATGTCGACGAGCTCGCGCAGGAGATCAGGCTCGATGGCCAGCGGCGGCATGAGCACCACCACGTGCCCCAGCGGCCGCACGATGGCGCCACGCCGGCGCGCCGCCAAGGTGACCCGATGCCCGATGGTGAGCTCCGGGGGGAACGGCGCGCGGCTGTCGCGTTGCCGCACGAGCTCGATGCCGGCCAATAGGCCGCGCTGGCGGATGTCGCCCACGGAGCGTCGCCGCCGTAACGGCTGCAGCCATGCGGCGAGCAGCGCGCTCTTCTCGCGCACCGCCTGCACGAGGTTCGTTTTCTCGAAGAGGTCGAGGCTGGCGAGGGCGGCGGCGCAGGCGAGGGGATTGCCGGTGAAGGTGTGGCCGTGGAAGAAGGTCTTCTGCTCGGCTGGGGCGCCGAGGAAGGCCTCGTAGATGCGCTCCGTCGTCAGCGTCGCCGCCAGCGGGAGGTAGCCGGCGGCGACCCCCTTCCCCATGGCGAGGAGATCGGGCGCCACGCCCTCCTGCTCGCAGGCGAAGAAGGTGCCGGTGCGGCCGCAGCCGACGGCCACCTCGTCGGCGATGAGGAGCACGTCGTAGCGGCGGCAGAGGTCGCGCACGCGGGCCAGGTGTCCCGGCGGGGCGACGATCATGCCGCCGGCGCCCTGCACCAGCGGCTCGATGACCACCGCGGCAATCTCCTCGGCCTGGCGGGCGAGCACGGCCTCGAGCTCATCGACGCAGCGCAGGCGGCACGCCGGGAAACTCTCCTGGAGATGGCAGCGGTAGCAGAAGGCGCCGTGCACCTTCAGGGTGGGGAAGAGGAGGGGGCCGTAGCGGGCGTGGAAGAGGTCGATGCCGCCGACGCTGACCGCGCCGAGCGTGTCGCCGTGGTACCCTTCGCGGAAGGAGACGAAGCGCTGCTTCCGCGGTTGTGGCGGGGTCGTCTGCCGCCAGAACTGCAGCGCCATTTTCAGCGCCACCTCCACCGCCGTGGAGCCGTTATCGGAGTAGAAGACCCGCGTCAGGCCGGGCGGCGCCAGCGCGATGAGCCGCCCCGCCAGCTCGATGGCCGGCGGGTGCGTCAAGCCGAGCAGGGTCGAGTGGGCGATGCGCTCGAGCTGCGCCCGGATGGCCGCGTCGATGGCCGGCACGCGGTGGCCGTGGACATTCGTCCACAGCGACGCCACGCCGTCGAGGTAGCGCCGCCCCGCGGCGTCGATGAGGTAGGGTCCCTCACCGCCGGCGATGACCAGCGGCTCCTCCGCGGCGTACGTCTGCATCTGCGTGAAGGGATACCACATGCAGCGTCGTTCGAGTTCCAGGAGCTGCTGGGGGGATGCCGTCATGCGGAGCACCTCGACGTGGAGGTGGCGGCCTCGGCGCCGCACGACGATGGCTGGGAGCCGCCGCCGGCGGCCTGCGCCAGACGCGCGAAGGCCTCGAGCACCTGGTCGATCTGCGCCGCGCTGTGGGCGGCGGAGGGGGCGAGGCGCAGGCGCGCGGTGCCGTCCGGCACGGTCGGCGGTCGAATCGGCAGCGCCAGGACGCCGGCCTCCGCGAGGGCGGCGCTCCATGCCAGGGCGCGCTCGGCCTCCCCCGCAAGGACGGGGACGATGTGCCAGCCTTCCGCCGGTGCGCTGAACCCGAGCCGGCGCAACCCCTCGCGCAGGTGGGCGGCGCGCGCCTGGAGCCGCTGCCGCGCTGCCGCGGCGGCTTCGACGAGCGGCAGCGCCGCGGCCACGGCGCCGAGGATCGCGGCGGGCACGGCGGTGGAGTAAACGAAGCTGCGGCAGGTGTTCGTCAGGTAGGCGATGACGCACGCCGGGCCGGCCAGGAAGGCGCCGGCGCTGCCGAAGGCCTTGCCGAGGGTGCCGAGCCGCAGGCAGGGCCGCGACACGCCGCGGAGGTCGGCGAGGCCGCGCCCACCCCGCCCGATCGCGCCCAGGGCATGGGCCTCGTCCAGGAGGAGGAGGGTGTCGTGGCGCCGCGCCAGCTCGCTCAGCGCGGTGACGGGCGCGGCATCGCCGTCCATGCTGAAGAGTGATTCGCTGACGATGAGGCGGGCGCCGCCACGGCTCGGCGGGCAGCCCTGCACGAGGTGTTCCAGGGCGACCGTGTCGCCGTGCGGATAGATCGTCACCTCGGCGCGGCTCAGGCGGCAGCCGTCGATGATGCTGGCGTGGTTGAGAGCGTCGCTGAAGATGCGGTCGCCCCGTCCCGCCAGCGCCGGGATGATGCCGACGTTCGCCGCGTAGCCGCTCGAGAAGAGGAGGGCCGCCTCCTCCCCGAGGAAATCCGCGAGCTGGCGCTCCACCGCCTCGTGCAGGCTGTGGGTGCCGGTCAGCAGCCGCGATGCCCCGGCGCCGCTGCCGGCCAGCTCGACGGCGCGGGCGCTGCCGGCTGCCAGCGCCGGGTGGGTCGCCAGGCCGAGGTAGTTGTTCGAGGAGAGGTTGATGAGCTCGCGGCCGGCGATGGTGATCGTCGGTCCCGGCGCCGAGCTGGAGACCTGCAGCGTCCGCAACAGATGCTGCGCGCGCCGCTCCTCGACCTCGGTTCTGAAGCGCTCGAGAAGTTGCATAGGGGTTTGGAAATGGGCTCCTGAGGGCCCCTTGCTTCCCCCGACCCCGCCCTCACCCGTTCCCGCTCCCATTGGGAGAGGGGCCAGGGGTGAGGGATCGCGAGGGGGAGGGGCGGCCGCGAAGGGAACCCGCCGTGAATTGGAAACGAACCGTCCTTGCGGGGAACGGAGTCAGGGGGTCCCGACCCTACAGCGTCATGCCGAGCTGGCGGATCATGGTGAGGTCCTGCGCCGGCTCCCGGCCGATGGTGGTGAGGTAGTTGCCGATCATCGTGCCGTTGGCCCCGGCCTCGAAGATGCGCTCCTGAGCCGGGCCGAGCCGCGCCTCCCTCCCGCCGCAGATGCGCAGGTCCTTGGTCGCGTGGACGAAGCGGAACATCGCGATGGTGGCAAGCATCTCCCATACTGGCAGGGGCTCGAGGTCCTCCATCGGCGTGCCGGGGTAGGGGACGAGGAAGTTCAGGGGGATGGAATCGACCTCGAGGTCGCGCAGCGTGAAGGCCAGCTCGACGCGCTGCTCGGGAGTCTCCCCCATGCCGATGATGCCGCCGCTGCAGGTGTAGAACCCTGTCTCCTTGGCGATGCGCACGGTCTCCACCCGCTCCTCGTAGGAGTGCGTGGTGCAGACGGTATCGTAGAAGCTGCGGCTGGTTTCGAGGTTGTGGTGGTAGCCCTGCAGCCCCGCCTCCTTGAGCTTGCGGGCGATGGGGCGCGTCAGGAGGCCGAGCGAGGCATCCGGGATGATCTCACCCGCGGCTTGCAGGCGGCGGATGTGGGCTAGCACCGTCTCGAGCTCCGGGCCTTCCCGCAGGCCGCGGATCGCCATCACCATGCCGAAGCGCGCCACGCCCCAGCCGGCGGCTTCCCTGGCGCCGCGCTCGATCGGCTCGAAGCCCATGAGCGGGTACTCCGGGACGTTCGTCTGATGGTGCACCGACTGCGAGCAGAAACCGCAGTCCTCCGAGCAGGCGCCGGACTTGGCGTTGATGATGGAGCAGAGCTCCACCTTCTGGCCCTTGAACCGCCAGCGAATGGCGGCGGCCCCGGCAAGGAGATCGTCGAGGAGGTCCGGCCCGGCGCCGGCAAGCCAGCAGGCATCATCCTCGTCTATGGCTTCCCCCGCGAGCACGCGGTGGGTGAGCGACTCCAAGTAGGTGACAGCGTTCACAGCTACTCCTTCATGAGGCCCACGTCCTGAGCGCCCCGCATCCCCCGCGAGCAGACCCTCTGCTATGGACTCTCTGCACGCGCCCGCGCCGCGGCTGAGCGGGGGCTCAGGCGCATGCGGTTCGGGAGGCGCCCCTCCCTATCTTACCCTGCTTGCTTCAAGGGGCAAGGAGATTCCTGGCGCGGACCGGCGGCGGCTCGATGCGGCTGACAAGGCGGTTCCGAGACTTCCCAGGAGCGTGACGCCGCAGGCCGCAGCGCGGCATGTCCCCACGTCAAGCAGCGGAGACCTTGCAAGTTTCGCACATCATGCCAATAAGATAAAACCAGTCCAGGGCCTCGTACCCCATGTCGGGCCTCCTGGAGCCATGAGCCAGGGGCCTGGTGCGGCGCCGGCATTACCCCACGGGAGTTCTCATGGAGCGACATCTTATCATCGAGGCGGTGGAACCCTGCGTTGATGGGGGCCGCTATGCCGCGAAACGCATCGTGGGTGAACCGTGCCGCGTGGAGGCCGACATCTTCCGCGACGGCCACGCGGTCCTTCGGGCGGTGGTGAAGTGGCGGCGCAAAACACCACGGCGGAACCCCGGCCAGGAGTCCCCGGAGTTCATCGAGGCAGCGTACGCCGAAACACCGCTGCGGCCGCTCGTCAACGACCGCTGGCGGGGCGAGTTTCCGCTCTGCGCCACGGCGCGCTACGGCTTTACCATCGAGGCCTGGACGGATGGGTACGCCTCCTGGCTCTTCGATCTGCAACGGCGCGTCGAGGGGGGCTACCCCGACGTCGCCAGCGAGGTCGTCGAAGGCATCGCCCTCCTCCAGGAGGCGCTCGCCGTCGCGGGGGACGAGGGAGCGCTGTTGCACCGCGCCGTCGAGGCGCTACACGCGGCGCGTCACGACCCCGCCGCAGTCCTCGCGCTGGCGGCCGAGGAGGCGCTCGGCGAGGCCATGCTGCGCCTGCAGCCGCGGCGCGACGCCGTCCGCTACGAGCCGGAGCTGGAGGTGATCGCCGATCGCCCGCGGGCGCGCTTCGGCGCCTGGTACGAGATGTTCGTGCGCTCCCAGGGGAGCGATCCGGCGCGCGGCGCCACCTTCCGCGAGGCCGAGGCGCGCCTGCGGGACATCCGGGACATGGGCTTCGATGTGCTCTACCTGGCGCCGATCCACCCCATCGGCCGCAGCAAGCGCAAGGGACCGAACAACACCCTGCGCAGCGACGCCAGCCATCCCGGCAGCCCCTGGGCCATCGGCAGCGAGCACGGCGGGCACACGGCCATCGAGCCGGCCCTCGGCACCCTGGAGGATTTCGACCACTTCGTGGCGGCGGCGCGCCAGTGCGGCCTGGAGGTGGCGCTCGACTTCGCCATTCAGTGCTCCCCGGATCATCCGTGGGTGACGGAGCATCCGGAGTGGTTCTACCACCGCCCGGATGGGACGATCAAGTACGCCGAGAACCCGCCGAAGAAGTATGAGGACATCTACCCTGTCAACTTCGATACCGACGACCGCTGGGGCCTCTGGCACGCCCTGCGCGATGTGCTCCTCTTCTGGATCGAGCGTCAGGTGCGCATCTTCCGGGTGGATAACCCGCACACGAAGCCGCTCGTCTTCTGGGAGTGGCTGATCCCGGAAATCCAGGCCGACCATCCGGACGTCATCTTCCTTTCCGAGGCCTTTACCCGGCCGAAGATGATGAAGCTGCTGGCCAAGGCGGGGTTCACGCAGTCCTACACCTACTTCACCTGGCGCAACGAGAAGTGGGACCTCACCGAGTACCTCACGGAGCTCACCACCTCCGGCATGCAGGAGTACTTCCGACCCAACTTCTTCACCAACACCCCGGACATCCTCCAAGCGGTGCTGCAGAAAGGGGGACGGCCCGCCTTCATGATGCGCTTCGTGCTCGCCGCCACCCTCTCCCCCTCGTACGGCATCTACAGCGGCTTTGAGCTCGGCGAGAACACCCCCCTGCGCGAGGGGAGCGAAGAGTACCTGGATTCGGAAAAGTATCAAATCCGCGTGCGAGACTGGAACCAGCCAGGGAACATCAAGGAGCTCATGGCGCGGGTCAATATCATCAGGCGGGAGAACCCGGCGCTCCACGACCTGACCAACCTGCGGTTTTTCGAGACCGATAACGAGCAGCTCCTCTTCTATGCCAAAATGACGGCGGACCGGTCGAACGTCATCCTCGTCCTGGTCAACCTCGATCCCGCCCATCCCCATCACGGCACGGCCATGGTGCCGCTCGAGGAGATCGGCGTGCCGCCGGGAGCGCGCTACGAAGTCTGCGACCTCCTGAGTGGGGCGCGCTACGAATGGTCGGAGCGCAACTACGTGCGCCTCGATCCCCAGGTTCAACCCGCGCACATCTTCCGAGTGGAGCGACACCTCCCATGATGACGCGCAAACGCCTCGACAGCGACCCCCTCTGGTTCAAGGACGCCATCTTCTACGAACTGCGCGTGCGCTCCTTCTTCGACAGCGACGGCGACGGCATCGGCGATCTGCGGGGGCTGACCCAGAAGCTCGACTACCTCCAGGACCTCGGCGTCACCACGCTCTGGCTGCTGCCGTTCTACCCCTCGCCGCTGCGCGATGACGGCTACGACATCTCCGACTACGCCAATATCCACCCGGAGGTCGGCACCCTGCAGGATTTCAAGCTCTTCCTGCGTGAAGCCCAGCAGCGGGGCCTGCGCGTGGTGACCGAGCTGGTCCTCAACCATACCTCCAACGAGCACTCCTGGTTCCAGCGTTCCCGGCAGGCGAAGCCGCAAGACCGCTGGCGCGATTTCTACGTCTGGAGCGACACGCCGGAGAAGTACAAGGAGACGCGCGTCATCTTCCAGGACTTCGAACACTCGAACTGGACCTGGGACCACGTCGCCAAAGCTTACTACTGGCACCGCTTCTACTCCCACCAGCCCGACCTCAACTTCGAGAACCCGCGGGTGCGGCAGGCGACCTTGCAGATGGTGGACTTCTGGCTGCGCCTGGGAGTGGACGGGCTGCGGCTCGACGCGGTGCCGTACCTCTTCGAGCAGGAGGGGACGAACTGCGAGAACCTGCCGCCGACGCACGCCTTCCTGCAGGAGCTGCGGCGGCATATCGACAGCAAGTTCGAGCACCGCATGCTGCTGGCCGAGGCGAACCAGTGGCCCGAAGACGCGGTGTCCTACTTCGGCAGCGGCAACGAGTGCCACATGGCCTTCCACTTCCCCATCATGCCGCGGCTCTTCATGGCGATTCACATGGAGAACCGCTTCCCGGTCATCGACATCCTGGAGCAGACCCCGGCCATCCCGCCGAACGCGCAGTGGGCCCTCTTCCTGCGCAACCATGACGAGCTGACCCTGGAGATGGTGACCGACGAAGAGCGCGACTACATGTACCGCGCCTACGCCCTCGACAGCCAGGCGCGCATCAACCTCGGCATCCGCCGCCGCCTGGCGCCCCTACTGGGGAACGACCGCAAGAAGATCGAGCTGATGAACGGCCTCCTCTTCTCCCTGCCGGGGACGCCCATCATCTACTACGGCGACGAGATCGGCATGGGGGACAACTACTTCCTCGGCGACCGCAACGGCGTGCGCACCCCCATGCAGTGGAGCGCCGACCGCAACGCCGGCTTCTCGCGCGCCAACCCGCAGCGCCTCATCCTCCCCGTCATCGTCGATCCCGAGTACCACTATGAGACGGTGAACGTCGAGAACCAGCAGCATAACCCCCACTCCCTGCTCTGGTGGATGCGGCGGCTCATCGCCCTGCGGACGCGCTTCAAAGCCTTCGGTCGCGGCGCCATCGAGTTCCTGCAGCCGCAGAACCGCAAAGTGCTCACCTTCGTCCGCAGCTACCAGGAGGAGCGCATCCTGGTGGTGGCGAACCTCTCCCGATTTGTGCAGTTCGTCGAGCTCGACCTGTCGGCCTATCGGGGCATGGTGCCGGTGGAGCTCTTCGGCGGCACGAAATTCCCCACCGTCGGCGAGCCCCCCTACCTCCTGACGCTTGGCCCCCACACCTTCTACTGGTTCTCCCTGGAGGAGCAGCGCAACTCCCGCCTCGAGCTGCGCGGCTCGGAGGCGCCGCGGGCGAGCCTCACCCTGCCGGCGGGGAGATCGCTGGATTCCCTGCTGCGCGGCAGAGCGCGAGAAGCCCTGGAGGAGGTGCTGGCGGAGTACGTGAAGGGGTGCCGCTGGTACGGGGGCAAGGCGAAGGAGATCAAGAAGGCGACGATCCGGGAGCGGGTGGGACTGAACCAGAAGGCGACGACTACCCAGCTCATCTTCCTCGAAATTCTGTACACGAGCGGCGCCGCCGAGACCTACACCCTGCCCCTGGCCCTTGCCTGGGGCGAGCAGGCAAAGGAGGTGCTCGCCGGCTCGCCCAAGCTCGTCATCGCCCAGGTCAGGGGAGGGCGCAACGCCGCCGCCGTGTCGCCGAGGGAAGGCCCGCCGGCGGAGCCGACGGTGCTGGACGGGGTCCTCTATGAGCCTTGGTCGCCGGCCGCCGCTGGCCTCCTGGAAGCGATGCGGCGCCGGCGCACCTTCAAGGGCGCGAAGGGTAACGTCACCGCGGCGCCGACGCGGGCCTTCCGCCGGCTCGCCGGAGCTCCCGGCGACAGCCTCACCCCGGTCCTGCTGCGGGCGGAACAGAGCAACACCTCGGTGGTCTTCGGCGAGCGCCTCATCCTGAAAGTCTTCCGTCGCCTCGGCGAGGGCGTCAACCCCGACCTGGAGATCGGCAGGTTCCTCACGGAGCAGGCGGGGTTTCACGGCAGTCCGCCCGTGGCCGGCTACGTGGAGTACCGGGTTGGCCGCGGCGAACCGATCACCCTGGGCATCCTGCAAGGCTTCCAGCCTCATGAGGAGGACGCCTGGGCCTACACGTTGGACGAGCTGCAGCGCTATCAGGAGCGAGCCCTGGCGGAGCACTACGCCGGCAAGGCTCCGGGGGAGGTGGCGGGGAACTTCCTGACGCTCATGGAGGCCGAGCCTCCGCCGCTGGCCGGACAGGTGATTGGCGCCTATCTCGAAGAGGCGCGCCGGCTCGGGCAGCGCACCGCCGAGCTCCACCTGGCCTTGGCCTCGGGCAAAGAGCAGGCGTTCGCCCCGGAGTCCTTCACGAAGCTGTACCAACGCTCCCTCTACCAGTCCATGCGGAACCTCAGCCGACAGACCCTGCAGCTCCTGCGCGACAACTTGCGCCAGCTCTCCCCTGACGTGAAGAGGCACGCGCAGGCGGTTCTGAACCTCGAAGGCACGCTCCTGGACTCCCTCCACCAGCTCCTCGCCAAGCGGCTCGCGGCGAAGCGCATCCGCACGCACGGCGACTACCACCTCGGGCAGGTGCTCTACACGGGGGGCGACTTCATCATCACCGATTTCGAGGGTGAGCCGGCCCGGACGCTGAGCGAGCGCCGCATCAAAACCTCGCCGCTGCGCGATGTGGCCGGCATGGTGCGCTCCTTCCACTACGCCGCGGCGGTGAGTTTCACCACCCGGCTGGGCGGCCGCGGCGCGCCGGCCTCGGAACGTCTGCCGACCCTGGCGCCGTGGCTCGCCTTCTGGCAGCGCTGGGTGTCGGCGATCTTCCTGAAGGCCTACCTGCGAGGGATGAGCGGCGGCGACCTCCTGCCGCAGGCGCGCGATGAGATCGAGATGCTGCTGCGCGTCTATCTCCTCGAGAAGGCGGTCTATGAGCTGAACTACGAGCTGAACAACCGGCCGGATTGGGTGGAGGTTCCGCTGCGGGGCATCCTCGAGCTGCTGAGCTTGTCCACGAAGCAGGCGGCGCTGTGAGAGGGGCGTCCCGCCCCCTGGCCATGCGAGACTGAGGTGCGTTCGTGCGCTACGACGTAACCCTTCTAAGTGATGACGACCTCCATCTCTTCAACGAGGGGACCCACTTCCACCTCTACGAGAAGCTCGGGGCCCATCCGCTGCGGCACGCCGGCGACGAGGGAACCTACTTCGCCGTCTGGGCGCCGAACGCGGAGCGCGTCGCCGTCATCGGCGATTTCAACGGCTGGGCGCCGGAGCGTCACGCCTTGCACCCGTGCGGCGTCTCTGGCATTTGGGAGGGGTTCATCCCAGGAGTTGGGGCGGGATCCCTCTACAAGTACCATATCGTCTCGCGCTACAACGGCTACGTGGCGGAGAAAGCCGATCCCTTCGCCTGCCGCGCCGAGGTGCCGCCGCTCACGGCCTCGGTGGTGTGGGACCTCAGCTATTCGTGGGGCGATGGCGCCTGGGTGGCGGAGCGCCCCGGGCGGAATGCCCTCGACGCCCCCCTGTCGATTTACGAGGTGCACGCTGGATCGTGGCGGCGCGTCGCCGCGGAGGACCACCGCTCCCTGAGCTATCGGGAACTTGGCGCGCAGCTCGCCGAGTACGTCCAGCGCCTGGGCTTCACCCACGTCGAGTTCCTGCCCGTCATGGAGCACCCCTTCTTCGGCTCCTGGGGCTACCAAATCACCGGCTACTTCGCGCCGAGCAGCCGCTTCGGCTCACCCCAGGACCTCATGGCGCTCATCGACTGCCTGCACCAGCACGGCATCGGCGTCCTCCTCGATTGGGTCCCCTCCCACTTCCCCTCCGACGGGCACGGCCTTGTCTACTTCGACGGCACCGCCCTCTACGAGCACGCCGACCCGCGCCAGGCGGTGCATCCGGAGTGGGGCAGCCTGATCTTCAACTACGCCCGCCACGAGGTCCGCAGCTTCCTCATCAGCAATGCCTTCTTCTGGCTGCACCAGTACCACGTGGACGGGCTGCGCGTTGACGCCGTGGCCTCCATGCTCTACCTCGACTACGCGCGCCGCGAGGGGGAGTGGGTTCCCAACCACCACGGCGGGCGCGAGAACCTCGCCGCGATTGGCTTCCTACGCGACTTCAACGAGGCGGTGCACCGGCACTTTCCCGGCAGCTTGACCGCCGCCGAGGAGTCCACCGCCTGGCCCGGAGTGACGCGGCCCACCGTGGCCGGCGGCCTCGGCTTCGACCTGAAGTGGGATATGGGCTGGATGCACGATACCCTCTCCTACCTCGGCCATGACCCCATTCACCGTGCCTACCACCATAGCGAGATCACCTTCCGGTCGCTCTACTACTCCTCGGAGCGCTTCGTGCTCCCCCTGTCGCACGACGAGGTTGTCTACGGCAAGGGAGCGCTGCTGCGCAAGCTGCCCGGCGATGACTGGCAGAAGTTCGCCAACCTGCGGCTCCTGCTCGGCTACCAGTACGCCCAGCCGGGCAAGAAGCTGCTCTTCATGGGAGGCGAGATCGGCCAGTGGTCGGAGTGGTACCATGAGGCGAGTCTGGAGTGGCATCTCCTCGAGCATCCAGGGCACGCCGGGGTGCGGCGCTGGGTGGAGGACCTGAATCAACTCTACCGGGCGCAGCCGACGTTGCACGCGGGCGATTGCGTGCCCGACGGCTTCGCGTGGATCGACGGCAGCGACAGCCAGCAGAGCGTCCTCAGTTTCCTGCGGCTGGGTCGCGCCCTAGGGCGAGGCGCGGACGCTGCCGCGATGCTCGTCGTCTGCAACTTCACCCCCGTGCCGCGCTTCAGCTACCGGGTGGGGGTGCCCCGCGGCGGCTTCTGGAAGGAGGTGTTGAACAGCGATGCGCGGGAGTATGGAGGGAGCGGCATGGGCAACCTCGGCGGGGTGACGGCGGCGGCGCAGCCGCACCATAACCGTCCCTCCTCCGTCAGCCTGACCTTGCCGCCGCTGGCGATCCTCTTCCTGCTGGGCGAAGCAGGCACGCCATGAGCGCCGCCGAGGTGTTCCCGGGCGGCAGGCCCGCTGCCGCGGCGCCAGCGCCATGGCTGCAGGGCGACCTGGCGGAGTGGCGTCCGAGCCTGGGCGCGACCTACCTAGGGGAGGGACGCTGTCGATTCCTCGTCTGGGCGCCGTTCGCGGCGAGGGTTGCCGTGCAGCTCCAGCAGTCGGAGCCCCGGCGGGCGCCGCTGCAGGCTGGCGAGCGCGGCTACCATGCGGGCGTTCTGGAAGGGGTGTGGCCGGGGAGCCTCTACCGCTACGAGCTGGACGGCGAGCGGCTGCGTCCCGATCCAGCCTCGCGCTCGCAGCCGCACGGGGTGCACGGCCCCTCCGAGGTTGTCGACCTCGAGGCGCAGTGGCAGGATGATCGCTGGCCTGGCCTACCCCTGTGGCGATACCTCATCTATGAGCTGCATCCGGGGACCTTCACGCTGGAGGGGACCTTCGCGGCGCTCCTCGGTGAACTCGACTACCTCGCGGCGCTGGGCGTGACCGCGCTCGAGCTGATGCCGGTGGCGCAGTTTCCCGGCCAGCGGAACTGGGGATACGACGGCGTCTACCCGTACGCCGTGCAGCACTCCTACGGCGGGCCGCGGGCCCTGCAGCGCCTCGTCGACGCGGCGCACCAGCGCGGCCTGGCGGTGGTGCTCGACGTGGTCTACAACCACCTCGGCCCGGAGGGGAACTACCTCGCGGACTTCGGCCCCTACTTCACCGACCGCTACCGGACGCCGTGGGGATCGGCCCTGAACTTCGATGGCCCGCACAGCGATGAGGTGCGGCGCTACTTCATCGAGAACGCCCTGGCGTGGGTGACGCAGTTCCACATCGACGCCCTGCGTCTCGATGCGGTGCACGCCATCCTCGACGGCTCGGCGAGGCCGTTCCTGGAAGAGCTTGGCGAGGCCGTGCACGCCATGGCGCGCCGGCTCGGCCGGCAGGTCCAGATCATGCCCGAGAGCGACCTGAACGATCCGCGGCTGGCGCGGTCGCCAGATCAGGGAGGCTGCGGCCTCGACGCCGTCTGGACCGACGATTTCCACCATGCCTTCCACGCCCTCGTCACCGGCGAGCGCAGCGGCTACTACGAGGATTTCGGCAGCCTGGCGCAGCTTGCCGCGGCCTGCCGCGAGGGGTTCGTGTATTGCGGCCAGCACTCCGCATTCCGCCAGCGACGCTATGGCCGCTCCTCGCGGGACCTGGCGGCGGAGCAGCACATCGTCTTCCTGCAGAACCATGACCAGATCGGCAACCGGCGGCTCGGCGAGCGCCTCAGCCAGCTCGTCTCCTTCGAGGCCCAGAAGCTGGCCGCCGGGGTGCTGCTGCTGTCGCCGTTCCTGCCCCTCCTCTTCATGGGCGAGGAGTACGGCGAGACCGCGCCCTTCCTCTACTTCGTCAGTCACGGCGATGCGGCGCTCATCGACGCCGTGCGCCGGGGTCGGCGCGAGGAGTTCGCCGGCTTCGCCTGGCAGGGCGCGGCGCCCGACCCGCAGGCCGAGGAGACCTTCCGGCGCTCGACGCTGCGGCGCCACCTGCGCCGGTCGGGCCGGCACGCCGTGCTGCTGGCGCTCTATACGCAGCTCATCGCGCTGCGCAAGACGGTCCCGGCCCTGGCGCGGCCGCGCAAGGAGACGCAGCAGGTCGCCTGCTTCGAGGCGGCGGCGGTGCTGACGCTGCATCGGCAGGTTGACGAGAGCGCGGTCTTCGTGCTCTTTCACTTCGGGAACCGCCGCGGGGACCTCCGCCTGGCGATGCCGGACGGGGAGTGGGAGCGTTGCCTCGACTCCGCCGACCAGAGCTGGGGCGGCTCGGGGAGCCTGCTGCCGGAGCGTCTGGCGTCAGGCGGCGAGGTTGACGTGACGCTGCAGCCGACCTCCTTCGCGCTCTGGCTGCGAGCCGAGAAAGGCGCGCCGCCGGAGGCGTCCGGCTGAACGCCGCCGCGGCACGCGATCAGGGCACGAGGGGCATGGCAGAGAGCGAGAGGCGATCGTCATGAGAATCCTCCCCGGCACACCGTACCCCCTGGGCGCCACCTGGGACGGCATGGGTGTGAACTTCGCGCTCTTCTCCGAGAACGCGACCAAGGTGGAACTCTGTCTGTTCGACCATCCGGAGGCGACGCAGGAGAACCACCGCCTTGGTCTCCCCGAGTACACCGACCAGGTCTGGCACGGCTACTTCCCCGGCATCCGGCCGGGCCAGCTCTACGGCTACCGTGTCCATGGACCGTATGAGCCCGAGCGCGGCCACCGCTTCAACCCGGCGAAGGTCCTCTTCGATCCGTATGCGAAGGCCATTGGACGGCGGACGCGCTGGCACGAGTCGCTCTACGGCTACCGCCTGGGCGCGCCGGCAGAGGACCTCTCGAAGGATGAGCGGGACAGCGCGCCCTATGCCCCTCTCGCAGCGGTCGTCGATCCCTCCTTCACGTGGGGTGACGACTGCCCGCCCCGCACGCCCTGGCCGAAGACCATCATCTACGAGGCGCATGTCAAAGGCATGACCGCGCTCCATCCCGAGGTTCCCGAGCGCCTGCGCGGCACCTACGCGGCGCTGGCCAGCGACCCGCTCATCCGGCACCTGCAGGAGCTTGGCATTACGGCGGTGGAACTCATGCCGATCCACCACCGCCTCGATGAACGGCGTCTCGTCGACATGGGGCTGAGCAACTACTGGGGCTACAACACCCTGTCGTACTTTGCAGCGGACAACCGCTACACCGCCTGTCCCGATGAGCTGGCGGCGGATCGCGAGTTCAAGATGATGGTGCGCGCCCTGCATGCCGCCGGCATCGAGGTGATCCTCGACGTCGTCTACAACCACACCGCCGAAGGCAATCGCCTCGGCCCCACCCTCTCCTTCCGGGGCATCGACAACGCCGCCTACTATCGGCTGGTGCCGCGGGACCTGCGCTCCTACATGGACTTCACCGGCTGCGGCAACACCCTCAACATGATGCATCCGCGGGTGCTGCAGCTCATCATGGACAGCCTGCGCTACTGGGTCCTCGAGATGCACGTGGACGGTTTCCGCTTCGATCTGGCCAGCGCCTTGGCCCGCGAGCTCCATGAAGTGGATCGACTCGGCGCCTTCTTCGACATCATCCACCAGGACCCCGTGATCTCCCAGGTGAAGCTCATCGCGGAACCGTGGGACCTCGGCGAAGGGGGCTACCAAGTGGGAAACTTCCCGGTGCTCTGGACCGAGTGGAACAACAAGTTCCGGGATACCGTCCGCCGCTTCTGGAGCGGCGACTCGGGCCAGATCAGCGACCTCGCCACGCGCCTCTCGGGCAGCAGCGATCTCTACAGCTCCGGCGGGCGCAGGCCGCAGGCGAGCATCAACTTCGTCACGGTTCACGACGGCTTCACCTTGAAGGACCTCGTCAGCTACAACAACAAGCATAATGAGGTCAATGGCGAGGGGAACCGGGACGGCCACGATGATAACCTCAGTTGGAACTGCGGCGTCGAGGGCCCCTCGGAGGACCCGCGCGTCGAGGGGCTGCGCCTGGTGCAGCGGCGCAACATCCTGGCGACGCTGCTCCTCTCGGTTGGGGTGCCCATGATCTCCGGCGGCGATGAGTTGGGGCGCACCCAGGGGGGGAACAACAACGCGTACTGCCAGGACAACGAGACGAGCTGGTATCGCTGGGACCTCTCCCCGACCGATCGCGAGTTCCTTCGCCTGGCGCGGCAGCTCGTGCAGCTCCGCAAGAAGGAGCCCATCCTGCAGCGGCGGCGGTTCTTCACCGGCAGGTCCGTGAATGAGTCGGGGAAGAAAGACATCATGTGGTTGGCGCCGGACGGCCATGAGATGGGCGACCAGGAGTGGAGGAACCCCGAGGCAAGAGCCTTGGCGGTGCGCATGGATGCCAGCGCCATCGACGAGGTAGATGTGCACGGCAACAAGGTGGCGGGGGATACCCTCCTCATCCTCTTCAACGCGCATCCCCGGGGTCTCTCCTTCAGGCTGCCGTCCGAAGCGCCGCGCGCGCTCTGGCAGGTTATTCTCGACACCAATCCCTACGCCCGCCTGGAGCGCCGCCGCCTCTGGAAGCCCGCATCCACCTACCAGCTTCGGGGTCGAACGATCGGCGTCTTTCGCCTGCTGCACCGGAGTGCCGGCTAGGAGGGTGGCGGTTCGCTGCCCGGCTCCAGACCGTGCCGGCGTGCGGGTGTAGGTAGGATGCCCCAGGGAATGCCACGCGGCTGGTGGAAGAGAAGGGAATCCTCGTCCGCCGCTGAGGTTGCGGCTGCGGGCGCCTCCGGTCGGGGCGCGTGGTGGAGGTTTTGCCGGGCATCCGCCCACCCTCGCCTCGGCTGCCGAGGACCAGATAGCAGAACGAGCCGCCATGGCTGCCGCCCGTTCCGCCCTCCATCCCCAGCGCAACGTACCGCCTGCAATTGAACCGCGACGGCACCCTGGCCCAGGCAACGTCCCTCGTTGACTACCTCGCCGAACTCGGCATCAGCCATCTCTACGCCTCGCCGCTGGCGCGCGCCCGCGCCGGCTGGCGGCGCCTCATGCCTGCCTCGAGGAGCGGCGTGGGTAGTGGAACGTCCTGCCGCTGGCGAGGCTTTTCGACCGGCTGCCGGTGGCCTTTCTCGAACGAGGAGGATGACACCCATGCAGGACCAGCAGCTCTGGCCGCGCTCCAGCGGCATCCTCCTGCACCTCAGCTCGCTGCCGGGCGGGCATGGCATCGGCGATCTGGGGCCGGCGGCGCATGCCTTTGTCGACTTCCTGGCCGCGGCCGGTCAGCGCTGGTGGCAGCTCCTGCCGATTTCTCCCGTCGGCAAGGGGAACTCCCCGTACATGCCGCTCTCCGTCTTCGCCGGCAGCCCCCTCTTCATCAGCCTGGAGCGGCTCGCGGCGGAGGGGCTCCTCGGCGCCAAAGACCTGAAGCCGGGCACGGCGCTGACGCCTCTTCGCGTGCGCTACCCGGCGGTCGTGCGTTTCAAGCGCGGCAGGTTGTTTCGGGCCTTCACGGCCTTCGAGCGCGACGGCGGCGCGGCGGCGCGAGCCTCCCTCGCGGCGTTCTGCGAGGCGCAGGGTGCCTGGCTGCCGGAGTATGCCCTCTACGCCAGCCTGCGCCGGCGCTGCGGCGGCCGCCCCTGGACCACCTGGGACCCGGCGGCGCGGCGGCGTCGGCCCGCGGCCCTGAGGCGCCTGCGGCGCGACCTCGGGGCGGAGATCAGCTTCCGCATCTTCCTGCAGTACACCTTCCATCGCCAATGGGAGGAACTGCGGCGGCGGTGCGCCTGCCGCGGCATCGGGCTGATCGGCGATCTCCCCATCTACGTCGCCCTGGAGAGCGCCGACGTGTGGGCCAACCAGGAGCTCTTCCTGCTTGATGCCTCGGGCTTGCCGACGCATGTCGCCGGCGTGCCCCCCGACTACTTCAGCAGCACGGGCCAGCTCTGGGGCAACCCGCTCTACCGCTGGGAGGTGCTGCGGGAGCGCGGCTACGACTGGTGGCTGGCGCGCTTCCGGCGCGCCTTCGCGCACGTCGACGCCGTGCGCCTCGACCACTTCATCGGCTTCTGCAGGTACTGGGAAGTGCCGGGCCGGGCGCGCACCGCCCGGCATGGCCGCTGGGTAGAGGGCCCCGGCGCGCGGCTCTTCGAGGCGGCCCTCGCGGCGCTGGGGCCGCGGCGCTTCATCGCCGAGGACCTCGGCATCATCACCAAGGAGGTGGCGGCGCTGCGCGACCGCTTTGGTTTCCCAGGTCTGCGCGTCCTGCAGTTCGGCTTCGGCGGTGAGGCAGGTTCGGCCTACCACCTGCCGCACAGCTATCCCCGCCGCTGCGTTGTCTACACCGGCACGCATGACAACGACACGATCGCTGGCTGGTTCGCCCGGGCGGAGTCGGCGTCGCCGCGTCAGGGGCGCCGGCAGCGGCAGCGCGAGCGCGCCCTCGCCCTGCGCTACCTCGGCCTGCCCGAAACGGCGCGGCGGGACTTGCACTGGGCCATGGTGAGTGTCGCCATGATGTCGGTGGCCGACGTGGCGATCGTGCCCATGCCGGACCTCCTCGGCCTGGGATCGGAGGCGCGCATGAACGTGCCGGCGACCGCCAGGGGCAACTGGGAGTGGCGACTCCCCCAGGGCGCCTGGAGCGCCGAGCTCGCCGCCCGCCTGCGCCTGCTTACGGAGACCTACGGTCGCCTCCCCGGCGGCGATCTTCCGCCTCCCTGAGGCGCCGCGCCGAAGGTCCCGGTAATTCATTCCAGGCCGGAAGAATGAGCTGCGATCCTTCGCCCTCTCCGCCGCGCCCTGCCGTCGGGCGATCGTTTGGCCAAGCCATACTCCCCCGCATTATGAGCGCCAGGACTGCGCCGCGCTGGCGAAGGCGGAGTGGGGCTGCTTGCCGGGAGTGGGGGTGGGGTGGGGCAGGGGGGCGAAGGTTGCGCGCTGCGGCTCGCGGCCTGGAGACGACCGCAGGCAGGGCTACATCCACTTCTTCCTGCCGAAGATGTACAGCAGCACCCCGCTCAGGGTGGCCATGAACCCCAGGAGCACCCAGAAAGAGGCAGGCCACTCCAGCCCCGGGATGAACTTGAAATTCATGCCGAAGACGCCGGTGATGAAGGTGAGCGGCAGCATGATGGTGGCGATGACGCTGAGCGTCTTCATCACCGCGCCCAGGCGATTGGAGAGCTGGGTGAGATGGATTTCCAGCGCTCCCGTCAGCAGGTCGCGGTTCATCTCAATGCGCTCGCTGATGCGGTAGATGTGGTCGAGGATGTCGCGGAAGTAGGGCAAGGACGAGGCCTGGATGAACGGGAAGTCATGGCTCATCAGGAGGCTGAGCATCTCGCGTTGCGGCGCCACCATGCGCCGCATGGCGAGGAGCTGTTTCTTGCTGTCGAAGACCGGCTGGAGGATGCCCTCGGTCTGGTTGCTGAAGATGGCCTGCTCGAGCTCCTCGAGCCGCTCGTCGATGGCGTCGATGGCTTCAAAGTAGTGGTCGACGAAGCGATCGATGATGGCGTGGGCCACCCGGTCCACGCCGAGGCTGAGCAGCTTCCCTCCCTTGTCGAGCACGTCTCGGACCGCCGTGACGCTGCGCATCGGCTGGTCGTGCACGGTGACCACGTAGGAGGCGCCGAGGAAGACGCCGATCCCGAGGTGATCGAGGATGTACCGCTCGACATTGAAGTTCAGAGCATGCAGGAGGAGGAAGAGGTGATCAGGATACTCCTCGAGCTTCGGCTGGGTGTTGTTATGCTCGCAGTCTTCGAGGGCGAGGGGGTGGAAGGGGAAGTGTTGTGCCAAGAGGGGGATGCCCTCGTGGGGCGGCCCCTCGAGATCGAGCCAAAATGGCGTCTTCTCCTGCAAGAGTTGGGGCACGGCCGCCACTTCGAGGCGGCGTGCCGCGCCGGCCTCAGCCATGGCGAAGAGATGCATCTGCAGTGAGGACATGCGCTGCTCTTCCCCCTTCTCGGTGCGTTAGGGTTTCGCTGGCTGCGGCGCGCCGGGCGCTCCCCCGGGCGCCGCCTTCTCGGCCGGAGTGGCGTCGGGCTTGGGGCGGAGTTTCTCCTGCAGGCGCCCCAGGGCCTCCGCGGCCTCCTTGCGCGCCCGCTCAGGAACCTCCGTGCGCAGCCGTTCCACCTGTTGCTGGAGGGGCCGCAGCCCGCCGGTCCTCTGGTAAGCGATGATGCTCAGCACCAGGGCGACGAGCGCGATCAGCAGGGCCAGCCAGGCGATGCCGCGTCCCTTCGCGTGTTCCGGTTGGGCCATGGTTCTCCTCCTCTTCCGGGCCGCGGGGCGTGCAGGACAGCGAGGCGGCCCCAGCATCCACGGGGACCCCGGAGCCAAGGTCCGAAACCTGGAGATCCCTTGGCTTCCAGGCGGCGCGGCCTCGCGGGCGGGCGGGTGACCGAAACGGCGCTTCCTTGTCAATGCCTGCTGAGTAGCTTACATTTGCCTTGCCATTTTCTCTTCGTTCGCAGCAGTGGTCAACCGGGAAGCAAGGGCGGCGCCGGCGGTGCAGCCGGATAGCCGTTGCCGCCGCGAGGGTAGGTTTGCCTGGGAGGAGGGGCCGATGCCGCAGGAAGCGCGGCGGCGAAGCTGGGCTGCAGGGCGGCGAGCCGGGGGCGCATGGGAGGCCACGGCGCTCTGCCGCCGGCTCCTGTCCTGGGGGTGCGGCCTCTGGCTCGTTCTTGGCGGCATGCTGGGGTCCCCGGTGCGTGAGGTGGGCGCCAGGCAGAAGACGCAGCCTCCCTCCCAGGTGACCATCGGCGGGGTGGAGGATGTCATCCTCCTGCCCTGGGGAGTGAAGCTGCCGGCGCGCATCGACACCGGCGCCCGCACCTCCTCCATGGATGCGCGCAATCTCAAGGCGGAGGACGGGATCGTCGAGTTCGATCTGCCGCCAGCTTACGGGGGTCTGCACCTGCGCCTGCCCGTTGCGCAGTGGCGGACGATCAAGGACCGCGGCGAGCCGCAGCGTCGTCCGGTGGTCGAGCTGGAGCTCTGTCTGGGGCCGAAACGGCTGCGCATCCTCGTCAACCTCGTCGATCGCTCGCACCTGCGTTTCCCCATGCTCGTCGGCCGGCGCGTCCTCGAGCACGACTTCCTCGTCGATGTGCGCAGCGAGCGCCTGCTGCCGCCGACATGTCCGGGGCAGACGCCGTGAAGCGGAACGCGGCGGGGATGGTGGCCGGCGTGCTCCTGCTCCTGCCGGCGCTGTTGGTCACGTATCGCATCGTGGGGCTCGGCTACCCCCCCATCCCCACCGCCCCCGGGCGCACCTGGGAGGTCTCGGTCCGCGCCTTGGTTCGCCCCGACGCGCGAGGCGTGCTGGCGCAGCTCATCCTGCCGCAGAGCCGGGGGGAAAGCATCGTCATGAACGAGCAGCTCACCTCCGGCGTTCTCGACGCGCACATGGTCGTGAGCGAAGGGCGACGCCTCGGCGTCTGGTCTGGCCCGCCCAGCGAAGACGAGGCGATCATTGGGTATCAGGCGATCATCCACCTCCCAGCAGGACGAGGCGTAACGCCGAGGTTGAAGGCGCCGGAGCTGCAGACGTACCCGCCGGACCTTCCACCTGCTGAGCGCGCCGCATTGGAACGATTAGTGGCACGCTGGCGGCGCCGGCCGCCGCAACAGCGGCTTGCAGCGGCGGCGCAGACGCTGGGTGGGGAGTGGAGTGACGTGGAGGCGGCGGCGGAGGATATCCGGCAGTGGTCCAGCATGTCTGCGGAGCGGGGTCCGCTGCAGGCCTTCCTCCTCCTCCTGCGCGCTGCGGAGCTGCCCGCGCGGCAGGTCCAGGGGCTTCCCCTCGGCAGGAGTGTCCGCTCGGCCCCGTTGGAGTGGGTGGAGGTGTGGGTTGGGAAGGAGTGGGCACGCATCTCCGCCGAGTCTGGTTTGCCCTCCGGGCGCTCGGTGCAGTACCTTCCGCTGGCGCGGGATGGGGAGGAGGCGCTCACCGTACGCCAGGGGAAGCTCCTGCAGGCGCGCTGGACCGTCAGGCGCCGACCGGTGAGCAACTGGTTCCTCCACTACGAGCGGCTGACGCGCTCCAACCGCTTGCTCGATCGCTGGTCGCTCTTCACCCTGCCGGAAGAAACTCGCGAGGCGTTCAGCGTCCTCCTCCTCGTTCCCATTGCGGCACTCTTCACGGCCGCCCTGCGCAACCTCGTTGGCTTCCCCACCTTCGGTATCTTCATGCCCGTCCTCCTGGCGATCTCCTTCCGCGCCACCGGGCTGCTCTATGGCCTGGGCCTCTTCGTCGGCATCATGCTGTTCGGCTACCTCATTCGGCGGCTGCTGAACCATCTGCGCCTCCTCATGGTGCCGCGCCTGTCGATCATGCTCACCCTGGTGATCGTCGCCCTCCTCTACCTCGCCTTGTTGGGAAGCAAGCTGGAAAACCAGCAATTCATGTCCACGGGCCTGCTGCCGATCGTGATCTTGACAATGATCATCGAGCGCTTCTATGTGCTCCTGGAGGAAGCCGGGGTGCGCGAAGGTCTGCGCACCGTAGCGGGAAGCGCGGCCGTGTCGGTCATCACCTATTTCCTGATCCACTCCGATACCCTGCAGCTTACCTTTTTCGTCTACCCCGAACTGCTCGCCATGGTGATGGCGCTGCAGGTCTTGCTGGGCCGCTACACCGGCTTCAAGCTCCTGGAGCTGCTGCGCTTCCGGCCCATCGGCGCGCCGGGGAGAGCCCGGGCATGATCCTTGCCCTGGCGCGCCAGCTCCGCAACGCCGGCGTGCTCGGCATCAACCGCCGCAATGCCGAGTTCCTCAGCCGCTGCAATCCCCGGGCGCTCTACCCCCGCGTCGATGACAAGGTGCTCACCAAACAGCTCGCTGGGGCTCAGGGCATTCCCATCCCCCGCCTCCTCCTCGTCATCGAGCGGACGGCGGAGATCAGAGGCTTCGAGGAGCGCTTGCAGGGCACGCAAGAGTTCGCCCTGAAGCCCGCGCGCGGCTGTCAGGGAAGCGGCATCGTCCTCATCACGAAGCGCGTGCAGGCCGGCTTCGTTACGACGAGCGGCGAGGTGATCAGCCCCGAGGACCTTGCGTACCACATCTCGAGCATCCTCTCCGGCATCTTCTCCCTTGCCGGCCTGGCCGATCGGGCCATCCTCGAGGAGCTCATCCATCCCGACCCCGTCTTTGCGGCGCTCACCTATCGGGGCGTGCCGGATATCCGCATCGTCGTCTACCGCGGGGTGCCGGTCATGGGGATGATTCGGCTGCCGACGCGCGCCTCCGATGGCAAGGCGAACCTGCACCGCGGCGCCTTGGGCGCGGGAATTGACCTGGGACGCGGCACGACGCTGTCGGCGGTCTGCCGGGACCGCGTCGTCACACACCATCCCGACACCGGCGCGGCGGTGCGCGGCCTCCTCGTCCCCCACTGGCCGACGATGCTTCACCTCGCCGCGCGCTGTTACGAGCTGGCGGGGCTCGGCTACCTCGGCGTCGACCTCGTGCTGGATGAGCAGCGCGGCCCCCTCCTCCTCGAGCTCAACGCGCGGCCGGGTCTGGCCATTCAGCTCGCCAACGAGAGCGGCCTGCTCGAGCGCTTGCAGCGCGTCGATGCCGCCCCCGGCCGGCTCTTCGAGAGCGCGGAGTCGCGCGCCGCCTGGGCGATGGAGACCTTCCAGGCGAGCCAGGTAAGCGTGACAGAGTAAGGAAGAAGGCGCGGCGTGGCGCCCTCCCGCTGGGGCAGACCTGAGTTCCCCTCGCGGCCGCGGCGAGATGTGGTAGGATGGTGCAGCGAGGCACGCAGAAGCGTGATGCCGCCAGGGCGCAGCCCCTCCGCGCGGCTCCGCTGCCGGCGCGGGCCGCGCCATCGGGCAAGGGTCGGCCGGCAGGTGGTGGCCGCGCCAGGGCGAGCGCCTCGGGGCGCCCGCCAAGCAGAGCGCTTGCCTCGGGGAGAGGGTTTCGCCGCCGGGAGCCGCCAAGATGGTTCCCCGCAACCTAGCGCAGCGCTGCAAGGCGAGAACGAGCCATGCTGCCTGGTGATGGGAGGAGCCGAGCGGCGTCCATGGCTCGGCGGCGTCGGTGGCCTTCGGCCCTGGGCCGCACGCGCGTCCGGCGGCTGGTCCGGCTGGTGGCGCTCGTGGCCTTGGCGGTCGTCGTGGTCGCCCCGACGCCGGCTGCCGGTCCCGCCTGGGGCGCCGCCGCGACGGCGCCGTCGGGGAGATCGTCCGCCGTCACCTCTGTCTCGGGCAAGGCATCCCCCGCTAAGGCTCCAGCTACCGAGTCCAAGCCTACCGAGCTTCCCGCAGCCGTTCCACCGAAGACCTCCGACCTCGAGCTCCTCCTGAAAACCATCGAAGACCCTGTCGCGCGCGACACGTTCATCCGCCAATTGCGCGCGGCGCTCGAGCGCGAGCGCCAGGCCACGGCGGGCGAGGCCACGCCGCTGCGCCTCGAGGGGATCAGGTTCGTCCGCATCTACGAGGACTTCATCGCCGCCTTTCAGGGGCAGCTCCGCCGCGTCACCTCCGACCTGCGGCAGTTTCCCAGGCTGGTGCGCCGGGGCGTGGTGGAGTTCAGCAGCCGCGCCGTGCTCGTGCGCCTTGTCGATTTCCTCTGGAAGGCCGGCGTGGCGGTGGCAGGTGCGCTCCTCCTGGCGTGGCTGCTGGGGCGGCCCGCCAGGCACGTGCGTCGGCGCCTCAGCGCGCCAGGGGAGCCGCGGCGCTTCGCCGGCAAGCTGGTCGGGGGGCTGACCCGCGGCGCCCTCGATCTCCTGGCGCTGGGCGTCTTCGTGCTGGCGGTCTTCGCCGCCTTGAGCTTGTTGCGCGCGGCGCCGCAGGGTGCGGCGATCCTCCTCGCCTTGCTCTGGGCGCTCTTCCTGCGCCGCCTCATCATGGTGGGGGGAACGCTCCTCTTCTCGGCTGAGCAGCCGGAGCTGCGCTTCCTTCCCCTGAGCGACGAGGGCGCCCTCTACTGGACCATCTGGTTGCGCCGCCTCAGCGGCTATGGCGTCTACGGCTACTACGGGGTGGTCATCCTGCGCGGCCTGGGGCTGCCGGCGCACTGGGCGAATGGCTTGCTCGTCCTCTACGGAGCCGGGCTGGTCCTCCTCTTCATCACCATCATCCTGCAGCAGCGGCGCGAGGTGCGCGACCTCCTCATGCCGAAGGAGGAACCGAGCCTGCCGGCGTGGCGGACGGTGCTGCTGCTTTGGAACCTGATCTCGGTCCGCTGGGACCTCATCGCCATCATCTACCTGGTGCTGGCCTACGCCCTCTGGGCGCTCAACTACCCGCATGCCTTGACGCTCCTGCTGCGGGCGTCGGTGCTGACCCTGCTCCTTGCCTGTCTCTGCCTGCTGGCGCGGCATTTCCTCACCCGCCTCCTGGGCAAGCTCTTCACCATCCGGGATGGCGTCGGGCGGCGCTTCCCCGGCATTGAGCAGCGCGTCAACCGCTACATCCGGCTGCTCAACGGCATCGTCTTCACTATCCTCTATGTGATCGTCGCCATCCTCGTCTTTGAAGCTTGGGGCGTGGACCTTCTCGGCTTCTTCTTCTCGGACCTCGGCATCCGCCTGGTGCTGCAAGTCTTCACCATCGCGCTGACGCTGGCCATTGCCGCCGTGGTGATCGAGGCGGCCAACTTCGTCGTCGACGCCGTGCTGCAGCCGCGACAGCGGCCCAGCGGCGAGACCGTCGAACCGTCGCAGAAGATCAAAACCCTGGCCCCCCTGGCTCGCACGACCTTGAAGTGGAGCGTCCTCGGGCTGACGCTCCTGATCCTCATGGAGCAGGTCGGCATCAGCATCACGCCGATCCTCGCCGGCATCGGGGTGCTCGGTTTGGCGGTGGGCTTCGGCGCGCAGACGCTGGTGAAGGACATCATCACCGGCCTCTTCATCCTCCTCGAGGACAGCGTGCGCGTCGGCGACGTGGTGATCCTCAAGGGCACCGGCGGCCTGGTCGAGAACGTTAACCTGCGCACCATCCGCATCCGCGACCTCGCCGGCAGCGTGCACGTCATCCCCCACAGCAGCGTGGAGATGGTGACGAACATGACGAAGGACTTCTCGCGCTATGTCCTCGATATCGGCGTCGCCTACCGGGAAAACACGGATGAGGTGGTGGAGATTCTGAAGGAGATCGGCGCGGAGATGCAGAAGGACCCGGTCTATGGACCGGATATGCTGGAGCCGCTCGAGATCATGGGAGTGGACCGCTTCGCCGACTCCGCGGTCATCATCCGGGCCCGGCTCACCACCAAGCCGATCAAGCAGTGGAACGTGGGGCGCGAGTTCAACCGGCGGATGAAGAAGGTCTTCGACGAGCGCGGCATCGAGATTCCATTCCCGCACCAAACGCTCTACTTCGGCCAGCCCAAGGAGGGGATGCCGCCGCCGCTCTACATGGAGCAGGTGTCGCGCGGCTTTGCCGAGCGAACGGCGGCTTCCGGGAGGGCTGCGGGGCACGCTCGGCAGGCGACGGCGCCCGAGGCTGATCAGCAGGAGAAGACCTAGCGCGGGGAGGCGATGGGAAGCATGCGCCGGGCGGCTGCGGTCAGGGCGGCTACCACTCGGGGGAAGAAAGCGGCCCTCGCACCGCCTCCCTTCAACGTCCGCTGGAACCTTGTCGCAGGGTTCGGAAGTTCGTTGCGGACTTGCGCTGGCGACGTTCCGCACGAGGGTCCTGGGAGAGCTGGTGGGGATGTCCCGCCGCGCCGCTCCCGCTCCTTGGCTCTCGCCTCGCGGTGGAAAGGGGAGGGCGCGGAACAGGGACCCCCCAGCAAGGAGGCCGCTTCGCCGGCTTGCAGGGTGTTTCGCCTTGCCGTGTCAACGCGACAAGGAGCAATGAGAAGCAGTTCTCCGGTCCGGGCCTAGCTCCTGATCACGCGGAAGGAGACCTCCGCCCGCACGCGGTACACGTCTACCCGATCATCAACCAACCGCACATCCATCTCTCTGACGCCGATGCGGGTGATGCCGCGCAGGGTCTGCTGGGCTTCCGTGATGAGGTTCTTCATTGCCTCGTCCCAGCTATTCGGCGATTCCCCAATCAACTCGATGATCTTCACGATTGGCATTGGCTCTCTCCTTCCCGCACCGCCCAGGACTCTGGCCCCGGCGAGTCTACCGCGTCACCAGCCTGCGCGCTTCTCCACGGTGGCGAACCTCCACCCACCCGGACAGAGGCGGCATCTTGCGTCACGCAGAACCTCAGATCTCATTACAACGCTGAGTATTGGTTCGGGCCGCAGATTTGTAAATCGGATTTGCAAGTTGCCTGAAGGGCTTTGGCGGAAACCTTCCCTGCCTGGGGCTCCCCCAGCGCGAGGCAACGTCGCTGGTCCGGTCAGCTCCCGTTCCGCGGCGGCGAGACCTTCTCCAATCTTGCGCAAGCTCGGGGAGCGGATTCCCTCGCGGCAAGGATGCCGCCCCTGGGCTCCGTCTCTCCACCCTCCCCAGGCCTTCGTTTCCTGCTGCCGCGGCGAGGAGGGATTTGCCGGGGATCGCGCCGCGGGGCGACGGATTTCGGCGAAGGGGCTGGACGTGGTGCTTCTCTTGTGGTAGTGAGTGGCGGATTGCCGCGGCACGCCGAGTCTGTTCTTTCGTCTGGGGGCGGCGCCGGGAGTCTTGAGGAAATGAGCATCTGGATTGGCTGCGTGATTCTTGCTGCGGCTGCGGGGACGTGCCTGGCGGTTCTGGCCATCGTTTACCGCTGGTGGTTGCGGTGGGGAGCGGCACGTCAGTCGGCGGAAGCCTACCCCATCCTGGCCGACTGGCCCTGCGTCGATGTCGTTGTGCCGGTCTACAACGAGGCGGCGTGGATCGGGGAGAAGCTCGCGAACCTCGCGCGCCTGCGTTACCCGACGGAGCGACTGCGTTACTGGATCGTCGACGGCGGGTCTAGGGATGGAACGCGCGCGATCGTCGCCGCGGCCATCCGCAACGACCCGCGTTTCCAGCTCCTCAGCCTGGGCCGCGCCGACAAGACGGCGCAGCTCAACCTGGCGCTGTCGCAGGCGCGAGGGCCGTGGGTGATGGTGACCGATGCCGATGCGCGCCTCGCCCCCGATACGCTCCTGCGGCTGCTTGCCGCGGCCGGCGCCGAGCCGAGCATCGCCGTGGTAGGGACCACCGTGACCCCTCGCCAAGCGCACCCCCTCGAGTCGCTCCACTGGCGGCTGGTCAACCGCCTCCTGCGGTGGGAGAGCGAGCGTGGCTGCGCCGGCATCGTGACGGCGCCGTGCTACGTCTTCCGGCGTGCGCTGCTGACGGCTCTGCCGGCGGATGTGGTGGCCGATGACATCCATGTCGCCTTGCTGGCCGCCGCGACCGGGCAGCGGGTGGCGGTGGTAGAGGCGCAGGTCGCGGAGCTGCGTTCCCCCGTCACCCTGCGGCAGCTTCTTCGCCACAAGCTGCGCAAGGCCGATGCCTACCTGCGCGAGGTCGTTCGCTTTGCCCCGCGGGTGCGGGGCATGACGGCGACGGCGCGGCAGGTTTTTCTTTGGCGCGCCGCCCTCCTTGTGCTCGCGCCTCCCCTGTCGGCGCTGGCTGGCGTCGGCGTCGCCGGGGCGGCCGCGGCCGCGGGGGTTGCCGGCGTCGTCCTCGCCCTGGTCGGCCTCGCAACTGTAACCGCCGCTGTCGGGCTTGGTGCAGCGTCGGCCCGGCCTCCCGTGCTGCGCTACGCTGCCCTCGGCGCGCTTCTTTGCGGCGTGCTCTTTCTGGCGCTGCTGCGTCTCCCTTTTTCGCACTCACAGATCGCCGATTACCGCCTGCGCGACATCACCAACTCCTCCTGGCGCTACTGCGTCTCCGTTTCTCACGGCAGACGGCGTGCTTTCCGAGGCTCTCCGCCTCTGAGCAGGCCGTGCCATAAGGATGGCGCATGAAGACCACGGCAAAGCTTGCCATCGGGGCGAAGATCCTGGCGGCGAAGCTGAAGGGGGAAGTACGTCCCTTCTTCGTGCAGTACGTGCTCCTCTACGGCTGCGACGCTCGCTGCGACTACTGCAACTCTCCCCATCGCCCGGCGACGCAGCTCTCCACCGCCGAGCATAAAGAGATCCTACGCCAGTTCGCCCGCCTGGGAACAGTGCGCGTCAAGTTCCACGGCGGCGAGCCGCTGCTGCGCAAGGACCTGGGGGAGCTCCTCGCCGAGGTGAAGCGCCTTGGGATGCGCGCCGCCGTGGTGACGAACGGCCTCATGCTCCCAGAGCGCTTGGATGCCGTGCGGCGCGCCGACGAGCTGGTCATCTCCCTGGACGGCGACGAAGTGACGCACGACCGGCACCGCGGCGCCGGCACCTGGCGACGCGTCATGCGCGCCATCGACCTCTGCAAGCAGGAAGGGATCGAGTTCTTCCTGAACGCCGTCGTCACCCGCCACAGCGCCGGCGACATCGACTGGCTCCTTGCCACCGCCGCGCGCCTGGGGGTGATGGTGAACTTCCAGCTCCTGCAAACGAATGAGGTGGCCTTTGGCGCGCACACGACGGAGCTGATGCCGGCGCCGGAGGAAATCCGCGCCATCCTCGCCAAAATCCTCGCCGCCAAGGAGGCCGGCGCGCCCGTGCTCTTCAGCGCCCACTCCTATCGCCACACCTTGAACTGGCCGGATTTCAGCCTCGAGCGGCTGGTGCGGCCGGCGGAGGTCTCCCCCTGCACCGCCGGACGTTACTTCCTCAATGTCGAACCGAATGGCGACCTTATCCCCTGCGCACTGCACGGCGCCACGTTCACCGCGAAGAATGCCCTGCGCGATGGTGTCGAAGCGGCCTGGCGGCATGCCCAGCAGCACTCGTGCTTTGATTGCTACAACACCTGGCTGCATGAGAGCCGGGCCGTCTTCGCCTTGCGCCCGGCGGTGCTGGGCAACTTCTGGCGCAACTACCTGAACCCGACGCGCCGGCGGAACGGCTGGGAGCCTTCACCGTGCAGTGGCGAGAAGCAGCACGCGTAGCGGCGCGTCTCGTCGCGGCGAAGGTGACGGGGGCGTCGGTCCCCCTGCACGTGACGCTCTACGTCACCACGCACTGCAACCTGCGCTGCGTCTATTGTTCCTACCCCTCCCGGAACGAGGCGGAGCTGAGCGCCGCGGAGTGGCGCGCGGTGCTTGACGAGCTGCGCGCCCTCGGCGCCCGGCGCGTCCTCTTCTTCGGCGGCGAGCCGCTGCTGCGCCGGGACCTGGGGGAGATCGTGGCGCACGCGCGCGAGCTGGGCTTGCGCTGCGCCATGGTGTCAAACGGCACGCTGGTGCCGAACCGTCCCGAGGTGGTCAAGCGGCTCCACACCCTAACCCTCAGCCTCGACGGCGATGCGGCGGCGCACGACCGCAACCGCGGGGAGGGGAGCCACCGCGAGGTGCTACGGGCCATCGAGGCGGCGCGGAGCTGGCAGGTGCCGGTGAAGATCAATGCCGTCCTGAACGCCAACAACGCCCACCTGCTCGGTTGGCTGCTGGAGTTCAGCCGACGGGAGGGCCTGCCGCTGTCGTTGAACCTCATGCGCTCGGAGGAGAACGGCCTCTACCAGGACGCGGCGCAGCATCGGCTCCAGGACGCCAGGATGCGGCAGGTGGTGGCGGCGATCCGCGAAGCCAAGAAGTCCAACCCGCAGATCCTCTTCTCCAGCTCCAGCTATGAAGTTCTGCGGCAATGGCCGAACTTCTCCGTTGATCGCCTGCGCGACGTGGAGGCGCTGCGGGGCTTTCCAGGCCCTCCCTGCTCAGCGGGCAGGTTCCACTGTGTCATTTACGCCAACGGCGACCTCTACCCGTGCGCCATGACAGTGCGGCAGATGCCCGCGCTGAACGTCAAGACCGCCGGGGTCGCGGCGGCGCAGGCCCGGACGCGCCACCACGGCTGCGCCACCTGCAGCAGCGCCTGCATGCTGGAGACGAACGCCATGTTCGCCCTGCAGCCGCGCGTGCTGGCCAGCCTGGCAACGAGGTACCTGCGCAGCCGCTACACGTGAAGAGCGAACCGACGTCGCGGTGACCTCCGGCGTGGTGAGCCGCCCGCGCGGCTCGCAGCGGAGGAGAACGCGGCACCGTCGGTCGGAAGGTCGCGCGAGGCAGTCCGCCGTGAACCGCCTCCGGCGCCTCGCGGCGTGGCGATCAGCAACGCCACGAAGCCTGTGGAAGAGCCGTGCACCAGGCAAGCGCAAAAGGAACCTACGCCCTCCTCGGCATTCTCCTCTTCTCCCTTCTCAGTCAATTCACCGGGCTCTTCCTCATCCTGCGGAAGGATCCGCCGCCTCTCCGTGGCGGAGACACTTGGACCTACGAACGTCCCGCCTTCGCCTTGCTGCGGCACGGCGTCTACGCGAACAATCCGGACTCCCCGGAGGTGCCGGAGCTCGTCCGGCCTCCCGGCTATCCCCTGCTCATTGCGCTCAGCACGCTCCTCTTGGGGACGCATCAGGTCCCCCTGGTGACCCTCCAGATTCTGGCGAATGCGGCCACGCTTCTCGTCGCCTGGCGGATCGCCAGGAAGCTCTGGGGGTCGCGCGGAGGGCTCGCGGCCGCACTCTGGTTGGCGCTCGACTTCTGCACGGTGATCTATGGCCTGCGGCTCATGACGGAGTCGCTCTACACCCTCCTCATGATGCTCGCCGTGGCGGCCGGCGTGCGTCTCCTGGAGGAGGAGCGCGTTGACCATGGAGCGGCCTTCCGCTTCGGGCTGTTCATGGCGCTGGCCGTCTACCTCCGCGTCATCGGCTGGTACCTCTTCTACGCCAGCAGCCTGGGAATGCTCGGTCTTCTTGCCTGGCGCCGGGTGCCTTGGCGGCGGCTGGGTACCATCGCGCTCTGCGCCGCCCTCCCCTGGGTCGTCTTGACCGGCGCCTGGCGGCTGCGCACCTATCGGCTGACCGGCGAGGCACGCTTCTCCTACGCGCTCTCCTCGCATTCGAGCCTCGGCGTCAGCGTGCTCGTCTATGGCAGGGGTCTGACGGCTGATGAGGCATGGCGACGGTTCGGCGCTCTCGGCCCGCATCCCTCGCTGCCGTGCGGCACCTTCAACCCCACGGCGGCGGCGCTCCGCGCCGCCGGCATCACCCTGCAAGGGTTCTACCGGCACTGTGCCGAGCAAGCGCGGGCGCTGCGCCGCCAGGAGCCCTGGACGGTCGTGCGCGCCACCGCCTTTGCCGCCTTCATCCTCATGGCCTTTCCGCACGAAGAGACGGCGCTGCAGGATTACTTCGCGGCGCCCGTGCTGGTTGGCGAGCCTCTCGGTGATCTCTGGCGGCTGCCGATCAGGGCCTATCTCGACAAGTGGTTCGGTGCGAACCTGTACCGCTGGTTTGCGTTCCTGGGGACGTTCGCCCACCTGTGGCTCTCCTACCTCGGCATCGGCGTCGTTCTTTGGCGGCTCGCGCGCGGCAGACGGGAGCATCGCGCCCTCCACGCGCTGCTGCTCGGCGTGTTGCTCTACCACGTGCTGACGGCGAGCACGCGAGGCGTTTCCGCGGTTTTCGGCGTGCCGCGCTATCGCGCGCCCGTCATGCCGGTCCTGGCAGCGTATGTGGGAGCGCTCTTCGGTCGCAGGCATGAGGCCTCGTCCTGAACCGCGCGGCCCAGACGTCCGCGGCGACCTCGCGACGCCTGCGCCGGGCCCGCGTGAACCGCGCCGGAGCCGGGCGACGCTTTACGGCGGGGCTGCTTTTCTGCCATACTTGCTGCGGCAAATAACGTGACGCACAATGTTGCGAGGCGAGGTTGCCCCCAAGGCGCCGCCGCGTCGTCATCGAATACCTTCACGGGGTGCGCACCGGAGGTTCATCCGGGTCGAGGTCTCTCTCTGCGCTGCTGGTGCAGGGTCATGGAAGGAGCCATAGCATGAGTGTCAAGGTTGCGAAGCTCAGGGCAGTGGAGAGGACGCGGCCCCGGGAGGCAAAGGGCGCCCTGTTCGCTGGCGATGCCATCCTGGAGATCATGGAGGGGTACGGCGTCACCGACATCATCTCCTCGCCGGGTTCCGACTGGCCGGCGATCTGGGAGGCGTTGGCGAAGCGCCGGGCCCAAGAGAACTCCTTGCCGCGCTACCACAACTGCCGGGACGAGACCCAGGTCGTCGCCATGGCCATCGGCTACTACCGGGCCACGGGCCGGCTGCCGGCGGTGGTGCTGCACACCGGCGTCGGCTGTCTGCACGGGGCCATGGCCTTGCGCTCCGCCATGCGCACCTTCGTGCCGATGGTCGTGCTGGCGGGGGACACCGACTGCTTTGGCGAGGATCCCACCGTCGACCCGGGTCGGCAGTGGCTCGAGCAGCTCGCCGATGTCGGGGGACCGATCAAGCTGGTGGAGCCGTACGTCAAGTGGGCGGTGAAGGTCCCCAGCACCACGTCGCTGCCGATGATCCTGGCGCACGCCTGCAAGCTGGCGCTCACGCCGCCCTACGGGCCGGTGGTGCTCTCCATCTCGATGGAGGTCTCCTTCGGCGACATTCCGGCGCACCTCATGCCGAAGACCGGCAAAGAGGTGTCGCGCACCCGCCCCGATGCGGCGGCGATCGCCCAAGTGGCTGAGCTGCTGCGCAAGAGCCGGCGTCCGGTGATCGTCGCCGAGCGGGCCGGCGACGATTCCGGCAACGTGGCGCGCCTGCAGGCGGTGGCGGAGGAGCTGGCAATCCCGGTCGTCGAGGCGGGGCGGGCCGCGGTCAACATGCCGGATGACCATCCGCTGCACGTCGGCTTCGACGTGCCCGACGCCTGCAAGGACGCGGACCTCCTCCTGCTCGTGGGCTGCCGCGCGCCCTGGCACCCCGCCTCGGCTGAACCAGCCCCCACCGCCAAGGTCGTGGTCCTCGATGAGGAGCCGCGGGCCCAGTTGCCGATGTGGCACTACCGCACCGATCTCTTCGTGTACGGCAACCTGGGGGCGACCCTCGATGACCTCCTGGCGCACCTGCGCACCACCGAGGCGGCGAAGAAGGCGCGGGGTCTGGCGAAGCGCCAGCACGAAACGAAGGCGCGGCACGTAGCGGTGCGCCGCCAGTACACGCAGATTGGAGAGGCGGCGGGGAAACTCCCCAGGATGCAGGACGCCTGGGTGTCGCACGTGCTCGGGCAGCTCCTGCCGGCGGAGGCGATCGTGGTGGAGGAGACGATCACCTCCCGCTTCAGTATCCAGAACCACATCCAGCGCAGCAAGCCTGGCACCCTCATCTCGAAATTCAGCGGCGGCCTCGGCATGGGCTTCGGCATCGCCCTGGGGGTGAAGATCGCCAAGCCCGAGCGGCTCGTCGTCGCCCTGGTGGGGGACGGCTCCTTCTACTACAGTCCAGCCCTCGCCTGCTTCGGGTTCATGCAGGAGTACGTCGCTCCGATCCTGCTCGTCATCTACGACAACCAGAGCTACTCCGCCATGCGCGGCTCGCTGCTGAAATACTACCCGAAGGGGTATGCGGCGAAGACCGGCATCCACTACGGCTCCGACATCAAGCCGCAGACCGACTACGCCGGCCTGGCGCCGATCTTCGGCGGCTATGGCGAGGCGGTGGAGGAGCCAGCCAAGCTGCGGCCGGCGCTCGAGCGCTGCCTGAAGGAAGTGAAGAGGGGGCGCTTCGCCATCCTCCAGGCCGTCATCGAAGAACCGGCGAAGAGCTGAGCCGCGAGCCTACCACGGCGCCTCATCCCGTTGCCGGGATCGAGAAGCAGAGCCGATGCCGGGCCGGGAGGGAGTCTCCCGGCCCTCGCTCTCTCGCGGGAGGCGAGAGTCGGCAGCCGCCCTGTCGCGGCCACGGCGGGTGTCCTGCTGGGGTTCCGGGGTGTGGGGAAGTGGGGGTCTCCAGGCGGGCGGCGAGGGAGGCGGCGCTGCCGTCCGGCCCGGCGGCTTTTGCCAGGCGTGTCCGCGGCATGCTAGCGTGCAAGGCGCCGGAGCGGTGATGATCTCGGGGTGCCACGAAACCTCACAGGCTGGGAGTCCGGGGCGTGACTCGTTCCCAGTGGAGTTTGCGCTATGTCCGAGCCTGCCACGATCCTCATTGCGGACCGTCCCTTTCCGCAGGGGGAGGTGTACCGCGCCTGGGCGGAGCAGCGCGGGGTGACCATCCTTGATCCCCGCTGCAAGACGGAGGACGAGCTGGCGCCCCACGTCGGCAAAGCCGACGTGATCATCGCGAGCTTCCTGCGCCTGACCGAGAAGAGCATCTCCCAGGCCAGGCGCTGCAGACTTCTCATGGCCCAGGGCATCGGCTACAATCACATCGACGTCGAGGCCGCCAAGAGGCACGGCATCCCCGTCACGAACAACCCCGGCTGGTCGGCGGAGGAGGTGGCCGAGCACACCATCGGCTTGCTCTTCGCCTCGGTGCTGCAGATTGAGCGCGCCTCGCGGCACCTCCACGCCGGCGAGTGGCCGCGGGAGCACCTCGCGCCCATCCCCCGCATCAAGGGGCGGACGCTCGGCCTGGTCGCCTTCGGGCGCATCGCCCGCAACGTGGCGGAGCGCGCCCGGGGCCTCGGCCTGCGGGTCATCGCGGTGGACCCCTACGTTGACGAGGCAAGCATGCGGGCCTGCGGGGTGGAGAAACGCGCGAGCCTCGAGGATCTCCTCGCGCAGGCGGACTTCGTCTCCTGCCATACCCCCCTCATGCCTGAAACCACGCGGCTCTTCAACGAAGCGCGCTTCCGGGCGATGAAGCCGGACGCCTACTTCATCAATACCGCCCGCGGCGCCGTGATGGATGAGGCGGCGCTCGTGCGCGCGGTCGAAGAGGGCTGGATCCGCGGCGCCGCGGTGGATGTCTACGAGGTGGAGCCGCTGCCGGCCGACAGCCCCCTGCGCCGCGTTGACAACATCGTCCTCACGGCCCACCAGGCCGGCAGTTCGATTGAGGCGTACCGCTACGGGCAGGAGCTCATCGTGCAGGAGATCGACCGCCTGCTGAGCGGACAGCCGCTGCAGAACCGGGTGGCCTAGCCCAGCCAGGCGCGTTGTCGCGGCGCAGGCCCGGCGCGCGGGGACGGCCTCCCGGCGCGGGAGGGCCGCCTTCTCCCCGTGCGTCCCTCGCTCATGCCGGCCCATCCGTCTTGATCTTGGAGGGTTGCGACGCCATGGCCTTTCAGGAAATCTTCACCTACTACCTGCCCACCATGGTCCTCAGCGGCGCCGGCGCCCTGGAGCGGCTTCCCAAGGAGCTGGGCCGCCTGCTCGTGCACCGGCCCTGCCTCGTGACGGATGCCGGCATCGTCAAGGCGGGCTTGGCCGAGCAACTCCTGCGGGTGCTGGAGCTGGCGAAAATCCCCGTCGTGCTCTTCGACGGCGTGGTGGGGAACCCCCTCATCGCCACGGTGGAGGCCGTCTGGGAGGCGTACCGGAAGGATGGCTGCGACGGCATCCTGGCGCTCGGCGGCGGCAGCTCGATGGATGTCGGCAAATCCCTCGCCATCTTGGCGACGAACGGCGGGCAGATCAGCCAGTACTTCGGCGTGAACAAGTTCCGGGAGCCGATGGCGCCGATGGTAGCCATTCCCACCACGTACGGCACCGGCAGCGAGGTCTCCAACAGCGCGGTGGTGACGGACCCTGAGACGCACTTTAAGCACGGCATCGTGTCGCGCTTCTGCCACCCACGCCTGGCGGTGATCGAGCCGCGGCTCATGCTGCGCCTGCCCGCGCCGATCGCCGCCGCGACCGGCGCCGACGCCCTGACGCATGCCATCGAGGCGTACACGAACCTGCAGGCGCAACCCCTCACCGATGCCCTGGCGCTGCACGCCGTCCGCCTCATCTCCGGCAACCTGCGGCAGGCGGTCAGCAACGACTACAACCTCGAGGCAACGTTGAACATGGCGATCGCCAGCACCATGGCGGGGATCGCCTTCTCGAACGCCAACCTCGGCATCTGCCACTCGATGGCGCATCCGCTCGGCGGGCACCTCGGCCTGCACCATGGCCTGGCGAACGCCATCGCCCTGCCGCACGTCATGGAGTTCTGCCTCATCGCCTGTCCGCAGCGCTTCGCCGACATCGCCGCGGCCATGGGAGAGGAGGTGCGCGGCCTGACCCCCAGTGTCGCCGCTGCATCCGCCGTGACCGCGGTGCGCAAGCTCCTCCGCGACGTGGGGATTCCAGCCAATCTGCGACTGGCCGGGTGCAGCGACGAGAAGCTGCAGGATCTCGTCGATGACGCCGTCGCCATGGGGCTGCACAAGGTGAACCCGCGGCGCACCTCGCGCGAGGACTTCGTGCGGCTCTTCCGCCGCGCCTTCGATGCCGAGGAGTGAAACGCAGGCCGAGCCCCGCGGCGAGCCGGCGCGGACCCGCGCTGGGCCGCGGCGGTCAGGGGGCGGCGAAGGGAGCGGAGCGTCGCGGTGTGGACGGGAAGGTGCGGAGCGCCGCTCAGTTGGCGCTCTCGCTGTTTGGAGCGGCGGAGGGCGCGGCGGCCGGCAGCTCGAGGAGCGCCTCGATGAGGGCCCGGGCTTGCGGGCTGTTCCACTCGCGCGGGCCCAGGGCGATACCGAGGACGGCGCCGTCGCGTCCGATGAGGTAGGTGGAGGGGAGCGCCCGCACCGAGTAGCGCTGGGTCACTGCCTTGTCCATATCGAGGAGGATGGTGAAGCGCAGCTTCAGCTCCTCCACGAAGGGCCGCACCACGCGCTCCCCGGCGGCGTCCTGCGAGATCGCCACCATGGCGAAGGGTCGCTGCGCGAAAGCATCGGCCAAGCTCTGCATCGCCGGCATCTCCTCGCGGCAGGGGACGCACCAGGTGGCCCAGAAGTTCAGGAAGACGATCTTGCCCCGCAGGTCCTGCAGGCGGAACACCTCGCCGGTGAGGGTGGGCAGCGTGAAAGCGGGCGCCGGCACCCTGCGGCTGAAGGTGATCATCCCCATAGCCGCGAACTTCTCCTTCACGCCCCCGGCCTGCGCGGCCTGTGGCGCCAGCCAGAATCCCGGCAGCAGGGGTGCAATGGCCAGCGCCAGCGCGGCGATCCCCAGCCAGGCGGCGCGGCGACCTCCGCCAGCGGAGGCGCCCGCCAGGCGCCGGCGGCTCGGGAATGGTTGGGACGCCATCATTCTTCCCCCTTGTCCACAAGCCAAGGTGCGGCGGGGCCGCACTTCCGGACCATCCCATCAGATGTTCGAGCGCGACTGGCAGCCGTCAACGGTGATGGCCGCGCCGCTGACGAGGCTGGCCGCCTCCGAAGCCAGAAAGGTGACAACGTTCGCCACCTCCTGCGGGGTGCCGAAGCGTCCGAGAGGGAAATCGCTCTCCAGGAACCTCGCCATCCTCTCCGGCTCCTCCTGCTGCCGGCGCCACCAGGAGCCGCCCGGGAAACTGACGGACCCCGGGCAGACCGCGTTCACCAGGATGTTGAACGGGCCAAGCTCGCGCGCCATCGCCTTTGACAAGCTGATGACGGACGCCTTGGCGGCGTTGTAGGTCATCAGGCCCCCCGACTCGCGGCCCCAGATCGAGGCGATATGGATGATGCGCCCCCGGCGGCGCCGCTTCATGCCCGGCACGACGAGCTTCGAGAGGCGCACGGCCGGAAGGAGGTTGAACTCGAGCGCGTTCTGCCACTCTTCCAGGGTCGTCGTTTCAATGCCGCCCCCCGACGATTTGCCGATATTGTTCACCAGGATGTCCGGCTCGCCGAGCCGGGCGCAGGTCTCCGTAAAGAACTCCCGCGCCCCATCTGCCGTGGCGACATCGGCCTGGACGGCGCAGGAGCGCCTACCTGCCTGCCGCAGCTCCTCGGCGCAGGCCGCGAGGTCGTCCCCGCCGCGGGCGCAGAAGCTCACCGCGCAACCCTCCGCGGCCAGGCCCAGGACGATGCTGCGGCCGATGCCCCGGCTGCCCCCGGAGACCATGGCGACCTTGCCCGTTAACCCAAGCTCCATCCGCCCTCTTCCCCATCGAGGCGAGGCCCGCCGCCGGAACCGCGGCCTGCCGGGATGCGCACTGCCTGCTCCCCCACATAGCACGGCGGCGGACCCATCGGCAAGGAGCGCCGCGCGGCTCATCCGGCCGCGCCCCGTTTGACGACCGTCGCCTCACCTGTGCTAGAATCCCGCCGAGTACCCGCGCGAAAAGCGACTGGCCTCGAGGAGGAATTGAACATGGCTTCGGCAACCGCCAGGTATCCGGAGTTGGCGCATCTCTACAACTGGCTGCGCGAGGAGGTTGAGGGGCTGACGGACGAGCAGCTCGATTGGGATGACCAGGGCCAGGAATGGTCGAAGTGGAGCATCCGCCGGCAGCTCAGCCATATCGCCTACGCCTACTACTTCCAGATGGTGCTGGCCTGGGGGAAGCACTTCTTCAAGGATCGACAGAAGCCCCAGCCGTTCGACCCGGCCGGCGCCGCGAAGTACGACCGGCGTCTAGACGAGGAGGTCTACTGGGACCTCAAGGACATCCTGCCGCAGGTGGAGAACAGCATCAACATCGCCCGCGAGGTCCTGTCGCGGCTGGATGAAGCGGACCTCTCCTCGATCACCATGGACCGCCGCATCCCGCCCGACGCCACCTTCGCCAACGGCTACGAGCGCATCGGTCCGTACATGGAACGCGCCGCGCGCTGCCATGCCGTCGGCCTCGAGCAGGACCCGCGCGACCCCACGCTCTGGCACATGCAGGCGGTCTACATCTTCCAGCATATGGTGTGGGAGACCCTCGTCCACCTCAACACGATCCAGCGCCTGAAACGGGCCCAGGGGCTGCCGGCGCGGGTGCGGGTTCCGAAGGTCGGCTACCTGCAGGACCCGTGGTTTAGAGGCGAACCGGCAAGCGCCTGAGCGGGGCGAGCCCGACGAGAGGCTGCGCGCCGCGCCGCTGGGAGGCCGGCGGCGGGGGATGGCAGCGCCATGCCGTCAGGGGCGACGGGGGGAGAAGAGATGGATGAGCAGGCAGAAGCGACGCAAGACTCGGGCATCGTGCGGCTTGACGATGTCATCGAGTTCTCGGTGGAGAAGCGCATCCGCAAGCGCATCTTCCGCACCGACGACATCGTCACGGAGCTCCTCTGCTACGAGCCGGGGCAGGGGACGCCGATGCACCACCATATCAAGGAGGACGAGGTCTACTACGTGCTGCAGGGACGCGGCACGTTCACGGTCGGCGAGCGGAAATTTCGCTGCCAGCCGCGCGGCCTCTACCTCGTTCCGAAGATGGTGAAACACGGCATTGAGAACGACGCCGACGAGCGCCTCGTGATGATCTTCTTCAAGAAGCGCTAAGCAGGGCGGCATCGCCGGCCTGCGAGAAGGGGGATGCGATGTACGCGGACCTGCGGGCCTTCCTCGAGGCGCTGCGGTGTCGAGGCGACCTCATCGAGATTGCGGAGGAGGTTGACCCTAAGTTCGAGATCGCCGCTGCGCTCGCCTCCCTCGACCGGCGCCAGGGCCCCGTGCCGCTCTTCACGAAGGTGCGCGGCTCCGCCCACGCCGTGACCGGCAACATCCTCGCCACGCGGGCGCGCCTGGCTCTCGCCTTGGGCTGCGGGGAGGGGGAGATCGAGGAGACCTACCTCGAGCGCGTGCACGAGCGCCGCGAGCCGCGCCTGGTTCGAGAGGCCCCCTGCCAGGAGGTGGCGCTCGAGGGCGGACAGGACGTCCTTGCCAGCATCCCGGTCCTCACCCACCATGAAGAGGATGCCGGGGCCTACTTCACCTCCGCCGTGACCATCGCCCGCCACCCCGACACCGGGGCGCGCGCCATCGGCATCCACCGCATCCAGGTGAAGCGCGGCAACCACCTCGGCATCTACCTGCAGAACCCGCCCATCTCGACGCTCTTCGCCCTCGTCGAGGGGCGGGATCAGGCGCTCGAGGTGGCGGTGGTCGTCGGCCTCGATCCGATCACCTACTTCGCCAGCGTCACCTGGGACCCGGCGCTCACCGATAAGTTCGCCATCGCCGGCGGCCTGGCGGGCGAGCCAATCGAGCTGGTGCGCTGCGTCTCCAAGGACCTCGAGGCGCCGGCAAGCGCCGAGTTCGTGCTCGAGGGCCGGGTGCTGCCGCACGTGCGGGAGACCGAGGGACCCTTCGGGGAGACGAGCAACTACTACATCACCTCCGACAACCCGGTGATCGACGTCGATGTCATCACCCACCGCCGCGCGCCGATCTACCAAGGGCTCGTCGCTTCCGGCCAGGAAGCGCACGTGCTGAACATCTCCGGTCAGGCGGAGAACATCCGGGTGCTGCGCGACACCTTCCCCGAGGTGCGCAAGGTGAGCTTCAAAGGCCGCGGCCTGGTCGTGGTGCAGCTCGCCAAGCGCCGGCAGACGAAGGCGCGGGCCATCTTCGACTACCTCCTTCTCAACAACCGCTCGTTGAAGACGGCGATCCTGGTGGACGAAGATATCGACCCGTTCGTCTTCGCCGATGTCGAGTGGGCCCTCGGCACGCGCTTCCAACCGAGTCGGGACCTCTACGTGAGGGAGAACGTCGAAGGCTGGGGGATCGATCCCTCCGCCGGCGAGGACAAGCGCACCTCGAAGCTCGGCATCGACGCCACCGCCCCCCTCGAAGGGCGCGAGCGCTTCCGCCGCATCGAGGTGCCGCGCGCCGCGGCTGAGGCGATGGAGAAGCTGTTGGCGAAACACCTGAAGGGGTAGAGACGCTCGCCGCGGTTTCAGGGAGGGTCCGCCTGGGGGGCGGCGGTGCGGTGCGGAGGGCTGCGCTCCACCGGCTTCCTGGCGGAGAAGCGGCACGGAGGGGCGGAGAGGGTGAAGGCCTGCAGAACGGGCGGCGGCGTGGGACCTGCCGCAAGCGGCTGCTGACGACTCCTGCTGAACATGAGGTTGAAGCATGGCAAGCATCATTACCGGGGTGGATATCGGCGGTACGTTCACCGACCTCATCTATGTGGACGAGAGCAGCGGCGCGGCGGGCGTGAGTAAGGTCATGTCCACCCCCGACGATCTTTCCCGGGCCCTCCTGCAGGCGCTGCGGGAGAGCAGCCTGCGCCTCGACGATCTCCTCGTCATTGTGCACGGCACCACGGTCGCCACGAACACCCTGCTGCAGCGCCGCGGCGCCGTCTGCGGCCTCCTCACCACGAAGGGCTTCCGCGACATCCTGGAGTTCCGCCGCCGCGATCGGCCCCACACCTTCGGGCTGACCGGCGTCTACGAGCCGCTGGTGCCGCGCGACCGCTGCCTCGAGATCGAGGAGCGGGTCGATTTCGCCGGCGAGGTTCTCACCCCCCTCAAGGAAGAGGACGTCCGCGCGGCCGTGCCGCGGCTCCTCGCCCAGGGGGTGGAGGCGGTCGTCGTCAGCTTCCTCCACTCCTACGCCAATCCCGCCCACGAACGGCGGGCGCGCGAGATTCTCGAGGAGCTGTGGCCGAATGACCACATCGTCCTGAGCTCGGAGGTGCTGCCGGAGTACCGCGAGTTCGAGCGCACCAGCACGGCCGTGGTCAACGCCTACGTGCAGCCCTGCATCGGCGACTACCTGCGCTCCCTCCTGGCGCGGCTCCGCAGCGAGGGATATCGCCGGGACGTCGTCCTCATCCAGTCGAACGGCGGCATCATGTCCCTCGACGTGGCGCGCCGGGCTTCCGTCAACACGCTGCTCTCTGGTCCGGCGGCCGGGGTGATGGCGGCGGTCTACCTGAGCCGCGCGGCCGGCTTCCCGAACGCCATCTCCTGCGACATGGGGGGGACGAGCTTCGATGTCTGCCTCATCGCCGACGGCAAGCCGAGCATGAAATCGACCACGGAGCTCGAGTACGCCGTGCCGATCAACGTGCCGATGATCGACATCACCACGATCGGCGCCGGCGGCGGCAGCATCGCCTGGCTCGACGGCGGCGGCATCTTGCAGATCGGCCCGCGGAGCGCCGGGGCGGACCCGGGGCCGGTGTGCTACAGGCGCGGCGGCGAGGAACCCACGGTCACCGACGCCAACCTCCTCCTGGGGCGCATCAACCCCCGCTACAGCATCGCCAGCGGCGAGGGCTTCAGCCTCGATGTGGAGTTCGCCCGCGCCGCCCTGGCGGAGAAGATCGGCAAGCCCCTCGGCCTGTCGCCGACGGAGGCCGCCGACGCCGTCGTGCAGGTGGCGAACAACAAGATGGCGGGCAGCATCCGCATGGTGTCAATCGAACGCGGCCTCGACCCGCGCGACTTCACCCTCGTCGCCTTCGGCGGCGCCGGGCCGCTGCACGCCGCCGCCATCATGCGGGAGCTGGAGCTGGCGCGGGCCATCATCCCTCTCTTCCCGGGGGTGACCAGCGCCATGGGCTGCATCATGGCGAACGTCCGCCACGACTTCGTGCAGACCATCAACCAGCGCCTCGATCAGCTCGACTTCGCCCGTCTGCGCACGGTCTACGCGGAGCACGAGCGGCGTGGCCGGCAGCTCATCGCCGAGGAGGGCATCCCGGTGGCGGCGGTAGAGGTGCTCTACGAAGCGGACATGGCCTACGAGGGGCAGACGCACGTCGTGAAGACAGTCTTCCCGCGCCCCGACGTCGACGAGGCGGCGATCCGCGGCGCCTTCGAGGAGACCTACCAGCGCTTCTACGGGCGCACCATCGAGGGGTTCCCGATCGTCATCGTCAGCCTGCGCACGACGGTGGAGGGGGTGCGCCCGAACCTCGACTTGAAGGGCCTCGTGCCGCCCACGGCGGCGCATCTGGAGGAGGCCCGCAAGGGGGTGCGCCAGGTCTCCTTCCAGGGCGTCTACCAGCCGACGCCGATTTACGAGCGCCACCGCCTGCCCACCGGCGCGAAGCTGCGCGGGCCCGCGGTCCTCGAGCAGCCGGACAGCACCACCGTCATCCCTCCCTGGGCCATGGCGCGGGTGGACGATCTGGGCAATCTCATCCTCGAGGTGCAGCCGTGAGTCTCGATGCCACGACCCTGGCGGTGTTGCGCGGCGGCCTCGACCGCGTCGTCGAGGAGATGGACATTACCCTGCGCCGGGCCGCCTTCTCGCCGGTGGTCTCGGAAGCCTGCGACATGGCGAACGGCATCTACGAGGCGGCGAGCGGCGAGGTGGTCTGCCAGGGGCCCCAAGGGGTGCCGATGTTCATCGGCATCATGCAGGCGGCAACGCAAATGGTGCTGGAACGTTGGGCGGAGAAGATACAGCCGGGCGACGTCTTCATCGTCAACGACCCCAGCACCGCCGGCACCCACCTGCAGGACTTCAAGCTCATCGCGCCGTACTTCTGCGAGGCCGCGGCGGGCGGGCCGCGCCTGGCCTTCCTGGCCAACACGGCGCATTGGATCGACGTCGGCGGCGCGGTTCCCGGCGGGTTTGGCGTGGCGGCCCGCGAGATTTTCCAGGAGGGGCTGCGCGTCCCCCCCGTAAAGCTCATGGCCCGGGGGAAGCTCAACGAGCCGCTCATCCGCACGATTTTGGCGAACGTGCGGGTGCCGCGCTGGGCCTACGGCGACCTCATGGCGCAGCTCGCCTCCCTCGACGCCGGGGCCCGCCGCCTCACCCTTCTCATCACGCACCACGGCGCGGAGCGCTTCCTGGCCGCCGTCACCGAACTGAAGCGCCGCGCCGAGGATCTCATGCGCGGCTGCGTCGAGGCAATCCCCGACGGCGTCTACCGCTTCCACGAGCACGTCGACAACGACGGGGTGAGCAACAGCCCCCTGCGCATCGAGGCGACGCTGACCGTGCGGGGCAGCGACATGGCGTTCGATTTCTCGGGCTCCTCGGAGCAGTCCCAGGGCCCCATGAACCTGCCGGCGAGCGTGACCATCTCCTGCATCCACGTCGCCATCAAGCACGTCTTCCACCAGGTGCCGATGAACGCCGGCTCCTTTGTTCCGGTGCGCGTGTCGCTTCCCGAGGGGAGCCTGGTGAATCCGCAGCGCGGCTGCGCGGTGGGGGGCTACGCCGAGGTGGGCATGCGGGTGATGGACGTCGTCGAAGGCTTGCTGGCCCAGGCCGCGCCGCGGGCGGTGCCGGCCGGCTCGGCCTCAACCCTCAATGCGCTCCTCATCGGCGGCTACGACCCCGGGCGGCGGCGCCGCTACGTCTGCTACTTCTTCGCCGGCGGCGGGGGCGGCGGCGGCCCGACCTCCGACGGCCTGACCCACATGAACCCGCAGATCGGCGCGGCGCGCAGCCAGCCGGTGGAGATCCTCGAGCACCTCTACCCGGTGCTGTTCGAACACAGCCGGCTGCGCTGCGACTCCGCCGGGCACGGCAGGTTCCGCGGCGGCTTCGGGGCGGAGTACGCCATCCGCTTGCGTGCCGGGCAAGCCCGTGCCACACTCATGGGTGACCGCGGTATCCATCGGCCGTTCGGGCTCTGGGGCGGCGAGCCCGGCCGGGGCACCGAGGTGGTGTTCCTGCGCAACGGCCAGGAGTACCGCCCACCGCTCGTCAGCAAGGTGCAGGATGTCTCCCTGCAGGGAGGTGACCGCATCCTGCTGCGCACGCCGGGGGGCGGCGGCTACGGCGCGCCCGGCGATCGCCCCGCCGCGGCGATCGAGCGCGACCGGCAGCGCGGCGTCATCACGGAAACCTGGAGCGGCGCGTGAGCGCCCACCCCGGCGCGGCCGGGGGCCTTCTTCCACCTGCGCGCGGTGGACTGTGGGCTTGGCAGACAGGGCTACACGTTGCAGCCCTTCTTCCGCCTGCGCGCGGTGGACCGTTGCGAAGGGAGCGAACCATGGAACTGCGGGCATCGGCGCTGACCGTCCAGGAGCAGCTCACGCCGCGCCAGGAGGAGCTTGAGCAGTGCTTTGAACGCTACCCGGACGTCCCTCGTGAGGTCATCGTCAAAGAAGATGTGCTGCGCATGGGGGTGCGCTTCAGCCCCTCCGCCCTGGCCCAGACGGACCAGACCCGGCCGCGCACCTACTACATCTTCTCGTACGACCGCACCCGCCTCGACGACATGCAGCACGACGAGAGCAAGGTGGCTCCCGAAGAGGCGCGCATCGCCGGCGGGCGCTGGAGCCTGCGGCCCACCCTCATCTCCGCCCGGGTCGAGTACCACTCCCCGTACGAGATCACGGCGCCGGAGGGGCGGCTGCTCCTGACCGCCGAAGGCGCCCCGCTGGCGGAGGTCGAGTTTCCGCCGCTGCCGGCCTACTACGACCTCAGTCACGCCGACGGCACCCCCTACTCGCAGACCGCCGGCCTGGTCGGCTGGGGGACGCGCGCCTTCACCACCGTCCTGCGCGGCTGCCAGCTCTGGGGCGAGAAGGAGGAGTGCCAGTTCTGCGACCTGAACTCGAACTCGCGCGCCTTGCGGCAGATGGGACGACCTTACAAGACCCGCAAGGAGCCTGAGATGGTGGCGGAGGTGCTGGAGGAGATCTTCCTCAACCAGCCGAGCCAGGAGATCGGCAAGACGATGTACCTCGTTTCGGGGGGGACGGTCATCGACCGCCGGCAGATGATCGAGGCGGACGACGAGTTCTACCTCCCCTTCGTGCGCGCCATCAAGCGCCGCCTCGGCGATCGCTGGCCGATGCACCTGCAGACCTTCGCGAAACCGAAAGAGCGCTTGCAGCCCTACAAGGATGCCGGCGTCGACTGTCACCACGCGAACATCGAGGTGTGGGATAAGCGTCTGTTCCAGATCATCTGCCCGGGGAAGGCTCACTTCGTTGGTTACGACCAGTGGCTGCGCTGGCTCTGCGAGTCGGTCGAGGTCTTCGGTGAAGGGCGGATTACCCCCAGCTTCGTCATCGGCGTCGAGCTCTCGGAGCCGAACGGCTTCGCAACCGTCGAGGAGGCCGTGGCCTCGACCAGCGCCGGTTTCGACTACCTGATGTCCCACGGCGTCACGCCGCGGGCGCCGCAGTGGTGCATCGAGCCCCTGACGGTGCTCGGCAAGCCGAACGCGCAGAAACTCGTGCCGCTCGACTTCTTCATCCAGATCGACCGCGCCTGGTTCCAGACCTGGAAGAAGTACAAGCTGCCGAAGCTGCACGGCTGGCCGAACATGGGGCCCGGCAACTGCTACTACCAGAACGGCGCCTTCCTGGACATGGGCGTGGGCGAACATCTCGAGGACCCCTACGGGCCACTCCTCGAGCCCTCCCTAAGGCGCGGCGAGGCGTGAGGCGGCGGCGCCAGGCGTCGCGCGCCGGCAAGCGAGGCGCGGAGGCGCCGCGGTGTACGTGCGCATCGTCTGCTCCGATCCCACGGTTGCCTTTGACGGCGAGTGGCCGCGCCAGACCACCGTCGAGGAGCTGCGCGCCTACGTCGCCGACTGCGCCCGGCGCTGCAACATGCCGGTGCAGCTCGAAATCGCCGGCCACGGGGTGTGGAGCGTTACCCCGGCCGGGCGGGAGTTCAACTTTGCGCTCTTCCTGCACAGCAAGACCGGAGAGAAGGCTGGGCAGACAACCGGCAAGCCACCTGGGGGAAAGCCCCGTTCAAGAGTCTGAGCGGCGCGAGCGGGGCTCGTTCCGGCGCCAGGCGGGTCGGCGCTGCCGGGGCTGGCGGGGCGTCGTCCTGGCGGGTCTCCTCCTAGCCGCGTTCGGCATGCCGGCGCCGTCCGCCTGGGCGCACCATGGCGGGCTTTCGGTTGATTGGGACGATCCAGACTACGACGCCGCGGCGGCGCGCTGGCAGCAGGAAGTGGTGGCGAATGGCTACCGCGTCAAGTACCTCGCCTATCCGCGCAACGTCCTGGTCGGGCGCTCCACGCGCCTGGTCTTCGAGGTGCAGGCGGTGCAGGGCGGTCTCTACAAGGCCGGCCTGCCGGCGGAGCTGGTGGTGCGCGCCGAGGGGGGCGGCGAGCAGCGCCTGCCGCTTCCCGAACCCCAGGGGGTGACCGGGTACTACGAGACGCGCTACGAATTTCCGGCCAGCGGCGTCTATCAGCTTGTCTTCCAAAGCCGCGCGCCGACGGGAGCGATCGAGGCGACGTTCTCGCAGCCCGTGCGCCGCATCGATGCCTACCAGGTGCTGGGGTTCGCGACGGTCGGCTCGGCCTGCCTAGTCACCTGGCTCGGCATGATCATCGCCCTGCGACGGCGCATCCTGGTGGCGTGAGGCTGCCTGCCCGTTGCCGGCCGGGCGATGCTGCCGTAAAGTGCGGTCTCTCTTCGTCCCGCAAGGTGGCAACCGTCGTCGCGCCTCGCGTGGTGTGCGGCTCCCCGGCGCGCTCGTAACCCTCCCCGAGCAATTGAAAAACCCATGGCGCACGTTGATCTTAGCAAGAAGTCAGCTAGCGAGCTTCGCCGCGCCATCCAGGCGCGGGAGCTGCGGGCCGTGGAGGTGGCCGAGGCGGCGCTGCAATGCATTGCGGAGCGCAACGGCCAGCTCAACGCCTTCATTTCGGTGTGTCGCCAGCCAGCCCTCGAAGCCGCGGCGGCGGTGGACGCGAAGGTGGCCCGCGGCGAGGAGCTGGGCATCCTGGAGGGAGTGCCGGTGGCGGTGAAGGACAACATCTGCACCGCCGGCCATCCCACCACCTGCGCCTCGCGCATCCTGGCGAACTTCGTGCCGCCGTACGACTCCACCGTGGTGCGGAGGCTGCGCCAGGCGGGCATGGTGATTGTCGGCAAGACGAATATGGACGAGTTCGCCATGGGGTCCTCCTCGGAGACCTCGTACTTCGGCGCGGTGCACAACCCCTGGGCGCTCGAGCGCATCACCGGCGGCTCGAGCGGCGGCTCCGCGGCGGCGGTGGCGGCGGGCTGCGTGCCGCTTGCCCTGGGTTCGGACACGGGCGGCTCCATCCGCCAGCCGGCCGGCATGTGCGGGGTGGTCGGCCTGAAGCCGACGTACGGGCGCGTGTCGCGCTTTGGGCTGGTGGCCTTCGCCTCCTCCCTCGACCAGATCGGCCCGCTGGGGCACCACGTGGAGGATGTGGCCGCCCTCCTGCAGATCATCAGCGGTCACGATCCCCATGACTCGACCGCCGCCGATCTGCCGGTGGAGGATTACACCCGCAACCTCGGCCGCGGAGTGGAGCGGCTGCGCCTCGGGGTGCCGAAGGAGTACTTCATCGAAGGCATGGATGCGGATATCCGCGCCGCCACCGAGGCGGTGATCCAGTTCTACGTCGAGCAGGGGTGCAGGCGGGTGGAGCTGAGCCTGCCGCACACGGACTACGCCATCGCGGCCTACTACATCGTTGCCTCCTCCGAGGCCAGCTCGAACCTGGCGCGCTACGACGGGGTGCGCTACGGCTACCGCACGCAGGGCGCCGGCGATCTCTACTCCCTCTACGCCAGGACGCGCGCCGAGGGCTTCGGCTCCGAGGTGAAGCGGCGCATCATGCTCGGCACCTTCGCCCTCAGCTCCGGCTACTACGATGCCTACTACCGCAAGGCGCAGAAGGTGCGCACCCTCATCCGGCAGGATTTCGAGCGCGCCTTCGCGCAGGTCGACGCCATCATCTGCCCGGTTTCCCCCATACCGGCCTTCCCCATCGGCGAGAAGTTCGACGATCCCCTGCAGATGTACCTCTGCGACGTCTTCACCCTGCCGGCCAGCATGGGCGGGGTGCCGGGGATGTCGATCCCGGTGGGCCGGACGCGCCACGGCCTGCCGATCGGCGTGCAGCTCCTGGCGCCCCACTTCAAGGAGCGCACGCTCCTCGACCTCGCGGCCTTCTACCAGCGACATTTCCCTGAAGCCTTCGATCTCGTCAAGTAGCGCCGGCGCGGCGTGGGCGCGGTGGACGTGGCAGGTGCCCCGCCGGCGCGGCGGCCTTGAGTGCGCGCGCCCGACGCAGTATTCTTACAAGAGAAACAGAGGCGACCGCCACAGCGCGGCGAGGCTCGGAAGGGTTTCGGCTGCGGAGAGCGCCGACCGCGAGCGGGAGGGCGTCGTCTTCCCCACGAGGCAGGGTGGCGCTCCGCAGGTTCGATAGAGAGGGCTGGCAATGGCGAAGGAACACCAAGCGGCAGCCTGGAGCGACCCGGCGGAAAAGAAGAAGTCCAAGCGACACGGGCTGATCATCGTCAACACCGGCGACGGCAAGGGGAAGACGACGGCGGCGCTGGGCACGGCGGTGCGGGCCGTCGGCGCCGGCATGAAGGTGTGCATCGTGCAGTTCATCAAGGGCTCCTGGGATTACGGCGAACTGCACGCCGCCGAAAAGCTGGGGATCGAAATCCATCCGATGGGGAAGGGGTTCACCTGGGAGCCGAAGAAGTTCGGGGAGGATCAAAAAGCCGCCCGCGCCGCTTGGGAGATGTGTAAGGAGAAGGCCCTCTCGGGCGCCTACGACCTGGTCGTCTTCGATGAGATCAACTACGTGCTGGACTACGGGTTCATCTCCGTCGAGGAGGTGGTGGACTTCCTCAGGAAAAAGGACCCGAAACTGCATCTTATCCTCACGGGACGCAATGCGAAGGAGGAGATCATCGAGATTGCCGACCTGGTGACCGAGATGCGGGAGATCAAGCATCCCTTCCAGAAGGGGATTCTGGCGCAGAAGGGGATTGAGTACTGAGCGCGGACCAGGGCCGCTGTTGACTGGAACGGTTTGCCTGTTCTTGAACATGAGCTGGATGTCTCGATGGTGAAGAAGAAGGACCGCAAACGACGCGCGGGCGCGGCTGGGGCGGCGCAGGCTCCGGCCGGCGGCGGGCGGCTGGGAGCGCTGCTCGAGACGCTGGAAGGGGCGGCCGGGCCCGTCGCGGTGCGTGAGCTTGCCGAGTTCCAGGAGCTGCGCAAGGAGTGGGCGCAGCTCGCGCCCGCGCTTGAGCGACGCCTGGCCCGCAGCACGCGGCAGGGGTTCGTGCGCCTGGTTGCCGTGGTGGCGGCAGCCGAGGATGAAGAGCTGAGCCGGCACCTGGAGCGGACCCTGCGCGACAAGCTGCTCTCCTTGGAGACGATTCGGCAGGCGTTGGCGGTGTGGCCGGCGCCGGCAAAGGAGAGTCGGGATCGCATCGCGGCCTGGTTGGAGCAGGCGGAGGCGGTCGTGGCAACGGTGGCGAGCCAGGCGTCGCGCGCGACCCAAGGCAGAGTGGATGACGCACTCCTGCCGGAACTGGCCCGACGCCTGCGCGGCTTGCCGCGCGCCTTCCGGTACGGCGCCTACGAGGAGATCGTGGAGCGCTCGCCGGAGGCGTGCCGCGGGGTGGTCCTGGCGCTTGCGGGCGACGATGGCGCCCTCGCGGATGACCTCGCCCAGTGGCTGCAGCACGCCGACAGTCCAGCCGCGGCGGAGTTCGCCGGCCTCCTGGTGGCGGCCGTGCCCGCCACCGATAAGCCGACGAGCAAGGCGGTCCGCACCGCGGTGCACCGGCTGCGCGACCGTGGCTATGCCGTCGAGGTTGCCGAGACCGAGGGGGAGGAACGCCTCTTCCGGCTCGAACGCCCGCAGGTGCTTCCGGCGCTGTTGAGTCGCGGCGATGTCCAGGGGTTCCGCGTCCTCTGGCTCTTCCTGCCGTTTCGCCTCACCCACGTCACCTGTTGGTACTTTCTCCTCAATGATGTGAAGGGGATTGCGAGGTTCGAGACGGTCGAGACGACGCGGAAGCGCGCGCGCGAGATGCGCGAGGCCATGCGCGAGCAGTCGCCCCTGCCCCTCCATGACCTGGAGCCAGCGTACGCCTGCTGCCTCATCGACGAGGCGTACGCCCTGAACCATGAGAGGGGCGAGCCTGCGCCGCAGGACTTCGTGATGCGTCGTGCCGAGATGGACCAGGTGCGGGGCGAGGTCAGCGGGCCGGTCATCTACAGCTTCGTCGATGTGGAGGAGATCCGAGCCAATCCGTGGTTCCTGTCGCGCAGCGGCGAGCTTGTCGCGGCGCTGCAGGCGGCTTCCTGGTTTCCGGATGAGGGGCGCCTGAGAAGCCTGAGCACGCGGCACCGCGTCCTCGACGAGCGGCGCATCATCCTGCCGGGGGCTCGCGAGCGGGAGCAGCTCAGCTCCTTCGAAGAAGAGGCCGCCAAGGAGCTCTATGATGAGCCGACGCGGCAGCTCTTCAAGCGCCGTCTCGAAGCCGTCGCCTTCGACCTCTGGCTGGAGGGGCGCGAGGAGGATGCCAGGAGCGCGGTGGCGGCAGCCCTGGCCTTTGCCGAGGAGCCGTTTCGCCCGGCGGCCCACCCCTTCGCGCAGGCCGCCCTCGAAGGGCTTCTTGATCGCCTGGAAGAGGAGCGCGAGGAGGAGCAGGGCAGACGCCTCATCGTCACGCCCGAGGAGGAGCGGCGCCGCCTCGAGGCGGAGCGGGCCGCTCGCCTGCGGGGGAGACCGCTGCCCGCTTGGCCGCCGCGCTAGGAGCCTGTCGGAGAAACCCCCGCAGGCGTCTGGTTTTTGGTAGACTGTGAGGTGTTCGCAACCGGCGGGGTGCCGGCCCTGTTCCGCTGTTTGCTGGTGGGGGTGTTATGCCACGCAAGTTCCGCACCACCAACCCT
>JACPUC010000010.1 GCA_016192455.1 Candidatus Tectimicrobiota bacterium | reverse complement strand
TGGCTTGCCGCCGATCTTGCGCAGCACGGCGCGTTGGCCTTGGTGGCTCAACTTCACCAGCTCGTAGGCCAGCCTCTTGCCCATGCGCTGCTCAGGCGACGCGGTGAGCATGTGCCGCACCTCGGGGGCCAGCTTGAGCAGCTCAAGGTCCCGTTCGACGGTGGCCGGTTTCTTACCAACGGTGCGCGTCACCTCATCGAGCGAGTAGCCGGCATCGAGCAGCCGTTTCATTCCCTCCGCTTCCTCGATGGGGTTCATGTCCTCGCGGACCATGTTCTCCAGCACCTGCTTGCCCAGCACTTCGCCGGCGTCGCGCTTCGGCTCGACAAGCGCCCGGATGGTCCCCGTCTTGGCGATGCACGAGGCGCGGTAGCGGCGCTCGCCGGTGACGATGATGAAGCGGGCGCCGTCCTGCCTGACGGTGATGGGCTGGAGAAGTCCCTCCCTGGCGATGCTGGCCGCAAGCCCCTCAAGGGGCTCGCGGCTGAACTTCTTGCGCGGCTGGGTGGGATCGGGGGTGACGAAAGAAAGTGGCAGGGCGATGACCTGATCATGCTAGAAGGGAATCACCTGGTTGCGGTAGGTGTAGCTGGGCATGCGCGTCTCTCCTTGCTTCGGAGTCAAAGAGGCTCATCTGCACCGCGGGTTTCTCGCTGCACTCGACGATCTGTCCATGCTCGTCGAGTTCATAGGGTTCCTCGGCGCCGTCGATGGTGATCTGCCAGACCTTGCGCCTCACGCTTGCTTCCCCCTGCGACATGACGCGCTCCTGGTCTACTCTTGTTCCCTGGCGAAGAAGGCGCCGGTCAGTTCGGGATCGACCGCAGCCGGCTCGATGCGGCCTACGTAGTCATCGCCATGGACGGATCGCTTGATGGACTCCGGCTCGACACCATCCGTGTCGTAGTCAACAATCAGCACCTCGACGTTTTCCGCGTCGGCATACACGTCGCGCACTGCGCCGCCTTCGATGATGATGAGAACCCTGGTTGTTTCCATGTGCTGCTTTCCTTTCACAGCAGTCTTCTTCTGCAATCGGTTGCAGTGTCGGACCATGTTTCGCTCTCCTAAAGAGGGCATTCCTGATGGCGGATGCCCACAACATCATCTTTGCCAAGGTACTCGATCTCTACGGGATCATCCGGCAGAATCATGGCGTTGCAATGGTCGCACACCTCCGGTTTCGAACTGCCAGTGACCAGTTACAGTCGTTCTCGCTGCTTCACGACCATGGTGTCCATTATGTGCTCTCATCCCTGTTGTGGTGGGGCGCCGGAGCGCCCCGCCGTTTGTCCCCGCTTACTTCTTCTTGTTCACGTTGATGCTGAAGGAGATGTCCTCGTGGCCGGGCACCTTCACGAAGCCGCTCGTGGTTGCCACGATGATGGGCTTGCCGGTGGATGACGGACCGTAGTTGCCGTCGAGGTCCACGGTGATCGTCAGCTTCTTTCCGTTCACCTCTGCCTGCACACCCTTGCCGCCTGAGTGCGATGGTAATGCCTGAGTGTCTCTCCCATGTGTGAGCGTTTCGACCGAGCCTGTCATCTTCAGGGGCGAGCCGGCCAGCTCCCGCCCTACGCTCACATGATCGGTCCAGGCAATCCGCTCGGAGTTTAGGTCGGCACTCTCACCCTTGCGGGCACCGCCGCGGCCTCTCCGCCGCCCCACCGTGCGTCGCGGTGGGTTCGCTCCGGGGTTCCTTCCGGTGGTTGGGTGACTCGGCTCTTGCCTACTGAGGTTGTTGCCCTGGGTGCTGCCACCCTCCCGCTGACTTGCCTACACCCTCTGGGGTCGCACCATCAGTCAGCCTCTCCGTCCCTCGCCTACTACTATACCGCGCCGGTGAAATCTGCCTTTTGGCCCGCCGCGGTCCCTGCAATCCGCGAGAGAAGTAGAAGGAATGCTTGCCAGGGCCGGATTAGCCTCTTGGCCTCTTGGTCTGCTTCTGTCGTGGAGCGATTATGGGGAAGGTGTATAAGAAGTGCGGCGTAGAACGAGCACTCGAAGAGTTTCATAGGAACCCGCAAACACCAGATGGGCGTCCTGCGTGATGCAAGGAATGCAGAAACTGTAGTGACCCAGGAAAGTTGGACAGTTCGCAAAAGGAAGAGCAGACTCTCCAACCGGAAGGTCACCGATGGGAAAGTACCGGGAGTATTCAGCAGCGTTCAAGACGGAACGGGTCCTGGAGATTCTGAGCGGGGTGAAGACCCCGGCGGAGGTCTGTCGCGAGTACAGGATCAAGCCCTCCTTGCTGGGAACGTGGCGGACGAAGCTGCTTGACGGCGTCCCGAGTCTGTTCCTATGCGAGGCGGAGCGTGATCCGGCGGCGGCCCGCATCGCGGAGCTGGACGCGGCAAAACAAGCCTCCAGTCTCTTGACCTCCCACCTGCGCAGGGACGGGGGACGGTCATGAGCCTGGCGGCGAAGTTCCCCATGGCGGTGCTCGCGCGTGTGCTGGGCGAACCCCGCAGGTGGGCACGCGGGGTCTTCCCAGGGTGGCCGTGAGCCTCTCCTCCAGCTGATAGATGGGCCCCGGTGGTTTGGAGGCCCAAGTACCCTCGTAAGTGTAAGGGATGGGATGAAGTGCACGGTTAGGGCTGACGAGTTCAGGAAGGTGATGGAGGTGGCCAACAAGATCACCAGCTCCATCGGGCTGCACGCGCCGGCCATCAGGTTGTCGGGGAAGGACGGGATGTTGAGGGTGGCGGCGAGGGGGCCCGCAGCGGTGCTTGAGGCCCATATAGCGATGACCGGAGAAACCGCGGACCCATGGGCCCCCGGCTACGCCTACGTCTCCGCGAGGAAGCTGCACGAGGTCAGCAAGGACTTCACCACCGAGCAGGTCGCTGTCGAATACAACGCGAAAGGCGTGACGTTACAGAGCGGGGTTGCGTCATACAGGCTCAACAGGTTGATGATGGACGAAGAAGACATCACATTGCCCAAGGACGAGAACAATGCCGTGCTTCACGTCAAGGCGGGGCAGCTCGCGTCTCTCTTTTCCACCGTCTGCCAGGGTGTCAACGGAACCGACCCAGCACATTCCGTGGTCCTTGCGGTGGGCCGAGACTATCTCGTCTGCCAGGCCATGGACCGCGACCGCCTTGTCAGTGCCTTGACGCTCCGTGCTGGGACGAGGGACGAGTCAGAGATGCAGGTGGTCATCGCGGCGGCCGCTCGGCCCTTGCTCAGGGGCTTCGGCAAGGACGAGGAGGTCGAGCTGCGTTTGGGGAAGGAGAACCTGGTGCTCACCGGCAAGCGGCTCACTCTGTCGCTCAACTGCCTTGCAGAGGAACCTCCCCGGCCCCCTTTCCGTCTCCACGTCAGACACCCCATCGAGATCCGGATTCCGAAGCGTCACCTCGCCGCGGGCCTGCGTCGAGCAGCGCGCCTGACCAGCCCATCCAGCCGCGTCGCGCGCTTCTTCTTCAAGAAGGAACCGCCAAGGCTGACGATTACCACGGCGAACAAGCGCGGGATGTCCACAGAGACCCTTGAAAAAGGCCTGGTGTGCTCCAGGTGGACCTCTTGCGCTTCAGTGCTGGAGGTGGCGCTCAATCCAAAGCATCTGCAAGCGGCGATGGCACCGGTGAGGGACGTGGTGCGTATGGGGCTAGGCGGGCCGCTCGAGCCGGTGCACATCATCGGCGAAGGGTACGGTGCGGCGATCATGCCCGTGGCGTTGTCTCAGGCTTCATCTGGCGTTCCACGGTAATTCCGGAGCCCCTATCTTTGATGTTGCTCTGGGGGGTGCGCTGCGTGCGCTGCCCCACCGAGAGGATGCGTTGTACGCTCGCGGTGCTGACCTGACATGCCTTGGCCAACGTGCGGACGCTCCAGCGCCGGCCGCCGTCGGGAGGGAGGCTGCAGGCCAGGGCGATGAGGAGGGTTTTCCGCTGCGGCGAGATGCGCCGCGGCGGTCCGGGCCGGGGTCGGTCGCGCAGGCCTTCCAGTCGCTGGCCGCGGAAGCGGCGTTGCCACTTGAGGCTGTTCTCCAAGCTCAAGCCAGTTCGCCGACAAATCTCTTTCCAGGGCAACCCGTCGGCGGCCAGGAGGATCGCCGTGGCACGCTGCGCCAAGCGTGGTGCGGTGGCGCCGGCGTGCGCCCACGCGCGCAGGGTGGCCTGCTCCTCAGCAGTCAAGGTGAGCGGCGTGCGTGGTCTTCCCATCCAGACCTCCGCCAACCAGATCGCCACGTTGGGGCAAGAAGGCGCCCCCTCTGCGACCTCGGAAAGGAGCACCGCCCTTGGAACGTGCAAGAATCCCATGTGATGTGAGAATACCAATGGGATGTGTTTTTAGCCTTCCATGTTCATCCCGTCAAAGAGCTTCGTCCTCGTCCCCTCCTCGCCCCTCCAGGTCGAGCGTCATCTGCTTTGTGCCAGGCTTCGGTGGTCGCTTCCCCCATACCTCGTAGAGTCCCTGCTCGACATTCTCTTGCAGCACGTTGTGATCCAGGCAGCCCTTCCAGGCCGACACGTCGTAGTTCAGGCGGTAGGCGTTCTCCTTGCCCGCTTCGGAGCGCACCCGGATGAGCACCTTGCGGTCGCGCAGCCTCTTGATCTTGTTCGAGACGTACGTCTTGTCGGCAGCCCCGGTGACGCGCCGCAGGGCTTCATGGCCGATCTGGAGGCCCTGCGCGCTCTTCGGCCCCTGGCCCCGCAGGTGCAGGTAGAGGCAGAGCTTGAGTTCGGCGGCACTGAGCTTGCCGAGCGCCAGGGCTGCCAGGAAGAGCCGTTCCTGCGTGGTCATCCGAGCACCTCCACGAACCGCACAGCGATGAAGGAGCACGTTACGGAGCCATAAACTCATCTCATATGAATTCTCTCATCTATAGGTAGAAATCTCAATCTAGCATTTGCGATCTCTCCCCTCGCCCGCCTCCCTCGGGACCTCTGATGCGCGGAGTTGCTCCCGTTCCTAGCGTTCCGGAGCACCCGTCATGCCAGCAACGCTGCGGAGTGGTAATCCCGCACGCCCAGGAATAAGCTCGGCGGGCGTCGCTCGTTCGCTTGCCGCGCCGACCATAGCTCTCATGAGCTTTTTCACATGACAGGTGAAAAAACTCATCAGATGGAGGCATCGATACTCGTCGGTACCTCACCACTTATCCAGAAGCTCGCTCAGCGCCGCTGCCCTCAAGCCCTCCGCTTTGTTCCTCCACCTTGACACGTGTGTCCCACCTCTGTCGTGATCCAGGAACCCGCCCCACCACAGCCCCGCCAGCCACCGCATTTCCTCCTGAGCCCCCTGCATCCCTGGCCTGAGCGGCGCTCACGCCGGTCTGCCGGCGAATCGCCTCCCAAGACTTGCCGTCGGCGGCCAGGAGGATGGTCGTGGCGCATTGCGCCAGGCGTTGCTCGGCCGTGTTGCCGGCACGCACCTCCAGGCTCAGGGTGGCGCGCTCCTCCGCGGTCACCATGAGCTCCGTGCGTGGTCTCGTCAGGGGCCTTTTCCACAGGGCAATGATTATCCGATAGGAGAAGAGTCACAAATATCCAAGCAACTTCTTCTGATTCAGTTTCATCAATGGAATCTCCTGTCTTTTCGGAGCCCCCTGCACTCCGCGACATACGTGAAGGCCGAAGCGTCTCCCGGTCCATCCAGCGGCTGGGAGCCTCCGATGATTTCCTCACGACAGGGGGATTCCATGCAGTCCACAAACTTACCCAAGACCTCCCTCCGTCCCCGGGCACGCCGGGTTCCCTTTTCGGAAAAGCTGGCGCGCTTGCAGCTCACCGCCGAACAGTTCCAGTTCTACCGCGGCCTGTTCGTGCAGGGCGGCAAGGGCTATGTCGTCCGCGAGGTGGAACCGTTTCCTCCGAGCGATGATGCGTGGGTCACCTCCCCCTACCCCTTGGAGCGCAACCTCGTGGCCAAGCACCTGCTGGCCGACCGGCGCATCTACGGGAGTTTCACGCGGTCTCCCTACGCCTCCTGGCTCTGCCTGGACGTCGACAAACCGGAGCACTACTTCTCCTCGATCCAGGAGGCCTTTCCGGACGGCCTCACGATCCGTAGCTCGGCCAGCGGTCACCTGCACCACTACGTCTTCTTCAATTTCAAGGTCCATAGCCGCTACCTCCACCAGATCACCACGGAACGGCTGCGACGGTACGGTGTCACTGTCCGGCCTGGTCACGTGGAGGTCTTCCCGCGGCCCAACCGCGCTTCGCGCCTGCCGTTGGGGTTCGGCTCCCGCCTCCTGGACCGTGAGGGCTTCATCCCCGTGGCAGAGTGCGTGGCTGATGCGATCGCCCTCATCAGCAGGGACATCATCTTCGCCCTCACGCTCCGGGATGTCTTCGACGACGATGCTGACGAGGAGCAGGCATGCTGCCACCCCCAGGTGGACCACGGCGCCATTGAGCAGGCCCACCCGGAGACCCTCCACGGAAAGGAGTTCAAGGCCTACATCGCCCGCCTCCTCCGAGACGGGCTGTGGGAGGAGGGGCAACGCCACCAGGCGCAGCTCAAGCTCATCTTTCACTACTGGTCGTCAGGGATTTCGGAGGCTGAGTGCGAGGCGGAGCTGCGTGCGTGGTACACGGCAGGGATGACGAACGGCCTCAGCAAGGACTGGTCGAGGCGACCGACACAGGTGTTGCGGGAGCTTGCCGCGGCGGTGCGCTGCCATTACCGGACCGCAAGGGAGCGGGGGTACACGCCACGGCAGCGCATCATCCCGGAGGCCTATCAGCGGGTAATTCAAGGGTTGACAGACCACCCCAAGGAGCGCCGGTTCATGGAAGCCGTGGTGCGCCACCTCTATGGTTATGCGGAGCGCGCCATGCCCCGCAACCTCGTCCTGACGTTTCCCCACGCCCATCCGCGCAACTACGCCAGGCTGTTGGGAAAGATGCGCGGCACGCTCATCGAGAAGACGAAGAACTACTGTGCGGGAAACGTTTGGTGGCGCAGGCGTGATGGTGAAATGGGAGGACGGTGCAAGCCACGAGCCAACCACTACGCCTTGCTGCCCGGGGACCAGCTTCCATCTGCTTCGGAGAATGCTCCGTAAGTCATTGATGAAAAAGCTTAAACATGAAATGGTAACACATTATAGTAAAGGGTGGGTGGGGGGGTACTAAGGGATAAGCACTGCCGGGTAAGGAGGAGGAAGGGATGTCGGATATCCGGGGAACAGATCAGAGGAATCCAGGTGGGCAAACAGGTGAAAGCGCTTGGTCGATCCGAGCATCAAAACGGCGCTCGATGCCACTGCCCTACCGCCGACACCTTCCCATCTCCCGCCGTCGTCCGCCGCGGTTGCGCCCCTTCCGCGCGGCGGGCCGGCATGCCGAGCCCCCGGAGCCTTGAGATCACGGTCGGAGCGCTCCGGAGAGGCCTGGCGGTCTACCGTGGGGAGCCCCCCGATGCTGCCGCATGGCACTCGCGTGGTCGTGGGTCATCACGCCCTGCGGCGGGCGCTGCATTGCTGGGAAGGGATGCGAGGTGGAGGTCGGTCGCCGCATTGTGGAGCGGCCTTCCGGGTAGGAGAGTTCGGCGCGTGGTGACTTGACGCCAAGCGGTGTTTCTCCTTTCCAGCCTCGCATGACATGGATGATTAAACTAGAGAAACCACAACATATTGATGAACAACTTTTTCGCACTACTATATGTTGACAATCTTTACTTCCTTGCCTAAAATACCATGGAGCGATGATCCATCACCATCCTGTACCCAAGAGGGGCTCGCCATCGGCTGGCGGCAGCTGTGCGCAAGGATGCCTGCGAGGGAGCAACAGGCGCCCGTCGCCGTGGGTGTCAGGGTAGCGTGCGCGGGTGCGAAGAACCTGGACGCCCCGGCTGCAATCGGTTGCAAGGGAACGAGGGGTGAGCAGGTCCATCAAGGATCGCGCTCCCGAGCGACATCCCGCCACCCGCAGGGGTGCCCCGGCTTCACGTGACACTTCCCCCGGAGAACGACGGGGAGGGAGGCGAGCAACCTGCGCGGATCAGACTCCTACCCCCCCAGCGGATGAAACGGCGGCCAGCTACCTTGCCATCTGATGAGGCTGACCAGCCTGCACGAGATCGCCGAGGGGGTATCGTACCAGACCGAGAAGCGGACCTTCCGCCCCAGACTGGAGCAAATCGAGGAGGCCCTGAAGGCAGCGGATATGGACAACATCATGGAGACGAAGGTGATCTCCGGCAGCACGATCCTGCTCGTCAGCTTCCTCGACAACGTGATGATGTACGGCGCCCCGCCCAACGGGACAGCGGCAACGGTCCAGAACGAGGTGCCGTCCCAAGTGGAGACCGCAGCGTAGCACGGCGCTACTGGTGAGCCTCAGTATAGGTCCACCACACGAGTCGTTTAACGCGAGGTTGAATGGCAAGGGGAGGGGTGTTGGTGCCAGAAGCGGCAGACGAGTTCCAGCGCAACGACCTGTCAGGCTCATGGGTGAAGCTCCACCGCGGCCTGTACACCTCGAACGTGTACCGGATGGGACCACCATACCGCGACATCTGGCTGTGGCTCATCAGCCATGCCTGCTTCAAGGATTACGAGCTGAAGCTGAGAAACGGAGAGACCATCCAGCTCAAGCTTGGACAGCTCGCAACGAGCTACCGGGCAATCGCGCAGGGCGTGTCATGGGGTGTGGGGTTCAAAACGACGTCCCCCAGCCTCAAAACCATCAAGAAAGCTCTCGATTGGTTAGAGAGCGAACAAATGATCGAGATTTCGTTCAACCGGAAACACAAGTTCAGCGTGATAACCATCAGAAACTATGAGGCTTACCAGTCATACGAAGCCACAACGGAAACGGTGCGGAATACAACAAGGAAACGGTGCGGGATACAACGTGGGATACAACGCGGGGAACAAGAAGAAGTACCAGAAGTACTAGACGTACCCAGAAAGCATATATTGTCGGATTCTGTCGAACCCGACCGCGTGGTTGGGGCTCAAGATTCTCCTGACGAGAAACCCAAGGCTCCTGGCCTGAAGTACACGCCTGGCTTCTTGCGTTGGTGGAAGGCATACCCACCCTATCGCAAGGACGCGAAGCCCAAGGCCTTTGCCATCTGGAAGCGGCGCGGACTGGAGGAGCGCACCGAAGAGCAGCTTGAACTCCTTGAGGAGCGCCGCGCCTACCTGTGCCGAGAGAACGGCGAGTACTGTCCGATGCCGACAACCTACCTGGGCCAGGGCCGTGACGAAGGCGAGGCTCATATCGCCTGGATGCAAAGCGGAGGTGATGCCGGACCCCAAGAGCCGGTGCCATCGTATTACGAGGAGATTACCCCGGAGATGATGGACGCCATGGATGAACGAGATCGGATCGCCATGGAATCGTGGGAGAAACAAGCCGAAGCCCACGCCGATGAGGAGGTTCCACTGTGACACATCGCTTGCCGCCGCAGAACCTCGAAGCCGAGCAGTGCGTGATCGGCGCCTTGATGATCGACCCCGAGGCCATCGCCAAGGTGTCGGAGACCGTCAACGCGCAGCAGTTCTACCGCAAGTCCCACCGGCTGATCTTCGGGGCGGCCACGGAGCTGTTCAACCAGAACCAGCCTATCGACCTCATCACGCTGAGCGACCGGCTGGAGAAAAGCGGCGTCTTGGAGGAGGTCGGCGGCGTCAGCTACCTCGCCACGCTGGCGGAGAGCATCCCGACCGCCGCCAACGTCCTGCACTACGCGAGAATAGTAGAGGGGCTGGCGGCACGGCGTGATCTGCTGACGGTCGCCACCGAGACGGTAGGGGATTGCTATGGTGGAGAGATCGAGACGGATGAGCTGATCGAGCAGCATCTGGGGCGGGTGTTCTCGATTCATGCGCGTGGTTTCCATGGAGGTGGCAGCCTCATTTCGATGGGCGAGGCGATGGAGCTTAGCATTCAGTCCATCGAGGACGCGAAGGCTGACAAGCCAAGCGCGATTGGAATCCCCACCGGCTTCAGGACTCTTGAAAGGATCATCTACGGCTGGCGCCCTGGCGAGCTGACCATTCTCGCGGCCCGGCCATCCATGGGCAAGACCACCATGGCCCTCAATGTCGCTCTCCTTGTTGCTGCTGGCGGCAGGACCGTGCCGATTTTCACCTGTGAGATGAGTAACGTCGAGGTCTGCCAGAAAATGCTTTCCAACCTGGCGCGGGTCGATGCCTCATCGTTCAAGTCCGGCAAGATTGGCACGGACGAATGGCAGCGTGTTACCGGGGCCGCCAGCCTGATCTCTGGGTACGACGGCGGCAAGACGCCGCTTGGGGACCTGATCTGGCTTGACGACACCTACCGCATCTCCGTGGAGGTGGCGCGGGCGCGGTTGCGGCGCCTCGTGGCTCTCGGCCACCGGCCCGGCATGGTGATCTTCGACTACATCCAGATCATGGGCGCGCCGGGGCAGGAGAAGCGCGACCAGGTGAGCCACATCTCCGGCGCCCTGAAGGGGTTGGCGAAGGAGCTGAACTGCCACGTCCTGGCTCTCTCGCAGCTCAACCGGGATTGCGAGAAGCGGCAGAACAAGCGCCCCATGCTGGCGGACCTGCGCGACAGCGGCGCCCTCGAGCAGGACGCCGACAACATCCTCTTCCTGTACCGCGATGAGGTGTACAACCGCGACAGCAAGGACAAGGGCGTGGCCGAGGTCATCGTCGGCAAGCAGCGCAACGGCAAGACCGGCTTCGTGGAGATGTCCTTCCAGCCGGCGTTGAACCGCTTCGCCGACCTGGCGCGGGAGATGGAGCATGCCTGAGGTGCAAGCGGTTGCAGCCGCGGCGGTGGTGCGAATCATCGGCATCGACCCTGGGAGTAAGAGAGTTGGTGTGGGGGTGATCGACGCCAGCCATGATTACGTGAAGCACCTCTTTCACGCCACCCATGTGTTGGACGAGGAGAAGACGTTTCCGGTGCGGCTTGTTCAACTGGGGGAGTTGATTGATGAGGCATTGCGCAACTGGATGCCAACCATGGTGGAGGCAGAATTCGGCATGGTAGCCGCGCTTGAGGCGCCGGTGTTCAGGATGGCCACGCCGACCATCTTCCCGGTCGTCGAGGCGCGGGGCGTCATTCTCCAGTCATTGGGGAGGGTCGGCGTGGCCGTCGCCGAGTATCAACCGCAGACCGTGAAACTGCGCGTGACCGGCTACGGCAGAGCGCGCAAGCCGCAGGTCAAGGCGGCGGTGCGTGACATCCTCGGGCTGCCCAAGAAGCCGCAGGAAGACGCGGCTGATGCGCTGGCCGTAGCAATCTGCCACGCCGTCGTGTCAGGCCTTGTCGGGAGGGAGATCATTGAACGGGTTCGAGTTTCAGCAGTGTCTTGAAGCGAACGGGTTGACCGTCGGTGCGGTCGCCAGGGCGTTCGGCATTACCGCGAAGGCGGTTCGTTTGTGGAAGCGCAACGGCGTGCCGGTCCACCGCCTGGAGGAACTTCACAGGCTCTTCCAGTCTCCTGTGCCGCCCGCCTTTACTGCCTCGCGCCTCGGCGAACCGTACTCCGAGCAACTCCAGCGGCATCCGGTTGCCACGCCTGCAGGCAACGGTTGCCGCACCGTCTACGTGGGCGAGCTGCCGGAAGACCTCGTGGGAGCCACGCAAGAGTTCTTGAAGTACTTGGTCGATCTCCTGGAGGAACGGAGCGCGGCCTACAACAGCGACGGCGTGGCGATTGGCGACCACTTCCTGCTCGGCTGTACGTCGCTGCTCCAGTACGTGAACGAGGGCTGCAAACGGTTGCAGTCGATGCTGGGCCGGCTGGCTCATGTGACGCCTGGCGGGCAGGAGTACCTCGATCTCCTGGTGGCCGTTCAGGACAAGGCCGGCGACACCGCGAACTACGCCGCCATGCTGGGTGCGGCGGCATCGTCCATGCTTGATGGGGCTGCCACGCCTGGCGGTATAGGAGGGTAAGCATTGGTCCTCTGCGAAGCCTGTCCGAAGCGCGCCACCTGCGTCGAGCTCTGCCCCGAGGCCGAAGCCTACGTCTCCCAGGACCACAAGGGGCAGAACACCGACCGCGAGCTGGTGGGGATCACCATCGACCCCTCACGTTCGGCATGGACGGAGATCGAGGGGATGCCTGAGTTGCCCCTCAGCGCCCCCGACCTCCAGTACCTCAGTGAGCACCAGGCCGACGTTATCTCCCGCTACTACTTGCTGGGTGAGACCGTCGTGGAGATCGGCGCGGCACTGAACATCACCCACCAGACGGTGAGCGAGATCATCCAACGCGGGCGGCAGGCACTCCGCCGAGTCGTTCGCCGCAAGCAGCAGATCAGGAAGGCGGCGGCCATGATCCACAACGATCCTGGCGTGAGCATCCTGTAAGCAAGGACCTGTCACGGAAACCCTCACCGTGAGAGGACGAGGTGGTCGAGGTGGAAATCTGCCGCATCACGGTGCGGCGCAAGGAGGGCGTCCACGATGAAGCATGCGCCGGAGGAAGTGAAACAGATAGCCCGCCACCTCATCGAGACGGTGAACGAGTTTGAGCACCTTGGCCAGGCATCCATCCTCTACGTGATGGAGGACAAGGCCCCCAAGCGGCGGCTGGCGTCGGCCAGCAAGGTAGGCGGCAGGCTCGCCGGCATCTTGGAGCTGATTGCTCCGGGTGACACCCCGGACTTCATCATCACGGTCTACGATGATGTCTGGCAGGACCTCACCGAAGACCAGAAGCACGCCCTCATCGACCACGAGCTGAGCCACTGCGGCTGGGATAGGAAGAAGCAGAAGTGGACCATGGTAGACCACGACGTGCAAGACTTCGTGGGGACCATCAAGCGTCACGGGCTGGTCTTCGCCGACACCAAGGCGCTGGGCGAGGTGGTGCAGCTCAGCCTCGCGGAGGCCCAGGCGTGAGCAGTGCTGCGAAGGCTTCGCAAGGCTTCAATGCCGCCGATTGGGTGGTTTCAAGCCATTTTTCTGCGCCAATGGAAGGCATCCCGCGCAACCTATTGATTGCGTGGCGGTTGCCGCAAGTTTGGTGATAGTATGCCTGCGAAACTGAAGTTCACCGATGAAGAGCTGCTAAACCTGCGACGACAGGGGTTGAACCCGAATCAGATTGCCAAGAAGCTGGGTGTGCAGCCTGCCTCCGTGCGGGAACGGTTGCGGAAAATTGGTGCGCGCACGGCTGCCAGCGGCCTCGATGTCGCCCGGTCAAGAAAACTTGTGGACGGGGGGCTGGCCGTCATGGAGCAGCTCGGAACCATCAATGAAGAGGCCCATCGCCTGATGGAGGAGCTTCGGTCCGACCCGAAGCTCAAGGACAACCCGAGGGCCAAGGCAAGTTCTTTCGTGAAGGTGCTCAACTCCATCCTGGACCAAATCAAGTTTCAGGTCGAGGCCTGGAAGATCATGTGGGACGTGAACGAGCACAAGAACTTCCAGACTGTCGTCCTGCAAGCCATTGGCGAGGCCGACCCCGCGACCCGCGACAAGATCGTCGAGCGCCTCAACCGCGACCTGTCGGTACGGGCTTTGCTGAACCAGTCGCCAGACCTCGACGCGCCCACGGCAACGTAAAGAACGTTTGGTTGGCGCAGGCCAAGGAAAAGATCAGCCCCTATCGTTTCGTTCCGACCACTCCAAGTAATTTCTACAGAAGGCATCATATGAATAATCCCCTTGCGTTTCTCGCGTGGTATGCCATATACTGAGCCATGTCTTGCATACTCTGGGAGGGGCTCAGATATGGCGCGCGGGCGCAAGTGGGAGATGACGGCGGACAAGTTCCTGACCTTGGACGAGGTGCGGCGGCTCCGGCAGGCGGTCGAGGCGAAAGCGGCTCTCGACCTCGCCAAGGGACGCACCCTGTGGGTGAAGCGGTGGATGCTCGTGGACCTGGCGCTGTCGTCGGGGCTTCGCGTGTCGGAGATGGTCAACCTGCGGTGCGGCGACTTGCGGCTGGGCGGCAAGGCGCACCTGGTGGTACGGAACGGCAAGGGGGGCAAGCCCGGCGCGGTCTACCTGGACACGGCCTTCGTCCGGCACCTGCGGGAGTACCTGACGCGAAAGGAGCGGGTGGGTGAGCCGTTGGGGGTGGACGACTACCTGCTTTGCAAGCTCAGCGGGCAGCCGTACACCCGCGACGCTCTGCACAAGACGTTCAAGCTCTGTCTCGAAGCCGCCGGCATCCCGCGCGAGCGCTACTCCATCCACAGCGCCCGGCACACCTACTGCACCTACCTTTACGCCGCCACCAAGGACCTGCGGCTGGTGCAGAAGCAGGCCCGCCACAGCTCGCCGGCCGTCACGGCGGTCTACGCGGACGTTGAGCCGGAGCGGATGAGCGAGGGGGTGGAGGCGATGAGGGGGATGGTCGGCGGCGGCAGGCGGTAGGCTCCCTGGAGCGTTGCTTTTTCCAGTTTACAACGGACGAGCATGCTTGACATCACGCAATGAGATCGCAAATCCGAAGGGCGTGGGGGCCGCCGGAGCGGGTAGCGCAATCTGCGGTTGCTGGAGCGGGAAGACGGTGCCGCGCTCGATGTGGTGAGAAGCGAGCGCTCGGTGCTGTCCACCCTGGTCAGGACCTCGTTTCGGGAGCCGCTCCGGTCCAGAGACCCTCTGGAAACGTCCGGTCCGGACGAACAGGTTGGCGCCAATGAATGCGAGGCGCTCTCAGGCCAGCTCGTCGATCCTCGCCAACCGGTAGCTGGTGCTGCGGCCGCCGCCGGGATTCCGGATCAGAATACCCCGGTCGAGCAGCTCACGAATGTCGCGCAAGGCTGTATCGGTCGAGCATTTCGCAAGCTTGGCGTATTTCGACGTATTCAGGTGCCCCTGGAAGCTATCGAGCATGCGGTTGACGACTTGGCGCTGACGATCATTGACCGGCCGGCGATTGACCGTTTCCCAAAGCTTGGCCTTGTAAAGGACCGCCTGGAGCGTTTCCTCGGCGCTCTCAATCGCGCGGTCGAGGCAACCAAGGAACCAGGCAAGCCATGCCGTCACATCGAGGTCGTTCCGCTGCTGTGCTTCCAGGTGCTCGTAGTAGGCGTTGCGTTCCGCGTCGATCCGCGACGACATGCTGTAGAAGCGCTCCTTGCTGCCGTCGGCCCGCGCCAGTGCCAGGTCGGCAATGGCACGGGCAATCCTGCCGTTGCCATCTTCAAAGGGGTGGATCGTCACGAACCAGAAATGCGCTAGCCCCGCCTTGAGAACCGAGTCGATGCCCGTTGGACCATTGAACCAGTCGAGGAAGCGCCTCATCTCGGTGTCGAGGCGTTCCGCTGCCGGTGCTTCGAAATGGACGGTCTCACGCCCGAGCTGGCCGGAGACTACCTGCATGGGGCCAACTTCCTTCGGACGCCAGGCGCCGACCGTGATCCGCCGCATGCCGCTGCGCCCGGTCGGGAAGAGGGCAGCGTGCCAGGCACACAGGCGCTCCGATGTCAGCTCCTGTTCGTGATGCTGCGTGGCATCAAGCATCATCTCGACGACGCCTTCAACATCACGCCCCGCCGGGGCCAGTCCGCCGGCATCAAGGCCGAGACGCCGGGCAAGTGAGGAACGGACCGCTTCGGGATTGAGCTTCTCGCCCTCAATCGCTGAAGACTTGACGACCTCATTGGTTAGGGTGTGCAGGTTGGCTTCCATCTTGAGGTCAAAGCCCAGGGCCTGCATGCGGCCGAGTAGCCGCCCCTGCCGATAGCGCAGCGCGGCCAGCATGGGCGAGAGCACCTCACTGTCCCAGGTGAAGTTCGGCCACCTCGGTCTCTCGTGAATATAGGCCATAATCACCGCACCTCCTGCGGCGAATATAACTTCCATTTGCCGCACGCGCAAGATGGGGTCGGGTGCAGGGTGTGGTCAGATATGGGTTAGTTCAGGCTTAACATCTGGGTCTGGAGCAGCGTCATCCCACAGAGCTCGTTGCCGGGCAGCCAGGTCATCGCCTCCTTCATCATCTCCAGGTCGAGCTCGACGGTGGCCGGTTTCTTGCCGACTGTTCGGGCCACTTCGCCCAGCGCGTAACAGGCGGCCTCAGCAAGAGATCATCCGCAAGATCGTCCGCGAAACCATGGAGCATTCGTCCCTGAGACTACCAGCCCGAGCTGACAGGCTTGGCGGGCTACCGAGAGGGCCTGAAAACATGTAGAATGCAAGCGGTTCACGCGGAATGAGCCTGCGGCATGCGATGGCTGCGCACCTGTAAGGCCCTTGCGGGAAGGCGGCACCATGGTGAACAACTTCGGCGAGAAGGTGAGCTTCATCTGGTCGGTCGCGGACCTCTTGCGTGGCCCGTATCGTCCCAATCAGTACAAGGACGTGATGCTGCCGATGACCGTCCTGCGGCGGCTCGACTGCGTGCTGGAACCGACCAAGGAGCAGGTCCGCGAGCGCCTGAAGAGCCTGCGGGAGAGCAAGATCACGAACGTCGAACCCATCCTCTGCCGCGTCACCGGCGTCCCCTTCTACAACACCAGCCGCTTCACCTTCGAGAAGCTCAGGGGCGACCCCTCCAACATCGCCGCCAACCTCACGAATTACATCAAGGGCTTCTCCAGCCGCGCCCGCGACATCATCGAGCACTTCGGTTTCGAGGAGCAGATCGCCAAGCTCGACAAGGCCGACCGCCTCTACCTGCTGGTCTCGAGGTTCTGCGAGATCGACTTGCACCCGGACACGGTGCCCAACATCGAGATGGGCTACATCTTCGAGGAGCTCATCCGGAAGTTCAACGAGGCGTCGAACGAAGAGGCGGGCGACCACTTCACGCCGCGCGAGGTCATCCGGCTGATGGTTGACCTCCTCTTCCTGCCGGACAGCGATTCCCTCACCACCAGGGGGATCGTCAAGACGCTCTACGACCCCGCCTGCGGCACCGGCGGCATGCTCTCCGTCGCCGAGGAGTACCTGCGCGAGCTCAACCCCGACGCGCGGCTGGTGGTCTTCGGCCAGGACTACAATGATCAGGCCTACGCCATCTGCGGTTCGGACATGATGATCAAGGGCCAGACCATCGAGAACATCTGCTTCGGCGACAGCTTCACGGACGACCATTTCCCCGCGAAGACGTTCGACTACATGCTCGCCAATCCGCCCTTCGGCGTGAAGTGGGAGGCCCAGGAGGGTTTCATCCGCCGTGAGCACGAGGAGCAGGGCTTCGCCGGCCGCTTCGGGGCGGGCCTGCCGCGCATCAACGACGGCTCGCTCCTCTTCCTGCTGCACATGATCAGCAAGATGAAGGAGCCGCGGGAGGGGGGCACGCGCCTCGGCATCGTCTTCAACGGCTCGCCGCTGTTCACGGGCGGGGCTGGCTCGGGCGAGAGCGAGATACGCCGCTGGATCATCGAGCACGACTGGCTGGAGGGCATCGTGGCCCTGCCGGACCAGCTCTTCTACAACACCGGCATCTTCACCTACCTGTGGATCGTCACCAACCGCAAGGCGCCGCACCGCCGCGGCAAGGTGCAGCTCGTGGACGCGCGCGGCTTCTTCAAGAAGATGCGCCGCAGCCTCGGCAACAAGCGCCACGAGATTTGCGAACCGCAGCGCGACGAGATCACGCGCCTTTACGGCGATTTCAAGGAGTGCGAGCACGTCCGCATCTTCAACAACGAGGACTTCGGCTACCGGCGCCTGACGGTCGAACGCCCCCTGCGGCTCAACTTCGCCGTGGACGAGGCGCGCATCGAACGCCTAGAAGAGGCCTCGGCCTTTGTGAAGCTGGCGGCGAGCCGCAAGCGCAAGGATGCCAAAGCCGCCCAGGCCGAAGCGGTGGAAGGCCAGAGGATGCAGCAGGCCATCATCTCCGCCCTGGAGGATCTCGCGGCGAAGGGCGTGATCAAGAACCGCGACACCTTTGCTGACTTGCTAGACGCCGCCTTCAGAGAGGCCCGGCTCAAGATCCCCGCGGCGCTCTTCAAGGCCATCCTCATGGCCCTGGCGGAGCGGGATGGGACGGCGGAGCTCTGCACCGACGCCAGGGGCAACCCCGAGCCCGATCCCGAGCTGCGCGATTACGAAAACGTGCCGCTCAAGGAGGACGTAGAGGAGTACATGCGGCGCGAGGTGCTGCCCCACGTTCCCGATGCCTGGATGGATGAATCGAAGACCAGGATCGGCTATGAGATCAACGTCAATCGCTACTTCTATACCTACACACCGCCGCGCCCGTTGGCAGAGATCGAAGAGGACCTGAAGAAGATCGAGCAGGAGATCGCCGAGATGCTGGCGGAGGTGACGGAGTGAGCGACAAGCCGGTGAAATCCTCGGGTCCGCGTGCAGCTTCTACCCGGTTGCTCGGCGACATCCGTCAAATGATCGAGGAAACCCGCGCCGCCGTGGCCGTCACGGTGAATGCCGCGCTTACCATGCTGTACTGGCGGATCGGAGACCGGATCAATCAAGAAATGCTAAAAGGAAAGCGCGCTGATTATGGAGCGGAAATTGTCTCCACGGTGTCGAGACAGTTGGAGGCGGAATATGGGAACGGATTTTCCGCCAAGAACCTCCGCCACACGATCAGATTCGCCGAAGCGTTCCCGGACGGGGGAATAGTCTCTACGCTGTCGAGACAATTGAGTTGGTCGCATTTCAAGGAGATTATCTACCTGCAACAGCCGATGCAGAAAGAGTTCTATGCCGAGATGTGTCGGCTGGAACGTTGGAGCGTGCGCGCCCTGAGGCAGAAAATCGCATCCATGCTGTACGAGCGGACGGCTCTTTCCAAGAAGCCGGCAGAGCTGGCGAAGCTTGAACTTCAGGCATTGCGGGAAGAAGATCGTCTGACCCCCGATCTGGTCTTCCGCGACCCTTACCTGCTTGACTTCCTCGGTCTGAAAGGCGCTTATCAGGAAAAAGACCTGGAAGCGGCCATCCTGCGCGAACTGGAAGCCTTTATCATGGAACTGGGCGCCGGGTTCACCTTCGTCCCCCGCCAGAAGCGCATCATGGTCGATCATGACGATTTCTACCTGGACCTCCTCTTTTTCCATCGCGATCTGCGGCGCCTGGTCGCCGTGGAACTCAAACTCGATAAGTTTCGGCCCGATCACAAGGTCCAGATGGAACTTTACCTGCGCTGGCTCGACAGGCACGAGCGTAAATCAGGCGAAGATACGCCCTTGGGCATCATCCTTTGCGCCGGGAAAAACAGCGAACAGATCGAGTTGCTCGAACTAGGCCGCGCCGGCATCCACGTTGCCGAATACCTGACTGCCCTGCCTCCCAAGGATGTTCTGAAACACAAACTGCATGAGGCCATCAAGCGTTCCCGCTTGGCCATCGAGAATCGCGCATCGGATGTGGTCGATGCTAGAGGGGCATCTCCGGCGGCAGCCGTGAAGGAAAACTTGACGGTTCACCAGAAGGGCAAGAAGAAGGCGAAGACGACACGAAATCCACGCAGGAGGGACGGCGAATGAGCAAGGAGGCGTATCCACGGTACAAGCCGTCCGGCGTCGAATGGCTGGGCGACGTGCCCGAGCATTGGGATTTTCATGGTCTGAAACGCATTTGTCGGCTAGCGTACGGTGAAGCATTGGCATCCGATAATCGTGGCGATGGTGAGATTCCGGTCTACGGTTCGAATGGTCCGGTGGGCGCACACAATCATTCAAATGCGATCGCTCCGTGTATCGTTGTTGGACGTAAAGGCTCATTTGGAAAGGTGCAATACTCCGAAGCTCCGGTATTCGCGATTGACACAACCTATTTCGTCGACGCTCGCTTCTCGAATGTGAACCTTCGGTGGTTGTACTACGCTCTGACGTGGGTTCGGCTCGATGATGTGTCAAAGGACTCCGCAGTCCCCGGGTTGGACCGCGAGGACGCATATGGCCGACGTCTGCCAACTCCTCCCCCCGACGAACAGCGGTCCATTGCCGCCTTCCTTGACCGCGAGACGGCGCGGATTGATTTGCTGATTGCGAAGAAGCAGCGGCAGATCGAGCTCCTCCAGGAGAAGCGCGCCGCCCTCATCAGCCATGCGGTCACCAAGGGCCTTAATCATAGCGTCAAGATGAAGGACTCCGGCATCGAGTGGCTGGGTGAAGTTCCCGCGTACTGGTTAGTTGTGCGGCTTGGGTACTTTGCGCGAGTGCGGAACGGTTCGACGCCGTCACGTACCCACATGGAGTACTGGATGGACGGAGACGTTCCGTGGCTATCGAGTTCGAAGGTCAATGAAGACATAATTACGGAACCATCCGAGTGGATCACCGAGACCGCCCGGCTAGAGTCCGGACTGGAGGTCGTGCCTGCCGGTTCTGTGGTGATCGGGTTGGTTGGTCAAGGTCGTACGCGTGGCATGTCGGCCCTGATGGCAACCGATGCTGCAATCAATCAAAACATGGCCGCTATCATTCCGAGGAGCCGATTGGTTGGCCGATACGTGCACTACTTGCTCCAGCACATGTACGAGCCGATCCGCGAAGGAGGCCGTGGAGCCAATCAGCCTGCCCTGAATTGCGAACTAATAGCGGGTCTTCGTGTCCTGCTTCTACCCCTTAACGAGCAGCAAGTGATTGCAGAACACCTCGATCGAGTGAGCGAAGACGTCTCTTCAATCAGCACCACGATCGAGCATAGCGTCGCTCTCCTCCGCGAATACCGCATCGCCCTCATCTCCGCGGCGGTGACCGGCAAGATCGACGTGCGCCAGGAGGTCGCCTGATGGCCCGGGTCATGGTCCAACCGAAGCTGCTGCGCTGGGCACGCGAGCGGGCTGATCGCACCGTGGAGGAGCTTGCCAAGAAGTTCCCGAAGCTCGATCAATGGGAACAAGGCGAAGCGCAACCGACGCTCAAGCAGTTGGAGGACTTCGCGAAGGCGTTGTACGTTCCAATCGGGTACCTCTTTCTGCCCGATCCCCCCGAGGAACGTATCCCGATTCCCGATTTTCGCACGATCCGTCCTGGGGAGGTTACCCGTCCAAGCCCCGATCTGCTGGACACCATCTACACGATGCAACGGCGCCAGGCATGGCTGCGTGAGGAGCGCCTCGAATGCGAAGCGGAGCCGTTGGATTTCGTGGGAACCGCACGGTTGACCGACGATCCGGATGCTGTCGGGCGTGAGATGCGGCGCACCATCGGTTTCGGCGAGGGGTGGGCCGCCGAGGTCCGCACTTGGGAAGAAGCGGTCGGCGAATTGCGCCGCGGTATCGAGCACCTGGGCATTATGGCGGTGATCAACGGCGTGGTGGGGAATAACACGCACCGCACGCTGGACGTGGAGGAGTTTCGCGGCTTCGCCCTCTGTGATGCGTATGCGCCCCTCATCTTCGTAAACGGCGCGGACGCGAAGTCGGCGCAGATGTTCACGCTGGCTCACGAACTGGCGCATATCTGGTTGGGTCCCGAAGGCGAAGGGGTGTCCGGATTCAGGGACATTTTTCCCGACGGTACGGAAGTCGAAAGATTTTGTGACAAGGCAGCGGCGGAATTCCTGCTGCCGGCGCGGGAGCTGAAAGCCCACTGGCGTGACGTGAAAGACAAGCCGCAACCGTTCGAGGAGCTTGCCAGAGAATTCAAAGTCAGCCCCACCGTCGCCGGCCGCCGGGCAATGGACCTACGTTTGGTGGACCGTGAAACGTTTTTTACCTTCTACTATGCCTACATCAGGCAAGAGCGCAGGCAGAGGAAGAGTGCGGGTGGAGGCGATTTCTACAACAACCAGAATGTGCGTGTTAGTCAAATGTTTGCCATGCAGATCATCCGTGCCGCGAAAGAAGGGCGGGTCAGCTTCAAAGAGGCATATGACTTAACCGGGTTGCGTGGCGGCGCCTTCCAAGAGTATGCCCGCCGCCTGGGATTTGACCTGCCATGAATGCAGCACGGATATATATTATGGACGCGGATGTGTTCATATCAGCAAAAAATCAGTATTACGCATTCGAGATTTGTCCCGGATTCTGGGGAAGCCTGATTCACCATTACAAAGCCGGGAGGATCCGCAGCCTCGATAGAGTGAGAAGCGAGCTGCTTGCCGGGAGGAAGACCGAGGATCTGGTGCAATGGGTCAAAAAAAACCTGCGCTCCGACTTCTTTCTCAACACGGACGGCGAAGGCGTGACTTCTGCCTATGCCGAAGTCATGCTATGGGAGCAGCGAAATCCCCAGTATTTCGACCGAGCCAAGGCGAAGTTTGCAACGGAAGCGGACGGCTGGCTCGTTGCGTACGCGATGATCCACGATACGATTGTTGTGACGAATGAACAGCCGCGCCCTGAATCCAGAAACCGCGTCCTGCTTCCCGATGTTTGCGCCCAATTCAACGTGACCTACAAGGACACCTTTTTCATGCTCAAGGATTTAGCCATTCGGTTTGAATGGACGGGAGGGGACTGATGCCCGGCCCACACACCGAAGCCGCCTTTGAATCAGCCATCGAGGAATACCTCGTCTCTTCCGGCGGCTACGCCAAGGGCGAGCGTGACGCCTTCGACCGCGAGCGCTGCATCGACCTGAAGGTCTTCCTCGCCTTCGTCCTGGAGACGCAGCCAAAGGAGTGGGAGTACCTCAAGAACCTGCAAAAGGAGAAGGCCGAGGCGACGCTGCTGGAGGACCTCTGCCGGGCGCTCGACTCGGAGCACGTGGGCTGCCTGAAGGTGCTGCGGCACGGTTTCAAGTGCTTCGGCAAGCTCTTCCGCGCCGCTTACTTCGCGCCCGCCAGCGGCATGAACCCCGAGACGCAGCGCCTCTACGCCGCCAACCGCCTGACCATCACCCGCCAGCTCCGTTACTCAAACCGCCACGGCAACACCTTGGACGTGGTTCTGAGCCTGAACGGCATCCCCATCGTCACGGCGGAGCTGAAGAACCCGATGACCGGGCAGACCTGGCGCAACGCCGCGCACCAGTACCAGCACGACCGCGACCCCGCCGACCTCATCTTTCAGTTCAAGAGGCGCGCCCTCGTCCATTTCGCGGTGGACCCCGACGAGGTCTCCATGACCACGCGCCTCTCGGGCCGCAGCACCCATTTCCTGCCGTTCAACAAGGGCTGCGCAGGTGGCGCGGGTAACCCGGAGAACCCCAAGGGCTGGAGGACGGCCTACCTGTGGGAGGAAGTCCTGGAGCGTCATAGCCTGCTCGACATCCTGGGGCGGTTCATCCACCTGCAGATCGAGGAGAAGCGGCTCGGCGGCAAGCGGGTGCGGCGGGAGAGCATGATCTTTCCGCGCCACCACCAGCTCGACTGTGTGCGACGGCTGGTTTCCCAGGCGCGACAGGCGGGGGCGGGGGTCAACTACCTCGTCCAGCACTCCACCGGCAGCGGCAAGAGCAATTCCATCGCCTGGCTCGCCCACCGGCTGGCAAGCCTCTACGACGAGCGCGACGAGAAGGTGTTCGACTCCGTCATCGTCGTGACCGACCGCGTGGTGCTTGACCAGCAGCTCCAGAACACGATCTACCAGTTCGAGCACAAGCAAGGCGTGGTGCGGAAGATCGACGCGGACTCGGCCCAGCTCGCGCAGGCGTTGGCGGTGGGCGTGCCCATCGTCATCACGACGCTGCAGAAATTTCCCTTCGTCACCGAGAAGATCGGCGACCTGCCGAAGCGCCGCTACGCCGTCATCATCGACGAAGCCCACAGCTCGCAAGGGGGCGAGACGGCGACGGAGCTGAAGGGCGTCCTGGCCGAAGCCGTGGTGCGGGAAGAAGTAGCCGCGTATGCCGGGGGCCGGAGCCTGCCGGATTACGAGGAAGAAATCCTGAAGGCGATCCTGAAGCGCGGGCACCAGCCGAACATCAGCTTCTTCGCCTTCACCGCCACCCCGAAGTACAAGACGCTGGAGGTCTTCGGGCAGGAAGGGCCGGACGGCAAGCCGCACCCCTCGCACCTCTACAGCATGCGCCAGGCCATCGAGGAGGGGTTCATCCTCGACGTGCTGCGGCACTACACGACCTACAAGACCTACTACCGCCTCATCAAGTCCATTGCCGACGATCCGCGCGTGGACAAGCGCAAGGCGGCGCGGGCGCTGGCGCGGTTCATGAGCCTGCACCCGCACAACATCGCCCAGAAGACGGAGGTGATGGTCGAGCACTTCCGGCACTTCACGATGCACAAGATCGGCGGCAGGGCCAAGGCCATGGTGGTGACCTCCAGCCGCCTACCCGCCGTGCGCTACAAGCAGGCGTTCGATAGCTACATCGCCGAGAAGGGCTATGCGGGGATCAAGGTGCTGGTCGCCTTCTCGGGCACGGTTGCAGACCCCGACGCGCCGGGTGTTGAGTACACCGAGCCGGGAATGAACCAGGGCATCCGCGAGAAGGAGCTACCGGAGCGCTTCGCTACGGACGAGTACCAGGTCCTCCTGGTGGCCGAGAAGTACCAGACCGGCTTTGACCAGCCCCTCCTCCACACGATGTACGTCGACAAGCGCCTGGCGGGTTTGCAGGCGGTGCAGACCCTGTCGCGCCTGAACCGCGTGTGCCCCGGCAAGGAGGATACGTTCGTCCTCGACTTCGTAAACGAACCCGAGGAAATCCTGGCGGCCTTCCAGCCGTACTATGAACAGACGCTCATCGGCGAGCGGGCCGAGCCGAGGCAGCTCTACGAGCTTCAGGCGAAGCTCGATAGCCGGCAAGTCTACCACCAGGCCGAGGTGGAGGAGTTCTGCAGGGTTTTCTACAGGCCGAAGCGCACGCAGACCGCCGCGGACAACGCCCGCATGAACGCTTGCCTCGACCCGGCGGTGGCGAGGTACCAGCAGCTCGACGACGAGGATCGAGAGGAGTTCCGCACCACGCTCATCGCCTTCCGGAATCTCTACGCCTTTCTGTCACAGGTTATTCCATTCCAGGACTCGGACTTGGAGAAGCTCTACTCCTACCTCCGATACCTTCTCGCAAAGTTGCCGAAAGGCGACCTGGGGCCTGTCTACAGCTTCGATGAGGAGGTGGCGCTGAAGTTCTACCGGCTGCAAAAGATCAGCGAGGGCTCGATCAGCCTTGAAGCGGGAAAAGGCGGCGAGGTCGCGGGGCCGGTAGCTGTCGGAACCGGCGCCATGCAAGGCGAGGAAATCGAGCTGTCGAGGTTGATCGACCTCCTCAACGAACGCTTCGGCACGGACTTCAAGCCAGGGGACCAACTTTTCCTTGATTCGATCCGGGAGGACGCCATCGCCAATCCTGGCATCCGGCAGGCCGCCCTGGCCAACACCATAGAGAACTTCGGCTACGTCTTCCTGAAGGCGCTTGAGGGTCTGTTCATCGACCGCATGGAGCAGAACGAAGACATCACGGCCCGCTTCATCAATGACAAGGAGTTCCAGAATCTCGTTGGTAAGCACCTGCAGAAGCGGGTGTACGAGGAGGTTCGAGCGCAAGGGGAGGCGGTGCGGGAATGAGGAGAAGGCCAGAGTGAACTTGCGCAATGGGCCCGCACGCAGATGCCACGTAAGTAGCGCACGAAGGGGGAGCGGAGCCAAAGCATATCATGCTCTGCGCTGTCACCAAAAGGGTCGGGGTTGAGATGAATCACCTTCTTTCCACAGTTGCTCGAAAACTTGTGTCGTACAGGTGGGTCCTGGCCCCTGTGTTGCTGCTCTTCCTAACCTTACTCTTAAGTGGCGCAGCCGATGCTTGCTGGAACGGCGGGCAGGTAACCCTTCCACCTCTGGGCGCTACTCGCATTGGCGATACGTCTGTTGTCTTCGAGACTTCTCCTGTCGCACGCTATCGGTTTTTGTTCCGCCCAGACGACGCAGTCGAGTACACCATGAACCTGGCTGATCTCTCTGCCGGGTTGCTGAAGATCAACGCCTCGGTTGATGGAGGGGAGACGTACATCAGCCCCACGGCATTTGCCGGGCCCCTTTATCGGTTAGCCGACGGCTCGATCATCTGGCAGGGCAGCTTCCTCGAGATGGGGCACAGCGCCCTGGTATCGCATGAGCAGGCAGGTGACGCGGTCATCCTCAGGTTTCGCGACATGTTTGGAGAAGAGGTTCTTGAGCGACGCTACGAGGTGCGCTTATGCGGCAGAACGCTGGTGGTCCACGTCGCCTCTGTAGGGGTGAGTGCAAAGACGCTCTTCGGTTATGCCGGGTTTCACATTGGCCGCAGCCTGAACACGCCCAGTCCAGAGGAGATCGTCATCCCTTACATGTCGGACATTCCGATCGCGCTCAGCAAAGGTCAGCAGAATCTCTTCTTCTCCCTCTACCCGGATAAGGTGCTGAGTAACGCGACGCGCATCGAGAAAGACAGTCCGGAGATCTTCGGCCCTGACTCGATTCGGGCGAGCACGACGGCGCTCTATGAGCAGGACAGCGACGGAGACGTGCTGGCGCTCGACGAGACGATGTACGTCACCGTTAGCCAGCGAGTCGAGGACCTGTTCCCCAACATCGCCCATGAGAAGTCGCCGTACCGCGACGCGCTCAACACACGGGTGGTCTGGGACCTGTGGAATTTCGACCTGTTTAGGAGCGGGGTGGCGCGGGTGTGGGTCAGTCCTGGTCAGGGGCGAGCTCACGTGTTCGGCAGTGCTCGCGATCTGGACGATCTCGGTTTTGAAGTGCTGGTCGAGATTACCAAGAACGGGCAGCGCCTGTGGTCGCACACCATTGAGAATGGCGCCACCGAAGAGGTTTCCTTTGACCTCATGGTGGACCTGGAGCGCGCTGATGAGCTTGCTTTCAACATTCTCGCCCTGCTGCCTTCCCCTTACAACCTCACCGCCTTCGAGGCGCAGATTGAATTCAACGGTGAGCGGTTCGCTGCCTCGACAGATTTCAGTCCCACCCAGGGCCAGCGCAACTGGTTCTACCGGGAACTGAATCGCGACGAGGTGTCCGACCTCGTCTTCGATGGCCGCACGGGGCGCTGGCAGGGAACATCGGACACGGCCTTCCTGATAGCCGAAGGAGGCTCGCCCGGCAGCGGCCGACGCTTCCGCACCGCGGCGTCGCTGGTGCGCCAGCTGGCGGCCCTGGGTCTGAACGACGTGCTCCTGCTCTACCACCAATGGCAGCAGGCCGGCTTCGACAATGAGCTGCCGGCGCATTTTCCCGCCAACGATTTCACGCCGGAGAGGTCTGGCTCGTTCGGCGAGCTGCTGGCAGCGGTGCGCGAGGCCGGCTATCTTCTGGCGTTGCACGAAAACTACCTCCACATGTATCCGAACAGTCCACTCTTCGAGGAGGCGGCCATCGCGCGCCACGCCGACCTCAGCTTCAAGGAGGGCTGGCTTAACGTGACGAGAGGGATCCAGTCGTACCTCATTGCACCGGACAAGATGCTCCCCTTCGCCCGCGACCAGAGCTCGCGCATCGCCCGCGCCTACAACCCCGGCGCCGGCTTCCTCGACGTGCTCCCCTCGGTCGATCCCGGCTCCCTCAACCTCGCCGATTTGAACGCCGCCAACCCCCAGGCGCGCAGTTTGCGGCAGATGATTGCGAGCGCCAGGGAGCTGTTTCGTCACCAGCAGCAGATCTACCAGGGTCCCCTGCTGGGCGAGGGGGGACGCGACAGCCACCGCTTCGATTCGTACTACGCCGGTTATGTCGATGGCGTGGAACGCGAGATTGAGGGAGGGGCAGGGGCTCGCCTCATACCCGACTTCGAGCTGACGGTGGTGAAGCCGCTCATGGCCAACCACGGCATGGGTCTCTACGACCGCTTCGCCGGCAGCTTCCGCGGCCCGTTCCTGCCGCCAGCAAAGATCGATCCTGGCAGGTTCGACTTTGATCGGTACCGCGCCACACAGATCGCCTTCGGCCACGCAGGCTACTTCTCCGACGCCGGGTTCGACTTCGAGGTGACGACGGACAACCAGTTCCTCCGCACCGCGATCAAAGAGTACTACCTGATGCAACAACTTCAGGCGCAGTACCTTGCCGCGCCGCTGGCGTCGATCCGCTACGTGAGCGGCGATGCGATCCTGACTCTGTCAGAGGCGCTGATCGAGGGTATCGACTTCGTTGACGTTCGCATCGTGAGCCAGTATGCAAACGGGCTTACGGTCTACGTCAACCACGATGGGTTTATCGATGCAGATGCCGACGGCCAGGACGACCACACGCCGCTGCCGTGGCGCGTCGCGCTGCCCGAGCAAGGGCCATTGACATTGCCGCCCAATGGATGGCTGGCGATAAATCCCCGCGAGCGGTTTCTGGCATACTCCGCACTGGTGGATGGCCACCGGGCAGACTTTGTCAGGTCCCCCGCATATGTGTTTGCGGACGGGCGGGGCGTAGCCACCGATTTCGGCAGTTTGCAGACGGCAGGCATCCGTTACATCACCCGCGATGGCCTCCTGGTGCAGGAAGAGCGCAGCGGCAACTTCGTTATCCTTCAACCTGCTGGAAGCATCCAGCGCTCCCCGGCAGCAGCCCGCTCCCCCATGGGCGATGTTCCCGTAGGGATCACCGTGCGGCCAGGCGGCCAGCAGGTGCTGGTCGTCAATTCAAGGGGCCCGGGTTCAAGCGAGCGGAATTCGCTGAGCCTGATCGACACCGCGACCCATGAAATCGTGGCCACGCTCCCCGTGGGGCAGCGGCCGGTGGAAGCAGCAATCAGCAGCGACGGCTCAACGGCCGTGGTCACCAACTTTGAGGGCGGCAGCGTCACCGTTGTAGACCTGGGTGGCCTCACCGTGCGAGGCGAGGTGGCAGTCGGCGAGGGCCCGCATGGCGTTGCCATTACCCCCGACGGTTCGACCGCGGTGGTGGCCAATGTACTTGGCGGCAGTCTCAGCGTAGTTGACCTTGATGCACTTGCCCAGCTAGGCACGCTCGAAATCGGCGGCGCACCCGTCGGCATTGCGTTGACGGCGGATGGATCTCTTGCTGTAGTTACCGATCAAGCTGCTGCTCAGGTAGTGCTCGTCGCGCTCGAGCCACTCGGCGTGCTGGCGCGCTTGGCGGTCGATGAAGCGCCCAACGCCGTCGTTGTAGCTCCGAGTGGCCGAACCGCCTACGTCGTCAGCGAGCTTGGGAACAGCGTCAGTGCCGTTGACCTTCGAGACCTTACAGTCACCTCTTCCGGCCAGATCATCAACCGGCCCTTCGGCATCGCCCTCACGCCCAACGGATTGCAGGCATTGGTCCTCAACGGCGGGCGGGGCGAGCTGCACGTGCTCGACCTTGACGTGCTGGCCGTCAGCCGCAGAATCGTGCTGGGCGGGCACCTTCAGCGCGTCGCCGTGGCGCCTGGGGGCGGGCGCGCCTATGTGACGGACAGCGCAACCAACGAAGTGGCGAGCTTCGAGCTGGAAACCTTCCCCAACCTTCCGCTTCCTCCCTTCCTGAGCGTCGTCCCGGACCGTATTACTTCGACCGCCCCGGTCCTTCTCACGCTGCGGCTGCACGTCCCTGGAGAAGCCGAACCGCTCCTTGCTGAGCGGCTCTTTCTAGGCCCGCACGAGTTGAACACTCGGCTTGTTCCACTCCTGAACTTCACCAGTGGGGCATTCCGAGGGAACCAAGTTGCGATTGGCTCCGCTTCCTTCTCCGGCTTTGCCCTCACACCCGAAACGAACGGCGTCTTCGAGTGGCTCGTGAGCACGCCGCAAGGGGTAGTCCGCCGGTGGCTCGCCGTGGCCATACCGTAGGAGATCCCCTTGACAGGGTCGCGCTACGGCTGGCCCAACCCTGGCACCAGCGAAGCGTCAGGCAAATCGGCAAATCTCTTGCGCTTGATCGAGGAGAAGTTTATCTTCTTGGCTTAGCATCTGACGGAACCCTAAATCGATCGATTCTACGGCGTAGGGGGAATTTCGGAGCTTGGTCCACCCCTTTGTCGTCGTCAACTTTACTCCGCTCCCCCGTGGCGGGGCGACAGCCGTCAAGAGCGCACCGTGAGTGAGCCGTCGAGCAGGTGCGACCCGCCCTCCAAGGGGGCTGCAAGGCGGACGTCTCCCGATATCGTTGTGCGGCCTGCGCTGCGGGCAACGTCGTCGAAGCGAAGCTGGGCGGGCTGCCGCGGCGGCGGACGATTTTGGCGGCGATGTCGATGCGGGTGCGGAACCGCTTCCTGGGATAGGCGGTGACCGGCACGACAGGGGCGCTGACGTCCACCTTGAAGGCCTCAGAGAGCACGAAGGTGGGGAGCAGCCTCGCGTAGAAGGCGGCGTTGGGGGATTGCTGCGGGAGGCGAGTCGTGCCATGCTCAAGTTTCCACCTCTTGGGTTGCACGTGGTCAGCTTCCCGCGATGTTGTAACTCGTGTGTCTACACCATCGTAACCAAAAGGTTGGCCCTTTTCCCAGGAACACATTGCTCACCTTAGGGAGGTTAAAGCCGGTGAACGCTCGAATTGTTTCACAGGATTCGCATTGATTCAGCAAATCAGTGGAGATGAAATTATCGTGGTCATCATGTCGATTTCACCTTCTTGCCAGCATCGTGTATGCAAGGTCAAAGGGAAAAGCACACTATGTTGCGGCTCAACGGAATCGTGCGATATTGCGACATGCTGAAGATGTGCCGTAGCAAAAGTCGAAGTGAGTGCTTGGAAAACGCCTTTGCTTTACCACCACCCTCTCAGCCCCATCCCTCGAGAGGGCGCCAAGGCTTCAGCCTGTTGTTCTTTGGTATTCTGTCGATTCTTTTCAGTAACGGTCCTGTTTTTTCCCAAGAGAGTATCATCACGACTGTGGCGGGCAGTGGTCCCATAGGTTCTATTCAAGGGCTCAATTTCAGCGGAGATGGAGGGCTTGCCACTGATGCCAAACTGCACGACCCCTTCGACGTGGCGGTAGCGCCTGATGGCAGTCTCATCATCGCTGATACGAACAATCATCGCATTCGGAAAGTGGATCCGGAGGGAATCATTACGACCATAGCCGGCGGAGGTATGGAATGTCACTTCGGTTTTTTCGAGGGGGATTTCGGGGGCGATGGCGGTGCGGCTACGAGTGCTTGCCTGAATGCACCATCTGGCGTTGCCATCGGCTCTGACGGTTCAATCTTTATTGCTGACGAGTTCAACCAACGCATTCGGAAGGTGGATTTAGATGGAATCATCACGACCGTCGCCGGTGGGATAGAACCTGAAGTCGGTGTGCCTCTTTCACTGCAGGATCCTCGGGACGGTGAACCGGCGACCATTGCATTTTTCAATTTGACTTATGACATCGCGATTGCCCCGGACGGCAGCCTCTTCATTGCTGAAGGCAGGAGAATTCGAAAGGTAGATCGACAGGGAATCATCACTACCGTGGCAGGCGGAGGCGAGCCAGAAGACGGTAATGGTGACGGGGGTCCAGCTACCAGCGCCAGGATCAAGTTCCCAACCGGCATTGCCCTAGGCCCTGACGGAAGCCTCTTCATTGCTGATGAGCGAGACTTTCGCATCCGTAAGGTTGATCCCCACGGTATCATTACAACCGTTGCGGGGACTGGAGATAGGACTCCAGGTAGTGATGGCGGTCCCGCTACACTCACCAGCATTGGCCCAGCCAGCGGAATTGCAGTGGGTCCTGATGGCAGTTTCTACTTTTCCTCTGCCTTTGCTCTCATCCGCAAAGTAGATCCAGCGGGAATCATTAGCACCGTTGCGGGGGGAGGGGATCCTCTAACCGTTCTTGGCGACGGCGGTCCAGCAACCAGCGCGCGGCTTGATTTTCCTATTAGTCTTACTCTCGCAGCTGATGGCAGCTTGTTTATCGCTGATAGTCGGCACCATCGTATTCGCAAGGTTACGTTCGCAGAGTCGAGGCTAGGCGCCTCTAGCCTAGCGCAAGCCTCTGTTACACCTCGCACCGTCGATTTTGGCGCCGTGCCGGTAGGTACTACGGCAGAACCAGCCAGCATAACCATTAGCAACCCGGAGATGATGGGCTTAATCGTAACGAACCTCATACCGCCGCGCGCACCGTTTTCCCTGCAGAGTCAGCCTCCCCTCCCAACGACTATTGCACCTCGGGGATCACTTACTTTCACGGTAAACTTTACGCCGAGCTCTGCCGGCTGTTTCAGCGATAGTATTGTGATTCGTGGTGACAATTCACAACAGGAGGATCTCGTTATCCAGCTTGCCGGGAAAGGCGTAGATGTTCTCGCTGCTGAGGATCCTGCTCGGGAATTTGTATCTCTCGACCTCCGGGGGGTGGCGAATCGAGATATCAGTGCACTGTTCAAGGATATTCCTATCGGTAGGACCTCGTTTGGTGGTATTCCATTTACAATTCCTCGAGTTACCCAAAACTATGTTTCAACGCAGGCATCCGTTTTCCCACATTTTCCCGAGAGTGTAACTATACCAACGAATGTCGCGAAGGCAAGAAGGGTTCACATCCTTTTAAATGGCGGGAACACGTTTGAACGATTTCGCAACCAGCAGGTAGGCGAGCTGCTATTAAGGTTTGCGGATGGTTTGGAGGAGAGGGTTGTCCTGATTGTGAGCGAGAATCTTCGGGATAATGCTGTTGGAGTCTCTGGAGTTATTGATGTTTTTCAGAGTAGAAATGTTAGAGAGGTTTATCGCTGTAGCACGCCAGACGAGAGGGTCACGGTGGTTCTTGACCTTCTATCGTTCGACATCTCGAATACATCAAACCTCCTTGAGGTCAGCGTTCGTGATACATCGAATGAAACCGCCGGAAGCCAGGATCCAGCGTTCAGTATCTACGGGATAACTGTCGAGAAATCCTTGCTTGCTCCATCAGTAACGGTGCACGCCAATCCATCATCAGGGAGTGCCCCGCTCAGTGTACAATTCTCTAGCCAGGTGAGTGATCCTCAGAACCAACAGATGACCTTGAACTGGAGCTTTGGTGATGGCGCGACAAGTTCGGGAGCTAACGCATCGCATACTTACTCTGAGCCAGGAACGTATACGGTAGTCCTCACCGCGACGAATGAGGCGGGTGAAGCAGCCTCGGCAACGACGACGGTTGTCGTCAGCGAGCGTTTCCTGATCAGCCCTGAGTCGCCACGGCTTGCACCTGGCGAGACGCGCGTGTTCCGCGCCGCCGGCGGACAAGAACCGTTCGCCTGGACGGCGACTGACGGCGAACTGGCAAGTACTCAAGGCCGCCAGGTAACCTATACGGCTCCCCCATCAACGGGCCGCTTCGAGGTGGCGGTGTTTGATGCGAACGGCTTGTCGGCGACAGCCACGGTGACCGTGGCGGCGGCGCTCAGAGTGACCCCCGGGCTGGCAACGTTACGGGTTGGCGTCACACAGCAGTTCACTGCTACAAATCCCGCCGGCGCTGCTACCTGGCGGGCCACGGCGGGCGATCTCAGCGCCACAAGCGGTGCGTCGGTCACCTATACGCCTCCCCAGACCGGCGGTGTGTTCAGCGTGATCGCCACCGACGAGGCCGGGAGGACGGCCATGGCAACCGTTCATGTCATCGGCACGGAACTGCGCCTAACACCTGAGCTGGTTGAGCTTGAGCCGGGAGATCAGGCACACTTCACGGCGCTTGGTGGCACTGGATCATACTCGTGGTCGGCGCAGCGGGGAGACCTCAACACGACAAGCGGCACGCTCGTCACTTACACGGCCCCACGAATCATCGGCGGATTCCTCCTCACTGTCACCGACACGGCGGGCAACGCCGCCTTCGCCACCAACACCGTGGTAGGCGACCTCCGGGTTACACCGGCGAGCGCCAGTCTGCGCCCGCACGAAGAACGCACCTTCGCTGCCCTGGGCGGCAGCGGCGACTACACCTGGACCGTGCAAGCCGGCAACCTTGATGCGGTGACCGGCGCACGCGTGGTCTATACGGCCCCGGAACGCGCCGGCCTCTTCAGTCTGTTCCTCAACGATTCGGCTGGGCGCCAAGTGGCGGCTGTCATCCGGGTGGTGACGAATGCGGTGCAGATCAGCCCGGCATTCACCGAGCTCAGCGTGGGCCAACAGATAGAATTCTTGGGCGTCGGCGGCCTCCTCCCCTACGCATGGACCGCGGACGCCGGCGCCATTACTACAACGTCAAATGCCACTGTTCTGTATACGGCGCCGAACTTCCCCGGCACGTATGACCTGGTCGTCCACGACAGCTCTGGTGAAACAGGCAGCGCCAGGATCGATGTCGGCGCCCCGACAGGGCAGCTCGTCCTCAGCCCCTCCGACCCGACGCTGCTGGTAGGCCGAACGATTACGTTCACGGTCAGCGGCGGCAGCGGCTCGTTCCGTTGGACGTTTGAAGGTGACGTGGCCCTCGGCAGCCTTCAGAGTACCGAAGGCCGCACCAACCTGTTCATTGCCGGGCAAGGAACGGGAGCAGCTACGTTAGTGGTCATCGATCGTAACAACCCCGGCCTCACTACCGGCACACGCATTACCGTGGCCGCGGCGACACCGGCGGAGCAGATACCGGTGATCACCACGGCGGGCTGGGGACTATCTCCGCTGATGTACAGTTCAACGGCCGGCGGCACCATTACCCTCCAGGCCCAAGTAGCTGATGACGCCCCCACCTCGGAACTAAGTGTCGAGTTCTTCCTGGACGTACAAGGTCCCTTCGGCAACTTCGTACAGCAGAACTTTGGAGAGCTGACCGTCACGGATGATGACGGCATCTTTGAGTTCAAGCTCGACCTGCCACCTGGCTTGCCTATTGGACGCTTGCAAGTGCCAGGCCTGACCATTCGTGCCATCGACCGGGATGGAAATAAGGGCACGTGGCCCGCCCTCAACGTCAGTGAAAGCCAACCAGCGTTCTTGCCTAGCGTTCAGCCGCTGCCACTGCCTGACGAAACACTAGAGTTGCCTGTTATCTTGAACGCTGGCTTCGGGCGCAGCCCCTACCAACTTACTGATTCCGCGGGTGGTATTCTTACGATCCAGGCACAGGTCCTCGGCGGTACACATCCCTTGAGAGTTGCTGCTATCTTGCAAGGAAGCGGTAGTGAGCCGGACCAGGAACTCCTCGAATTGCTCGATGAGGACGGCGATGGCACCTACACGGTAATCATTCCAGGAATTCCAGCTGCTGCATTGCCCGCTGGTGAATTCAGCGTTCCCGGCTTCGGAATCAAAGCCACCGACTCCACCGGAAACGTTGCCTATTGGCCGAACATTGATATTAGAGAATAGCCTTGACCAAGGAGACGAGCTACGATCCTAAATTGAGCGATTCCTGCGCACAGGTAGTAGAGAGAGGCTTGTGCGGCGCCATGGCAGCAGGTGCCGGCGCGTGAGGAGCGAGGATTCGCCTTTTGGGTGATCCCGGCGCCCCGCAGAGGAGCGCCGAGAGGGCGAGATGAGCGCGGAGCTGCCTTGCGAGGCAGATCACTCCCTCTAGAGGCTCCTGGTTCAGCCTCCTGGATCGTGGTGGGGTGCTGCGCCGCGGGCTACGTCGTCCAGGCGAAGCGCGGCGGGCTGCCGCTGCGGCGCCAGAGGTCGGCTATGCGCAGGCGCTGCCAGGCAGCCGGGGTGACCTTGAGGATGATCCTGCCGCCGCGGCGGACGATCTTGGCGGCGATGTCGATGAGGGTGCGGCGCAGCGTCGTGGGGTAGGCGGTGACCGGCACGACGGGGGCGGTGACGTCCTCCTTGAAGGCTTCGGAGAGGGCGAAGGCGAGGAGCATCGTCGCGTAGAAGGCGGCGTTGGGGGCGAAGCGCAGGAAGGGGAGCGTCTCGCTGGCGAAGTCCTTCAGCGCCCGGCGCGCGAGCTCGTCGCGGCCGCGTCCGTGGGCCAGCTCGATGACCTGCTCGGCGGCGGTCCAGCTCGCAAGGCCGGCGTCCTTGAGGTGCGCGTCGATGACCTGCTCCTGGCCGAGGTTGGTGTAGAGGAGGGTCTCGGGGCGCGCGAACTCCAGCAGGAGCTGGGCGCCGTCGTAGCGCGGGCGGCAGTAGAGGGCGCGGCGAATCCGACGCCAGGAGCCGCGGCGGTCGGCGACCTCGACGTAGTCCCAGGCCTGGGAGCGGTTCTGGTAGTGGCGCCAGGCAGAGGGGTCGAGGCCGGCGAGGCGCTCCTTCAGGCCGTCGAAGAGCCTGCCGACGCAGACGTAGCCGATGCCGAGGTCCTCGCAGAGGCGGAAGAGCTTCTGGTCGAAGAAGCCGCTGTCGCTGCGCACGATGATGGAGACGTTCCGCCGGTAGCGCCGTGGATGAGCTGCACGACGTGGCGCAGCAGGTGCGCCGCGGTGTCGGCGTGGTTGCTGTGCTTGCTGCCGCCGCGGAAGACGACGTCGATGATGAAGCGCCCCCAGGTGAGGTGCAGCGGCTGGAAGCCCTTCACGCTGCGGTAGGTCGGCTCCACCCCGTGGCGGCGCTGCGCCTCGTCGTCACCGCCGAGGTGAACCCCGACGGCCCCGCCGGCCCCGAGCCGGAACGCCGCCGCACCCTCATCGAGGTGGAGCCGCACCGCCTGGAGATCATCGCCCTCGTCGTGCGCGTCCACATCACCGCCGACGCCACCCGCTTCTGCCTGCAACGCGGCATCGGCGTCGCCTGGTTCGCCTGGGACGGCGGCTACCTCGGCCGCCTCGCGCCGGAGATGCCGCGCTCCGCCGACCTGCGCCTGCGCCAGTACGAAACCGCGTACGATCCCGCCCGCCGCCTGCGCCGCGCCCGCGCCGTGGTCGCCGCCAAGCTGGCCAACGCCCGCGAGGTGCTGCGCGACATCCAGAGCAACGAGGCCGACGCCCCCAGCCTCGCCGACGCCATCGCCCGGCTCAAGGAGATGGTCGACCAGGTCGAAAGTGGCGGGAGCGCGGGCGTCCCGCCCGCATCCAGAGAAGATGCCGCGCAGGACGAGAGCGGCAGGCTCCTCGGCCTCGAGGGCGCCGGCGCCCACACCTACTTCCAGGCCCTCGGCAACGCCTTCCGCGCCGACATCCCCTTCACCGGGCGCCAGCGCCGCCCGCCCCCCGACCCGGCCAACGCCCTCCTTTCCTTCGGCTACGTGCTGCTCGGCAATCTGCTGGCGGGACTGATCGAGGCGCGCGGTCTCGACCCCGCCCTCGGCTTCTTCCACGAGGTGCGGCCCGGCCGCCCCAGCCTTGCCCTCGACCTGCTCGAAGAGCTGCGCCATCCCCTCGTGGACCGCTTCGTGCTGCGCGCCTGCAATCTGCGCATTCTTCGTCCGGAGCACTTCGAGGCCGATGCCGAGCGCCCCGGCGGCGTGCGCCTGACGCGCGACGGCCTGCGCCTCTTCTTCCGCGAGTGGGAGAAACACCTCCTGCGCCCCCTGCGCGAACAGGAGAGCGACGCAAAGATTGAACCCACCGCCCTGCTGCGCCGCCAGGTGGAGCGCCTCGCCGTCAGCCTGCGCGGCGGCGAACCCTACCAGCCGTTCCGCTATGGGGGCTGAGCGCCATGACCGATGACGCCACGCGCTACGTCATCTGCTACGACGTACCCGACGACAAGCGCCGCGCCAGCCTGGCAAAACTGCTTGACGCCTACGGCGACCGGGTGCAGTATAGCATCTTCGAGGCGGTCCTCGACCGCGCGCTCTTTGACAAGATGCGCCAGCAGGCAGCGAAGCTCATCAACCTGGAAGAGGATCGCCTCGCCATCTACCCCCTCTGCGCGGCCTGCGCCCGCAAGAGCTGGCGGGTCGGACAAGGGAGCGACGAGGCGCCGGGCGAGGAGATCGTCTTCATCGTGTAGCGTATTGGTGAAGGGAACGAGAAGAAGCGTGGCGTGCCGTGCGCGTGAAGAAGGCCGCCACGAGTTGCCCCGGGTGGGGTAACCTGCAACACTTCCGTAACCTCTTCAGCCCCGTTTTCGGGGGGAGGTTACGGAAACGGCGGAAGCGGATGCGAATTAATGGCTTGCCGAAATCTTGAGGAGCCGCGTCGAGGAGGATGCCGGCCCTTCAAGAAGGGTTTTCGGATGGTTACGGAAATCGTCTCCCCAACCCTTTTGCAAGCAAGGGATTCCAGGAACCGCGGTTGCAGAAGATGCCCCGCTTTAGAGGGGATTGAAACTCAGTCGCTCTCATGTCCTTCCCATCCCTGCTAGGTCTTGTTGCAGAAGATGCCCCGCTTTAGAGGGGATTGAAACCCGGCAGTTGGCGGCGAACCAAGTTCGTATCGCCCAGGTTGCAGAAGATGCCCCGCTTTAGAGGGGATTGAAACGCAGGAGCTCTTCGGACGGGGCGGAGCAGTGCTGATCCCGGTTGCAGAAGATGCCCCGCTTTAGAGGGGATTGAAACGTCCACGAGCTGATGAACCCTTGGACAGCTCCTTCGTTCCGTTGCAGAAGATGCCCCGCTTTAGAGGGGATTGAAACTGAAATCGTCAGCTAATCGTTCCCAGCGGGCTATTTTCGTTGCAGAAGATGCCCCGCTTTAGAGGGGATTGAAACTCTTCCAGAAGTTCCAGCGTCATTGAAAGCTGCTTTTTGATGTCGTTGCAGAAGATGCCCCGCTTTAGAGGGGATTGAAAGTAGTGGGGTCTGGGGTCGATGACCCCAGCGGGGTGCGGGGCGGCGCCCCGCGGCGGGCCCTTGAAAGAAAGCCAGGTTTAGACAGGTTTAGAGGAGACTACAAGCGGGGAGAATGGAGCCGGTCAGCCGGGTGGGTATTCAGCAAATGAGAAGGGAGCCCCGTTCTTGAGGGGATTGTGGCGTGACGCTTGAATCCTCGCTGCGCAGGTTGCTTACCGGCATCCGTGTCCTGCCGCGTCGCCTGTCGCTGAGCACCCCAGGCGTGCAGGCCACGGCGCCGATGTTGCGCGGCGTCTGGGGGGCAGCGCTGCACGACCTCGATTCTCAAGCCTATCTCACTGTCTTCGAAGGTGAGGGCCGGTCCACGCGGCGCTCGCCGGCGTTTATCCTGCGTCCCGCCCCGTACGATCCAGAGGATGCGCCGGCCCTGGAGTGGGTCTCCTTCGGCGCCGGCCTGCGGCACGATGCCCTTTTACTGCGCGCCTGGGACATCGCCTCCGGCATGGGGCTTGGTCCCGACCGCCAGCGGTTCCACGTCCGGGTGTTACGGCTGCTTGGTCCTGATGGCCAGCCTTGCGAAAGCAGTGGCGCCGACACCGCCTGGCCCCTCAGCGAAGCCGCCTGGCCCCTCGCTGGTCCACCCGCAAGCACCCCCTGCCGCCTCACCTTTCCCGCCCCGCTGCGGCTGCTGCGCCGTCACCGTCTGCTCGCCCATCCCACTCTGGCCGACCTCGTGGTGGCCGGCGCCCGCCGCCTCCAGCCCCTTCTCACCCCGGAAGACCAGGAACAGCTTGCAGCCTTGCGCCCGCAGCTCCTCGACCTGGCGCAGAGTATCGCCACGTTGCCCTGGCAGGGTGAGCGCCTCGATTTGGTGCGTTACTCCGCCCGCCAGCAGAGCGAGATCGAGATGCGCGGCGTAACCGGACACCTCGATCTGCCAGAGGGCCCCGGCGATCTCTGGCCCCTGCTCGCCGCCGCCCAATGGCTGCACCTCGGCAAGGGCGCCGTGGTGGGCTTGGGGCAGCTTGTGGTGGAGCCGTTGGAGCCGGCGGAAGGGAGGCAGGCGGGATGACGTCGAAGGCACGGGACCTCACGGCAGTCCTGGATCGCCGCATGCTCCAACGCGCGGCGGGGGCGCGGTCATTCGAGCGCGGCGAAGGGTATTTCGCCGGCGGGCGGGTCGGATCCCTGGCCGAGCATGGGGGAACGGTCACCGCGAAGGTTCGGGGGACCCTGCCGTATCGGGTCAAGTTTTGGATCGAAGACGGCAAGGTCCGGTACTCGTGCACCTGTCCGGTTGGCCAGGACGGCGCCTTCTGCAAGCACTGCGTGGCCGTGGGCTTGGCGTGGCTGGACCAAGCGCGACCGGATCACGCCGGGGAAAAGAAACTCGCCAAGCCAGTGGTGACCATGAAGGATGTCCGCGCCTACCTCGCCGGTCAGGACAAGAATGCGCTCGTCGACCTGCTCATGGAGCAAGGCATGGACGACGATCGACTGCGCCAGCGGCTGCTCATGAAGGCCGCGAAGGAGCGTGCCAAGGGGCTCGACCTCGCCACCTATCGGCTGGCGATCGATGAGGCCGTGGATGGGGGCGGCTTCGTCGATTACCGGGGCGCCTACGACTACGCTTCGCGGATTGAAGAAGTGATCGATGCGGTAGAGGACATCCTCAAAGGGGGATATGCCTCCGAGGTCATCGACCTGACCGAGCATGCGCTGGAAGACGTGGAAGCGGCGATCGAGTCCGTCGACGATTCGGACGGCCACATGGGCGGCATCCTTGAACGCCTGCAGGAGCTCCACCTCAAGGCGTGCCGGAAAGCTATGCCCGACCCTGAAGAGCTGGCCAGGCGCCTCTTCGCGTGGGAGCTGCGCGCCGAGTGGGACACCTTCTACGGCGCGGCGGACACCTACGCGGATGTTCTCGGCGAGAAGGGACTGGCAGTGTACCGGACGCTGGCGGAGGCCGAATGGGCCAAGGTGCGCCCCCTCGGCCCCGGCCGCGACGACCCGGCGAAGTATGGAACACGCTTCCGCATCACCCACATCATGGAGACGCTGGCGCGGCGGACGGGCGACGTGGAGGCGGTCGTCGCGGTCAAGACCCGCGACCTCTCCACGGCCTACGACTATCTCCAGATCGCCGAGACGTACCAGCAGGCCGGGAAGCACGACTTGGCGCTCGACTGGGCGGAGCGCGGCGTCACGGCCTTCCCCACGCGGACCGACCCGCGGCTGCGGGAGTTCCTGGCCGCCGAGTATCACCGCCGCGGGCGCCACGACGACGCGATGGCCCTCGCCTGGGCAGAGTTCGCGGAGTCGCCCACACTCGACCGGTACCAAAACCTGAAACGCCACGCCGACAAGATCGGCCAGTGGACGACGTGGCGAGCGAAGGCGCTGGATCTCCTTCGGCAATCAATCGCCGCGGCGAAGCGCCAGGCCAGCGGCGACCGATGGGCCTGGGAGCGGCGGTCGGACCACACGGAACTCGTGCGGGTCTTCCTCTGGGAGAAGGACATCAAGGCGGCCTGGCGGGAGGCCACCGAGGGCGGCTGCGCCGACGACCAGTGGATGGAGCTCGCCAAGAAACGAGAGAAGAGCCATCCTGAGGACGCCCTGCCGCTCTACCAGCGGCGGATCGAGCCCACGCTGAGCCGGAAGAACAACGAAGCGTACCGGGAGGCCGTCGGGCTGCTGAAGAAGGTCCAGGAGTTGATGGCGCGTCTGGGCCGGGAGTCCGAGTTTGCGCAATACCTCGCGTCGGTCCGCGCGGCGCACAAGCCCAAGCGGAATTTCATGAAGCTGCTCGAACGCACCCAATGGTGATGAGAGGGAGTTGACCCGGTTTCGTCGTTTGAGACAACGTTGTCGAGGTCTTTCGCGAAGTGATTCGCCTCCTTGCGGGATCGCCAAGGGCGCAGGCCGAATTTCATCACCAGTCTCGACCAGGCGGCTTTGGGTGAAGTTCACCCGCTTTCGTAGACGGTAAACAGCTTTCGCCTTTAGGCCGCAGGTGAGTAGGTCCTTTCGTAGTCGAGGGGAGAGAGGTGGCCGAGGGACGAGTGGCGACGATGGGTGTTGTACCACCCTTCGATGAACTCGAACACCGCCCGCCGCGCTTCCCCGTGGGTGCGGAAGCGGTGGCGGTCCAGCAGCTCGCACTCCAGGGTGGCAAAGAAGCTCTCGCACAGGGCGTTGTCGTAGCAGTCCCCCACCGGTCCCCTGGAGGGGCGCACGCCGGCCTCTCGGCAGCGCGTTCCAAAGGCGAGGGAGGTGTATTGGGTGCCGTGGTCGGAATGATGCACGACGCCCCGCGGGCAGCGCTGGCGGAGGGCCATATCGAGCGCCTGGAGGACGAGCTCGGTGCGCCGGTGCCCTTCCATGGCCCAGCCGATGATGCGGCGGCTGAAGGCGTCGAGGACGACGGCGAGGTAGAGGAATCCCGCGCCGGTGGGGAGATACGTGATGTCGGCCACCCACAGGCGGTCGGGGGCCGCTGCCGTGAAGTCGCGTGCCACCAGGTCGGCGGCGGGGTGAGCCGCGGAGCCGCGCGTGGTCGTGCGCACGCGGCGCCGGCGACTGACGCCTGCCAAGCCCGCGGCCCGCATCAGGCGCGCCACCCGTTTCTGGCCCACGCGGATGCCCTGGGCGGCGAGTTCAGCCTGTACCCGTGGCGCCCCGTAGGTGCCGCGCGAGCGCGCGTGGATGGCCCGAATCTGCATAGTCAGCTCCCGATCGGCCCGCGCCCGTCCCGACGGCAGGCGTTTCCGCCACGCATGGTAGCCGCTGGCGGAGACACCCAGCAGGCGACACATGGTGGCCACCGGATAGCGGACCTGGTGCGCCTTCACGAACTCGAAGGCCTCGAGGTGAGCGAGTCGGTCTCCCGAGCGAACCAGGCCGCGGCTTTTGCCAGAATCTCCCGTTCCGTGCGCAGCTGCCGCACCTCGCGGCGCAGCCGGCGCAACTCCTGGCGCTCATCGGCGCTCAACCCGTCGCCAGCGCCAGCTTCACGCGCCGCTTGGCGCACCCAATTGCGGATGGACTGGCCGGAGGGCTCGAACTCACGTGCCAGCTCATCCGGGCTGCGGCCGGCACGCACCAGCTCCACCATCTGACGGCGGAACTCCGGGGGATACGGTCGTCTTGTCTTGGGCATCGTGAACACCTCCTGCTCAAAGCATCGCGTGTCCACGAAAACGGGTCAACTCCAGTGCACCCATGACGGAGCGGCAGGCTTCTCGGCCCGACCGCCAGGAGTCTTTTGCGGGTCGTTTGTGCAAGATTCTGTGCCAGTTTTTTCCTCCACCCGGGGCTCTGCTCGTGTTGCTTCGTCTCCTTCCAGCCCACCATCAAGGCGAGGTGTTAGCGGACTTACTCCTTACGAAACAAGGGGATACTTGCGTATCCCCTTGCCCTGTCGAGACTTCTGAGCTAAGGTCGAGCTGTTGCGGGGTCTATTTGTGGGGGATCAATGATCCCCCACCTTCTCCTCCCCTCAAGATAGCCGGGGCTTCGTCTCCTGGCTTAGTTCGTCTTCAGGAGCTCGAAGGTGCCGCCTTTGACTTCGATGATGAGGGGTGGGCGTTTGCCGTCGCCTTCGATCATCGACATGGTGCTGCTAAGCACCTTGTGGTTGCGCAGGTTCTGCCAGCAATCGCGGATTTTCTCGCGGTCTTGTTTCAGCGTTTCAGGCTTGAACTGCACGCCCGTCTTCTCGGAACAATACTTCATGATGGTGATCGTTTCGTACTGATAGACCGTCACCTGGTGTGGCGGCTCCTTGCTCGGTTCGCGCTCCTTGAAGCGCTTCACGAAGGCGGCGATGGTCGGGTCGGGGTTATCCTGCCAGAAGCCGCTCCCCATGATCACGCCTTCCACCGCGCTGCCGCCCTTGGAGATGAACTGCGGCCCGGCCAGGAAGCTGCCGCCGAACATCGGCTGCTTCAGCCCCTGGCGGCGCGCCTCGCGGGCAATCCCCGCCGACTCGTTCGCCAGGGCGGAGAGGACCAGCCCCTCCGCGTTCAGCGACTTGGCTTTGGTGACCTGGGCGCTGTAGTCCATATCTCCCGTCACCACCGAGATCGAGTCGACGAGCTTGATGCCGTTATCTTTCAGGAGGGCTGGCATCACTTCCAGGCCGAAGGACTTGCTGACGATGTCCTTGTTATCGTAGAACACCACGACGCTCTTGACGTTGTGCTTCTTGGCCCAGTAAGTGAGAGACGGGGCGGCCACGTCCGCCTCGAGCACGGTGTTGCGGAAGGCCCACGGGCGGTTGGCGGCGCCCAGCCCAGGGGCCGAGCAGGCCGAAGCGACGATGGGAATGCCGAGGCGGTTCGCCAGCGGATAGGCCACCCGGCACTCGCTGCTGGTCATCGGCCCCATGATGGCCACGACGTTGTCGGAGGTCGCCAAGCGCCGCGTCGAGTTGATGGCCTCCTCAGGCTTGCCGCCGGTGTCGTAGAAGACGAGGCGAATCTTCTTGCCGTTGATGCCGCCGGCCTTGTTGATGTCCTCCACGGCCATATCCGCCGAGAGACGCATCTGCTTGCCGTAGTAAGCGACGAAGCCGGTGGTCGGCAGCAGGAGGCCAAGGACCGCCTCGCCCTCCTGCGCCTGAACCGGCGAACTTCCCGCCAGACTGAGAATGAACCCGAGCAGCAGCATGCCAACGAAACCGCGGGATAGAAGTTTCATCTCCTCCCTCCTCGTCACGTGAGCGTTGTTCGGCGCCGTGCGTGGCCACGCTCGATGGCGCCGCAGCGTACGTGTGGATGGTGAAACGGCGATAGTTCTCTCCAGCTCATAGCACGGCGCGCGCCTTTCGTCAAAGCGGGACGAGGTCGGGACGGCCCGGCTCCAGCGCGCCCGGCGGCGGGGCGAGCCGCCGGACCCACCGGGACGCAACCCCTGCCCAGCCGGCGCCGCGCCTTCAGGCGGCCCCTGCGTCATCACCTTGCCCGCCGGCAGCGCGCCCGGGTCGTCGGCGCCTTGCCGGTGCGCCGCTGGCGGTGGTTCCGCGCCGCCGCGCCGCCCTCCTCCGCGGCGACGTTCCGGCAGGGTCCGAAGAAGCCGCCGGGGGATGCGCCGCCTCCGGCATCCCCGTGGCAGGCAGCAGCCCCCGCACCAGGGTCTCGGTGAAGCGCGTGATCATGCGCTCGAGCGAAAGGGAGCCTTCGCTGCGGTACCAGCTCAGGCTGGAGTTGCAGGCCCCCAGCACCAGGTAGGCGCAGAGGCGCGGGTCATCCTCCACAAACTCCCCCCGCGCCATGCCGTCGCGCAGCAGGCGCTGCAAGATTTCCTCGTAGCGCCGCGACGAGGTGCGGTACCAGGCGCGATGCTTCGAGTTGAGCAGATAGACCTTCTCTTGAAAAAGGATGGTCAGCGGTAAGTGATGCGTGCGGTACTGCTCCATATGGTTGCGGATGAAGGCGCGCAACTTCGCCGGCCCAGGCTGCTCGGAGTCGACGATCGCTTGCGCCGAGACGCAGAGCCGGCGGATGTGGGGCCGCAGCAGGCGCACCAGCAGCTCATCCTTCTCGCTGATGTAGTTGTAGAGGCTCGGTTCCTTGATCCCCATGCTCTGGGCGAGGTCGCGCATGGTGACGCCGCGGAAGCCCTTCTCCGAGATGAGCCGCAGCGCAATCGTGAAGAGCTCCTCGAGGCGGGCGGGGAGGGCGCGTCGGCGCGGGGTGGGCGAGGGCACGGCGGCACTCCTGACGACATGGGACCGTGAGCGACGCTCCAGGGAGAGCGGCGGCGCATGAGCTCTCTATCTAGCGATAGTTCGAGCCTCCGTCAACGGTCCGTCCTGGTCGCGCCCTGGCGGCGCGGAGCGCCTGCCGCGCGCCGCCATCGCCTTGCGTCCCCCGGGCTTCTCTGGTAGTCATCTCTCCGCCGATCAGGCCGCCGCTGGGGCGGCATCGTGGACCACCCGGGGGACCCCACCGCAGAAACCTGCGACAGCGCCAGCGAGAAGGAGCGCAGCATGCGAATTGACGTGCAGAACCACTTTCAGGCCGCGGAGTTCGCGGCGCGGTTGGCAAAGCGCACCAGCCTCCCCACGTTCGAGCACCGCAACGGCATGTGGTGGTCGAAGCTGGCGGACGGCCTGATCATCCCGTTCACCCCGCAGCTCATCGACATGGAGAAGAAGACCAAGGAGATGCTGGCGCGGGGCGTGGACGTCGCCATCCTCAGCATCAGCATGCCGGGGCCGGAGCTGCTGGGGGGCCAGGAGGCGGAGGACATGGCCGCCTATGGCCACGATGCCCTGGCCGCGATCATCAAGCAGGACCCCGCGCACTACTGGGGCTACGCCACCCTCGGCTTCGGCGACATGGACAGCTCCCTGAAGGAGCTCGACCGCTGCATCCGGCAGCTCGGCTTCCGCGGCGCGCAGCTCTTCGCCAACATCAACGGCCGCACCGTCGACCATGCCGAACTGCGCCCCTTCTTCGCCCGCATGCACGAGTACGACCTGCCCATCTTCCTGCACCCCACCCGCCCGCTCAACATGGCCGGCATGCAGGAGTTCCACCTCATGGCCTGCGTCGGTTTCCTCTTCGACACCACGCTTGCGGCGCTGCGCATCATCCACGCCGGCATCTTCGAGGAGTTCCCGGGCATCAAGATCGTCCTGCCGCACATCGGCAGCATCATCCCCTACGTCTTGGGGCGCATCGACAACATCGCCGCGGTGCCCGGCAGCAAGTCGATGATCAAGGGGCCGGTGAGCGAGCAGTTCAAGAACTTCTACCTGGATACCGTCACCTACCACCAGGAGGCGATGGACATGTGCTACCGCATGTTCGGCGCCGACCGGCTGCTCTACGGCTCGGATTACCCTTACGCGCAGTACCCGATCACCTTGAAGGTGATTGAAGGGCTCGCGTGCGGCGCCGAGGAGCGCGAGCGCATCTACCACAAGAACGCCGCGGCGCTCTACACCTCGACGAAGATCAAACCGCGGTAATCATCGGCTCGGCGCATGGAGGTGGGTGGGACGGGAGGCCGGCGGGAGGCGTCCCGCGCGGTTGCGGGCCGGGCTGGAGGCGCGCCAGGCTTACATCGCCTTGAGCAGGCTGTTGAGGTAGCGCTGCAGGAAGATGAGGAGGAGCAGCGCCAGGAGAATGCAGCCCAGGAGGTAGGGCAGGAGCTTGCGCAGGCGCAGACGCCGCGCCGCCTCGCCTTCCAGCCAGCGCTCGCCGGGGATGAAGGGGCGCAGGCTCTCCGCGTCGCCGCGGAACATGCCGAGGGGCAGCTTGAAGGACCCCTGCCGCGTGGCCACGTGGAGGTTGCGGTTGATGACGAAGGCGTGGCGCACCTCCGCCCAGGAGGCCCGGAAACGGCGGAAGAGGCTGCGCAGCTCCAGCCCTTCCTCGTTGTACGTAAGACGCAAGGTGATCAGACTGAGCACGTAGAGGACCAGGAAGAGCACCGGGATGGCATAGAGGAAGAAGGCGCCGTAGAGGACCTGCACCGAGTCGCGCGGCAGATCGAGGAGGGTGGCGGAGTCCAGCAGCCTCAGGGCGAGCGCCACGAAGTAGACCACGCAGGCCGCCACCACCACCATGAGAGCCACGAGGAGCAGACGATGGCCGCGCTTCATCCGAAATTCGTGTTCCACGTCGCCTCCTTCGCCGCCCGGCTGGCCGCGTGCTGAGGATCGGCCCCTCCAGGGCCCCCCGCCGGCGCTAGCGGACGCTGTAGCGCGGCGGCCGCGTGTCGCCGGGCGGGATGGTGCAGTCGATGCCGCCCTTGGTTGTCAGCTCATCGACGATGCTCGGGTCAAGGACGGAGCCGCGCACCTTCGGAAAGATCATCATATCGCGGTCCAGGCGGCTGCGCGTCGCCAGGGCCCACATCACCTGCCGCTCGTCGAAGATGTCAATGTCCTCATCGAAGACGAAGACGTGCTTGTGGCGGTAGTCGAGCGGCAGCGCCGTCATGATCGCCTCGCGGGCATCGCCGCGCCGCGCCCCCTCGAGCTGCAGGTAGATGTTGAAGCGGCTGGCGCCGGAGAGCGGCAGGTAGACGTTCTTCAGCGACGGCACGCGCTGCTTCACGGCCTCGTACGTCACTCCTTCGAGGGCGAACGAGCCCATAATCAGCGTGTCGGCGTGGCCAGTAAAGATATCGTGCCAGTGGGCGCCCTGGCGGTGTGTCATGCAGGAGACCTGCAACTCGAGGCTCGGCACCTGCGGGCCGGTGTAACCGGTGTACTCGCCGAACGGCCCCTCCGGCACGCGCTTGTTGGCGATGAGCCGCCCCTCGATGACGACCTCCGCGTCGGCGGGGACGAGGAAGTCATTGCCGAGGGTCTCCGAGGGGACGAGCCGCAGCGGCTGGCGCAGGATGCCGCCGATGGCGCCGTAGTGGCTCTCCGGATAGCCGAGGCGCACCTGCGCACCCAGGCACACCAGGGGGTGATGGCCGATCCAGTAGGCCATGCGCGTGTCCTCGCCGCGCGCCTCCAGCTTGTCGTAGTTGTAGCGGTTGTGCGAGTAGGGGCTGAGCAGGCAGCGCATGGTGCGCGGCCCGACGATCCAGCCGCGCTGCAGCGAGCAGTTGTCGACGCCGCTGTCGGGATCGATGGTGGTGAGGAAACCGGCGGTGAAGTACTGGCCGGGGTCCTGGCGATGGTGCACCAGGGCCGGCAGCGAGAACAGGTCGATGGCCTCGCCGCGCAGCACCCGCTGCTTCACCAAGGCCTCCTCGCGCCGCACCACCACCGGCGGGATCGTCTGCAGCCGCGACAGGTTGTAGAAGTCCCGCCCGACGCTGCGCACGTCCGAGCCCAGGGCGCGCGCGCAGCGGCTGCGGCTGGCCAGCAGGTTGAAGACGAGCGGCATCTCGTAGCGGCGCCCCATGCGGTTGACGACGTTGGTGCAGTAGATGATCGGGTAGCGGCACTGCTCCTCGAGCTTGACGCAGAGGGTGGAGACCTCCTCCTCGATGCCGATCTCCTTATCGATCCGCACCACGTCCTCCGGGTGCTCCTTCTCGTACTCCCGCAGAAAGCTCTGGAGGTCTACCTGCATCGCCGCTCCTCGAACCGCGCGCTCTAAGCAGGAGAGCTGCGAGGGAGCAGTGCCCCCTCGCGCACCCCGCTTTGTAAGGGCGGTTCGCGAACCGCCCCTACGGATGGGGGTGTGGGGGAGCAATGGTCCCCCAAAAAAAAATGGCAGCCTGCCCGCTACCCCTCGATGCCGGTGCTCGACTGCTCCGGCAGGTACTCATGCTTGCACTTCGGGCAGACGGTGGGGAAGTCCTTGATGCGCAGCAGCGACTCTCCCACGTAGTAGCGCCAGCCGCATTTCGGGCAGGTCAGCCAGTACACCTTCACCATGGGCATGCGCGGTTCTCCTGCGGCATCGCCTGGCGTCACCTCGCACAAGTTCCAACCTAAATTCGACGCCTTCTTCGTGCCAGGCGAGAGGGGAATCTTTTGGAGGAGACCCTTGCCCCCCACTCCCCGCGAGCCGTAGGGGCGGTTCGCGAACCGCCCCTACCGATGAAGGGTGCGCGAGGGGGCGAGGCTCCCTCGCGCCTCTCTGCGATCTGATTGAAGAAACAGCACATGATCTACTGCCGCTCGACGGGGATGCGCGCCAGGTGCGCCGCGTCGAGGTAATCCTCGATGCGCACCTCGGCGTAGACCGACGGTGACACGGCGTTGCGCTCGCTGTAGCTCTCGCCTGCCGGGCGGGTGCAGTCGAAACCCCCCTTCACCCCCACGCCCCCCTCGGCCAGCGGGTCGAGGCGCGAGCCGCGCAGCCCTGGCATGATGAGGACATCGCGCTCCCACTGCGAGCGCGTGGCCAGCGCCCACAGCACCTCGCGGTCGTCGAAGATGTTCACGTCGTCATCGACGACGAAGACGTGTTTCAGGCGCGCGTCCACCGGCAAGGCGGTGAGGATGGCCTCGCGGGCCTCTCCCTTGCGGGGCTCCTTGAGTTGCAGATAGGCGTGCAGGGCGCCGCCGGCGGTGGGCGGCACGTGGACGTTGCGCAGCGACGGCGCCCGGCGTCCCACCTCGTCGAGGAGGGCGACCTCGAGGGGCACGCCCGAGAGCTGGTAGGCATCAAGCTGCTCCGGCACTACGTCGCACCACCAGGCTTCCGCCCGCCGGCTCAGGCAGCGCACCTCCATCCGCAGGGCCGGCGTGGGGCCGGCCGTGCAGCCGTTGCCGGCGGGGAAGCCGGCGTGCTCCTCGCGGGCGCTCGGGTCGATCTCCCCCTCCAGCGCCAGCTCCGCCTCGGCGGGGACGCACAGCGCCTTGCCGAAGCTCAGCGACGGGGTGACGGCCAGGTCGCGGTTGATCGCCGCGCCGAGACGCTCCCAAACCTCAGCCCGCTCCCCCAGGCAGGCCGCCGCCAGCACCAGGGCGGGGTGGTGGCCGATCCAGAGGACGGCGCGCAGGCGCTCGCCGCGCAGGCGGGCGGCATCGGCGGCGCGGCTGAGCTGGCTGTGGTGGTCGAGGGGGAGGGCGAGGCTGGTCGGCGAGGTGATCAGGGCGCGCTGCTGGCAGATGCGCTCCTTGCCGTCGCCGGGGTCGCAGGTGATGAGCAGCCCGCCGGTGATCACGGCGCCGCCCGCGCCGCCGTGCCGGGGGATCGCCAGCGCCGTGAGATCAACCTCTTCCCCGTGCAGGATCACCTGCCGCACCGGCGCCTGCCCCGCCTCGCGCCGCATCCCGGCGCGCCCGGCTCCCGCCAGACGACCGAGGAGCGCCGCGCTGAGCCGCTCCGGCGGCGCACCAAACCAGGCCGCCATGCGGGCGCGGTCCGCAAAGAGGTTCGCCGCGACGCCGCACGGGCTGCTCCCCGGCAGCTCTCCCCAGAGCACCGGCCAGCGGTCCTGCCCGGCAAGCTCGGCGGCGAGCCCCTCCGGCTGGCGCCGCCGGTCGACCGGCGCAGGCAGACGTTCGCAGGCCCCGGGGAGCTCGCGGGCGAGGTCCATCACGTAACCGCGCAGACTGAACTCGACATTCCCGTCAGAAGCCATGCTGTCATCTCTCCCCGCGCTGCATTCGCCGGCGGCGCCCTCACCCCGCTTCTGGCGATTCGTAGCAATCCCTGGCCACTCTGTCAACCGGCAGCCGCCCGCTCTGGCTGTGCATGCTGCGCGCGCTCCGCGGCGTGGGGCATCTCGCGCGCCCGCTGCCGGAGGCAGTGCGGAAGGAGGCGGCGCGGGGTCGGTGTATCAGGTGACGTTGAGTCAAGCTCCGCCTCTCTGCTACAATCGGGCTTGTCCGGGAAACCGTCGCCTGAAACATCCTGGCGATGCCGGGCGAGGAAGAACGCCGGCGTCAGCATGCCGGCGGCGGCCCTGATTGAAGAGCCTTTCGCGTCAACGGAGAGGCTCCCAATGGGGGCTGCCTACAGGTTGGGACAGATCGTACGGCAGCAGGGGGCGTGATCATGAACTTCGATTTTGCGGGCAAGGTTGCGGTGGTGACGGGCGGGGGCAAGGGGATCGGGCGGGCCATCGCCGTCGAGTTCGCGCGCGCCGGCGCCACCTCGGTGCTCGCCGCGCGCACGGTACCGGCGCTGGAGGAGACGGCGGCGATCATCCGCGGCTTCGGCGGCAAGGCGCTCTGCGTGCCCATCGACCTCTGCGACAGCAGCGCCGTGCGGCACCTCTTCGAGCGCACCCGGCAGGAGCTTGGCCGCCTCGACGTGCTGGTCAACAACTCCGGCATCGAGGGGCCCACCGCGCCGGTGACGGAGATCACCGACGAGCAGTGGGACCAGGTGATGAACGTCAACGTGCGCGGGGTCTTCCTCTGCTGCCGCGCCGCCGTGCCGATGCTGAAGGAGAGCCGCGGCTGCATCATCAACCTGTCGTCGCTGGGCGGGGGCCTGCGGGCCTACCCCAACCGACTCCCCTACGCCACCTCGAAGGCGGCGGACGTCGCCATCGCGCGCAGCCTTGGCGTGGAGCTGGCGGCCTTCGGCATCCGCGTCAACGCCATCTGCCCCGGGCCGGTGGCGGGCGACCGCTTCGAGAGCGTGGTGCGCAACCGCGCCCGAGTGCAGAAGAAGACGCCCGAGGCGGTGCGCGAATGGATCATCGATCAGTCCCCCCTGCACCACGTCACCGATCCGCGCGAGGTTGCCGAGTGCGCCCTGTGGCTGGCCTCCGACGCCGCCAAGAGCGTCACCGCCCAGCACATCAACCTCACCTGCGGCGTCGAGTGGGCGCCGTAAGGAAGCGCCCCCTCAGGCACGGAGCGGAGGGTCGGCGGCTGCCGAAGGCCGGCCCGAGGCCCGCCAGGGTGACCACTGAGGGCGCAGAAGATTCTAGTCGGGACTGGCGAAGTTTCTTCAGGGAGCGCCATCCGCCATGTTCTACGAGACTGAGAAGAACGATCACGGACTGCCCTACAACCCCTACAAATCCTGCGTCATCCCGCGCCCCATCGGCTGGATCACGACGCTGAGCCGCGGCGGCGTGGTTAACCTGGCGCCCTACAGCCAGTTCAACAACCTTGGCTATGACCCGCCCTACGTGATGTTCTCCGCGCAGGCGCGTCCGGACGGCAGCCGCAAGGACAGCGTGGTGAACGCCGTTGAAACCGGCGAGTTCGTCTGCAACATGGCGACCTGGGAGTTGCGCGAGGCGGTCAACGTCTCCTCGCAGCTCGTCGATCCCGAGGTCGATGAGACCGTGCTCGCCGGGCTGGAGACCATCCCCTCGCGGCTCGTCAAGCCACCGCGCCTCGCCGCCTCGCCGGTCCATCTCGAATGCCTCTTCTCCACGTCGCTGGTCCTCCCCGGCCACACGGTGGAGAATGTCGTGTACGTCGTGGTGGGAAAGGTCATCGGGGTGCACATCCGCGACGACGCCTTGACCGATGACGGACGCGTAGACGTCCTGAAAATCCGCCCCCTCGCCCGGCTGGGATACTTCGACTACACGTCGGTTGAATCCGTCTTCACGATGGCGCCCACGGGTCCCCATGCTGACGCGCGCTGCAAGGGGCTGGGCGGCGAAGCGGCGGGGAAGCCAAAGCCAGCAGGCCCCGAGAAAGCAGCCACTTGAGAGGCGGAAAGGAGCGGCGCGGAAAGAGCGTCCCGCGGTGCGTGTGAGCAGACTTACAAGTTTGGTCGGTGTATCCCGATGATGCCGAAACTTCTTAGATGCAGTTGAACTGGACCGTGTATCGCTGATCATTGCGAAGATGCGGATTCCGATGGCGGGAACAGGTCGGGTACGACCAAGGCGGGCATCAAAGAAGCGATCGCATCGTCTTTCCGCTGGCCCGGCGGGCAAGGCTGGATTGTCAGTGCGAGGGAGGCCGGGATGGTCAGCCGATGGGCAACAAGAAGGATCAAACTTCCGGATCAGCAGTCGAACAAGTTCCTTTCCGCAGGGAATCAGCGCCTTACCATAAAGCTGCCCGCCGACGAAGGGAGGGCGGCGGCATAGCCCTCGGGCGTCGATGCCCAGAGCGGCTGTGCTGAAACATGCCACGTCGGCGCGGAGCCGCATGGAGAGGGAAACGCCCATGAGCCAAGGGACGCAAGCCCCGCTTACTTCGAGAAGCTACGAGGCGCACGATGAGGTGGCGGCCATGGAGCTTTACCATGAGCGCGGCTGGACCGATGGGCTGCCCATCGTGCCGCCGACCGAGCCGCGCATCCGGGCCATGCTCGCCGCCGCGGACCTCGCCCCGGAGAGGGTGCTGGGCACGGTCCACGAGCGCCAGCGTGTCATTACCGCCGAGAAGCTGGCGATCAACGCGGTGATGGCGGGGTGCCTGCCGGAATACATGCCGGTGCTGGCGGCGGCCATGGAGGCGATGTGCGATCCGCGCTTTGGCCTGCACGGGCCGGTGGCAAGCACCGCCGGCGTGGCGGTCCTGGTCATCGTCCATGGGCCGATCGCCCGGGCCATCGGCGTGAACAGCAAGGCGAATCTGTTCGGCCAGGGCTGGCGGGCTAACGCCGGCATCGGTCGGGCCGTGCGCCTCGTCCTCATGAACGTCTGCGGGGCCATCCCCGGCCAGCTCGACCGCGCCACCCTCGGGCATCCCGGCAAGTACACCTACTGCATCGCCGAGGACGAAGCCGACAGCCCCTGGACGCCGATGCACGTCGAGCGCGGCTTCGCGGCGGCGGAGAGCGCCGTAACCGTCTTCGCCGCCGACGCGCCGCACTCGGTGAGCAACCACACCAGCCGCAGCCCGGAGGGCATCCTCGACACCATCGCCGACTCCATGGTGACGCTGGGTGCGGCGAACATCATGGGACGCACCGAGGCCCTCATCGTCATCAGCGGCGAGCATCGCCAGACGATCGCCGGCGCCGGCTGGGACAAGTCGCGCATCCGCGGCTACCTCTTCGAGAAGGCCCGCCGCCCCCTCGCCGAGGTAAAGCGCGCCGGGCGCCTCCCCGGCCCCATCACCCCGGAGGACGAGAGGACGATGAAGACCGCCGTGCCGGCGCCGGAGGAGATCATGGTCATCGCCGCCGGCGGCGACGCCGGGCGCTTCTCCGCCTTCGTCCCCGGCTGGGCCGGCGGCCTCAGCACCCACAGCGTCACGAAGCGGGTGGCGCAAAGGGAAGGTTGACGTCCCGCGGGCGACGCAATACACTGAGTTTCCACATGGGGTGACTGTACGGTGCTGAAACGGGAGAAGGTTGCACTTGAGCAATTCTTCAAGCCTAACATGGGGATGATAAGGTGACAGGACGACAGCTTCACCTCTCATTGGGTATCCCTTTCGGCGTTATGTCGGAGTACCGAGCTGAGAACCGTGTAACCCTGTTTCACGGCGACTGCCTCGCCCTTCTTGCCACGATCCCTGAGAATAGTGCACAACTCATTGTAACCTCGCCACCGTATAACTTGGGCAAAGTATATGAGAATAAACTCGATATTGATCTCTACGTAGCACAACAGGCTGGCGTGATTACTGAATGCGTCAGAATTCTCAATGAACGCGGTAGCATCTGCTGGCAAGTTGGGAACTACGTAGAACGCGGTTCGATCATACCTTTAGATGTGCTTCTTTATCCAGCATTTCAACGGCATGGTTTGAAGATGAGGAATCGTATTGTCTGGCACTTTGAGCATGGACTGCATTGTTCGAGACGATTTTCCGGACGGTACGAGGTCATTCTCTGGTTCACGAAATCCGCTGACTACATTTTCAACCTCGACGCTCTGCGTGTGCCCCAGAAGTATCCGGGGAAGCGATATTTTAAGGGACCGAAGGCCGGAGAGTACTCCTGCAATCCTCTCGGCAAGAATCCAGGAGACGTGTGGGTTATTCCAAATGTGAAACACAATCATATTGAAAAGACTGAGCACCCCTGTCAGTTCCCGGTTGAACTGGTTGAAAGGTTAGTCTTGGGTCTCACGGAAAAAGATAATCTAGTTTTCGATCCGTTCATGGGGGTTGGCTCAACCGCAGTGGCTGCGGTGCGACATGGGCGTCGCGTGGCGGGGGCCGAGCTCGATGCCAAGTATCTAGAAATTGCACTTGCGCGCGCCGGCTTGGCGGCCGAGGGGCTCTTGCAGGTCCGACCCATGGGGCGGGAGATCTACGAACCTCCTCAGGATACCTCTTTGACAAGAAACCCCTTTAAGCAACAGTCCTAACTAGTATCCTAGAAAGGATAACTCATTACTGTGGATATTGTTTATACCTATTCTCATCTTGGTGGCGAGGAAATTCTCCTTGTCAGGTTTCCTGAAGTATATGAGCAGCTGAAGAATATAATACTGCAAGTAGAGAATCCCGGTCGCAACAAAAAGAGTAAGGAGAAGACGAAATTAGATAAGCAACTTTACTCTCCAAAAGAAATAAATCAGCTATTCAAGAATCTATTCTATCACTATGGTTGGGGTGAGCTCAAAGACTTTTATGATATTGAAATCCCCAACTACCCGCACAAGATCTTCGGGGCATATAAGCAGTGTGATTTCTATAAGGAACCGGTGCTCGTCGAAGTACAGTTTGGGAAATATGCTTTCATGTTTTATGATCTGGCTAAGTTTCAATACTTTTACAATAAGGGTACAATTCGTCTTGGAGTGGAGATTGTGCCATGTCATTTTCTTCAGCGGCAGATGTCTTCAGGGGTATCCTATGGGGAACAGTTGGTTTACGATTTAGAACGCTTGTCGAAAAATTTTCCTTCAGTTCCAGTTAATATCATCCTGGTTGACATGCCTTTAGAGAGCGATGATTATCATCTTTCTGATCGCCAACGGGTACGTCAGGTTTACGAAAAAGTTCATCAGCGAATAAACCGTTAGATGGTGTTGAATGATCCAGCTTCATGACCAACTGTACCCTTTGTGGTTCGGTTTCGTGCGCTCGTAGGTCGCCAATTCGTCACCCCACTGCGTCCAACCGGTTACTTTCTCCCTTGCGAAGAGCTCAAGGTAAGGGCCCGGGCTGCATCTCTGGATGACATCGTATATTTTCTCTGGCTTGCGTGAGTGTTCCCTCTTGCGACAAACGATAATATTAACTTGACTTCTACCTGGCTTCAGGGTTCGCAGAGTGCCCTTGACACCGAATAGAACAAGCTCAGTGACATTTCTAAAGTAGAATCCCACACCGCGGCCATCGGGGCCACCATCCTTGCGGACTTTATACCAAACGATATTCGTCTTGTACTCGAAGCCCCACGATTTCATAATAGTCAAGCCTTCGAGAAGCAAGGCATTCGGACACCAGAGGTATAGGTGGCTTTTCTCGCAGGCGAATTTTGCAATTGGTAAGGCAGCGATCTCTGCAAAGCTCATGGTTCTGTAGCGGCGAAGCCTCTTATGTTCTGGGGCCATCTTGCCCGTTCTATTCAGGAATCTCCAGGGCGGATCTATGAGGATGGTTCCAAATCGGCCGGTAATCTCATTGATGTCCTGATCACCTGCATAGAGTGCTTCGAGAGGCCGTTTGCCTGATTGCTCTTGTTCACAGTTGTTCGTCAGCGGGAAGAGTTCCATAGCTTGCTATGCTCCATGACCAGTTGGGGCGTGCTCCTGCGACGTGTCGGAATCCCGCCCCCATTGCCGGTGGGACCAAGAGGGTGGCGCGGCAGCTCCGCCTCCATTCCAAAATGTAATGCCACTGGCAGTACATTGCAAGGCAAATGTCGGCGCGCCGGCAAAGTCCTTGCTGGTCTTGACTTTTCGTACCCCTGGCAGTAGACGTACGGATGATGAAGAACCCGCCAAAGCGTAAGCACGATCGTCCTTTGCAGGTCCGCGTCAGCGCTGAGATGGCGGAATACTTCCAACGCGCGGCGGCTGCAGCAGGATTGAGCTTGTCAGGATGGGCCAGGGACAGGCTCCTTCAGACGGCTCGGCGTGAACTGAAGAGTATCGACAAGCGCGAGCGCGGTGCTCGGCTGCCAAACGATTGAGAGTGGGGTACCATTAACTCGCCCGCCCTTGCAACCGAATTTTGGAGGAGAATCCATGAAAGTCTTCGATCCGACGGCCGGGCCAGAGACCGGCGGCTTCGAGCTTGCCGCGCGCCTCGGCTCCTTGCGGGGCAAGGTGGTGGGCCTGCTCGACAACACGAAGACCAACAGCGACCGCCTGCTGCGGCTGGTGGGGAGGCTGCTGCAGGAGAAGCACGGCGTCGCCGCCCTCATCGAGCGGCGCAAGTTCACGGCCTCCATGCCGGCCAGCGATGAGCTGGTTGCGGAGCTGGCGCGGCAGTGCGATGTCGTCATCGCCGGCATCGGCGACTGAGGGTCGTGCAGCTCGAGCAGTGTGCTCGACGGGATTCTCTTGGAGAAGCGCGGCACGCCGGCGGCGGTGATCTGCACCGATGCGTTCATGGAGACGGGCCGCGCCATGGCGGCGAGCTGGGGCAAGGCCGATTACGCCTTCGCCGGCACGGCGCACCCCATCGCCAACGCGGATGAGGAGGAGCTGCGGCGCAAGGCCGAAGCGGTGATTCCAGAGGTGGAACGCCTCCTTGGCCTGTAGCCGCCGCCGGCGAACGGGAGGGGGCGAGCTGCGCACCGGCGGTGGCCCCGGGCATCCTCCAGGCGGCCGCCACGGAACCCCCTGTCGTCTTCCAGCTAGAACGCACGCGGTGCGTGGGGTGGGGGGCGGCGGATGTAGGTACTGCAAGGGAGGATGCGATGTTCTCGCAGTGGCATATGGGTGCTGGCTTTGGTGGTTCCTGGCTGTGGCCGACCATGTGGATTGGACACCTCCTCTGGTGGGGCGTGCTCACCTTCATCGTGATAGGCGGCGCCTACCTCATTTACCGCGGCATCCAGAGGGATCGGCAGGAGCACAAGGCGCAGCCGTAGGGCGCGGCAGCGGGGCAGCCCGCGGGCCGGCGCGAGGCTGCGCCGGCGGGGCGACCATGAGCGCGGCGCGTCTGGAGCGTGCAGGTGGCGGAGGCGGAGCGCGCGCGGTTCCTGATCGTCAACGCCGATGACTTCGGCCTGGCGCCTGCCATCGACGCGGGCATCCTGGCGGCGTACGAGCAGGGCATCGTGAGCAGCACCACGCTGATCGTCACCCTGCCGGGTGCGGAAGCCGCCGCGGCCGCGCTCCGGTCTCTTCCTGACGCCGAGGCTCGCAGCCGATCCGCCCCGGCCCTGCCTGGCATGCCGCTCGGCGTCGGGCTGCACCTCAACCTCTCCCTGGGCAAGCCGCTGTCGCCCGCCGCGGAGGTGCCGAGCCTCGTGGCGGACGACGGGCGGTTCAGCCGCGATGCCGAGGCGCTCCTTCCCTCGGCTGCCGCGGAGGAGATCGAGCGCGAGCTGCGGATGCAGATGGCTCGCTTCAGCCGGCTCCTTGGTCGACTTCCCACCCATCTCGATGCCCACAAGCATCTCGATCGTTTTCCTGCCGTGCGTGAGGCCATGCTGCGCTGCGCGAGCTTGCATGCCCTGCCGCTGCGCGCGGCCCTCCCCGCCACGCGCGCGGCGTGCCGCGCCGCGGGCGTGCGCCACACCACGGCATTCCTCGGCGACTACTTCCTCAGCGGCAGCGAGCAACCCCCAGCCTGGACGGAGGCAAAGCTCGTCCACGCCATCCTGAACCTCCAGTCCGGCTGGACGGAGCTGATGTGCCACCCAGGCCGGCTGGCGCAGGATGAGGCGCCGCCCACGAGCTACTCCTGGCAGCGCGTCGAGGAGCTGCGTGGCTTGTGCGCTCCGGCCGTGCGCGAAGCCCTGGCGCGCGCCGGGGTGCGCCTGGCGTCGTACGCCGGGCTGGCCCTCGCCTGAGCCGGCTCGCCCACCTTGATAGCCCCGGTGCCCTGCAATCTCGGGGCAGGAACCGGCACGCTCCCCTTCCTGACGGGCGCGTCCTTGAGCCGCCCTCCCGCTGAAGTCAGGGGTGTCCACAGCGCAAGCAGGGCCGAAATTTCCGCAAATCTTGACAAAGGTCATGGAAATAACCAGCGTCTGCCTGCACCCTGAAGGATAATATATCCAAAATATATTTGGTCCGCGCTGCGAGCCGTTCCTTTTATCACTCCTCGCATGGGGTCGAATCATCGGGCGACCGCCGATGACCGGAGATTCCCCCGCTGCTCGAGGGCAGGACTAATCACGCGGCCTCGATGAGCGAAGCTGGAAGAAGGGGCTGTTGCGGTAACGGCGGGCTGGGTTACGAGCGCAGGATGCCCTCTGGCATCCCGCCAGGGGCTGAGAGATGCGAGGTCTGGTGAGAAGGCCAGCTTCGCCTGCGGGCTGCGAAGGAAGGGCGGACAGCCGCCGCAGGTCGGCAAGGGGGAAATCCACGGGAGGAGGTAGTGATGGCACTGAAAGAAGCGGAATTAAGAAGTTGGCGCGGCTCGGATTCGGCATCTGAGATTACGGATCTCCGGAGCTGGATCCAGCTCTTGGAGAAGGAAGGTGAGCTGCGGCGCATCAAGGCGGAGGTGAGTCCAGAGGAGGAACTGGGAACCATCGTGCGCAAGGTCATGGCCGCGCAGGGTCCCGCCCTGCTGTTCGAGAACATCAAGGGGTACCAGAAGAACCCGCTGGGCAGCAAGGTGGTCTCTGGGTCGCTGGCGAAGTACCGGCGCATCGCCACGCTTCTGGGGCTTTCTCCTGAGACGACGAACAAAGAGATGATCAAGGCGTGCCGCGACGGGTTCAAGAAACGTCTCGCCCCCGTTCAGGTTGGCGGGGGGCCGGTGAAAGAGAACATCATTCGGGGGCGCGACATCGACCTGGACGCCCTTCCCGTGCCGAGGTGGCACAAGTGGGACGGCGGCCGCTACATCAACACCTCGTGCTCGGTCGTGACGAAGGACCCGGAAACCGGCATCCTGAACGTTGGGACGTACCGCGGCATGATCGTTCCCAACGAAAGGAATCTCATCTCCTGCCTGCTGATCGCGGCGCAACACTGGGGCATTCATTACTCGAAGTACAAGATTGGCCGCTACCCGATGCCGGCGGCCGTCGTCATCGGCTTTGACCCGATCCTGCGCTTCTGCGCCGGCACCCCCTTGCCGGCGGGGACCAACGAGTACGAGGTGGCGAGCGCCATGCGCGGGCGCCCCATCGAACTCGTGAAGTGTGAAACCTCGGACCTGCTCGTTCCGGCGCACGCGGAGTACGTCCTTGAAGGCATCGTCTCCATCGACCAAAAAGACCTCCGCCTCGAAGGGCCTTTCGGCGAGTACACCGGGTACTACGGCGGCGCCGCCTCGCTGAAACCGACCATCCGCGTCGACTGCATCAGCCACCGCAACAATCCCATCTTCGAGGGCTCCCTGGAAGGATTCCGTCCAGGCTGGCCGAACGAAACCGGCACCTTCGCCTCTATCGCCTTTTCCGCCATGGCCTGGAACATCCTGGAGACGGCCGGCGTGCCGGGCGTGACCGACGTCTTCACCTCGCACCTGAACTTCGCGGCCAATATCGCGGTGCAAATTCACAAGACCTACCGCGGTCAGGCCAAACAGGCGGCCGCCGCCCTGTGGGCCTCGAACGCCGCCCAATGGATGTTCAAGAACGTTACCGTCGTCGAGGAAGACATCGATATTCACAACCCGGAAGAAATGGAATGGGCCTATGCCTGGCGGGTGAACGCCGAAGTCGGCGACATCGAGTTCCGCCCCGGCTGCCACGGCGCGCCTCTGGACCCGAGCACGCGCCTCGAGGAGCGCGACATTACGAAATTCGGTTCCGGGAAGTGGTGTCGCGTGCTGGTGGACGCGACGCGCAACTGGAACTTCCAGCGCTGGGAGCAGTGGAACTACAGCGTCTACCCACCCATCCAGGTGCTTGAGAACGATATCGACGAGGCCACCAAGAAGCGCTGGGATGAATACGGGCTGTCCGATATCACGTATAAGCCGGTGATGGCGATTGACCGCGACGACTGGCTGAAAGAGTACTACTCGCTGCGGGCCCGGCCCACCCCGGAGGAGGTTACCGAACACTGAGGGGCTGGGCATCCGGCGCATGGCGGGAAGAGTCGAGGCAGTTCCCCATGGGCCTCCGGCCCGCCCGCGAAGCGATGAACATGGGGTGTACCAGGAGCAACCGTCTCTCTTGTCGAAGGGTTCGGCACCCCGGGTGTAGGGGCGCCGCTTGCTGCGCCCCGGCGTGGCGGCTCAGCGGGGACGACTCAGCGGGCGGGGCAAGCCCCGCCCCTACGGCTCTGCACATCCCGTTCGCTGTGAGACGCGCGGTGGCAAACCTGCAAGGTCGTGAAATCAACCACCTAGACGCCTATTGTCGCGGCAGACGCAGAGATCGCAGAGATGGGAGGCCAGTCTTCCAGCCCATCGACCGTAGGGGCGGTTCGCGAACCGCCCCTACCAGCGGGATGCAAGGAACCACTGATGCACACGGATGGACACCGATAGCTGGGTGAACCCGCGCACCTGTGGTTCCTTCTGCTACCTTCTCTGCGTCCTCTGCGTCTCCGCGGTGCACTCCATTGAACCGCAGAGGCGCAGAGAACGCGGAGATGAAGGACACCGGCGCACGACCGTCAGCCTCATCATCGCCTAAAATCAAGCACGTACGCGCCTCTTTTCGTGGCAGCGGGAGCGGCCGGCCGGCGAGTCCGCTGTCACCTTAACTCCTCTCCACTTTCACCGATCTCGCCACGGCGCATCCCCCTTTCACACCATCGTGGCGGCGCGCCATCGTTACCATCTCCCTCTACCTCCCTTTTCCACCTCCCCTATACGCCCACGCCCCAACTTGCTAGAATCGAGCTCGCACAACCTACGCCCGCGAGACCCCATGAGGGGCAGCGGGGCGCGGACCTTGGCGTTCGGCCCCAGGCGGGTGCGGCGACCATCCAGAACAAAGAGCGTGGGGTGCGCCCAGCGGCCTGGTGACGGCGCAAGGCTGGCGCCGCCGCAGGCATGGCTGCTGAACGTGGCGCCCCGCGCTTGTCAGAGGAGGGGGTTGACATGAAGGGGAGAAAGAGAACGTGGCGCACCAAGCTGAACCTGAGCTGGGCGGCAGGCCTGCTTTGCGGCGCGGTGGTGCTGGCGGTGGTTGCCGGAGCGGCCAACGCCCAGCCCATCCCAATCCGCATCGGCTATACGGTGCCGGCGTTCGAAATCCACACGCTCTTCTACATGAAGCCGGAGCTGCTGAAGCACTACGGCAAGTCGTACACCACGGAGCTCATCAACTTCCGCGGCTCGACGCCGCAAATCCAAGGCTTTGCCGCCAAGGCGGTCGAGTTCGGGGCGCTGGCGTACTCGAGCTTCCCCCTCGCCGTGACGAACGCTGGCCTCGACTTGAAGATCCTCGCCGACGACCTGCAGGATGGGACAAATGGCGCCTTCACCGAGCCATGGACGGTGCTTGAAAGCTCCCCCATCAAGACCGTCAAGGACCTGAAGGGGAAGCTTCTCGCCACCAATGCGCATGGGACGGCCGTCGACCTCGCCATGCAGGTAATGCTGAAGAAGAACAACCTGGTTGCGGGGAAGGACTACACGGTGGTGGAAGTGATGTTCCCTAATCAAGAGGTGATGCTGCGCCAGGGGAAGATCGATCTCGCCATCTTTGTACAGCCGTTCTGGAGCAACGCCCTGAAGACCGGCGGCCTGCGCACCATCTTCACCATGATGGACGCCATGGACGGTCCCACGCAGATCGTCGCGTTTAACGGCCGCGGCGATTTCCTACGCAACCGTCCCGAGGTGGCGAAGGACTTCATGGAAGACTTCCTGCGGGCCTGGAAGTGGTACCTCGATCCCGCCAACCGCGACGAAGCCGTGAAGGTGGCGGCGAAGTTCACCAAGCGACCGGAAGCAGCCTTCAGTTCCTGGTTCCTGCTGCGGCAATGGGACTCGTACCGCGACCCGAACGCCTGGCCGAACATCGACGCATTCCAGCGCAACGTCGATACCCTGCACAAGTACGGCCTGATGGAGAAGCAGTTCAAGGTCAGCGATTATGTGGACCTCTCCTGGCTCAAGGAGGCGCATCGGCGAATCGGCTCCAAGTAAGGGGGCGACGGGAGGACAAACACTGAGGAGCCGGGCGCCTACAGCTTGCGGAAAGTGATGAGGCGGCGCCGCGCACATTGCCAAGGGCTGGCTCCAGGCGATCGGCTCCCAGGAGCGGCCCCTGGCAAGAGGGAGCAGGGCTGCGGCAGGCGAGGTCTACCTGGCGCAAGCCCAGCCACGGATGTGGCGGCGGCGCTCCCTGCCACTCTCTCCATGGTCCATTGCCAAGCAAGCCAGCCATGACGACGCAACGGTATCGCGTTACCTTCCGTAGTGCTGGGCGAGGTTCACCGAACGGCCGGCGCAGCCGCTCCGTACGTGTCCCTCGCCTCTTCATGCTCATGTCCGGCTGCGCTCTTGCCGTTGCTACGGCGCCTTTGATTTCGCCCTTCCACGTGGTGATGGGTGGAGCGCCGCGAGGCGAAGGTGGCGCGGCAGGCGTTCGGTGCGGGGTGTTTCCGCCAGGTCTTCGTGAAAACAAGAACCGCTCCACTTCACAAAGCTTCGCTCAATGAAGGACATCATCTGTTGCTGGTTGAATACAACACGAAGACTGAGTTGCAGAGGTACTGCCTCCTCACCGCGGCGAGGATCGAAGGGCGCCACCGTTTACCACACGTTCCTCACTAGGTGACGCCACATTCCCCTCGGCGCGGCAATCCCACGAGCCACCACCAGCCGGCGTGAGGAATGGCGGTGCACCGTTTCGGAGCTTTGGGCTCCAGCATCTGCGGAATTGCTGCGAATTATTTTCAGAATTTTTCTTTACTCGCTTGTGATTCTTCTTTCTACCTGCTATATTTCTCCCTAACTTTTTCTCTTCACTCATGGAGGAACCTATGAGCGAGCCGAAGGCGAAGCAAGCCACACGCAAAAGGGCCAGAATCACCGACAAGCATCTTAAGGTTGTCGAGTTGGTGGATGCCGGGAAAACCGTCCAGGAGATTCAGAAGGAGTTGAAGATTCAAACCAAGAACCAGGTCGACGCCCTCTATCTTCGCGGCCTGGTCGATAAGGGGAAAGCGCGGCCGCTCATCGACTTGGGCAGGAGAGGGAGCAGCAGCCGCAAGGTTGGGAAGAACGGCACCGTCCTGCTTGGTCGCCCCCTTATGGTTGATTACTTCGGCTTCTCGCCCGGCGATCAAATCTCCTTCACGGTATCGGACAAAGGCAAGCGGGTAGTGATGGAGAAGAAATAGCCTGCGGGGCGGGCGACCCGTAGCCGTCATCTCGATCACAGTGGGGCGTTCGAGATTCCCGGCCGCGTCGGCAGAGAGGATGCCGTGACGCCTCCCGTGGGGTGTTCCCAGGGATATGGGGAAGAGGAACGAGTTCGCCCGCGGCTCACCGTGCCGGTGACGTGGCTTGTTCACCGCCCCCCAGTGCGGCGCATGAGGTGGGGGAAAGGGGGTTTTTTCTCTAGCGCGCGGCTTGCTCGCGACGCTTGACGAGTCGGAGTCCGAGAAACAGCGAGAAGAAGAAGTAGCTTCCCATGGCGATGACAAGGGTGACCGTGTGCTCGAGAAGCTGGGAGCCGATCGTCGTGCCCGCCAAGACGGCAAGCAGCAGCGGCGCATGACAGGGGCAGGCGATAAACCCACTCAGCAAGAGCGCGTAGCCAAGAACTCCTCGCTGTTTGTGATTGTGCCGGAGCGGCAGGGCCGGGAGAGTGTCGTGCTGTGCGGCAGGGGCTTCTCCACTGACTTGAAGGCTCGACTCCCCCTGCGGGTTCCTCGCGGTGGGGGAGGATGGCTCAGCGGCTGGGGAAACCTTGGAAATGTGGGGCGCCTTCATGTGTAACTCTTGCCTCGCTTGATGAAGGACTCTCCTTGACCTAACCAGTAAGGGACGAGATCTATTCCCAGCCTCCCCCCTCAAGTTCAACAATGGCTCGAACGTTGTGTGGACGAAATGGGAGCGCCTCCCACGCTTCGGCGCGTCCCTGTATCGCGCTGCGGGTGCTCCCTTCCAACCTTACGGCGCGACGCCGCGTTGGCACGGAAGGGGAGGCCCCGCACGGCATTTGCAAGGCTCTGACGTCTTCGGCGCCTGCCCGGCTGAGGCTCTTCCCCTCACGCCCTCCCTCTCTTGACATACTCCAGTAAATCAGGTAGGCACCCAGGGTGCGGCGCGCATGCCGCGCGCGGCGTGGTTCCTTCGGTGTCGCGGTTTCAGAAACCGCGTTCGTGCCGCGGCGAACCACGCGGAAACCGCCAGGCTGGGCGCAAGTCTGCTCTCGCCGCCCGGAATCGACCGCCAAGCAACGCGGGCGGAAGGTGTAGGTTCATTCCTCCCCCAAACCCATTTCCGAAGAAGACGTGTCAACCCACAGCTCGTGCGGCTCAGCGAGGGTAACCTGATGGTCTATACCGAGATGCGCGCCTTCCTGGAGGCGCTGGAAGCGGAAGGCGAGCTCGTCCGCATCTCCAAGCCGGTGAGCGACGGCGATGAGATCGGCGCCTTCATCTGGGAGATGTACGAGCGCCATGGCTGGACCGCGCCGGCGGTGCTCTTCGAGAACGTTGTCGGCCGCGCCATGCCCCTCGTCATCAATGTCTTCGGGTCGATCCGGCGCTGGGGGCTGATGTGCGGGCTGCCGAACTGGAGGCGGATGACGACGATCAAGGAAATCCGCGCCCACTTCCTGGAGAACATCCGGCAGCGGGCGAGCTGGCCGAAGCCCGTCATCGTCGCAGAGGCGCCCTGCAAGGAGGTCATCCTGAAGGGCGACGACGTGAACCTCGGCATGCTGCCGGCGTTTCGTTGGCACCCCGATGACGGCGGCCCCTACATCACCCTCCCCGGGGTGGTGATGAAGGACCCGGAGTGGCGCCAGAACCTCGGCATCTACCGCATCATGATCCATGACGCGCGCACCGCCGGCCTGGTGGCGAGCGCCACCCAGGATGCCGGCGTCTTCTGCGCCCGCGCCCGGCAGCGGGGCCAGACGGAGTTGGACTGCGCCGTGGCCCTGGGCTACGACCCCATCCTGCACCTCGCCGGCGCGGCCAAGATGCCCGAGGTGGGGCGCGACGCCGAGTTCCGCTTCACCGGCGGCCTGACCGGCAAGCCCGTCGAGTTGGTGCGCTGCGAGACCATCGACGTGGAGGTGCCGGCAAGCTCGGAGATCGTCCTGGAAGGCAAGCTCCTCCTCAACGAGAAGCGCCGCGAAGGCCCCTTCGGCGAGTACACCGGCTACACCAGCGAGCAGCTCGAGCAGCCCTACCTGCGCATCCACTGCATCACGCAGCGGCGCGACCCCATCTACGTCTCCTGCACCTCGGGGCACGTGTACAGCGAGACGAACGTCATGACCTACCCGCAGCCGTTCGCCTGGTACGCCGCCATGCAGAAGGAGATCGTCGGCTTCCGCGACCTCTACCTGCCGCTGGAAGGGCGCATGTACGTGGCCGTGGTGCAGATCAAGAAGCGTTACCCCGGCTGGGGCAAGCAGGCGATCATGACCGCCCTGGGGTCGGGCTTCGGCATGACCCTGGTGAATACGGTCATCGTCGTGGACGAGGACATCAACATCTATGAATGGAAGGACGTGCTCTGGGCGCTCTCAACGCGCGTCGACCCGGAGCTCGACGTGGTGATCCTGCCGGCGGTGGGGGTGAACGCCCTCAACCCGGCGGCGCGCGCCCGCGTCGAGGGCGGCCCGGAGGTGAACTACACCTCCTTCAACCTGTGCTCGAAGCTGGGCATCGACGCCACCAGGAAGACCGCCGGCGAAGCCGGCCGCGCGCGTCCCACGCCGCCTCCGTCGCGCCCCGCGGCAGCGGCCCTCGAGCAGGTGCGCGCCGCCTGGGAGGCGTACGGCATGCCGGAGCCGGCGGCATAGACCCAACGAACCGGGATACGTCACCGGACTTATGAATTAGAGCACTCAGTCGAGACCGCAGGCGTGCGCCTTGGCAAGGCGGCCTCGCGCCCGTCGTCCCCGCCGCCATGAGCGCCCCATCGAGCCGCCGCGGCCAAGGAGGACGTTTATCCGCACCGCGCCGGGCGAGCCGGGCGCTGGAACCCATCACTCTCTCTCTTCGTTCGCAGGAGTACCCCATGACAGGTCAGGCGACACTCCGTCACATCCTCAATCCCCGCTCCGTGGCGCTCATCGGCGCCAGCAACAAGCCGGGCAAGATCGGCAACCAGGTCCTGCAGAACCTCATGGGCCAGGGGTACGAAGGGAAGGTCTTCCCGATCAACCCCTCCGAGCCGGAGGTCGGCGGCTTCACGGCGTACGCGAAGATCACCGACGTGCAGGAGGAGATCGACGTGGCGGCGCTGGCCGTGCCGGTGCGGGCCGTACCCGGGACGGTGGCCGAGTGCGCCGAGCAGGGGGTGAAAGGGGTCGTCATCTATGCCGGCGGCTTCGCGGAAAAAGATCAGGAAGGCGCCAGGCTCCAGCAGCAGCTCGTCGATCTCCACAAGCGCACCGGCATCCGCATCTTTGGGCCGAACATTAACGGCATTTACAACGCCGCCGCGAAGTTGAACCTGTCATTCAATCCCCTGGCGCGGGAGATCGGGCCGGTGAGCCTGGTGACGCAGAGCGGCGCCTTCGGCACGGTGATGAACATGCACGGCGCGCGGGAGGGCGTGGGCTTCGGCAAGCACCTGGCCCTGGGCAACCGCTGCGATGTCCACGAGGCGGAGCTCCTCGAGTACCTCGCTGAAGACGAGCATACCAAAGCCGTCGCCCTCTTCCTCGAGTCGGTGGCGGACCCGCAGGCGTTCGAGCGCGCCGCCAAAGAGGTCGTGCGCCGCAAGCCGATCGTCGCCGTGAAGATCGGCCGCAGCGAAGCGGGGCGGGACATCTCCTCCACCAACACGGCGAGCGACTGCGGCGACGACCGCGCCTACGACAAGCTGTTCCAGGCGTGCGGCGTCATCCGCCTCGACACCCCCACGGAGATGATGGCAGCCCTCACCGCGCTGCTGCGTCAACCCCCCTTCACCGGCGACCGCCTCGGCTTGGTGACCATGAGCGGCGGCCTGGCGGCCATTTGCATGGAGGCCGCCGAGGCGTTCGGCTTCCGCTTCCCGCGCCTCGGCGACGCCACCCGCGCCGAGCTGAAGAGGGTCGTGCCGGAGTTCCTGCGGCAGACCAACCCCGTCGATCTCGGCAACGCCGGCGAGGAGATGCTGCAGGTCTCCATGCGTGGCATGTTCGAGGACCCGAGCATCGACGGCGTGCTGCTCATCCTCCTGGTGAACGCCTACATCACGGACGAGACGATCATGGGGCTGTGGGAGGCCTGCCGCGGCCACGTGCAGCGCACCGGCAAACCGACGGCCTGGTGCCTCATGGGCCGCGACGAGGTGCCGGCGCTGGTGACGACCCTGCGCAAACACGGCGCCCCGGCCTACACGTCGCCCGACCAGGCTGCTTACGCCATGCACGTGCTGCGCCGCTACGGGGACATCCGCGGGAGGAGCGCGGAGGGTGGGTAGGGGTGAGCGCCAGGGAAGACGTCGCTCTCGCGGCGGGTGCAGGCGCGGAAAGGAGTAACGCTTCAGCAACCGCTCTTGACCTCTGCCCGGAGCTGTCCCCGGCGGGCCGCACTGGCGGCGTGATTGAGGCTGCCGTCCGCGTTCAGGACGGCGCCGTAGTCGCGCACGGCGGCCTCGGGAGTGATGAAACCATTGCGTAGATCGTCGGCAACGAGGTCGAGGTCGCGCTCCAGGGGATTTCCAAAGCCGCCGCCGCCGGCGGCGAAGAACTCGATCTGCGCGGCTCGCCGCAGGGTGTAGAGCTCATTGGCCTGCACTTCGACGATCTCGCCGTTCGCCTGCTCCAGCCGACACTCGCCCCGCCTCCCTGGCCGCCCGCCGAAGAGCCCGAACGGCGCGTTCGAGTTGTCGCCGCGCATGACGATCTCGGTATCCCGGGCGAAAACGGTGAAGCGGCTGTGGGCGCCGAGACCGCCCCGCCACCGCCCAGCCCCTCCCGCATCGGGCGCGAACTCCAGCTCATGGAAGAAATGCGGCTTGGTGCGCTCGTGGATTTCCAGGTCCTGCACCGTGATGCCGCCGCCCAGCGTCAGGATGCCGATGTAGCTCCAGCCGTCGGTGCCCTGCGTCCCCCCTGATCCCCCCCGGTTCGAGATGAACATCACGTCGTAGTACTTCTCACCCGTCCGCGGGTCGATGCCGGCGATCGAGCCGGTGAGCGAGCGCGCCCATCCCGCCGTGACGCGCTCCGGCATCACCTGCGCCAGCGCCTTCATGATGCTGTCGCCGATGACGTCGTTGCAGGTGAAGTTGCCGCGCACGGAGGCCGCCGGGTAGCGTGCGTTCAAAAAGCTCCCCTCGGGCAGCAGCACGCGGATGGGGCGCATGGCGCCGTCGTTGCGCGGAATGAGCGGATCGACGCACATGAAGAGGCTGCACACCGCGGCTGAGAAGGCGGTGGCGTAGACGCCGTTGATCCAGCCGGGGGCCTGCGGGTCGCTGCCGCTGAAGTCGAAGGTGATGGAGCTGCCCGCGATGGTGACGGCGAGGCGGGCCGTGTAGACCGCCTCCTTGTCCTGTCCGTCGTCCTGCGTGCTGGCCTCGGCCTGGTAGGCGCCGTCCGGCAGGCGCTCGATCTCCAGGCGCATCATCGCCTCGGAGGAGTCGAGGAGGGCGTCGATGTGCGCGTGCACGCTCGGGTGACCATAGCGCTGCAGGAGCGCCTGGAGGCGGCGCTCGCCCACCGTGCAGCCGCCGATCATGGCCTGGAAGTCGCGCCCCACCAGCCGCGGCAGGCGGGTGTTTTCCATCAGCAGGTTCCAGACGTCGCGCCGCAGCTTCCCCCCTTCGTAGACCTTCAGCGGCGGAATGCGCACGGTCTCCTGCCACACCTCGCGGGCGCGCGGGTTGTAGCCGCCCAGGATGGGACCGCCCAGGTCCACCTGATGGCCTTTTGTCGCCGTCCAGTAGCGCAGCGCCCCTTCCCAGAAGAGGGGCCGGAAGAAAGCCAGGTCCTGGGCCTGGTTGCCGCCGTAGAAGACGTCGTTGGTGATGAAGACGTCGCCCGGGCCCACATCGTCCCCGAAGAACTTCAGGAGCGCCTCGAGCATGGTCGGGAAGGTGTAGGCCATGAGCGGCAGGTACTCTTTCTGGCACAGCAGGCGGGCCCGCTCGTCCAGGATCGCCGTGCACATGTCCTTCACCTGAAAGAAGGGACTGCTGGTCGAGCGCGTCATGGCGATGCCCATCTCGTGGGTGATGTTCTCGAGGTGCTTGCCGATCACCGACACGAGGATGGGATCAACCGACGCGTCTGCCGTGGTCGCGGGTGCGCTCATGGGGATAGCCGCTCCATGCGCGGCGGGCCTTCCGCCGAGAAGGGCCCGACGCGCTTCTTCAACGCCACAGGAGGTAGTTGCCGTAGGGATCGACCTGCACCGTGTAGTCGACGGCGACGAGAATGGTGGTGAAGGGCTGCGCGATGAGGGCCGGGCCGTTGGCCGTGAAACCGGGGTGAAGCAGCGCGCCATCGTAGAGGGGCACCTCGCGGAAGCCGCCGCGCCGGTCCAGGTAGACCGCTCTCATGCCGCTGGGAGAAGCCAAGGTGGACGGCGCGCGGGCGGCCTTCGCCGGCGCGGCGGTCTTCGGCAGGCAGCCGATGGCGAGGAGCCGCAGGTTGACGATCTCGATGGCATCCTCTTTCACCGCGTAGCCGTAGCGCTGCTCGTGGCGGCTGTGGAAGGCGCCCGCGGTGGCGGGGAACGCGCCGCTCTCGGCATCGCCGGCAGCCAGCGGCACGGTGAGCTCGTGGTACTGGCCCTTGTAGCGCAGGTCCAGCGACGGCACGAGCTGCCGGCCTGACTCCGGCACGCCGTCGGCTTCGAGTTGCGCGTGGGCCTGTCGCCGCAGCTCCGCGAAGGTCTGCGGCAGCGCCTTGGCGGAGCTGCCGTCGAGGGGCCCGGTGAACGTCGCCACGAAATCGTGCCGGAGGTCGGTGGCCAGCATGCCGTGGGCGCTGAACGCCGAGGCGTCGCGCGGCACGACGATGCGGGGAATGCCGATCTCCCGCGCCACCGCGCAGGCGTGCAGCGGCCCCGCGCCGCCGCCGACGACGAGCGCGAAGTCGCGCGGATCGTAGCCGCGGTCGAGCGACACCTCGCGCACGGCGGCGGCCATGTTGGTATTCACGACGGTGATGATCCCGAACGCCGCCGCCGCCGCATCGAGACCGAGCGCTCCGGCCACCTCCTCCTCGATGGCGCGCCGGGCGGCCTGCGAATCGAGCTGCATCCTCCCCCCGAAGAAGCGCTCGGGGGCGATGCAGCCGAGCAGGACATTAGCGTCCGTGACCGTCGGCCGCCTGCCGCCGCGGCCGTAGCAGGCCGGGCCGGGCTGCGCCCCGGCGCTCTGCGGGCCGACGTGCAGGAGGCCGCCGCGGTCGAGCCAGGCGATGCTGCCGCCGCCGGCGCCGATGGTATGGATGTCGAGCGTCGGCAGGTTCAGCCGATAGCGTCCCGCCCCGAGGCGCGCCTCGGTGGTGACGATCGGCTCGCCCGCTTCGATGAGGCAGACGTCGGTGCTCGTCCCCCCCATATCCAGGGTGATGCAGGTGTCGATGCCGGTCTGCCGCGCCAAGGCGCGGCCCGCCATGGCCCCCGCCGCAGGACCCGAGAGGATCGTGCGCGCGGCGAACCGGCCGGCGTCGGCGGGCGAGATCATACCGCCGTTCGATTGCATGACCAGGGCGGAGCCGCCGAAACCGGCGCCGCGCAGCTCCTCCTGGAGGCGGCCGACGAAGCGCTGCATGAGCGGCCCGCAGTAAGCGTTTAAGACGGTGGTGGAGGTGCGCTCGTAGATGCCGATGGCCGGGGCGACCTCGCTGGAGAGGCTGAGGAACGCCTGCGGCCAGAGCCGGGCGAGGAGCGCCGCCGCCTCGCGCTCGTGCTTCGGGTTGCAGTAGGCGTGCAGGAAGGCGACGGCGACGGCCTCGGCCTCCTCGCGCCGCAGCGTGGCGCAGGCCTGCGCGACATCCTCCGCGCGCAAGGGGATGATCACCTCGCCGGCGGCGTCAACGCGCTCGGTGATGGGGAGGCGCAGGTAGCGGGGAACGAGGGGAGACGGGGGAGGCGTCTTGTTGTCGTAGAGGTGGTCCCGCGTCCCCCGCCGCATCTCCAGGAGGTCGCGGAACCCCTTCGTGGTCAGCAGGCCCAGCCGCGCGCCCGTGCCGGTGAGGACGGCGTTCGTGCCGAGGGTCGTGCCGAAAAACAGGTTCGTCGTCGAGGCCAGCAGCTCCGACAGGGGCAGACCGCGTGCCGCGGCAATCTGGCGCAAGCCGGCGAACACAGCTGCGGCGGGGTTCTCGGGGAGGCTCAGGATCTTCGTCACCTGAGCCTCGCCGCTGTCGTCGAGGCAGACGAAATCGGTGAACGTCCCGCCCGTATCAACGCTGATCCGCAAGCTCATGGGCGGCACCACAGACGACGCGGCTCCCCCACCGGTGCGGTCGCGCCAGCGGGGAGCGCCGGCAGGCGCACCGAGCAGCGAGGGTGTTCAGAAACTCGCGCGGCGCGCGGGCCGCGGCGGAGCGAAGGCGCCGCCCCGCCGGCCGCGCCCCACCGTGATCGCTCAGTTCAGGAAGCTCAGGTCGATGATCTGCTCCTGCGGCACTTTCTTCTTCGTGTAGCCGTTATCAAAGAACCAGTCCTGGAAGCGCATGATGCTCGAAACGTTCGGCCGCCCATCCTTGTCGAGGTAGAACGGGATCGTCGCGGCGATGTCCTCCACCGGCACCTTGGTGTGCTTGGTGAGGATTTTCGTCACCTCGGGGTTCTTCAAGCCGTGCTCCGTGTAGAAGCGCACCCCTTTGACGTACGCCTTCATGAACTTCTTCGCCGCCTCCTTGCGCGTCCTGGAGAAGGCGCCGGAGTAAATCGTCACGCCGATCTGGGCGTCCCGCGTCAGCTCGAGGTCTTCGTAGGAGATCAAAATTTTCCCCAACCCGGCGCGTTGGGTGCGGGTGATCCAGGGCTCGACGGCGGTGGCGATGTCCACGACTTTGGTTTGGAAGGCGCTGATGATCTTCGGCGGCGGCATGTAGATGCGGTTCTCCGGCTTCCACTGGGCGCCGTACTTCTTCAGGGTCTCGATGATCAGGATGTCGATCTGAATTCCGGGCGCATAGGAGAGGATGCGGCGGCCGACCATATCCTTGGGGGAGCGGACCTCCCCGGAGTCCCAGAGGTCCTGGCGCACCATCAGGCCGCCGGCCGACATGCCGGGTCGGATCTGCCCCTTATCGGCGACGACCTTGAAGTCCATCCCTTGCGCGATGGCATTGAAGAGCGCCGCTCCCGGAGCGCCGGTGCCGACGTCGAGCAGCCCCGTGGCGAGAGCCGGCATCTGCTTGCCGCTGGACGCAAAGGCGGTCACCTGAACATTCAGCCCCTCCTCCGCGAAGTAGCGGTTCTCCACGGCGATGTAGACCGGCGCGGTGGTGATCGTCGGCTGGTGGCCGACCTTCACCTCCTCCACGGCCGCGACGCTCGCCACGACGGCAAGGACGAACGCCAGCAGCGCCAGCCCAGCGCCGCTGATCCTCCGCACCCTCCCGAGCGACCTGTGCTGCATGACTGACCCTCCTCCAGACGGCGCTGCTTCTGGACGTAGGCGAGTGACGAAACGGCGGGCAGCGGGGGCGCGGTGCGCCATGGCGCGCCCCTCACCCCTGCGCGCGAAGCATCGTGGTGGCTTGCCAGTTGATCGCCAGGGATTCGGGATCGAGAACGACGCGGTAGACGGCGCGGGCGGCTTCCGGCGACACCAGGCCATCCTCGACGTCGCGGCGCACCCGCTCGGGGTCCCGCCGCTCGGCTGGCCCATAGCCGCCGCCGCCACCCCCGCAAACCGCCGCCGTCTCCCCCGGCGCGATGGAGCAGCGCTCCTTCCCTCCTGGAGCGCGCTCTCCGGCGGCGCCCCGAATCCTGAAGCGGCCCGGCCTTCCCGCCCCGCCCCCGGCGTAGCCCCGCGCCGGGAAGAGGAGGCGGTCGTACATCGCCGAGAGCGTCGCGGCCTCCCGCGAGTGGATGCGGAAGACCACCTCCTGATCGCAGCCGCCGCGGAACGTGCCCGGCCCGCCGGAGTCGAGGAGCAGCTCCTTCCTCTCGATGAAGACCGGCGATACCGTCTCGATCATCTCGACTGGAACCGTGCCGACGGCGGCCGGGAAGTTGGTGCCGGAGAGGCCGTCGTGCGCGGCCGTGGCTCCCACGCCGCAACTGACGAGGAACCAGTAGATGAACGGCTCGCCGGAAGGAGCCATGCCGCTCAGGGCATGGATCATGCGGTGGCCGCTTTCGGCGATGACCTTCTCCGGTACGGCGTGCGCCAGGGCGCCGAAGACCGCCGCCGAGATGAAGAGCACGAGGACGTGCCGGGCCATCACCGCGGCGGGCCGCCGGGCGTTCAGCAGGCAGCCCTCCGGCGCCAGGACGCGGATGGGGCGGAAGGTCCCCTCGGTGTTGGGGATGTCCGGCGCCAGGGCGCACTTGATGGCGTGCACTGTGTAGGCTTCGGTGACGTTCAGGACGCTGTTGATGCCACGCGGCACCTGCGGCGAGGTGCCGGCGAAATCAACCGTCATCTCGTCGCCGCTGATGCGCACCGTGGCGACGATGCGCAGCGGCGCTTCATAGCCGTCGAAATCCACCGTGGAGGTGAAGACGCCATCGGGCAGCGCCGCGATGGCCGCGCGCATGGCCTGCTCGGTGCGGTCCACGATCGCCGCGGCGAGCGGCTCGAGGGTGGGGAGATCATAGTCGCTCATGAAGTCGAGGAGCTTCTGGCTGCCGAGCGTGTTCGCGGCAAGCTGCGCGAAGAAGTCGGCGATCACCTGGTCGGGCTCGCGGACGTTTTCGCGGATGATCTCGAGGAGCTCCTCGTTCGGCCTCCCGGCCTTGACGATCTTCATGATCGGGATGGTGAGCCCCTCGTCGAAGACCTGCCGCGAGGCGGCGGAGAAGCCGATGCCGCCGATGTCGGTGGCGTGCAGCGTGGTGGCCGTGAAGCCGATGAGAACGCCGCTTCGGAACACCGGCGAGGCGATGGTGACGTCGTACTTGTGTCCCGACAGCAGCCAGGGATCGTTCGCAATGAGGGCGTCGCCGGGCTGCAGCGCCGCCGCCGGAATCTTGCGCAGGAACGCCTTGATGCCTTTCGTCATCCCCATCATCATACCGACGGTGCCGCTGCTCGCCGCCTGGGCCAGGAGGTTGCCGCGGGCGTCGTAGAGGGCGCTGGCGAAGTCCTCGCTCTCGCCCACGATGGTCGAGAAGGAGGCGTTGAAGAGCGAGCGCGCCTGCTCCTCGCAGATGGCGATGACGCGGTTCCAGAGCACCTCCAAGGTCACGGCATCGTACACGCGCCTTACCTCGCGTGAGTGTGGATGGTGATGACGATGTTGGAGAAGGCGTCGATCTCCGCCTTCGTCTCCGGCCCCAGGAGGGTGACCGTATCCTCCTCTTCCACCAGGGCCGGTCCGCTGATCCGCGCCCCCGCGGGGAGGGTGGCGCGATCATAGACGGCGCACTCGCAGAACCCCACCCCTTCGCCTCCCATCCCCTCGCCGAGGTACACCTTGCGGTAGTCGACGGGGCGCGCCGCGCCCGGTTTCCTGGCGGCGTCGGCGGGGAGCAGGGGGGAGATCAAGGCGCGCCGCGGCGTGGGGCCGCTGGCCAGCAGCCGCCAGTTGATCGCTTCGATGGCTTGCCCCGGATTCGTCTGCGTGTAAATGCCGGCATAGGCCGCATCGAACGCCTGCGTCAGGGCTGGCTGCGCAGCGGGCCCATAGGGGCCGGCAGGCAGCGGCACGAAGATCTCCCGTCCTTGCCCGACGTAGCGCATCTCCGCGTATCGCCGCAGCGTGATGTCACGCTCGGCGATGCCGGCGGCGCCGAGCATGCCGCGGGCTTCCGCCTCCATCGTGGCGTAGAGCTGGTTCAGGTGGCTCCAGTCGACGCCGGCGATCCCGGTCACGTAGGTGCGCACGAAGTCGAACGACAGGGGGGTGACGAGGAAGCCCAGCGCCGAAGCGACGCCGGCGCGCGGCGGCACGGTGACCCGCGCAATTCCCAGCTTGCGCGCCAGCCAGGCGGCATGGATGGGACCCGCGCCGCCGAAGGCGATCAGGTCGTAGCGCTTCGGGTCGCGCCCCTTCTCGGCCATGTAGATGCGCGCCGCGTTCACCATGTTCTCGTTGACCACCCGGTGGATGCCCCAGGCCGCCTCGATCGCCTCCATCCCCAGGGGTTTGCCGAGGCGCGTCTCGATGGCCTGGTGGGCGGCGGCGCGGTTCAACGGCATCCTGCCTCCCAGGAAGCGCTCCGGGTTGATGTAGCCCAGGAGGAGATCGGCATCGGTGACCGTCGGCAGCACCCCGCCGAAGCCATAGCAGGCGGGCCCCGGACGTGACCCGGCGCTCTCCGGCCCCACCTTCAGCAGTCCCATGCCGCCGACCTGGGCGATACTCCCCCCTCCGGCGCCGATCTCGACGATGTCCACCACCGGCACGCGCACCACCAGGCCGCTCCCCTTCTTAAAGCGGTAGGCCCGGTCAACCTCGAACTCCGTCAGCAGGGTGGGGGTCGAGCCTTCGATGAAGGAGAGCTTGGCGGTCGTGCCGCCCATGTCGAAGGAGAGCAGGGACGACGAGCCGGCGGAGCGCCCGACGTGGGCCGCCGCCAGTACGCCGCCCACCGGTCCCGACTCGAGGATGCGCACCGGAAAGCGCGCCGCCACGGCGGGGGTGGTGATGCCGCCGCTGGAGAGCATGATGTGCAGGGGCGCCCTGACCCCGGCGGCCCACAGGCCCTCCTGCAGCTCGCGCAGGTAGCGAGCCATGACGGGTTGCGTGTAGGCGTTGCAGACGGTGGTGGAGAAGCGCTCGTACTCGCGGAGCTCGGGGTCCACCTCCGAGGAGAGCGAGACCGTGAGATGAGCCGCGCGCGCCGCCAGGAGGTCGCGCAGGGCCTGTTCGTGGGTGGGATTGCGGTAGGCGTGGAGCAGACAGATGGCCACGGACTCGACGCCGCGCGCCAGCAGCGTGTCGACGGCGGCGCCGGCGGCTTGGCTGTCGAGGGGTTGCAGGATGGCGCCATCGGCGGCGATGCGCTCGGGAACCCCGAGGCGCCGCGAGCGCGGGACCAGGGGCTCGGGGAACTGAGCGGAGAGGTCGTAGAGGTCGTAGCGCTTCTCGCGGCGGGTCTCGATGATATCGCGGAAGCCGTTCGTGGTAAGGAGGCCGGTCGTGGCCCCCTTGCGTTCGACGATGGCGTTCGCCACCAGCGTGGTGCCGTGCACCACGACCTCGATCTCCCGGCCGCCGATGCCGGCGCGCTCCATCAGCCGCCGCAAGCCCTCCAGGGCGCCCAGGGCCGGGTTCTCCGGCGTCGTCAGCACCTTGCCGGTGATCAGCAGGCGGTTTGTGTCGCCGTACATGACGAGGTCGGTGAACGTGCCGCCGATGTCAATTCCGACTGCGTACCCCATGGAGGCGCGCTTTCAGGTGGGTGGTACGGCGACGCGACAGGAGGATGCTCTCCGGAATGTGCGGCGAGTATGCGATCGGCGTCGCACCGTGTCAAGCAGGGGGCGGAGCGCCGGCGGGCGAGGGAAGATGGTCCCCCCGCCCGATCGCTGCGATTGCAAGCGGCAGCCGGAATATGGCGTGAGACGACGAGACGGTGCGGCCGAGTGTCCGGCGCCGCCGCCCCACCTCATCCCTTCACGTAGCTCTCCCAGTTCTTCTCCACCTCGGCGTAGACGCTCTTCGGGACGAAGGCGAACTTGAAGCGCTCCGGGTTATCGGTGCGTGGTTTCGTGGCGTCAATCCCCATCTTTGAGATGAGGAGGTTCTCATTGAGGGGATCGGCGGGGCTGGCCTTCACGTGCGGGACGATGAAGACGTCGCGGTCGGCGTGCATGCGCGTGGCCGTCGCCCACTCCACCTGCACGGGGTCGTGCACGTCGATGTCGTCATCGACCACGGTCACCTTCTTCAGCAGGTCATTCACCCCGAAGGCATTGAAAATGACGCGCTTGCCCTCCCCCTCGGAGGGGTTCTTCACCGAGATAGCGGCGTGGAAGAGGCCGCAACCGCCGTTAGTCATGGCGATATCCTGAATGCGCGGGTTGGCTACCTTGAGAGCGCGGTAGAGGGTCATGGCTCGCGGCATGCCGGTGAGGAAGAGGTGCTCGGGGTGGATGCTGCCGACGATGGTCTGGTAGAGCGCATCCTTGCGGTGCGTGACGGCCTTGACGTGGAACGTCGGCTTGCGACCCTGGGCGGCATAGGCGCCGTGGAACTCGCCGAAGGGGCCTTCGTCGCGCACATCGTCGTAGCAGAGCTCGCCCTCCAGCACGATCTCCGAAGCCGCCGGCACCTCGAGGTCCACCGTCTCGCATTTCACGAGCTGCACCGGCTTGCCCAGCATGCCGCCCGCCACCTCCAGCTCGTCATGGCCCGACGGCACGTACATGCATGCGGCGAAGCAGATCACCGGGTGATTGCCGATCGAGATCGCCAGCTCGAGGGGCTTTTTTAAGGCCCGGCAGCTCTGGGCGATCTTGCTCAGATGCGTCGGCGCCAGGCTGATGCCGCAGACGTTGCCGCCGTGGAACTGCATGCGGTGGATGGAGTAGTTGCGCTGGCCGGTCTCCGGATGCCGGGCAACGGCGATGCCGGCGGTGATGTAGGGGCCGCCGTCATGCTCCGAGACGTTCGGGATGGGCAGGATTCTGCTCAGGTCGGGAACCGGGGTGATCTTCACCTCCTTGCAGGGGGCGTCGCCCAGGGTCTCGCACGGCAGCGGGTTCTCCAAGGCTTCCACGCCATGCGTCAGGACCTCGCTCTCGTCGATCCCCAGGGCAATGGCGAGCTTGCGCCGGGTGTTGATGACGTTCCCCACGACGCGGAAGGGCGAGCCTTTCACCTTCTCGAAGCAGACGGCCGGGCCCTGGCGTAGCTTCCAGAGCACCGCCGAGAGTTCATACCTGGGGTCGATCTCTTTGCCGATGCTGACGAGCTCGCCCACCTGCTGATATTGCCTGAGCGCCGCGCGCAGATCGTATTCCATGTCCGGTTCCCTTTCATCCCTAAAGGCGCGACGGGGAACGTTGAACGTTGCGGGGGAGACGCTCGACGATCGCCGCGCGCACCGCCCGCATGCAGGCGCCGAGCTACCCCACCCGGCCGCCGCCGAAAGCTTCGCCGCGGCGTTTCGCGCCGGGGTGCCAAGCAGCATGGAGGTTTCCATGCCGCGTGGTGATGCGGTCTCGAAGAACGGCTGAGGGAGACGCCGTGGTTCCCGCGCCTGCCGCCTGGCTCATCCTCTCTGGTTCACAACCTAGGGTAGCTCTCCGATGAGCTTCCGGTACTCCGCTTCCGAGAAGGCATGCAGCGTCTCCGAGCGGACGGCTCCGGCCGCGGCGAGGGTCAGCATGATCTTGGCATATGCTGCATCGTTCGGCGCTTCACTGATCGTGACGATGTCGTAGGTCCCCAGGGTGAGATAGAAGGCTTTGATCTCACCACCGGCGGCTTTTACCATCTGCTTGGCCCGGTCAAGCCGTGCTGGACTCTCCTTGATCTTCTCGATCCCCTGCTGGGTGTAACGGAAGAGCGTGATGTACGTTGGCATGGTTCCTCCCTTCTCGGAGGTCTCTTGCCTCCAAAGTTCGGCGCCTCCCTTGCTTCAGGGATGTTTCCCCGCTGGCAGCCATGATACCGACCGACGTCGGGCTGCGCAACGGCGTCCCTCCGCCGGGCATCCTGAGAGCACGTCGGGGCGGAACGGTCGACACCCGGAACCACGGCGTGCTAGGAATATGCTGAGGCGCTTGAGGGCATCGGCTGCCTGCCGGGTCCGGGGGGACCCTTAGCGCGGGACCGAAGCGTCACCCAGAGCGCGCGTCGTACAACAGGAATGATGCAAGGGAAAGAAGGGAGGCTTCATGAGGGTTCGCAGTTGCCGGATCATCGGCCTGCTGCTTCTTGCTGCGACGTGCGTGGTGACGGGGCTGTTCCCGGCCAAGGCGAGGGCGCGGGAAACCCACCGCGGCACCAAACCCTTCGCCGCCTTCACGGCTGATCTGGAGCGCGCCATCTCCGCCCACAAAATGGGGCTCGTCTGCCTGGCGAACGCCCAGAACGGCGCCCGCTCGATCGGGGTCACCATCCCCGGCAACCAGGTGTTCATGGTCTTCCGTCCCGACTTCGCGGTCCGTATGCTGCGGGCCGACGCGCGGGCGGGCATCGAAGCACCGCTGCGCCTCTACGTGACCGAAAATCCCGACGGCACCGCCACCGTTTCGTACCGGACGCCCTCCGAGGTGTTCGCGCCGTATCAGAATGCGGCGCTGGATACGATGGCGAAGGAGCTTGACGCGATCTTTGCGCGCATCATCGAGAGCGCGCTGCGGTGACCCGCGCCGGCCACCGCAGCGCGCTCTGCTTGCCATCCAGGGTCTCGACACCTCGCTTCAGCCGCGGGCCGCAGCCGTGGCAGCCGGGCGGAGCGCCACGTCCTCCTCAGCCTGACGTCAGCCAACCTGAGCGGCCGGCTTACTTGACCCCCAGCCGCCGCTTCGCCTCCTCGAGGAAGGAGAGGTCGGTGATCTTCGCCACATCTAGGCGCTCCTTGATGAAGCCCATCTCGAAGGCCGTATCGACGTTGCGCTGCAGCGACGGCAGGTGCGGCATGGCGGCGGGGTCGCGGTAGTAGTCATCGGTGGTGCCGTACCATTGCAGCTTGTCCACCGGAATTTTGCTCATGCTCGAGGCGATCTGCAGCACCTCTTGCTTGTTCTTCGGATCAATGAACCAGCGCCAGGCGTTCAACCAGTCCTCGAAGAAATCGTTCATGACCTGCCGGTTCTGTTGCAGGAACTCGGTGCGCGCCACCGTGATGAGCGCCTGATGACGGCCCATGGCGTCCGGTCCGCCGAACACCGTATGGACTCCCCCCTTGGCCTGTTCGATGACGGTGAAGGGGATGACGAGACCCGCCACATCGAGCTTGCCGGCGCGCATCATCGGACCCTGATTGGGAAAGGCCGCCTCGACGATGTTCACATCGCGGTTCGGGTCCAGGCCGTGCTGCTTCAGGTAGGTGCGCAGGATGAGGTCCACCGCCGTGCCGTAGGCCAAAACCCCGATGTTCTTCCCCTTCAGGTGCTCCGGCTTGGTGATGCCCGAGGAGTCCAAGGCCAGCCAGCGGTTGATGGAGCGGCCCTCGATGCCCTCCTGCACCAGGTCGCTCACCACCCGGAGGTCAAGCTTGGCGTTCTGGATGGCGTTCCCCAGGCTCAAGGCCGCCAGGAATCCCAGGTCGATCTCCTTGGCGGCCAGCGCCTGCAACTGGATGGAAGTCGAATTGATCACCGGCAGATCAACGGTGTACGACTTGCCGTAGTGCTTCAGCAGCTCAGGCTTTTTGTAGAACATTGGGAAGATGACCGTCGGCAGGATGCTCGAGGCGCCGATGCGCACCTTCACGGGCTCCGCCGTGGCCGTCGGCACTCCATGCAGGCTGACCGCCATCACCGCAACCGCGACGAACACTCCAACGAAACGAACGCTTCTTCTCGCAAGCAAGGAAAAGGTCGTCATCGTTCTCCTCCTTCTCGTGGCTTCGTTGAAGACGTCCGCACTTCCGTGGCGGAATATCCCGCCGCTACCCCCCGCCGTTCGCACTGGCAGTTCAACACCTCGGGGGCTCTGCCAGGTCCTGCCGCGGCAGTGTGGGGGCCGCCCTGCCGTCGCGCTCATGAGCTGTGGTATGCTGGGACGATAGCAGCGCGTCGTGGCGTCGTCAATGGCGCGCGCCGGGGGCGCTGGCGCGGGGGGCAGGCGCCGGCGGCGATGGGAGTGCCGGCCTGCTGAAAAGGATGCTCGCTCCAGGGGGAGACGATGGCGGCCCGCCTGCGACCCGATGCCATCCTGCTGCTCGCCACCGGCCACTGGACCGCCGGCCTCCTGCGGGGCGCCGTGGCGACCGGGCTCTTCAGCCACATCGCCCGCGGCAACGCGACGGTAGCGCAGCTCGCCGCCGCCGTTGCGGGAGACGCCGGCGGCATCCGCGTCACCCTCAACGCCCTCACCGCCCTGGGCTTGCTGCGCAAGGAGGGGGAGTCCTACCGCCTGCGTCCCCTGGCGGAAACCTACCTCGTCGAAGACAGCCCAAGCTACCTTGGCGATCTCATCACCGCGGGCTGCGGCTCGGCCTACCATTTCCGCGTCTTCGAGCACTACGAGCACGTCATCGCGCAGGGCAGGGCGCTCGATCTCGATGTGTGGGTCGACGACAAGGAGTACGCCGCCAGCCTGGCGACCGGGCTCTTCGGCATCAATCGGCCCATCGCCGAGAAGGTCTGCGACGATCTGGGCTGGAAAGGGGAGCATGACGAGGCGTGGGGGCTGCTCGACCTGGGGCGCAGCGCCGGGGCCTTCGGCTTGACTGCTCTCCTGCGGCTGACGCGGGCGAAGCTGACGCTGCTCGATCACCCGCACCTCACCGCCGTGGCGCGCCGCTTCGGCGAGCGGCTCGGCGTGGCGGGGCGCCTCCAGGAGCGGCCCGGCGACTGCCGCCGCGAGCCTCTTGGGGGGCCGTACGACGCCGTCTTCATGAGCCAACTCCTCCATACCCTCAGCGAGACGGAGCAGCAGCAGCTCCTCGGCGCCTGCCGAACCGCCCTGCGCCCCGGCGGCCACCTCGTGGTGGTGGAGTTCCTGCCGGACGAGGGGCGCCGAGGCAACATGGGGGCGCTGCTCTTCGAGGCCATGGTGTACGGCTTCACCGGCCGGACCTTCCACACCCCGTTGAGCCTGCGCCGGCTGCTGGAGGCGAACGGCTTTCTCGTCCACCACCTGAAGACCGAGGGCCCCGGCGGCTATGCCATTGCGCAGGCTTGAGTGACGGGGGGTGGCCGCGAAAGGGGCGGCGGCCGAGACTTGGAGCCTTGCAGGTGCGGGCGGGACGCCCGCGCTCCGACAAGGCTACGCGGGTGCGCAGGGCCCCTCGTAGTTCTCCCGGCAGCGGCGGCTCATCTCACGAATATCCAGGCGCAGCTCATGCGGCGTCGGCCGGCCGACGAACCACCAGCCGTTGTAGATGCGGTGCACGGTGAGGTCCGGCAGCAGGGCGAAGGTGAAGGGCGCGGCGATGCGCGGGCGCCGGGGGTCGGAGTCATCAACGATGCCGAGGCGCTCGACGGCCTGGCGCTCGGCGTCGCTGAGGAAGGTGAAGCGCGCGTTCAGGCCGGCGCGGAAGGCGGCGCACTCCGAGACGCTGTCGGTGCTCACCGCGACGACATCGCAGTAGCTGTGGGCGATCGTGTCATGGAATTGGACCAATTCCCGCAGTTGGACCTGTCACTTCGGTCACCAGTAGCCGCGATAGAAGGCGACGATGCTCGGCTTCTTCTTGAGCAGCTCGGAGAGCCTCGCCACCTCGCCGCTTGACGAGGGCAGCTCGAAATCGGGGAAACGATCACCGACGCGTACCGTAAGAGCCATTGCCGCCACCCTTTCGCAAGATGAGATCGCGTGGAGGAACCTTCTCCCCCTCAGGAGGTTTCGTAGGCCGCGGCTGCCAGCCCCATCACGTCAGCATACGACGGCATCTCCATGATGGCGAGGGCATCTTCCACGTACGGGGAGCGCTTCATGCCGTTAAGGACGACGGCGACGCCGGGAGACGAGGCGACGAACTGGAGGGCCTTCTGGGAGAGCGTCGCCTGGGGAGTGCCGGGCGGCAGGCAGGCCGCCAGGCGGTCGTCGAGCGGCGCCATCTGCTCGGCGGCGCGCCACTCGTGGTAGCGCCGGATGCCGGCGAGGAGAGCGTTGAGCTGCTCAACGTAGGCCGGCTGCCGCCCCTTCCAGGCCTCGCGGCGCTCAATCGGGCAGCGGCGCAGGGCCTCCTCGAGGGCCTTCTGGATGTTCGGGGCGAGGATCCGGCCGACGATCATCTCCCACTGCTCGCCCGCCGGCAGGCGCGCGAGGTTGGCGGCCAGCACCTCGCCGACGTCGAAGAAGAACTGCTGCTGCGGGCCGAGGTCCGAGGCGCGCGGGGGCTGGGGCCACCCCTCCATCTCCTGGCGCAGCGCTGCTTCCGTTGTTTGCAGGGCGCGCAGCGTCGTCTCGAGCTCGCCGGCATAGTCGCTCCCCGGCGGCGGCGCCGGCCGCGCCAGGCGGTGCATGGAATTGCCGCGGATGGCGTTGAGGGGGCGGTTGACGAGGACGCCGACGCCCCAGGCGGCCGCGGCCTCGAGGAGGGTTGCCGAGGCGCCGTTGAGCGGCGTGTTGCGCTCCGTCAGAGCGCCGCTCTCAAAGAGGTTGTAGGGGAGCTGCACGACCTTGCAGTGGTGCCGTTCAGGGTCGCCGAGCACCTCCGCCGCGGCCCGGCGGGCCGCCGCCAGGACGCGGTCGAGGCTGACCGTCTCGCCGTCCTGCCGCGGATTGGGGAAGGTGTTCGAGGAGATGCCGTAGAATGACAGCCGCCCCTCCTGGATGAAGCGCTCGAACTGCGCGAAGGCGCGCTCCACGCGGCGATAGAACTCGTCGCGCAGGGCCGGCAGGTCCTGGGAGCCGGAGTCATGCAGGGCGTGTGCGAAGAAGTACTCCGGGTTGTGGAGGAGGTAGACATCGAGGGCGCTGCACCGCAGGCGGGCCAGGCTGCGTTCGAGCTGGTCCACGAGGAAATCGGGGTGGATGCAGTGCCAGCAACCCTCTTGGTAATGGACAATCTCCGGCCAGGGGTTCCCCCGCGCCTGGCGCTGCACCGCCAGGTCAAGGTTCTGCCCTTGCAGGTAGCCCACCTTCGAGACCAGCACGATTTCCTCGCGCCGCGCCTCGCCGGCCCCGATGAGGTCGCCCAGCACCGCGCCGATGAGGCGTTCGCTGCCGCCGTCCGTATAGTTGCTCGAGGTGTCGATGCAGTTGCAGCCGCGGCGGATCGCCTCGGCGAGCGTCTCATGGTGCTCCGGTACGTCGACGTGCACGCGGTAGGTGCCGTAGCCCACCTTGGAGACGGTGAGGCCCGTGCCGCTCAGCTCGCGGAAGGCCGTCGGCTCCAGGCGCGGCCGCGCCGCCCCCTGCCGGCGGGCGAAGGCAGCCGTGGCCGCAGCGCTGGCGCGGCCGGCAATCGGTCGAGTTGGTTCCCCGGTCATGTGCCCTCCTGACTCATGGTGCGCTACAGCATAGTCATTGCCATGGCCTGCCGCGAGGGGAATTCCCGGGGTCGCGCGGCTGGGGCGGTGATGCGGAGGGTCTGCGGGGAATTCCCGTGGACAACGCGCAGGCAGGCGGCATACTGTAAGGCAACAGAGTCGGGCGGGCGGGAGCTTGCTGGCGCGGCGCAGGCGACCTCACTCGATGGCGTAGGAAGACGACCCATGGCGAAAAAGACAACCTCGGCGGTGGTGGAGAAGATCGGTGAAATGCGCTTGCGGGAGTATCCCGTGCCGGAGCTGCATGCCGACGACGGCTTGCTGAAGGTGGAGATGGTGGGCATCTGCCGCACCGACCCGTCGATCTTCTACGGCAAGGTGCAGGCCGGCGGCTACCCGGTGATCCTGGGCCATGAGATTTTGGGTCGGGTGGCGGCGGCGGGCGACCTGGCGGCGCAGCGCTGGGGGGTGCAGCCGGGGGACCGCGTCATCGTCGAGAACTTCGTCCCCTGCGGCTTCTGCAAGCAGTGCCGACTGGGGCACTTCAAGCACTGCCTGCACCTCATCGGCTACGGCACGCTGACGAACGCGGTCGCGCCCCCGCACCTCTGGGGCGGCTACGGGGAGCACATGTACCTCGCGCCCAACAGCGTCCTCCACAAGATGCCCGACGACCTGCCCGCCGAAGCCTGCGCGCTGACGCCCTCCGTGCTCGCCAACGCCTATGAATGGGTGCACCTCATGGGGCGCGTGCAGTCGGGGGACATCGTGGTCATCGAGGGGGTGGGGCAGCAGGGGCTGTGCGCCACCATTGTGGCGCGCGAGTGCGGCGCCCGCACGGTGATCGTGACAGGGCTGACGCGCGACGCGCGGCGCTTCGAGCTGGCGCGGCGGTTCGGCGCCGACTACTGCATCGACATCGAGAAGGAAGACCTGGCGCAGACGGTGCGCGACATCACCGGCGGCGACTTGGCGAACGTCGTCGTCGAGGTCACCGGCGACCCGCGCGCCGTCAGCATCGCCGCCGACCTCGCCGCGCCGCTGGGCACGATCGTGGCCGCCGGCCTCTCCGGCACCGAGACGGTGACGCCGCTCTTCCTCCAGAAGCTGCAGTTCAAGGAGCTGCGCCTGCTCGGCGTGCTGTCGAGCGGCACCGAAGCGCATACGCTGGCGGCGAACCTGGTGCGCTCGCGCAAGTACCCCATCGAGGACATCGTCGATCAGCGCTACGGCCTCGAAGAGGCGCAACAGGCTGTCGAGACCGTGGCGGGCAAGGTCTCCGGCCTCTACCCCTCGAAGACGGTGCTCGATCTGCGCTCGTAGGGGTGGCGGAGCGGCGCCTCTCCCTTCGCGCGGCCTGGCGGTCGGCCCGTGGCCGCTGGAGAAGTAGAATGCGTAGGGCGGATGGCTCCTTGGCGCGGGTTCTGCTCTGGGGAGGTCTCCTCGGACTTCTTGCCGGCGGCGCCGCAATGCTGGGAAGCCCGCCGGCGGCGATGGCCGGCAGCCCGAAGCGCGGCCTGCGGGTCTTCGAGACGCGGTGCGCCGCCTGTCACACCGTCGTCATCCATGAGGTGAGATACGGTGGACCGGCTTCCGCGCCCTCCGATCAGCAGCGCGCGGAGCGGCTCGAGGCGCTGGAGGCGCTGCGTCTTGCCGAGGCCGTCGATCTGACGACCTGGGCTCGGCAGCAGACCCCACGAAAGATTCTCCAGTGGCTGCGGCTGCCACCTCCCCTTGACGGGAAAGCCCATTTCCCCCGCGCCATCAAGCGCATGCATGCCGAGGACCTGGCGGCCTTCTTCTGGCGCGCCACGAAAGATCGCCCCCTGCCGTAGGGAGTGCGGGGCTGCGCGTTCTCATGCGGGACGGGCTTGACCGCCAGGCCTGGACGCAGGAGTGGGAGCCGCACCAGTGGGGTCAGCCGAACTACCTCCTGCCCGGCATGGAGACGCGGGTGGGATACGTGGTCGCGGCGATTCAGGGGATGGCGCCGCCGCCGCGCCGCCTCCTCGAGGTGGGGGCGGGGCGCGGGTTCGTGGCGCGGGAGATCCACAAGGCCCTGCGGCCGCATGGGTGCCGCATCGCCACGACCGACCTCGCCTGGCTTCGGCCGCTGCCGTACCTGAACGCCGATCCGCGGCTCGATGAGCGCCTGCGCGCCTGGCGACTTGCCGGGCTGCGGGAGCGGCACAGCCTGCCGCATCCCCTGGAGCAGCCAGGCGTCTACGTGCGCGACGGCGGCGGGCCGGGGCAGTCGTCCGACTGGCCGTACCATCGCCACGTCAACGCCGCGGCGGGCGGCCTGCGGCGCCGCTCCCGCGCCTGGGGATTTCCTTGGGCTGTCCGCGCTCTTCACCTCCAGCCCCGGCGGAGAGGAGGCGAGATCGCAAGCAATCAAGCACCCGCCGCCACGGGCTGCTGCTGCAGGAACATGCGCGTGCCCGCGGGGTCATCGACGAGCGGCGCGACGCGCCCGGCGGCCTTCTCCCAGATTATCGCGAAGCGGTCGTCGATGGCCTTCTGGAACGCCTCCACGTTGGTGCCGCGGAAGCGCGCCTGCAGCTTCAGGTACTCCTGCACCGGCGCCTGCGGCGGCAGGCAGGTGAAACGGTACTCGCCGCGCTCCACTTCGTAGAGGGGGTGGATGCGGGTGGTCACCACCAGGCGGGCCAGCTTGACGCCGATCTCCACCTCGTAGCCCCAGTTCACGCAGCTTGCCAGCAGGTGCAGGAACTTGAACCCCGGCAGGCCCTTCGCCTTGGCGACCTTGGCCTTCAGGTCTTCCGGGTAGGCGGCGGAGATGGTGGCGGCGTAGGTGATGTTGTGGGCCACCATGATGTCCATGATCTCCTTGTGGCCCGTCCGCATGCCGCCCGGCGTGAGCTTGGTATCGGTGTCCAGGATGGTCGAGCTGGAGCTGTGGTGGCCGGTGTTCATGTAGCCCTGGTTGTCGTTGCACACCGCCACGATGTCGAACCCTTGCGCCGCCACGTGCGACAGGCCGTCCATGCCGATGTCGTAGAACGCCCCGTCGCCGCCCCAGATCATCACCTCGACGTCATCGCCGGCCAGGCGCCGCGCCGTGACGAAACCGGCCGCCTGCCCGAAGGCGCTGGGGTAGAGGCAGTGCACGGCGTGCACCTCGGTGCTCGAGCGCATGAAGCCCACGTAGGTGCTGGCGCAGCTCGCCGGCACGAACATCGTGGTGTTCGGCCCCATGGCGTCCAGCACCATGCGCAGCGCCACCGTGGAGCCGCAGCCGGGGCAGGCGCTGTGCCCGCCGTACATGATCTGCTCTTTGAACTGAGGGAAGGTAAGCATACGCTGCTCGTCCCGCCTCGCTGGTCGAGGCTCTATGCTGCCGGCTGAGGAGGTTGCCGCCGGGCTCGAAAGCAGCGCCGCGGCGGCCGCCTGCCAACCGTGTCGGGCTGTTAGTGGATGAAGCGCGGCACAGTCTCCGCGTTGCCGCTGATGATGTCCTTGTGGATGCGCTCGATCACCTGCTGGTCGACGTTCTCGCCGCCGATCCCGACGATGTAGTTGAAGAGCGTCGGCCGCGGCCCCGGTCGGTTGAAGAGGGTGGCGGCGATCTCCTGCGCCCAGATGCCGCCGCGGCCGACCGAGACGTTGCGGTCGATCACTACCAGGTTCTCCACCTGCGGGCCGATGGCCGCCAGCAGCTCGCGCTCCGGGAAGGGCCGCAGCCCCAGCAGCTTGATGAGACCGACCGCCGCGCAGCTCTCCGGGTGTTCGTTGATGTAGGCCCGCACCGTGCCGCTGGTGATGCCGGAGGTGACGAAGACCGTCCTGGCGCGGTCGCAGTTGTGGGTCTCCACAAGCCCCCGCTCGCGCCCGAAGAGGCGGGCGAACTCTTCGAAAACGTGCGGCAGGGGACCCTCGGGGAGATTGCGGACTTCGTCGTTCAGCTCTTCGTAGAAGTGGTAGTAGTCCACGGGTGGACGTTTGCTGGCGAAATCGGTGGCGCCGAGGCCGATCGGCAGGACCTTCTGCGGCGGCTCCGGAAGCAGGAAGCGCGCCACCTGCTCGGGCTCGGGCAGGTCGATGGGTTCCGTCGTATGGCTGAGGTAGAAGCCGTCCCCCACCACCATCGCCGGCATGCTCACCTGCTCGCAGAGCTTGTAGGCGATGAGGATGTAGTCGAGGATCTCCTGCGCCGACTCGCAGTAGAACTGCAGCCAGCCGGTGTCGCGCATCATCAGGGCGTCGTTCTGCTGTGAGCCGAGGCTCCAGGTGGGACCCTTCAGGGAGCGGCTGAAGACCCCCATGACGATGGGCAGGCGGTTCCCCGCCACCTCCCACATCAGCTCGCTCATCAAGACAAGGCCCTGGCCGGCCGTCACCGTGAAGACGCGCGCCCCACCCCACGCCGCCCCCTGGGTGAGGGCCATGACGTTGTACTCGGAGTTGCCGCGCAAGGTGGTGATGCCGGGTGTGTTGCAGAGGAGCTCCGCAACCTCCGTCTGCGGCGTGATGGGGAAGACCGCCGTCACCTTCACGCCGGACAGCTTTGCCGCTTCGGCCATCGCCTCGGCGCCATTCATCATTGTACGCATTGACCGCCTCTCATGACACTGACACGCACGGATGCCACGTTGTGGAGGCCGGCCCCCCCACCGGCACGCGGCGGCCGGCACGCTCGCCTACCCTAATGGCGTGGCGCCGGGCCAGGCGCGGGGCGCCGGCCAGCGGCTTAGGCGACCGCCACGGCGTCGCCTTCGGGCACCATGCTCATGGCGCTGCGCGGGCACTCCGCCACGCACTGGCCGCAGCCCTTGCACTGCATGCCGTTGATGCTGAAGAAGCCATCCTCCCCCTGCAGCACGGCCGAGTCTGGGCAGTAGATGAAGCAGTTGCCGCAGACCGTGCACTCGCCGCAGTGGAAGCAGCGCGACGCCTCGCGGATCGCTACCTCCCGCGGCACCTCGAGGTTCACCTCGTCACATAGGCCGCGGCGCTCGTCGAGGCCCAGGTGGGGCCGGCCGACGCGCTCTTGCGGCGGGAAGTAGTCGGCGTTGATGGCGGCGTATGGCACGCTCTGCCGCACCAGGGGCGCCGCCTCGCCGCCCAGGAGCTGGCGATAGGAGCGCAGCGAGACGGGCGGAGATTCCCCGGGCCGAGACTCGCCGAGGCTGACGCGCGCCAGCAGCGCCGCGCCGTCCCGTCCCCGCAGCAGGCTGTCGATGCCGATGACGGCGCGCTTCGCTCCGCCGATCGCCTCAACGACGTTGTACGATCCGGTGATGTCGCCGCCGGCGAACACCTTGGGGTGCGCCGTCTGGCCCAGGGCATTGACGGCCAGGCCGCCGTTGCTGAGCAGTTCGGGCGGCAGGAAGGAGGCGTTGGCGCGCTGGCCGACGGCGTAGATGATGTGGTCGCAGCGCACCTCGGTCTGCCGCTCGTTGTGGACGGCGCGACCCTCCACGAGGTGATCGACCCCCTGCATGCGCACCACGACGCCGCCATCCTTCTGGGGCGCCAGGCGCACCGGCTCCCAGCCGCCGTCGATGCTGATGCGCTCCCGCGCCGCCTCGCGCAGCTCCTCCGGATGCGCCCGCAGGTGGACGCGGTAGTAGATGCTCACCTTGTCGGCGCCCAGGCGCTTGGCCGAGCGCGCTACGTCGAGGGCCACGTCGCCTGCCCCGATGACCAGCACGTGTCCCTCGATGCTCCGCACGCGGCCCTCCTTGGCGCGGTAGAGGAACTCGATGCCTGGCATCGAGGAGACCGCCTCGATCCCCTTCAGCGTCAGGGCGCGCGCCTCCGACAGGCCGACGCCGAGGAAGAGGGCGTCATGCTCGGCCAGGAGGGTCTTGAAGGGAAGCTCGGGCCCCACGGCCGCGCCGGTGCGGAACGCCACCCCCATGCCGCGCAGCATCGCCTCGACGTCGCGCACCACCTGCCGCGGCAGGCGGTAGTCCGGGATGCCGTAGCGCAGCACCCCGCCGATCTCTTGCTCCTTCTCGTAGACCGTGACGCGATAGCCCAGCCACGCCAGGTGGTAGGCGGCGGTCAAGCCGGCGGGGCCGCTGCCGACGACGGCGATGTGCTCGGCATGGCTGGCGAGGGGCCGGGGGGCTGGGATGGTGCCGTGATCCGCCAGAGCCCGTTCGAGCATGTTGATGGCCAGCGCCTCGTCGTGCTCGCCGCGGTTGCAGACTGCCTCGCAGGGGTAGTAGCAGACGCGCCCGGTGATGGATGGGAAGGGACTCTCCTCGCGGAACAGCGCCAGGGCGGCGCCGAACTCGCCCTGGCGGACCAGGTAGAGCGCCCAGGCAATGTCATGCCCCGCCGGACAGCCGACGCGGCAGGGACTGGTCTTCTGGGGAAAGTCGTAGACGGGCACCATGGTGCGCTGGGAGCTGATGTCGACCTCGTACGACAAGCCTTTCGAGGTGAAGCGCAGGTCACCCATACTGAACTCACTCCCGGGGGCGAACTTCGTGGACAGCGCGGCCGGCGACGGTGGCTCGGCGTTGCGGGGCGATGCCGCGAGGCGTCTGCTTCGCCGTGACGCGCCGGCTCCCGGCCGGGCGAGGAGGGCGACGCCTCCGGACCAGTTCAGCAATATACGCCCCACTTCTGCCTGGCGCCATGACGCGCGGCGCTCAGGCGACCGCCGCCGCCTGGCTCTCCGGCTTCAGGTCCAGCACCATGCTCATGGCGTCGCGCGGGCACTCCTGCACGCACTGGCCGCAGCCCTTGCACTGCAGCTCGTTGATGGCGAAGAAACCGTCCTGGCGCTGCACCACGGCCGAGTCGGGGCAGTAGATGAAGCAGTTGCCGCAGACCGTGCACTCGCCGCAGTGGAAGCAGCGCGACGCCTCGCGGATGGCGATGTCCTTCGGGACCTCGGTGTTCACCTCCGCGAAGCTCCGGGGCTCCGCCACGGCCAGGTGCGGCCGGGCGAGGCGCTCGCGGCGCGGGAAGTAGTCGGCGTTGATCGCTTCGTACGGCACCACGGAGCGCGCCTGCGGCGCCTGCTGACCGACGATGAGCTGCCGATAGGCGCGCAGCGAGATGGCCTGGCCGTTGCCGAGCTTGATCCGCGGCAGCCAGGCGCGCCAGTCGCGGCCGCGCAATGCGCAGTCGATGCCAAGGACGGCCAGCTTGGCGGCGCCGATGGCCTGCACGACGTTGTAGCTGCCGGCGATGTCGCCGCCCGCGAAGACCTTCGGGTGCGCCGTCTGGCCCACGGCGTTGACGCGCAGCCGGCCGTCCGTCAGCCAGTCCGCCGGCAAGAAGGCCGCCTCCGCCTGCTGGCCGATGGCGTAAAGGATGTGGTCGCAGGCAACCTCGGTGCGCGCCTCGTTGAAGACCGGGCGGCCGCTCTCCAGACGGTCCACCCCGCGCATTTCCACGACGACGCCGTCGGGCCGCGAGGCGAGCGCGACCGGCGCCCAGCCGGGGGTGATCGCCACCTTCTCCTGCCCGGCCTCGTGGACCTCCTCGGGGTGGGCCGGCATGTGCTGGCGATCCTCGAGGCAGTAGAGAGCCACCGATGCGGCGCCGAGACGGCGCGCCGAACGCGCCACGTCGATGGCCACGTCGCCGCCGCCGATCACCAGGACGCGGCCGCGCAGCTCGGTGATCAACCCCTCCTTGGCGCGCCAGAGGAAATCGAGGCCGGCCATCGAGGAGAGCGCATCAATCCCCTCCAGCGGCAGCTTGCGCCCCGCCGACAGCCCGATTCCCAGGAAGAGGGCGTCATGATCGTCGAGGAGCTCCTCGAAGGGCAGGTCGGAGCCGACCGCCACGCCGGTGCGGAACGCGATCCCCATGCGCGCCAGGTGTGCCACTTCGCGGCGCACGATGGTCTTCGGCAGGCGATAGTCGGGGATGCCGTAGCGCAGCACGCCGCCGGCCTCTTGCTGCTTCTCGTAGACCGTCACCCGGTAGCCGAGCCACCTCAGGTGGTAGGCGGCGGTGAGCCCCGCCGGCCCGCTGCCGATCACGGCGATCTGCTCGGGATGACGCGCCAACGGCTCGGGCAGCGCTGCTTTCCCATGATCCGCCATGGCGCGCTCGAGCATGTTGATCGCCAGGGGCTCGTCGTGCGCGCCGCGGTTGCAGACCGGCTCGCAGGGGTGGTAGCAAACGCGACCGGTGATGGACGGGAACGGGCTTTCCTCGCGGAACAGCTCGAGGGCGGCGCTGAAGTCGCCGTTGCGCACCTGATTCAGGGCCCAGGCGATGTTGTGCCCGGCGGGGCAGCCGACGCGGCAGGGGCTGGTCTTCTCGTGGAAATCATAGATTGGAATCAGGGTGCGCTGCGAGCTGATGTCAAGGTCGAGCGACACCCCTTCGGAATGAAAGCGGACGTCACGCATGTCGGATTCTCTCAAGGAGCTGAACTTCACTGAAGCCGCGCCTGGCAACCTCGATGTTCACCTCGGCATGGCGGGGGAAATACTCGCGAATGGCTTGCGTCATGGCCTCGAAGGGAAAGAGTTCGCTGACGCGCGTGAAGGCGCCGGCCATGGTGGTGCTGACCGTGGGCACGTTGGCCTTCACCAGGCCGTGCTCGCGGGCGATGCGATTGCCGTCCACGCAGGCGACGATGTCGGCCAGCCCCTCGTAAGCTTCCGGCCCCTCCGGGCAGTTGATGAGGACGTAGCAGCCGGGGTTGGCGTTCTTGGTCAGGTTGGGCGTCAGCATGTTGGGGTGCAGCACGACGATGCCGTCGATGCCGGTGGTCGGCAGGGCCCGGTCGCCGCTGGGGTCGATCTTGATCGAGTAGACCAGGGGCTGCCCCATCTTGGCGCCGGTGTACAGCGGCATGCCCTGGACCATGCGCCCCTGCTTGAAGAGCGTGGCGATGATGAGTTCGCCGGCCAGCTTGGCGCCCTGGCCGCCGCGACCATGAATCAGGATTTTCTTCATCGCACCCTACCCCGCGCCATGTCGGCATCACCCGCGGCGCGGCGCCGCCTGCCGCCAGGAACCCGCCGGCTCGCGTCATGCCGGTTAAAGACCCAGGCCGTTGACCCCTCAGCCTGTCCCTGTGGGACGAATGTATTATATGAGAACGACTTAGCCCGCGCCATGCTTATACTGACAGCGATGGTGATTTGCACCATTTCGGTGGGCCGCACCTCTCATGGCAGGAGCACGTGGATCGTGCTAGACTGGACTGGAGCTTAGTCGCGCGCTGGTTTGGGGCGAGCCGAGTGCGCCGCTCCATGCGAGCCATGCCTTTGTCTATAAGGAGATGGTCTCGTGAGCCAAGGCGACGTTCGCCCAATCTTCGGCCCGCGGGCGGCGCGGAACAGTTTCTGGAACGAGTACCTCATGACGCTGCCGCGCGAGCAGCTCGATGAGCTGCACTGGCGCCGCATCAAGCTGCTCCTCGCTTACGCCTACCGGAACTCGCCGCTCTATCGCCGCCTCTACGACAAGGCCGGGATCACGCCGGAGGATGTCCATACCTGGGAGGACTTCTACACCAAGGTGCCGTTCACCGATAAGCCCGACTTCCTGAAGGAGCAGGAGACGTCCCTCTTCCCCTCCATGGCGCTGCCCGAGGACTACCACCTCTACTACTTCCAGACCTCCGGAACCACGGGGGCGCCCCTGCGCGAAGCCTTCACCCATTACGACAGCCTGCGCTGCGGCGATGAGTGGGCCATCATGTTCTGGGACTGCGGCATCCGCCCCAGCGACCGCTTCTACTTCTGCTTCAACTGGGGGCTCTGGATCGGCCTCTGGAGCGCCTACTGGGGGGTGCGCGCCATCGGCGCCACGGTCTACTCCGGCGGCGGCATGACCAGCGAGCAGCGCATCCAGCAGATTCTCGACCTGCAGCCGACCGTCGTGGTGGGGACACCGACCTACCTCGTGCACCTCCTCGATCTGGCGCGCAAGCAGGGCATCGACCTGAGCCGCAGCAGCGTGAAGTTCGTCAGCGGCGGCGGCGAGGCGGGCTTCAACATCCCCACCACGCGCCGCTACCTGGAACAGGGTTGGGGCGCCACGGTGTGCGATTTCTACGGCATCGGCGAAGTGAACCTCGGCTTCATTGAGTGCCGGGCGCACGCCGGCGGCGTGCATGCCGTCGAGTCGGCCTACCACTCGTTCAGCGCTGATCCGGCCACCGGGGAGCGTGTCCCCGACGGCGAGGTGGGGGAGAACATCGTCTCCACCTTCGCGCACACCGGCCAGGTCTTCATCAAGTACCGCACCCACGACCTGGTGCGCCGGTCCGCCCGCCACGAGCACGGCTGCGGCTGGACCTGGAGCTGGCTCGACGGCAGCGTCCTGGGGCGCTCCGACTTCATGGTGACGATCCGCGGCGTCAACATCTATCCCACCGCCATCGAGAACCTCCTGGCCAAGGTCCCTGGCGCCTCGCCGCACTATGAGCTGCACATCTCGCGGGCGGAGGGGATGGACCGCATGCTGGTGAAGATCGAGGTCGACCCCAGCGTGCCGGCGACAGACTATGCCACCGTGGCCGCGCAGGCCGAAGCGGTCTACCGCGACGCCATCGGCGTGCGCCTGGAGACCGAGGTGGTGCCGCCGCAGACCCTGCCGCGCTACGAGCTGAAGAGCAAACGCATCTTCGACCATCGCCCCAAGGAGGAGCGTTTGGAGCTGTATAGATGAGTAAGCCCGCCCATGGTCACGGTGCGGAGCTGCAGGCGCTCCTGCAGCTCATGGAAGAGGAAGACGCGGGCATCTGGAAGTCGGTGCGCCGCAAGCTGGTGGAGCTCGGCGAGGGGGCCGCCGCCGCGCTCCTGCGGGCCGCGGACGACACCAACCCCCTCATCAGCGCGCGCGCCCGCGCCGTCCTCGAAGAGATCAACTCCAAGGTGCTCGAGCGGCAGTTTCAGGCGCTGGCCGAAACCCCCGGCGGCGCCTCGAGTCTCGAGGAGGGGGTCTTTCTGCTGCCTCGTTTCGCCTATCCCGACTATGACAGCCAGCCCCATCGCCGCGGCCTCGACGAGATGGCCGAGGATATCCGCAAGCGTCTGCGCCGGGCGCGCGAGCCGGACGAGCAGATCGAGGCGGTGAACTTCCAGCTCTTCGAGGTTCTCGGCTTCCGGGGCAACCGCGAGAACTACTACGACCCCGACAACAGCTTCATGAACCGCGTCCTGGAACGCAAGCTGGGCATCCCCATCAGCCTCTCCGCCCTCTACCTCTTCATCTGCCGCCGTCTCGGCTTGCCGGTGGTGGGCATCGGCATGCCGGCGCACTTCCTCCTGCGCTACGACTCAGAGGACTACCAGGTCTACATCGACGCCTTCAACGGCGGCCGCCTCCTCGCTCGGCACGATTGCGCCCAACTCCTCGCCAGCTTCGGGTTCTCCTTCCGCGAGGAGTACCTGCAGGCTTCAAGTGACGCCGAGATCCTCATCCGCATGCTGCGCAACTTGGCGCAAATCTATGCCAACGGCGGCGAGGAGCAGCGCGCCAGCCGACTGCATCGCTTCGTGGAAATCCTCGAGAAACGGCGCCGCTAGGGCTGCTCCGCGGACGGTCGGTGCGCCGTGTTGATCGTCGACGCACCGAAAGGGGTGCGGAACGCTCGCTTCCGGCCAGACGGAGGGGTTGGGGCGGCAGCGTGTCCAGAAACGGCAGGGCCGGACCTCCCGGGAGGTCCGGCCCTGTTCATCGGCGCTGCTCCGCCTCAGCGGACGATGTTGAGGTGCGGCCAGGTGACCGAGCGTCCATTCGCCCCCGTCGCCACGATGATGAGCCCGAAATCCTGCTCGCCGAGCGAGAATGCGCCGGCGCCGAGCGGGAACTCCGCGCTGTAGAGGCCGTCGCCGTCCGGGTCGGCAAGCGGCACGATGGGGGCGCGCGTCGTCGTCATGTTAATCGGGTCCCGCACCTCGATGAAGACCTCCACGCGCACCGGGGCGGCGCCGCCCGTCACCAGCGCCTGGATGCGCCCGCTGCCGCCGTTGGTGCCGCCGTAGGTGTAGGGCGTGGTGCCGAAGCCGGCCATGAGGATCACCGGCGTATCGACCGAGACGCTGGGCAGGCTGGGAACGGGGGCCTGGGGGAAGGTCGGGGCGGCAACCCCGCGCACGTCGAGGTTCGGCCAGGAGGTGACGTTGCCGTCGGCATCGGTGGCGCGGATCGTCAGGCCCGGCAACGGAATGTCGCCGCTGATGCCGAGACCGGGAAAGGCCTGGCTGAACTCGAAGATGCCGTCGCCGTCGGCATCCGTCATGTCGAAGAATTTCGTCTGCACGCGCGTGCCGATCTCGCTCGCCGTCCCAAGGAAGACCTCCACGGTGAGATTGCCGGGACCGCCGTTGTCGACCACCTGGGCCATCATCTTGATGGTGCCGCCCTGCGTCGAGGAGAAGGCATCAGCGGTGGTGCCGAATCCAGCCATGGTGATGACGGGACGGGTGCCGTTCTCGACGCCGGAGCGCACCGTTACCGACACCACGGCGGAGACGCTGGGGGCGTTGACATCCCGCACCCGCAGGCTGGCGGCGCCGGCCGTGGAGGCGGCGCTGAAGCGCACGTTCGAGCCGGTCTCCGGGGCGACGGTGCCCACCGCAGCCCCCTCAAGCTCCCAGCGGTACTGGCCGCTGCCGCCCGCCGCCGTGAGGTTGCGGACCTCGCCGAACTCCAGGTCCAGGGTCTCCGGAGCCACGGTGATGGCGCCGGCGGGAGCCGCCACGACGGCCCGCGCGGTGCCGCCGTTGCCGCTCGAGTCGAGCACCGAGATGGTGTACTCGCCCGGCAGGCTGGGAGCCGTGTAGGTGATGCTGGTGCCGACGGTGGAGCTGATGGAGCCGGCCTCGGCCTCCCAGCTAAAGCTGCCCGTCCCTCCCACCGCCTGGAAGAGGCGGCTCTCATTCACTTGCATCTGGGCGGTGCGCGGGGTGATCTGGATGGCGTCGTTGACCACGGCGATGTTCGCGACGACCTGGTTGTCCGCATTGTCCCTGAGGATCACGTTGACCGTGCCCACCTGCTGCGGGGCGGTCAAGTCCACGCTGTCGCCGCTGGTGGCGCTGAGCTGCCCGGCGGTGGACTCCCAGGTGAAGTCGCCGGTGCCGCGCAGGGCGCGGAAGGTGCGCGTCTCGCCGAACCGCATTGTCGCGGTTGCCGGGGTGATGCGAATCGTGCCGGCCACCGAGACCGCCGCCACCCCCTGGTTGCCAGCCGTATCCGTGGCGGTGAGGCGGAAGTCGCCGGTGATCGAGGGGGCGATATAGGTGACGCTGGTGCCGGCGGTGGAGAGGAGGTTGCCCGCCTGGGAGGCCCAGGAGAAGCGCCCCGTGCCGCCCGTCACGGTGAAGAGCTGCGTGGCGTTCGGATCCATGACGACGGTGGACGGCGAGACGGAGATCGTATCCTGGATGACGAAGACCATGGCGAAGGTGCTGTCCTGGTTCGTGTCCGTGGCGCCGATGGTGAACTGCCCGGCGGTGCGCGGCGCGGTGTAGGTAATCGTGGCGCCCGAGGTGCTGCTGAGGGTGCCCGCCGTCGCCGTCCAGGTGAACTCGCCGCTGCCGTTGGTGGCCGTGAAGGTGGCGGTCTCCTGCGGGCCGATGGTCGCCGTGGCGGGGGTAATCGCCGGCGGGATGGTGACGCTGAGGGTCGCCGTGGCGGTCTTCCCATCGCGGTCGCGCACGGTGACCGTGAACTGGCCGGCGGTCGGCGGCCCGATGAGGGTCGTCACCGTGCCGGCGAAGGAGGTGAGGGTGCCGCTGCTGGCGCTCCACTGGTAGGGTGAGCTGCCCCCCGCGACGTTGAAGACGAGAATGCCGCTCGGGGCGATGCTGGCCGTGGCCGGGCTGATCACCGGGTCATCGGTGACGAAGGCCACCGCCTGGGAGAGGTTGTTCTCGGCATCGCTCACCTGCAGGATGCACTGGCCCAGCGTGCCCGGAGCGCTGAAGGTGAAGTTGCCGCGCACGTCGGGCTCCGAGGAGGTGCCGCAGGTGGCGCGCGTCGAGTAGGGCGGCACGCCGCCGCTGGCGATGAACTGACCGCGTCCCCCGCGGCTGACGTTCGAGGTCGGCGGCTCCACCGTGACGGGCTGGGCGACGGTGATCGTGATGTCGACGCTCTGGCCGGCGCTGTCGCGCAGGGTCAGGGTGTGGCGCCCGGTGGTGTTCGGCGCCGTGTAGATGACGCGGTTGCCGGTGTTCGTACTCAGCTCGCCTGCTTCGGAGAGCCAGGTGTAGGGCGACGTCCCCTGCACGGCATCGAAGACCTGCGTGCCGCGGGGCTGCAGCGAGCCGCGGGTCGGATTGGCCGACAGCGCGGTCACCACCGTCACGCTCACCTGCGCCTGCAAGCCCGTGCTGTCTCGGACGATGACCGCGTCGGTGCCGGTGAGGGAGGCGGCGGTATAGGTGACGCTGGCGCCCGTCGCATCGCCGCTGATGCTGCCGGAGCGCGGCGCCCAGAGGAAGGGGGCGACGCCGCCCAGGGCGGTGAGCGTGCGCGAGCGGCTCGTGCCGATGGTCACCTCGGAGGGCGTGACGAGGAGGTCGAGGCTGCGCACCGTCACCGAGGCGGACCCTTGCGCGCCGTTCACGGAGGCGGTGATCACCGCGCTGCCGGCGGCAACCGCGGTGACAAGCCCCCGCGGCGACACGGTGGCCACGTTCTCCGCGGAGGAGGACCAGGAGGCGGTGCTCGTGACATCCTGCGTCGCGCCGGCCGCGCTGACGCTCGTCGCCGTGAGCTGCGTGGTGGCGCCGACCTGGCTCAGGGTCGGGGTGGCGGGCGCCACCGAGACGGTGAGCACCCCAGCCCCGCTCGCCACGGTGATCACGGCCGCGGCGCTCACTCCCTCCGAGGTGGCGGTGACGGCAGCCGTGCCATCGCCGCGCGCGCGCACGCTTCCGGAGCCGCTGACGACGGCCACGCTGTCATTCGAGGACCTCCAGGCGACGCTGCGCGTCAGGTCGCGCGTGGAGCCGTCGGCGAAGGTGCCCAGGGCGCTGAGCTGCACCGTGCCGTCAAGGGTTGAGATGGTGCTGGTCTGCGGCGTCACCTGCAGGCTGCGGGGCTGGGGACCGAGGGTCACCGTGATGGTCGCCGATGACGAGACCCCCTGCGCCGACGCCGAGATCACCGCCGCGCCCGAGCCGACCGCGGAGACCCGCCCGCTGCTGCTCACCACGGCCACCGAGCGGTTGCTCGAGTTCCAGGTTGCCGAGGAGCTGACGTCCGCGCGGCCGCTCGCCTGCACCAGCACGGCGCTGAGCTGCACCGTCGCCCCGACGGAGCGCAGGGTGAAGGTCGAGGGGGTGACGACGAGCCGGCCTATCTGGACGGCCCCGGTGCCCTGGACGCTGACTGTGGCGCTGCCGACGAGGCTGCCGAACGAGGCCGTCACCCGGGTGAGACCGCGGGCCTGGGCGGTCACCAGCCCGGTGTCCGAAACGCTCGCCACGGCCCCATTGGCCGCGGCCCACTCCACCTGCTCGGTGATGTCTTCCGTTCCCAGGGGGCCGAATCCCAGCGCCCGAAGCTGCACGGTATCGCCGATCATTTGCAGCACCGGGGCATTCGGGGTGATGGAGAGAAACTGGAACTGCTGCCTCGGCGCCACGCCTTCCACGCGCACCTCGGCGGTCGCCTGGCCCCCGTCGCTGCTCGTCACTTGCACGCGGTAGACGCCGGGAAGCCGCGGCGCCTGCCAAGAGGCGGAGGCCGTGCCGAAGACCGAGGTGGTGAAGGTTCCCGCCGAGGCGGACCAGACCAGGCCGCCGACGTTGAACTCGGCGGCGCCGCCCAAGGCGGTGAAGACGAGCGTCTCGCCAGGTTGGATGCTCGCTTCGCTGGGATCGATGGCGAGAGAAGAGGCACCCGGCGTGGGCCCTCCGCCGCCCTCGCCAAAGACCTGCGGGCTGCCGATGACCAGGAGGTAGCGACCGCTGCTCTGGCCGTTGAAGCTGCGCACGCGGAAGCGCCGCTCGGCGCCGCCGCTGGCCACCAGGGTAAGGAGCGGATCGAGCGACTGCGCCTGCCGGCCCACGACGCTGAAGTTCTGCAGCGAGGCGGTGGTGCCGCCCGGCCCGCTGCCGTTATCGTCGTTCATGACCGGGTCGCCGTCGGCGAAGCGCACCACCTGACCGTTCGCGTCGACGGTTTCGATCAGCAGGTCGAGGCCCGTATCGACCGCCACGGCGGCAACCCAGATCGAGGTTCCCTGCAGCTCGCCTTCGAGGACAAAGAGGTCAGCTTCGTCTTGCGGGTCAATGCGCCGCCCCCCCACCATGATGAGGTAGGAGCCCACCGTTGACCCGAAGCCGCCGATGCGGAAGGTATTCGTCGTCGGGGGGCCTTCGATGAAGGAGTCGAGGCCATCCGCGCTGACGGCGCCGATGCGGGTGCCGATGAGGCGCTCTTCGCCGGTCCCCCGGCGCAGATCGTCGCGGAACACCGCGGTCTCGCCGCTGCGGCCAAGGAGGGTGAGGTTGGGGTCGAGGGCGTCGTCGACACCGACGATGAAGACGCTCACCCTCTCCTCATTCGGATCGACGTCCATGCTGAAGTTGTCGGTATCGCCGGCGGGGTCAATACGGGTGGTGGAGGTGTCCGCCGGCGGTCCGGAGGGTTGCGTGGGCGTGGGCGTCGGCGCCGCCCCCACGGTGACGCTCGCCGCGGCGCGCCGGCCGTCCGCGCTGGTGACGATGACCTGGTACTGACCTGCCTGGCTCGGGGCGCGCCAGCGCACGCTGGACACCCCCACGCTGGCGCCCTCGAAGCTGGCCCCCGGCGCGGACCAGATGATGCCGCGCAGGTTCTGCGTCACGGCGCTGCCGCTGGCGACGAAGGCGAGCACCTGCCCGGGCGCGGTCGTTGCCGTCTGCGGCGCGATACTCAGCGTCGTAGTCGGCGGAACCACAGTCCCCTCGACGGTCACCTGCGCCACGGCGCGCCCGCCCTCCTGGCTGGTGACGACGACCTCGAAGCTGCCGGCGCGGCTGGGGGCCAGCCAGGTAACCTGCGCCACGCCCACGCTCGACCCCACGAAGCTGGCGCCCGGAGCGGACCAGATGATGCCGCCTGGGTTCTGGTCCACGTCGCTGCCGCTGGCGGTGAAGGTGACGGTGGCGCCGGGGCGCGCCGTCGTCGACTCGGGCGAGATGCTAAGCGGCTCAGTCGCGGCTGGCGGTGCTTCGCCTGACTGCAACGCAAGCTGATAGTCGCCGGTGCCGCCGGTGCCGAAGAAGTCACCGGCGCCGACGGCGCCGAAGGAGGTGACCTCGATGGTGTAGGCGCCGTCGGCGGGGATCTCGAAGTCAGTGATGAGCGCGTTGCGGTCGCCGCTGGCGCGGTCGTCGTTCGAGGCGATGGTCTCCCCCCCCTCGTTGACGAGGAGAAGGAAAGCGTCGAAGCTGCTGCTCTGCAGGTCGATGGTGACCCGCTGGCCGGCGGAAGCGAAGAAAGTGTAGAGATCAGCAAAAGCGTCGGCGCGACGTCGCGACTGGCAGTCGCCCTCGAGGAGACTGCCTTGAACGGAGGCGTTGCTGTCGAGGGGCTCGGTTGCGCACGCGCCGCCCGCGCCGCCGGTCTCGCCGGTAAGCTGGAGGCTCAGCGCGTAGTCACCGCTGCCGCCGGCGCCGAAGGAGGTGGCTTCGAAAATATAGTCGCCGCTCTCCGGAAGGACGAAGTCCAGGATGCGGGAGTTCCTCTCCCCACCGCTGTCGTCATCTTCCGCGATTGGGGAGCCGGTGGAATCGAACAGGATCAGGTAGGCATCGAAGTCGGCGCTGGTCAGCTCAAGTGTAATTCGCTGTCCGGCTCTCCCTGAAAAAATGTACGGGTCGGCGAAAGTGGTGCGGACGACGGAGAGGCAATCGCGACTGGTCAAGCTTCCCTGCACGCGGGATCCCAGGCTGATAGGGGTCAAGTTCGCCGTCTGGCAGACCACCTGCGCCTGCGCCGGGAGTGCGAAGCCAAGGGGGAGTGTGGCGAGCAATCCAAGCCAGAGGAGCGCGGCAAAGGCTCCGGGCGCTGCCGCGGCAAGGCTCCCGCGGCGTGGCCTGGCACGGCGGCTGCCGGGGAGGGGAGGGCGTCGCTGCAAGGACGAGCCACGACGGTGCTCTGAACCCCATAGCCATGCCACTCCTGGGATGAGCCTGCGTGCTGCCATGGTGCGCCTATCCTCCCGGCCGCCGTAAGGCCTGATCGTCAGCCAGCCACGTGGACACGATGATCAATGTGACAGCTTGGCGCCACGCGCGAGGAGCGTGCAAAGCTGCCGTCTCCGTCTCTGTTTTGCCCTCGCGCCCTTCTCTAAGCCATGATTGAGACGGTTGTGCAGCAGGCCGCGGAGGGGAGGAAACAAAGCAGGGGGAGACCTCCCCGCCCAGCTCATGCTCTACGCACTGTAGCATGATTATGCGGGTACTTGCGAATTCAGGCAAGCACGGGCGCGGCTCGCCAGGCGACACGCTTTCGCGGCGCGGCTCGCGCTCGCGGCGCCGCCTCCAGGGTTGCGCGACAGCCGGTCGAAGGCGCGCACTCCCCCCAGACCAAATGACGGCTCAAGACGGGCATTCTTGCCAGGTGGTTCGGTAAGAATGAAAGAGCGCCAAGCCGGTGCTGTCGCTGGCGGACGAAACGCCCCCTTCTCTTGCCCCTTGCCGCGCGTCTCGGTCGTCCCGGCTAGCGCGATTCGCCGCGCCTGCGTTGCCCCACCGGGAGAGGACGATGCCGGCACGGGACGGAAGGCGGGGGCTACCTCGTAGGCGGAGGGATGCCGTCCCTCACCGCCCCGCGGGGGTTGGCACAGTGTATGCTTTCTTGCCGGAGGTGGCGGCGACGGGACAGACTCTCCCGAGGCGAACGCAGGGAGGTGTGCGAAGGCCGAGATGGTCCACCAGCCCGGTGACGGAACTGCCTGGCCGGGCAGCAAGGCGCTGATCATCCCGGCCTCTTCCTGGACCTTCGCGGCCGCCGCGCTTGGGGCGTCATGGAGGCGGCCACGCCGCGACTCGGCGGCGGCGCTTTGGAGGTGGCCCGCCATGAGCTTCGCGCGGCGATGCTGAAGGTGGCGCCGCGTTGTTCTCAGGACGATTCCCGCAAGGAGGTGGTGCTATGAACCTCGCAGCTCGTTCCACACCGCATGGCGGCGCCAAGACGACGCGCCGCGCAACGCTGCTTTGCCTGTCGGTGTTGCTTGCCGGGCTCGTCCTTGGACTGGCCCTGCCTGCCGCGGCGTTGCCACCGTCCGTGGAAATCAACCCGAACGTCGTGGTGATCCAGCCCTTCGACTTCTCCTTCACCTTGATGGATGGCGACGGCATCGGGGACCTCGACCCCACCACCTTGATCTACAACATCAATGGCCTGGATATCGGCTCGCTCATCGTCGCCGACATCCTCAGGCAGACCGGGGGGCGCGAGCCGGGGCTGCGCATCGAAGCCCTCGACGCCTCGACGGTGCGCGTCACCTTCTCAAGCGTGGTCCTCTCGGCGGAGAGCACGACGAACATCTCCATCCTCATCCGCGATCAAGGCGGCGAAGAGGGGAGCGCCGAGGTGACCTTGCTGGCGCCGCCCGCGCCGCCGTTCGTGGCGACCACGGTGGAGGGGGTGAACGTGCAAGCGAGCACGGTGCGGAACGTGACGCTGCACCGCGGTATCGAGCTGGTGGGCCTGGTGACGACGTCGAGCGGCCTCCCCGTTCCCGACGTGCTCTTGCTCCTGGAGCGGCAGGAGGAGGGGGAGAACGGCGCACCGACCGAGAGCCAGACCGTGAGCACGAACGCGCTCGGCATCTACCGCTTCGCGCAGGACCCGGGGGTCTACTCGCTCTACGTGTTTCCGCCCTTCGGCGAGCGCCGTCTCGTCGAGACGCTGGACATCAACGGCCCGCTGCGGCGCGACGTGGTGCTTGAAAACCTCTTCTCCTTGAGCGGCGCCGTCAGCGATGCGCGCGGCGAACCGATGCCCTTCGGCTCGGTCTTCGCCACGCGCACCGAGGAGAACCAAGGCGGCAGCGGCTTTAGCTCGCTAGATCGCGACGGTCACTACCAGATGTTCCTGCCCGGCGGCGTCTACCGCGTCACCGCCACTACTTCGATTGGGTTGGAAGAGCCGCCGCCGGGAATCCTGCGCGCCGGCGCGCCGGAGAGCGCCGATTTCTTCCTGCCGCCGCCGCAGCCTCCCTCGCTCAGCTTCCCCACCGTTATCGAGGCGGTCGAGGTGCGCGGCGATCGGGTCCTCGACATCACCGTCCCCGATGTCTTCCTCCTCTCCGGCCGCATCCTGGACCAGCGGCAGGGGCTGGTGCGGAGTGCCCGCGTCACTGCCCGCGCCCAGGATCGCGACTTCAGCACCCAGGCCACGAGCAACGAGCGCGGCAACTACACCCTGGCGCTTCCCGCCGGCACGTACCGCGTCGCCGTGGCGCCGCCGACCGGTGTGCTGACGCCGCCCCAGGTGGGCATCCGCCTGCCGGAGACCGTCCTCTCGCCCACCGGCGCCGAGGTGCCTGAGGTCGTCGTGCGGCAAGACACCGTCCTCGATATTGCGCTGCCCGACGGCCTCTTCGTCTCGGGGCGGGTGACCGATGAGGAGAACCGCCCGGTCAGCGGCGCCCAGGTTACGATCACGGCCAGCGGCGGCAGGTTCACCAGCAGCGGCTTCACGAACACCGACGGCCTCTACCTGCTCGCCGTGCCGCCCGGCGTCTACGCCCTGCGGGTGACCCCGAACGGCGGCTTCATCCCGTTCCCCGAGCCGTTCCCAGGGCCGCGCTTCCTTTTGGGCTCCTCCGGCGGGGCGGAGACGGATGTCGTGGAAGCGCCAGGCGTGGCTACGGGGGCGCCGTTGGAGTAGCGCTCGCCGGAGTGGCTGAGGAGGAGAGGGAAAGCGAGTCGAGGCAGGCAGGCGTGCATTGCGGGCGGGAGCGCAAGGCTTCCGCCCGTTTGCATGCCGGGTCAAGGACCTGCGCGGCGGAACGCTCCCGCCGCTGAGACGGCGCAGACTCCCTGAGCCGCCTACGGCAGCGGCTCCGTCCCTTCGCTGAGGATCGCCAGGTAGCGGTCGTAGGCGTAGAGCCGGTTTCGTGCTCGACCGGTGGTTTCGCGAAGGATGCCGAGGGTCTGGAGGTGTCTGACACACGTTCTTAGCGTCGGCGGCGAGAGCTTGAGGTCGCGCGCCGCCTTGGGGATGGAGAGGAGCGGTCTTCTCTGAAGATACTGGTGCACGCGCAGGCATGACCCGGCGGCGCGGCCGATCCTCTCGATACGGCGCTGGTCCGCCTCGAAGAGTTGCAGGATGCGCCGCGCGGTCTGCGCCGCCTGATCGGCCGTGTCGCGGACGCCGGTCAGGAAGAAGCGCACCCAAGCCTCCCACTCGCCATGCGTGCGGACACGCTGGAGGTGCTCGTAGTACGCCTCTCGGTTGCGCTTGAAGTAGAGGCTGAGGTAGAGGAGCGGTTCATGCAGCGCCTCGGCCGCGCACAGCAGCAGGGTGATGAGCAGCCTGCCGAGACGACCATTGCCGTCGAGGAATGGGTGGATGCTCTCAAACTGGACGTGCGTCAGGGCTGCCTTGATGAGGACGGAAGTCTTCTCGGGATCGTCATGGAGGAACTTTTCGAGCGCCCCCATGCAAGGAATCACCATCGCGGCCGGGGGCGGCACGAAGAGCGCCGTTCCCGGGCGACTCCCCCCCACCCAGTTCTGGCTCGTCCTGAACTCACCTGGTGATTTCTCGCTGCCGCGTCCTTTTGCCAAGAGCACCCCATGGACTTCGCGCAGGAGTCGAAGCGACAAGGGGAAGCCGCTCTTTATCCTTTCCAGCCCGTGGTTCATGGCGGCGACGTAGTTCGAAACCTCACGCACGTCGTCGAGCGGCACCCCTGGAACCTCGTCATACTCAAAGAGAAGCAAGTCAGCGAGGGACGACTGAGTGCCTTCGATCTGCGAGGAGAGCAGCGCTTCCTTGCGAACGTAGAAGTAAAGGAACAACAAGGTGTCGGGCAGGATCGCCGTAACGCCGTCCAAGCGTCCCAGAGAGCGATTCGCTTCCTCCGACAGGTCGAGCAGCTCGGCGTCGAGCACGAGGGGCGGCTTCGGCGGCAGCGGCTGGGGGATGAAGGCGTAGTAGGGCTCCGCGCGTGGGCCCAGTTTCTCGGCGCGGCCGGAACGTTCGCTGTACACCGCGGTCTCCGGCAGAGGGTAAAGAAAGATTTTTTCCTAACGGGAGACGTTAAGAAAAGATAGGGCCAAAACTTTTCTTAAGCAAGGGCGGGCGGTGGCGTGGAAAGCGATTCTTCCGTAGTGCGCCGCTCCTCGCGTTAGGGCTGAGCCTGCTCGTCCACCCAGCCGCCGAGCTTGTCGATGGCGGCCTTGCCCTCCTTCGAGAGGACGTAGAACTCCTCCGGCGGCTCGAAGTGGAAGACATCGATGAGGTACTTGAGGTAGATCGGCTTCTGGCTCTCCGCGATGGGTCCGATGGTGAAGACGGAGAGGCGGTCAAAGGCCGTGGCGTAGTCGCGCAGGGCGTCGCGCGTCAGACCGCCGCGTTGGGCAATGGCGATGGCGTCGTTGACGAACATGCGCTCGTAGCGCTGCACGCGCGCCCGGCCGATGATGGCGCTGGTGGGATCGGCGACGTAGAGGTAGAGCCAGTCGGGACTCGGCACGCCGGGGAGGCGCTTGCGAAAGACCACGGAGACGCGGTTGCGCAGGAGAGGTTCGAGCCAGCGCTCCTCGAAGGCCACGAGCAGCGAGGAGGTCTTCTGCGCGGTCTTTGTCGCTTCCAGGTCGATCATCCTGCGTCTCCTCGCACCCCTCCCGCGGCTGCGAAGCGCCACGGCAGGCCATGGCTCGCTGCTTCGCTCGCCCGCTTCGTTCGCCTGCCGAGCGCCGGCTTCTCTTCGCCTCGTCTCGGCTGCCGGGCGGATGGCCCCGCGGGCCTCAGCGCGTCAGCCAGTTGTAGAGCTTGCCGAAGAGGTAGAGGCCGACGAAGCCGTCCACGAAGCCGTAGATGAGGCCGATGATGCTCCCCGCCACCGACACCCGGTAGCCGGGGTAGATGCCGCTCATCATCTTCAGAAACTCTCCGCTGTAGCCGGTGCCGGCGGAGATCAACGTCATGACGAACATCACGGCGGCCCACAGAATGCCTGCAGCAAGACCGAGGTTCAGCGCGTTGAGCTTCATGGCTCCCCTCCTTGTACTGCTGGTAAACCCGACCCTCACCCCGACGCCGCCCCAGGCAGCGCGATTTCGCAAGCCGGGCGCCGCGGGAGGTTCGCCCTCGCCGCGCTCGCACCCCCGGCCCCTTCGGGCTCGCCTGGGGGCGTCTCCTCAAGGCTCTCCATGGCTTCCTTCGGGCTGGTCGACAAGCGTCGGGCGGCGCGGCTCTCAGCCCTTCCGGCGCTCCTCGCGCGAGCGCCACCACCACTTCTTCAGGCCGAGGTCGTCGCAGATGACGCCGGCGGCGTTGAAGCCGGGCGCGCCGGCGATCCCCCCCATCGGGTGGGCCGAGGAGCCGCACAGGTAGAGCTTCTTGATCGGCATGCGGTAGTTGGCCCAGCCGGGCACGGGACGGAACGGCCCAAGCTGGTTGGGGCCGGCGTGACCGTGCTGAATGGAGCCATGGAACATGGAGGGGACCTTCAGCTCGATGTCGCGCGGCGTGTAGACGTAGCGGCCGAGGATGGCGTCGCCGGTCATGTTCGGAGCGTAGGCGCGCCACGCGGCCTGGATCGCATCGGCATACGCCTCCTGCACCCGCGGCCAACTCTCCGGTCCTTGCGGCAGGTGGTAGGGGACGAAAGTCCAGATGAACGCCGTGTGCTTGCCCGGGGGCGCCTGGGAGGGATCATTCGCCGTCGGCGAGCCGCCGAACCCCAGGATGCGGCGCGGCAGGGTGCGGGCGCGGATGTCGTTGACGATCTCCTGGATGTGCCGTGGGTTCTCCACCCCCCAGGCGATGAGCCAGCAGCGCGCCACGTCGGGGTTGCCCTGCGCGGCCACGAAGCGCGGCGCCTCGTCGAGGGCGTAGTGCACCGTGAGCAGCGCCAGTTCATCCCCCTCGAAGGCGCGCACGCCGCGCGCGAAGTCGGCCTCCAGGTGCTCCTCGCCCACCAGGTCGAGCATCGTCATGCGCACGTTCGTGTTGCTGGCGATGGCCTTCTTGGCGCGAATCTCCGTGCCGTCCTCCAGCAGCACCGCCCGCGCCTCCCCCTGCTCGAGGAGGATTTTCCGCACGCGCGCCCCCGTGCGCACCGTGCCGCCGGCCTCCTCGAGGCAGGCTTGCATGGCGCGCGCCATCTCCCAGGAGCCGCCGACGCAGACGCCGTACGGGTGGTCGTGCATGCCGACGAAGAGGAGCGGGATGAGCGCCCCCATGCCGAAGGCGTCCGGCGCGATGGATCCCTGCATCGACATGAGCAGCGCCCACGCCTTCACGCGCGGGTGCTCGAAGAAGGCGTCCATGACGCTCATCGGCGAGGAGTTGAGGATGTAGAGGAAGAGGCGGCCGTCCTCCGTCCCCTCGAACACCTGGTAGGTCTTCGACAGCGGCAGCGGCGGCATGTACCAGGAGGAGAGGACGATCTGCCGCAGATGCTTGAACTTGTCGAAGAGCTTGCGGTAGGCCACGGCGTCGTGCTTCGAGAACTGCGCGATGTTCTCGACGGTGCGCTCCAGGTCTTTATAGAGGCAGAGGCTGCTGCCGTCCTCGAAGACCATGCTGTAGTTCGGGTCGGGACGCACGTAGCGCAGGCCGTGCTTCTCCAGCTCCAGGGTGCGGTTCACCGGCCCTTCGCGGTGCCCCTGCGAGTGCAGGTTGTGCTTGAAGCCGGGCAGGGTCACCTCCTCCGTGCTCAAGCCGCCGCCGACGCGTTCCCCGTGCTCGAGGACGATGACGCGCTGCCCGGCGCGGGCCAGGTAGGCGGCGACCGCCAGGCCGTTGTGGCCGCCGCCGATGACGATGAGGTCGTACGTCTCAGCCATGGTCTCTCCCGCGGGTGACGGAACGTGGCAGCATCACCGCGTCGCCGCGCCATCCCCGCTGCGCGCCGTGCTCCAGCTCCGCAGCGGCAGGGTGGCCTTGGCGTCCAGCCGCAGCCAGGCATCGCCTTCGCCGGCGGCAACGCGCTCCGGCGCGGCGCGGTAGCAGTAGTAGGCGGCGCTGGCGCACATGGCGGCGTTGTCGGTGCAGAGCTCGGGGGGCGGGATGGTGAGCTGCACTCCCTGCCGCGCCGCGACTTCCGCCAAGCGACCCCGCAACCCGGAGTTGGCGGCGACGCCGCCGACCACCGCCAGGGAGCGCACGCCGGTGTGCTGCACGGCGTCCATCGTCTTGGTCACGAGAACGTCGATCACCGCCTCCTGGAAGCTGGCGGCGATGTCCTCCACCGGCAGACCAGCGGCCTCCTCCGCGCGCAGGAGGTGCTGCCGCACCGCCGTCTTCAGACCGCTGAAACTGAACTCGTAGTTGCCCGGGGCCAGCATGGCGCGCGGGAAGGCGACGGCGTCGGGGCGGCCCCGCGTCGCCAGGCGGTCGATGATCGGCCCGCCGGGGTAGCCCAAGGCGAGGAGCTTGGCCACCTTGTCGAAGGCCTCGCCGGCGGCGTCGTCGCGTGTCCGACCCAGGGTCTGGAAGCATCCATGCTCGGCAACGAGGTAGAGGTCGGTGTGGCCGCCGGAGACGACCAGGGCGACGAACGGGAAGGTGGGCGGCGGCTGGGTGAGGAAGGCGGCGTAGATGTGGCCCGCCAGGTGGTTGACGCCGACGAGGGGTTTGCGCAGGGCGAAGGCCATCGCCTTCGCCATCGACAGGCCGACGAGGAGCGCGCCGATCAGCCCGGGGCCGAGGGTCGCCGCCAGCACGTCGATCTCCGCCAGGCGCACCCCGGCCTCCTCGAGGGCGGCGTCGATGACCGTCGGCAGGTTCGTCAGGTGGCTGCGGCAGGCCAATTCCGGCACCACGCCGCCGTAAGACCGGTGCAGCTCAATCTGCGAGGCGACGACATTGGCGCGGATGCGGCAGCCATCCTCGACGATGCCGGCCGCCGTCTCGTCGCAGGAGGTCTCCAGCGCCAGCACCAACATGCCGTGAGCCTCTTCAGCCATCGTCAAGGTGGCGCACCGGCGCCGCCGCGCCAGTCGCGCTCAGCCTCGCAGGTTCGCCCAGCTCAGTCAAGGAGGGAGGAGACAGGAACAATGCGCACGCCGCGGCGCCGCAACGTCGGCAGGGTCTCCTGAAGCGCCTGCAGCGTCGTCGGGTGGGGGTGGCCGATGCCGAGGGCGCTGCCGTGGCGCTCGGCGAGGCGGATGAGCCGCTCAACTTGCGCCAGCGTCCCCTCGAGGCCGACTTCGTGATCGAGGAAAACGTGCCGGGCCATGGCGCGCAGGCCGATCTGCCGCGCCTCTTGGAGCGCCACCGACCGCGGCGTCGTGAGGCTGTCAACGAAGAACAATCCCTCCGCCTTCACGAGCGACAAGACGTAGCTCATGCGCTCCTTGTTCTCGGTGAACCGGGATCCCATGTGGTTGTTCACGCCCACCCGCATCGGCACGCTCTGCAGGGAGCTGAGGAAGTTCGCCCGCAACTCCTCGCGTTCCATCGCCAGCAGCAGCGCGCCCCGGCCGGGGTCCTGGTCGGGGTACTCATGCGGCTCCATCGGCAGGTGGAGGAGCACCTCATGCCCCGTGGCCGCAATGGTCAGGGCCGCTTCCCGGCTCTTCTCGAGCTGCGGCAGGACGGCGTAGGAGAGATCGGCGTCGAGCGCCAGGAAGCGCCGCAGGGTGGCGAGGTCCCAGCCGATGTCGTCGATGAGGATGGCGACGCGTGGAGGCGGTGGCGGCGCCGCGGGAGATGCGCCGCCATCACCCGGCAGCACCGGCAAGGCGGCGGCGCGCGGTTGGTACAGGTTCAGCGGCGCGCCCGCGCCTGCCGCCGAAGCCCAGCGCTGCGGCTCGGGGCGGAGTGGCGCCGCGGCGTTCCGAGAGAGGTCGGCTGGCAGGCCGGGGGCCGCACCCGGCAGGGGGGGCGGCTGCGCCGGTGCGGCCCGCAGGAGTTGCGCCGGAGAACGGCTGAGGGATGGCCGGGCAAGGGGACCGCTGGCGGCTCCGCCGGCTGCCGCATGGGTGAAGCCCTCCTCAACGGCCTTCTCACGGAGGGCGGCGTTAGGTTGAGCATCTGGCAATGGCGCAATCCCGCCGGCAGGGGGAGCGGCTGGAGGCTGTTCGGCGGGCGACGCCACCGCCTCCATGTCGAGCCGGGGCGTGAACCGGGCTGTTGGCGCTTCCGCAGGGGCGTCGTGCTGCGCCGGAGCCGTGACTGACCCGGAGCGCAGAGCGGCGAAGCCGGCGCTGACCAGCAGCAGGGCGAGGAGCAGGGCGAGGGCCGAGGCGGAACGCCGGCGAGGAGCGCTGAGGGCCTGCCAGTGTGACCATACCTGGTCCAGGCGGACCTTGACGGCGGGCGCGGTATGCGAGACAGCTTGACGGAGGAACTGGTGCAGCGCCACTGCCGACCGACGGAGCGAGAGGTGCTGGGAGGAGGATGCGGCAGCGCGAGGGACGAACCCTCGGCTGCGGCGTCATGGACAGGGTTTCGACTCCCCGAAGGTGAGGAGGCTCAGGGAGGGCGCGCGTCGGGCGCGCCGTTCCACCTGCGGCGCTCTTTGCGCCCCTCGATGCGGGAGCTCGCCTGCGAGGCCCCCCCCGCGCCGCCTGGCGCCCTTGTCAAGCGTTGCCGCGCCTCGCACACCCGGGAAGGGGTCGGGGATCGTCTGCTCCCGCGGCCGAAGCGTCTCCACCCCTGCCACGTTCCCAGCCTCGCTTGTCACGCCTCACTGGCAGCGCGCGGCGATGTCCGGCAAGGAACTCATTGCGCCTCTGCTTTCGTGGTCATCTGCCCGGGCTGCTTGCGCATGAAGATCTGCCAGCTCTTCAGGAGCTCAACGGCACGGCGAAGCTGCACATCCTTCTCAAGGTCGAGGCTGAAATCGCGCCGGGAGCGGGGCTTGGCCTTGTCGCCGTCGCTCTCCGAGGTGGTCTCCTTTTTTTTCTCCCGCTGCGCGCCTGGCGCTTCGCCGGCTGGTTGTTCACCCTGTGGCTCTTCCGGCTCAACCTGCTCCTCTTCCAGGCCCTTGAAGCGACGCTCCAGATCTCGCTCGCGGATGACGGGCGGTTGCGGGCTTCCCTTTTCCGGCTTGGCGGCCGGCTTCAGTGCGACGACGATACTTGGCGTGATCCCCTCGTTGTGGATGACGCGCCCACTCGGCGTGTAGTAGCGGGCCGTGGTGAGGCGCAGGCCGGAGCCGTTCGACAGCGGCAGGATGGTCTGCACCGAGCCTTTGCCGAAGCTGCGCTCGCCGATGAGCACCGCCCGATTGTGGTCCTGGAGCGCTCCTCCCACGATCTCCGCCGCGCTGGCGCTGCCGGCGTTGACCAGGGCGATCATCGGCTCGTCATAGACGATGCCGTCGTAGTTAGCCCGGTACACCAGGTCCTGGTTCGCTTTCCGCCCCTTCGTGGTGACGATCAAGGTCCCCTTCGGGAGGAAGCGCTCGGCGACGGCGACCGCCTGGTTCAGCAGCCCGCCGGGGTTGTTGCGCAGGTCAAGGATGATCGAGGTCATCCCCTCCACCCGCATCGATTGGAGGGCTTTGTCCAGCTCATCAGTGCTGGTCTTCTGGAAGTTGGTGAGGCGCACGTAGCCGATGGTTTTCTCAAGGAGCTCGGCGCGCACGCTGCGAATGGGAATGACATCGCGGGTGAGGGTGAAGTCCTTCGCCTCGAACTCATTGGGGCGCCTCACCGTGATGGTGACGCTGGTCCCCTTGGGGCCGCGCATGCGCCGCACTGCATCGAGGAGCGTGAGGTTCTTGGTGAGTTGGCCGTCCACCTTGATGATGCGGTCGTCCGGCATGATGCCGGCGCGGTCCGCCGGCGTGCCGGAGATCGGCGCCACCACGGTGAGCTGATCATCACGCACGGTGATCTCGATGCCCAGGCCGCCAAAGCTCCCTTCCGTCTCCACCTGCATCTCTTTGAACATCTCCGGCGGCATGAAGCTCGTGTGCGGATCGAGGGTGCGCAGCATGCCACGGATGGAGCCTTGCAGAAGCTCTTCGCTGTTCACCTCCTCCACGTAGTTCGACTGCACGAGCTGGAGGACTTCAGAGAAAATCCGCAGGCTCTCATACGTGCTGCTCTTGGCCAGCACCACCCCTGCCGTGATCCCCGCCAGGAGGGTGGCGAGCACCACCACCACCAAGCCGGATCGTAAGACGCGCTTGACGCCTTGTCTGGGACTCATTGTCGGACCCTCCACCGTCCCCGATTCATGAGGCTGGTTTGTCCGCAAGCCAATGAAGCGGGTTCTCCGGAATACCATGGAACCGTAACTCAAAATAGAGGGCAGGTGGCGGCGTGGCAGGTTGTCGTACCGCTTCACCTACGAGCTGCAGTGTCTCAACCTGATCACCTACTCGCACCAGGATCGTTCCAAGGTTTGCATATAATGAATGATAACCCTTCCCATGGTGAATGATCAAGAGCTTACCGTAGCCGGGCAAGAGGTCCGCGAATTGGACCACGCCGGGCGCGACACTGCGGACCGGCGCTCCAGGCTCGACGCTGATCTGGATGCTCTGCAGGCGCGCCTCGCGCTTGTGGAGGGCGAGGGACCCGGCCGCGGCGCCGGTTTCCTGCCGCGCCTGCGGAGCGCCGTTGGCGCCGCCGTTCAGGTTGGGCGCCGGCGTCGTTCCCGGCGCCTGGGGCGGCGCGCCTTCTGCAGCTCGGGGCGCCTCTTGGGCGGTCGGAGAATCGGGGAGCGCCGGCAGGCCGGCGATCGGCGGTCGGGGCAGAAGGCGGCCGGTGGCCGGCCAGGGAAGCGTGCCCTTCAGGGCGGCGAAGTCCTCGGCCGCGGCGGCCGGCGTCTCCCTGCGCGCCGCGCCCGGCGTCGCCTCGCCGTCGGGGTGCGCCAGAGGGGGCTGCGGCGCGGCGTCGGGTGGGGGAGAAGGCGCTTCTGCGGGCTCCCCCAGCCGGGCGAGGGCCGTGTCGAAGTCCTGGATGCTGGCCACGATCTCGCTGCGCTCATCGACGAGGGCGACGAGGAGCTGCTCCTTGCGGCGTCTGAGATCGACAAGCTCGCGGAGCCTCTCCGCTGAAGTCTGTCGCAGCGTCTCAATCGCCGCGGTGCGCTCGGCGAAGCGCTCCTGGGCTGCGCGCAGCGCGTCGCGCGCCGCCTGGTAGGTGTAGAGAAGCTGAAGATCGGCTCCGGCGACCTCTGCCGCGTAGCGCGCCTGGCGAAGCAGGCGGGCGGCGCGCAATTCTCCCCCGGGGTGGAGGGCGTCGAGCTTGTACTCCTTGTAGAGACGCCGCAGGCCCTGGCCCAGCCGCTCCCGCAGGAGACCCCCGCCGCGGCGCAGCCGCGCGGCGTGCTCCTCCAGCCCGCGCAGGGCGCGCTGGTGCTCCGCGAGATCGCCGGCGAAGACTGCCAGCTCGCGCTCCGTCTCGAGGATGCGCCGCTGGAGGGTCGCCAGGTCCTGCTCGAGCGCGCCGCGCTCCGCGAGGACGCGCTCCAGCCGTTCGCGCCGCGCGGCGCGGCGCTGGCGCAGGCGGAGGCGCTGCTCGGCCTGCGCCTCCCGGCTGAGCTCGCCGGCGGGCGGCGTTGCCGCGACTCGCGCCGCGGCGGCCTCTCCCTGACCCTCGCCGCCCGCAAGCGCGCCGCCGGGTGACGGAAGCGTCCGGGTCTCGGCAAGACCGTGGAAATCGCCCCCGGACCACGCCCCAGCCGTGACGAGCAGCATGACGAGGAGCGCCGGGCCCCAGCGCCCCCTCCTCGCCACGCGCCCCGCGGCAGGGTCGCGGGAGATCGGCGGGCCGGGCTGGATGGGCAGCGAGCGCATCATCACACCTTCAGGTAGCAGCGCACGGCGACGAAGCCGCCGACCACGCCGAGCGCGGCGGCGGCGGCGACCAGGCCCACGGCATGCCAGAGTGGCAAGACCTGGAGGTGCGGCGGCGCGGCCCCGGCCGGGAGGAGCGGCAGAAGTTGGGCCGGCCAGGCGGCCGCCAGCCCTGCAAGGAAAACGATGGCCAGGAGCGCCCCCGCCAGCGCCTGGAGCATCCCCTCGCAGAGCAGCGGCAGGCGGATGAACATCGGCGAGGCGCCGACAAGGCGCATGATGGCGACCTCTTCGCCGCGCGCCGCGATCGTCAGCCGCACCGTGTTCACAACCACGACGAGCAGGCCAAGGGCCAGCAGACCGCCCATGGTTCTGGCGAGGGGACCGAAGGCGTAGCGCAGGCGCCTTGCCGGAGCGCCGGCGTCGGCGCCCGTTGCGACTTCTTCGATGCCGGGCCAGGTGGCGAGCTCGGCAACGAGGTCCCGCGCCGCCGGCGCGTTGGGCGCCCCCTGGTCGTAGCGCAGCACCAGGGAAGCCGGCAGCGGGTTGCCCTCAAGCCATGCCAGCGCCTCGCGCGCCGCGGCACGACCCGGCAGGGAGGCGTCCTGGAACTCCTGGAGCGCCTCCTCCTTGCTGATGAACTCGATCTCCAGCACGCCCGGCTGGCGTCGCAGGCGCGTCCGCAGCGCTCGCACCTCCGGCAGCGGCAGGTTCTCCTCGAGGAAGAGGACGACCGGCGTCAGCCGCTCCCAAACGCGGGCGGTCTCATCGAGGGTCGCCCGCAGCATCACCAGCGCCCCGAAGATGGCGACGACCGCGGCGATGGTGAGCACCGCGGCCAGACTTGAGCCCGAGGCGGCCCGCAGGTTCGCGACGATCTCGGAGAGGTAGGAGGAGGTGCGGCTAGCGGTTCGCCCCATGGCTCCCCAACACCTTGCCGTGCTCAAGGGTCATGACGCGGGCCTCGAGGTGCTGCTGCAGCGACGCATCGTGGCTGGCGAGGAGCACCGTGGTGCCGCGCAGATTCAGCTCGCTGAGGAGCTGCAGGATGTCGAGGGCGTTCGCCGCGTCGAGGTTGCCCGTCGGTTCATCAGCCAGCAGGAGGCGCGGCTCCGCCGCGACGGCGCGCGCCACGGCGGCGCGTTGCTGCTCGCCGCCGGAGAGCGAGCCGGGGTAGTCAGCAACCCTGCGCCCCAGGCCCACCCAATGGAGGAGGTGGCGCACGCGCCGCTCGATGGCGCGGCGCGGCTGCCCGAGGACCCGCAGGCCAAGGGCGACGTTGTCGAAGAGGGTGCGCCGGGGCAAGAGCTTGAAGTCCTGGAAGATCATGCCCACCTGGCGGCGCAGCAGGTGCACCTGCGAGGCGCGCAGCGTCGCGAGGTCGGTCCCCAGGACCACGGCCTCGCCGGCATCGGGACGGAGCTCGCCATGGAGGAGGCGCAGGAGCGTCGATTTTCCGGCGCCGCTGGGGCCGGTCAGGAGCACGAACTCCCCGTGCAGGACGTCCAGCGTCACCTCGACGAGCACCGGCTGGCGTGGGCCGAACGCCTTCCGCACGCCGGCGAGGTAGACGTCACAGTACTGGAAAGCGGGGCTTGGCTCGGACATCAAGGTGCGCCACCTATTGCGACAACCGAGGACGAAGCAGTTGCGACCTGCGGCTCGAGGCATCCTGTTCCAGGATTCGGCAACCTGGCGTGGCGGGGGTTCCGCCGCCGCAGTGCGTCAAAATTCTATCGCCGTAGCGGCGCCAACAGCAAGGAAAATCAAGCCAGTCGAACAATGCCTTCGCGGCTCCACGGGTGGTACGGTTCTTGCCTTTACAAAGATGTCACAAAACCGTGAAAGATCCCACCCAGCCCACGGAGGAAGGGGGGCATCTTCACCTTGACGCATCCTCCAGAGCGATAACGGTGATCTTCCTCGCCACGGATTGATCCGCGCGCGGCGACCGTCTCCGCAAGGAGAGCTTCCCCCCGGCCGGGCCTTGCAGCTTGTGCCGGGAGGAGAGCAGAGGAGGCCGCCGCGGCGCAGATAGGGATCGGCGTCGGCTCTCGACGCGGAGAGGGTCGGGAGGTCTATCTTGGACCTCTCCCCGCTGAGTCCGCCGTTGCGCCGTAGCGTGATTCCCACAGCTCGTGGTCTAGCGAGGTAAGGCTTGTCGTGAGCCTGCGCAAGGCGAGAGGCCGTCCCCGGCGGCGGGCCTCTGGAGGGGTGGTATGGCCCAGGAGTTTCGCATTGTCCTGTTCGGCAGCGGCGAGGTGACAGCCCTTTGTTTGGATCAACTCCTGGAGCGCGGGGCCGCCGTCACCGGCCTCGTGGTCTCCGCCCAGGAAGGAGACGTGGATGCCGATCTGTTGACACTCGCCGAGGCAATGGGTATCCCGACCCAGGCCCCGGCTGATCTGCGCAGCCGGCAATTCCTCGCCTGGCTGCGCCATGAATGCCGGGCTGACATCATTTTCTCCATCGCCTACCAGCACCGCCTGCCTCCGGAGGTCCTGCGCCTCCCCCGCCTGGGGGCATTGAACTGGCACCCCTCGTTACTGCCGCTGCACCGTGGGCCTGATCCGTACTTCTGGGCGCTGCACGACGGGGACCTCGAAACCGGGCTCACCATCCACCTCATGGAGGAGACCTTCGACAGCGGCGACATCGTGCTCCAACACCGCCTGCCGATCTTGGTGCACGACACCTGGGGAACCCTGGCGCGCCGTCTCGACGTGGTTGCCGTCGAAATGGTCCGCGAGGTCATGGACCTCCTCGAGGCGCACCCCACGCAGTTGCCGCGTCGGCCCCAAGGCGTCACCGCCATGGCCTACCAGCGCCGGCCGAGTCAGAACGACTTCAACATCAACTGGCATGGCCGCGCCCAAGCCATCGTCAACTTGGTGCGCGCCTGTAATCCGAATGTCGGCGCGCGGACGCGTTTTCGCGACGGTGTCCTGTTCGTCTTCAAGGCCTGTCTCAGCCCTGTTCCCTCCCGGCTGCTGGAGGAATGGCGCAAGGAAGGGCGGAAGGCGCTGCCGGGAAAGGTCCTCGCCACGGACTCGGCCGGTCTCGTGGTGCAGGCGGGCGACCACGCGGTGCGGCTGGAGATCGTGCAGCGCGACGCCGACTACTTGCTCGGCGGCAGGGATTTCGCGTGCATCGAACGGGTTCAAGCTGGCGAGGTCATGGAAGAGCTGCGCCTCGTGAGCAGCGAGCTCTAATCCCCCCGGCGCCTCTCCCCTCCTGTGCTTGAGGCGAGACCAGCCGGTGCGGAAATCGGGGGTGACGAATCCTCCCTCCTGGGATGCCCCTCCGCGCCCTCCTTCCCTCTTTTAGCCTTTCCCGCGAGCCTCTCTTGACGCTACCCGGCCAGGTGATTGACGCTGCCCGGCCGGACATGGTAGGGTGGCTCCATTCCCCGTGCCAACGCTGCGTCGATCGGCGCCGCGCTTGGGTGGCCTTGTGGCTGTCGCCGGAAGGTGCGGCGCGAAACACGCGCGGGGAGCTCCTCTCCGCACTGCGGATCAGGGCGTGCCAGGCAGCGGCGGAGGGGGTACTACGGCAAGGCCACGAGAGTCTGGTCTCCGAGCATCAGGAATGGGGGGGAGGAGGCGGGCAGGTTGACGGTGCGTCGCCGCGGTTGTGGACGGCACCATCAGGTGACGGGGCGAGTTTTGGGAAGACGAGAGGGAGACGATGGGCAAGTTTGATCCGCGACCCGCAGAAGACTTCAACTTCGACGAGATTCTCTACACCAAGAAGGACTGGGTGGCCACCATCACGATCAACCGGGAGAAGGTCTACAACGCCCTCAACGGGCAGTGCATCCTGGAGATGGTGCAGGCGCTGCAGGATGCTTCCTGGGATGACGGGGTGGCCGTGGTCGTCATGACGGGAGCCGGCGAGAAAGCCTTCTGCACCGGCGGCGACGTGAAGGAGTATACCACCGACCTCCTCTCGAAGCCGCGCGAGTACTACAAGTGGTTCTACGCCTTCAACCAGGTGCATGATCTGCTGCGCAACCTCGGCAAGCCCTCCATCGCGCGCCTCAACGGCATGGTGGTGGGCGGCGGCAATGAGATCAACCTGAGCTGCGACCTGGCGATCGCCGCCGAGCACGCGAAAATCCGCCAGGTGGGGACGAGCGTCGGCAGCGTCGCCGCGGCGGGCGCCACGCAGCTCTTGCCGATCATCGTCGGCGACCGGCGGGCGCGGCAGATTCTCTGGCTGAACGAGTGGGTGGACGCCAAGACGGCCCTCGCCTGGGGCCTGGTGAACGAGGTCGTGCCGATGGCGGAGCTGGACAAGGCCGTCGCCACGATGTGCGAAAAGCTCATCGACAAGTTTCCCGAATGCACCCGCTACACCCGCCAGCAGACCAACTTCTGGCGCGACCTGGGCTGGAACCTGACGGTGGGCCACGCGCGCGACTGGCTGACGCTGCACTACGCCTCGATCGAGCCGTACGAAGGCATGACCTCCTTCGTCGAGAAGCGCCCCACGCAATACCGCATGGTGCGCGAGCGGGCGCGCGACGGCAAGTCCTCGGAGTTCCTCTGGGGGCATTACAAGCACCTCTGCCCGCAGTGCGGCGCCAAGGGCCTGCCGGCGGACTTCGCCTTCTGCGGCGTCTGCGGCGTCAAGCTGGGGGGCTGAGGCGCGCCAAGCACGCGCGGCGGTCGGCTGGGGGACCGAGGCTGCGGCGGCGCGAGGGCTCGCCGCGCTGTCGTAAAGAGGTGGAGCTTTTTCTCTTCCGCCTATCTATGCTTGAAGAGATGTGAATCGATCCAGCTTCACCTCGGCGTTATCCTGCCATGGCTGAGGCGGAGCGCAGAGCATGAGAGAGGCACGGGGCGGCATCACCGCCGCCCCTCCCGAGCGCCGGGCCCGCTGCGCCGGGGGGCGGGGGTGGGCGCCGGCGTGTCGGCGTTGCGGAGAGGAGATTCCATGCGGCTGGCGAAGTTCGAGTTTGCCGAGCCAGAGACGCTGGAGGATGCCTGCGCCGTGCTCGCGGCGCGCGCCGAGGAAGCGGTGATGCTCGGCGGCGGCACCGACATCACCATCAACATCAAGCACCGCGTCGTGCAGCCGAAGCTCGTCATCGACGTCAAGAACCTGAGGGAGCTGCAGTACATCCGCGAGACCGACGAGGGCGTGGCCATCGGCGCCGCCACGACGCTCTTCGAGATGCTCGGCTCGCCGCTGGTGCGCGAGCGTTACCCGCTCGTCGCCGAGGCGGCGCGCTCGGTGGGCGCCGAGCACCACCAGATGATGGGGACGGTTGCCGGCAACCTCTGCCAGAACACCCGCTGCCGCTACTACAACCAGACGCACTTCTGGCGCAAAGCTCGACCGCTCTGCTATAAAGCCTGCGGCGAGCAGTGCTACATCGCCAACAAGCCGCAGGTGTGCTACGCCACCTACCACGGCGACACCGCCCCGGCCCTGATGTGCTGTGAAGCTCTCCTCACGCTCAGGGGGCCGCAAGGGGTGCGTAGCATCGGCGTCGGCGAGCTCTTCGCGCGCGACGGCAAGGCGCCCTTCACGCTGCGGCGCGGCGAGCTCATCACCGAGGTGCTCCTGCCCCACGCCGCCGCCCCGGCGAACGGCTGGCGCGGGGACTACAAGAAGCTGCGGCAGCGCGGCTCCATCGACTTTCCGCTCCTCAGCGTGGCGGTGGCGGCGCGTCGCGACGGCGGCGGGAAGTGCGCCGAGGCGCGCATCGCCCTCTCCGCGGTGACGAGTTACCCGCTGCGGGTGCCGAAGGCCGAGGAGGCGCTGCGCGGCACGGCGCTCGACGATGACGCCATTGCGGAGGCAAGCCGCCGGGCCGCCAGCGCCGATCGCTTCATCCAGACGGGGTTTGTCTCCACGAAGTACAAGAAGCATATGATCGAGGTGTTCGTCCGCGAGGCGCTCGAGGCGATTCGCCGCGAGGCCGCATAGCGGCTTAGCCCGGCGGGGAGCCGGGCGACCGCGTTGGTGCTGAAAAAATCACGCGAGAGCGGACGGTCCGCCGCCCCACCCCGCGCGGGGATGGCGGCCCCGTGCCCCCCGCGTGTGGAGATAGAGCATGGAGTTGAAGAAGCTTCCGTTGGAGTTGCGCATCAACGGCGAGCTCATGCAGACGTTCGCCTATCCGCATCTGACGCTCCTGGAGGTAGTGCGGGAGCATTTCGGGCTGACGGGGTCGAAGCGAAGCTGCGACTTCGGTGAGTGCGGCGCCTGCACGATGCTCGTCGACGGCGTGCCGCACCTCTCCTGCATCACCATCGCCCGCAGCGTGCGCGGCAAGGAGATCACCACCATCGAGGGGCTGGCCTGGGAGGGGACGCTGCACCCCGTGCAGCAGGCGTTCGTGAGCCTCGGCGGCATCCAGTGCGGTTTTTGCACGCCGGGCTTCATCATGACCGCCAAGGCGCTCCTGGACCGCAACCCCGAGGCCAGCGAGGAGGAAATCCGCCACGCCCTGGCGGGCAACCTCTGCCGCTGCACCGGCTACGTGAAAATCCTCGATGCGGTCCTCTCGGCCGCCAAGGAGGTTCAGGCTGCGGGCGCCCAGGCCGCAGTCTCTTAGGAGGCCGGCCCGTGGCGCCGCCGGGCGGGGCGCAAGGGCTGGGCCGCAACGCCACCGGGGGGTGAGGGGATGCCATGTTCGAGCTAAGCGCTGAACACCTTGCTGTCCAGGAGCAGGTGCGGGCCTTTGCGCAACGCGAAATCGAGCCGATCGTGAAGGAGATCGACGAGACGGGGCGCTTCCCGAGCGACATCGTGGCGAAGCTCGGGGCGGAGGGCTACCTCGGCCACCCGCTGCCGAAGAAGTACGGCGGCACCGGCAAGGGCTACCTGGCGGCCGCCGTCACCTACGAAGAGATCGGCCGCGTTTGCTCCTCGATCCGGGGTTTCATCGCCGTGCAGCTCGGGCTCGTCTCCATGTGCATCCACGACTGGGGGACGGAGGAGCAGAAGCAGCGCTACCTCCCCCGGCTGACGGCGGGCAAGATCATCGGCTGTTACAGCCTGACGGAGAAGAACGCCGGCTCCGACGTGGCCAACATGGAGACGGTGGCCACGCCTGACGGCGACCACTTCGTCATCAACGGCCAGAAGGTCTGGATCACCAACGCCAACTTCGCGGACGTGGCCATCCTCTTTGCTTCGGTGGACCGCAGCAAGCGGCACCGAGGCATCACCGCCTTCCTCATCGAGAAGGGCACCCCCGGCTTCAACCCCGCGCACCAGAAGTACAAGAGCCTGGGGCACCGTGCCATGGACCACGGCACGATCAACCTGCAGAACTGCCGCGTCCACAAGAGCCAGGTGCTCGGCGAGGTCGGCGGCGGCTTCCGGGTGGCGATGGGCGCCCTCGACCACGGGCGGCTCGGCGTGGCGGCGGGCTGCCTCGGCGTGGCCCAGGCCTGCCTCGACGCCTGCGTGAAGTTCGCCAACGCGCGGGTGCAGTTCGGCCAGCCGATCGCCGAGTTCCAGATGATTCAGAAGACCATCGCCGATATTGCGGTGGAGACCGAGGCGGCGCGGCTGCTCACCTACCGCGCCGCGGCGCAGAAGGACGCGGGGAAGAAGAACACCCGCGAGACCTCGATGGCGAAGCTCTACGCCAGCGAGGCCGCCTCGCGCGCCGCCTCCAACGCCGTCACCCTGCACGGCAGCTACGGCTACTCGAATGAGAACCCGGTGGAGCGCTACTATCGCGACATCAAGGGCTCGGAAATCTACGAGGGCACCTCGTACATCCAGCGCATCATCATCGCCCGCGACGCTTTGGGGATCAGGAAGCTGAATCAGTAAGGCGGGAAACTACCGCGAAGAATGCGCACGCGGGTGTGAGCAGGCTCACACCCGCGTGTCTGTCTATGCGTGGAAGGTGGCGGAGGTGGATGATCCTCTGTCCTCCCCGCGAGCCGCGCAGCGGCTCGCGCAAACGGGGTGCGCGAGGGGACAATGTCCCCTCGCAAAAATCTACAAGGGGACACCCCTACGCGCGCGCCTTCAGCCCCTCTTCAATCTCCGCGACAATCGCCTGGGCGGCGGCGCGGGGGTCCGCCGCATCGCGGATGGGGCGGCCGACGACGAGGTAGTCGGCGCCGCCGCGGATCGACTCGAACGGCGTGCTGGCGCGCTTGTGGTCATCGGCGCCGGCGCCGGACGGCCTGATCCCCGGCGTGACGATGAGGAGGCGGTCCCCGGCGAGGGCGCGGATTTCCGCCACCTCCTGGCCGCTGGCGATGACGCCGTGGATGCCGTTCGCCATGGCCTTCTCGACGCGCTGCCGGATGATCGCCGCTGGCGTTGCCGCCGGGCCGAAGAGTTCCTTCACGTCGTCGTGGTCGAGGCTGGTGAGCAGGGTGACGATGAGGATTTGCAAGCCTGATCCGGCGGCGCCGCGCACGGCCGCCTGCTGCGCGCTGGCGTGGCCGTGCACCGTGAGGAAGGTCGCCCCGAGCCGGGCCGCGGCGCGTGCCGCCCGCTGCACCGTCTCGCCCACGTCGAAGAACTTCAGGTCCAGGAACACCCGCTTACCGCGCTTGATGAGGCCGCGCACCATCGCCGGCCCCGCCGCCACGAAGAGCTCGAAGCCGACCTTGTAGAACGACACCGCCTCGCCGAGCTGATCCACCAGCCGGTAAGCCTCCGCCTCGCCCGGCACATCGAGGGCTACGATGAGCCGCTCGCCGGCTGCAAGGAGCCGCGAAGCACGTTCCGTCTCTTCTCCCGCCGTCATCCCTGGTCCTGCCGTTTCTTCCTTCCGCCCCCTTCGCAGGGCATCTTGGTAAGAGCTTGCAGCCGCTGGGCTGCTACGGGGGCAGCATAGTCCCCTTGATGAGTAGCGTCAACGGAGGGCGGCCGGTCCACGTGGCCCGCCCGCGGCGGTTTCCTTACCCGCGCCATAAGTATAGGATGTAAAGGAGATTCTTCTTCAATTACAAGCAGGTGGCGGTTCTTAACCTTTTTCCACGCTACGGTAGTTGAGAAAATCTATGGAGAACCCTGTAATGTTTTGCTTCGATTATGGGATTTCACCTCCCCTTGATAAGACCAAGGCGCCGGAGATCATCCTCGGTCCAACGAGCCTGGTCCTCCAGCATGTACTTGAGGAGCTTTACGCCAAACGTATCTGAAGGCGCATGGAACGTGACCGTCACTCGACGGCCATCCGCATGGCGATAGTGCTGGTGCGAACCAGCTTGACGATCGAGCGCGAATCCATCGCGCATCAGGGCAGAGACAAGGTCGCGGGCAGGCAGGCTGCGAAGTCGGCGGTACTTGATCCCCATCGGCTAAACCGTGACGGCGACCCGCGATTCTGTGGATACCAGCACCTCCTCGGGTGGCCCTTCGGGAATCGACTCTCCGTGCTTGATGAGGCTCTCCACAACCAAACGAACCACCTCATCAATGTGCTTCATTGCTTCTTCCCGCGTCTTCCCCCAGGTGGCTCCGCCTTGCTTGAGGAGTGCTGGACAGTAAGCAATCCATCTATCGCCGTCTGGTTCGATGACAACCCTGAAGACGTAGGTTTTCATGCCTACTTTTTTCTCTCCATGGGGATATTGGTATTGCCGCGGAGGTCTGCCTGCATCATTTCACCGATCCATCGTGAAAGCCCTTTGCTTAATCTCCGCAGGAATGGTGACCTGATAGTTCCCCTTCACTCCTACAAGAGAGATGAAGCCTCCTCCTGTGTGGCGCATAAAAAACTTGCACATTGTAGGTCTCGAAAGTTACAAATCTATCATACCCCCTTCACGATTGCTGTCAAGGAACATCCTGATAAGGCCGAGGGGGAGGCCCCACGCCGGGGAATGCCTGGCAAGGGACGACCGTTCAGGTTCTATGAGGGCGCCGGGACTGCCCAGGATGACGTGTCACCGCACGGCGCCGCCACAAGGAGCACCCCATGCCGCCGCGGCCTCAGACCGGCAAGCTGCGCTTCTACCGGTCGATCATCTTCAAGTTCATCCTCTGTTTCCTGCTCATCCTGCTGGTGACGGTGGCGCCGCTGGCGCTGCGCTACTACCAGGACAGCCGGGCGTACGAGATGAAGGTGCTCGCCTCGAAGCTGGAGTTCTTCGCCGAGCGCGGCGCCGCCTGGCTTGACGTCGCCGCCATCACGACGCTGCGCCGCCCGGAGGACAAGCAGGCGCCCGCCTACCGCCGCCTCCTGGCGACGCTGAACCGCATCAAGCAGGAGTTCGGCGTCGATAACGCCATCATCCTGCGGCGCCAGCCCGACGGCCGGTTCCATTACGTGGCGGCGGAGCACGACGGCTTCGCCATCGGCCAGCCGGCGCACATCCACGACCTCTTCCCCGCCACGTACGCCGCCACGAACAGCGCCTGGCTGAAGGGCGAGATGATGCACTCGCGGCTCTTCGGCGGCCGCGTGGGCGAGCAGGTCTTCGATCAGTTCGTGCAGGTGAATACGCCCCTGAAGCTCGACGGCGAGGTGGCCGCGGTCCTCATGCTGAACCAGTTCGCCAACCCGGTGGCGCGCGCCGTGCGGATGAAGACGGCGCGCCTGGTCGGCTTGAGCGTCGGCATCCTGCTGGCGGGGCTGGCGCTCTTCGGGGTGTTCGCCGTGCGCATGTTCCGTCCGCTGAAGGAGCTGACCAAGGCCGCCACCGCGGTGGCCGAAGGCAATCTGCAGGTGACGCTCCCCCCGCCGCGCAGCCGCGACGAGGTGGGAAGCCTCACCCAGACGTTCAGCCACATGCTGGAAGGGTTGCGGGAGCGGGATGTCTGCCGCTATGCCTTCGGGCGCTACGTGGCGCAGGAGGTGGTGGAGGAGGCCTTGCACTCACCCGAGGGACTGAAGGTGGGGGGCGAGGCGCGGCAGATCACCATGCTCGTCTCCGACCTGCGCGGCTTCACCTCGCTTGCCCAGCGTCTGACCCCGCACGAGGTGCTCGACATCCTGAACCGCTACCTCGAGCGCATGGTGGCCGTCATCATGCGCTATCGCGGCACGGTGGACGATTTCCAGGGGGATGGCATCCTGGCCTACTTCGGCACGCCGCTCGCCGCCGAGGACGACCCCCCGCGCGCCGTGGCCTGCGCCATCGAGATGCAGATCGAGCTGGGGCGCTTCAACGAGGAGCAGCGCCGGCGCGGCATGCTGGAGCTGCAGATGGGGATCGGTCTCAACTCCGGGGAGGTGATCGTCGGCAACATCGGCTCGCCGGAGCGCATGAAGTACAGCGCCGTGGGAACGGCGATCAACCTCGCCTTTCGGATCGAGTCCTCGACGCTCGGCGGGCAGGTTTTCATCGGCTCCAGCACCTACGAGCGGGTCTGCTCCCTCGTGCAGGTGCGCAGCGTCCGGGAGGTGAACGTGAAGGGGATCGACCGCCCGTTGACGCTCTACGAGGTGCAGGGGGTCGGCGGCTCCTACCAGCTTACCCTGCCTGCCAGCGAGGCGGAGGCTTTCCTCCCCCTCGACCCGCCGCTGCCGGTCGTCTGCGCTCCCCTCGACGGCAAGATCGTTTCCGAAGCGCGCATCGCCGGGAGCATGACCCATCTCACCACCACCATGGCGGAGCTCTGCCTGGAGACGGCGCTGAGCATGCATGCGAACCTCAAAGTCACGCTGCAGCCGCGGCCCGGCGCCCCGCGCGGCGACCTTTACGCCAAGGTGCTGGCGCGGCAGGACGAGGACCCCACGGCGCCCTGCGCCACGGTGCGGGTGGCCTTCACCTCCGTCTCCGAGGCGGCGCGGGCATCCCTCGAGGAGCTAAGGCTCGCCGCCGGCAGCGCGGCGGCGGGGCGCGGCGAGTGACCCGTCACGCTCCGTCCCCTCTGCCGCTTCACCCCTGCCAGGTCACCCCGTGGTGCTGACGCTGATCGAGCTGAGCACCTCCTGCAGGCGCGCCTCGACGCGCTCGATGCGCGGCACGTTCTCCAAAATGATCGGCACGTGCCCCGGCGGGTGCAGGATGAGACGGCCCGAGCGCAGCAGCAGCCACTCGAGGACGTCGCGCCGCTCCTTCTCCGCCGACAGGTTGGGGGCCGGGAAGCGCCGCAGGTCGCCGAGGAAGCCCTCGTGGTGCAGCAGTTCGTTGGGTCGCAGCTCCCAGTAGTCGAAGCGCGTCGCCAGGAACATGCCGAAGAGCAGCAGAAAGAGGATGACGCCCACCGCCAGGTAGAAGGCGGCGCTGGCGCGAATGGCGGCGAAGTCGAGGGTGGCGATAAGGAGCTTGAGGCTGGGGATCACGTCGAGCCACAGGCCGGCGAAGATCAGGGTGGTGATGAGGAAGACCACCGCCAGGCTCACGAAGCGCGAGAACTCGAACGACACGATCATGAAGTTGATGCTGAGGACGAAGAGGAAGAGCACGCCGGTGAATTCGAGGTTCGGCCTCATCCAGCTCAGGCCGCCGCAGACAAAGGCGGCCAGCATCAGCGGGTAGAAGAAGATTGCTTTCGGGTAGCTCCGAAAGCGGAAGCGCGTTGGTTGGTGTGCCATGCGACCCCTCCTCGGAAGCGCTGCGGATCAAGCGGCGCAGGCGGCACGCGGCACCGTGGCGGCGCAGCGACCGGCGGCGATCAGCAACCCTCCGCGGCGCCGATCCGCCGCCGCGCAGCTCCGCCGGTCACCGACACGCAGCCTCAGCCGAGGTTCTTACTCCTTTTCCTTGGTGGAAGAAAGGGGGTGGAAGGTAAGGGGCACCTTGCACGAAGGGAGCATCGGCGGGGAAGCAGGCACGTCGCACCGTGGCGGGACGGTTCGGCGGGGATCGGCGGAGGGGGACGATCAGGAGGACGCGGCGCCCGCCTTCGCCGCCGCCTCCCAGTAGCGGTCCACCTGCTCCTGGATGAGGCGGAGGGCGGCGTCGTTGCGGGTCGGCTCGAAGAGGTGCGCGTAGCGTCCCTGGCCGCGCAGGTACTCCTCGACCGGCTTGCGGCGGCGGGGGATATGGGTGTGGGTGACAGCGCCGCCGACGCACTCCTTGAGCGCGAAGATGCCCGTCTGCACCGCCAGCTTCGCCACCTCGGCGCTGCGCTTCGGCTCGAAGAGCCAGCCGGTGGGACAGGAGGCGTGGGCGATGAACAGCTTCGGCCCGCGCAGGCCTTTCGCTTTCAGGAACTTGTTCGTCAGGTCCACGGGGTAGCGCGGCGACACGGTGGCCAGGTAGGCCGGCTGGTGGGCGCGCCAGATTTCGAACAGGTCCTTCTTGCCGTGCTCGGTGCCGGCGCGCGCGGCGCTCCCCACCGGCGTCGTGGTGGTGCGGGCGCCGTACGGCGTGGCGCTGGACATCTGCACGCCGGTGTTGCCGTACGACTCGTTGTCGTAGCAGAAGTACCAGAAATCGAGGCCGCGGAAGATGGCGCCGGAGTTGGCGGCCATGGCCATGTCGTAGGTGCTGCCGTCGCCGGCGACGACGACGACCTGCACGTCGTCCTCGACCGGCAGTTTGCCGCGCGCCATCAGCACGTCGAGGGCGTCGCGCACCCCCTGGGCCGCCGCCGCCGCGCCGCCCATGGTGGTGTAGAGCCAGGAGCCCTTGAACGGCGAGTAGGGGTAGACGGCCAGCAGCGTGAAGCAGCCGGCGGCGTTGATGTAGACCGTCTTGGAGCCGAGGACCTTGGCCGCCAGGCGCAGCCCCTCCAGCCCGCCGCAGCCGCCGCACACCGCCGTGCCGGGCAGGATGAACTCCTCGCGGGCGATCTGCTTCAGGTTCTTGATGGCGGCGACTTCCGCGGTCACCGGCGCGCTCATGGCTTGGCCCCCTTGCCGGCGATGCGCAGCAGGGTCTGCATGCGCTCCTGCTCCGCCTGCGTGAACAGGAGGCGGGGACTGCGTACGGATTCACCCGCGGCGGCACGCCGCAGGTCGTGGAAGACCGCATCGAACTCGACGTCGGAAATGTCCTTGCCGCCGAGGCCGCCGATGACGCTCAGCAGCGGCGGGCGCCTCGGCCGGTCGTAGAGGGCGGCGGCGACCTCCTGGTAAGTGATGCCGCCCAGCCCCGGCGCCAGGTTCTGGTCAATGACGGCGACGGCCATGCGTCCCTCGAGGGCGTCGGCGATGGCCGCGGCGGGGAACGGCCGCAGCACCCGCAAGCGCAACAGCCCGGCGCGCAGGCCGCGGCTGCGCAGGCGCTCCACCGCCTCCTTGCCCTTGGTGGCGAAGGCGTTCGACATCACCAGGACGTACTCCGCGTCGTCGAGCTCGAACGGCTCGACCAGCCCGTAGCGCCGCCCGAAGCGCGCCGCGAACTCGGCGGCGATCTCCTCGTGCACCTCCAGGGCATTGAGTTGCGCCAACTGCTGCTGGTAGCGGAAGTAGCTGTAGGCCAAGCCGCTGAGCACCGCCGGCCCCTGCGCCATGGGGCGGTCGCCGCGGATGGCGGCGTGGTTCGGCTCGTACGGCGGCAGGAACTCGGCCGCCGCCGCTGCTTCCGGCACCACCACCGGCTCGCGGGTGAAGGAGAGGGTGAAGCCGTCGAGGTTGACGAGCGCCGGCAGCATGACGCGCGCGTCCTCGGCCAGGCGATAGGCCATGAGGACCGAGTCGAGGACCTCCTGGCAGGTCTCCGCGTGGAGCTGCAGGAAGCCGCTGTCGCGCGCCGCCAGGATGTCGTTGTGGTCGGCCTCCAGGGTGATGGGCGAGGCGAGTGCCCGCGACACGTTCACCAGCACCAGCGGCACGCGCCAGCCGGCGATGGCGTAGAGCATTTCGAAGCCGTAGAGGAGCCCCTGGCTCGAGGTGGCGGTGAAGACGCGCGCGCCGGCCGCGGCGGCGGCGCCGGCGGCGCTCAGCATCGAGTGCTCGGAATCGAGGGTGACGAAGCGGGCCGCAATGTCGCCGTCGGCCACCCATTCCGCCAGGGTCTCGATGATCTCCGTCTGCGGCGTGATGGGGAAGGCGGGGATGTAGTCGACGTCCGCCAGGCTCGCCCCCCAGGCGGCGGCAGCGTTGCCGGTGAGGAGCCTGCCGCGCTCATGGCGGCCGGCGGCGCGCTCGAGGTCGGCGGCGCGGCTCATCGCACCTCCTTCTCGGTGGCGAAGGCGTGCGTCGGGCACTCGTGGACGCACACCAGGCAGCCCTTGCAGACCTCGTAGTCGATCAGCGGAAATTCGTGCTCGTCGAGGGCGATGGCGCCTTCCGGGCAGAGGACGAAGCAGGTCCAGCAGGCGTTGCAGAGGTCGCGCTGCAGGAGCGGCCGGAACTGACGCCAGCTCCCGGTACTGCGTTCCGGGGTGTTGGCGACGCAGATGGTTGGGGTGGCGCGCGCCGGCGGCTCGAAGCGCAGCTCGACGAGCTGCGTTCCAGGAGCTCCGGCGGGCGCTGCCGCGAGGAGGGCCGTAGGAGCCGCCTCGGCAGCCAGGGCGAGGGAGGCGTCGAGCGGCTCGGGGACCGCCCGCCAGGCGTCGGCGAGGGCGTAGGCCTCCTGCGCCAGGCGCTCGTTCGCCTCGTAGGCGGCGCGGCTGAGGGTGGCGTGCGCCAGCTCCTCCGCCACGCCGGCGAGGCTCTCCTCGAGGCTCAAGCCGACGAGGGCGGCCGCGGCCACGCCGAGGGCGGTGCTCAGCCCCACCAGGGTGTGCGTGATCGAGAAGACGAGGGAGGTGAAATCGGCGCTCTCGATACGGCCGAGATGGGCGAGCCGCTCCTGCAGCGCGGCGGCATCGGTGGCGGTGTTGATGAGGACGACCGTGCGCGCGGAGCAGCCGGCGAGGGGCATGGCGGTGGGCTCGAAGAGGAGTGTCTCGTCGGCCACCACGATCAGATCGGGCGCGGCGATGAGGCCACGCTCGCGGATCGCCGCCTTGGCGATGCGGGTGAACGCCGCCACCGGCGCGCCGCGACGCTCCGCCCCGTACACCGGCGAGTCCTGCACAACCAGCCCGGCGTGGAAAGCGGCCGACCCGAGGATGCGACTCGCCGTCTTCATCCCCTGGCCGCCGCGACCGTGGAAGCGCACGCGCATCATGGCACTCCTTAATATGCACCCTGGGGAGTGAGCGTGCGAGAAGCGTGCCAAAACCGCGGCGTCCGACGCCGCGCCCCCGAGCCGCGCCGGGGGCCGGCTCTGCCCGGAAGTTCCAGCAACAACAGAACCTGTCGAGAACTTGACAACCGTCAAGGACAGTCGGTGGAAAATCTAGCAACATGTGTAAGAAACGTGGTCTGCCTGCCTTCATCTCCATAGCCGCCAGCCTCGGGGGGCCTTTTGATTCACGTTACGGTGAAGCTGTTCGGCATCCTTGGTCTGCAGATGGGGGAGCGCAGCGTTGCTCTGCAGCTTGCCGAGGGGGCGCGGCTGAGGGACCTCTTCGAGGTTCTGGGAGAACACTTCGGCGCCAAGTTCGGCGAAGCGATCTTCCGGCAGCCCGGCGTGCTGCAGACGTACGTGCGCATTTTCCTTGACGATGTTCCCGTCGACGACCTTGATACCCCGCTTACCGCCTCGCTGCCGCCTCATCTCGACGTTGGCACGATTTCCCATGATGGCGAGGGTACTCACGCAGCCGACAGGGCGAGCGCGAAACCTCGTGGGGAGGAGCAGGCCCGCGTTGGTCTCATGGTGATGTCGGCGGTTGAAGGGGGCTAGTCGCAGGAGGGTCTCTTCATGGTCCAGGCGTTTGAACAGAAAACTCCGGAGACGGAGCGCGCCCACGAGGCCAACGGCGAGGATCGCTGGATCCCCTCCGCCTGCAGCATGTGCTACGGCACCTGCTCGATCCTTGCCCATCGCGTCAATGGCGTGGTGACGAAGATTGAGGGCAACCCGGCGAGCGAGATCGGCAAGGGACGCCTCTGCGCCAAGGGCATCAGCGGCATCATGACGCTTTACGACCCGAACCGGGTGAACGTCCCCCTGCGGCGCACCAATCCGAAGAAGGGGGTGGGCGTCGACCCCGGCTGGAAAGAGATCACCTGGGACGAGGCCCTCGACGAGATCGCCGCGCGCCTGCGCAAGGTGCGCGCCGAGGACCCCCGCAAGCTTTTCCTGCAGCGCACCACCACGAACACCACCATCGGGCCGATTTGCCACGCCTTCTGCCACGCCTTCGGCACCATGAACCAGTGGGTGGCCGGCGGCGGGCTGCACTGCGGCAACGGCGCCCATCTCATCAGCGGCATCATGCACGCCTCGTGGTCCATCGTGCCGGATTTCGAGCACTGCCAGTACGCCGTCTACTTCGGCGCCTCGAAGGGGCACGCCGCCGGGCACGCCTCCTGCTCGAACATGGGGCTGGCGGCGGACGCGCGGGTGCGCGGCATGAAGATGGTGGTGGTGGACCCGATGTGCAACTTCGCCGCCGCCAAGGCGAACGAGTGGGTGCCGATCCGCGTCGGCACGGATGCGGCGCTGGCCCTGGCGATGGCGCACGTCCTCGTCAACGAGCTCGGCATCTGGGACGCGCCCTACCTGGCCTCCAAGACGAACGCGCCCTACCTGATCGGCCCCGACAAGCTCTACGTGCGCGACGCCGAGACCCAGGAGCCGCTGGTGTGGGATGCCACGGCCGGGCGGGCGCGCCCGTACAACGCCGAGAAGCTTGGGCAGGAGCCGTTGGGCGAGCTGGCGCTGGAAGGGGAGTACGAGGCGCAGGGGGTGCGCTGCCGGCCGGCCTTCGCCTGCCTGAAGGAACACCTGGCACGGCACACGCCGGAGTGGGCGGAACCAATCACCACCATCCCGGCGGCGACGATCCGCCGCCTGGGGCAGGAGTTCGGGCGCGAGGCGCGGGTGGGGAGCACCATCGTCATCGACGGGGTGCGGCTGCCGTACCGGCCGGTGGCGGCGATCGCCTTCCGCGGCTCCGAGGGGCACCGCAACGCCGTCTACAACTTCCTGGCGATCGACCTCCTGAACCACCTCGTCGGGGCGGCGGACGTGGTCGGCGGCTGCCTCGGGTTCAACCCGGTCTGCCACGGCCACCCGGAGACAAAGCGTCCCGCCTACGTCCCCTACGCCGGCCCCGACGGCCTCATGGTGACGGGGAGCTGGATGGTCCCCCACCTGCCCTACCCCTTCGAGTACCCCCGCATGCCGAAGTCGATGGGCTTCAACGAGCTCTTCCCGCTGGGGATGAGCTCGCCCCTCATGGCCTCCGCGGACCAGGAGGAGCGCTGGCAGCGCTTCGATCTCCCCTACCGCCCGGAGGTGATGATCAATATCGGCTGCAACTCGGTGATGAGCGTCGGCAACAGCGAAACGGTCATCAATACCCTGCTGCGCATCCCGTTCATCGTCTCCTTCGACCTCTTCAGGACGGAGCTCTCCGACCTGGCCGACATCGTCCTGCCCGACATGAGCTACCTCGAGCAGTTGGACTCGAAGCCCAACTACCCCTTCATCTTCAACCTGCCGGGGGGCATGGGCGACTGGTGCTGGGCGGTTCGGCAGCCGCTCATCGAGCCGGTCGCCGAGCGCCGGCAGATGAACCAGGTGCTCCTCGAGCTGGCGGAGCGCGTCGGCATCAGCGAAGACATCAACATGGCCTTGAACGCCCTGCTGAAGCTGCAGCCGCCGTTCACCCTGAAGGGCAGTCAGCAGTACAGCTTCGCCGAGGTCTGCGACCAGCACCTGAAGTCGAATTTCGGCCCGCGGCACGATCTCGCGTGGTTCAAGGAGCACGGCGTTCTCTCCTGGCCGAAGAAGCCGCAGGAGGTCTATTGGCGCCCCTTCGTTGAGGTGCGGGTGCCGATCTACTGGGAGTACCTGAAGCGCGTCGGCGATCAGGCGCGAGCGCTGGCCGAGCCGCGCGGCCTGCACCTGCCGGAGGAGTTCTACGATCCCCTCCCCACCTGGCTCCCCTGCCCCGGCCACGAGTGCAGCGATGAGCAGTTCGACCTCTACGGCTTCTACTACCGCGACACCATCCACACCAACAGCCTGACGCAGGAGAACGCCTGGCTGGACGAGACGGCGCAGCTCGACCCGAACTCGTACTACATCGCCATGAACGCCGAGACCGGCAAGAAAAAAGGCCTGCACGACGGCGACTGGGTGTGGATGGAGACCGTGAAAGGGCGGCGGGTGCGTGGGCGCGTCCACCTCACGCAGGGGATGCATCCTGAAGGGCTGGGGATCGGCGGCTGCGCCGGCCACTGGACCGATGGCATGCCGGTGGCGCGGGGCAAGGGGGTCTTTTTCAATCAACTGCTGGAAATCGACATGGACCACGCCAGCCCGGTGAACCTCAACCTTGATCTCTGCGTGAAGGTGCGGCTGCGGCGCTGCGAGGAGGCGTGAGCGGCGCGCACGCCGGCGGCTGAAGGGGGCGTAGACATAAACCAACGGAAAAAAGAAAAAATTATGTGGAGTTTGACCGGCGTCAATTTCGTCGTGCTGAAACAGTAGTATCAGTAACTATTACAGCACACCAGAGGAGAGGAGAGGCCGGTGGCGCTCGTGACGATCAAGCTTTTCGGCATGCTGGGGGCCATGGCCGGCACGCGCGACCTGCAGCTCGAGCTGGCCGAGCCCGCGCATCTCCGTGATGCCCTCGACGCCCTGGAGGCGCGCTTCGGACCGGAGTTCCGGCAGCGCATCATGCGCAACCCCAGGGCCTTGCAGACCTACCTGCGCATCTTCGTGAACGAGACCGAGGTGACCGATCTCGATACCGTGCTGCAAATCAATGGGTTGCCGACGGAAGTGAGTCTCATGCTCCTACCGGCGGCGGAAGGGGGCTAGCTCTCCAACACCACCGAGAGGCACGCTCCGAAGACGTCCAGGTGGTGCGGAACGAAGCCTCACCCAAGGGAGGAGGAAACAAGGCATGGTGGTAGCAGCTCAGGCGCCGGTTGCGGCCGAGGACGTGTGGATTCCCTCGGCCTGTAGCATGTGCTACGGCACCTGCTCGATCCTGGGGCACCGCGTGGACGGTGTTCTGACGAAGATCGAAGGGAACCCGGAGAGCGTCTTGGGCAAGGGGCGGCTGTGCGGCAAGGGCATCAGCGGCATCATGACGCTCTACGACCCGCATCGCCTCAACAAGCCGCTGCGCCGCACGAACCCGGAGAAGGGGATCGGGGTCGACCCGAAGTGGGAGGAGATCTCCTGGGACGAAGCGCTGGACATCGTCGGCGAGAAGCTGCGCCACGTGCGCCAGGATGATCCCCGCAAGCTCTTCATCCAGCGCACCACCACGAACACCTCCAGCCGGACCCCCTGGCAGGTCTTCGGCTGGGCCTTCGGCACGCCGAACTCGTGGGTGGCCGGCGGCGGCCTGCACTGCGGCAACGGCGCCCACCTCATCAGCGGCATCATGCACGCTTCCTGGTCGGTGGTGCCGGATTTCCAGTATTGCAATTACGCCGTCTACTTTGGCGCCTCGAAGGGCCACAGCGCCGGCCATGCCTCCTGCTCCAACATGGGCATGGCGGCCGACGCCCGGGCGCGCGGCATGCACATGGTGGTGGTTGACCCCATCTGCAACTTCGCCGGCGCCAAGGCCACCGAGTGGGTGCCGCTGCGCGTCGGGACCGACGCGGCGATCGCCCTCGGCATGTGCCACACCCTGGTGCACGAGCTGCGCCTGTGGGACTCCCCCTACCTGAAAGCGAAGACGAACGGCCCGTACCTGACCGGCCCCGACGGCCGCTACCTGCGCGACGCGGCGACGAACAAGCCGCTCGTCTGGGACACCCAGACGAAGAGCGCCAAGCCGTTTGACGCCGTCGAGCCGGAGCAGATGGCCCTGGAAGGGGTGCACACGGTCAGCGGCCTCGAGTGCCCGACGGCCTTCGAGCGGCTCAAGGCCCACCTCAAGCCGCTGACGCCGGAGTGGGGCGAGTCGATCAGCACCGTGCCCGCCGCCACCATCCGCCGCCTCGGGCAGGAGTTCGGGCGCGAGGCGCGCATCGGCAGCACCATCGAGGTGCAGGGGCGCACCCTGCCGTACCGGCCGGTGGCGGCCATCGCCTTCCGCGGCGCCCAGGGACACAAGAACTCGGTCTACAACTTCCTCGCCGTGGACCTCCTGAACGAACTCGTCGGCTCGGCGGACATGGTGGGGGGGTGCCTCGGCTTCAACCCCTCCTGCCACGGCCACCCCGAGACCGGCCGGCCGCACTACATCCCCTACGCCGACGAAGACGGGCTGATGATCACCGGCATCTGGATGGCGCCGCACCTGCCGTACCCCATGCACGAGCCGCGCATGCCGGAAACGATGAGTCTCATCGACCTCTACCCGATGACCATGATGTCGCCCCTCATGGCCTCCTCCGATCAGGAAGAGATGTGGCAGCGCTTCGACCTCCCCTACCGGCCGGAGGTGCTCCTGAACTTCGGCTGCAACTCGCTTCTCAGCGTCGGCAACGCGGAGACGGTGGCGAAGACCCTGAAGCGCATCCCCTTCATCATCTCCATCGATCTCTTCATCACCGAGTTCTCCGAGTTCGCCGACATCGTGCTGCCCGACTGCAGCTACATGGAGGCGCACGATTCGCGGCCGAACTTCCCGTTCATCTTCAATCTGCCGGGCGGCATGGGAGAGTGGTGCTGGCCGGTGAAGCAGCCGGTGGTGGAAGCCGCGGGGGAGCGCCGCGAGTCCTCCGAGCTGCTCGTTGAGCTGGCCGACCGCATCGGCATCCGTGAAGACCTCAACGAGGGGTACAACGTCTCCATGCGGCTTGCGGCGCCGTTTCGCCTGGAGCGCGACAAGCGCTACACGTACCGGGAAATCTGCGACATGGAGTTGAAGTCGAACTTCGGCCCCGAACACGGCCTCGAGTGGTTCAAGCAGCACGGCGTCATAAAGTGGCCGAAGAAACCGGAGGAGGTGTACTGGCGCCACTTCGAGAACGTGCGCGTGCCCATCTACTGGGAGTTTCTCATCGACACATGGGAGCAGGCGAACGCCCTGGCGGAGCCGCGCGGCTGGCACATCCCGCGCGAGTACTACTCACCGCTGCCGAGCTTCCTCCCCTGCGTCTCCCATGAGGAGACGTCGGAGCAGCATGACCTCTACGCCTTCTACTATCGCGACGCCATCCATACCAACAGCTTCACCATGGAGAACCCATGGTTGGACGAGACGGCCCAGCTCGATCCCTTCTCCTACACCGCTGCCATGCACAGCGAAGCCGGCCGCCGCAAGGGCCTGAAGGATGGGGATTGGGTGTGGATTGAATCGGTGAAGGGTCGGCGCATCCGCGGCCGGGTCCACCTGACCGAGGCGATCCATCCGGAGGGGTTGGGCATCGCCGCCTGCGCCGGCCACTGGACCGAGGCCCAGCCGATTGCCAAGGGCAAAGGGGTCTTCATCAATGATCTCCTTGAGGTTGACATGGAGCATAGCAGCCCAGCCAACCTGAATTTGGACCTGTGCGTCAAAGTGGGGGTGACGCGATGCGATGGGGAATGGTCATAGACCTGAAACGGTGTATCGGCTGCTACGGCTGCCAGCTCTCCTGCAAGGCTGAACATGGAACGCCGCCCGGAGTCTTCTTCGCGCGGGTCCTGAAGCACGAGGAGGGCACCTACCCGACCGTCAGCATGATCTTCCTGCCGGTCCTCTGCTTCCATTGCGAGGAGCCGCCCTGCGAGGAGGTCTGCCCGACGGGCGCGACCGCCAAGTCGGAGGCCGACGGGGTGGTCGCGGTGGACGCCGACATCTGCGTCGGCTGCCGCGCCTGCATGATGGCCTGCCCGTACGGGGCGCGCTACTTCAACGACGAGAACCGCCACTACTTCCCGAACAACGGCGCCACGCCCTACGAGCAGATGCGCGTGCAGCGTCACCAGGAAGGCGTGGTGATGAAGTGCGACTTCTGTCGGGAGCGCACGGCCCAGGGCAAGGAGCCGGCCTGCGTGGCCAACTGCCCGACGGTGGCGCGCTACTTCGGCGACCTCGACGATCCGCGCAGCCAGGTGTCGCACCTCATCAAGGAGCGCGGCGGCTACACGCTGCACCCGGAACTCGGCACCGGACCCAGCGTTTACTACCTGCCACCGTAGTCGGCGGCAATGCGCCAAACTGCGCCAGGCAAGCCGGAGAGTTCTCTCCGCCGCGGCAGGGCGGCGCGCGGGCGTGGTCTCCACTCTTCCCTGGCGCCCGCGCCTGCGCGCCAGCTTGGGAGTGTGGACCACGTGGGATGCCGGTCCCGCGCAGGTTTGGATGCGGCATCGCCCCAAGGGGGCCGTTCCTCCAGCACGACAGGCGCGGCGGCGTTGGTGGCACACCGCGGGCAAAGATCGATAGCAAACCGCTTCTGGCAAGCGGCAGAGGGGGAGATCATCGTGGACAGCACGAGAGGGCGCTACGAGCAACTCTTGCAGGACCTGCGGGCCCAGTATCGCCCGCAGCGGGAATGGATCGAGCGGCAGGGGCTGCTGCTCATCATCGGCCATTTCCTCTCCGGCGTGGCGGCGGGCACCTGGGTCTTTGCGCTGGCCTTCCAGTTCGTGGGCGGCGCCCTGGCGGCCTACGTCCTTGCCCTGCTCAGCGGCCTTGCCCACCTCCTTTTCCTCGGCCGGCCGAGCCGTTTCTGGCGCATGTGGCACGCGCGCACCGCCTGGATCGCCCGCGGCTTCATCGGCCTGAACCTCTTCATCGTCGGCGGCTTCTTCGCGCTCCTGCCGCACGTCGTGGCGGGCGCGCCGTGGGGCGCCAACTCCTGGTTGAGCTGGGCCGGCAACGTCGTGGCCATGGCGGGGGCGGTGATGATGCTCCTCTACAAGGGGTTCGTCTACTCCTCCTCGATAGGCATCCCCTTCTGGAACTCTCCCATCCTGCCGGCGCTCTACGTCGCCTATGGGTTGCGCGGGGGGGTCGCCATGCTCCTGGTGGTCATCGCCCTCTTCCAGCCGACCTTCCACCCCGCCAACCTGGAGCTCATCGAGCTCTGGATCGGCGCCTCGGCGCTGGTGATGATCCTCTTCTATCTCGGCGTCATCTCCGGCGCCAACCCGGTGGCCCGGCAGTCGGTGCACGAGCTGTTGAATGGGCGGGTGTCGATCAGCTTCTACGTGGGCACCTTGGTTGTCGGCCTGCTGGCGCCGATCGCCATGGGCATCCTGGGGATGATGTCGCCGCTGTCGATGGGAGGGCTGGCCATCCTCGGCCTCACCTCGGTGATCGGTGATTTCTTCGTGAAGTACAGCATTGCCAAGGCGGGCATCTACCTTCCTCTCACCCAGGCGCCGCGGCTTCGCACCGTCTAGCAACCGGCCGCGGGTGGCGCCGCGCAGAGGCGCCGCCCGCCGCTCAGCCATCGTGACGCCGGCGCAACGTCCCCCTCTTCGCGGCTGCGAGCGTCGCGTCGCGGCAGGTTTCCCGCAGGTTTCCCGCAGGTTTTCCCCCAGAGGGCCGTCCTCTGGGGGTTGGACATTGAGAGGCTACCATCTGCCTTCAAGGACTCGTCTCGCGTAAGGATTGGGCATGGCGGAGTTCGATATCGTCATCATCGGGGGTGGCCACAACGGCCTCATCGCCGGCAGCTACCTGGCCAAGGCGGGGCTGCGGGTGGTGATTTTCGAGCGCCGCCTCGAGTACGGCGGCGGCCTCTCCACCGAGGAATGCACCCTCCCCGGCTTCTACCACAACCTGCACTCCTACTTCCACGATACGATCAACATCATGCCCCCCTACGAGGACCTGGAGCTGGTGCGCTTCAACGCCCGCTACGCGCGCCCCGAGGTGACCGCCGGGCTGCCCCTGCGCAACGGCCGGGCCCTCACCTTCGCGCGCACCATCGACGATACCTGCGCCTCCATCGGCCGCTTCTCGCAGCGCGACGCCGCGACGTACCGCGAGGTCTACGACGCCTACCGCGAGTTCATCGAGCTCGTCATCATTCCCGCCCTGTTCACGCCGGCCGTGCCTCCCACCCAGCAGATGGAGATGCTCGAGAAGAGCCCCGAGGGGCGGGAGTTCCTACGCCTCGGCCGCATGAGCCCGCGCGACGTGGTCGACGAGCTCTTCGAGTGCGAAGAGGTGAAGGCGCTGATTCTCCACCAGTTGCCGGTGCCGCGCGGCATCCTGCCGGACTACCATGGCGTGGGCGCCGTCATCCCCCTGGTCATCAGCATGGTGGAGCACTCGCAACTCTGTCTGGGCGGCTCGCACGTGCTGGGGCATGCCCTCGGCAAGGCGTTCGTGACCTTCGGCGGCACCCTGCACGACCGCAGCCACGTGCAGCGCATCATCGTCGAAAACGGCGCCGCCCGCGGCATCGTCCTGGAGGACGGCGCCGAGGTGCGCGCCGACAAAGCCGTCATCAGCGCGGTGGACATCCACCAGACCTTCAACGTCTTCCTCCAGCCGGAGCACCTCGACGAGGCGACGCGCCGCTGGGTCGGGCGCTACAAGCTCGACGAGTTCTCCCTCTTCAGCGTGCACCTGGCGCTGGCGGAGCCGCCGCGGCACCGCGCCGCCGCCTTCGACTCCAACGTGGACCGCGCCTTCAGGCTCAACATCGGCCTGGAGACGCCCGCCGACTTCGATACCATCCTGGCCCAGGTGCGCGCCGGCGAGGTGCCGACGAAGCCGGCCCTCTTCTGCAGCGTTCCCACCCTCTTCGACCGCTCTCAGGCGCCCCCCGGCAAGCACACCGCCCTCATCTGGCAGCTCGCGCCGTACCACCTGCGCGACGGCGGCGCCGAGCGCTGGGACGCCATCAAGGAGGAGTTCACCGACTGGTGCCTGGAAGCCTGGCGGGAGTATGCCCCCAACCTCACGGACCGCGTCATTCTGGCGCGGGTCGCTTACTCGCCCCTCGACATCGAGCGCAAGCTCATCAACATGCGTCACGGCGGGGTGTTCATGGGGCGCATGTCCTTTGACCAGCTCGATTACTTCCGCCCCTCCCCCGAGCTCTCCCAGCACCGCACGCCGATCAAGAACCTCTACCTCTGCGGCGCCTGCTGCCATCCCGGCGGCGGCATCATCGGCTCGCCCGGAGGGAACGCCGCAACCATCATCCTCGAGGACCTCGGGCTGGCTCAATGAGGCCGTGGCATGAAACTGACGCTCCATAACCGCCTGCTCGCTGACGTGCCGATCGCGAAAGTGTGGACCTTCTTCAACGACGTCTCGACGCTGGCGTCCTGCGTGCCCACCTGCGAGGGGCACCAGCAGATCGACGAGGACAACGTCGAGCTCCTCATGCGGCTGAAGATCGGCCTCATTCCGGTCGAGAACCGCGCCCACATGACGGTCACCGAGCGCCGGCCGCCGGCGCGCCTGCGCGCCCACGGCGTGTCGTATTCCGGCGAAGCCTTCGCCCAGCGCGTGCGCGACGTCGATAAGGGCGCCACCGCCCAGGTGGAGATTCAGCTCGACCTCAGCCCCCAGGGCGAGGAGCAGACGTGCATCGTCTACACCATCGACGTCGAGGCGGTGGGGCGGCTGCGGCGCATCTTCGAGGCGGTCCTGAAGAGCAAGCGCAACCAACTCGAGGGGCAGTTCATCAGCAACGTGGCGCGGATTCTGAACAGCAACATCAAGGTCCTTGACGAAACCTAGGGTGCGGTTGCTCAAATGAGATCGCGGAGATTTGCGAGGGAGCCGCGCCCCCTCGCGCACCCCGCCTTGTAGGGGCGGTTCGCGAACCGTCCCTACGGCATGGAGGTGTGGGGGAGCAAGGGTCCCCACAAAAATTCCCCCCCCCACATGGCGCGAGCAAGGCGTCGAATTCAGCATCGAACGTGTGCGGCGTAACAGGAGCGGCGCCTGCCGAGGAGGAAACGGCATGAGCGACTTCGACGTCATCATCATCGGATCGGGGCACAACGCCATGATCCTGGCCGGCTACCTCGGCAAGGCCGGCGAGCGGGTGCTGCTGCTGGAGCGGCGCATGGAGTTCGGCGGCGGCTTGTGCAGCATCGAGTTCCCGGGCGTGCCGGGCTTCTACGTCAACCACCACGCCACGAACTTCAGCGACTTCGCTTACTCCCCCGTGGTCACCGACCTCGAGCTGCCGAAGTACTGCACCCTCCTCACGCCCCCCGCGAAGATCGCCCAGATTCTGCCCGACGGGCGCGCCCTGGTGGTTTACGACGACATCGAGCTGACCTGCAAGTCGATCGCCCAGTTCTCGCAGCGCGACGCCAAGGTCTACCGCGAGGTGGGGCACGAGTGGGTCCGCCTGGCGGAGAAGTTCGCCATCCCCGAGTGGCTCAACCCGCCGCGCCCCATGGCGGAGCGGCAGGCCCTCTACTCGAAGAGCGCCGATGGCCGCCGCTACCTGTCGATCATCAAGCGCACCCCCCTGGAGGTGGCGGACGAGATTTTCGAGACGGACATCCTGAAGTGTCTCCTCATCTACATGATCGACGCCCCCAGCTCGCTTCCCGATGAGCCGGGCATCGACGGCACGCTGATCAAGAACTTCCGCGGCTGGACGCACCTCACCGTCTGCAAGGGGGGAAGCCACGACCTCTCCCACGCCCTCGAGCACATCATAGCGCAGAACAACGGCCTGCTCCTCGAACACGCGCCGGTGCGGGAGATTCTCCTCGAGGACGGCCGCGCCGTCGGCGTGCGCACCAGCGACGGCCGCACCTTCCGCGCCAAGAAGTGCGTCGTCAGCAACATCGACCTCGAGCAGACCTTCGGCACCCTCCTCGATGGCGCCGCCCTCTCCTCCGAGCAGGCCGCCTTCGCCGCCCGCATGCGCGGCTACGAGATGAGCGAGCTGAGCATCTTCGGCGTCTACCTCGCCATGAAGGAGCCGCCGCGTCACCATGCGGCAAAGAAGAACCCCGACGTGGACCGCGCCATCAAGTGGAACGTCGGCCACCCCACCTTCGACCGCATCCCCGAGGCGCGGCGCATGCTGCGCAGCGGCGAGGTGGCCAGCGAGGCGAGCTTCGGCGCCGGCTGCATGACGATCTTCGACCGCACCCAGGGGCCGCGCAACGGCGGCCATGTCTCCTACCTCTGGCAGCCCGCCCCTTACGAGCTGAAGGACGGCGGCGCGGCGCGCTGGGACGACCTGAAGATGGTGCAGATGGAGCGCTGCCTGAAGACCTGGCGCGACCATGCCGACAACCTCGACGAGGCCAACATCCTGGGCAAGATCGCCTACTCCCCGCTGGACATCGAGCGCACCCTCGTCAACATGCGCCGCGGCGCCTTCAGCGGCATCAGCTACAAGGCCAGCCAGCTCATGGAGAACCGTCCCCCCTACCGCACCGCCATCCCCAACCTTTACCTCTGCGGCTCGCACGTGCATCCCGGCGGCAACCTGCGGGGCTACCCCGGGTACATCACGGCAGGGGTCATCTGCGAGGACTACGGCATTCCGCGCTGGTGGCCGCGGCGCGACGTCTGCCTTGACTAACGGTGACGTTGGTTGTAGAGCGGGGGCAGGTACAGCTCGGCAAGGCGGTTCGCGGACTCAGGGGAGGAGGAACGACAATGCGAGGGAAGAGACTCCACAGGGTTCTGAGCGGCATGCTGGGGGCGCTGGCCCTGGCGCTCCTGGTCTGGGCTCCGCCGGCGCAGGCGATCAGCGGTCCGGAGGTGAAGATCGGCGTCATTCTGCCGATGCGCGGCCCCTTGTCCTTCTACGGAACGCAGCTTGTCATCGCCCTGGAGATGGTGAAGGACCGGATCGCCAAGGAGGGGGGCATCGGCGGCGTGCCGGCGAAGTTCATCATGTACGACAGCGAGTCGAAGCCCAACGAGGCCATCAACGCCGTCAAGCGGCTCATCGAGCGCGACAAGGTGCAGATCATCCTCGGCCCCTTCGCCTCCGGTGAGTGCGAGGTGGCCTTCCCCGTAGCCAACCGGGCCCAGGTGCCGATCGTCTCGCCGGCGTCCGCCAAGCCCGGCATCTCCGCCGCCAACCGCCCCTGGACCTTCCGCAACAGCCTGACCACCGACAAGCTTTACACACGCCTGTTGAAGAAGTGGGTGGAAGACAAGAAGATCAAGACCGTCGTCATCCTCTACGACCAGAAAGAGGCGCTCATGAAGATCGACGGGACGCAGGTTCTCCCTGCCCTCCTGGCCAAGCACGGCGTGAAGGTGCTCGACAGCCTCGCCTACTTGTCGCAGGACGTCGACTTCAGCGCCCAGGTGACGCGCGTGAAGGAGATCAAGCCCGACGGCGTGGTGCTCTCGTCGCTGCCGGAGGCCGGCGGCCTCATCATGCGCGAGCTCGGCAAGCAGAACGTGAAGCTGCCGATGCTGGGTTCGATCGGGGTGACGCAGCGCTCCATCGAGATCGCCGGCAGCGCCGCGGACGGCCTCATGACCACGCAGACGATGTGGGTGCAGAGCCCCGACCCGATCATGCGCGACTGGGTGCAGGAGTTCCTCAAACGCCAGGGGAAGGATATCAACCCCACCTTCGAAGCCGGCTCGATGTACGACACGGTGATGATCACCAAGATGATCATGGAAACCTCGAAAATCTCCAATAAGCCGGAGGACCTGCAGGCCGATCGCGCCAAGCTCCGCGACGGCTGGCAGAACCTGAAGGGGTACAAGGGCATCTCCTCGCCCTCGATCTCCATCAATGCGGATGGCGATGGGGAGAAAGCGACGATTCTTCTGGAGGCCCAAGGGGGGAAGTTCCGCTCCCTCGAGTAGGCCGGGCGACACCGCGCCGGGCGAGCTGTCGGCATCGCTTCGCGGGCGTGGACGGCGGCAAGAGGTGGTGCGCGCCGCCGCGGTGCTGCGGCGGCGCAGCGGCAACGACGCCGCGGTGGGTCATCTGTGCCCCAGGCCCGCGGGCCTCGCGCAGGGGTGCATCAGGAGCTTGTTGAGGAGGTTGCGGGATGGTGAGCACGAACTCGAACAAGCCTACCTACGAGGAGTATATCGAGAAACCGCTGGAGCGCTTCGACCAGAAGAACGAAGCCTTCAAGCGGGCGCGCTGGGATGACGCCCTGGTTCCCGCCGGCAAGAAGTTCTACGGCATCCATGAGCCGCAGACGCGCCCCGGCTTCACGCGCCTGGACTACGCCCTGCACGAGGCGAGCTGGTACCTCGAACGCGGCTTCGCGCGCGGCACCCTGGGACCGAACTACGGCCTCTTTTCGTGGCAGAGCGTTGACCCGAAGCTCACCAGCTCGCTTCCCGAAGGCCGCATCGAGGTGCAGGACCCGCTCCTCATGGCGCGCCAGGTGAAGAAGGTGGCGAAACTCTGCGGCGCCGATCTGGTGGGCATCTGCGCCGTTGATCCGCGCTGGTTCTACTCCCACATCTTCAACCTGCGGACGCGCGAGCACACCCCGTTCGAGCCGCCGACGGAGTGCACCTCCGCCATCGTCATGGCGCACGCCATGGACTACGAGATGACGAAGTCCTCCCCCACCCTCGTTGCCTCCAGCACCACCGGCTTCGGCTACTCGATGATGGCTTACGGCGCCGGCCTCATGGGGCACTTCCTCCGCGGCCTTGGCTACAAGGCCATCCCCTGCGGCAACGACACCGCCCTCAGCATCCCCCTGGCCGTGGACGCGGGCCTCGGCGAGCTGGGCCGCAACGGCCTCCTCATCACCGAGAAGTACGGTCCGCGCGTGCGCCTCTCGAAGGTCTTCACCGACCTGCCCCTGGCCCATGACAAGCCGGTGAACCTCGGCGTGCAGGCGTTCTGCGAGACCTGTAAGAAGTGCGCCAGCACCTGCTCGGCGCAGGCGATCCTGGACGGCGACCGCATCACCGACCGGCGCAGCATCTCGAACAACCCCGGCATGGCCAAGTGGCCGGTGGACGCGGAGAAGTGCTTCAGCTTCTGGTCGCAGAACGGCTCCTCCTGCATGACCTGCATCCGCGCCTGCCCGTTCAACAAGGTGCCCGGCAAAATCCACGACATGACCCGCTGGACCATCAAGAAGACGACGGCCTTCAACAAGTTCTTCGTCTGGGTGGATGATCTCTTCGACTATGGCAAGAAGGAGAGCGCCGCGAAGTTCTGGGAGGAGTAAGAGAGCGATGGGCATAGCGGCGAGGGCCGAGCCCTGCCGGGGTCGGCGCCAGCCGCTGTGGCGGGCTGTGCACGTGCGTGGGGCGCAGGCGATCGTGTCTGCGCCCCACGTTCGTTTGGTCGCCCTCCTTCGTTCATGCCAGGTGGAAGACGGCGCAAGCACCCTGCCCAGCCCCACAATCGAGCATTGCCGCGGCGGGGAAGATTGACTACCCTTTCCCCTGATGTCCGAAGCTGCGCCCGATGCTCCGCAGTCGGGACGGCCGGCTATCGTTCTATCCATTCGTAACGATGCAGCCTTCCTGATGAGGAGATGGTTGATGACTGAGCAGACGTATGATCTGCACGCCTTCGCGCGCGATGCGCGCCATGCCCTTGCCAGGCAGCGGCAGGAGGACGCGGCGCGGCGGATCAAGGAGCACCTGGAGTCCTTCCTGCGCCATCCCTCCCTGGTCGAGACCTACGTGAAGGGGGAGCACATCCCTACCGGCAACGTCATCTACAAGGACCCCGACTTCGGCTTCATGGTGCTGGTGCACTTCTTCCCAAAGCCCATGAAGAGCCCGCCGCACGACCATGGTCCCTGCTGGGTCTGCTACGGCGTCTACCGCCAGAGCACCGACATGGGCGTCTATCGGCGGCGCGACGACGGCAGCCGCCCGGAATACTGCGACCTCGAGGAGAGCGAGCACTTCACCCTGCTGGAAGGGCAGGCGCGCGCCTTCCTGCCCTATGACATTCACCACATCCAGCAGCACCAGCCGGGCGCGGTGGTGGTGCGGGTGACCGGGCGCGACCTCGAGCTGGTCGAGCGCCGCACCTTTCAGCCCGACTCGCATCGGGTGATCATCACCCGGCCGCGGGAGAGATCATGGGAAGACGGCGGGAACGGGAGTGCGACGCCCGACGCGGCTCCGCGCCAGGCTGCCTCCTGAGGCTTTGTGAAGGGGATATATTCTGTGGGGGACCCTTGCTCCCCACACCCCCATGCCGTAGGGGCGGTTCGCGAACCTCCCCCACAAGGCGGCGTGCGCGAGGGGGCGAGGCTCCCTCGCAACTCTCTGCAACTAATTTGAGAAACAGCGCACGAGAGGCGTGTCCCGCGCCAGGTGCGGGTGCCTGCGCCGGCCCCCGCTCACGCCGCCCTGGCGAACGGCGGCAGCAGCTCCTCGGGCAGGGCATGGACGCCGAGGCGGATGGCGTCGGCGGGGCAGTCGAGCTCGCAGGCGAAGCACTGCGAGCAGTCCTCCTGGTGCTGGATGACGGCGATGCCGCGGTGCATGCGGATGACGTCGTTCAGGCAGGCGTGCACGCAGGCGTTGCAGCCGATGCAGCGGTAGGGATCGATGTGCTGAATCTTTAACGCCATAGCGATACGGTTCCTCTGCTTGAGGCCGATGGTGGTGCGTCAGGCGACCGCCCGGTCGTAGCGTCCCGCCGGCACCGGCTCCGCGTTGATCTCCATGCCTTTCTTCCCCGGCTTCACGATCAGCCATTTCAGCCAGTTGGCGTCGTCGCGCTGGGGGTAATCCGAGCGGAAGTGGCCGCCGCGGCTCTCCGTGCGCACGAGGGCGGTGCGCGCCAGCATCTCGACGAAGAAGAGGGTGTGCTCGTAGCCCAGGACCACGGAGAGGTGGTGGTAGTCGCGCGGGCGCAGCGCGGGGAGCAGCTCGCCGCGCGCCATCTCGACCATCTCCAGCGCCTCCTCCAGTTTCGCCTGACTGCGCCGCACCCCCGCGAGATCCTCCACATCACGGAATACTTTCAGGAGGTCGCGGTCCGTCAGCTTGTCCGGGCGCTCGAAGGGGGCCCGGAGACGGGCGCGGAACTCCTCCTCGTCCGAGGTGCGCAGCTCGGTGAAGTCGCTTGCCCCGGCGTCGCGCGCCGCCGCCTCGCCCGCCCGCCAGCCGCCGATGGCCGCCTCCATGCCGTGGGTGATGATGTTCGTCACGCCGTCCTCGCCATGGTCGCTCACCGCGCCGGCGGCGTAGAGTCCCTCGACGGTGGTGGCGCCGACCGGATCGACCCGCAGGCCGCCGGCGCCGAGGTCGGAGATGACGGCCGTGTACTCGATCAAATCCCGGCGCAGCGACAGCCCCGCCTTGGCAAAGCTGTTGATGAGGATCGGCAAGGTCTTCTCCAGGCGCCCGTGGGCTTCCTCGGAGAGGTGACGGGCATCGAGGTAGACCGGCCCGCGCCCGTGGAAGTACTCGTCGTTGATGGCCCGGCCAACGACGACGCGCGGCGCCCGCTCGATGCGCTCCGCATCCCAGGCCGCCAGGAAGCGCTCGCCCTGGCGGTTCACCATGTAGGCGCCTTCCCCGAAGAGCTCGTTGGCCCCCGGCGCCGTGTCGAAGTGCAGCGGTTTCGGCGTGTTGTAGGCGAGCTCGACGTTGCGCATGGCGGCGCCGAGGCGATACGCCATCACCCGTCCGTCGCCGCTGAGGGAAGGGGCATGGAGGTACCAGAGGTCGGTGGCGCCGGTGGCCAGGACGACCGCCTTCGCCTGGAGGACGTAGACCCGCCCGCGGCGCACCTGGAAGCCGAGCGCTCCGGTGACGCGCCCCTTGGTGGGGTAGCAGCCGTCGGAGCTGAAGAGGTCGGAGATGTGGACGCGCTCGATGCAGCGCACCTCGCGCCGCAGCACCTCGCCGCGGATGGCGCTCATCATCTGGAAGCCGCCGTTTTCCAGCAACAGGTTGCGGCCCAGCTTGTGCCCCACGCCGGGGTTGCGGATGAACTCCTCGTGCTGGCGCTGGAAGAGGACGCCCCAAGCGACCATGTCGCGCGCCCGCGCCGTCGTCTCCTCCACCATGCCCGCCAATCGCTCCTGATCCACCATGCCCTGGCCGGCGCGCACGCACTCCGCGTACCAGCCGTCCAGGTCGTCCCGGCTGGGCTCGAAGTAGGTGAGCACCCCGGACATCTGATGGCTGTAGCCCCCGCGCCCGATGTTGGCCTTCTCCACCAGGGTCACGTCGCACCCCAGCTCCCTGGCGCGGATGGCCGCCAGGCAGCCGGCGATGCCGCCGCCGATGACGAGCACCTCGGTCCGCAGCCGTTCCGTTTCCTTGTCTTTGACGAGCATCATTCCCCCCGCACCCGTAACGGAAGAGGTTACCGCAGCAGGCCGGCGCGGGCGGCCCGCCCGGCGCCGCCGTGGCGCCGCGGGGAAGCGGAGCCAAGCCTGACCCGGCCATGCGCCCGCTATTTGCTCCCCACGAGGTACCAGACGCCGACCGCGATGAACAGCAGCCCCACGAGCCGTTCCAGAAGCGCGCTCGGGATGATCCTGCTCAGCCCCTGCCCGGCGAGCACCGCCAGGAGGCTGGTGACGACGAGCGCCAGGGCCGCGCCGATGAAGACCGGCGCGCGCGAGTGGGCCGAGGTGGCGATGCTGAGGATGGCGAGCTGCGTCTTGTCGCCAAGCTCGGCCAGGAAGATTACCGAGAACGTCTTGAGTGCCAGCGCCAGGTCCATCCTGCTCTCCTCATGAAAATCTCACTCCGTGGCGGGAGCCCGCGGCGCCGCGGACTCTGACACGCCGCCCCTCGCCCCGCCCCCACGACGCGCCCGGTGCGGCGTCAATTCCCGCGCCGCGACATGGCGCGCACCGCCTCCGGCGGCCGCCCGTGCCCTGCGCGGTGGCTGGGGGTGCGCTGCTGGGACCGTGCCGGGTGGATGACCGGGGGAGGGCTCCAGGCTAGAAGGCATCCACATCGAACTCCCGCGGGCGCCAGCTCAGGAGGCGTCGGTGCAGACGGTTCTGCCCGGCGTTGACCAGCACGATGATGATGGTGACGACGATGACGCCGGCAAAGATGCCGGTGGAGTCGAACAAACCGCGGGCATCGTTAATGTAGAAGCCCAGGCCTCGATCCGCGGCGATGAACTCGCCAACCACCGCGGCGCTGATCGCCCTCGGCATGGCGATCTTGGCGCCGGCGAAGATGAACGGCAGCGCGGTGTTCCAGACGATCTCGCGGCTGAGGTGCCGCTGCTTGGCGCCGAGCACCTGGGCCACCTTCACGAGGCCGGGGTCCACCGAGCGGATGCCCGACCAGGTGTTGAAGAAAAAGAGGAAGAAGACGATCACCGCCACGAAGACCACTTTTGACAGCATGTCGATGCCGAACCAGAGGATAAGGAGCGGCGCCAGCGCCAGCTTCGGCACGCCCATGGCGGCGCTGAGGTAGGGATCGAGGATGCCCGCCAGGGTGGGGAGGAGGCGCAGGAGGAACGGCAAGCCGATGCCCAGCGCGGCGCCGACCACGAACCCGAAGAACGACTCTTGCAACGTCGCGTAGGCGTGCAGGAAGAGGTTGCCGCTCGCGGCCAGGGCGAGCAGGCGCTCGGCGATGAAGAGCGGGCTGCTGACCCAGAACGCGCCGAAGACCACGCTGAAGAGCTGCCAGAGGAGCAGGATGAGCAGGCTGAACCCGAAACGGCCGGCAAAAACCGCGGTCCGAAATGGCAGCCGCGGGGGGTAGATTCTTTCGCTGGCTTCCATAAACCGTCCGGCGAGAGGAACGCCTCCACGACATTCCGCTGGCGAGGTTGAGCGGCGCCTCGTCTTCCGGCCCGCGGCGGGAGAGCACGCGCCGGCGCGCTCGACGCCGCGCCAGCGGCTTGCCGAGTCCGGCGGGCCATCCGAGTCCCGCCTCGGGGTAGCGGAGAACCCGCAGCCATCACCCGCACGCCGCCTTCCCCGCCCCCTGCGGCGCACCAGCGCTTCGTGCGCGCCGTTGCCGCGACCGGGCCCGCCTCGCGTCCCGGCGTCCCCTTCCCCTGGCGTGGAGCCTCCCCGGCGCCGGCCGGCGCGGCGTGGCTCCGCCGGCCGCTCAGCGCAGCTCCTTGCGTATCTTCTCGTAGTACTCCGGGAACCCCGGCAGGGCGTAGACGTCGTGCACATCGCGGGGGCGCGGGATGGCGATCTCGTACTCAGCCCTCACGGTGCCCGGCTGGGAGGTCAACACCACGGTGCGATCCGCCAGCACGATCGCCTCGGCCACATCGTGGGTGACGAAGAGGATCGTCTTGCGCTTCGCTTGCCAGATGCGCAGGAGGTCTTCCTGGAGCTGCGTGCGCGTCTGCGCATCGAGGGGGCCGAAGGGCTCATCCATCAGGATGACCGGCGGATCATAGAGGAGGGTGCGGATGAGCACGGCCCGCTTGCGCATGCCGCCGGAGAGCTCGTAGGGGTAATGGTTGCCGAAGCCGGTGAGGTTCACCATGCCCATCAGCTCGTGGGCGCGTTCCAGGTACTCGTCGTAGGGCTTGTTCTGCACCTTGATGGGGAACATGATGTTCTCGATCACGGTGCGCCAGGGCAGGAGGTTGTCTTCCTGCGTCACGTAGCCGATCTCGCAATTCACCCCCGGGTTCATCTGCACATCGCCGGCCCGCAGGACCTCCCGGCCGCGGAAGTAGATGGTGCCGGTGGTCGGCGTCTCGATCTGGGCGATGATGTTGAGGATCGTGGACTTCCCACCTCCCGAGGGGCCGAGGATGGTCAGGAACTCCCCCGCTTTCACCCTCAAGTTGATCTCCTTGAGGGCGTGGACCTCGAGGGTGCGATCCCGGCGCGAACCAAAAACCTTGCTCAGATTTCGAACCTCCAACTCGTACTGGCTGTCGCTCGTGCTCATGAGTCCTCAGGTCCTCACGGTGCGCTGCGAGGCAGGGGGCGCGAAGGAGGCGTCAGAGGTTGCGCAGCTCTTCAAACTCTTCCCGTCGCCAGGAGAGAGCGCGCCGCTGCAGGCGGTTCACGACATCGTTGATGCCCATGATCACCGCGGTAATGATGATCAGCCCGACGAATACGCCGGTGGTATCGAAGTCAGCGGCGGCGTGCTCGATGAAGTAGCCCAGCCCCTTGTTCGAGGAGATGAGCTCGCCGATGATGGCCGCCGCAACCGAGTAAGGGAGGGCGATCTTGAAGGCGGTGAAGATGTAGGGCGCCGCCGAGGGCCAGACGATGTCGCGGCTCAAATGGCGCTCCTTGGCCCCCATGACGCGCGCCACTTTGAGGAGCTCGGGATTCACCGAGCGGATACCGGCAAAGGTAGTGAAGAAGACCAGGAAGAAGACAATGCTGACGACGATGGCCACCTTCGAGAGGATGCCGATGCCGAACCAGAGGATGAAGAGGGGGGCGATGGCCAACTTCGGCATGCCGTAGCCGCCTACCAGGAAGGGATCGAGGATCGACGTCCAGGTGGGGTAGCGGCGCAGGGGAAAGGGCAGGAGCACGCCCGCCGCACCGCCGATGAGGAAGCCAAGGGCTGCCTCGAGGAGGGTGTAGCGCAGGTGGAACAGCGCCTCCCAGGTCCAGATCATGCGTCCCAGGCGGCTCAGGGTGAGCCACGGCGAGCTGAACCAGTAGGTGCCGAAGAGGCGCGAGGCGAACTCCCAGAGGACGATGAGCAGCACGAAGGAGATTGCCTGACCAAGGTAGGTTTTCCTCTTCATGACCCTCGTCCAGGCACGCTGCGGCGCCTTGCGGCAGCATGCCGCGGAAGCGATGCATCAGGCGCTGCCGCAACCCGCGGCCCCGCCCCAGATCTCCCCGGGGAACAGCGGAGCTCCGGGGCCGGCGCCCTGGTGATCCGCCGGCGGTGCCGCGCCGGGAGACTCAGGCCCCAGCGGGCCGCGCGAACCCTCCTCCGAGATGGTCACGGCGCCGACGCGCCGGGGCCGAACCTGCCCCCCTCATCCCTTCACGGCGGCGAGCGGCTGATCGTTCTGACCGTGCCTGAGAGCACCCAAGAAGTCAAGCCAGGCAGGGGAACGCCGCGGGCCGGGCGGAGGAAGCGCCGTCTTGTTGAAGACCCCACGGCGGAAGAGCGTCCAGGGAAGCCTGCCGTCCAGGGGGAACTGTTCTGGCGGAGCCTGCCACGACGAGCCAAACACCCGCGCCTTGAGCAAGCCTCACCCCCAGCCCGCCGATGCTCCCTCGGGTCGTGTCCCGGCCGACGTTGCTCCGGGACCCCTCAAGGCTCGTCGCCCTGGCCGGGGATCACTCGAAGTACGCATTGCTGAAGAGGGCTGACACGTCGAGCCGCTGGCGGCGGACTCCCGTCAGCAGTTCCAGGTCTTGCACCACGTCCAGGCCACGTGGATCGATGCGCAGGTCACGGTCGAACGTCTTGCTGTACGCCGCCAAGGAGCGCTCCAGGATCGCCGGCTTCACCGTGGCGTAGCGCTTCGTCAGGGAGGCCAGCGCCTGGGCGGGGAAATCGGCGATGAAGGCGTTGCCGCGCGCGTAGGCCCGGACCATCCTGCGGCAGAGGTCGGGGTGGGTTCGGCAGTACTCCTTGAGGGTGACGAGGGGCGTCGAGACGAACGGCGCGAGCTCCTCGACATCGTTCTCCGGACCGCTGATGAGGCGTTCTCCAAACCCTTGCGCCAGCGGCATGACGGAGATGGGCGGCGCCATGACGAAGGCGTCGATCTGCTTCTGCTCGAGGGCCGTCACCAACGCCATATCATCGCCCAGGGCCACCAGATTCACGTCCTTTTGCGGCGCCAGCCCTCCCTTCGCCAGGACGTACAGGGTGTAGAGGTGCGCCAGTCCCCCCAAACGCTGGAAGCCGATGGTCTTGCCGCGCAGGAAGGCGATGCGCTTGCGGAGGGATGACGATGGCGACAGATCGGCGGCTTCCAGCTTCTCCCTGGCTGCCACGATCTCCACGTCAAGGCGGTTCATCGGCGCGGCCACCGCGATGAGATCCTGGCCGGGCCGGCTCTCTTGCAGCAGCAGGGAGCTGCTCACTTGGGCGAAGTCGACGCCGCCGGCGAGGAGCGCGTTCAGGCCGCCCTCGCCGGGAAGGATGCGCACGGAGACGTCCAGGCCTTCGCCCTCGAAGAGTTTCTTCTCCTGCGCCAGGAAGACCGCGGCGAAGCTCATCGCTCCAGAGGGAAGGCTCAGCCGCACGCTGGCGAGCTTGCGCCCTTCCGTCCGGGCCGAATCCTGGCCTGGGATCTGCCCCTGGGCAGACGTCACCGCCGGCATCCCCGTAAACGCAGCCGCAAGCGCAAAGGCGCCGATCAGGCCCGGCCAGTCCCTCCTTAGCCACCTGCCTTGGCAAGGTCTCCAGCGCATTGCGGCTCCCGGCGCCCCGGTGACAAGCCCGACCCCAGCCTGCGGTCTGGGCGGCGATCGCGGCGCCCCCCTGCGACGCCGCGCCGCGGTCCCACCCGGATGCTTCCCCCCTGCCCCACGCGCGACTCTACGCGGGCGTGGAGAAAAACTTGCTCCACGTGACGGCAAGACCCACATTCTACCATGGCAACAGCCAGGGTCTCCAGCTCCGGGCGCGAGGGGGAGCGGCGCGTTCCGCAGCAAGAGCCGGAGCTGCGCCCACTGCTGCCGGGGCGCGGCGCGTTGACAGAAGAGGAGCATTGCGGTAGGATTTTTCGATTTGGCGCATTTAGTCCACCACCCCCAACCTGCTCGCCCTCCAGATTGGCTGCAACGCAGTCTCCCTGCGCGGCTTCCTGGCCACCTCCGAGAGGGAACCCATGGCCACCTCCTCATCCATGCTTACGTTCAAGAACGGCCCGATCTCCATCAATGGGTACTGCGCGCTCCCTGGCGGCCCCGGGCCGCACCCCGCGGTCATCGTCATCCACGAGGTCTTTGGCGTCACCGACCACATCAAGGAGGTGTGCAACCGTATCGCCGCGGAGGGCTATCTCGCCCTGGCCGTCGATCTCTACAGCCGCCAGGGCATGCCGAACGGCCTCACGGACACCAAGGCGATCCTGGAGTTCATGGCGACCATCTCGGACGCGCAGGCCGTCAGCGACCTCGTGGCCGGGGTGGAGTACCTTCGCGGCCGCCAGGACGCGCGCCGGGAGAGCATCGGCGTCGTCGGCTTCTGCATGGGCGGCACCTACACCCACATGCTCGCCTGTTCGACGAAGCACCTCGTCTGCGCCGCCAGCTTTTACGGCGGGTTGCGCTGGCCCCACCACACGCAGAACAAGCCGCGGGATGCGATGGACATGACGGGAGACCTGGGTTGCCCAATCCTGAGCATCTTCGGCGACAAGGACCCTACCATCCCCCTCACGCAGGTGCGCGAGCTTCAGGACCTCCTGACGAAGCTCGGCAAGCGGCATGAGGTCATCGTTTACCCCGGGGCCGGGCACGCCTTCTTCAACGACACGCGCCCGACCTACCACGCTGAGTCGGCGAAGGATGCCTGGAAGCGCCTGCGCGCCTTCTTCGCCGAAAACTTGAGCCGCTCCTAGGGGGCGCCGAGGGAGGCGCCGCCGCGTCGCGCCACCGCCGCGGCCTGCCGCGGGCCGTGCTCGGTCTTGCGCCATCTCTGCGAAGGATGCCTCGCCATGGACCTTTCGATCCCCGAAGAAGTTGAGATCATGCGGCAGGAGGTCAGCCGCTTCGTTGATGAGGAGCTGGCGCCGCACGAGAAGGAGGTGGAGGAGCGCGAGGAGATTCCCGCCGAGCTGCGCGCCAGCCTGCGCAAGAAGGCCGCGGAGCTGGGGCTGCTCTCCCTGGGCGTGCCGGAGGAGTGCGGCGGCGCGGGGCTGGATATCCTCGCCCAGGCGATCCTCTGGGAGACCTTCGGCAAGGTGAGCCTGCCCCTCGTCCTCGGCATCCTCCCCGAAGGGTACGAGCTCCTGGCCCACGGCACGAAAGCCCAACAGGATGCCTACCTTGCCCCCTGCCTGAGCGGCGACGCGACAAGCTGCGTTGCCGTCACGGAGACCACCGCCGGCGCGGAGGAGGACGAGGTGGCGCTGACGGCCCGCCGCGACGGCGACCACTTCATCCTCGACGGCAAGAAGATCTTCGTTGCCAACGGCGATGTGGCGGACTTCGCCGTCGTGCTGGCGCGCAGCGACGAGGCGGCTGGGCCGCGCCACGGGCTGTCGTGTTTCGTCGTGGACCGCGGCAGCCCCGGATGCCTCGTGGGCGAGCGGCGCCGCACCCTGGGGCTGCACGGCGTCAACTTCGTCGAGCTCACCTTTGACGCCTGTCGCGTCTCGGCTGAGCACGTCATCGGCGAGGTGGGCGCAGGCTTCGCGCTGATGCGGAGCTGGCGCGACGAGGCGCGCCTGAAGCTGAGCGCCTGGTGCGTGGGGATGGGCGAGCGGCTCCTCGATGGCGCCAAGGAGTACGCCAAGCAGCGCTACACCTTCGGCAAGCCGATCGCCGAGCGCCAGGCCATCCAGTGGATGCTGGCCGAGTCGGCGACGGACCTGCGGGCCACGCGCATGATGGCCTACCATGCCGCCTGGAAGAAGAGCCTTGGCGAGGAGGCCCACAAGGAAGTCGCCATGGTGAAGGTCTTCGCCACCGAGATGTTCCACCGCCTCACCGATCGCGCCTTGCAGATCCACGGCGGCCTCGGCTACACCAAGGACCTGCACTACGAGCGCTACTACCGTGACGCGCGCATGCTGCGGGTGCTGTGGGGCGGCTCGGAGTCGCTGCGCTCCGACATCTCCGAGAGCATCCTCGCCGGGGCCTGAGCCCCTGGCGGGGAAGCCGCCGCGTTACTACCTCAAGTGAGAGACGCGGGAGGCGCGACGCCGTAGAGGGAGCCTTCTGGCGGCGGTGGTTCGCGCCTCCTTTCAGACGTTGCACGATGGCGAGGGTTGCACGATGGCAGAGGCACCGACAGCTCAAGCAGTAGGCGTCATGATCCTGGCCGAGATCAAGAGCGGCAAGCCCGACCGCCACACCCTCGACCTGCTGGGCGGCGCGCGGCAGCTTGCGGATGCCTTCGGCGAGCCGCTCGGCGCCGTCCTCCTCGGCAGCGGGGTGCGCGAGCAGGCGCAGGCGCTCATCGCCGCGGGCGCCGACCGGGTGCTCAGCGTCGATGATCCGCTCCTCGGCGACTACCAGAACGACGCTTGCCTTGCCGCCTTGCAGGCGGTCGTGGGGGCGCACCGCCCGCAGCTCCTGCTCTTCGGCCACACGCCGGTCGGGCGCGACCTGGCGCCTCGCCTCGCCTTTCGCCTGGAGGTGGGCCTGGCCCCCGACTGCGTGGCCATCGAGCCGGGGCAGCAGGGCGCGTGCCGCTTCGTGCGCCCGGTCTTCGGCGGCATGTGCAGCGCCGCCTACGTTCTCTCCGGTCGCCCGCAGATCGCCACGGTGCGCCCCATGGCGATGAGCGCCCGGGAACCCGACCCGAGCCGCCGGGGGGAAGTTACCGACGTGGCCGTGGCGCTTGATGGGGGCAGCCTGCGGGCGCGCTTCGTGGAGCGTGTGAAGGCGGCGGCCGAGGGCGTGCGGCTGGAGGACGCCGACGTGGTCGTCTCCGGCGGGCGCGGCCTGGGCAGCGCCGAGAGCTTCTCTTACGTGGAGGAGCTGGCCGAAGTGCTCGGCGGCGTCGTGGGGGCCTCGAAGGCGGCCTGCGACGAAGGCTGGATTTCGCCCGACCGGCAGGTGGGGCTGACGGGGAAGGTCGTCGGCGCCTCCCTCTACGTCGCCGTCGGCATCTCCGGCGCCTCGCAGCACATGGCCGGCTGCTCGGGCGCGAAGTGCCTCATCGCCGTCAACACCGACGCCGAGGCGCCGATCTTCAAGCACGCGCACTACGGCGTCGTGGGCGACTACAAGAAGGTGCTGCCGCCGCTCATCAAGAAGCTGCGCGAACTGAAGTCGCAGTAGCCGACGCCGGCCGGGCCGGCGCGGCAAGTTCTGGGGGAAGGGCGCGGAGGACGAGGGGATGACCATGAATATCGTCGTCTGCGTGAAGCAGGTGCCTGACTACGAAGCGCCCGCCTCGGCGTACCGGCTCGACCGGGCGGCCAAGCGGTTCATCCCCAATGACAGCGTGGCGAAGATGCTCAGCCTCTTCGACGAGCATGCCATCGAGGGGGCGCTGCAGCTTAGGGAGGCGCTGGGGGGGAAGGTGACCAGCGTCTGCCTCGGCCCCCAGGACGCCACCCTGGTGCTGCGCAAGACCCTGGCAATGGGCGGCGATGAGGCGATCCTCATCGACGAGGCGGCCTGGGGCGCCCTCAACCCCTTTGTCACCGCGCACATCCTGGCCAACGCCATCAGGAAGATCGGCGACGTCGATCTCGTCATCTGCGGCCGGCAGGCCTCCGACTGGGACTTCGGCATCGTCGGGCCGACGATCGCCGAGGAGCTCGGCTGGGGCGCCGTGGCAGTCATCAAGGGGCTGAGCGGCCACGATGGCGGCCTGCGCGTCGAGCGCCTCCTCGACGACGGCCACGAGGTGATGGAGCTGGCGCTGCCGGCGGTGGTGACGGTATCCAGCGAGATGAACAAGCCGCGCTACGCCCCCATCCAGAAGGTCATCCAGGCGAAGCGCAAGACCGTGCCCGTCTGGGGGCCGGCGGAGCTCCCCATCGACGCGGCGCACCTCGACGAGCTGCGCGGGCGCCTCGATCTCGTCGACCTCTTCATCCCTGAGATCGAGGCGAAGTGCGAGATCGTCAGCGGCGAGAACGAAGCCGACGCCGGCGAGAAGCTGGCCCTGAAGATGCGCGACGCGCGGCTGGTGTGAGGCAGCCGTCACGGTCGTCTAATCTCTGCGATTTCAGCGCCTCCGCGGCTCCATGAATTGCACCGCGGAGACGCGGAGGACGCGGAGCTAGTACTTAGTTGCGTAATTCAGTTATACGCCTCGTAAGGGTGACTGGGTGGACGACCGTTTTGCGCCACTCGAAGGGGGCGGCCTCAGGATTATAGGCGGCGATGAACGCTTCGATGGCGGCGCGCAGCTCAGCCACC
>JACPUC010000009.1 GCA_016192455.1 Candidatus Tectimicrobiota bacterium | reverse complement strand
CAGGGGCGAGGGACCGATCTCCCTCTCCGTTGACGCAGACAGGCGCCTGCGGGCAGGCAGGCGTCGTCCAGCTTCCTGAACCCGACGCACCAGGACGACGACCCCGCACCCTGACCTATCACCCCTGCCGGGAACCATTACCCCGACAGGCTCCTAGGCGGGGGGCGCGTCGGAGGAGCGCCGCGGCAGAGGATGGGCCGGGGCCGGGAAGGGGAAGCCTGGCGCCGGCGGCGGCAGGGTTGCCTCGGCAAGCGGCGGCGCGGCCGGGAGGATGGGCGGCGGCGCGTCACGCAGGCGGTTGAGCGAGCGCAGCGAGAGGTTCTCCGACCAGAGGAAGCAGAGGCCGGGCACGACGGTGACGAGGAAGGCGGAGAGGTGGAGGACAATGGCGATGCTCAGGGCGACATCCCTGCCCACGCCGAAGACCTGCAAGGCGGTGATGCTGGCGAGGTGGAAGGTGCCGACGTAGCCGGGGGAGGAGGGGAGCATGACGGCGAACGCCTGGAAGACCATGAGGAGGAAGAGCGCCTGCGGCGGCACGTCCACGTGGAAGGAGCGGATGACGGGGTAGTTGGCGAGGGAGATGACGACCCAGAGAAGCAGGGACCAGCAGGAGACCGCGACGAGCTGCCGGTTGGCCCGGATGGCGGCGAGGCCCGCCGCGAAGCGCCCCAGGCCGGCGACGAGCCGCGAGCGAAAGCGCTGCGGCAGGGGACGGCAGAGGCGGCGGACGACGGCCAGGACCGTTTCGGTATGGTGCTTGAGGACGAGGCAGCCCGCCAGCAGCACGACATAGAACGCGCCGGAGCCGATGGCGAAGAGACGAGCGGGGCGCTCCCACTGCTGGAAGCCTGGGGGGATCTCGAAGAAGAGGACCACCAGCAGCCAGATGAGGATGATGACGAAGCCGTCGAACATGCGCTCGACCACGACGGTGGCGAGGGCGGTGCTGCTGCCGACCGCCTCCTTGCGGCCGATGAGGTAGGCGCGGATGAACTCACCAAGACGGGCCGGCAGGAGCATGTTGCCCATGAAGCCGATCATCGTCGCCGCCAAGATGCCGCGGAAACGCACCGGCTGCACGGCGGCGAACACGGCTTGCCAGCGCAGGGCTCGCAGCACGAAGCTGAGAAGGGCGATAAGGAACGCCGGCAGCAGCCAGCGATAGTCGGCCTGCGCCAGCGCCTGCATGGCGCTCGCCAGGTCGATCGAGCGCAGCAGCAGCCACATGATCACCGCGCTCAGCGCTATGCCGATCCAGAGGTTCAGTCTCATTGCTCGGGTGCAGCAGGTGCTGGCGCCGCCGCCGGAGCCGTCGCGGCTCAGCCGCGGTGCGCCAGCAGCTCGCGCGCGTGCTGGGCGTCCTGGGCGATCTGAGCCACCAGCTTCTCCACGGAGTCGAAGGTAATCTCGCCGCGCAGGCGTTCCACAAACTGAATTTCAATGGTCCGCCCGTAGATGTCGTCGACGAGGTCGAAGATGTGGGCCTCGAGGGTAAGCGCCGTGCCTTTGAAGGTGGGCTTGCGGCCAAGGTTGATGACGGCCTGGTGACGGCGGTTTTCGAGCAGGGCGTAGCCCGCGTACACGCCCTCGGCCGGTACGGCCTCCTGGCGGTGGGCGACGTTCGCCGTGGGGAAGCCGATGGATTTGCCGCGGTGCTCCCCGTGCACCACCACCCCATCCATGCTGAAATGGCGCCCCAGGAAGCGCGCCGCCTCGGCCACCTTGCCGGTGGTGATGAGGGTGCGGATGAGGGAGCTGCTGACACGGTGGTCTTCGTACTTCACGGGCGGCACCACCGTGACCTGCACGCCTTCGGAGACCGCCAACCCCACGAGCATTGAGATGGTCCCGACGCGGTCGCGCCCGAAATGGAAATCGTAGCCGACATAGAGCTCGCGCACCTGCAGGCTGTCGATGATCGCCTGGTGGATGAACTCTTCCGGGCGCAGGCGCGAGAACGCCTCGGTAAACTCCAGGCAGACAAACCAGTCCACCCCCATGCGGGAGAAGATGGCGGTTTTCTGTTCCGTGGTCGTCAGCAAGGGAGGGCAACTCTGGCCGCGCAACACCTTGAGGGGATGCGGATCAAAGCTGATCACGACGCTCGTGCCGCTGTTAGTCTTCGCTCGCTGCAGGATTTGCCGGATGATGGCCTGGTGGCCCAGATGCACGCCGTCAAAATTGCCGATCGTCGCCACAGCATAGGGCGGCGGCGGGGAGATTTCAGACAGTTTGCGAAAGAGCTTCATGGTTCCTCGCGTCGAGTTACGGCGGTGCGCCTTCCAGGGCGTCACCAGGACACGGGCGGGAACGTTCTGTTCCCCTCCCTCTACCATGGCTGCGCCCCCATTGCAACGCCGAGCCGGCGACGGTCAGGCGCGCGGAGGCGGCGCCGGCGCGGCAGCTCCGCCTGCGCCGCGGTTGCGCAACCATGGTGGGTCGCGGAACCCGTCATGGCAAGGTTAGTTCCTCTCCCTGGTCGTGCCACAAAATTCCAAGGCAGTCATCTCTGATCTCGCACCGGCATCCCGCCAGCGATAGGATTCGGGAACAACTCTCTCCCGGCAAGATTTGCGCCCCAGGGCCCCAGCCCCGGCTGCCTTGCGCCGGCGCTGATGGGTGTGGAGGATCGAAGGTACCCTGCGCAGCCGCGCGCCCTCATGGGCTGTGGGGAGGCGAGGCGCGCCCCCCCGTGCTCTCGACTTGATTGGCAAGGCGGGGCTGGCTACAATGGCCGCCGTTGCGCGCGGAGCTGCGAAGGCCCCGCGCCGGAGACGCTGGGACGAATCCTTCGTTCACCAGTTTCAGTGCCGAATGCGAGGAAGCTCTGGAGCGCCAGCCGAAGGCAGGGCCGGAGGAGGGCTGCTCCAAGGGCGAGGAGGGTGCGCCCCGCCTGCGACTTGGAATGCCGGGCAGCGGGAAGGAGGGCGCCACCCCGGGGCTTCATCCCTGGAAACACGGAGGAGAGCGGAGTGAACGGAGCATCCCCAAAGAACAAGAAGTACGTCCTCATCTGTACCCAGGAGCGGCCACCCGATCATCCGAAGGGCTGTTGCAAGCAGCGCGGCGGCGTCGACCTGCTGACGAAGCTGCGCGATGCGATCAGCGAGCGGGAGCTCGGCGAGGTGGTGCGCGCGGTGGGGGCGACCTGCCTGGGTCCCTGCGAAACCGGCGCCACCGTGGCGGTCTTTCCCGATAATGTGTGGTATGCCGGCGTGAAGGAGGCGGACGTGCTGGAAATCCTGGAGTCCCACATCCTGCGGAACCAGCCGGTGCAACGCCTCATGCCGAAGGAGGACCCAACTCGCCTCCTGTGAACCATGCCTCTCTGCTGGTCAGGTGCGGCTGCTCGCGCCGGCGAGCTAGCGGGCCGTGGCAGCCGCCCCCCTCTCCCGCCGGCTGGTGAGGTAGGCAGGGCGGTGGAGATCGCTGCTCCCCGCGCCCGCGCCTCCCGGCGGGACAGCCTGCCGCCACCGTCTGGCGAGGCCGCCGGGTTGGCGCCGCGGCATCGGCAGGCTGCTCAGTTGCGATCCGGCACGACGCGCTCCTCGCGCAGCACCTCGGTCTCGTACGTCCCCGCCGACAGGGGATGAGCTTCGCGGCAGGAGCGTTCTGGAGCCGTGCCGCGCCTGAACACCTCGACGAACGTGGGTCCGCAGGCGGGATCAGGCAGCAAGCCGGTCTGCTGATCAATTTCCACTTCCAGGATGGTTTCCGGCTTCTTCAGCTCACGCCGAGGCCCCCCCCGCTTCAGGTACTCGACGAAGAACGCCCGCCACACCGGCAGCGCCGCCTGGGCTCCCGTCTCACCTTTTCCCAGCGGGGTGTTGTCGTCATTCCCCACCCAAACTCCGAGCGCGAGCCCCGGCGTGAAGCCGATGAACCAGGCGTCGGTGAAGTCATTCGTCGTGCCCGTCTTGCCGGCAAGGAAGAGGTCGAGGTCGCGGACGTTGCGGCCCGTCCCATGAAGCACCACCCCCCGCAAGAGCTGCGCCATGAGGTAGGCGGTCTCCTTCGACATGACGGGCTCCACCCTGGGCACGTGCTCCTCCAGTACCCGCCCCTCGTGATCCACCACCCGCGTCAGAAAGTAAGGCTCGGGCCGGATGCCCTCATTGGCAAAGGTGAGGTAGGCAGAGGTCAGCTCGAGGAGGGAGACCTCTCCGGCTCCCAAAGCAAGAGAAAGAAACGGCGGCAGCAAGGAGGTGATCCCCAGGTTCTTGGCAAGCTGAAGGACCGGCCCGATGCCGACTTTTCGCAGCAGCTTCACCGTGGCCACGTTGCGGGAATGCTCCAGCGCCTCGCGCAGGCTGATCGGTCCGTAGAACTTGTTGGAGAAGTTGCGCGGCTTCCAGACCTTGTGGGTGCGGGGATCCTCGTAGACGACGGGCGTGTCAAGGATGCGCTCGACCACGGTGGCGCCGCGCTCGATGGCGGCGGCGTAGATGATCGGCTTGAAGGCGGAGCCGGGCTGGCGGCGCGCTTGCATGGCGCGGTTGAACTGGTTGCGGGCGAAATCATAGCCGCCGACCATGGCGCGCACCGCGCCGCTCTCCGTCTCCATGGCCACCACCGCTCCCTCGGCCTTTGGTTCCTGCTCCAGCGCGTAGAGGCGGGGAGCGTGGGAACCGTCCGCGGACGGGGATGCGGCGTCGCCGTCGGCGAGCAGCCGCACGATGACCGCATCATTGGGCTTCACCACGAGGCGAAAGTCCTTCACCCCGGTCCACTTCAGCTCAGCCGCGGCAACGATTCCCGGCTGCCCCTCGACTTCAATGTCGAGCTCCTGCGCACGCACCTCGCGCACGCGGGCCAGCAGACGGTCGCCCGGCTGCGGCGGGCCCGGCCGTCCCCGCAGGTTGACCAGCCAGACCTCCTCGCTGGTCGGGACGCCGCGATAGCGCCCCCGCCGGTCCAGTTCCCGCAGACCTTGCCGCAGGGCCTTTTGGGCATCGCGCTGGAAAGTGAGATCGAGGGTGGTGTGGACTTCGAGGCCGGTGTGGTAGATCGCCTCGGCGCCATACGATGATTCGAGGTATTGGCGGATCATCTCCACCCAGAACGGGGCCGAGGTGGAGCTTTGTCCCGCCGCCTGTCGCGGCGCGAGCTGCATGGGGGCCTGGATCGCCCTCTTGTACGTGACCTCAGGAAGGAATCCCTCGGCCCACATGCGGCGCAGCACATGGTTGCGACGCTGCACGGCGCGCGCGGGGTTGCGGAACGGGGTATAGGCGCTGGGTGCCTGCGGCAGCCCGGCAATGAGCGCCGCCTCGGGGAGGGTGAGCGCGCTGGCGTTCTTGCTGAAGTAGGTCTGCGCGGCGGCTTCCACGCCGTAGGCGCCGCTGCCGAGGTAGATCTGGTTCAGGTACAGCCAGAGAATCTCATCCTTCGTGTAGCGGCGCTCAATGAGCATCGCCAGGAGCGCCTCGCGCAGCTTGCGCATGAGGGTCCTCTCGGTGGAGAGGAAGAGCACGCGCGCGAGCTGCTGGGTGATCGTCGAGCCCCCCTGCTTCATCGAGCCGTGCCGGATGTCGGCCACCAGCGCCCTGGCGATGCCGCGGAAATCCAGTCCCTCATGCGTGTAGAAGCGCGGATCCTCCGCGGCCAGCACGGCGTTGATGAGGTGGCGCGGCATGCCACCGAGGGGGATGATGTGCCGGCGTTCCTGGAAAAACTCCGCCAGCAGCTCGCCGTTGCGGTCATAGATGCGGGTGGTCGAGCTCGGCCGGAAGGTGGCGAGCTCGGAAACCTGCGGGAGCTGCGACACCGAGGCAATCCCCAGGGCTGCCGCGATGCCCATAGCCACCGCCACGAGAGCCACCATACCGAGAAGGAGGTAGCGGAGGGGACGCATCGTCTTTCTTGCGCTCCGCGTGGCGGACATCAGCGTTCCTGAGGCGCCGAAGTGGCGTCCCGGGGAGACGCCGCCTGGCGCTGACGGCTTGCGCCACGGCATGCGGCGGCTCGGCGGTGGTGCGCGGGCGCCACCGGTCGGGCCCCGGCCGTGGCCGTGGATGAAGCGACGCACCTGCAAGTCTGCACGGTCGGTCCGTGAGGTTCAATTGGAAAGTTGAGGAGGGGGAGAACTTTCCACAGGTGTGCTCCCGCCTCGCTCACCCGTTCTGGACCGCGCCCAAAGCATTGATCGGGGTGCTGCCCGGATGTTGCCCCTGGGTTGCGGCCGGCCCGGCCTCGCGGTGCTCTGTCGCGCCGCGGGCCGAGGCGCCAGGTTAGACAAGGGAACAGCCTCACGGTTCATCCTGCGGACAGCGCCGGAATGCAGCCGAAGAGGAGCGCCCGGCGTGGGGCGAGAGACTCTCCCGCTGCGGCGACCAGACTTCTCCCTCCCCTGCCTCAGTCTCCGCCCCCAATCTCCATCTCCGGAGTTCACCTGCGCGCGCGAGCACGAGCCTCCTGCACCGGGAGGCGGCGCCGGGCGGCGTTGACAGGGAACGGCCAAGTTTGTAGAGTACGCCCCAGCGCCCGAAGCACAAGGAGTGCTTTGTCTAGGTTGATGATGAGGTGGGACATCACGGGAGACCCACGCTGGCATGAACCGACTGGAGTATGGCGCGGGCTGTGCGGTTCCCTGGCTGTGGCTGTGGAGGTCGATGTCCCAGGAGGGCCGTGTATGCCGTATGTACGGGTACTGGTGCTGAATCAGTCCTATGAGCCTCTCCACTTTACCTCTACACGCCGAGCAATCATCCTCCTCCTGGTCGGTAAAGCGGAGTATGTCGAGAGGGGAGAGGGCCGTCTGCGCAGCGAGCGCCTCAGCATGCTCGAGCCGTCGGTGGTCCGCCTCAATCGCTACATCCACAGGCCCTCCCGGCTGGCCGTGAGCTTCAGCAAACGGAACGTCTTCCGCCGTGATGACTTTACCTGCCAGTATTGCGGCGCGCGCGGCGCGGACCTGACGCTCGACCACGTCGTGCCTCGCTCCCAGGGCGGGGCGACGAGCTGGGAGAATGTCGTCGTCGCCTGTCACCCCTGCAACCTGCGCAAGGGTGATCGCCCCTTGGCCGCCAGCAACCTCAGGTTGCGTCGCCGTCCTTTCCGTCCGCATTACTTCTGGTACCAACTCATGGCGCACGCCCCCACGCCCTCGCAGCTCCAACGCTGGAGTAAATACCTGCCATCGCGCTGGGTTCCCTTGCCGCAATCTGCGTGATGCCCGTCCGCCGGCGCGAGCTCGCCGGCCTGCCGTTGTCATAGGCGACCCGGAATCTCCATGGCGAAGCAGGCTAGAGTGGGGGGCCGCCCTCTTCCCGCGCGCCTCAGCAGGCGCACAAGGCTGGAATTCACCCTGCCTACGCCGGCTGGCGAACGGCTGGCGCAACGCTGGGTTCTCGCGTCCCACCCCCATCCCAACCCTCTGCCGCTGGGAAATGGTCGCAGGGTCGGGGGTGCGCGAAGCGGGAAGGTCGTATCGCAAAAGTTCTCCGACCGGACCGCAGCCCACGATTCCGCCACGAATCAACGAGACACGACATGCCGAGCGGAGATGCGGGGACATCCAGAACGGTCGCCATCCGGCGGGTCATGGGCTGGAGCGAGGTGCGTGCCGGCAGCCTGACCGCCTGCACCGTGGTCGTCGTGGCAGGGGGCGTCCTCCTCAGCTTCAGCCTCCCCAAGCTGGCCATTCCCTGGCTGGCTTACGTGGGGCTGGCGCCGCTCCTCCTCTTCTGCCGGCGGGCGACGGGCTTGCGAAGCCTCTGGCTTGGCTGGGCCTGCGGCATGGGGTTCTACCTGCCGCTCCTCTACTGGGTGGTGCTGGTCATGGAGCAGTATGGGGGGCTGCCGCGCCTTGCCAGCCTCCTCGTGACGCTGCTGCTGACCGCCTACCTCGCCTGCTACCCGGCGCTGTTCGCCTTCTTCGCCTCCCTGGTGGCGAGGCGCCGCGAGGCCTGGTATTGGGGCGCGACGCCGTTCCTCTGGGTGGGGGTGGAGGTGGGGCGGGCGCATGCCGTCTTCGGCGGTTTCCCCTGGGGTGAGCTGGCCTACAGCCAGGTTCCCTGGCCCCTGCTGATCCAGAGCGCCGATCTCTTCGGTACGGCCGGCCTGAACCTCCTGCTGGTGACGGTGAACGGCGCCGTCGCCGCGTCGCTCGAGGCCTGGTTCTTCCCGGCATGGGGCGAGGCGGGCAGCCGCTGGTGGCGGGTTCTCCGTCAGCCGGTCACCCTGGCGGCGGTGCTGCTCTTCCTTGGCAACGCGGCCTACGGGGTCGTGCAATGGTCGGCCTACGCTCCTGAGCGGCAGGCCGCGGAGGCGCGCGGAACGGGCCAGACGGCGGCCGCGGCGACGGCTGCCGGCGGGATTGCCGGCGGACTGGGGCAATCAGGGAGTGGCGACACCCCGCCCGCGACGGCGCGCCGCGCCGCCGCCGGCGCCCTACGTCTCGGCATCCTGCAAGGGAGTGTGCCGCAAGGCATCAAGTGGGAGCGGAGCTACCGTGAAGCGACGCTGGACATCTATGAAACCCTCAGCCGCCAGGCCCGAGCAGCGGGCGTGGACCTCGTGGTGTGGCCCGAGACGGCACTCCCCTTCGATTTTGCCGCCGAATCGGCACTGCGCCGACGCTTCCTCGAGGGGGTGCGCGAGAGCGCCACGCCGACGGTCGTAGGCGCCCCGACGGTCGAGGCCGTCGCCGGCGCGGCGTCGGGAGAGAGCAGCCGTGTCTTCAACAGCGCCTACCTCCTTTCACCGCGAGCGGAGGTGCTGGGGCGCTACGACAAGCAGCATCTCGTCCCGTTCGGCGAGTACGTGCCGTTCTCTTGGCTCTTCAAGTTCGCCAGCAACCTGACGGGCGAAATCGGAGCGTTCACGCCGGGCGCCGGGGTCGCCATGATGGAGCTGCGCGGGCATCCCTTCGCCGTGCTCATCTGCTTCGAGATCATCTTCCCGGAGCTGGCGCGCGCGGCGGCGCGCCAGGGGGCCGAGTTCTTCCTTAACCTCACGAACGATGCCTGGTTTGGACGCACCTCCGCGCCTTACCAGCATTGGGCCATGGCAAGCCTGCGAGCGGTGGAGACGCGGCGGCCAATCGCCCGCGCGGCCAACACCGGCATCTCCGGCTGGATCGATCGGCGCGGCGGCTTGCACGCCGGGGCCGGGCTCTTCGAACGCGCCGTGGTTCGGGTGACCATCCCCCCCCGGCACACCCCTCTCACCTTCTACGTGCGCCTCGGCTACCTCTTCGGCTGGCTCTGCGCCGCCGTGGCTCTTGGTTTCGTGCTGGCGGCGCTGTGGCGTCCCCGTGGGGTCTCCGGGCGGCGATGAACGTCACCTCGCGGCGCCGCACTTCGCCGTCAGGGAAAGGCAGCCACCACTAGCAGAGTGAGCCGGCCAGGGCCTATATTGGGTGCCGGGCAGAGGCGCTGTGGAAAACGCGGTCAAGCTGACCAGCCGAGCCGCTTCCGCCGCTTCCCTTCTTCTCTCCACAGGCAGGCGGGAGAGAAGCCGTTCTGTATCCCCTAAGGAGAACCGGGATGACGGACGAGCTTGGGCGAGAGTTGCAGGAGTTGATGGGCCAGTTGCTGGAGTTGCGAGGTCACCTTTGACCTCGAGGGCAAGGAGGCTGAACTGCGCCGTCTCGACAAGCTCATGCAAGAGGAAGGCTTCTGGGACGATCCCGAGCGCCAGCAGGAGGTGCTGAAGAAACGCAGCGAGCTGCAGCGCGTGGTGGAGGCGCAGGCGCAACGCGTCGCCCGGCTGGATGATCTCATCATCCTGCACGACCTGGCCGCGGAAGAAGAGGATGAGGCCCAGCTCAAGGAGGTGGCCGCGGAGCTGCGGCTGATCTCCGACGAGGTGCGGGCGCTGGAGCTGCAACTCCTGTTCACGCAGGAGAACGACCGGAAGAACGCCATCGTGGCGGTGCATCCCGGCGCGGGCGGCACGGAGTCGCAGGACTGGGCGGAGATGCTCGTGCGCCTCTACCTGCGCTGGGCCGAGCGCCACGATTTCAAAACCGACATCCTCGACTTGCAGCCGGGAGAGCAGGCGGGGATCAAGAGCGCCACCTTCGCCGTCAATGGCGAATACGCCTACGGCTACCTGCAGGCCGAGATCGGCGTCCATCGCCTGGTGCGCATCTCTCCCTACGACGCCAACAAGCGCCGCCACACGTCCTTTGCCTCCGTCTTCGTCTACCCCGAGGTGGATGAGGACATCACCATCGAGATCGACGACGCGGAGCTGCGCATCGAGACGTTCCGCTCCAGCGGGGCGGGCGGCCAGCACGTGAATGTGACGGACTCCGCGGTGCGCATCACGCACCTGCCGACGGGCATCGTGGTGCAGTGCCAGAACCAGCGCTCCCAGCACAAGAACAAGGCCTGGGCCCTGAAGGTGCTGCGGGCGCGCCTCTACGAGCTCGAAAAGAGCAAGCAGCAGGAGCGCCTCGACGAGCTGCACAGCAGCAAGCGCGAGATCGCCTGGGGAAGCCAGATTCGCTCCTACACCCTGCAGCCCTACCAGCTCGTCAAGGACCATCGTACCGGCATCGAGATCGGCAACGTGACGGCCGTCCTGGACGGCGGGATCGACGAGTTCATCGAGGCTTGGCTGGTGCAGCAGGCGCGCGCCCTGCAGCAGAAGGCGAGCAAGCGCGCCTAAACGGTCCTGCGGCGGGAGGACCGCCGCGCCGCGGCGCGGCGCCATCAAAGCGTGACGCTCCTGCCAGGGGCGCAGCGGTCGGCCACCCCGCACCTGGCGCTAGGGCGGTGGACGGGGAACCCGGTCCCTTACGTCTCCATCAACCTTGAGGCTTACTCCTCCCTGAAGCGAGGGTTCCAGTGTCCGAAACGTCTGACCTCCATGAGCAACGCAAGGCCAAGCTCGAGGAGTTGCGCGCCGCCGGCATCAACCCCTACCCAAGCCGCTACGAGGTGAGCCACACCATCGGCGCCCTCACCACGAAGTATGCGAACCTGCCGGGGGAGGAGCTGCAGCACCTGCGCGAGCCGTTCACCATCGCCGGCCGCCTGATGGCGAAGCGGCTGATGGGAAAGACGCTCTTCGGCCACCTGCGGGACCGCACCGGCAGCCTGCAGGTCTACGCGCGCCACGACACCCTCGGCGGCGACCTCTTCCAGCGCGTCAGGCGCTTCGATGTGGGTGATTTCCTTGGCTGTGCCGGCACGCTCTTCAAGACCCGCACGGGCGAACTCACCCTGGCGGTGGAACGGATCGAGCTCCTCAGCAAAACCCTCCGTCCGCTGCCGGAGAAGTGGCATGGGCTGCGCGACGTGGAAACCCGCTACCGCCAGCGCTACCTCGATCTCCTCATGAACCCCGAGGTGCGCGAGGTGTTCGTGAAGCGCGCCGCGATCATCCGCGCCATGCGCGAGTTCATGCTGGCGCGGGACTTCCTCGAGGTGGAGACGCCGATGCTGCAGCCGATCGCCGGCGGCGCCGCGGCGAAGCCCTTCGTCACCCACCACAACGCGCTCAACCGCCGGCTCTTCCTGCGCATCGCCCCGGAGCTCGACCTGAAGCGGCTGGTCGTCGGCGGGCTGGAGCGCGTCTTTGAAATCAACCGCTGCTTCCGCAACGAGGGTCTCTCCACGGAACATAACCCGGAGTTCACCACCCTGGAGAGCTACATGGCCTACGCGGACTATGCCGACGTCATGCAGCTCACCGAGGAGCTCCTCTGCCACGTGGCGGAGCAGGTGCTCGGCGCCCTGCAGTTCGGCAGCCAGGGGAGCAACCTGGACCTCACCCCCCCATGGCGCCGGATCACCTTCGAGGACGCCCTCGTGGAGATCGGCGGCTTCGCGCGGGATGTGCTGCGCGACCCGGCGCGCCTCGAAGCCGCCGCGGCCGCGCACGCCATCGTCAAAGAGAGGGGCGCCTTCGAAGCGGCGACGGCCCACGCGAAGCTTCTCGCCAAGGTCTTCGAGGCGTGCGTGGAGCCGCGCCTTATTCAGCCGACGTTCGTCATCGACTACCCCATCGCCCTCTGCCCTCTGGCCAAGGCGAGCGCCGCCAACCCAGAGGTGGCCGAGCGCTTCGAGCTCTTCATCAACGGGCGGGAGCTGGCGAATGCTTACTCCGAGCTGAACGACCCCCTCGAGCAGCGGCGGCGCTTCGTCGAGCAGGCGCGGCAGCGCAGCGCCGGCGACGAGGAGGCGCACGCCATGGACCACGATTTCGTGCGCGCCCTGGAGTATGGCCTGCCGCCGGCCGGCGGCCTGGGCATCGGCATCGACCGGCTCGTCATGCTCCTCACCGACTCGGCCTCCATCCGCGACGTCATCTTCTTCCCGCAGCTCAAGGAAGAGCCGCGCCTTGGAGCAGAGCTGCGCGGAGAGTCGGCCGAGGCAGCCTGGTCGAACAGTGACGAGCACCCTCACGTCTGATGCATCCTGCCGACTTCGGGTTGTACCCTCCGCCTGCGCAGGCGAGGATCGGCAGGCGTGCTCCGGTGGGCAGGATCATGCGCCAGCCGTCTGCGACGACCCTCCCCTCCCCGGCACAACCATTCGTCTCCGCATCAGCGTGCGCCAAACCTCGACCAGAACCCAGAGGGGGCAGCCCCTGGCCCCGGCGCCCCGCCTACGACTCCAGCCGCGGCGCTCCGGCACGATCCCTCCGGCGCGCCGATTGAGACGCACGCATGCCCTTCCCGTATGAAGTACGGATCAGTTGGCGCTACCTGCGGGCCAAGCGGCACGAGGCCTTCATCTCGCTCAGCACCTGGATCTCCATCGGCGGCGTGACCCTGGGGGTGATGGCGCTCATCGTCGTCCTCGGGGTGATGGGGGGCTTCGAGAGCGACCTGCGCGGCAAGATTCTGGGGGCCAACCCCCACATCATCGTGCTGCGCCACGATCAACGCCCCGTGGAGGAGAAGGAGCGGCTTCTCGAGCAACTGCGCCAGGTGCCGGGGGTGGTGGAGGCCGAGCCGTTCGTCGTCAGCCAGGTGCTGCTGACGAGCGAGCGGAGCGTCACCGGCGTGATCCTGCGCGGCATTGACCCGCAGCGCTTCGGCCGCTTGACGAGCTTCGAACGGATGATGCGGGAAGGGAGCTTGCAGGAGCTGAACGCCCCAGCGCCGGAGGCGGGGCGGGGAACCGACGCTGGCGCGTCGCAAAGCGCGTCGGCGGAGGGCGTCCCCCCGCCAAGTGGACGCGGCGCCGCGCCAACCCCGGAGGCGATCATCCTCGGCAAGGAGCTGGCGCGCACCCTGGCCGTCGGCCTCGGGCAGAAGGTCAACGTGGTCTCGCCGCTGGGCGAGGCGACCCCCATGGGGAGCGTGCCGAAGCTGCGCGCCTTCCGCGTCGCCGGCATCTTCCAGACGGGCCTCTTCGAGTACGACAACAGCCTGGCCTTCATCAATCTGCGGAATGCCCAGCGCTTTTTCGATCTGGATGACCTCGTGAGCGGGGTCGAGGTGCGCGTCGCCGACGTCTACCACGCCGATCGCGTCGCCCGGCGCATCAACGCCCGGCTCGCTCCCCCCTACCTGGCGCGCGACTGGATGCAGATGAACCGCAACCTCTTCGCGGCGCTGCAGCTTGAGCGCACCGTCATGTTCATCATCCTGGTGATGATCGTCCTGGTGGCGGCGTTCAACATTATCAGTACGCTCACCATGGTGGTGATGGAGAAGCGCAAGGAGATCGCCATCCTGAAGTCGATGGGAGCAACGCACCGCAGCATCATGAAAATCTTCATCTTCCAGGGGCTGCTCATCGGCGTGCTGGGAACCCTCCTCGGCGTGCTCGGCGGCTCGCTCATCGGCTGGAGCCTGCAGACGTACCACTACATCCGCCTCCCGGCGGAGGTGTATCTCCTCGATACCTTGCCATTCGATCTGCAACCTCTTATGTTAATAACAGTCTCAGTGGCAGCACTCGGGTTGACCTTCATCGCCACCCTCTACCCGGCGTGGAGCGCGGCGCGCGTGCAACCGGTGGAGGTGCTGCGCTACGAGTAGGGGGCGGAGGAAGGCTGGCGCGGCGAAACGGCCGCGCGGCCGTCCGAGGAGGCGGAGCCGTTCGCAAGCCGCTGCTGGTGGCAGAGAATTTGCACAAGTCGTTCCAGCAGGGGACGGCCATGCTGCCGGTGCTACGGGACATCAACCTGGTGGTGCAGGCGGGGGAGATGCTCGGCATCACGGGCAGCAGCGGCGCCGGCAAGAGCACGCTCCTGCACATCCTGGGCACCCTCGAGCGGCCATCGGGGGGGAACCTCACGTTTCACGGCGCCTCTCTCCTGGATCGCAGCAACGGCGAGCTGACGGAGCTGCGCAACCGGCATCTCGGCTTCATTTTTCAATTGCATTATCTGCTGCCGGAATTTACTGTTCTGGAGAACATCATGATGCCGGCGCTGATTGGCCGCGCGGTTGCGACGCAGGCGCGCCGGACGGCAGCGGAGGTGGCGGAGTACGTGGGTCTCTCGCAGCGGCTGCGCCACCGTGCCGGCGAGCTGTCGGGGGGAGAGCAGCAGCGCGTCGCCATTGCGCGGGCCCTCATGAACCGTCCAGAGCTCGTGCTGGCTGATGAACCGACGGGGGATCTCGACAGCACCACCGGCGGGGCAATTTGTGAGTTGTTGCGGCGTTTTAATCGACAGTTTGGCCAGACCTTCATCGTCGTGACGCATAATCACCAGCTTGCCGCCAGTCTGGATCGCGTGGTGGAGCTGAAGGACGGAAGGCTCGTGACGGACGGAGAGGATTGCAAACATGTTTAAACGCTTCACCGAGCGTGCCAGGAAGGTCATCATCCTTGCTCGCGAGGGAGCCGAGCAGCATCGGCATGGGCATCTCGGCACCGAGCATATCCTGGCGGGAATCCTGAAGGACGGCGGCGGCATCGCGATTGCCGTGCTGCAGAAGCTTGGCGTCGACATCGAGGTGCTGAAGAACGAAATCGAGAAGAGCATGGCGCGCAACGCCACGGCCACGGTGGAAGGGGATATCCCGTTCACGCCGCGCGCCAAGAAAGTTCTCGAGTACGCCGTGGAAGAGGCGCGCTCGATGGGCCACAATTACATCGGCACCGAGCACCTCCTCCTCGGCCTCATCAAGGAGAAGGACGGCAACGCCTCGAAGCTCCTCCTGAGCTTGGGCGCCCGTCTCGTTGACGCGCGGGAGCAGACCCTCAATCTCCTGCAGGAGCCCGCGGCGCCGGCGCGCGACAAGAGCAAGACCCCCACCCTGGACGAGTTCGGCCGCGATCTCACCGAGCTCGCCGCGGAGGATAAGCTCGATCCCGTGATCGGCCGCCTCAATGAGATCGAACGCGTGATCCAGATTCTCAGCCGGCGCACGAAGAACAACCCCGTCCTCATCGGCGAGCCGGGCGTGGGAAAGACCGCCATCGTCGAGGGCCTGGCCCAGCGCATCGTCAACAAGGAAGTGCCGCAGCTCCTTTACAACAAACGCGTCGTCGCCCTCGACCTCGGCGCCCTCGTCGCCGGCACGAAATACCGCGGCCAGTTCGAAGCCCGCTTCAAGGCGGTGATGAAAGAAATCCGCCAGTCGCAGGACGTCATCATCTTCATCGACGAGCTGCACACCCTGGTGGGGGCCGGCGCCGCCGAGGGCTCCATCGATGCCTCGAACATGCTCAAACCGGCGCTCTCGCGCGGCGAGATCCAGTGCATCGGGGCGACCACGTTGGATGAGTACCGGCGCTATATCGAGAAGAACGGCGCCCTGGAGCGACGCTTCCAGACCATCATGGTCGATCCTCCCAGCGTCGACGATACCATCAAGATTCTCGAAGGGCTGCGCGACAAGTACGAGCAACACCACCAGGCCACGATCCCCGAGGTGAGCATCGTGGCCGCCGTGAAGCTTTCCGATCGCTACGTCTCCGGCCGGCACCTCCCCGACAAGGCGATCGATGTCGTGGACGAGGCGGGCTCGAAGGTGCGCCTGCAGCGCGTCACCCTGCCACCGAAGATCCGCGAGCTGCAGAAGCGCATTGAAGCCATCGTCAAGGAGAAGAAGGTCTACATCGAGAAGCAGGAGTTCGAGAAGGCGGTGGAGCTGCGCGACAAGGAGGCCGAGCTGCGCCTGCAGTTCGAGGCCGAGAAGCAGAAGTGGGAGGAGCAGCAGGGCGAGACCCAGGCCGAGGTTACCGAAGAGGATATCGCCCAGGTGGTGTCGCGCATGACCGGCATTCCGCTCTCCAAGATTGAGGAGGCCGAGACCGCGAAGCTCCTCAATATGCGCGACATGCTCCATCATCGGCTGGTCGGGCAGGACGAAGCCATCGAGGTGGTCACGAAAGCGGTGCAGCGCTCGCGGGCCGGCCTGAAGAGCCCCAAGCGGCCGGTCGGCGTCTTCATCTTCCTGGGACCCACCGGGGTCGGGAAGACAGAGCTGGGGCGCGCCCTGGCGGAGTTCCTCTTCGGCTCCGAGACCGCCCTCATCCGCCTCGATATGTCGGAATACATGGAGCGCTTCAACGTTTCGCGGTTGACCGGCGCGCCTCCCGGCTATGTCGGCTACGAAGAGGGTGGCCAACTCACCGAGCGGGTGCGCCGCAAGCCGTACTCCGTGGTGCTCTTCGACGAGATCGAGAAGGCGCATCCCGACATCTTCAACATCCTGCTCCAGATCATGGATGACGGCCACCTTACGGACAGCTACGGGCGCACGGTGGATTTCCGCAACGTCGTCCTGATCATGACCTCGAACATCAGCGGACGCGCCATCCAGAAGGACAGCGCTCTCGGCTTCCACACGCCCGACGAACGCGAAGCGATGGAGCGCATGAAGGAGAAGGTGAAGGCCGAGCTGCGCCGCACCTTCAATCCGGAGTTCCTCAATCGCGTCGACGAGACGGTGGTGTTCCATCCGCTGAATCTCGAGCAGATCACGAAGATCGTCGACATCCTGGTGAATGACCTGAACAAGCAGCTCATCGAGAAGGGGCTGACGCTCGAGCTGGAAGCGGAGGCCAAGGAGCACATCGCCAAGGCCGGTTTCGATCCAGCCTTCGGCGCCCGGCCGCTGAAACGGACGATCCAGCGCTTGCTGGAAGACCCGCTCTCTGAACAGGTTCTGCAAGGTTCGTTCAAGGAAGGGGGGCTGATCGTTGCCAGCGTCGAGGATGGCAAGCTGGTCTTCCGCCTGAAAGAGGAGCAACAGCCGGCGGAGATCTCCGTCACTCCTGAGTAAGTGCCACCCCCCCCAGGCGGCCGGCGACGACCAAGGAGTCGCGGCGCGGCCTCAGGGGGTGCGCTGATTTCCCTTGAACTAGCGCGAGGTTTGTGGTAAACAACTCGCGCTTTTTTTTGAACTGCCAGCGCTGGAGGCGTTGCCTCTCTCCTGTGAAGCCTCCGCAAGGAAAGGCATTACAGCAGCGGCGTTATTCTTGACATCATTCCAGGGAATTGAGAAGCCAGGCATGATCCACAAGCCGCGATGGAGAAGTGGAGCGGCAGCGACGTGGTGCGCGTGGGGGCAGGCAGGTCTTCTTCTCCTCAGTGCCATGGCTCTCACCTGGTGGTGGGGGCCGGGCCATGCCGAGGCGCAGCTTGCCTCTTCCCCGCCGCTGCCCATCGTGAAGAGCATCGAAGTTCGCGGCAATCGCCGCGTCGAGCGCGACACGATCCTGTTCCACGTCTCCAGCAAAGTTGGCGAACGCTTCTCGGTTACCACCATCCGCAACGACCTGCGCAAAATCTACGGTCTGCGCTTCTTCAAGGATGTCCGCGTCGAGACGGAGGATTTCGAGGGGGGCTTGAAGATCATCTTCGTGGTGGAGGAACAGCCGACTATCCGCGGCATCCACTTCAAAGGGAACAAGAACATTGACGAGGAGAAGCTGCGCGAACGGCTCAAGGTCAGCAAACGAGCCGTCATGAATCGGCAGCTCCTCCAAGAGTCCATCACCGACATGAAGAAGCTCTATGAGGAGGAAGGGTACATCTTTGCGGAGATTTCGTCGGCCGTGGAGAAGGTCAACGACAGCGATGTGGACGTCAGCTTCACCATCGACGAGGGGATGAAGCTCAAGGTCACCTCCATCACCTTCAGCGGCAACGAGCATCTCTCCAGCCGCTTGCTGCGCAAGCGTATGATCCTGAAGGAGAAATCCCTCCTCTCGGTGATCACCGGCAGTGGCAAGTTCCGTCGCGACGCCCTGAACGTCGACCGCCTGCGCCTGAAAGCGGCCTACGAGGATTACGGTTACATCCAGGCGCAGGTGGGTGACGCCAAGGTTGACTACAACCGCGAGAAGCGCGAAATCCACATCCACTACGATGTTGTGGAAGGTCCAGAGTACCGCGTCGGCACTGTTGAGGTGCAGGGGCAGGAGCCGTACAGCACCGAGCAGCTCCTGGCGCCGCTGACGCTCAAACCCGGCAGGGTATTCAGCCGCTCCCAGCTTCGCAAGGACATCATCACCCTCACCAACCTCTATGCGGTTGTCGGTTACGCCTACACCGATGTCCAACCCCTCGTGAAGCAGGATCACCAGGAGCGCCTCGTCAACCTCACCTACACCATTGAGCGCGGCATCGTGGTCAATATCGGGCGCATCCTCTTGCGCGGCAATCATCGCACCCGCGACCACGTGATTCGGCGCGAGATTCCGTTCGCGGAAGGGGATCTCTACAACGGCAAGCTCCTGCAGACCGCCCAGCAACGCATTCGCGGCTTGGGCTACTTCGACCAGGTGGAGATCAACAACCAACCCACGGAGAAGCGGGAGGTCCTGGATATCGTCACGCGCGTCCAGGAGCAGTCAACCGGCAGCATCTCCGGGGGTGTCGGTTTCAGTTCGACGGAGAATGTCCTCTTCTCGGCCGCCATCTCCGAGCGCAACTTCCTCGGTAAAGGCCAGAGCGTCTCGCTGCGCGGCTCGCGCTCATCCATTCGCCAGAGCCTCGTCTTCTCTTTCGCCGAACCGTACCTGTGGGGGCGCGACGTGAGCTTCAACTTCGATCTCTTCGCGCGCGAGGACGAGTTCAACACCTTCACCGTGGATACCACCGGCGGCAACGTGCGGCTCGGGCGGCGGGTATGGAAGAACCTGCGCGCCTCGATGGGCTACCGCTATGAGGACACCTCCATCAGCGAGGTCGATAGCGACGCCCCCGCCCTCGCGCGGCGCCAGGCTGAGAAGGATTTCACCATCAGCGCCATTTCGCCCGCGCTCTCCTGGGATTCGCGCGACAATCGGCTCGCCCCCACGCGCGGCACCTACGACCGCATCTCCGCCGAGACCTCCGGCCCCCTCGGCGGCACGCACTTCTACAAGCTCAGCGGCGAATCGCGCTGGTTCTTCCCCATCCTGAATGCGGGGGAACCGAAAAAAGCCGTGGTCCTCATGCTGCGCGGCAGGGGGAGCTACGCCAGACCCACCAATGGCGACGAACTGCCCGTCTTCGAGCGCTACTTCCTTGGCGGCAACGACAACCTCCGTGGGTTCAAGTTCCGCGAGGCCGGCCCCAAGGATGACAACGATGAACCGTTCGGCGGCACCTCCGAGCTCCTCTTCAGCAGTGAGGTGCGCTTCCCCATCCCGAGAATCCCGGTGATCGGCGGGCTGCTTTTTGTTGACGCCGGCAATGTCTTTTGCGACGATGACGATCTGAAGCGCTCAGGTGAGCGCATTTGCGGCGGCAAAGCCTTGGACTTCGGCGACCTGCGGTACTCGGCGGGAGGGGGGGTTCGCTTCGACTCGCCGTTGGGTACCGTGCAGCTCGAGATGGGCTGGAAGCTTGATAAGCGCGACGGCGAGGACGCGTCGGAGATTCACTTCAAATTCGGGCGAGGCTTCTGAGCGGCTGGCCGGCAGCGGCCAAACGCCGGTGTGGGAGAATAGGTGCGTCGCCGGAGCTTCCCAGGCGGCGCGAAGGAGTGCAGCACGAATGCGAGGATGCCACGTGACAGCCAGGCTGGTGGCTGGGGTGCGCGCGCGGGTGGCGCAGGGGGTGACGCTCGGACTTGGCGCCTGCCTGCTGCTGGCTGGTATGGGGAGACTCTCCCTGCCCGCCTACGCACAGGGACAGAGCAGCGCTCCGAAGATCGGGGTGGTGGATTTCCAGCGCGTGATCGAGCGCTCCATTGCTGGCAAGCAGGCTTACGAACAATTGAAAGCCATCTTCAACGACAAGCAGCAGATCATCCAGACGCGCCAGGAGGCGCTGCAGAAACTCCGCGATGAGTTGGAGCGGCGCGGCCCACTCATGGCGGCCGCGGTGCGGCGCGAGCGGGAGGAGACCTTCCAGAAGGAAGGACGCGAGCTGCGGCGGCTCGTGGCTGATTCGCGCGACGACATGCGGCGTGAAGAGAACGACACGAACCTGCGCCTGGCGCGCGAGATCATGCAGATTTCGAGAGGGCTGGGAGAACGGCTGGGGTTTACCATCATCCTGGAAGCGAAGGAGAGCATCGTCTATTTCACCAAAGCGATCGATCTCACCGAGCAGGTAACCGTCGCCTATGACCGGATGAAGGAGGAGGCTGCCAACAAACCGCCGCAGAAACCAGCCGCCCCCCCGACGAAGAGCAAGCCGGGCCAGAAGTAGCGCCTGCCCATGACGCCGCGGTGCACGGAAGGGAGGAGATGCGACCCTGCGCGACGGCGTGCCGCGCCCAGCCCAACCTGTCGGCGCGCCTCTCTCCTCTCAGCCTCATCGTCATGGAGTGACATCGCGCCCTGCCGTGGGCGCCATCCCCGTCATGCAGCATCGTTTGCGCGACATTGCCGAGCGACTCGGTGGTGAAGTCCTCTCCGGAGGCGACGTCTGCATCACCGGCGTGGCGCGGCTCGACCTCGTCGAGCCGGGCCAGCTCACCTACGTCACCGCCAAACGCTATTTGGAAGAGGCCGAGAAGAGCCCCGCGGCGGCGCTCCTGGTGCCTCCCGGCCTGGCGGTGAGGAAGCCCGCCGTGGCGGTGTCGAACCCTCTCCTCGCTTATGCGCGCTTGCTGGCGTGGCTCTACCCGGCTCCTCTTCCGCAACCGGGCTCGGGGGCGCTCGCTGCTCCTCCTGGATCGGCGGCGGCTGGCGGGGAGCGCCGCGAAGAGCCAGAGGTGTGGCCGGCCGCTTGGGTGGACGCGCAGGCCCAGGTGGATGCCGGCGCCACCGTCATGCCCCTGGCCTTTGTCGGTCCCCAGGCCCGGATCGGACCGCGCTGTCTGGTTGCCCCCGGCGTCTACGTCGGCGCCGGCGTGGAGCTCGGCGGCGGCACCATCGTGCACGCCAACGTCACCCTCTACGATGGCGTGCGGATCGGGCAGAACTGCGCCATCCATGCCGGCAGCGTCATCGGCAGCGACGGCTTCGGCTACGTCCTGGATGAGGAGGGGAGGCACGTCAAGATCCCCCAACTGGGGACCGTGATCATCGAAGACGACGTGGAGATCGGCGCCAATGTCTGCATCGACCGGGCCACCCAGGGGGCGACGCGCATCGGCCGCGGCACGAAGATCGACAACCACGTCCATATCGGGCATAACGTGACGGTTGGTCCACACTCCCTGCTCGTGGCCCAAGTCGGCATTTCCGGAAGCTGCCGGCTCGGCCACCACGTTGTGCTGGCGGGACAGGTGGGGGTGCGCGATCACGTCACCATCGGCGATGGGGCAATGGCCGCGGGCGGAGCGGGGATCGTGCGTGACGTGCCCCCGGGGGCGCGCGTGGCCGGCGTGCCGGCGTTCCCCCACAAGGAGTGGCTGCAGGCAGTCCAGATCATCCCCAGGCTGCCCGAGCTGCGCCGACGCATCCAAAGCCTTGAACACCGCCTCCGAGACCTCGAGCAGCAGCGGGGAGCGCCCGGGAGGAGCTCGTGAAACCAGCCGCGGTCCTGGATGCCAGCGCCATCCACACCTTCCTGCCACACCGCTACCCCTTTCTGTTCGTCGACCAGGTCATCGAGCTCGAGCCCGGCTCGCGCATCGTCGGGGTGAAGAACGTCAGTCTCAATGAGCCGTACTTCCAGGGGCATTTCCCCGGTCATCCCGTCATGCCCGGCGTGCTCATCGTCGAGGCCATGGCGCAGACTGGCGGCATCCTGGCTCTCTATGGCGAGGAGGAGAAACGGGGCAAGCTCTGCTACTTCACCGGCATCGACCACGCCCGCTTCCGCGCCCCCGTGCTGCCCGGCGACCGGCTCGAGCTCATCGTCACCATGCGCAAGCAGCGGCGCGATTTCTGGTGGTTCGACGGCGAGGCGCGCGTGGGCGGCCAGCTCTGCGCCGAGGCCGGCCTCAGCGCCATGGTCACGAAGGACACGCTTCCCTCCTTCAGAGCAGAGCGCTCCTGATGGGCATTCATCCGACAGCCATCGTGGCGCCCGGCGCCGAGCTGGAGGCGACGGTCGAAGTTGGGCCGTACGCCGTCATCGGCCCCCATGTGCGTCTCGGCGCGGCCTGCCAGATCCTCGCCCACAGCGTCATCGACGGCTGGACAGTCATCGAGCCGGGATGTACAATAGGTCCTGCCGCGGCGCTGGGGGGGCCGCCTCAGGATCGCAAGTACCAAGGGGAACCGACCCAACTCGTCATCGGCAGCGGAAGCGTCATCCGCGAGTACGTCACGGTGCACCGCTCCACCTCGGCGGCGGAGCCTACCCGCATCGGCGCCGGCGCCTACCTCATGGCAAGCTGTCATGTGGGACACAACTGCCAGCTTGGGGACGAGGTGACGATCACCAGCTTTGCCGGGCTGTCGGGACATGTCGTCGTGGAGCCCGAAGTAATCATCTCCGGCTTCGTCGGGGTGCACCAGTTCGTGCGCATCGGCCGCCTGGCGCTCGTCAGCGGGCAATCAGGGGTGACCAAGGATGTGCCGCCCTTCGTCATCGTCGAGGGGCGTCCGGCGGTGGTGCGGGGGCTGAACACGGTTGGGCTGCTCCGGCGGGGTCTCGGAGAGGACCGGCGCCGCGTGCTGAAGCAAGCGTTTCGCCTCCTCTTCCGGTCCAAGCAGAACGTCCGCGATGCGCTTGCCGCAGTGCGGGCCTCCTGTGAACCCACTGCCGAGGTCTGCCACCTCGTTGACTTCATCGCAGCTTCAGAGCGAGGCATCTGCCGCTAGGCGCGCCTCGTCCCCCCTCGGCAGCGGCGGCGCTTTGCCGAGCAGCGGGGAGAGCAGCGCGGAACCACCCCTGGGAGTGCGGGGAGACGGAGTGCATGGATCGACTGCGCGCGGGAGTCGTTGGCGTGGGCTACATGGGAGAGTACCACGTCGGCGTGTACAGCCAGCTCCTTGATGTCGACCTGGTGGGGATTGCCGACACGAATCTGCCGCGGGCCGCCGAGGTGGCTGCGAAGTATGGGACGAAGGCGTACGCCGACTACCACGACCTCCTCGACCGGGTGGATGTGGTGAGCGTCGCGGTTCCCACCCAGCATCACTACAGCGTGGCCCGAACCTTCCTCCAGCATGGGGTGCACGTGCTGGTGGAGAAGCCGATCACCCCCAGGCTCGAGGAGGCGCGCGAGCTCTACCAGCTCGCCGCGGAGCGCGGCGTCGTCATGCACGTCGGCCACGTGGAGCGCTTCAACGGCGCCGTGCAGGAGCTGAAGAAGATCGTCCATGAACCCCTGCTCATCGAGTCGCGCCGCCTGGGACCGTTCGTCTCCCGCGTGCAGGATGATGGGGTCATCCTCGATGTCATGATCCATGACCTCGATATCATCCTGCAGCTCGTTGATGCTCCTCTCCTGTCCATTAACGCCTTCGGCAGCTCGGTCTTCTCCTCGCAGCTCGATATCGCCAGCGCCCAGCTTCACTTCGCCAACGGCTGCGTTGCCAACGTCACGGCCAGCCGCGCCACCCAGAACAAGATCCGCACCCTCGCCGTCACCGAGCGCGACGCCTATGTCTTCCTCAACTACACCGACCAGGACATCACCATTCACCGCCAGGCAACGTCGCAGCACATCCTGACGCGGCAGGAGCTCACGTACCGGCAGGAATCACTCATCGAGCGTGTCTTCGTCCACAAGGACAACCCCCTGAAGCTGGAGATTCAGTACCTCCTCCTTGCGGCACGGAACGGCGGCGCGGATGCCGTGTCGATGGAGGACGACCTCGCCTCCCTCGAAGTGGCGCTGCAGGTCATGGAGATTTGCAAGGAGCAAAGGATTCCAGCCAGCGCCCGGTAAGGGAGGGCGACGACGCCAGCCTCAGTGGTGGGGGCGTCTTTCCCCCGTCGTGCGCTCCCGAGGCGCCGCGCCGTCTGGGCTGCCCGATCCCCTCTCACACTCGCCATGCCATCATCCGCCCCTTCCTCCACCGCCACGCCGTCGGCTGCCGCCGCCGCTCCCGAGGCGCTCGGCTTGATCGCCGGCGACGGCGAGGCGCCCGGCCTCATCGCCGGCGAGGCCAGGAGGCAGGGCCGCCGCGTGGTGACGGTGAGCCTCTCGAAAACCGCCGCGCGCCTCCTCGACCCCCTCAGCGACAGCCTCGTTACCTGCGGCGTCGGCCAGGCGCAGAAGATCATCGCCAGCCTCCAGCACAGCCAGGTGCGCCAGCTCGTCCTGGCCGGCAAGGTGCGCAAACGCCTCCTCTTCGAGAATCCCCGTTTTGATCGCCGCGCCCTGCGGCTGTTGCGGCGAGCCCGGCAGCATGACGACGGCGCGCTGTTGCGGCTCATCATCGACGAGCTGCAGCAGGAGGGGTTCGAGGTCCTCTCCCAGCTCCCCTTCCTGGGGCCGTATCTGGCGCCGGCCGGCTGCCTCGGCCGGCGTCGGCCCACGCCGCGCGAGTGGCAGGATATCGAAGCCGGCCTCGCCATCGCCCGGCGACTGGCGGACCTCGAGGTGGGGCAGACCGTCGTCGTGAAGAATACCACGATCCTTTCTCTGGAGGCGGTGGAGGGCACCGACGAGGCGGTGCGGCGCGGCTGCGCCCTGGCCCGCCGGGGAGGCGTCGTCGTCAAGGTGAGCCGCAGCGCCCAGGACTATCGCTTCGATGTCCCGGCCGTCGGCCTGCAGACCGTCGAGAACCTCAAGGAGGCGGGCGGCCGCGTCCTCGCCGTGGAGGCGCAGCGCACGCTCCTCCTGCAGCGCCGGGAGATGCTGGGAGCAGCCGATCGTGCCGGCATCAGCGTCGTGGGGGTTGCCTAGCATGGCCCCGCGCGGCGCCGCGGCGGACCGCACCGGCAGGCGGCGCGAGGGGGGACGCGTCGCGCCGCGCATTCTCATCGTGGCCGGCGAGCGCTCCGGCGATCAGCATGGCGCCGACTTCGTCCGCGCCGTGCTGGCGCGCGCGCCGCAGGTGCGGTTCTTCGGGGTCGGCGGTCCCAACATGCGCGCCGCAGGGGTCGAGACGCGCTGGGACGCTACCGCCCTCGCCGTCATCGGCCTGCGCGAGGGGCTTGGCAAGCTGCCGCTCCTCTGGCGCACGTTCCGCGCCGTGCTGCGCGCCGCGCGCCGGGGCTCCGTCGAGGCGGCCGTCCTCATCGACTACCCCGGCTTCAATCTCCGGCTCGCCGAGCGCTTGCGCGGCTGTGGCGTGCCGGTGGTCTACTACATCGCGCCGCAGGTCTGGGCCTGGCGTCCGCAGCGACTACGGCGCATGACCCGCTGCGTGGATGAGGTGCTCGTCATCCTCCCCTTCGAGCCGCCGTCCTTCGAGGCCGCCGGCATGCACGCCACGTTCGTTGGCCATCCGACCCTTGATGCCTTGCGCCACACCCCGCCCCGCGAAGTGGCGCGGCGGCAACTCGGGGTGCCGGCGGCCGCGACGGTAATCGGGCTGGCCCCCGGCAGCAGAGCCCAGGAGGTGACGACCCTGCTGCCTCGCTTCCTCGAGGCCGCCGCCCTCCTCGCGGCCCGCCATCCCGAGCTGCGCTTCCTGCTGCCGCTGGCGGGCGGAGAGCTGCGCCCGCTGGCGCAGAGGTTGATCAGTCGGCATCGCCTGCCGGTGCAGCTCGAGCTTGGCCGCACGCCGGAAGTCTTCCGCGCCTGCGATGTCCTCCTCGTGGCGTCGGGAACCGCCACCCTGGAGGCCGGCATCCTGGGGACGCCGATGGTCATTGCCTACAGGGTGCGTCCCAGCACCTACTGGCTGGCGCGCCGCCTCGTGCGGGTGAGGTGGATCGGCCTCGTCAATCTTATTGCGGGGGAAGGGATCGTTCCCGAATTGGTCCAGCACGCCTGCACGGCGCCGCGACTCGCCGCAGCCGTCGGCGCCTTGCTGCCGGGGAGCCCGGCGGCGCTGGAGCAGCGGCGCCGGCTCGCCGCCATGGCCGCGAGGCTGGGCGGGCCCGGGGCCGCGGGGCGCGCCGCGCAGGCATTCCTGGCCTTCCTGGAAGGCGCCGCCACTCGGCCCACCGCCGCCCGCTGAGCGCGTCGCCGGGGAGGAGCCATGAGGGCGAGGTTCAAGAGGCGCGGCTTCCAGGATCGGCTCCTGAGTTCCCGCCTCCTTACCGGGCTTGGCGCCTTGACGATCTGGCTGCTCTGCAAGACCCTGCGGCTCACCCTTGTGAACCACGGTCGCGCCGACCGGCGCCCGCGCCGTGAGCGGGGCATGGTGCAGATCTTCTGGCACAGCCGCATCCTCTACCTCGCCTACCTCTATCGCTGGCGGGGCCAGACGGTCATCGTCAGCCGCAGCCGCGACGGCGAACTGATCAGCCGCACCTTGCGGCACTTGGGCATCGTCACGGTGCGGGGCTCGACGTCGCACGGCGCGGCCTCGGCGCTGCGGGCCAGCCTGGAAATCCTGGCGCGCGGACGGCCCGTCTCGGTGTCGCCGGACGGTCCGCGCGGCCCTGCCTGCCGGGTGCAGCCGGGGTGCATCTACCTTGCCGCCCGCGCCGCCAAGCCGCTCCTGCCGATGACCTACGCGGCGTCGCGGGCCCTGCGCCTGCCGAGCTGGGACCGCTTCCTCTTGCCCCTGCCGTTCAGCAGGATCGTCGTGGTGTACGGCGATCCTATCAGCGTTCCGCCCGACCTCGACGCCGCGGACCTCGAAAAGGCATGCCGCGACGTTGAGCAGGCGCTCAATGCCATCACCCGGCAGGCCGAGAGCTGGTTCCCTCGCTGAGCGGATGCCTATGGATCGACTCTACTCGGCGGTGCTGTGGGGCTGCGCGGCGGTCGCCCTCCCCTACTTCGCGGTGCGCAGCGCCACGACGAGCCGCTACCGCGCCGGCTGGCGGCAGCGCCCTGGTTTTGGCCTGCCGGGCGCGCCGCCGCGGCGCCGGGCTCGCTGCATCTGGTTCCATGCCGTGTCGGTGGGGGAGGTGCGCGCCGTGCTGCCGCTGCTGCGCGCCGCGCGGGCGCGCTACGCCGAGGCGCGCCTCGTGCTCTCGACGGTGACCGAGGCGGGGCAGCAGGTGGCGGCGCGGGAAGCCACGGACCTCGATGCGCTCATCTACTTCCCTTTCGATTTCGTGCGCTGTATCCGCCGGCACCTCGCCGCCCTGCGGCCGCAGCTCGTGGTCCTGACCGAAACCGAGCTGTGGCCGAACTTCCTGCGCGTCTGCCGCGCCGAGGGGGTTCCGGTGATGCTGGCGAACGGCCGGCTGTCGCCCCGCTCCTTCGCACGCTACCGGCGCTGCGGCTGGTTCGTGCGCCGCATGGTGCGGCGCCTCAGCGCCTGCGCCATGCAGAGCCCCGAGGACCTGGCGCGCATCGTCGCCCTGGGCGCGCCGGCGGAGCGCTGCCGCATGGCGGGGAACATGAAGTTCGAGGCCTCCGCCGACGCCGCGCCGGCGCGCCGGCAGGCGCTGCGGGCCGCCTGGGGCCTGGCGGAGGCGACGCCGCTCCTCCTTGCGGGAAGCACGCACCCGGGCGAGGAGGAGCAGCTCCTCGAGGCCTTCGCCCGCGTCCGCCGGGCCCACCCCGCGGCGTGCCTCCTCCTGGCGCCGCGCCATGTGGAGCGCGCCGCCGAGGTGGCGGAGCTGGCGCGCGCGCGAGGGTTCGCCGTGCGCCGGCGCGGCGAGCTCGGCGAGGCGCCGGTGCTCCTCCTCGAGACGATGGGGGAGCTGAAGGAGCTCTACGCTATGGCCGATCTCGCGTACATCGGCGGCAGCCTCGTGCCGCACGGCGGGCAGAACCCCCTCGAGGCGGCGGCCTGCGGGGTGGGCATCCTGTGCGGGCCGCACACCTTCAACTTCGCCGCCATCTGCGAGCGCTTGCGGCGCGGCGAGGCCGCTTGGCGCGTGGCTGACGCGGCGGAACTAGCGGCCGCCTGGACCCTCCTCCTGGACGATCCGCCGCGGCGCAGCGCCATGGGTTCCCGCGCGCGGCAGATCATCGCGGAGAATCAGGGCGCGGTGGAGCGCCACCTCGAGATCATCGCCGCCCTCCTCGAGGGGCCGGGAGGGCGCGCGGCCAGCGCCTGACGCCGCCGCCACTCCCCGCCGGCGGAGCTGTTCCAGTCTGCTCGGGTGACGCAACGCCGTGGTAGGATCGAACTGGTTGGAAGACTACTGGGCAAGCGCCGGCGATGGAGCCTTCCGCGGCCGGCGCTGGGTGGTTGCCAAGGCGCTGCGCTGCGCCGCGGGGCTGTACCGCCTCGGCTGGCGGCTGCGGCAGGCGGGCTTCCGCAGCGGGCTGCGTCCGGTGGCGCGGCTTCCCTGCCGGGTCGTCAGCGTCGGCAACCTCACCGTGGGGGGAACCGGCAAGACGCCCATGACGGGCGCCATCGCCGCCCTGCTGCAGGCGCGCGGCCGCCGCGTCGTCGTCATCAGCCGCGGTTATCGCGGCCGGGCGCGCCAGGCGGTGCACGAGGTGTCGAATGGCGCCGCCCTCCTCTCAACCCCCGAACTGGCGGGGGATGAGGCCTTCATGCTGGCGCGGCAGCTCGCCGGCGTGCCCGTCCTGGTTGGGGCGCGGCGCGCGGTCGTCGGCAGGTACGCGCTCCGCCGCTACCAGCCGGACGTGTTGGTGCTTGACGATGGCTACCAGCACCAGCAGCTCCATCGGGACGTCAACCTCCTCCTCGTCAGCGCCGACGCCCCCCTCGGCAACGGCTGCCTGCTGCCGCGCGGTCCCCTGCGCGAGCCGCTCGCCGCCCTGCGGCGGGCTGACGGCGTGCTCATCACCGCCCTTGCCGATGAATCGAGCGAGGCGGCGCGTCGCCTTCTGGGGGCCGAGCGCCCGGACCTGCCGCTCTTCGTGGCGCGCTACGAGGCGCGTGATCTCCTCGAGCTGGCGAGCGGCGCACGACATCCCCTCGCCCACCTCACGGGCGCGTCCTACGTCGCCTTTTGCGGCCTGGCTCGTCCCGCGCGGTTCCGCGCCAGCCTGGCGCGCTTGCCGGGAAGCTGTCTCGGCTTGCGGGCCTACCCCGACCATCACGCCTATGGCGCCGCCGACCTCGCTTTGCTGACGCGCCACCTGCGGCAGCGGCGGGGGGAGTTCCTCCTCACCACCGAGAAGGACGCGGTGAAGATCGAGGGGCTGCGGTCGCCCGGCGCGCCGATCCTGGTCCTGCGCATGGAGATGCGCTTCGAGCCGGGCCAGCCGACCTTTGAGGAGTGGCTTCTGAGCCGCCTGCCGGAGGCAGGTTGAAGCGACTCCGCGGGGGGTGTTCGGAGCTCGCGCAAACGAGGTGCGCCCTGGCCTGAAGAAGCGGGAGGGCGGCGAGCCTGGGACCGGGGTGGCCCGCCTGGACAGGCCGCCGGTACAGCGAAGATGTGAGGGGAGCGATCACTTTTCCTTGAAATGAGGGACCGCCAGGGCGCGCAGGTAGGCGATGACATCGCGGACCTGCGTGTCACTCAGGCTGTCGCGCCAAGGAGGCATGAGGGGGGACTTGCCGACGGCCGCCCCGCCGTTCTTGATGACCGTGACGAGGTGCTCGTCGCTCAGCTTGTTCATGGTCGCGCCGTCGGCATGGTTGCGCGGCTTCGGGTCGAGAGCCGCCGCCGCCGGGCCATCGCCCCTGCCGGTGGTTCCGTGGCAGGCCGCGCAGAGCGCCTGGTAGTGCGCCTTTCCCTTGGCGGGATCGCCCTTCCGCGCCTGCGCCATGCCGGGCGCCGCCATCCGGAGGAAGGCTGCCGCGACGGAGCTTCCCAGCAGCAGGGCAAGGAGCAGCCGTAGGCGCCTTTTCCCCTGTCTGCCTGGGCTCGTCATGGTCTTCCTCTTCCTTTCCTGTTCCTTTCCTGGGAAACGGCGCCGCAGCAGGCGTGATGAGAATGAGACAGAGGATCAATTATACCCCGCCGAAACTTCGAAGCAAGCCGTCAGCCTGCCACTGGGGGCTGATCCCTGGCGGGAAAGGAACAGTCTGTCCTATAATCTCGCCGAGCCGCTGAGGGGTGCTGCGCGGCGAGACCCGCACCAATCTCCAGCCGCGCCGCCGCAGGGGTGCCTCGACCAGGCCGCCTGGATATGGTAGAACTCCATGCCGTCCGGGGGTGGGTCCGCCGGCACGCCCGCGACGCGCCGACGTTGGAAGGCTGCCCGGCCGCGGGCGGGGAGCGAGCCGGCACGCGCCGCGAGGATGCGTCATCTCCTGAGATGGAACAACCATTCACCGCAGCCGCGGCGCTTGGATGCCTCGCGTGGGAAGGGTCAGCGACGAAGAGGAGAAACTCATGGCTTATGAGAACATCATCCTGGAGAAGAAGGAGGGCATCGCCACTATCACGGTCAATCGTCCGAAGGTGCTCAACGCCCTCAATGACCTCACGATGCGCGAGCTCGACCACGCCTTCCGCGACGCGAACGAGGACGACGCCATCGGCGCGGTCATCTTCACCGGCGCGGGCGACCGCTCCTTCATCTCCGGGGCCGACATCAGCGAGCTGACCCTGAAGACCCCCGTCTCGGGCCGCGACGCCATCGTTTTCGGGCAATCGGTCCTCAACTACATGGAGTCGATGCGCAAGCCCGTGATCGCGGCGATCAGCGGCTTCTGCCTGGGTGGCGGCATGGAGATGGCCATGGCCTGCCACATCCGGCTGGCGTCGAAGACCGCGAAACTGGGCCAACCGGAGGTGAAGCTGGGGCTCATGCCGGGATTCGGCGGCACGCAACGCTTGCCACGCCTGGCCGGCAAGGGATGGGCCATGGAGCTCATCCTGGTGGGCGACATGATCAGCGCCGAGGAGGGGATGGCCTTGGGGGTCATCAACCACGTCTACGAGCCGCAGGAGCTGCTGCCGGCCGCCCAAAAGATGGCGCGGACGATCATCAGCCGGGGGCCGCTTGCCGTGCGCTACTGCATCGAGGCCATCAACCGCGGCATGAACATGCCGCTGCAGGAAGGCATCAGCTACGAGGCGACGATGATGGGCGTCATCTTGGCCTCGGAGGACAAGACGGAAGGGACGCGGGCCTTCCTGGAGAAGCGCACGCCGAAGTTCACCGGCAAGTAGAGACCGCGACAGCGCCGGGGAGGGGCGCGCGGCCTGGGCAGCGGGCGCTCGCCGTCCTCGGGCGTTGCGTCCCGCGGGGAACGTTGCCGGCTGCGGTGCGCGGTCGAGGCGGGCAGGGGAGAGCTCGCGCTCGCCTTCGCGCCCGGCGTGATTGGTGCGCGCTTGGGATCGCTGCGTGGGAACGGTGGGTCATGACCATTGAAGAACGACTGCGGAAGTTGCGGGAAGTTTCGCAGGCAGCGGAGCTCGGGGGTGGCGCGGAGCGCATTCTGCGCCAGCACGAAGCCGGCAAGCTCACCGCCCGGGAGCGGCTGGACAAGTTCCTCGACCGAGGCACCTTCGTCGAGATGGACAAGTTCGTGACGCACCGCTGCATCTCCTTCGGCATGGAGAAGACGAAGATCCCGGGCGACGGCGTGGTGACGGGCTACGGCAAGGTGAACGGCCGCCAGGTCTTCGTCTTCGCCCAGGACTTCACGGTGTTCGGGGGATCGCTCAGCGGCGCCTATGCGGAGAAAATCTGCAAGGTGATGAAGCTGGCGCTGAAGATGGGCTGTCCAATGGTGGGCCTGAACGACTCCGGCGGCGCCCGCATCCAGGAAGGCGTAGTGAGCCTGGGCGGCTATGCCGACATCTTCCTCTTGAACACCCTGGCCTCGGGGGTGGTGCCGCAGCTCAGCGCCATCATGGGGCCGTGCGCGGGGGGAGCGGTCTACTCGCCGGCGCTGACCGACTTCACCTTCATGGTGAAGGGGACGAGCAACATGTTCGTGACCGGGCCGGACGTCATTCGCACCGTGACGCACGAAGAGGTGACGAAGGAAGAGCTCGGCGGCGCCATGGCCCACAACATGAAGAGCGGCGTGGCGCACTTCGCCTGCGAGGATGACGAGGATTGCCTCCTGATGATGCGCACCCTGCTGAGCTTCCTGCCGCAGAACAACATGGAGGACCCGCCGTTCGTCGCCACGCGGGATGACCCCCAGCGCGTTGACGAGGCGCTGCAGACGCTGGTGCCCGAGAACCCGAACAAGCCGTACGACATCAAGGGTCTCATCGAGACGGTGCTGGACGAGCACTTCTTCTTCGAGGTGCACCCGCACTTCGCCCAAAACCTCGTAGTGGGGTTCGGTCGCCTCAACGGCCGCACGGTTGGGGTGGTGGCGAACCAACCCGCGGCGCTCGCCGGCTGTCTCGACATCAACTGCTCCATCAAGGGCGCGCGCTTCGTGCGCTTCTGCGACTGTTTCAATATCCCGCTCATCACCTTCGAGGATGTGCCCGGCTTCCTGCCGGGCGTGGCGCAGGAGCATGGCGGCATCATCACGCACGGGGCGAAGCTTCTCTACGCCTTCTGCGAAGCCACCGTGCCGAAGATCACGGTGATTACCCGCAAGGCGTATGGCGGCGCCTACTGCGTGATGAGCAGCAAGCACATTCGCGGCGACGTGAACTTCGCCTACCCCACGGCCGAGATCGCGGTCATGGGGCCGGACGGGGCGGTGGACATCATCTTCCGCGGCGAGCTCGCCAAGGCGGCTGACCGCGTGGCCTTCAAGAACCGCAAGGTCGAGGAGTTCCGCACCGCCTTCGCCAACCCCTTCGTGGCCGCCGAGCTCGGCTACATCGACGAGATCATCGAGCCGAAGGAGACGCGCCACCGCCTCATTCAGGCGCTGGAGGTGACGCAGAACAAGCGCGACCAGAACCCGCCGAAGAAGCACGGCAACATGCCGCTCTGATGCCCCCCGGGGCGGGCGCGGCATGGGTTTGCCTGCGGGGCGGCGGCGCGGGGAGGTCGCGTCGAGCGGGGGAAAGGCTGAACGGGGCCACAGCAGGTGCGGCCCCGTTCGTCGTCGGGCGACAGCCGGGGCGCCCCGGTCGGTCCTCTTTGCCCGCGCCTGCCCCCGGCGCTACCGTTCCCTGCCCTGGAAGAAGGCTTCGTAGCGCTCCACGTCCACCTTGCTGCCGACGATGAAGGGGACTTTCTGGTGCAGCTCGGTGGGCTGCAGATCGAGGATGCGCGCCGCGCCGGTGGAGGCGCGGCCGCCCGCCTGCTCGGCGATCAAGGCCAGCGGGGCGACTTCGTAGAGGAGGCGCAGCTTGGGCTTCGGCTTGGCGGGATCGGCCTGGCTGGCGGGGTAGAGGAAGATGCCGCCATAGAGGAGGTTGCGGTGAAAGTCGGAGACGAGGCTGCCGATGTAGCGCAGCGAATAGGGACGGCCGCTTGCCGCGTCCTTCTCCTTCAGGTGGGCGATGTAGCGCTGCGTGCCGGCGTCCCAGGTGAGGGCGTTGCCTTCATTGACGCTGTAAATCTTCCCCTGGGCAGGGGTGATGATGCCGGCGTGCGAGAGCAGGAACTCGCCGACGCTCTGATCGAGGGTGAAGGCCACCACCCCGCTGCCGCTGGAGTAGACGAGGATGGTGCTGGAGCCGTAGATGACGTAGCCCGCGGCCACTTGGCGGCCGCCGGGTTGGAGGAAGTCGGCGCGCACCGCCGGGCCTTCCTTCGAGAGGCGCTGGTGGATCGAGAAGATGGTGCCGATGCTGGCGTTCGCATCGATGTTGGAGGAGCCGTCGAGTGGGTCGAAGGCCAGGACGTACTTCCCCAGCGGCCGGCCCGGCGGGATGGGGATGACCTCCTCGGCCTCCTCGGAGGCCATGCCGCAGAGCGGGCTGCTGCGCTGCATGATGCCGACGATGGTCTCGTGGGCATAGACGTCGAGCTTCTTCACCTCTTCGCCGTGGATGTTGCGCTCGCCGGTAAGCCCGAGGATGCTGGCAAGACCCGCCTTGTTGACTTCGCGGGAGATGATCTTGAAGGCGAGGATGAGGTTCCAAAGCAGCTCGGTGAAAGCTCCGGTCGCTTCCGGATGCAGGGACTGACTCTCCGCGAGGTAGCGCTGCACGGTGACGAGCTTGTCCTGCATGGTGCCGCCTCCTTCGCTATGATCGCGCCGGGCAAGAAGCGCGGCGCGCTTCACCATGGTCCCCCCGCACTGGAAACGGCTCGCGCCGCACCCCGTCGCCGCTCGGTTCACGTTGCGCCGTGCCGACGCGGCAAGCCTTGCGATGGAGTGGGGCTTAATTCCTCTGCTCCACGATACCACACGCCGCGCGACCCTGGCTAGATACCCTGGGGCCGGCAGACTGAAAGGCGCGGCGGCAGGTGTGCCGTCGCGCCCCTCGATGTGCCTCGGCGCCCGCCTTCGCAGCCCCCCTGCGCAACCAAGAGGAGCGCCTTGGCGGGCGCTCTTCTCGCGTCGGCTGCTACGTGCGCTGGGTTGACCTGCCAGAACTACTGGCCTTCGACAAGCTGGTACTCCCCCTTGCGGGCAACGAGGACGAGGATCTTTTTCTGCACGTCGCCGGTTTTGGTCATCGTGGTGATGCCGGTGAGGCCGGGGAAGTTCTTGATCTTCTCCAGGCCAATGCGAATCCGGTCTCGATCCTTCTCGAGGTCTTCCGCCTTGTTCGTCACCCCTTCCGACTCGATGACCTGCTTCAGCATATAGACGACGTCGTACGCTTGCGCCGCCGTGAAGTGCGGGTCGACGTTGTTGTAGCGCGGGCGGAACTTCTTCAGGAATGACTGGGCGCGCGGATCCGGGTTATTCACCCAGAAGGCGGTCACCGAGTAGAGCCCCTCCACCGCGTCCTTGCCGGCCAGCTCGATGAACTTCCCCGAGGAGAGGTCGCCGCCGCCGAAGATGCGGATAGAGAGGTTCTGGCGCTTCGCTTCGCGGACGATAGCGGCGGCCTCGTTGACGAGCCCAGCGATGAGCATGCCCTGGACGTTCAGCCCCTTGATCTTGGTGACCTGGCCGCTGTAGTCAAGGTCGCCGGTCTGGAAGCTCACCGAGTCCACGATCTCCACGCCGGCCTTCTTGGCCATGATGGGGAAGACGATGGCGCCGTCAGCCTTTGAGAAGGCGTCGCGGGCGTCGTAGATGACGGCGGCCTTCTTGATCTTGTACTTCTCGGCCCAGAGGCGGATGCCGTGCTCGTAGAGCGCGGTGGAAATGGTGGTGTTGCGGAAGGCCCAGGGCCGGTTCTTCTCTGCCACGCCGGGCTTCGCCGAGCAGACCGCAATACTCGGCGTCTTCAGGCGGTTCGTCACCGGAAAGCTCACCTCGGCGACGCCGCTCAGGCAGGGACCGATGATCGCCAGCACATTATCGCTGACGATGAGGCGCCGCGTCGCCGCGGCCCCCTCCTCGTTCTTGCCGGCCGAATCGTAGAGGATGATCTCGATCGGCTTGCCGCCGATGCCGCCGGCCGCATTGATCTCCTCCACGGCGATGTCCATGCCCAGCTTGTTCCCCTGCCCGGTGGGCGCGCCGCGCCCGGTGAGCGGCACGATGGCCCCGAACTTCACCGTCTTGCCCTCGAGCGCCGCCGGCGCGGGCGCGCTTCCCAGCACTCCCACGGCCAGAACCAGCAAGGTGATGAGATATACGCGGTACTGTCGACTCATGATCCTCCTCCTCCACTGCGTGTGATGAGTGCCGCTTTCTTGGGGCGGCGTGACGCGCGCAGCCTCCTTCTTCGCCCAAGAAGTTTGCCGCGCCACAGGCGCGTCCGCGGTTTGAGGCGCCCCGTCTCCTCAAAGGTCGGCGCCGAGACCCTCGCCGGCTGCCGCCCGACAAGGCTGCTCTGGCGCATCCCGACCCGCCACGCCGACTCATTCAGTGGCATGGCGCCCAGTGTAAGCAACGGCCTTGTGAACTGTCAAGAGAGGCATGGGGACCTCGCCTGGCCGCGGGCGTTGGTCCCGCTCAGCGGCTGGGATGACCTCGAACGGTGGGTGCGGCAAACGCTTGAACCGGCGCGCGCCTTGCCCTACAATCGGCTCGACCTCAGCGGAGTGGCAGGATCGTGGAACACGAGACGCAACGGTTCAACCGCGTCGGGATTGTCGCGAAGGCCCAGAAGACCGACGTGCTGCGCCGGGTGCTGGCTGAGCTCTGCGCCTGGCTGGAGGCGCGAGGGATCACGGTCTACCTGAACCACGTGGCGGGCGAAGCGGCGCCGGGCAGCCCCCGGGTGGTGAACCGCTCCGTCCTTCCCGCTTACGTGGAGCTGATCGTGGTGCTTGGCGGCGACGGCACGTTCCTGAGCGTGGCGCGCCACGCCAGCGCGGCGGGAGTCCCCGTCCTCGGCGTCAACCTCGGCAGCCTGGGGTTCCTGACGGAAGTTCGGCTCGATGAGCTCTATGGGGCGCTCGAGCATGTGCTCGACGGCAAGTACGCTCTCGAGGAGCGCACCATGCTGGAGTGCTCGATTCTGCGCGGCAGCGAGGTTCTCCCCCAGGTGCCGGTCATCAACGATGTCGTCATCAACAAAGGCACCCTGGCGCGCATCATCGAGCTGGAGACCTACGTCGATTCCCAGTACGTGACCACGTACCGCGCCGATGGGCTGATCGTCGCCACGCCGACCGGCTCCACCGCCTACGCGCTGTCGGCGGGCGGTCCGGTGGTTTACCCCACCATGCCGGCGATGATCCTGGCTCCCATTTGCCCGCACACCCTGACGAACCGACCGATCGTGCTGCCGGACAGCGGCATCATCGAGGTCACCTTGCGCACGCATGAAGAAGACGCCCTGATCACCCTGGATGGCCAGCATGCGGTGCCGCTGCAGCCGGATGATACGGTGCGGGTGGTGAAAGCGGCCTGCCACATGCTCCTCCTCAATGCCACCGGCAAGAGCTACTACCAAGTGCTGCGCGAGAAGTTGCGCTGGGGTGAGAATTTCAAGACGCAGCCGTTGCGGCGTGGCGTTGCCGCGCCGCACCGCACGACGCGGCTCTGAGGACGCGCCGGCCCGTCGCCCTGTCGCCTCCCGCCGCCTCGGGTCGCGCGGCCTCCCGTGGAGCTTCCTTCACGTCCACCGCCATGCTGAAGACCCTGCAGGTTCGCAACTTCGCCATCATCGACGAGCTCACCATTGACTTCCGGCCCGGCCTGAACGTCATCACGGGTGAGACCGGCGCCGGCAAGTCGATCATCTTCGCGGCCCTGTCGGTGCTCCTGGGGGGACGCTTCAGCTCGGAGATGCTGCGCAGCGGCGCGGAGCAGTGCACCGTGGAGGCTCTCTTCGACCTCTCTGGCCTGCCGCAGGTGCGGCGCAGCCTTGCGGTGGGGCTCCTGGAAGGGGGTGGAAGCGCGGCGTGGGTTGGGGAGGAGATTCCGGAGGAGATTCTCCTGACGCGCACCCTGGCGGCGGGGAAAGGCCGGGCGTCCGTCAACGGCATGCTTGCCACCGTGGGGATGCTGAAGGAGATCGGCGAGAGACTCGTCAACTTTCACGGCCAGCACCAGCATCAGAGGCTGCTCGAGGTGCGCCAGCACCGCTGCGTCCTCGATGCCTCCTGTGGCCTCACCACGCGGGCCCGGGACTTCGCCGCGCGCTACGCGGCGTACGAGGAGCTGCTGCGTGAGTGGCGCCGCCTGCGCGACGCCGAGCGGCAGCGGCTGCAGCGGCGGGACCTGCTCGGATTTCAGATCGCCGAGATTGAAGCCGCCGCCATTGATGTCGCCGAGATCGAGACGCTCACCCAGGAGCGGCGGGTGCTGCAACACGCTGCGCAGCTCACGGCGGAGAGCTACGGTTTGGTGGTAGATCTCTTCGAGGCGGAGGACTCGATCCTGCCCCGTCTGGGAAGCGTGGCGCGCCGGCTGGGCCGTTTGGTTGAGCTTGACGGACGGCTGGCCGCGCGACGAGACGAGCTGGAAGCCGCGCGCCTGCAGCTCGAGGAGGTGGCGCGCGAGCTGCAGGGCTACGCCGCCCATCTCGAACAAGACCCGGCCCGCCTCGCGGAGGTGGAGGAGCGCATCGAGCTTCTGCGCGGCTTGCAGCGGAAGTACGGCGGCAGCCTCGGCGAGGTCCTGGCCTATCTTGCGGCGAGCAAGGCGGAGCTGGACCAGCTCCACCATGCGGAGGAGCGCCTCGCCGAGCTCGCCGGCGAGGCGGAGCGCCGGCGGGCGGAGCTGGTGGAGGAGGCGCTGGACCTGGCGCGGGCCCGCCGCCAGGGAGCGGCGCGGCTTGGCGCGGCGATGGAGGCCGAGCTGCGCGACCTGCGCATGCAGGGGGCGCGGTTCCTCATCTGCTTCCACCCGGCGCCGGAGAGCGCGGCGGCGGCGGGGGATGCGCAGGCGCCCGAAGGGGCGACGTGGGTGCGCCTCAACGAGGTCCCCTACCGCCTGACGGAGCACGGCATTGACGACGTGGAGTTCTACTTCGCGCCGAACCCCGGCGAAGAGGCGAAACCCCTGGCCCGCATCGCCTCGGGGGGCGAGCTGGCGCGCCTCATGCTGGCGGTGAAGCGGCTGATCGCGGCGGTGGATGAGATCCCCTGCCTGATCTTCGACGAGGTCGATGCGGGGATCGGCGGCGAGACCGCCGTGGTGGTGGGGGAGAAGCTCAAGGAGGTGACGGCGCGGCATCAGGTGCTCTGCATCACGCACCTGCCGCAGATCGCCGCCCTGGCCGACGCGCACTACTGCATCACCAAGGAGGTGCGCCGCAACCGCACGCGCATCACTATCCGTGAGCTGACGGGGGAGGAACGCGTTGAGGAGATCGCCCGGCTTGCGGGTGGCGCGTCCCTGACCGACGCCACCCGCACCTATGCCCGGGAACTGTTGCGGCGCCGCGGCGAACACGACGCCTTACTGTAGCATCGTCACCGCCTGGCGGATGCGCTTCACGCCTTCCACAATGTTCTTCATCGAGGTGGCGTAGGAGAGGCGCAGGAACCCTTCGGCCCCGAAGGGCGCGCCGGGCACCACCGCCACCTTCACCGCCTCCAGGAGGAAGGCCGAAACCTCGAGGGAGGTCGTCAGTTTCTTGCCGTTCCAGCTTCGGCCGAACAGTTCAGAGCAGTTCGGGAAGACGTAGAAGGCGCCCACCGGGTTGAAGCAGCGGAACCCCGGAATCTCATTCAGGCTTGAGACGATCACATCCCGCCTTTTGGCAAACTCGGCGACCATGGTCCGCACCGCATCCTGGGGGCCTCGCAGGGCTTCCACGGCGGCGCTCTGGGCGAAGGAGGTGGGGTTGGAGGTCACCTGGCCCTGCAGCATCCCCATGGCCTTGGCGACGTGCCGGGGCCCCGCCGCGTAGCCGATGCGCCAGCCGGTCATCGAGTAGGTCTTCGAGACGCCGTTGACGAGGATCGTGCGGCTCCTGATTTCGGGGCCGAACGAGGCGATGCTCACGTGTTTGAAGCCGTCGTAGACGATATGCTCATAAATCTCATCCGAGACGACCCAGATGTCCTCCTCGACGGCGATCTTCGCGATCGCTTCGAGGGTCCGCGGCGGGTAGCCGGCGCCGCTGGGGTTGCAGGGGCTGTTGAGGATGAGCATCTTGGTGCGCGGCGTGATCTTCGCGCGCAGCGCCTCGGGGTCGAGGTCGAAGCCGTGCCGCTCGTCCGTCTCCAGTGGCACCGGCACCCCACCCACCAGGAGGACCTGGTCGGGGTAGGAGACCCAGAAGGGGGCGGGAATGATCACCTCGTCCCCCTCGTTGAGGAGGGCGCACATGATGTTGTAGAGGCTGTGCTTGGCGCCGCAGGAGATGACGATGTCCCCCGGCTCGTAGGCGAGGCCGTTCTCGCGCCGCAGCTTCTCCGCCACCGCCTGCTTCAGCTCATCGGTTCCCGAGGCCACGGTGTACTTGGTGAAGCCGTTGTTGAGCGCCTGCACCGCGGCCTGCTTGATATTTTCCGGCGTGTCGAAATCGGGCTCGCCGGCGCCGAAGCCGATGACATCGATGCCCTTGGCGCGCATCGCCTTGGCCGTGGCGGTGATTTCAAGGGTTGCTGATGGTTTGATGACACTGAGACGTTTGGCCAGCTCCAGTTTGTTCGCGTTCATGGTGACGTCCTCGAACCAAGGAACTACGTGGGGGACCTGCCCGGCCCTGGGAGTGAGGATCAGGCGGCACGGGCCTCTGCCCGCCGCGGCGGGCGTTTCGACGTGACTTCGCTGCCTCTGCGAGTTCGGGGTGCCGTCACGCGCTGCGGCGCTTCTGAAAGGCGAGGCGCACGACCTCGGGCACCAGACCTGTGATATCCCCCCCGTACGACGCTACCTCGCGCACCAGTTGCGAGCTCAGGTAGGCATACTCGACGCTCGGCATCATGAAAACGGTCTCGAAGTCCTCAAAAAGATTCCGGTTCATCAGCGCCATCTGGAACTCGTACTCAAAGTCAGAGATGGCGCGCAGCCCGCGCAGGACGACACAGGCCTTCGTCTGCTTCAGGTAGTCGACGAGGAGGCAGTCGAAGGTGGAGACCTCGAGACTTCCCGGCAGGCCGTTCACCGCCGTGTGAATGAAGTGCAGGCGCTCGTCAATCGAGAAGAACGGGTGCTTGTTCGGATTATTCGTGGCGGCCACGATCAGGTGGTCGAAGAGGCGCAGGCCGCGCTTGATCAGGTCCAGGTGGCCGTTGGTGACCGGATCGAAGGCCCCGGGGTAGACGGCGATTCTCTTATTCCTCAACACCTTAGCAGGTATTTCCTGTAACTCAGAAATGTCAACTTTTTCCACTTTCCTTTTCCCCTTCAAACCAAATCTCTTCATGGGTGCGCGGGTATCCGGCCCCCCTATCTACATTCCAACATATCAAGACAAACCGGATACCAAACCTCTTGGTTATTCTCGCTGCGAGAGATGTCGATTCCTGCGCTGGCGTGGCGGTCGAGACGCAACGAGGCGACGGCGCGCCGCATCTCTCCTCATCCGTGGCCGCCGCTTCAACCGTGCAGCGCCAAGGGCGCCGCTTCGGCGAGGCCCGGCGCGCTCGTGCGGAGCTGCCCGCAGGCGGCCTCGATGTCCACGCCACGGCTCTCGCGCAGCGTTGCCGTGCAATGCCCGGCGACGAGGATGTCCAGGAACCGTTGCACCCGCTCCGGCTGCGGCCCGCGGTAGAGGCTCGTGGCAAAGGGGTTGAAGGGGATGAGGTTGATCTTGCAGCGGATGCCTTGCACCAGGCGACAGAGCCGCTGCGCATCCTCGGGGGTGTCGTTCACCTCTCCCAGCAGCACGTACTCGAACGTGATCCGGTCCCGGCGCGCCAGGGGATAGGCCCGGCAGGCCTGCAGCAGGCGGGCCAGATCATAGCTGCGGTTGATCGGCATGAGGCGGTTGCGCTGCTCGTCGGTGGTGGCGTTGAGCGAGACGGCCAGCTTGACCGGAATCCCTTCGCGCCCGAACTGCTCCATGCGGGGAACGAGACCGGCCGTGGAGAGGGTGATGCGGCGCGGCGCCACGTGCAGGCCCGCGGGAGCCGTCAGGATGCGCAGGGCCTGGACGAAGTCCGCATAGTTATCCAGCGGCTCGCCCATGCCCATGAAGACAAGGTTGGTGATCTTCTCCCCGCCAGGCGCCAGGACTTCGCGCTGCACGGCGAGGTACTGGTCGACGATCTCCGCCGGCGTCAGGTTGCGGGCGAACCCGCCCTCCCCCGTGCGGCAGAAATCACAGGCCAGCTTGCACCCCACCTGCGTCGACAGGCAGAGGGTGAGCCGCCCTTCGGTGGGGATGAGGACCGTCTCAATCGCCTCGCCGTCCTGCAAGCGAAAGAGAAACTTGCGGGTTCCATCCCGAGCCAGGTGCTGATGGGCGAGCCGCAGGCGGCTGATGGCGCACAGCCCCACCAGCCTGGTTCGGAAGCTGCCGGCGAGGTCGGTCATGGCGGCAATACTGGCGGCGTCCCGCGCGAAGACCCAGCGATAGAGCTGCCGGGCGCGGTACGGCCGCTCGCCGAGCTCCGCTACGAACGCGGCCACCTGCTCGAAGGTGGCGCCCTTGAGATCAAGGGGAAGGTGCATCGCCACTCAACATGAATCGTGCGCCCGTGGGGGAGGCGAGACGTGCCGGCGAGACACCCCTCGTTGGGGCAGGCGCGCACCCCTCAGGCACTTCTAGCATGCGCCGCAAGCGCGGGTCAAGCGATCCCCCCAGGCGGGACGCCAAGGTGGTCTCTGCTTGAAGACGCGCAACCGAGTCGAACCCTCTCTCTCCAGCCGCGTTTAGATATAGGCGGCGGAAGCTGAATTGCAAGAGCGAGGAGTGAAGAAAACTTCTTGAAGAGCTTGCCCTTGTGCCCGCCGGTCGGCTCGCCTTGGTTGTTCTTTCATCGTCTGGGCGGCTGTGGGCGCCGACACGCTTGAACTGCTCCAGGGAGGACGGCTCTTTGCTCGCCCGCCGGGGCGTTGCAGGCAGACCGGCGCTCCCCCCCACGACCCCTCTCATCGGCGGAGGGCGGCTGGGGGAGGAGGATCAACCCTGCCTCGCCAGGCTTGCCGTTTCCCTTCAGCGTCCCGCTAGAAAGAAGAACCCCTAAGTAATTGATTTCTTGTGATGGTGAGGCTGACGGCCGTGCGGCCGGTGTCCTTCACCTCTGCGTTCTCTGCGCCTCTGCGGTTCAATGGAGTGCACCGCCGAGACACAGACGACACGGAGAAGGGAGCGGAAGGAACCACCGCTCGACACGGACGCACACCGATCTCAGCCTCCCTCCACGGGTCCTTGCATGCCGATGGTAGGGGCGGTTCGCGAACCGCCCCTACGGTCGATGGGATGGAACCCTGCCTCGGAACTAGCCGTCTAAGTGGTTGATTTCACGAGCTTGCAGGTTTGCCGCCGTGCGTGGTACAGCGGCGGGATGTGCAGAGCGTAGGGGCGGGGCTTGCCCCGCCCGCTTCGTCGCCCTCTTTGAGCCGCCACGCTGGGGCGCAGCAAGCGGCGCCCCTACAGCCCGGGTGCCGAACCCTTCGACAGGAGAGACGGTCGCTCCCTGGAAACCCCATGGTCATCCCTTCGCGGGCGGGCCGCAGGCCCATGGGGACCTGCCTTGCACCGGTCACCTTGAACCTCCGGGGGGTCTCGGCTACCATGCCCCTGTCGGGTCGTCGGGGGCGGGCCGCGGCCGGCGCGCCCCGTTGCCGCTGGAGCTGCCGCCAGACCGGTGCTGCTGGAACGTTCGGTGGGGAGTCGGCGATGAAGAAGGTGGGGCGCGCTTTGCTGAGTGTCTACGAAAAGGCCGGCGTGGTGGAGCTGGCCGCGGCGCTCGTTCGCCACCGCATTGAGATGCTCTCCACCGGCGGCACCGCGGCGCTTCTGAAGGCGCACGGCATGCCGGTGCGGCCCGTCGACGAGGTGACGCAGTTCCCGGAGATGCTCGACGGGCGGGTGAAGACCCTCCATCCCCGCATCCACGGCGGCATCCTGGCGCAGCGCGGCAAGGCGGAGCATCGCGCGCAGCTCGCGGCGCACGGCATCGACCCCATCGACCTGGTGGTCGTCAACCTCTACCCCTTCGAGGCCACCATCGCCAAGGCCGGCGTGAGCTTCGAGGAGGTCATTGAGAACATCGACATCGGCGGTCCCGCCATGGTGCGCGCCGCCGCCAAGAATTTCGAGGATGTCGCCGTCCTCACCGATCCTGCGGACTACGAGGGGGTGATCGCGGAGCTCGCCGCGAACGACGGGGCGCTCGGCCGCCCCACGCGCTACCGCCTGGCATGCAAGGCGTTCGCCTTGACGGCTGCTTACGACAGCCTCATCGCCGGCTACCTCGGGGAGCGGCAGCCCGGCGCGCGGGAGGCGAAGCGCGCCGCGAGGCTCGTCTCAGCCGCCCAGCTCCCGACAGTCATGGCGCCGCTCTTCATCAAGCAGCAAGCGCTGCGCTATGGCGAGAACCCGCACCAGCAGGCGGCGCTCTACCGCACCGCCGTGCCGGCTCCCGACAGCGTCGTCGGCGCCCGCCAGGTGCATGGGAAAGAGCTCTCCTTCAACAACTACATGGACCTCCACGCCGCCGTGGAGCTGGTGCGCGAGTTCGAGACGACGGCGGTGGTCTTCATCAAGCACATGAACCCCTGCGGCGTGGCGCAGCTCTGCGCCGGCACGGAAAAGCTCGTCGAGGTCTACCGGAAGGCGCGCGAGGTGGACGCGGTCTCGGCCTTCGGCGGGGTGGTGAGCCTGAACGCCGTGGTCGACGAGGCCACCGCGCGGGAGATCAGCGGCGCCTTCATCGAGGCGGTCATCGCGCCCGGCTTCAGCGCCGCGGCGCTGGAGGTCCTGACGCAGAAGAAGAACGTGCGCCTCATGGAGCTGCCCGCCCTGCTCCCCGGCCATGCCTTCGAGGAGGACTACCTCGACATCAAGCGCATCTCCGGCGGCGCCCTGGTGCAGACGCGCGACACCGCCCTCTTCGCGGCGTCCCAGGATGGGGAGCTGCGGACGGTCAGCCGGCGCGAGCCGACGGCGAGCGAGCGCCGCGCCCTCCTCTTCGCCTGGAAGATCGCCAAGCACGTAAAATCGAACGCCATCGTCTACGCCCTCGAGGATCGCGCCGTCGGCATCGGCGCCGGGCAGATGAGCCGCGTCGACTCGGCGAAGATCGCGGTCATGAAGGCGGCCTCCCCGACCAAAGGGGCGGTGATGGCCTCCGACGCCTTCTTCCCCTTCCGCGATGGCATCGACGCCGCCGCCGAGGCCGGCATCACCGCCGTGATCCAACCTGGCGGCTCGGTGCGCGACGAGGAGGTGATCGCCGCCGCCAACGAGCACGGCATGGCGATGCTGTTCACCGGCATGCGGCATTTCCGGCATTGATCGTCGCGCCTTAGAAACTCGCGGACCAAGGTTCCACACTTCGATGCAGCGAAGAAATGATGCGAGGGGACAATCTCCCCTCGCGCACCCCGCTTACGCGAGCTGCGGCGCAGCTCGCGAGGAGAGGGGGTCTGGGGGATCAATGATCCCCCAGGTTTGAGGCCCGGCGATAGCAGAAGTAAGAGGGCAGCGAGGTCGCGGGAGCAGGGTATGAAGGTCCTCGTCGTCGGCGCGGGTGGGCGGGAGCATGCGCTCGTCGCCCAGCTCGCCCAGAGCGCCGCCGCGCCGGAACTCTATTGCGCGCCGGGGAACGACGGCATCGGCCTGCAGGCGCGGCTGCTGCCGATTGCCGCCGAAGATGTGGCCACGCTCTACGATTTTGCCCGGCGCGAGTCGATCGACCTCACGGTGGTGGGGCCGGAGGCGCCGCTGACGCTGGGGATTGTCGACGCCTTTCAGAGCGCCGGCTTGCGCATCGTTGGGCCGAGCCGCGCCGCCGCCGCGCTCGAAGGGAGCAAGGTCTTCGCCAAGCAGGTCATGCGCCGCTGCGGCGTCCCCACCGCCGAGGCGCACCTCTGCGCCACACCCGGCGAGGCGCGCCAGGCCGCGGCGCGCATGCGGGCGCCCCTGGTGGTGAAGGCGGACGGCCTGGCGGCGGGCAAGGGAGCCATCATCTGCCAGGATCGGCGGCAGGCCGAGGAGGCCATCCGCCGCATGATGGAGGAGCGCGAGTTCGGCGCCGCGGGCGAGCGCCTCCTGGTCGAGGAGTTCCTCGAGGGTGAGGAAGCCTCCTTCATCGCCTTGGTGGATGGGGAGACCATTGCGCCCCTGGCCCCCTCGCAGGACCACAAGCCGATCGGCGACGGCGACCGCGGCCCCAACACCGGCGGCATGGGGGCGTACGCCCCGGCGCCCATCGTCACGCGGGCGCTGGCCGAGGCCGCCATGCGGCAGGTGATGCAGCCGGTGGTGCGCGGCATGGCCGCCGCAGGCTCGCCGTTCCGCGGCATCCTTTACGCTGGCTTGATGATCAAGGAGGGCGCCCTGCGCGTCCTGGAGTTCAATGTTCGTTTCGGAGACCCCGAGGCCCAGGTCATCCTGCCGCTCCTCGACGGCGACCTGCTGGAGGTCCTGATGGCCACGGCCGAGGGACGACTCCACACGCTGCCCCTGAAGCAGCGCGCGGCGTCGGCGGTCTGCGTCGTCATGGCCTCGGGCGGCTACCCGGGGGCGTACGAGAAGGGCAGGGCAATCTCCGGTCTCGACGAGGCAGGCAAGGTGGAGGGTGTTACCATCTACCATGCCGGCACCCGGCGCCAGGGCGCGGCGTGGCTGACCAACGGCGGCCGGGTGCTGGGAGTGACCGCCGTGGCGCCCACCTTCGCCGAAGCCCGCCGGCGCGCTTACGCCGCCGCGCACTGCATCTCCTGGGAGGGCGCGCAGTACCGCACCGATATCGGCGCCAAAGCCGAGCGCGCCGGCTAGCGCGCGGCGCTCCCGTCTGCCTCCGGCCGCGCCCCCGGCGCCTTGCGGGGCGGTGGTCCCCTCCGTCGCGGGGCATATTCCCCCTGTACTTTTCGCTCTCGTCGTACCATAGTTGACGAAGAACAGATGCATTGACGTTTGCCGCCTCGCCCCCCACCCGGTTCATCCTCTGGGCCGGCGATGGGGGCCGAGGGGCTGCGGCATAGAAGGGGCGGAAGCGATGTTGATGGATTTCTCGCTTCTCGATCAGGTGAAACCGGAACCGATCACGCAGTACGAGTACGCCTGCATGGAGAAGCTGCAGCTCGGCGACTACGAGATTTACAGCGAGAAGCTGCAGATGATCTGCCAGGAGTCCAAGGAGGTGCTGACGCGCCTGGGGGTCTCGGCCTTCATCCATGCCGGCGACATCGTCACGGCGATTTACAGCCCGGTGGGTGACCAGGTGGTGGCGGTGCTCGGCACCTACCTGCACTGCATCACCGGCATCATCCCCATCAAGTTCATCCTGCGCTACTGGAAGGACAACCCCACCGTCGGGGTGCGGGAGGGGGACATCTTCTACTGCAACGACGCCCTCTACGGCGGCATCCACAACCCCGACCAGATCGCCATCATGCCGGTGTTCCACGAGGGAGAGATCATCGCCTGGGCGCTCTCGGCGGCGCACCAGCCGGAGACCGGCGCCATCGAGCCGGGGGGCATGCCGGTGAGCGCCCGCAGCCGCTACGACGAAGGCATGCGCCTGACGCCTATCCGCATCGGTGAGAACTACCGCCTGCGCGATGACCTGCTGGAGATGATGTCAAACATGGTCGGGCGGGCGCCGCGCATGCAGATGCTTGACGTGCGCGCCCGCGTCGCCGCCTGCGACCGCATCCGGGTGCGCCTCCAGGAGCTTGCCGCAAAGCGCGGCGTACCGTTCCTGCACGGCCTCTTCCGGCGCATGCTGAGCCACACCGAGGCGGCCGTGCGCGAGCGCATCGGGCAATGGAACGACGGCACTTACCGCCACACCGTCTTCAGCGACACCATCGGCCTCGATGACGCCCTGCTGCGCGTCTCCTTCGCTCTCATCAAGCATGGGGACGAGATTACCATCGACCTGACGGGCAGCTCACCGGAGAACGAAGGCTCGTACCACTGCTACCTGCACATCGTGCGGGCCGCCGCGGCCGTCTACCTCTACCTTTACCCCTTCCACGACTTCCCCCTCTCCTCCGGGGCCTTCGCGCCCCTGCACTTCGTGGCCCCGCAAGGGTGCGTGTTCAACGCCAGCCACGATGCCGCCGTGGCCAACTCGGTCTTCGTGATGATGAACCTCTGGCAGCCGCTGGCGGTGACCTTCGGCAAGATGATGTTCGACAGCCCGACGCGCGAGCTCGTCTGCGCCAGCATCAATTCCGCCGCCTTCGGGGCGGTGGTGGCCGGCGAGAACCAGTACGGCGTGCGAGTCACCGATTCGATGTCCTACGCCCTCAACGCCCAGGGGGGACCAGCCCGGTTCGACGCGGACGGCATCGACTGCTTCGGCTTCAGCCACGGCCCGCACGGCAAGGGGGCGGACGTGGAGGACCTGGAGAACGATCAGCCCCACCTGCACCTCTTCATGCGCATGCTCGCCGATAGCTGCGGGCATGGCAAGTACCGGGGCGGCGCCGGTCTCTCCGCCGCCTACGCCCCGCACCTCGTGCCGCGCTCGAGCTACCAGCAGGCGGCCAAGGAGAGCAAGTTCCCGTCGCACAGCGGCCTCTTCGGGGGCTACCCGCACGCCATCCATCCCGGCCTGCAGGTGCGCCACAGCAACCTTTTCGAGAAGCTGGCGCAGAGCGCCCTCGACCTGCCGACCAGCTCGAAGCAGCTCATGCGGGAGCGTACGATCAGCGGCGCCTACACCGTGGAGAGTAAGACGCGGCGGCCGCGCATCCTGGAACGGGGCGATCTTTTCATCGTCAACGTGGCCGGCGGCGGAGGCTACGGCGACGTGCTGGAACGCGATCCCCAGGCGCTCATGGAGGACCTGCGCAAAGGCGCCGTGTCACCCTGGGCGATCGAGCAGGTCTACCGCGTGGCCTACAATCCCGCCACCCTGAAAGTCGACGACGGCGAGACGCAGCGCCGGCGGCAGGCGGCGCGCGCCCGGCGCAAGGAACAAGCCCTCCCCTACGCAGAGTTCGTCGCGGCGTGGTCGCGGCGGCGCCCGCCCGAGGGGGTGCTGCGCTACTTCGGCTCCTGGCCGGATGGCGCGCCGAACCGACTCATCCACCGGATTTGAGGCTGTCGTTAAGTTGCCGCTGGCGGCCGGCGCCGGCGGCTCTCTCAGGCCGCGTCCTGGAACGACGGCCCGCCCTCCTCCGGCGTGCCCTCTCCCTTCTTCCTCTCTTCCTGGTCAAGCGCGGGTCGAAACGGGTTGAGGTGGCGCTCGCCCCGCCGCGCGGCCGGCTGCAAGAGGGCGGCGCGCCCCACGGTCACCACATCGAAGCCAAACCGGTCCCGCAGGGTATCGACGGCGCGGTAGAAGCCGCGGTACTTGGCGCAGCGCCCCTCGCCGAAGAGGTCGAGCTGGCGCTCGCCCTCGCAGAGGTTCGAGAGGCTGACGCCGAGGAGGCGGACGCGCACGCGGCGCGTCAACAGGCTGCGCAGGAGGCGGCCGGCGGTGCGATAGACCTCGGTGTCGAGGTCGGTGGCGGCGCGCAGGGTGCGGGAGCGGCTGACGGTCGTGAAATCGGCGTAGCGCAGCTTCAGGGTGACGGTCCGGGCCTGCATGGGGAGGCGGCGCAGGCGGCGCGTGGCCTTCTCGGTGAGGTGGGCGAGGACCGCTTCGAGCTCCCCGCGGTCGGCGGTATCCGTTTCAAAGGTGGTTTCGTGGCCGACCGACTTGACCACGGAGCCGGTGACCACGGGGGAGGCGTCGATGCCGCGGGCGCGCTGCGTCAGCAGGCGACCTGTCTTGCCGAAGACGGTCTCGAGCATGGCGGGCGGCAGGTGCGCCAGCTCGCCGATGGCGCGCAGGCCGAGGCTCTGGAGGCGCTCCGCCGTGCTCGGCCCGATGCCCGGCAGCTCGCGCAGGGAGAGCGGCGCCAGGAACGCCGCCTCCGCGCCGGGAAGGACGCGCAGGATGCCGTTCGGCTTGGCGCGCCGCGAGGCCACCTTGGCCACGATCTTGCTGGTGGCGAGACCCACCGAGGCGGGCAGCGCCAGCCGCCCGGCGATGCGCTCGTGGATCGTCTCCGCGATCGCCATGGCATGGCCGTGCAGGCGCAGGCAGGCGCTGACGTCGAGGTACGCCTCGTCGAGGGAGGTCGGCTCGACGAGGGGGGTGAACTGCTTCAGGATGCGGAAGACTTCCAGGCTGGCGCGCAGGTAGTTGTCATAGGCGCCGCGCAGGAAGACGGCGCGCGGGCAGAGGCGCAAAGCCTGCGCCAGCGGCATGGCGGAGTGCACGCCGAAGGCGCGGGCCTCGTAGGAGCACGCCGCCACCACGCCGCGCCCCTCGGGATGCCCGCCGACGATGACCGGCTTGCCGAGCAGCGACGGATCGAGGCGCTGCTCCACCGCCACGAAGAACGTATCCATGTCAACATGGAGAATCTGCCGCATGGGTGATCTTCTGGCGAGGCAGGCCCCCCCACTCCTTCCGGCGCCGCCACGCCTGCGCGGCAGCGAGAAGGGGGGCGTTGATTTCCTAATTTCCTGCCTCATACGTTCATTAACGAAATTAGCAAGATTGTTGCCAATCTTAGACAGTTTTTCTGCGAGGGAGCCGCGCCCCCTCGCGCACCCCTACTCGTAGGGGCGGTTCGTGAACCGCCCCTACCGCTCGCGCGGATTGGGAATGTGCGGGAGCAAGGGTTCCCCACAAGAAATCTTCCTGCCAATGCCACCTGCAACGAATTAAATGTATCAACGAACTCGTGAGACGCACTACTAGCATAATCAACAAGCATGTCGCGACTCAGCAAGCGTTAATAGTTCACCCAGAGCGCCTCCTGACGCGGTTTCTTGATGGAGTGGCAGTATTTCGCAGGGGCGTCATGGCGGCGCCAGTCTTTATAGACGGAATCCAGCAGATCGCAACGATACCCCGAAAGAGCGACCATCCCCTTGCACTGCTGAAGGAGCCGCGCCAGCTCCTGGTGCGCGAGGTCATTCATCTCGAAACCGTAAGCTTTGCTGTCGCCGCGGCTGTCGTGAACATACGGCGGATCGCAGTAAAACAGGGTCGAAGGGCTGTCATACAAGCGAATGGCATCCACCGCCGGGCGGTTTTCGATCTGCACACGCAGGAGGCGCGCGGCGATTTCCGGCAGCATCTCCACGCTGCCGAGCCAGCGCGATACCACCCCGGACATGCCGGCGCGGCTGGTGTTCTTGCAGTTCGCCCAGCGCCCGAGCGAGGCGGTTTGCGCCAGACCCGTGCGCGCCTGTCGCGCCCGCACAAAGAAACGGCGCGCGTGTTCCAAATCGGATAACGGTTCTTCGCTATCCGTTACGGCAAAGTAGAATTCTTCCCTGGAAAATGGCGTAAGCCCTATGGACTCGAGCAGCTTCTCTTTCTGCTCGCGCAAGACACGGAAAAAGTTGACGACCTCGCCATCAAGATCGTTGTACGTTTCAACAGGAGAGGGATCACGATTGAACAGGACCGCGGCTGAGCCGGCAAACGGCTCGCAATAATGATGGCACCTCGGCAATAAAGGAAGCAGCCAATTGAGGTGATTGAACTTACCACCATACCAACCGAAGGCGATGAGTTTCGAGCGGCGGCGTGCAATGCTGCCATTGTCATGGTGTAGCGACTTTTCATCGAGGTAAATTTGTGACGGGAGTTTTTGCTTCATAGGTTATCCCGCGAGCGAAGAGCGAATACTGGTTCTGGCGAAGGGAGTTTTCGTGCGAGGGAGCCGCGCCCCCTCGCGCACCCCTTCTCCGCGAGCTGCTGCGCAGCTCGCGGGGAATGGGCGTGGAGCCTTCCCCGCTGGGGCGGCAGGGGAGCAAGGGTCCCCCACAAAAATGTCGCCTGCAACGCATCCAATTTATTAGCGGACGTTTGCGAAGCAACACGAGCGGGCATTGGCCACGTTCATGGATGATGGCGGCTTGCTTCCATTGTGGAATTGTCGCGCGCCGCTTTCGGCCGCCAGCGCCAGGGCGATGAGCTGCGCCTGCCGCCGGCGCCGCAGCTCGGCCGCCTCCAGCACGCTCGGCAGCGGCAGCCGCCGCATCTGCCGCCTAAGCGTCAGCCCCCACATCCGGCGCTTCACCTGATTGCGTTCCTTCCAAAGCATCACGTCGCCTCCCTACCTCCCGGCCCGGTACTTCCGCAGGATGCCGATGACGATGCCCTGGATGGCGAGGCGGTCGCCGGTGACGTAGATCGGCTGCATGGTGGCGTTGGCCGGCTGCAGGCGGATGCGGTCGCCCTCGCGGAAGAACTTCTTCAGCGTGGCGCTGTCGCCGTCGATGAGGGCGACGACGGTGTCGCCGTTCGAGGCGGTTTGGCGCTCCTCGACGATGACGTAGTCCCCTTCGCGGATGTGCTCCTCGATCATCGAGTCGCCGGTGACGCGCAGGACGTAGGTCTTCTGGCGGCCGACCATGTCCGGCGGCACGAGGATGCTCTCGCTGTCCTGCACGGCCTCCAGCGGCTGGCCGGCGGCGATGCGCCCGAGCAGCGGCAGCTCCACGGCGGAGGACACGGGGCGGCCGCCGCGCTGCGTGGTGGTGGGGCTTGGCGGGGTGGTCAGCTCGATGGCGCGGCTGCGGTTCCAGTGGCGCACGATGAGGCCCTTCTCCTCCAGGTTGGTGAGGTGCTTGTGGATGGTGGCGAGGGAGGAGAGGTTGAACTGAGCACCGATTTCCTGCAGGCTGGGAGCGTAGCCGTTGGTCTCGATGCTGGCCTTGATGAACTCGTAGATTTGCCGCTGCCGCTTCGTGACGTACATCGTGGTGCTCCTCGTGCAGGGGGGCCTGTCAGCATGAGCCGTTGCCGCGCCGTTTGCCCCCTCGCCTCCCGGGGCGCCCGAGCGCGGCGTACGGCGCCCGAACGCCCACCGAGCGCTTGCCGACCTCTGCCGTTGCTTCTAAGATGTATGAAGAAAACACGAAGATCAAGGAAAAAGTCGTTCGTTGCAAAAAAAAGACAAAGAAAAAGCGATTGAGAATGGCCTGCCGCGGGATCGAACGGCGATCGCGGCGTCCCCCTTCGGCGGGGAGACGGAGCCGCGGGGGGAGTGAAGCCATGCCGCTTCACCGTTGAGTGAAGGCGGAAGGCGTGGTACCGATTCCCTGGAGGTGAAGGAGGGTAGGTGAATCCTTCCCAGAGGGGAGCTCCAATGAGGGCGCGCGGGGAGCCTTGCTACCGGGCCGGTGATCGGGTGCGGGTGCGCGAGTGTCGGCGGGCGGCGTACGTCGGAGAAAGGGGGACGGTCACCGGCGTCCATCCGGTCGCGGAAGCAGCCGACGCCTCCGGGGCCGGGCGGCTGGAAGTGTACGTGCTGCTGGACAACGGCGTGAAGGGGAAATTCCTGGCGCGCCAGCTCGAGCCGCTGCACCTGCAGTTGAGCCTCGATGAGCTGCCGGGTTTCAGCCCGCCGTAGAGCGCCGCGCGGCATCGTGGATTGCTCCCCGAGCGGCGCATCGGCTGTGCGCTCGCGTGCGGGGTGGTCTGCCCCACGCCGCGCGGCGCCAGCGTGGGCGGCATCCGAGGGCGTGAGCGGAAAATGTCGCGGGCGGGAAATATGAGCGTGGTGTCCAGCGGTTTGGACTGTCATGAATCCCTTGCGGTCGCGCGAGACCGCGCGCCGTCAGCGCCGCGCCTTTGGGCCGGGAGAGGACCGCTGCCATGACTGTTGAGTTGAAGTCTTTCCTCAGCATCTTCTTCGTGCTCTTGGCGCTGTTCCAGTTCTGGTCGATGTTCGAGCTGCTGGGGCGCAAGGAGCACCGCCTCAACCCACGGCTGCTGCGGCGTCTCCACCAGGTCTCCGGCTACACGTTCGTCGCCCTCTACCTGCTCATCAGTTACTACTGCCTGCGTGATTTCGCCGCCGCCAAGGGGGAGGTGTCGCCGCGCGGCACCCTGCACGCCTTTGTCGCCTTCGCCCTGTTCGTGGTCCTGGCGCTGAAGATTCTCATCATCCGGGTCTACAAGCAGCTCAAGGGCGGCGTGCGGCAGTATGGCCTGGTGGTCTTCGTGCTCGCTCTCGGCGTGGGGGCGAGTTCAACGGGGTACTACTACCTCATGCGGGCCACGGGAAACCAGTACCAGATCTCCAAGCTGAGCGGCCAGGCGCGGATCGGTCCCGTCAGCGGCGCCGCCTTGCTCGACGAGAAGTGCACGCGCTGCCACGACCTGTCGCGCGTCTTTGATCGCACCAAGACCGCCGAGGGCTGGGTGCAGACGGTGGATCGGATGCGGGAGCTGCTGCCGGGCTGGATTGCGGCGCGCGAGGGGGGCCTCGTCGCCGCCTACCTGGCGGAGATTCGCGGCGCGCGGGCGAGCGAGGGGAAGCCGCGGTTCGTCGCCAGCGCCCTCACGGCGTTGAACAGCGTGGACAGCACCACGCGGGACGCGGGGCACGACCTCTTCACCTCGATCTGCGTCTACTGCCACTACCCCGATCGGGATGAGGACAAGGTGGGGCCCGGCCTCAAGGGTCTGTTCAAGAAGCCGCGCCTCCCCTTCAGCGGGCGGCCCGCCACGGTGGAGAACGTGCTCAGCCAGCTCCGCAACCCCATCGACAAGATGCCCTCCTTCGCGCACCTGGGGGATGAGAGGCTGGGGACCATCCTCGCCTACCTGCAAACCTTGTAAGGCTCGACGCCCGGCCAAGGAGAGGCTAGGTTCGGGCCCCGACGTCGCCCTTCGAGGAATGTTGCCCCGAGCACCGCAGCGCGCCGCCTGCATCCACCCGGCTCAGCTTGAGCTGGGGGCCTGCACCGGAGCCTGCTTGCGCAGTTCGGGCAGGACGTGCCTGGCGAACAGGTCGAGGTTCTTCATCGCCAGGTTGTGCGGCAGACTGCCGAACTGGAAGAGCAACATGAAGGTGCCGACGCCGATCTCATCTTGCTGGCGCAGGATTTGCTCGGTGACGAAATCGGGGTCGCCGCAGATGCTGATGCCGCTGGCGTTGGCGAAGTCGTAGTCGATCTCCCAGAATTGCCGGTCCTGGCTGCTCGTATTGCTTTCGTAGCCGCGCGGGGCGCTTCCCCCTTCCAGGCGCAAGATGCCGAGGTTCATGCTGAAGAGTTTCTGCCAGAAGTAATCCATGTGCTCCTTGGCCTCTTCGCGCGCCTGCGCGTTCGATTCGCTGACGTAGACGAAGCGCAGGATGGAGAGGTCTTCGAGCGTCGGCTCCCAGCCGTAGGTGCGGGCCAGGGCGCGGAAGTTGTCGGCCAGGGGTTTCGAGGCCGCGGTCGAGCGATAGGCGATGCCGCTGGGCCAGCGGCGTTTCGCCGCGATCTCCTGCGAGTCCGGGGTCTGCGCCGGATAGATGATGGGCGGATGGGGCTGCTGCAGGGGGCGCGGCCAGATGCTGACGTGGTCGTAGGTGAAGAACTTCCCATGCCAGGCGAACGGCTGGCGCTCGGTCCACGCCTTGACGATCAGGTCCACGGCTTCTTCGATGCGCTCGCGGGCTTCCGTGGCTCTTTGAGAGTAGGCGTAGTACTCGGTGGGGATGCCGCGCACGAATCCCGACACCATGCGGCCGCCGGTGATGACGTCGAGCATGGCCAGCTCTTCAGCAAGGCGGAGGGGATGCCCGTGCAGCGCCGGCAGATTGCCGACGATGGCGATCCTCAGCTTCTTGGTGCGCCGGGCGATGGCGGCGGCGATGATGTTGGGAGAGGGCATGCCGCCATAAGGGACGGAATGATGTTCGTTGAAGCATATGCCGTCGAAGCCGTAGTCCTCGAAGGCTTCGAGCTGATCGAGATACTCGTTGTAGACCCGGTGTCCCATCCGGGGATCGTAGAGTGAGTTCGCATCGGGGTATTCCGAGCGCTCTTTCAGATACGGCCACGGCATCAAATGGAATCCATAGATTTTCATCGTCCTCTATCCCCCCTCTCGTGTGAGTTTCCTTTAGCTCGACCGCCAGGCCGCCGGGCAACACTGCGCGTCGCGGCAGAGCTCGCGACCCATCTGATGCATCACCCGCGCCCCGCGGCCGTTACATTGCGAACGAGATCAGCGCGGTGTCCAATTATGAAGGTGACGGTAGGGCTAACTCCTCACCGAGCACGGCATGGCGGCAGGCGTCGGCAGCGTGACGCCGGCGCAACCCGCAGACGATGGCGGCCTGGATGAGCGCCTCCTCAATCTCCGCTTCATTGGGGGTGAACCGTCGAGGAGATCCAACGCCTGGCGGCCATGCTCCTGGTCGGCGACGTAGTGCTCACAAATTCGCTCACATATGTGCGGGGTTGCTCGCTGCTTTGGCAAGGGGCCTGTGAGGGCCCATGCTCCCCCACACCCCTCCTCCCCGCAGGCTGCGCAGCAGCTCGCGTAAACGGGGTGCGCCAGGGGAGAAGGTTCCCTCTTAGAATTGGTTGATGGAACTTACGGGATACGATACTGGGTTCGTTACCTACCTTGGCGCCGTCGTTGCCAATCCGAGACCTCCCCTCAGCGATTCCGCCTTGAAAAAGAACCACCCTTTGGGAGAAGACGTTGCAATTGCAGAAGTTACAACATCGCGCGGGGCCGGCCACGCAGAAGCCAAGGGTGGAGCTTGAGCATGGCACGGATCACCTCCCGCAACAAGGCTGAATCGCCGCATATCGACGAGGTGCAGATCACCAGGGCCACCTTGACCGGACGTGGGGACCTCGCCACCTCTCCTTGCCAGGTCTCAGCGGAGAATCGCGTAATTTGCGGTTGAGTTTGGGGTGCAGAGGAGGTTAGTATATTCAGATATGGGCAGGACTTCGAGGACAATGGGCAGGCGTCCAGACCGCGCGAGGGGTACTGGAACTTCACCATTGCATGGGTGACCCCGGCAGCACGTTCGCCTTGCAGGCCAGCCGTGTGAGTTCCGAAAAGATCATCTTTTGCGACGCCCGCTTGTGACGCTCCACGTGGCGCGGCATGATCGCGGACTGCACGGGTGGTATCCAACGTTCGCCTTAACTCAGGGGGGGCAGGCGATGAAGGTGAGACGCGTATTCCACGCGCTCGGTTTGCTCGCAACATTCTCCGCAGTTGCCGCGCTTGGCCAGGTAAGCCTCAGCGCTGCGCGCGCCGTGGCTCAAGAATCCATCAAGCAGGGCGACCTGGCCGTCATCTCCTTCGCTCCGATTTACCTGGCCGAAGAGAAAGGGTTCTTTGCTGAACAAGGGATGAAAGTTGAATACGTTCGATTTGTATCCGGAGCAAAGATGGCGGCGCCGCTGGCTACGGGACAGATCGAGGTTGCCACCGGCAGCATGGGCGCGGGATTCTTTAACGCCCTGGCGCAGGGGAGTGACGTCCTCGTGGTCGCCGATAAGGGGCAAACGCGGAAAGGCTACGGCTTTACGCAGCTTGTCGTCAGAAAGGATCTCATCGACAGTGGGCGGGTTAAATCAATCAAGGATTTCAAGGGATTGACCCTCGCCACCAATGCACCGATGAACGTTACGATATTCTGGGTGGGGCGTGCTCTGCAGTCGGCAGGACTCTCTCTGGAAGATGTGAATTGGAAATTCATCAGCTTTCCGAACCAACTGACGGCCTTGAAGAACAAGGCCGTTGACGCTGTGGGAAATGCTGAGCCATGGGGTGCCCAAATAGAGAAGACGGGAGTGGGGGTACGCTTCCTTTCCCCTGCTGATTTCGACACCTCGAAAGACCTTCAGGTTGCCACGATCATGTACAACGGCGCCTTCGCGCGCGAGCGCCGCTCCGCTGCCCAGAAATACATGAACGCCTACGTCAAGGCGGTGCGCTACTATAACGAGCGTGGGATGAAGGATGCGGAGGTGGTCGACATTCTCCATAAGTGGACGAAGGTTCCCAAGGACATCATCCAGTCCGCCGTACCCTTTTATCTGCACCCATACGGCATGCCCAATCTGCAGAGCATCAGTGCCATGCAGGACTACTTCTTCGAAGTGGGTGCGGTGAAGAAGAAAACGCCAATCGAGAAATTTGCGGATGTGAGTTTCGTCAAGAAGGCGGCGGGGATGTAACCCTTGCTGCGACGCAGCCAGACGCGCGCCCCGGGAGCAGCCCAATCGGCCATCCCCGGGGCGCGCTTCTTTTGCGCTTCCGGTCGCGCTCACATTTGAAACGAGGAGGGGTCCGGCATGTCATCGCGTCGCGCCCCATCAGGTCCCGGTTCCCCACCCTCGAATGTTTCGAAGTGATTGATCACCGGCGGCTTCCCCTCGAGACCCAGAGCGCTCCATCGTTCACTCACCTGCTCGTAGGTTTCCTCGCGCAGCAGTAAGCGCTTCGAGTACGTCTTCAGGAAGCGGTGCTCCTTGCAGGCGTTCACCAACACCTTTGAACCGTAAGGGCGCAGGGCCGGCGGATTGCGCGACGGATCGAGGTAGGTGGACCACGTCTGCCGCAAGATGTCGATCCCGTCGGTGGGGATGCAGCGCGTCACCATGGCCCAGGTCACCTCATCCAAATTGGTGGGATCGACGTCTTCATCGACGGCGATGAACCATTTGGTGAAGTAGGCGGCGGCAGGGCACTGCGCCGCCAGGGCCAGCGTTTGCGCCACGTGCCCCGCATACCGCTGTTCCAGCGACACGATCACCATGCCCATACCGGCACCCGCCGCCGGCACCGAGTAGACTCCTTTGATGCCTGGAATCCCAAGCGTGTCGAGATCATTCCAAATCTTCGCCGAGCGCACGATCGCCAGAAAATCGTGTGATTCGCATGCCGGGTAATCGGCCATCAGCGCGCAGGTCAGAATGGGATTGTTGCGGTGGCGCAGGCATTTCACGTCGATGAAGGGCGTGGCGCCACCGGGGCGCCCGTAGTAGGCTTGAAACTCCCCCATCGGGCCTTCGCGACGAAAGGTGTTCGGCTGGAAGAACCCCTCGACGACGATTTCGGCGCGTGCCGGTATTGGCAAGCCGGTGACGTCGCCGGTGAACACCTCGATGGGGGCGCCGATCATCCCGCCAGTGCACTCGTATTCCGGTGCGTTGTTGGGAAACGTGATCGCGCCGCCGATCAGCAGGGCCGGATCAATGCCATAGGCCACGGCAATCGGCATCGGCTCGCCACGTTTCCAGTAACGGTCCATGAACTGAAGGGCATCTTTGCCCGGTGACATGTAGACGTTGATTTCCCGCTTTCCCTGCACCATCTGCCGGTAGGTCCCGAGGTTGACGCGCCCCGTGTCCGGATCGCGCGTGACCGTGACGCAGGCGGTGCCGATGTAGCGCCCGCCGTCCAGCGGCCAGGCTTTCCACGCCGGGAACTTGGTCACGTCGACGGCATCACCGGTGAACACGTTTTCATTGACCGGCGCGGTGGCGGCAGGCACCTCGACCGGCGGAATGCGCCGGTGGAAGGCGTCCTTGACCTGTTCGACCATCTGCATCAATGGCAGGCCCAACTTCAGGCGCAGCGCCAGGGCGATGCGATCGTGGCTCGATCCCATGATGTTCGTCAGCACGCGGTAGCCGGACGGCGCATCCTTGATACGCTCGAAGAGCAGCGACGGGCTGGGCTTGCGTTTCGCCACCAGGTAGGTAATGGCGCCCAGTTCCTCGTCCCAATCAACGTCGGCGCCGATGGTCTTGAGTTGCTTCAGTGCCGCTACTTCGTCGATGAAATCACGCACGTCTTTCATGTTGTTCACCGCTCCTTTCCGTGACATGAGAGTTCCAGACAGTTCCCGAGAGGCCGTCGGTCAGCCCCCAAGGCATTGAACATACTGTTTGTAGCGCATCAACGTTGTCAGTGATCTGGTGACACGCAGCACTCGGTAGCAGCCCCTCCTCCTACGCGCCATGCGCCGTGATGACGGCGAGAAACGCCTCGCCGTAGCGTTCCAGCTTTGCCTTGCCGATGCCGTGAAGCTGGGCCAGCGCCGCTCGGTCCGTTGGCTTGTGCTGCGCCATGGCTAGCAAGGTGCTGTCGTGAAAGATGACGTAGGGGGGCACGCCTTGCTCCTTCGCCAACTCCAGCCGCCGGGCGCGCAGCGCCTGGAACAAGGCCTCGTCGTCGGCATGCTCCAAGGTCGCCCGCCGGGCAGCTTTCTTGGTCGGCGCCGACGGCTTGCGGGCCGGAGCGCGGCGCAGTTGGATGGGACGCTCGCCACGCAGCGCCGCGCGGCAGTCGGGTCCCAGGCGCAGGCCGCCGTGGCCCTCCATGTCGACGACGAGCAGTCCCAGCGCCACGAGCTGGCGGAAGACCGAGCGCCACTCCTCGCGGCTGAACTCTTTGCCGATGCCGAACGTGCTGAGCCGCTGGTGGTCGAAGTCGCGGATGCGCGCCGTGTCGGCGCCGAGCAGCGCGTCGATGACGTAGGCGGCGCCGAAGCGTTCGCCGGTGCGATAGACGCAGGAGAGCGCTTTCTGCGCCGCCACCGTGCCGTCAAAAGACTCCACCGGCTCCAGGCAGGTATCGCAATTGCCGCACGGTCGGCCGTCGGGCTCTTCGCCAAAGTATTCGAGCAGCACCTGGCGCCGGCAGCGCAAGGTTTCGCACAGGCCAAGCAGCGCCTCCAGTTTTTGCCGCTCCACCTGCTTCTGGCGCTCCGGCGCTTCGGACTCCTCGATGAACCGCAGGAGCTTGACGACATCCGGCAGGCCGTAAGCCATCCAGGCGTTCGATGGCAGGCCATCGCGCCCGGCGCGGCCAGTCTCCTGGTAGTAGGTCTCGATACTCTTCGGCAGGTCGAGGTGCGCCACGAAACGCACGTCGGGCTTGTCGATGCCCATGCCGAAGGCGATGGTCGCCACCATGATGAGCCCGTCTTCCTTCAGAAAGCGGTCCTGGTTCCTGCTGCGCTCCTCCTTCTCCATGCCGGCGTGGTAGGGCAGGGCGGAGTAGCCCTGGGTGCGCAACCACGCAGCGGTGTCATCGACCGCTTTGCGGGTCATGCAGTAGACGATGCCCGCGTCGCTGCCGGCGGCGCCGCCGTGCTCGCGGTCGAGAAAGGCGAGGAGCTGCGGGCGGGCATGCTGTTTGGGCTGGATATGATAGCGGATGTTGGGCCGGTCGAAGCTGCCGACGAAGAGCCGCCCGCCGGTCAACTCGAGGCGCTCGAGGATGTCGCGGCGCGTCGGTCCGTCGGCGGTTGCGGTCAGCGCAATGCGCGGCACGGCCGGAAAGCGGTCGTGCACCTGCGCGAGCTGCAGGTACTCCGGCCGGAAATCATGCCCCCATTGGGAGACGCAGTGCGCTTCGTCGATGGCGAACAAGGCCAGCCGGCAGCGTTCGAGGTGCGCCAGAAAGGCATCGGTCAGCAGGCGCTCCGGCGCCACGTAGACCAGGTCCAGCTCGCCGTCGCGCAGGCGCCGCTCGGTTCTGGCCGCCGCCTCGGGCGGGATGCTGGAGTTGAGGGCGGCGGCGCGCACGCCGACCTGGGTGAGCGCCTCGACCTGATCCTGCATCAGGGCGATGAGCGGCGACACGACCACCGCAACGCCCGGACGACACAAGGCGGGAATCTGATAGCACAACGACTTGCCGCCGCCGGTCGGCATCAACACCAGCGCATCGCCGCCGCCGATGAGGTGATCGATGATCTCCGCCTGCCGACCCCTAAACGACTTGAAGCCAAAGACGGAGCGCAGAATCTCCAGGGGCGCGTGCGGCATACCGTTCCTGCCCTGCGTGCGGGTCGCCGCGGCGCGCGGCAATCATGGCTCCCTGTCTTGCCCGCCCTCGACGCCGCGAGACCATAGGGACTACCCCAGCCCATACTCCTTCCAGCGGCGGTTGACCAGCTCCGTAATCTGCCGCGTGGGCAGGGTGCGCGGCGGGAAGCGGTCGCCCCAGTGCTCGATGCGGGTGAGGCGCCAGTCCTTCGTGGCGTCGATGCAGAGGCGGTGCCAGCGGCCCACGGCGCCGAATTTGGTCGCATCTTTCAGCTCCGGGGGCACGCTGGGGTCGAGCATGGAGCCGGGACAGCCGCGGAAGAAAGAGAAGTCTTCGTCGGGGTCCCAGACGCGGTAGTTGAGGGCCCACTGGATGTCCTCGAGGTTGCGGATGTCGATATCGTCATCGACGACCATGACGATCTTCGCCGAGTAGATGGCGCCGGTGCTGCCCCAGATGCAGGCGGCCACCTGCTTGGCCTGGCCCTGGTAGGTCTTCTTGATGGCGACGTAGCAGTCGGTGCCGTGGGTAATGGCGGGGCACCAGACATCGACGACGCCGGGGATATTGCGGTCGAGGTTGTTCCACATGTAGGCCGACTTGGTGATCGACTGCGCCACGGCGCCGTCGTCGTAGGGCGCGCCTTCCAGCGAGCCCTGCAGGATGGGATCGGTGCGGTGGGTGATACAGTCGACCTGCAGCACCGGCTTCGGCGCTGGGGTGCCGCCGTAGTAGCAGGGGTACTCGCCGAAGGGGCCTTCCATGCGGAAGGTGGCGGGATCGAGGGAGACCGTGCCCTCGATGACGATCTCGGCGGTCGCCGGCACGAGGAGGTCGTTCGTCTCGCACTTCACCAGCTCCACCGGCTTCTGGCGCACCGCCCCCATGACGTCGTACTCGCCGACGTTGCGCGGGAAGAGAGCGGCGGCGACGAGCGGCATCACCGGCTCCCAGCCGTAGACGACGGCCACCGGCATGGCCTGGCCGCGCTCGTGGTACTTCTGGCACATCTGTCCCCAGTGCGAGCCCATCGACAGGAGCACGCCGATGCTCTTGCCGTCGTCATGCACCATGCCGCGGTAGAGGCCGACGTTGATCCAGCCGTTGTCGGGGTCCTGGGTGACGGTGCCGCAGTAGGTGTTCAGGTAGCGTCCGCCGTCCAGCGCGTGCCAGAAGGGCGCCGGGAATTGCCAGAGGTCCACGGCCTCGCGGCGGATGATGTTCTCTTTCACCGGCCCGTACTCGACGATCTCGGGGGGCAGAAGCTTCTCGGTGCGCCGACGGTACTCGAGGATGAGCTCCTTGGGCGGCGTCTCCTTGGGCAGGCCCATCATGAGGGCGACGTGGCGATAGGTGTGCAGCGCGCCGGAGATGAACTTCGTGCAGAGGGTGTGGCGGTGGTCCTTGATGTTGGTGAAGAGGAGCGCCGGCCCGTGCTCCTCGCAGGCGCGCCACATGATGCCGGACATCTCGAGGTTCCAGTCCACCTCGGCGGTGATCTCCTTCAGCTCCCCCTCGCTTTCGAGCGCCTTCATCCAGCCTCGCAAGCCATCCTGAAATGCCATGCCGCACCTCGCTCCTGACTAGTGTTACGTCACACAAATTCCATCCTTAATCGGACGCCTTCTTCGGGCCATGTGGTCGGGGAGTTTTTGCGCAAGACCTTTGCTTCCCCACCCCCCGAATCCCCGCGAGCTGCGCAGCAGCTCGCGTAGTCGGGGTGCGCGAGGGGGCGAGGCTCCCTCGCAAATTCTTGCGATAGAATTTGTGAAACAGCACCTGGGTGACCCAAGAACCTGGGAACCGCCAACCTGGGCGGTGGTCCGCGGCCGCAGCGCACAGAACCCCTCTCCCCTGCTCATGCCCACAAGCAGGGACAACGTCTCTCCCGTGCTGAGTGGTGATGGTATCGGCGGGCGCCGAGACCGGCATCCCCGACAGCCCGGCACCGGCTCCGCGGCGAGGTCCGCGCCGCCTCGTCGCCGGCAGCGCTAGCCGGCGAACTGCTGGCAGTCGATCTTGTACTTGCTCACCTTGTAGCCGATGATCCGCTCGGTGACGCCGAGGAGGCGAGCGGCCCGGGCGCGGTTGCCGCGCGTGCTCGACAGGGCCTCGATGATGAGCTCTCTCTCGAAGTCCCCCACCGCCTGCGTGAGCGACCAGTTGTGCGGACGCTCGACGTCCCCCGCCGTCTGCAGGTTGGGGGGGAGGTGATGGGCGTAGATGATGGTATCCTGGCACATGACGACGGCGCGCTCGATGCAGTTCTCCAGCTCGCGCACGTTGCCGGGCCAGTTGTAGTTCATGAACAGGTCGAGGGCGCGCGAGGAGATGCGGCGGATCGGCTTGTGGTTCTCGCGCGCGTACTTCTCGAGGAAGAACTCGGCGAGGATCGGGATATCCGACTTGCGCTCGCGCAGCGGCGGCAGGTTGATGGCGAAGACGTTCAGGCGGTAGTACAGGTCCTCGCGGAAGGCTCCGTCCTTGACGGCCTGTTCGAGGTTCTTGTTCGTCGCCGCGATGACGCGCACGTTGGCCTTCAGGGTCTCGGTGCCGCCGAGGCGCTCGAACTCGCGCTCCTGTAGGATGCGCAGGAACTTCGTCTGCAGGGCGTGATTGAGGTCGCCCACCTCGTCGAGGAAGATCGTCCCCCCCTCGGCCAGCTCGAAGCGCCCCTTCTTTTGCTCCAGGGCGCCGGTGAAGGCCCCCTTCTCGTGGCCGAAGAGCTCGCTCTCGATGAGCCCCTCGGGGATGGTCGTGCAATTCACCTTGATGAAGGGGCCGTCGGCGCGCTGGCTGCTGTAGTGGATGGCCTGCGCCACCAGCCCCTTGCCGGTGCCGCTCTCGCTGCGCAACAGCACTGTGGCGTTGCTGTTCGCCACGTTGGAGACCTGCTTGTACACCTCCTTCATGCGCGTGCTGTTGCCGATCACCGTTTGGAGCTGGTAGTTCTCTTGCAGGTGGCGTTTCAGGGCTACGTTCTCGGTCAGGAGGCGGTCGGTCTCCATGCGCGACAGCCGGTTGAGCTTGATCGTCTGCGCGATCATGGCGGCGATGACGCTCAACAAGCGCACATCTTCGATGAAGTCGATCTCGGCGTTGAAGAGGCGATCGACGCTCAGCGCTCCGACGGCGTTGTCGCCATCCTTGATGGGGACGCAGATGAAGGAGACATCCCGTTTCTTCAGGTCGCCGCGGCCGCCGGTGCGGTTCAGGAAGAGCGGCTCCTGGCCGATGTTCGGCACGATGACCGGCTGGCCCGACTCCACCACCTTGCCGGTGATCCCCTCGCCGATCTTGTACTTGCCGCGGCGCTTCTGGCGCTCGCTCAGCCCCAGGGCGGCCTCGATGCTCAGCTCGTTGCTCTCCGGTTCGATCAAGGTGATGGTGCCGCGGTTCATCCCCATGCGTTCGTGCAGGATTTCGAGGATGCGCTGCAGGGTGCTTTCAAGGTGAAAGGAGGAGCCGAGCGCCTGGCTGATCTCGTAGAGGGTTTCGAGCTCGTCGGTCTGGCTGCGTTCTTCGGTGGTCGTCGGCGTCATGGAATCTCCCGAACGGTCACTCTGGGTGCGCGTGGGCGGAAGCGGCGCAAGAACGGATGCCGCAGGGAAGGCTCGGCGGGGAGCCACCCCCCGGCGGCTGATTGGCGGCCCTGCGGCGGGGGGTGATCATCAAAACTATCTTACAATCTTGTGAGATGTCGAGCAAGGTCTTACGGAATTGTTCGGCTGGCCTGGAGGTTGGCAACGCCGCCCCAGGGCCTCGCGGCGAGCTGCTCCTGCCATGCAGGATTCCCGCCCCGCCCATGGACGGCGCGCGAGAATGAAGGGAAGAGGGATTCCCCGCCTGGGAGCAGCGGCAGGGCGATCTCCGCGCCTGCGGGACTGCCCTTGTTCCACGGGTTCCGGGAAGAAGGGGAATTCACCGCGGAGGCGCGGAGGGCGCGGAGGGGGGGGTAGGGGCAGGGCTGGCCCCGCCCTTGGTATCCGGCTTCTTGATCCATTCGATGTCGCCCTCGTGGGCGACGAACTTATCCGGCCGCGCTCCCACTCACTGATCCGCGCTTGCGCGAGGCCGCGGGCGCGGCGGAGATCGCGGAGGGTGGGCATCATAATCTCCTCTCGGGCGGGCGAGCCTCGCCCCTACACATCAACGGCTACTGGCGCAGTCTGGGCGCCATAGCCGCGCGCCTGGATGGGCGCCTGGAGGATGGCGGGCAGAGAGGAGAGGCGGCATGAGGTCGGCGGCATCACTTTCTCGTTTGCACCACGATGACGCCGGTGGCCGTGGGTGACGATGGCTCCACGGTATACGTGTACGTACCTGGCTTGGTGAACGAGAGGGCCGCTCTGCCGCCGGCGGCCTCGATCCGCGCCACCAGCTTGCCGCGGTCGAGGTTGAAGAGGGAGGCGTAGCTTACCGCGTCCAGCACACGCTGGCCATCCGGGAAGGTGATCGTGTAGACCTCGCGCTCGACATGGCGTTCACCCGCCCACATGACCCTCGTGCCCGGCTCGATCGTCACGTTGGGGGGTGTGATGAGGGAGTCCTTGATGCCGACGACCACGGTCTGCTCGGCAGCGTAGCCGGTGCGTTGAGCGCCGACCACCAGCATGCCGGCAACGACGAGGAAAAGAAGGGCCCAACGAGAGACCGCCTCACCCATCGTGAACCTCCTCCTCTGGCGGCGCATTCCTCTATGCCTCTATGGCCTTTCCCAACATCGCGGCGAATCGTTGCCTCTAAGGTTCTCTCCGCGGCTCGTTGGCGCAATGGGGAGCGGAGAAGTTTTGCCCCTAGATTCGCTTCATGTCCTCCCCTCGTCACGCCTCCCGCCGGCATCGAAGCCGGGTCAGGGTGTCAAGTCCGCAAGGGGTGGTCCGCCCCGCACCCTCGGCAGGACGCGCCGACCAGAGTCCTCCCCTCCAGCCTCACCCCGGCTCGGCCCGCGGGCAGGCGCGCCTCGCTTCCGCCTTTTGGGATGAGACGAAGACTCCTGCGATAGCTCGCCACGACACGAACGATGATCGACCAACGATCTGGACGTTCACTCCCAGCCACGGGCGGGGTTGGTGCGCCGCAGTCCTGCCCTGACAGGAGAACCCCTCGCCAAGTCTTTCTGGTGGCTCAAAAATTCTTTCCTGCCGTGTTGCGACGCGCCCCCAGCCGGCGGCGATGACCAGCAGGGCGTGGCGCTATGCCGGCGGCTCCTCGTCCAGACCGCCACCCGTGAAGATGCTCGCCAGGATACTGTCCTTCAGGTAGTGGAGGTTGATGGGTTTCGTGATGTAATCCCTGGCTCCCATTTTCAGGCATTGCCGCGCCAGCTCCTCTTCATGGACGGCGGTAAGCATGATGACGGGAACGTTGATTTCTCGGAGCTGTAGGGTGGCCAGCAGCTCCACGCCGCTGGTACCCGGCATGCGAATATCGAGGAGGACCAAGTCCGGCGGATTCGACTCGATCTTTGCCAGCGCCTCGCCAGCACTTACGGCGATCTCTACATCATAGCCGGAGGAGTAGAGATCCTCTTGCAGGAAGAGGCCCACGGCGATCTCATCATCGACGACCAGAACTCGATACATGATGTCAGGCTCCCTGGACAAGGCCGGAGGTCGCGGGGGTGCGCAGGCCGGCCCGAACCGAGGTCAGCGCGGACTCTTGCCTACCGAAAGCGGCAGGTCGAGCACGAACGACGCCCCTTTCCCAACCGCGCTGCTCACCTGGATGGCGCCGCCGTGGCTCTCGATGATGCCATGAGCGATCGATAACCCAAGGCCGGTACCCTTATCCTGCGGCTTCGTCGTGAAGAAGGGATCAAAGATGCGGTCGATATATTCCTCCGGGATGCCCTCTCCGGTGTCTTCAACAGTAATCCGGAGGCACGTCTCCCCATCACGGAGGATGGTCTCCGTGGTGATCGTCAAGAGCCCGCCTTGCGGCATGGCATCCTTCGCATTACTGCAGAGATTGAGGAGAACCTGAGTAAGCTCGTCGTGGTTCGCCTCGACGACATCAGATTCCGCATCAAGCCGCAGCGCCACCGTGATGTTGTGGAAGCGCAGGTCGGGTTCGAGGAGCTGCAGCGTCTCCTCGATGAGCGCCGTCAGATGGAACGTCGAACGATCCCCTGAATCTACCCGAGAGATGCGGCGCAGCGCTCCGCAAATCGTGCTGATGCGCTCCACTTGCTGAACAAAGATGCCGCAGGCGCGGCGTGTCCGCTCGGAGATTTCACCCCCGAGAAGCCCCTGCGCGTACAGCCCGATGATGTTGGCGGGGTTCAGAATCTCATGCGCCGCGCCGGCGGCGAGGGTTCCGAGACTGGCAAGTTTCTCGCTTCTGCGCAGATGCCGTTCGATCTCTTCTTGGTGCTGCTCCTGCAAGTAGGAGTCATAGAGCACCGCGGCGGCCTGGGCCATGACCTCCACGATCGACTGCTCCGCGGCGCCGTACCCCCCTGGGCGGTTGGCAATGCCGATCATGCCAACCAGGCGCTCGCCCATGTAAATCGGCACGCCGAGGAAGTTCTCGAGAGGAGGATGGCCCGCTGGAAGGTCCGCGGCGCGCGGGTCTGATTGTGGATCGTTCGAGATCACCGGCATGCCGCTGGCGATCACCGCGCCGAAGAGGGTCTGCGGGTTGCTCAACTCGACGTAGCCCTGCTCCTGATAGGTCTTCATCATCTGTTCGTAGATCTCAGGGCGGCGCGCCGCCTCCCAGGCGAACCCTTCAAAGCAGAGGAGGCGAAGATTCGAGCCGCCCATGCGCACGCCAACGAATCCGTAGCTGCTGGACGTCTCACGCAGGAGCGCTTGCAGGACCAAGCGCAGCGCCTTCCGCCAGTCTCGCCGCTCGAGGACAACACTCATCGCCTCGGTGATCACGCTCAACTGCTCAGTCTTTCTCCGCAATGCCTCTTCGGCTTCTTTCTGCTTCGATACGTCTCGGACAAGCGACAGGATGAAGGGCTTGTCATCGATGCAAATCTTGTTCAGGCGCACCTCGGCGGGAAACGTCGAGCCATCCTTGCGGCGGATGCGGCCGGGGAGGGTAAGTGGGTTGCCAGAGTCACTCAGGCGGGTAATCTCGTCAAGCCTTTCTGGCGTAACCGCGGGGTCAAGATCGGTGACCGAGAGCCGCAGCAGCTCCTCTCGTGTGTAGCCCAAACTGCTGCAGGCCTGCTGGTTCACATCGACGAACCTGCCCTGCAAATCTCGCAGAAAGAACGCGTCGGCGGCATTCTCGATGAGCGTCCGGAAGCGGCGCTCGCTCTCCAGCAGGGCGCGCTCCCATTTCTTGCGATCGCGGATGTCGCGAATGAAGCTATCCAGACGGACAAATTCGCCCGTGGCGTCGTAGAGAGGGCGAAGGTTCACTTCCACCGGCAGCGTGGAGCCATCGCGACACACCAGGGTGCGGGCAACGATCAGCTCTCCGCCCCCAGCTCGAAACTGCTGCAAGTTCGCCCATACTGCCTCGCGTTCTTCCGGCACGAGCAAGCTGAAGTAGCTCGTGCCAAGAAGTTCGTCTCTGCTGTACCCCAGGGCGCGAGCGAAGGTCAGGTTGCACATCAACAGGGTGAGGGAGCTGTCTACCGAGGTGTACATGTCTGGCGCGTTATCGTAAAGATCGCGGTAGCGGGCCTCCGTTTCACGCCAGGTTTCCTCGATCTTCTGCCGTTCGACGACCTCGTGCCGGAACTGTTCATTCGCTTCCCGCAACTCATCCGTACGTGCTCGGACAGAGTCTTCAAGGTGGGCGCGCTGTGGCGCCGGCTCTTCCCGACGCTGCTGGGGGACCGCCGCGGAGGCCGTGGCGTCGCCAAGCTCCCGCGGGCGGGTGGGAGCGGCGCGGCGCCGCCGCCAGACGCGTACCCAGAAGCCGAGGGCGATCGCGCCGAGAACGCCGCCTCCAGTTTCAAGCACCAAGCGCCAGCGCTGGGCGCGCCAGTTGCCCGATGCTTGCGAGGCGACGCGGACTTCTGGCCGGTCCGCCCCTCCTTCGGCTGCCCGGATCGGCGCCCGGCTGGTTCCCGCCGTCCTTGCCTGGGCCGTCAGCATGCCTCGCCGCTGCTCCTGGCCCGGTCGCTCGAAAAGGACCGCCCCACGCGCTTGACGGGTGAGTCTCTCGGCCGCGGAGGCAGGCAGAAGGAAAAGGAAGGGGAGGAGCGCGGCGACCACCCCCGCGGTCGCGGCGTGCCAACAGAACCTGCTCTGGTGGGAGAAGAGATTGAGCCTGGGACTGGCCATCACACTGGCTCCCGCCGTGCGGCGCGCCTGGCGCCTGGCAGGGCGTGGCGCTGCCCGTGGCAGGCAAGGGTTCGATCCGGGGAGCCGTGGCTCACCACCTCCGACGACTCTCCCGGCAGCATTCGCTCGCACTCTTGCTCCTGGCAATCATACAGGAATTGATTGTCTCTTTCTATCAGCTTGAGTTGTGTCCACGAAGCTTGTACCTCCCGCCCCATGTCGGTGATCGGGCGGAGGCCCTTGCGCCGGCGTGCAAGGTGTGCCATGTTTAGACCTACCTGGGTCATTGCCGGAAGGCTGCGCCCCGCAAGCTCCGCGAGGCAAGCGCCGGGCGGTGGGGCGGCTTATTGCCGGCCAGAGCATCGCCCGAGGGGTGGCTTTCTCTCTTGAGAGGAAGCACCCGGCCCAGGTCCGCATCGAGCAGACGACGGTCTCTTCGCACGAAGCTTCCCTGGGGTGCGTGGACCCCGGCAGTCGTAGAGTTATCGATCCCTCCCAGAACCCCAAGCGTAACCCGAGATCAGGGTCAGTGTAACCTTACGTGGCTAGTTCTCGCGCCCGTCACCTCTCGCGCCACCGGCTCGAAAGGAGGAGATCAGGTATGGCGACGGACCTCTTGCAGGAATTTCAGAAGGACACTATGGGCGTCAATCATCGGGGATACGAACTGGTCAGCAAGTTTGATCCCGAATACTTCAAGGCCTTGAAGGGCTTCTATGCTGATGCGACATTCGCGCGCGAGGACGCGGCGTTGTCGCGGAAGATCAAGGAGCTCATCATGGTCGCCGTCACCACGGCGAAAGGGAGCGCCCGCGGCACGCGCGTGCACATCAAGCGCGCGCTGCTCTGCGGCGCCACGCCGAAGGAGGTCCTGGAAGCCATCGAGACGGCGACCATCCCGTCCGGCCTGCCGACATTGTGGGCCGGCATTGAAGCGTTGGCCGACGAGTTGGAAGCCATGGGCAAGGAGTTTTCCTGAAGGCTGGCGCTTCGGCCGTTGCCGTTCAGAGGCGCGAAGCTGGATGGCCTTCCGGCGCGGGAAACAGTGAAGGAGTAGTGGAACATGGTGGAACAATACTCGGCGATCGCCTTGCAGACAACGACGCGAAATATCGAGACGAGAGCTGACTGTAAAAGAAACCTCGACCACATCTGCAAAGTGATGAAGAGCGCCTACATGATGGGGTCGCTCGAGTTCCCGGTCAAGCTGATCACCCTTGGCGAAGGCGCGATTCAAGGCTTCACTGATTCCATCTTCGATTGGGATCACGTCAAGGCGGCGCGCGAGTTGCACACCACCGTCCCCGGCGAGGAGACCGCCATCCTGGCTGAGAAGGCCAGGGAGTTCCAGTGCTACATTATCGGCCAGGTGCGGGCGCGCGAGCCCGAGTTCGAGGATCGGTTCTTCAACATTGCCTTCATCATCGACCCGAAGGGGGAGATCATCCACAAGTACCACAAGTTGCAGATGTGGCCGTACGAGCACTCCCTGACGCCTCACGACGTTTGGGACAAATGGGTGGAGCTGTATGGCCAGGACCTCAACGCCTTCTACCCCGTTGCCGACACCGAGATTGGCAAGATCGGCACCCTCGTTTGCATGGATGGCAGTTACCCAGAGACGGCGCGCGGACTGGCGTTGAACGGCGCCGAGATCATCTACCGTTCCACCTATCCGGAACCTTGGGTAGGCTTCGGCTGGTGGGAGGTACAGAACCGAGCGCGGGCCCTGGATAACTCCTGCTATGTCATCGCCCCCTCCATCGCGGGCCGCTATCAGATGGGGGATGCCGATGAGCCGCTTGACGTGCATGGTCATTCCATGGTCGTGGACTACATGGGCGATGTACGCTCGAAGCGCTCCACCGGCGGTCCCTCCTACGTCGTCGGCCTGATCGACATCGAAGCGCTGCGCGAGTATCGTGAGAAGGTTCTCTTCGGTAACTGGTTGAAGGACCTGCGCATGGAGCAGTATCGGCTGATGTATGACCAGCCGATCTACCCCAAGAATCTCTACCTGAACGAGCCGCCAGGGAAGAGGCCGGAGAGGATCGCGATTTACCGACGCAGCATCGAGGCGTTGAAGCAACGAGGTATCTATACTCCTACGAAAAGAAAGGGGTAGCACGCCTTACGAAAGGGGCGCCCAAGGAGGTTGCGGGTCCTGAAACTCTTAGAGGCTTCATGGATAGTTGGGGGAGCGCTATCACTCGGATGGAGAGAGGGAGCACCAGATGACTCGCACTGCACGCACGACCAAGACCGCCGCGCTCTGCTTCAGCTTGCTGTTGATCGCCATGCTCCTGGTCTCATCGCTGCTTGGCGCCGAGGCCGGGGCACAGGCTCCAGTCAAGATAAAGATCGGCTACGGAGAACTCCCCACTGACCCTACGCCTCTGTTGTTTGAAAAAAAAGATATCCTCAAGAACTATGGGAAGACGTACACCGTAGAATTGGTTCAGTTCCGTGGCGGCTCCGCTCCCATCCCTGCCCTCGCCGCGAAAGAGCTCGATTTGAGCTACATGTCCTTCCCTGCCCTGGCCTCCGCCCTCCTTCGGGCGAAATTGGATTTGAAGGTGGTCTCTGGCTTAGCTGGGTACGCGCCAGGCTATGGCTCGCCCTACTGGGTCGTTCTTGAAGACTCAAGCATCAAGAAGGTTGAAGACCTGCGCGGAAAAGTACTCGGCACGAACGCCCTTGGAACAGGGATCGACTTCGCCGCCAGGGCAATGCTTTTGAAGTCTGGCCTCCATTATCCGAAAGACTATTCGTTCGTCGAGGTCACCTTCCCAAACCAGGAGGCCATGCTTAGGGAGAAGAAGATTGATATGGCGGTGCTGATACCGGCCTTCTTCTACCGCGCCAAGGCGAAGGGGGGCCTGCGGGTTCTCTTCTCTTCCCTCGACGCTATCGGCCCGAGCCAAATGTTGGTCCACGTGGCGCGCACGGAATTCCTGCAAAAGAATAGCGCCGCCGTAAAAGAGTTCTACGCCGATTACAAGACGGCGCTGAAATGGTTCCGCGATCCCGCCAACCTGGATGAGGCTCTTGATATCACCGCGCGTTTCACCAAGAGACCCAAACAGAGCTTGAAGCCGTACGCCTTCCAGAAGGCCGATTTCTACCAGAATACCGAGGCGGTTCCTGATGTAAAGGCTTTGCAGAAAGACCTGGACCTCCTCAAGACCCTTGGCTTCATCGATCAGAAGATCGAGATCGAAAAATATCTGGACCTCTCCTTCATCCGTTGAGGGAAAGGGCTTGCGCCGCGGCGCTGAAGGTTGCATGGGAACGATGCCGGCAAGGGAGTGAGGCGTGGCTCGGATGACTGGCGGCGAGGCCCGCGCCGCCGCCTTGACGGCGGCGGGTGTGGAGCATCTCTTCGCCGTGCCCGGCGCCAGCGGCATGGGGCTTACCGACGCCGTGATGAAGAGCGGCAAGCCGGCCTATGTTCTGGCGCCGCATGAGGTCTGCGCCGTTTCCATGGCCGACGGCTATGCCAAAACGATGGGCCGGCCCTGGAAAAAGCGCTGGCGCACGGCGGGCCGACGCTTCTCGATGTCCGCATCGAGCAGAGCATCGACTCGTAACGCATCTGCTTGAGCGCCCCCCTATCCCCTCCACCCGCCCCCTCCTGCTTCCCCCCTGCTGCTTTCAGCGTGAGCCAAGGCGAGAAGTTGGATCCCGAGCAGGGCGATGAGGGGAGCGTTGAGCCGGCGAGCTAGACCGTTTTGTGTGCGGGTTATTCCTTTGCTCACCATCCCGTGGAAATGGTATAGAAAGGGGCGACACGGTACGGAACGGTAAGACGCCGCGGGCGGCGCGGGCCACTCGGGCATCGAGAGCCTGAAAGTGATGGACCTTTGCGAGCGGGCGTGAGATGGAGTACGTCGTGAAGGAGGATCATCCCATGAAGCTCAAAGTGGATCAACAGGCCGACGCCCTGCACTTGACCTTGGGCGAAGCGCCCGCCAGCAATTCCGAGGAAGTCTCGCCCGGCATCATCGTGGATTACGACGAGCACGGCCGCGTCGTCGGCATCGAGATGCTGTACCTCTCGAAGCGAGCGCCGGAGATCGACATCCGGCGGCTGCTGTTCGAATCGGTTCCGCAAGCTCGTTGAAACAGGAAACGGTAAGGCGCCGCGGGCCCGCCCACTACGAGCAGTAACGCACCGCGGAGACGCGGAGGACGCGGAGAGACGGAGCCCACCCCATGCCTCCAGTCGTCATCGAAAACCCCATCCTCAACTCTCCCTTTGCGGAGCCGCGGCGCCACTTCAAGTTCGACGACGACGGCATTACCGACGAGATCATCGAGGAACGGCGCAGCAGCGCCTACTTCGTGCCGGTGCCGCGGCCCAGGAAGCGCGGCAAGCAGCTCGACCTCTACGGCGAATGGACGAAAGACCGTCTTGAAGAGAACCAGACCGTCAACCGCATCCCTGAGCGCGTCGCCCTGTGGCGGCGGGGGAAGTACCACGGCATCACCTCGACGACCCGCGAGCTGCTGAAGTACTGGACCAACCCCGAGCGCGATACAAAGCTCTTCTTCTGCCAGATTGAGGCGGTTGAGACGGTCATCTACCTCACCGAGGCGGCGGCGAAGTGCGGCGACGAATGGCTTGCGAACCACCTGCGCGACGCCAACGACGCGGCCAACCCCGGCCTGCCGCGCCTCGCCATGAAGATGGCCACCGGCACCGGAAAGACCGTCGTCATGGCCATGCTCATCGCCTGGCACATGCTGAACAAGCTGGCCGATCGCCAGGGTAAGCTCTTCTCCGACACCTTCCTCATCGTCACCCCCGGCATCACCGTGCGCGACCGCCTGCGCGTGTTGCTGCCGAACGACCCCAACAACTACTACCGCCAGTGGGACCTCCTGCCGGCTCACCAGATGGAACGGCTGGAGCAGGCCAAGATCATCATCACGAACTTCCACGCCTTCCAACCGCGGGAGAAGGTCGCCGCCGGCAAACTCACCAAGGCGATTCTCGCCCAGGGCGCCGATGGAGCGTTCACCGAAACGCCTCAGCAGATGGTGCGGCGCGCCTGCCGCGAGCTCGGCGGCAAAAAGAACATCGTCGTTCTCAACGATGAGGCGCACCATTGCTACCGGCGCCGTCCCGAAACCGATGAGGAGAAACTGAGCAGCGACGAACGCAGGGAAGCGGAGACGCGCAACGAGGAGGCGCGCGTCTGGATTTCCGGCCTTGAGGCGGTGAAGGCGAAACTCGGCGCCAAGGTCATCTACGACCTCTCGGCCACCCCCTTCTTCCTGCGCGGCTCCGGCTACAAGGAGGGGACGCTCTTTCCCTGGGTGGTTTCGGACTTTTCCCTCATCGACGCCATCGAATCAGGCATCGTCAAGGTGCCGCGCGTGCCGGTGGCGGATGACTCCATGATTGGCGAGCAGCCCACCTACCGCAACCTCTGGCCGCGGATCCGCGAACACCTGCCTCGCAAAGGCCGCAAGACCGAGGCGGTGGTGGGCGAACCGCAGCTTCCCAAGGAGCTGGAAGGGGCGCTGCAAAGCCTCTACGGCAACTATGAGCAGTACTACCGCCTGTGGGAAGCAAGCTCGACGGCCACGGCTACGAACCTCACCCCGCCTGTCTTCATCGTCGTCTGCAACAACACGAACGTCTCGAAGTTGGTGTTCGACTACATCGCCGGCTGGGAAAAGCCGCTCGGGGACACGACGTTGGTGCAAGCCGGCAACCTGAAGTTCTTCCGCAACGACGACGGCCGCGGCGGCTGGCTGCGCCGTCCCAACACCATCCTCGTGGACAGCCAGCAGCTTGAATCCGGCGAGGGCATGAGCGCCGAGTTCAAGAAGATCGCCGCCAGGGAGATCGAGGAGTTCAAGGCGGAGTACCGCCAGCGCTTTCCGGGGCGCGACCCCGAGAAGCTGCGTGGTCAGCGTCTCCATGCTCACCGAGGGCTGGGACGCGAACACCGTGACCCACATCCTCGGCGTGCGCGCCTTCGGCACGCAGCTCCTCTGCGAGCAGGTGGTGGGCCGGGCGCTGCGCCGCATGGATTACGCCCTGAACGACGACGGCTGCTTCGAGCCGGAGTATGCCGAGGTCTACGGCGTCCCCTTCGATTTCATCCCCTGCTCCGGCTCAACGAAGGGACCGCAGCCGGGGCGGCAGACCACCCGCGTGCGCGCCCTGGAGGAGCGCATCGCCTGCGAGATCACCTTCCCGCGCCTGCTCGGGTACCGCTACGATCTGCCCACGCAGCGCCTCAGCGCCATGTTCACGGAGGACTCGAACCTCACCCTGAGCACGCACGACCTGCCGACGAAGACCGAGAACGCCCCTATCGTGGGGGAGACCGTCATCCTCACCCTGGACGACCTGAAGCGCAGGCGCATGAACGAGGTCGCCTTCCTTCTGGGAAAGCTGACGCTGGAGAAATACTTTCGCGACGATGACGGCAACGACAAGCCCTGGCTCTTCCCGCAGGTGCTCGGCATCACCAAGCGTTGGCTGGATGAATGCGTCACCTGCCATGACAACACCTTCCCGCAGCTCCTCCTGCTCGTCGAGTGGGCGCACGACGCCGCCGACCGCGTCTACCGGGCCATCGTTGCCTCCTCCGGCGGCGAGCCGCGCCTGAAGCCGATCCTGCACCCCTACGACACCCTCGGCTCGACCCGCTACGTCGATTTCACCACGCGGCGCAGCACCTACGACACCCGCCCCGACAAATGCCATGTGTCGCACGTGGTGGCCGACACCGGCTCCTGGGAGCAGAAGATGGCCGAGAGCCTGGAGGAGATGGAGGAGGTCGCCGCCTACGTGAAGAACCAGAACCTCGGCTTCACGATCCCCTACACGCTCTTCAACGAGGAGAAGCAGTACCATCCCGATTTCATCGCCCGCGTCGACGACGGCCGCGGGCCGGACGACCTGCTGAACCTCATCATCGAGGTGACGGGTGAGCGAAGGGCCGAGAAGGAGGCGAAGGTGAGTACGGCGCGCAACCTGTGGGCGCCGGCGGTCAACAACCACGGCGGCTTCGGGCGCTGGGCGTTCATCGAGATCACCGACCCGTGGAACGCGCAAACTCTCATCCGCGGCTTTATCGGTGAGCAAAAATGAATCCGCGGATTTCGCAGATTGACGCAGATTCAAAGGACCAACAAACACACGCCGTCATCGGCGCGGCGATGGAGGTTCATCGAGAACTTGGCCCGGGATTCCTGGAGGCTGTCTACCAGCAGGCGCTCGCGATTGAATTCGCGGTCCGAGCCATTCCGTTCGCGCGCGAAGTGGAGTTGCCGGTGTATTATAAGGAGCAGCCGCTGGCCTGCTCGTACCGGGCGGATTTTGTCTGCTATGAAAGCGTTATCATCGAGTTGAAGGCGCTGCACGCCATCACTGGCGTCGAGGAAGCACAGCTCTTGAACTACCTCAAGGCAACACGCCTGGAGCGCGGGTTGCTGCTGAACTTCGGCCGCCCGAGTCTTGAATTTAGGCGTTTTGTATTCTCCAATCTGCGCAAATCTGCGCAATCGGCGGATTGAATCATGGCCAAAAAGAACACCAGGACGACCAAAGTCGAGTCCCTGAATCTGCGCAAATCGGCGCAATCGGCGGATTGAATCATGGCCAAAAAGAACACCAGGATGACCAGTGTCGAGTCCCTGCGCCACAAGGACAAGCGGCGCAACATCCCCACCGAGGAGCTGCGCGGCTTCGTGGCCGAGGAGGAGGCGGCGCCGCGAACCATGCTCTACCCGCGCGACCCGTCGCTTGACCCGCAGCTCGTCTGGAAGGGGAAAGACGAGCAGGACCGCGAAGACCTCGCCGTGCCGGTGGCGCCGGTCTACATCCAGGAGAAGATTCACCCCCAGGCGCTCATCGAGGACCTGCGGCGGCGCGGCGGCAAACCGAAACAGGAGCAGCTCGACCTCTTCGCCGACTTCAACGGCATCGACGGGTTCGACAAGAAGGTGGAGTTCTACCAGTACGACGCCAACTGGTCGAACCGCATGATCCTCGGCGACTCGCTCCTCGTCATGACCAGCCTGGCGGAGAAGGAGGGGCTGAAGGGGAAGGTGCAGACGATCTACCTCGACCCCCCCTACGGCATCAAGTTCGGCTCCAACTGGCAGGTGAGCACCCGCAAGCGCGACGTGAAAGACGGCAAGGCCGAGGACGCCAGCCGCGAGCCGGAACAGATCAGGGCCTTCCGCGACACCTGGAAGCTGGGGATTCACTCCTACCTGGCCTACCTGCGGGATAGGCTGGTGGCGGCGCGCGAGCTGCTGACGGAGACGGGCAGCGTCTTCGTGCAGATTGGGGATGAGAATGTGCACCTCGTGCGGTGTTTGATGGATGAGGTGTTTGGGAGTGAGAATTTCTGCGGGCTGATTTTCTTTCTTAAAACCACTGGTAAGGGCAGTGGTCATATAGATTCTTCGGGTGATTACCTTATTTGGTATTCTAAGTCTACAGAACATACTAAGGTTCGTTCACTTTATATCCTTCGGAAGTCAACCACTATAGAAGCAGCTTACACAATGATCGAATCAATTGATGGATCATGTAGAAGGCTAACACGTTCAGAAAACCTCGAATCAAATCAACTTATAGGCAAGCGATTTATGCCAAGCAGTATATATTCTGACAGTGGTGGAAAGACAACACATTTTATCTACGAATTTCAAGGGTACAAGTTTAGCCCGTTACCTGGATATTACTGGCGAACTACTAAAGAGGGAATGCGAAAGTTAGAAACTGCAAATAGGCTTATTGTCTCTGGCAAGTATCTTCGTTACAAAATGTTTGCGGATGACTATCCGGTAGTAAGAATATCGAATTACTGGGATGATGTGCGTGCAGGCGGTTTCGGAGAGGCGAAGATTTATGCAGTTCAAACAAATACCGATGTCGTTTCCCGCTGCCTCCTCATGACCACCGACCCCGGCGACCTCGTGTTGGACCCCACCTGCGGCAGCGGCACGACGGCCTACGTCGCCGAGCAATGGGGGCGGCGCTGGATCACCATCGACACCAGCCGCGTGGCCCTGGCCCTGGCGCGCACGCGCCTGATGGCCGCTAAATATCCCTACTATTACCTCGCCGATGCCTATCCACAGATTACACCGATGAACACAGATGAAGAGATCAAAAACTATCTGCGAAAATCTGTGCCTTCTGTGTCCTCTGTGGATAGCTCCCTTCCCGACATCCGCAAGGGGTTCGTCTACAAGCGCGTGCCGCACGTGACGCTGAAATCCATCGCCAACAACCCCGACATCCGCGAGGGGATGACGCGCGCCGAGATCGACGCCGCCATTACCCGCCACGCCGATCAGGAGACCCTCTACGACCAGCCGTACCCAGACAGCTCGCGGGCGCGCGTCGCCGGGCCGTTCACCGTCGAGAGCCTGTCGCCGCACAGAACGTTATCCACGGAGGACACCGATGAGAAGAAGAAGGGTTCAACCCATCTGTGTTCATCTGTGCAATCTGCGGATACCCCTAAGAATTATCGGCGTTCATCTGTGAAATCCGTGGATGATTTCGCCGTTATGATCCTGGACAACCTCAAGAAGGCCGGCGTGCAGAACACCCGCAAGGCCGAGCGCCTGCGCTTCGAGCGCCTGGAGCCGTTCGCCGGCCGCTGGCTGCAGGCCGCCGGGGAGTACGCCGGCAGTGACGGCGCCAGCAAGCGCGTGGCCGTCTCCATCGGCCCCGAGCACGGCACGGTGGGAGCGGAGCACATCCACGAGGCGGCGAAGGAGGCGCTGCAGGGGGTGCGATTCGACGTGCTGGTGGTGTGCGGCTTCGCCTTCGACCCGCACGTCTCCGAGGAGGCGAAACGCTACGGCGACCTGACGGTGCTGGTGACGCGCATGAACCCCGACCTGATGATGGGGGAGGAGCTGCTGAAGAAGAGCGGCGCCGCCAACCTCTTCATGGTCTTCGGCGAGCCGGACGTGGAAATTCGGAGAATTCATCCACAGATGACGCAGATGACCACAGATAAGAGAAATCTGCGCGAATCTGTGAAATCCGCGGATCAGTTCGTCGTTGCGATCAAGGGCCTGGATGTCTACGACCCGACCACGGGGCAGATTCGCACCTCCTCGACCGACGACATCGCCTGCTGGTTCATCGACACCAACTACGACGAGGAGAGCTTCTTCGTGCGGCACGCCTACTTCACCGGCGCCGAGGAGCCGTACGACAAGCTGAAACGCGCCCTGCGCGCGGAGATCGACGAGGCCGCCTGGGCCAGCCTCTACAGCACCACCAGCCGCCCCTTCGACCCCCCGGAGACCGGCAAGATCGCCATCAAGGTCATCAACCATTACGGCGACGAGGTATTGAAGGTGTACGCGGTGTGAGGGCGTGAGAGGGGGGGATGAGCCGATCTTTCGAAGTCTACGTGTCGATGTGATTCCTCTCTTCTCTATGCTCTATGCTCTCCGCGGACGCGCTGTTCCGCACCCCTAGGTCGACGAAGTTTTTCAGAAGAATTGAAAACCTGGAGCCGGCGAAGGGAATTGAACCCCCGACCTACTGATTACGAATCAGTTGCTCTACCCCTGAGCTACGCCGGCCACGGTGAGACGAGATGGCGGGATGAAGCGCTCTGGCTTCGGGGGGCATTATGCGGCCTGCGCGGCGTGAGGTCAAGGCCAGTCTGCATGGGCGCTGAAGGTGGGGTGGGAAGTCCTCCTCCGGGGCGGCCGACGGGCGATGACGTTGCCGTTGCGGAGGGGGCGCCCGCGCTCCCAACGCCGGGGGGGGGACTCGCCTGCCCCGACGCCGCTCGCGCCGCGGGGTGGTCTGCCCTTGGCCGCGGCGGCGGCGGGCCGGCGCTCAGGGGGAGCGGCGGGGCAGCGCCTGCCGTCCGGCATAGACGGCGCGCGCGCCGAGCTGCTCTTCGATGCGCAGCAACTGGTTGTACTTGGCGACGCGGTCGCTGCGCGAGGCGGAGCCGGTTTTGATCTGGCCGGTATTGCAGGCTACCGCGAGGTCGGCGATGGTGGTGTCCTCCGTCTCTCCGGAGCGGTGTGAGATGACGCGGCGGTAGTTTGCCCTGGCGGCGAGCCGCATGGTTTCGAGGGTCTCGGTGAGGGTGCCGATCTGGTTGACCTTGATGAGGATGGCGTTGGCGATGCGCTCGTCGATGCCTTTCTGGAGCAGGGCCGGGTTGGTGACGAAAATGTCATCGCCAACGAGCTGGATTTGCTGACCGAGGGTGTTGGTGAGCTGGCGCCAGCCGTCCCAATCATCCTCCGCCATGCCGTCCTCGATGGAGAGGATGGGGTAGCGGCTGACGAGGCCCGCCAGGAACTCCACCATCTCGCTGCTGCTTATGGGGGGGCGTCCTTCGCCGGCGAGGTGGTAGCGTCCGTCGCGGTAGTACTCGCTGGCGGCGCAATCGAGGGCCAGGGCGATGTCGTCGCCGGGGCGGTAGCCGGCGGCTTCGATGGCTTTCAGGATGAGATCGAGGGCTTCGGCATTCGACCGCAGGTTAGGGGCGAAGCCGCCTTCATCGCCGACGGTGGTGGCGTAGCCCTTACCGCGCAGCACGCCGCGCAGGCTGTGGAATACCTCGGCGCCGGCGCGCAGCCCATCCGCGAAGGTGTCAGCGCCGACGGGCAGGATCATGAACTCCTGGATGTCAACGTTGTTGTCGGCATGGGCGCCGCCGTTCAGGATGTTCATGAGGGGAACGGGCAGGGTGCGGGGTTCCTCGCCGGCCCCGTAGAGAGCGCCGAGGTGTTGGTAGAGGGGGACATTCGCCTCGGCGGCGGCGGCCTTGGCGGCTGCCAGCGAGACGCCGAGGAGGGCATTGGCGCCGAGGCGGCTTTTGTTCTTGGAGCCGTCGCAGGCGATCAAGGCGGCATCAAGGCGCGACTGCGCGGCGACCTCCAGTCCCAGCACCGCCTCGCGCAGGGGGCCGTTCACGTGCGCGACGACGTGGCGGACGCCTTTGCCATGGTAGCGGGCCGCTTCGTTGTCGCGCAGCTCGATCGCCTCGCGGGCGCCGGTGGAGGCGCCGGATGGCACGGCGGCACGCCCGGCGGCGCGCACCGCGCGCACATCGACCTCGACGGTGGGGTTGCCGCGGGAGTCGAGGATCTCGCGGGCGTGCACGTCTGTGATCGCACTCATCGGAAGCTGTCCCTGAAACGGCTAGGGTTCTGCTGGATCACTGCTCCCCCACGCCACCCCTCGGGGCGAGGGCTCCGTGCTGGCGAACATGGGGGACGCCTCCCTCCCCGCTGCGCACCGGCAGGCCAAGGGAGATGATCACCGCGCCGAGGCGGCTGGGCTGCATGGCGCGGGAGAGGCGCACCTTGCACCGCCTGGTACACGCAGGCGCGCGTGAATGAGATACAAAACTCTCGCCTGCTCCTGTCAACTGGTCGTTGCTCTGGCTGATCTCGTAACCGGCTGAACGGCTCCCCTTCCCTCCTTACCCTTGAGGCAACCGCGGCGGCGAGTAGTATCCCCAATCTTGGGCGCCGTTGCAAGGCGAGCAAGACGGCACCAGGTGGAGCATGCGGAGCGTAGGCGTCGAGAAGCCCGCGGCGAGGAGACGCGGCGGTTCCGGAGCTGTCGGCTGCGTCTTGTCAAGAGGCTGGCTTGGTGATAAGCTGCACGGGCGCTGGTGGCCGAATCGCCGGGGCGCGAGCCTGGCGCGGGTGAGCGAGCCGACGGAGGGGGTGCTGGGGTTCAGGGGCTTGGAGGTGAGGGGTATGTTTATCATTATCGGCGGCGTCCTGGCTGCAATTCTTGGGATTCTCGGCATTGTGGCATGGTGGGGCGATTTCCTGCTCATGTTGCGCGGCCTCGTTCCGGTGGTGGTGGCCCTCGGCGGGCTGATCGCCATCTGGGCCGGGATCGATGAGATCAAGACCAACCGCGAGTGGGAGCGGGAGGAGGAGGCGGCGCAAGCAGAGGAGCAGCGGGCGGCGGCTGGGGCCTCCCAGAGCGAGGCGAGCGGCACGGCGTCGCCCTCGCCAGCAGCGCCTCCTGGACCCTCCTCGAGCCAGTCCCAGGGTAGCTGAATTTCGCCTCCTGGCCAGGAAACTCAACGCCTGCGTACGGTTCGGTTCCTGGCGGCAGGAGTTGTGCCGGGACATATTCTCCCCTCGGCGGGGCGGCGCCTGCCTGCCGGGGTGACGCATGGCGGCCGGGGCGCTCCATCCCACACGCCCCCGGCCGGGGAAGTGTGCGCCCACAACCTGGATCGAGGGAGGCAGGCTGACCGCGACGGGCGCAGCGGCGGCGTCATCCCCATCCTCTCCCCATGGCATGCTCACGCCGCGCCGAGTCCTTGCAAAAGTGCGAAAAAAGCACCCCGTCCGCTGCCGCTGGTATGGATTTTCCGCGCTCGTGAGAATATACTTGGGAGCATGGAAGTTCGTACTTTCTAGGTGTGGTGGTGTGCCTGCGCGCCAGGGGGCGGAGTGACGCGCCGAGGGCGCCGGCATGTCATCACTCCTTGCGCCTTGCGGATTCTTGCGTGAAAGCGTGTTGGGTGCACGGCTCCGCCATGCGAAGCTTCGGCGTGGAGCCTTGTGCAGCCGGGATGTCGCACGTGCCGCCAGGCTTCGCCCGGCGAGGCCGCGGGTGTGTTGGCGGTTACCACAAGGGGAGCCGACGTCAGCCATGTCTGAGACCGTCGAGAAACCGATCGAGGAATTGGAATCGGTGATTATCCGTTTTGCTGGCGACTCCGGCGACGGCATGCAGTTGACCGGCACCCAGTTCACCAACACGACGGCTTTGCTGGGCAACGATATCAGTACATTCCCCGACTTCCCCGCCGAGATTCGCGCGCCGGCGGGGACGTTGCCGGGGGTAAGTGGTTTTCAGTTGAACTTTGGCAGCCGGCGCATCCTCACGCCGGGGGATTCGCCGGATGTGCTGGTGGCGATGAATCCGGCGGCCCTGAAGGTAAACCTGCGCGATCTGGCGCGGGGCGGCACGCTCATCGCGAATGAGGACGCCTTCACGGCGCAGAACCTGAAGAAGGCCGGGTACGCCAGCAATCCCCTGGAAGACGGTTCGCTGAACGGTTACCAGCTCATCAAGGTGCCGGTCACCTTCCTTACCATGCAGGGGTTGAAAGAGCTTGGCCTTCCCAAGAGCACGGCGGAGCGCTGCAAGAACTTCTTCGCGCTGGGCCTCCTGTGCTGGCTCTACGACCGGCCGATCGAGCCGACCCTGCGCTGGATCGAGGAGCGCTTCGGCAAGCTGCCGGAGATAGCCGAAGCGAACAGCACGGCCATCAAGGCTGGGTACTACTTCGCCGAGACCACCGAACTCTTCCCGAAGCACTATCAGGTGAAGAAAGCCCCCATCGAGCCCGGCAAGTACCGCAAGATCACCGGCAACGAGGCGGCCGCGCTGGGGTTCGTGGCGGCCTCGAGGTTGGCCAAGACGCCGCTCTTCTACGGCAGCTACCCGATCACGCCGGCCAGCGACATTCTGCACGAGCTGGCGCGGTTCAAGAACTATGGCGTGAAGACGTTTCAGGCCGAGGATGAGATTGCCGCGGTCACCGCGGTCATCGGTGCGGCCTATGGCGGGGCGCTGGCGGTGACCGGCACCAGCGGCCCTGGGGTGGCCTTGAAGTCGGAGGCGATCGGCCTGGCGGTGATGGTGGAGCTGCCGATTGTCATCGCCAATGTGCAACGCGCCGGGCCGAGCACCGGCATGCCGACGAAGACGGAGCAAGCGGACCTTTTCCAAGCCGTGCTGGGGCGCAACAGCGAGTCCCCCGTGGCGGTCGTGGCGCCGGCCACGCCGGCGGACTGCTTCGCCATGGCCATCGAGGCTTGCCGCATCGCCACCAAGTATATGCTGCCGGTCTTTTTCCTCTCCGATGGGTTCCTGGCGAACGGCGCCGAGCCGTGGAAGATTCCCGCGCTGAGCGAGCTGCCCAGCTTCGCCATCCGCCATGCGTCCGCGAACGGCGGCGAGACGTTCCAGCCCTACAGCCGAGACGAGGAGACGCTGGCGCGGCCGTGGGCCTTGCCGGGGACGCCTGGGCTGGAGCACCGCATCGGCGGCATCGAGAAGGCGAACCTCTCCGGCAACGTCAGCTATGATCCCGACAACCACGCCGCCATGGTGAAGTTGCGGGCCGAGAAGGTGGAGCGCATCGCCAACGATATCCCACTCCTGCAGGTGAAGGGCCAGCCGGAAGGCGATCTCCTGGTGCTCGGCTGGGGCAGCACGTATGGCCCCATCACCGCGGCGGTCGAGCAGGCGCAGCACGAGGGCTTGAAGGTCTCCTCGGCGCACCTGCGCTACCTCAGCCCCTTCCCCAGGAACCTCGGCGAGGTTCTTGGCCGCTTTGACCGCGTGCTTCTTCCCGAGATGAACATGGGGCAATGCCGCATGCTCATCAGGGCTCGGTACTTGAAGGACGTGGTGGGGCTTAATAAGGTGAAGGGGCGTCCCTTCATGATCTCCGAAATCCTGGCAAAGATCCACGAGCTTCTTGAGAAGGGGGAGAGAGCGTGAACGAGAGCAACGGCGACAAGGAACGCGGACAAACCGAGGTCCTCTCCCTCACCCGGAAGGATTTCGCCTCCGATCAAGAGGTGAGGTGGTGCCCGGGGTGCGGCGACTACTCCATCCTGGCGCAGGTGCAGAAGGTGCTTCCCACGTTCCACCTGCCGCGCGAGAAGTACGTCTTCATCTCCGGCATCGGCTGCTCCAGCCGCTTCCCCTACTACATGAAGACGTACGGCTTCCATACCATTCATGGCCGGGCGCCCGCCGTCGCTTCGGGCCTCAAATGCGTGCGTCCCGACCTCTCGGTGTGGGTCATCACCGGCGACGGCGACGCCCTGTCGATCGGCGGCAACCACTTCATCCACCTGATGCGCCGCAACATTGATCTGAACGTTCTCCTGTTCAACAATCGCATCTATGGGCTGACGAAGGGGCAGTACTCGCCCACCTCGGAGCTCGGCAAGAAGACGAAATCCACCCCCATGGGCTCGCTCGAGCAGCCGCTCAATCCCGTGGCGGTTGCGCTGGCCGCGGGGGCGACCTTTGTGGCCCGCACCATCGACACCGAGATCAAGCATCTGCAGCAGATGCTCGAGCGCGCGCAGCAGCACAAAGGCACCTCCTTCGTGGAGATTTATCAGAACTGCCCGGTCTTCAATGACGGCGCCTGGGAGTCGCTCACCGACAAGGCGACGCGGTCCGATCATGTCCTAACGCTGGAGCATGGCAAGCCGCTGGTGTTCGGCAAGGAGAACGAAAAGGGCATCCGCCTGCACGGCCTGCGGCCCGAGGTGGTGGCGCTCGACGCCGTGGCGAAGGATGACCTGCTGAGCCACGACGAAAAGCTGGACGATACGACCCTCGCCTACATGCTCAGCCGCTTTGATATGCCGCAGCTCCCCGTGCCGATCGGCGTGTTCCGGGCGGTTGAGAAGCCGACCTACGAGAACCTCATGCAGCGCCAGATCGATGTCGCCATCGAGACGCAGGGCGAGGGAGACCTCGAGGCGCTCCTCCACGAGGGCGACACCTGGGTTGTGCAGTAGCGGTCGTGGCGTAGGCCACGGGTATCTGTGAGAAGGTAGCTCAACGAAAAGGAGGCGTCCCGGGGTGGCGCCTCCTTTTTTCATCTGAAAGCTGCGAGGGGAGCGTTCGGCTGGGGAACTTTGCTTGAAACAACGGGGCAAGGAGGATCAGGTCCTCCTTTCGACCGCGGCGGCAACGAGGGGGAATCATCCCACGCCGTCCACGCGCCCGCGGTGGCTCGCCGGGGAGCTACTCCTGCGACTCCAGCCAGCGCTCGGCGTCGATAGCGGCCATGCAGCCGGTGCCGGCGGCGGTGATCGCCTGCCGGTAGACGTGGTCGGCAACGTCGCCGGCGGCGAAGACGCCGGGTACGCTGGTCTGCGTGTTGCCGCCCTTGGTGACGATGTAGCCGGCGACATCCAGCTCCAACTGACCTTGAAAGAGCTGCGTGTTCGGCGTGTGGCCGATTGCCACGAACAGGCCGGTGACATCCCGGCGCTCTGTCTTCTTCGTCTTCAGGTTTTGAATGGAGATACCCGCCAGCTCGTTGGTGCCGTTCTCATGCAGGTCGACGACCGTCGAATCCCAAATGAAGTCGACCTTCTCGTTCCGAAACGCCTTGTCCTGCATGATCTTCGAGGCGCGCAGCTTGTCGCGGCGGTGGATGACGCTCACTTTCCGGGCATACTTGGTGAGGAAGAGGGCCTCCTCCATCGCCGAGTCTCCCCCGCCGACGACGGCGATCTCCTGATCCTTGAAGAAAAACCCGTCGCACGTCGCGCAGACGCTTACCCCGTGCCCCATCAGGCGACGCTCCGCGTCCAGCCCCAGGAGCCTCGCCGAGGCGCCGGTGGAGATGATGAGCGCGCCGCATTGCTCGCTCTGCTCGCCGAAATGGACGCTGAAGGGGCGCGTGCCCAGGTCCACCTTCGTCACCTCGCCGAAGACGAACTCGGTGCCGAAGCGCTCCGCCTGCTTGCGGATCGTATCCATAAGCTCCGGTCCCATGATGCCGTTGGGGAAGCCGGGGAAGTTCTCGACATCGGTGGTGAGGGTCAACTGGCCGCCCGGCTCTTTTCCTTCAATGAGGAGGGGGGAGAGATTGGCGCGGGAGGTGTAGATCGCCGCGGTCAGCCCGGCGGCGCCCGAACCGATGATGATGACGTTGCGCATCGCAATCTCCAATTCATCCGTGGTCGCGCGGCGCACGGAACCTCGTCGTGGTGGCGCGGCGGAGAGCGCCCCGCCGACAGCGCCGCGCCTTCTCCAGAAGGAACTATAGGGTCATCCCCGCGAGGTTGCAACCCGCCCCGCCGGTGCGAAAAGCACCCTGTGCGACGCACTCTCGCGCTGGCGAGGATCACGGGCCCAAAAGGCAACCACCGTACCCTGGGGTGAGGTACGGTGGTTTGGGGGAGAAACCGCGAGAAGACAGTTGGCTTGGGATGCTGTTTGTTTCGACACCACCCGCCGTGGATGGTTCCGCCATTTTCCTTTCGGTTCAGAGAAAATTTTTGCTCACTTCTCCTCTCGGCGCAGGCGAGGCTGCCCGCGCACCGAACCGAGGCGCCGTTTCGCCGCCCTGTCGGCGAGCTGCCGTGCCATCCCGTCTCTCCCACCCCCTTGTCGCGGAGGCCCCCCCGGCGACCGCGCGGGCCGAGAACGCCAACCTGAGGCGGCGCGCCCGCGGCTGAACGCGCCGCTCCAGGAGGTCGATGGCCTGGAACGATGCTCAGCGGCCCAGCGCGCCTCTCCGGGGCGCGGCCTCGCTCGAGCCGCCTCGGCGCGCGCGCTCCGCTTCGGATCACTGCTGCGCACTTGTCCGAAGGGCGCGGCGAATCCCTTCGTCATCAAGAGTCCGCAGCTCCTCGAAGGAGAAGAGATGGCTCTTCGGCTCCGGCTGCTGGTGTCCCCAGCTCAGCACGAATCCGGCCTTGGTGTACGTGTAGCGTAGATCTTCAGGCAGGCCCGGCACTCCCCGCTTGCAGAGGAGGCTGAGGCGTTCTGCCATGGCTTTGCTTTCAGCGCCAGGCTTCGATGGGCGATCCATGGCGGCGACTCCCTTGTCTGCGGAGGGCCGCCGACGCGCGGCCCTCCCTTGACGCTGCGCGCGATGGCGCTGGCGTTCCGTTAGCCCCCCGGAGGTCCCCACGCGCGTGCGGGACCTTCCCCGGCTCCCCTGCCGAACCGTGGGTTACAGCTTCTCCGTTTCGATCCCCGTTCCGAAGTCACCCCCGCTCCCCGCCGAAACCAGCACGCGCCCGCCGCGCGACCCCTGCCGCGAAAGCCGAGCCGCACCAGCGGCTCTCCGTTTTCGTTGGCATTCCATGGTGGACGCGCTACACTCTCTCCACAGGGATGGGCGGGAGGCGCCACCCCGCTCCCGCCCTGTGTGATGATCGCGCCCCGCAGGTGTCTCTCGCGGACCCGGCTGCAGCCTCACTCCAGCGCCCTTCCCGCGCCGCCTCGGGCGGGGTGCGCTCGGCTCAACCTTCTCCTTCTTCAGTCCCATGCGAACCTTCCGGAAGCCGTAACCCGCGTCAATGCCCGAGGCCTAGCGTCTCGCTCGCGGGGACATCGGCGCGCCTGCCGGCGGAGGGGAGACCCGCGGGGCCAAAGCAAGCGTTGGGGGGACGGAGGAGCGCCATGCTTGACGCACCTGCGGTGAAGCGCTTGGCTGATGCCCTGCGTGTCGCTCTCGCGGGGCAGCGCATCCTGCGCTTCCATACGGCGTGGAGAAGACTCCAGTGCTCGTCCTGGCCGGAGGTTGTGGCGGGGCTGCGGCTCGTCGAGGTCGCCAGCATCGGCAAGAACCTGCTCTTTCACCTCGAGGGGGGCGTTGTTCTCTTCACCCATCTCAGTCGTGGCGGGCGGTGGGAGCTCCTGCCTCGGGGACCGTGGTCAGCCCGCCGCGATCCCCGGGTGAAAGTGTCGCTGACCCTGGAGCGCTGCCGGGCCGTGCTCTACCACGGACCGATCTTCGAGGTCCTCGAGGAACGGGCCCTGGCCAGCCATGCGTTTCTCAGTCGTCTTGGCCCCTGCGTGTTGGCGCTGCCCTTCGACGCGGCGCTCTTCGCGCGGCGCCTCACCCACAAGCGCCACCTCCTGCGCGAGATCGCCGATGTTCTCTTTGATCGCGAGGTGGTGGCGGGCATCGGCAACTGTCTGAAGAGCGAGTCGCTCTTCGAGGCCGGCATCTCTCCCTTCCGTCTCGCCGGCCGCCTCGATGACGGCGAACAGCGGCGCCTCGGCTGGTCGCTCTCGCTCGTCAGTCAACGCGCCTACCGCCAGGCGGGCCGTACGCTAACCGACGACGACCTGGCCCTCCTCGGAGCGATCGCCGCCGCCACCGAGGTGCGCCGGCACTACGTGTATGGGCTGGCGGGGGCCGCCTGCCTGCGTTGCCAGACGCCCATCCAGCGCCGCCGCCACGGCGTCAGCGCCCGCCTCTCCTTCTTCTGCCCCACCTGCCAGCCCGAAGACTGAAGGTGGATGCTTCCCCTGTTCTCCCTTCCGCGCGGCAGACCGCACCCTAATCGTCCTCATGCCCGGCGAACAGGTCGCCGTCCGTGGGGCGAGGTGTGGGAGCCTTGCGCATCTCCTCGGGAATGGAAGGAAGTTCCCCCGCCTCGAAGCACGGCCCGGCAAGGACGGCTTCCAGCAGCTTCGCTTGCGCGGGATAGCCCACAATGGTCGCCTCCAACACCCAGAGCAGTTCGAGCAGCTCCGTCGTGAACTGGCTGGTCCAGCGTTCGGGGCGGATGTCGTCGAGGGGCGAGGATTTCTTGCCCGCTCCCTGCTTTCTACGATACTTCAACCACGACTGCACCACCTTCAGACCCGAGACCTCGAACTCGAAGACCTCCGGCGCGACGGGACGGAACTCCCCTTCGCCGACGTGGAGCGCGCGCGTTACGTCGTTGTAGTTGAACCTCTCGGGATAGCCGTCCGGGTCGCCAGGGACGGGCTTGACGCATTTCGCCTCGCCGCTCGGAACATGCCCGCGCTGCCTGCCTTTCGGAATGAAGCGCTCGCCATACGTGTGCAGCCAGAGCAGCCGCGCGCCGGCATCGCGCACCTTGGCGAAGAGGGCGGCGTCTTTGGTGATTGGCACACGCAGCTCGCGCGTCTCCAGCTCCTTCGCGTAGCGCGCCGTGAAGGCCGGCTGCGCCAGCGCGCCATACACGTAGGCTAGGGCATCCTCCGGCGTCACCTTGCGCTGGTACGCCTTACCCAGCAGGTCGAGCAGGCCGGGCAGGAGGTTGGAATCGCTTCCCTCGGCGTTGCGGTAGAGGGGAATCGCGGCCTTCGCCCCATAAGAGCCGCGAAAGTGGTCTAGGTCGGGAATCAGCGCGGTAGCCGTACACGCTACACCTTGGCCAAGCGGATGATTCAAAAGGCTTGTCAAATATACTTGCGGTTCGCCATGGGCTCGCCAAAGAACGGGGCGAAAGTAGTCACCCAATCTGCCGTCGGCGAACACCCATTGCCTGTCAAAGGAACGGTATGCGTAACGGACGATGGAAGGGGCGGGAGCGTTGCGGCGCAGTTGCGTGAGGGGCGGCTCGCTCTTGCCTCCCAAGATGAGCGGCGGACAATCCGAGGTGATTTTTCTATCACGGGTTTCCTTGAATGCGAGGGCCCGATCGTGAGCGGTAAGCAGCGCGCGCCAACGGGCTTTCAACGTATCGGGATCGTGAGAGATCGGCCAAGTTCGTTTCATTTGGCATCCCGAATGCTGCCACGGCATGAGGTCGGTGAGGAGCGGCCAGCCGAAGTATCGGCCGTCTCCCCCAGGGCGGAACGGGGCCTGCCAGCCGTCGGGGCAGTCAACCCATGGTACAGCGGCGAAGCTGCTGACGGCGTCGAGGGCCGCGAGCTTGGCCTGGCGCGTTCCTTCAAAACGGGCGTAATGGACCGCGGCTGGCTCGTCGTTCTTCGCCTTGCCCGCACGGACAGCGACGGCGATGGCTACGGGCGTTTGGATCGCAAAGACGTTATCGCTCCTGCGCGTGCCGCGCCTCTCGCCGCCCAGGTCGAGAATCCAGACGTCGTCGCACAGGCGGCGCAGGTGCTCGCGCATGCCGCAGAAGGCGTCGCCGTCGAGGTAGCTCGCGGCGCTGATGAAGCTGACGACGCCCGGCCCGGAGGCCGTCGTGTGTTCGAAGACCTTCCAGAGTGCCCAGCGCCAGAAATAGACATAGAGATTGTAGAGGTTCTTGACGTGGACGCCGTGACCGGCGGCCGTGGCGGGGTCGAGAAAGTCACGCAAGATCGCGCCCCCTCCCTTGCCGTCGTCGCCCCAGCGCACCCAGCCGCCGGTGCGGGCGTGGTTGCCGCCGCCAGCCGCCTCGTGGCGGTCGTAAGGGGGATTACCGAGGCAGACAATGACCGGAACCTTGCTCTTCACCTTCAGCGCCCTGGCGTGCTGCTCGGCGATGGGCCGGAAGAAGAGGGGAAGTTGCGGCGGCACGGTGTGGGGGCTTTCCAGCGTGTCGGTCAGGTAAACGCGCGTACCGTCCCGCGGCGGGGTCGCCCCGCGGTCGCGCAGGGCGCGGCTGGCGCGCAGTTCCGCCACGGCGTAGGGGCCGACCATGAGTTCGAACCCGTAGAGATTGGCGGCCAGGGCGGTCGCCTGGCCCGGCACGGCGCCGGCGCCTTGTTCGGCCTCGATCTTGCCGAGGGCGTGTTCAATGACGCCGAGCAGGTAGGTGCCGGTGCCGGCGGCGGGATCAAGCGTGACGACGCCAGGATCGGCGAAGCCCAGCCGTTTGCCGAGACGGTTCACGAGCAGGTCGTCGATCAGCCGCACCTGGGCGCGCACCACCTCGACGGGGGTATAGTAGGCCCCCGTGTCCTTGCGTAGCTTGGGATCATAGGCGGCAAGGAAATCCTCGTAGAAGTAAAGCCAGGGGTCCTCCGGCTGGCTGAGTGACGCAGGCGGCACGACGGCAATGACACGCAGGAGAAGATTGAGCGAAGTTTCCATCTCGACCTGCGCGCGGGGGTCGGTCAGCACCTGGAGGGCGCGCGCGAGGAGGGTGTGCTGCGCGGCCAGGGCGGTCTCGGCGCTGTCGAGCGTCAGCGGGTCGGCCCCTTCACTGCGGCCCAACAGCAGGGCGAAAGCGACGGTCTGGGCGTAAGCGTCGGCGAACCGCTCATCTGACGCGTCGGGAAAGAGGAGTTGCCGCCAGTCCTTGGCGAGTTGGGCAAGGGGTGAGGTCGGGTCCCGAAGGGCGTCGGTTACGTCGTCGCGCAACATCCGGCAGAGCGGCGCGAGCAGGGCGGCGAAGCCCCTAAGGTCGATCTTGCCCGTGCGGTCCGTGGGGATGAAGGGCTGCCAGGAGAGAAATTCGCGCAGCAGGCGCTCGACCGCGTGAGCATCGTCGCGGCCCACTGCCTTCTTGCCCTCGGCGGCGACGTCGCCGGAGAGCCGGAATATCTTGTCCGTGAGTTGCCCGGCGCGGTACAGCGCCCATGCGTTGCCATCGCAGTAAAGCAGATTCGGGATGGCCTGGAAGCGCTTCCACTGGTCGCGGTTGTGACCGGTGAAGCGGTGGGGATTCACGCCAACGCCGGGGGCCTTGAGTTCGACGTACCCGACCAGGAGGCGGTTGAGGTGGACGGCGTAATCGGGGCGGCCAAGACGGCCGGGGAGCGGCGTTTCGCCGGTGCAGACAACGTTCCAGCCCAGGGCGCGGGCGGCGTCGGCCACGAAGTTCTCGAAGGGCGCGCGCAACTGGTCTTCCGGCTCGCCGGTCGTCAGTTGGCTCATCTTGGCCGTAACGTCCTGGGCAAAACCTTGGAGAGCGGTGAACATGTCCTCTTTCGTGGTCATGGCTGCAGGTTCCCATTCTCCGTTCTAGACGATTTGCCCACGCGCCGCTCGCCCGCCTCGCCCCTCACCCACCCAAGTACGCGTCCTTTACCTTGGCGAGGTCGCGCAGCTCGGCTGGGGCGCCGCTGAGCACCACCCGTCCCGTCTCCAGGAGGTAGACGCGGTGCGCGATGGACAGGGCGACGTTGGCGTTCTGCTCGACGAGGAGGATGGTCACGCCGTCGCCGTTGATGCGCGCGATGAGGTCGGCCACCTCCTCGACGAGGACGGGCGACAGGCCCATGGAGGGTTCGTCCATGAGGAGGAGGCGAGGCGAGGCGATCAAGGCGCGGGCGATGGCGAGCATCTGCTGCTCGCCGCCGCTGAGGGTGCCGCCCGCCTGCTGCTTGCGCTCTTCGAGGCGCGGAAAAAGGGTGTACATCGCCGCCAGGCGCTGCCGACGCAGGTGGCGGCCGCGCAGGCCGCGCGCGCCGACGAGGAGGTTCTCCCGCACGCTCAGCTCGGGGAAGATGCTGCGGCCTTCGGGGATGTGGCCGATCCCCAGCCCCATCATGGCTTCCGGCGGGCGGCGGCGCAGCTCGAGGCCGTCGAAGGTGATGCTGCCGCGGCTGAGGGGCCGCACCCCGGAGATCGCCATGAGCGTCGTCGTCTTGCCGGCGCCGTTGGCGCCGATGAGCGCCACGATCTCGCCGCGCCGCACCTCGAGGTCGATGCCCTGCAAGGCCGCGATGTGCCCGTAGCGCACGTGGACGTCGCGCAGCTCAAGCATGGGGGGCCCCCCTGGCCTGCTCCCCCTTGGTCCCCAGGTAGGCCGCGATGACGGCCGGATCGTTGCGCACCACCTCGGGCGGGCCGTCGCAGAGCTTCCGGCCGAAATTGAGCACGGTGATGTGGGTGCTCAGCTCCATCACCAGCCGCATGTTGTGCTCGACGATGAGCAGCGTCGTGCCGCGGGCGTGGATGCGGCGCAGGAGGGTGATGAGGGTGCGCTTCTCGGCTGGGTTCATGCCGGCCGCGGGCTCGTCGAGGAGCAGCAGGCGCGGTGCGCCGGCCAGCGCCCGGGCGATCTCCAGGAGCCGCTGGTGGCCGTACGGCAGGCTGCCGGCGACGGCCCGGCTGAGGTGGTCGAGCTCCATGAAGGCGAGGATCTCCTCGGCGCGCTCGGCGGCCCGCCGCTCCTCCGCGGCGGCCGACGGCAGGCGCAGGAGGGCCTCGAGCATATCGCTGCGCAGATGGGCGTGGCCGCCGAGGAGGACATTCTCCAGCACGGTCAGGCCCCGAAAGAGCTGCAGGTTCTGAAAGGTGCGCATGATGCCGAGGCTTGCCAGGCGGTGCGCCGGCAGGCCGGTGATGACGCGGCCGCGAAAGAGGATGCGGCCGGCGTCGGGGCGCTCGAGGCTGCTCAGGACGTTGAAGAGCGTCGTCTTGCCGGCGCCGTTGGGGCCGATGAGGCCGTGGATGGCGCCCTCCCGCACCTGCAAGGAGAGGTCGCCGATGGCGGTGACGCCGCCGAAGCGCTTGCTGATCCCCTCCACCGCCAGGAGGATGCCGCGCCCCGCCGGGGTGGGGTTTGCGTCGCCTGCACGTGCCGTCATGATGGTTCAATCATCGCCTTGGCCGTGGCGGCCCTCGCCCCTTCCGTTTGGGCCTGCCGCCGCCCTGCCGGGTTGAGCAGGCGCGGCAGGCGGCTCGCCAGGCCGGAGACGCCGCCGGGGAGGTAGATCATCAGGAGCACCAGCGCCACGCCGTAGAGGATCATGCGCAGCGCGTAGAGCTCGCGCAGGAACTCGGAGAGGTAGACGACGATGAAGGAGCCGGCGATGGCGCCGGGGAGGCTCCCCAGCCCGCCCACGACGATCATCGTCAGCAACAGCACCGACTGCCAGAACGAGAACGGCTCGGGGCTGACGTAGTTGTGGAAGTGGCCGAAGAGGCTGCCCGCGGCGCCGGCGGCCAGCGAGCCGGCGATGATCACCTTGCACTTGTAGCGCATCAGGTGGACGCCCATCACCTCGGCGGCGAGGGGGTTCTCGTTGATGGCCCGCAGGGTGCGGCCGAAACGCGAGTGCACGAGGAGCTCGAAGGCGATGTAGGTGGCGAGGAGCACGGCGAGGATGAGGTAGAAGAACCCCGCCTCGCTGCGCACCTCCATGCCGAAGAGACGCGGGTGGGGCACGTTGGGCAGGCCCATGGGACCGCGCGTCAGGCTCATCCAGTTGCGGAAGACGATCTGCAGGATGATGCCGAACGCCAGGGTGGCGACGGCGAAGTAGTGGCCGCGCAGCCGGGCGGTGAAGCTCATGACGGCGCCCAGGAGGCCGGAGCAGAGCATGGCGGCGAGGAAGGCCAACGGGTAGGAGGAGGTGAGGTGCAGGCTGACCAGGGCGGAGGTGTAGGCGCCGGCGCCGAGGAAGGCCGCCTGCCCCAGGGAGACCAGCCCGGCAAAGCCGCAGATGAGCTGCAAGCCGAGGGCGACAATGGCGTAGATCATGGCGAGGTTGGTGATGTGGAGGAAGTAGGTGCGCCCCGTGAGCTGCGGCAGGAGGAGGAGAATCAGCACCGCCAGGGCGGCAATGCCCCCGCGCAGCGCCCCGGCGACTTCGCCCCCCTGCGGGAGCGTCGCCGCCCCTCCCTCGCCTTGCTCCTTGGACCGACCCCGCCGACCGAGCAAGCCGGACGGAAAGAAGAGGAGGATGACGATCATCAGCCCGTAGGCAAGGGCGTCCTTGTAGCCCGAGGAGACGTAGACGGTGCCGAAGGTCTCCATGAGTCCCAGGAACAAGCCGCCGAGGATCGCTCCCGGCAGGTTGCCGAGACCGCCGAAGACGGCGGCGGCGAACGCCTTGATGCCGACGCTCCCCATCTCCGAGCTGGCGAAGTAGAGCGGCGAGAAGAGCAGCCCGGCGGCGGCGCCGAGCACGCCGCTGATGGCGAAGTTCAGCATGATCATGCGATCCAGGGCGATGCCGTGGAGACGCGCGGTGAGCGGAATCTGGGCCGCGGCGCGCATGGCGATGCCGACCATGGTCTGCTTCAGGAAGAGCTGCAGGGCCGCCATGAACGCCAGACCGAGGAAGAGCACGAGGAGAAGCTTCAGATCGATGTAAAACGCGCCGACCAGGAAGCCGCTGCTTCCCAGCACCGGCGGATAGGCCAGGGGCTCCGCGCCCCAGAGGAGCAGGCCAAGGTTGCTGAGGATGATCGCCACCCCGATGGACGCGATGACGAGGTTGGCGCTTCCCGCCTGGCGGCGGCGCAAGGGGCGGAAGGCGGTGAGCTCCATGACGACGCCGAGCAGGGCGCAGACGCCGAAGGTGACGAGGAAGGTGAGGCTGTAGGAAAGGCGCAAACTGGCGAGGCAGGTGTAGCCGATTAACCCGCCGATGGTGACGATCTCCCCCTGAGCGAAATTCAGGAGGTTCATCGCCCGGTAGATCATGCTGAAGCCGAGAGCGATGAGCCCGTAGATGCAGCCGATCGCCAGCCCGCTGAGGAGTTGAAAGAAGAAAACTTCCATGCTGCAGGTGGCCGGTGCGGGGGGTGCGCGCGGCTCGGCGGCGGCATGACCACGGCGGGCCGGCGCGCCGCGGCAAACCGGCCCACTCGCGTGCCGCACGACATGGGGACGCCGCTACATCGTCGTGATCGGCTTGACCTCGTTCCCTTCCACCTTGAGGATGATGATCTTCTTGATCACGTCGCCGTACTCGTCGAAGGAGGTATAGCCGGAGACGCCGGGAAAGTCCTTGATCGAGGCCAGGCCGTCACGGATGCCCTGGCGAGTGGCTCCCTTGCGCCGGATGGCCTCGGCGATGAGCAGCATGTCGTCGTAGGCCGGGCCGTGGTAGACGTTCGGCTCCGCCCCGAAGCGCTTCTTCCACTTCGTCACGAAGTCCGCCGCTTCCTTGTTCGTGAAGGCGCCGGGGAAGTAGAAGGCGCTGAAGATCGTCCCCTCCACCGCCTTGCCGCCGATGGTGCGGTAGGGCGGGGCGGCCATGGGATTCGTGGCCAAAAGCTGCACGTTCAGGCCGATCTCCCGCGCCTGCTTGGCCACCAGGGCGCCGGGGGCGTAGAAACCGGTGAGGAACAGCGCATCGGGACGCTGCGCCTTGATCTTGATGAGCTGCCCCTTGAAATCCTTGTCATCCGGCAGGTGCGACTCGTTCGCCACCACCGTGGCGCCAAGCTCCTTGGCCGCGGCGGCGAAAGCGTCGCCATTCGTGCGCCCGAAATCGTCGTTCTGGGTCACAATGGCGAAGCGCTTCAACCCCAGGGTCTGCACCGCGTACTTCGCCACGTTGCCGGAGAGCACCGGCGCGGTGGGGCAATTGCGGAACATGTAGGGATTCCCCTGCTTCGTGATGATGGGGGCCGAGGCGGTCGGCGACAGGAGCACCACGCCGGCCTCCTTGTTGATCTTCGACATGGCGAGCATCGCCGTGGCCGTGATGGGGCCGATCACGGCGAGCACCCCTTTCTCTTCAATGAGGCGCTTGAGCGCGCTCACGGACTCGGCGGGGTTGGCCTGGTCGTCCTCGGGATACAGCACCACCTTGCGTCCGTTGATGCCCCCGGCGGCGTTGATCTCCTCGACGGCCAGCTCCGCCCCCTGCTTCATGCCGCTCCCCGCCACCGCCAGCAGGCCCGTCAGGGGACCGATCAAGCCGATGCGAATCTCGTTCTGGGCGGCGGCGGGATGGCCGCGCCCGATGAGGAGCAGCATCGCCACCAGCACCACGGTTCCAGCGCGCACGCAGAGACTGCTTTTCATACCCCTCTCCCTCTCGTTCACACGATGGTCAGGGACGATCCGTCGAGGCGAGGCTCGCACCCGCGGCGGGTGCCTTGACGCGCGCCTCGCAGGGCACCGGCCTCTCCGCTGGAGCATGCCTGGGACGAGCGCCCGGGCCCGCTCCCTCGGCACTCGAGCGGGCCGGCACGGTCACGGGGCTGCCTTCAAGCAAATCCCCAGCTTCCCCCTTGTGCCCTCCCCGCGCCGAGCAGGTCACGCCGAGGCTGGCGGTATGGTAATGGTTCCGCTCCAGGCGGTCAAATGCCCGCACCGGCTGGCGGTCCCGCACGCCGCTCCCCCCGGTCTGCGGTCCTGGGCGCGGGGGTGCCGGGCGCGTTGGCCCTCAACGGCTGAACTTCACGAGCATGAGGCTAAGACGGTTCTGGAGCTGGCGGAGCTGCGCGTGGCCGCAGGGTCCCCCATTGACGATGTAGGCGAAAGCCAGCAGCTCCTTGTTCGCGGCGCGCGCGTAACCCGACAAACTGGAAGCGCCCGCCAGCGTGCCAGTCTTGACGCGCAGGTTGCGCTCCGCCTCCGTCCCCTGCAGGCGACGCTGGACGAGACCATCGGCTCCCACGATGCCCAGGGAGCCCATGAACTCCGGCAGCACCTCGAAATCGTTGAACATAGTTCGCAGGACGCGCACCAGGACGCGGGCGGAGAGGCGATTGAAGGTGGACAGGCCGGAGCCGTCGGCGATCCTGAACTCCGTTTCCGCCAAGCCCAGCCGCGCCAGGAACGCGGCGACGGCGCGCACCCCCTTCGCCGTGCTGCCGGGGGGGCCGAACTGCTCAGCCCCGAGGTTCTTGAGGAGCTGCTCGGCGACGAAGTTGTTACTGAACTTGTTGAGGTCGGCGATGATGGTGGAGAGCGGCTTCGAGTCGTGACGGACGAGGACGGCGACGTGCTTCGGCAGCGTCCTGCGGCTGGTCTCCCCGAAGATGCGCGTGCCTTGCAGCAGCAGGTACTCGCGGAACGTCGCGGCGGTAAAGCGGGCCGGGTCGATGATCGCCCTGCGGAGCTGGTAGGATGGGCTGCCCAAGGGGAGGCTGCCGCTCACCTCCAGGATCTCCTGGTCGCCGTTGCGTCGGCTCGACACCACGATGTTCGGCGTGCCGCCGGCAGGCCCCGTGGTGACGGAGTTGAGAATCTCCACGTAGCGCGATTCCGGCTCCAGGATGACCCGAGCCAGGCGCCGCGGCTGATCCGCTGGATAGGCGTGCAGGGTGATGATGTTGAAGTTCAGCGACAGGGCGTTGATCGGCGCGTGGTAGGCCTCCGCGCTGGCGCCGTCCCAGCCGCGAACGTAGGGCGTGTCGTCGAAGTACGAGTCGTCGTAGTAGAGGCCGCCCGTAATCATATCAATGCCGAGGGTGCGCACCTTCTGGGCCAGCAGCCAGAGCTGTTCCGGCACCAGCGACGGGTCGCCGCCGCCGACCAGGTAGAGGTTCCCCTGCAGCACCCGTCCGTTCTTCACGCCGTCGGTGGCCAGCCAGGTCTTGAAGGTGTAGTCGCTATGCAAGCGGTCGAGGGCCGCCGCCGCGGTCAGGATCTTGATGTTCGAGGCGGGGATCAGCAGCTTCCCGGCGTTGGCTTCGAAGAGCACGTCGCCGCGCTGCAGCGAGGTGATCATCAAGCCGACGTCGGCCTCCTTCAGGCAGCGCTGCTTGAGGAAGCTTCGGAGGTTGGCCTGGAACTCCTCAAGCGGCGCGGCCCCGGACGCCGGGGTGGCGATGAGGAGGGCGAGCAACAGACCAAGCAGCGTTGGCCACGCGCCGCGGCCGCGGCGGAGGGTGGAGGGGCAAGGGGCGGAGGTTGTGCAGCCGAAGGCGCTCTGCATAGGAGGAGTGGAAGAGGACGCAGTGCATTGCGGTGAATTCTGCTTGGGGTTCTCCCGTCCTTATTGTAGAGTAACAGTGCAAGGCTGCAAGCAGAAGTTGTCGCGTCTCCTGGGTGCATGTCCGCTCAGCCACCCGGAAGGGCGAGGGGGCGGAGGGTGGGTCCGCCATGAAGAAGTTCCTGCTCGTTGCCGCGTTGGTCGGCGCCGGAGCGCTGGTCACCGCCGCGATCCTGTTCCGGGGCGGCGGCGAGGACGGCGCCACGAAGGGGACGGGGCCGAGCTTCGAACGTCACGCGGGGGAAGCAGCGCCGGAGGCAGTCCCCGGCGACGCGACAACCCTGGAGGGTTGCGGCGGCCTCTCCTGCGGCGAGCGAGCCCCTGGCGCGTCGTTGAGCGAGGCGCCCGGTTCGTCAGGCGGCCCGATCGTGCTGCGGCCCTACCCGACAGGGGAGTCGCCGGCATCCGGCTCCGGCCCGGCAGCGGAGGGGGCGGCACGCCTCGATCCCATCGATCGGCTCGTTCCCGCCGACACCCCGATCATCATTGCCGGCCCAGAAACCGCCCCACCTGCGAAAGGGTCTGGGGAGAGCCTGGCGGCGGCAGCGGCGGGCGCCCCAGGATCGGCCTCCGAGGAGCCTCCGAGCCCACCCCGCGCGGCCACCTCCCCGTCGCCACGCGGCGATGCGCCGCGCTCCCCCGCGCCGAAGCCGGTGAGCCTCGTGCCGCGGGTTCCCCTGGCGGCGAGCGCGCCCCTCCCCAACGTCACCCTGCCGCCGGTTCCGCCCCGGCCCGCGGCGACGGCGGCGTTGCTGAGGCGCGCCGTGGTGCCGCCGGAGAAGCTGGAGTCGGGTGGAGCCGCGGCCAGAGCGGCGGCCGGCGGCGCTGCTCCACCCCTTCCTCGATCGCCGTCGCCCGGCGCGGGCGGGGTTGAACCCCGCGTCTCGGCTCTTCCGCAGCGGCCGGGGGCGCTCGCCCCTGGGGCGCCTCCGGTGCGGCCCGGCACGACGGCGCGCTATCTCCCCTGGCGCGGCGAGCTCTCCGAGGTCGTGGATGCGGAGGGGACGGTTCTGGCGCATCCGCGGCAGATGGCTGCTCCGGCCGGGGGCGCGGGATCACAGGGGGAAGGTTCGCCAGCCGGCCTGGCGGAACGTCGGGAGAGCGGCGCCCAGGGCGCCGCGCGGCGGGCGCGCACCATCAAGGAGATTCTCGACGAGGCCGAGCCGGGAGTTGATCACCGCGGGCGTTACTTCGTGCATCGCGTGCGTCCCAACGAGAACCTCTGGGTGATCGTGCAGGCGTACCTCACCGCGAAGTACCGCGAGATCGGCGTCTCCCTGCCAGCCGACGCCGATGAGCTCCTGCCCGACGGGCGCAGCTCGCCGCTGGGACGCGAGATTTTCGAGAAAGAGCAGCAAATCTACCTCTACAACTTCGAGAAGAACCTCCTGGGAGACGACATCAACTACATGAGACCCTACCAGTACATCGTGATCCTGAAGGACATCTTAAGCGCCCAGCTCCTCCTTGCGGATAGGCCGGCCGGCGCCCTTCCCAGCACCCAGTAATCCGGCGGCTGCGGCGGAACCTCTCTCGCCGCCTGTGAAAGGCGCGCGCCTCGCCACGCGACCCGGGGCAAACTTGCGCCCGGGAGCTGGGCCCGCGGCTGGGGAGGCCAAGCCGGACTGAAGCTGGTTCACGGCGTGGACAGACGCTTTGCCTCGGCGAGGGGGGGGTAGGAGGCAGCCGCGCCGTGGCGGCCGCTTACGGGGAGAGACGGTCCATCAGGCGCGGGAAGGGGATCGTTTCGCGGACGTGGTGCAGGCCGCAAATCCACGCCAAGGTGCGCTCGAGGCCGAGGCCAAAGCCGGCATGGGGAACGGAGCCGTAGCGGCGCAGATCGAAGTACCAGGAGAAGGCCTCTTTCGGCAGGCCATGGGCGGCGATCTTCCGCTCCAGCGCCGCGAGGTTATCCTCGCGTTGGCCGCCGCCGACGATCTCGCCGTAGCCGTCTGAGGCCAGCATGTCCATGCACAGGGCCAGGCGCGCATCAGCCGGGTCCTGCTTCATGTAGAACGCCTTGCGGTGGATGGGGTAGCGATGGATGATGACGGGGCGGTCGAACTCCTGCGAGATGAGGGTCTCCTCGTCGCCGCCGAAATCGTCGCCCCACGCCACCGCGCACCCCTTGGCGCGCAGCAGCTCGATCGCCTCGTCGTAGCGGATGCGCGGCAGGGGCTTCCGCACCCGGTCGAGCACCGCGAGGTCGCGGCCGATGAGGGTCAGCTCCGGCTCGAACTCGCGCCGCATCCGCTGCGCGATCTCCACAACAAACTCCTCGGCAAGGTCCATGTCGGCCTCGAGGTCGAAGTACGCCACCTCCGGCTCGATCATCCAGAATTCCGTGAGGTGCCGGCGCGTCTTCGACTTCTCGGCGCGGAAGGTCGGCCCGAAGCAGTAGACTTTGCCGAACGCCATGGCGCCGGCTTCCATGTAGAGCTGGCCGCTCTGACTCAGGAAGGCTTTGCCGCCGAAGTAGTCGGTCTCGAAGAGCGTCGTGGTGCCCTCGCAGGCCGCGGGGGTGAAGATGGGGGCGTCAAGCAGGGTGAAGTTGCGGCTGTCAAAGAAGTCGCGGCAGGCGCGCGCCAGCCCGGCGCGGATGCGCAGGATGGCGTGCTGGCGGCTGGAGCGCAGCCAGAGGTGGCGGTGGTCCATGAGGAAGGCGACGCCGTGCTCCTTCGGCGAGATGGGGTAGTCGTCGGCGGCGTGGTGCAGCACGACGTTGCGCGCGCCAAGCTCGTAGCCGAGGGGCGAGCGGCTGTCCACGCGCACCTCGCCCGTCACCGAGATGGCGCTCTCCTGTTGCAGCGAGTCGCAGAGCGCGAAGACCTCCGGCGTCACCTCGTTCTTGACGACGACGCACTGCACGATGCCGGTTCCATCGCGCAGTTGCAGGAACTGAACCTTGCCGCTGGAGCGCTTGTTGTAGAGCCAGCCGTGCATGGTGACCTCCTCGCCCACCTGCCGGCCGATGGTGTGCACCCAGGCGCGCGGCGCCTGCTCTGGGTTGGGCATGATCGATCCCTCGGGTGGCGCGCTGAGAGCCGTTCTCTCGTGAGTCTCTCCGACACCGGCGGCGGCGCGTAAGCGGCTGGAGCGACAGGGTGGTTCGCATCGGTCCCTCCAGCACCGGTGCGCTATTCTAGCACCTGGGCGGGCAAGGGCAACCGCGTCCCGCTTCGCCGGGGACGGAGTGCTGGTTCTCCCGCGCCGGCGCCGGGCCGGGGAAGCGGGGTGGGGGGGGGCGCGCCGTGTCCGCCGCGGCGCCAGGCATCCACCTAGCTCAGGCTGTGCGAGCATCATCGTGCCTAAACGAGCAACCAACCTGCCGCGGCAGATTCGCTACGCCCTCATCATGCTCCTCTGCATTCTCATTGTGGGGACGGCGGGGTACAAGCTCATCGGCGGCGCCTCGTGGACGCTCCTCGACGCCGCCTACATGACGGTCATCACCCTCTCCTCGGTCGGCTACGGAGAGGTCCACAGCCTAGAGAAGAACGTCCCCGCCCGCATCTTCACGATCTTCCTCATCTTCTTCGGCGCCGGGGTGCTCCTCGTTGTCCTCAGCTCAACCACCGCCTTCATCGTCGAGGGTGAGCTGTCGAACGTCCTGTGGAGAAACAAGATGCGCAAGGAGATCGAACGGCTGCACGGCCACTACCTCGTTTGCGGCGGCGGCAAGAATGGGCGCGCGGTCATCGAGGAGTTGTTGCAGACCGGCCACGATACCGTGGTCATCGAGCGCGATCCTGGCATCATCGAGCACGTGCGCGAGGCCCTGCCGGAGGCGCTCATTGTCGTTGGCGACGCCACCGACGACGAGGCGCTCCTGGAGGCGGGGGTGCAGCGGGCCGCGGGGCTCGTCGCCGCGCTGCCGGAGGATAAGGATAACCTCTTCATCACCATCACGGCGCGCGGCCTGAACCCGAAGCTGCGCATCGTGGCGAAGTGCGTCGACGCGCACTCGCGGCGCAAGCTCCTCAGCGCCGGCGCCGACGCCACTGTCTCTCCCTACATGATTGCCGGCCTGCGCATGGCCAGCGAGATGGTGCGCCCCGCGGTGGTGACCTTCCTCGATACGATGTTGCGCCGACCAACCGGCACCTACCGCATCGAGGAGGTGCAGCTCACCGCCTCCTCGTCCCTCCTTGGGCAGAGCCTCAACGATGCGGACATCCCCACGAAGACCGGCCTCCAGGTGCTGGCCGTGCGCGATCCCGGCGAGCCGCACTTCACCTACAACCCACCGTCAACGTTGCAGCTCCGGGACGGGCAGGTCCTCGTCGTCCTGGGCGAGCGCGCGGGCGTTGAGAAACTGCGCCGCCTGGCGGTGTGAGGGCGCCTCTTCCGCATTGCTCCCGGGGCGTCCCGCGCGTGCGGAGACACGCGGCGGGGAATCCCTTGAAAAGAGGTGAGCCAGCCGGGTACAATTGTTCCAGTGACAATTTGCATGACGCCGCCGGCGTATTCCCTCGCCCGCCTGCCAAAGAACCTCCCAACAGGAGGTGGCGCCGTGGCTGGGAGAGCGGCGAGCGGTGCGGCCTCCGCGGCAATTCCTGCGCCCGGCCCGCGCCGCGCATCGCCTCTCGGCGGGTGCGCAACGGTCGGCCACCTGGCGGCGCGCGCTGGCCTTGAGGAGGCACCGGATGCTGTTTCACCAGTTCTTTTTGGAAGGGTTGGCGCATGCCTCGTACCTGGTCGGCTGCGAGACGGCGCGATGTTGCGCGGTGGTTGACCCGCAGCGCGACATCGACCTCTACCTCGACGAAGCCCAGCGTCTCGGACTCACCATCACCCATACCTTTCTCACCCACCTGCACGCCGACTACGTCGCCGGCCACTGCGAACTGGCTGCCCGGACCGGCGCGGCCATCTGCATCGCGCGCGCGGCGAACGCCCAGTTCGAGCACCTGCCCCTCGACGACGCCAGGCGCATCGCCATCGGGAGCGTGGTGATCCAGGCCCTCGCCACGCCGGGGCACACCCCGGAGAGCATGACCCTGGCCGTCTACGATTCCGCCAGCGCCACCGTCCCCACCCGCCTCCTCACCGGCGATACCCTCTTCATCGGCGATGTGGGGCGCGTCGACCTCCTTGGTCCCCAGCATGCCGAAAACCTTGCCCGGCAGCTCCACGACAGCCTCTTCAACAAGCTCCTGAAGCTCCCCGACGAGGTCGAGGTCTACCCTGGCCACGGCGCCGGCTCGCTCTGCGCCCGCGTCATCTGCGATGAGCGTTCCTCGACCCTCGGCCGCCAGCGGCGCGAGAACTACGCTCTGAACTTCCCGAGCCAAGACGCCTTCATACGATCCATGGTGGAGAACGTTCCCGAGACGCCGGCGTATTTCATCCGCATGGTGCGCCAGAACCGGCAAGGGCCGAGGGTGCTGGGGGGCATTCCCCAGCCGCCGGCGCTGTCGGCGCGGCAGGTGCAGGCGCGGCTGGCGGCCGGCGCCGTGCTGGTGGATACGCGCCCGCAGGCGCGCTTCGCCGCCGCCCATGTGCCGGGAGCTTACAGCATCGGCGCCGGGGGCGGCTTCTCGACGTGGGCGGGGTCGGTGCTTGGCGAGGAGACCGCGGTCCTCCTCCTGGCGGAGCAGGACGACCAAATCCCGATCCTGGTGCGGCAGCTCGTGCGGGTGGGGTGCGACCGGCTGGAGGGCTACCTGGCCGGGGGCATTGACGCCTGGGCCGGCGCCGGCCTGCCGCTCCGTCACCTCCCCCAGATCAGCGCCGACGAGCTGCGCCAGCGGTTGCGGCGGCGTGAGATCGCGCACGTGGTAGATGTGCGCAACGACAGCGAATGGAACGCGGGCCACATCGAGGCTGCCCTGCACATCCCGGTCGGCTCCCTGCCGCAGCGCTACCGCGAGGTGCCGAACGACGGCCCCGTCGCCGTCATCTGCGCCGCCGGCTACCGTTCCAGCCTGGCCTCGAGCATCCTCCTCCAGCGCGGCTATGACAACGTCACCAACGTCATGAACGGCATGAACGCCTGGAACGAACAGGCGCTGCCCCTGCCGGGCTGATCGCCCCGCGGCGGCGCCTCGTGTTGCTCACAAGTTCGCTAACCAAGGCGCGACGTCGCACGCTGCATTGGAAGGAGACGCGGGGGACCATGCTCCCCCATACCCTCATTCCCCGCGAGCTGCGCGAGGGGACAAGGTCCCCTCGCAAAATTACCTGATGGAATTTAGGGGAGACGACACGGGCGTGACGGCGGCGGGTGGGGGATCGAGGGTCCCCCACGGCAGTCTCCGCGCCGAGGTCGCCGCGCTGCCCCCCCCTCCCGCACGGCTTTTCCAGCAGACGAGATCAGTACCCCGCGACGAGACCCTCCGCGCGCGATTCGGTGCCGCCTCGCAAGCCCCCGCCCTGCGCCTCCACGGCAATCATCTGGGCCTGCCCGAAGGTGGAGATGGTCTCCACCAGGCGGTGCCCCTTGGCTGCGAGCCGCCCGCGCGCCTGCGCCTCAATCCCCGCCTCCAGCCCGATCTCCAGACCGCTGGCGCTCGACCAGCGGGGCGCGGCGATGGCCTCCTGCGGCTCCATGCCGAAGTCGATGACGTTGACGAGGAGCTGCTGCAAGGCTTGGGTCTGCTGCTCGGCGCCGGCGCAGCCGAGCACGAGGACGAGCTGACCATCGCGCAAGACCATGGCCGGGTTGAGGGTATGGAAGGTGCGCTTGTGCGGCGCCAGGCGATTGACATGTCGCGGGTTGAGGGAGAAATCCTTGCCCCGGTTCTGCAGCAGGATGCCGGTGTCGGCCGCGACCAGGCCGCAGCCCCAGGGCGAGCGCAGGCTGTTGATGAAGGAGACGGCGTTGCGCTGCGCGTCCACGACGCAGAAGTAGGTGGTGTTCTCCAGCGTGCTCAGCGCGGGATCGAGGCGAGGCGTGCTGGCGGCGGCCTGGTCGCGCCGGATCGTCTCGCGCTGGCGCGCCGCGTAGGCCTTCGCAAGGAGGCCGGCGACGGGAATGGCGGCGGCGTCCGGATCGGTGATGTAGCGCTCGAGGTCCGCGAAGGCCAGCTTCTTGGCTTCGATCTGCAGGTGGATCGCCTCGGCGCTGTTGGGGCCGAGCGCCGCCAGATCGAAGCCCTCGAGAATGTTGAGCTGCTCGAGCAGGGCGATCCCCTGGGTGTTGGGCGGGAACTCGTAGATGGTGTAGCCGCGGTAGATCGTGCTGATCGGCTCCACCCAGTCGCTCTGGTGATCGCGCAAGTCGCGGCGGGTCAAGAACCCCCCTTGCTGCCGGCAGAAGCGCTCGATGCGCTCCGCCAGCTCACCTTCGTAGAAGTCGCGGGCGCCGTGCCTGGCGAGGCGTTGCAAGGTCCCGGCAAGGGCTGGCTGGCGCAGGCGCTGCCCCGCCTCGGGAGGCTGGCCGTCGGTCAGGTACGTCGCCGCCGTGGCGGGGAACCGCGCCCAGCGGCTCATGCCGAACAGAGGATGGCGGTACCACCCCGCCAGGTAGCGGTTCACCACGAAGCCGTCGAAGGCGGCCCGGATCGCCGGCTCCAGGAGGTCGGCGAGCGCCATGCTGCCGTGGCGCTCAAGGAGCCGCAGCCAGCCGTCGAGGGCGCCCGGCGTGCTGACGGCGTGGATGCCGGTGACGGGAATCTGCTGCCAGCCAAGGCCGGCGTAGTACTCCAGGGAGCAGTCGTAGGGGGACCGGCCGGAAGCGTTGAGGGCTTCCACCTTGCCGCCGGCGGCGTGGTAGGTCAGCATGAAGGCGTCGCCGCCGATGCCGGTCATGTGCGGATCGACGACGTTGAGCAGCGCCGCCATCGCAACCGCCGCGTCGAAGGCGTTGCCGCCGCGGCGCAGGATGGCGACCCCCGTCTCCGAGGCCAGGGGATGAATCGATGCGGCCATCCCGTGCCGAGCCCGCACTGTTTGAGGAAGGCCGGCGCTCATGGTCGATCTCCCGCGCCGCAGTCGTGCTGGGGCGCATTTCGCAGGGGAACGGTGATCCCTCCGCCTCCCCCACCCTCCGCGCCTTGTTCCAGGGAGCGAGCCGGCGGCGACGGCGGCGCGAGGGAGGGGTCCCTCCGCTCCATCCCGGCTGCGGCAGGCGGCAACGAAGCGGGCGCACCAAGGGGCGCCTGGATCAGGAACACTACCATAGCCCGCTGGCGGGCTCTAGCGGTGGTTGTCCGCATCACGCCCGGCGCCAGCGCGTGGGAGAATCCGGCTTGGGGCGTTTCCGCGGCACAGCCTGACGAGGACGCCGAACGGGGGGCTCCTTGAATCGCCGGCGGTGGTTTGTTACATTCAGAACTCCGCTACTGCTCCACGCCGGCGGCCGAACCGCAGGGGCGCGCCTGCGGCCTGAACGCTGGGGACGGCGCGCCGGCAGCGCGTGGAGAGAGGGTCCGAGAAGGAAAGCTGCGCCATGGGCAGCCCGGCTCGGCGGACGAGCCGGCGAGCATGAAACTTGGAGCCCCCGGTGAACGGCTATCTGCGCTTCGTCGAGAACGTCCTGCCAACCATCGTGACGCTCCATACGAGCATCCCGGCCAGCAACCCCTCGAGCCAGATTCTCGGCAACGAGCGCATGGGCACCGGCACTATCGTGCATCCCGAGGGCTATATCCTCACCGCCGGCTATATCGTCCTGGGCGCCAGCCGCATCAGCGTGACGCTGGCGAAGAAGCAGCAGCTCAGCGCTGAGCTTGTGGACCATGACTTCGACAGCGGCATCTCGGTGGTGCGCGTCGGCGAGCGCGGCCTCCCCGCGCTGCCCCTAGGTGATTCGGATGCCACGGCGATCGGCCAGGAGACCCTTGCCGTGGCCAGCGCGGGCGAGGCCCAGCGCAAGATCAACACCGGCTTCATCACCGACCTTGGCGGCTTCGAGGCGTACTGGGAGTACAAGCTCGAGAAGGCGATCCGCACCACGGCCGTCAATCCAGGTCTCGGGGGTGGGGCCTTGGTGAACTATCACGGGGAGATGATCGGCGTCGTGTCGCTGAACCTCAACGAAGTGCGCGGCAGCACCCTGGCCATCCCCATCAACTGCTACCGCGCCATCAGCGAGGAAATGCAGAAGTATGGGGCCACTCGCCGCAAGCGCCTGCGTCCCTGGCTCGGCACCTATGTCCAGCCGCACGCCAACGGCATCGTCATCTTTGGGGTGGCCCCGGCCAGCCCTGCTGAGACCGCCGGCCTCGAGGCGGGGGATGTGGTGATGGAGCTCGATCACCAGGAGATCAGCAGCCGCTCGGCCTACTACGAGCACCTCTGGCGCCGCAACCCAGGGGAGCCCTTTGAGCTGCTCGTCCTGCGCGAAAAGGAGTTGCGGAGCATCCAGGTTTGCCCCACGACGCGCGCCGAATACTTTCGTTGAGGTGGTACGCCGCTCGCTCGACCCCTCTGCCGCGAGATGCGGCGCGGCGCTTCAGCGTGGTGAAAGAGGAGCGTCAGGACATCTTCGTTGCCGGGGGGAAGAGGAAGCTCTGTGATCCCGATGAGCTACGACGTGATCGTTGCCGGGGCAGGCCCGGGCGGCGCGGCGGCTGCCTATCTCTGCGCCAAGGCGGGGCTGCGCGTGCTACTCCTGGAGCGGGAGAAACTGCCGCGGGACAAAACCTGCACCGGCATGCTCATGTGCGTGGGGATCAGCGAGCTGCGGCGCATCTTCGGCCGCTTCCCGCGGGAGGTCCTGGCGGAGCCGGCCGAGGTGCGCGGCTGGATGGTGCACGTCCCCGGCGCGGGCAGCGCGCCGGTCGAGCACGAGACCTACCAATCCTGGCGGCGCGACCTCGATGCCTGGTGCGCGCAGCGCGCCGTTGAGGCCGGCGCCACGGTGCGCGACGAGACGACGCTGCGCCACGTGGAGCAGGACGGCGATGGATATGCGGTGCGGGTGAAGACGCCGCGCGCCGAGGAGACCTTGCGCTGCCGCTACGTCGTCGGCGCGGACGGCGCCTCCTCGCACGTGCGCAAGTGTCTCTGGCCCGACCTCCAGGTGCGGTACAGCCACGGCCTGGAGAAATGGTACCCCGAAGTCGGACGGGTGGCGCCGCGCTGGTTCCACTGCCTCACCCACCCCGGCATGGCGCCGCTCTACAGCGACGTCATCATCAAGGATGGCACGCTCGTCTATGAGATCGGCTTCCGCCGCGGCCAGCAGGAAGAGGTCGATCGTTGGACGATGCAGTTCGTCGAGGAGGTCTTTGGTCTGTCGCTGCCGAAGGAGAGCACGCATCGCCTCGGGTGCGGCACGGCGCTCCTCTACTTCGCCTACCTGAAGGGGAGCTTCCAGCCGGCGAAGGGGAATGCCCTGCTCATCGGCGATGCCGGCGGCCTCATGCTGCCGATCATCGGCGAGGGGATCGGCGGCTCGCTGTACACGGGGCGTGTCGCCGCGGAGAGCATCCTGCGGGCGGCGGATGATGGCGCCCACGCCGCCGCGCTCTACCTCGCGGGACTGCGCGCGTACCTCGAGGTCTTCCTGCGCATCTGCGGCCTCTCGAAGGGCGCCCAGCAAGCCGCGCGCCGCAGTCCCCAGGACTACCTGGCGGCCATGGTCGAGGCGGTGGCGACATCCTTTTCCTATGCCCAAGAACTGGTTGGCTGACGCGGCGGGGGGCGGAGCGCGGCGCGTGGCTGCGGGGCGAGGTTTCCAGCGCGGGCGCGCCGGGGCGCGGCGCCTGCTCGGCGTGCTGCTGTGCGGCGTGCTGCTCCTGGCGGCGGGCTGCGGACCCACCATCAGCAGCGAGGACCGCGGCGATTACCAGCCCACCTCGCGGCCGCCGCGGGAGGCCGGCGCGCAGCTCGTCGGGCCGCTCGTCTACACCGTTGATGCGCGCTCGAAGACCCTGTGGACGCACTTCGACTTCTCGCGCGGCAGCGTCGTCGCCGGCGATGAGGAGGGCCTCGACTGGGATATCGCCTTCCGCAGGAACAAGATCAAGACGAATGGGGGCGCCACGAACCCGCGCGCTCAGGCCGGCCTCATCGACCTGGGGCCGGTGGACTTCGCACGCGTCACCGAAGCGCCGGCCGGCGGCTACGCGCTGGACGTGAAGAGCAGCGACCGCATGGGCACGGAGAACCCTCTGCCGCAGAAGTGGTACGATTACAACCCCCTCGGCTTCACCCTGAAGTCGAAGAACCACACCTATGCGGTGCGCACGGCGGACGGGCGCTACGCCAAGTTCCGCATCCTGAACTACTACTGCAACCGCAAGGATGGCGGCTGCGTGACCATCGAGTACGTTTACCAGGGTGACGGCAGCCGTCGCCTGGCGGCGCCGTGAGCCACGCTCCCCAGGCGGCACGGGGCAGGCAATGGCGGACGACCGTAGGGGTGGTTCGCGAAGCGCACCTGCCATCGGTATGCAAGGAACCACGGATGAACACCGATGGACACTGATATTTGTGTGCATCCGTGTCTATCCGTGGTTCATCCTTCCTCCGCGTCCTCTGCGTCTCGGCGGCGCCATCCATTTAACCGCGGAGACGCTGAGAGCGCAGAGATGGTGGGACTGGCATCCAGCCCATCGACCGTAGGGGCGGTTCGCGAACCGCCCCTAGCACCTCGTCGGCTTCCGGGGCAGCCGACGTGAAACCGTGCAGGGCTGCGGCGTCTGCCAACGTCTCGCAGACCCGCGCAGGACGGTCCATCCCCATGGCAGCGAACGACGAGCGCATTGAGCAGTTCAAGCAGCTCGCGGAGCTCGACCCCAATGACGAGCTGGTCTTCTTCGGCCTGGCGACCGAGCTGCAGAAGGCAGGGCGCCACGCCGAAGCGGCGGCCGCCTTCGCGCGGGTGCTGGAGCTGAAGCCGGACTACTCCGTGGCCTACCGCGGCCTGGGCTGCGCCTACCGCGACACGCAGCAGATCGACAAGGCGCGCGAGACCTTCATCAAGGGCATCGAGGTCGCCAAAAAGAACGGCGACCTGCAGACCGTGAAGGAGATGGAGGTCTTCCTGCGCCGCCTGGCGGAGTGCTGAGCGCGCCGCACGCCTTTGCTTCGCCGCCGCGCCCGGTCCACCCCACGGGCAACGGCCTGCGCGGTCGCCACGGCGGAAAGCGCCGGAGGCCGGCGTAACGCAAGGCGGAAACCAGCGCTCGGCAGCGCCGTGCCGAATCGCGCCAGGCGGGCAGGGTTCCGCAGAGAGGAGGGCAACCATGGGCCGCATCGTGCTCGATACGTCCGCGACCATTGACGATCTCCTGGAGATCATGCGGAAACGCCGGAGCTGCCGCCTCTTCGAGCCGGACCCGGTGCCCGAGGAGATGATCACGAATATCCTCGAGGCCGGTCGCTGGGCGCCCTCCGGCTGCAGCTCGGAGCCGTGGGAGTTCATCGTCGTGCGCGATGCCGAGCGCCGCCGGCGCTTCTCCGAAATCTACTCGCAGCAGCGCAAGTTCTCCGAGGAGCGCGATGCGGGGCCGGAGGGCTTTCCCTGGCCCGACCTGTCGTACCTCTTCAACGTGCCGGTGTTCATCGTCGTGGCGGGGGATCGCCGCCTGAACCGCACCTACCCGATGCTCTACTACCGCTACGACATCTACCAGCAGTCCATGGCGGCCTGCATCCAGAACATGTTCCTGGCGGCGGCGGCGCAAGGCCTGGGCGCCACGTGGTTGTCGATGGGCCGGCACTTCGAGCAGGAGCTTCTGGCGCTGTTCGAGATTCCGCCCGGCTACCGGATCGAGACCATCCTCGCCATCGGCTGGCCCGATCTGCGGCGCGAGGTGCGGGAGCGCCGGCCTCTCGCCGAGATTGTGCACTACGAGAGTTTCGACCCATCCCGCGCCCGCAGCGAGGCGGCGGCCAGCGCCCGCGTCACCGCGACGCGCGGTGTGCGCCGCCTCGACCGCGAGATCTCGGGCGAGACGCCGAGCACCCTCGGCTTCGGCGACAAGCCCTTGGAGAAGCTGGGGTATACCGTCGAGTCGATCGAGGATCGCGGGAAGCGCTGAGACGGCCCCTGTGGGGACGAGGGTGCCGCGCGGCGCCCTGGATGGTGTGCCGGGGTCGTCGTGCCGGGGTCATGATGGAGGGTGGGACGGGGCGGTCTGCGGAGTGGTAAGGTCGGGGGGTGGAGCGGCGGGCGCCGGGAGTCGGCACGGAATGCCGTCGCGCGGGCCCATCAGAGGGGAGCAACGGCATGGTCAAACTGGGAACGGTCTTCTACACCGGCGACATCACCATGGACGAGATCATCACCATGGCGAAGCGCTGCGAGGAGCTCGGCTACGACGCCTTCACCCCGGCCGAGAACTCCGGCAAGGACAGCTTCGCGGTGCTGGCCGCGGTGGCGCCGCTCACCCGCGCGCTGACCCTGGGGACGAGCATCGTCAACGTCTACTCCCGCACCCCCACCCTCCTCGCCATGGCCTTTAACGGCCTCAACGTCTGGACCGGCGGGCGGGTGCGCATCGGGCTGGGCACCGGCGGCGAGGGCTTCATGGTGCGCGGCCACGGCATCCCCATCGAGCGGCCCCTGGCGCGCGTGCGCGAGACGGTGGTCATCATGCGCAAGCTCCTCACCGGCGAGCGCGTCAGCCACGACGGCGAGTTCTTCAAGATCACCAAGTTCTACCTGCGCGAGCGCCCCCTGAAGGAGCCGATGCCGATCTACCTCTCCGCCCTGGGGCCGAAGATGACCCAGCTTGCCGGCGAGGTCGCCGACGGCATCGTGGTCAACTTCCTCAATCACCGCCACGTCGCCACCATCAAGGAGAACCTCGCCATCGGCGCCAAGCGGGCCGGACGCGACCCCGACGCGGTGAAGATCAGCACCCTGTCGATGACCTGTCCCGAGCTCGGCGAACCCGAGGCGGTGAAGACCACCAAGAAGAAGGTGGCCTTCTACTGCGCTACCGAGCACTACCACTTCATCGCCAAGAGCGAGGGCTTCCTGGACAAGGCGCAGAAGGTGAAAGGACTGTGGGATCAGAACAAGCATGAAGCGGCGCTGCAGGAAGTCACCGACGAGATGGTGAACACCTTCACCCTGGGCCTCAGCAAGGATCACATGCGCGACAAGCTGAAGGGATACATGAAGGCCGGCATCGAGCCGCTCATCTACCCCCAGGAGCGCCACGGCATGTGCTTCCAGGATCACCTCTCCTGCCTCGAGCTGGCGGCCGAGTGCGCCAAGGGGTGAGCAGCGGCGTTCAAGGTCGGTCCGTGCGGCGGCGTACACCGACGCGCCGGCCGGCCGGGGCGCGCGCAGGCGGGCTGCCGAGCGGCCCAACGGTCCCGGCGTTGAGACAGAGGAGGTGGAGCGTGGCTGAGAAGAAGAAGTTCACCCGCGAGGACTGGAAAACCCTGGTCGATTCCTTCCGCTACCAAAAGACCCGTCCCGACCCCTCGAGCAAGTACTGGGACGAGAAGATCGAGACCGTCTCCCGCGACGAGCTGCGCCACATCCAGGAGACGAAGCTGAAGGCCCTGGTGCGCTACCTCAACGACAACTCTCCCTGGTACCAGCGGCACTTCAAGAAGGCGGGCTTCCAGCCTGGCGACCTGAAGGGGTTGCAGGACCTCCCCAAGCTCCCCCTGACGACGAAGGAGGACTGGTCACAGAACCAGATGGAGAAGCCGCCGTTCGGCGATTTCCACTGCGTCTCGCCGCAGGAGTGGGCCGAGGACGGCTGGATGCTCTACTCCACCGGCGGCACCACCGCCAAGCCGCGCTTCTTCACCTTCACCCTGCACGACCGCGACATTTGGGCCTGGGCCTGGGCGCGCGCCTTCTGGTCCTTCGGCCTGCGGCCCGGCACGGTGTTCTTCAACACCTCCGTCTACGGCCCCTTCCCCGGCATGTGGGGCTCGCAGTACGGCGCCCACCTGATGCGCTGCCCGATCATCCCCGGCGGCGGCATGGATTCCCGTCGCCGCCTCTTCTTCATCAAAGAGACGAACGTCACCTGCGTCATCGGCGTGCCCTCCTACGTGCTCCACCTCGGCCAAGTGGCGAAGAGCGAGCACGGCATCGATCCGGCCAAGGACACCAAGGTGACCGACCTCGTCACCATGGCCGAGCCGGGGCCGTGCGTGCCGTCGAGCAAGCAGCGCATCGAGGCGGCTTGGGGAGGGGCGCGCCTGCACGACATCGTCGGCCACACCGAGTGCTTCCCCATCCCCCTCGGCTGGTCCTGCGCCGAGGAGAACGCGGCGCGCGGCCGGCCCATGCGCGACCACCTCTCCGAAGACATCGGCATCGTCGAGATCGTCGACCCGGAGACCTTCGAGCCGGTGCCGCCGGGCACGCGCGGCGTCCTGGTGGTCACCAACCTCTGGAGCGAAGGCATCCCGGCGCTGCGCTACCTGATGGGCGACTACATGGTCTACAGCAGCGAGCCCTGCTCCTGCGGGCGCACCTTCGCCCAGGCCGATGGGGGCCTGCAGGGGCGCGCCGATCACACCCTGCGGGTGCGCGGCGTCTGGATCATCCCCGGCGCCGTCGAGGAGGTGGTGCGCGGCTTCAACGAGCTGGACGACGAGTTCCAGATCGTCGCCGACAGCGTCGGCGATCGGGAGCGCGTCACCATCCGCGTCGAGCCGCGGCCCGAGATCGCCCGCGCCGCCTGGCCGGAGCTGCAGAAGCGCCTGTCGACAGAGTTCCGCTTCGTCCTCGGCCTCGGGGTTGACGTGGAGCTCTGCGAGGCCGGCGTCCTGCCGCGTTTCCAGCGCGGCGACCTCGACGCCAAAGCGGTGCGCGTGAAAGACCTGCGCAGCAAGCCGGCGAGTTGAGGCGTGCCGCCGACAGCCAGGGCGCGGTGGCGGGAACGCGTTGCCGCTCCCCGGCGGCTCGGCCCCCTCCCCCAGGGTCTCTCCCAGGGTTGGGCGAGGGGATGCCTGCCCCACACTCCCGCCGCCGCCCCGGGCCTCTCCTGCCCGGGCGCCTTCGCCGGCGGAAGGAGTTGCGATTCACGTGATGAGGGGCTTATAGTAAAGTCAGCAGAAGCACCTCACCTCCCTCCATCTGCCCGCCGCGGATCGCCTCTCGCACGACGCGTGGCAGGGCCTGCGCAACACAGAGTGAGCAGCGGAAGCGCATAGGGGCGGGTGTCCCTCTTGGACTTCAAATCCAATGGCGGGCGCTAACCACGTCCGCGGTGGGTTCGACTCCCACGCGTTTCCGCCAGCTTGAATTCACGGGGTTGCCAGAATAGGGGCAAAATTTCATCTGCTTAACCCAGCTTGTGTTTTGCTTTAATTGTCCGACCTATGAGTAGGCAGTCATTGCAGACTAGTATCGTGTCCCATAAGTTCCAACACCTAATTCTGATAGGGGACCTTGTCTCCTCCGCGCACTCCGTAGGAGCGGATCGTAGGGGGCGGGGCTTGCCCCGCCCGGCGCCTACGTCTGCGAGGGAACCTTGTCCCCTCGCGCACCCCGCCTTGTAGGGGCGGTTCGCGAACCGCCCCTACGGGATGGGGGTATGGGGGAGCATGCGTCCCTCATAAGCTCCTTGCCAATCCAGCCAGCAACGCCGCAAATAGGTAAGCGAACTTGTGGGACGCACCACTAGGTGTAACATCACTCGTCCTTAGTAGGAACCCATTTCAAGGTACGTGAGGGCAATTTTCTCAATCGCCACGATGAAGGCGGCGGTCCGCAGGTCCGGGATGTTGTTGCGGGAAAGGAAGACTTCGCGGACGTCGTGGTAGGCTTGGCGCATGGTGTCGTCAAGGCCGGAGCGCACCAGGTCCAGCTCCTCCGCGCCGTGCATGAGCCGAGCACGCTGAGTTGCAGGGACGGGACGACCCAGCATCGTCTCGATGGTCTCGATCAGGTGGTGGCCGCGCGTCTCGTCGAAGCGGCGGTCCATTCGTCCGAAGCGGATGTGGGAAAGGTTCTTGATCCACTCGAAATAGGAGACGGTAACCCCGCCGGCATTGAGAAAGACGTCGGGGATAAGCACCTTGCCGTGCGTGCGGAGGTATTCGTCCGCGGCGAAGGTGACCGGGCCGTTGGCCGCCTCGGCAATGAGGGGCGCCCGGATTCTCGGCGCATTCTCCGCGGTAATCTGACGTTCGAGGGCCGCGGGGATCAAGATGTCGCATTCTGCCTCCAGCACGGAGTGGCCATCCTCGATGTAGCGCGCGTCCGCGTATCCCTTGATGCCGCCGTGGGCTCGGTTATACATTGCCACTTCTTCGACGTTGAGGCCTTTGTCCGAGAGCAGCGCGCCATCCCGCTCGATGATGCCGATGATGATTGCCCCATCCTCCTCGGAGAGAAATTTGGCCGTATGATAGCCCACATTCCCTAAACCCTGGATGATGATGCGTTTGCCTGCGAGGTCGCCCTCCAAATTGGCGCGATTCACATCCTCTGGAGTGCGGAACATCTCCCGCAGGACGTATTGGACGCCGCGTCCCGTGGCCTCGACGCGGCCGGCGATACCGCCCTGGGTCACGGGCTTGCCGGTGACACAGGCTATCGCGTTGATATCTCCGGGGAACATCGAGCGGTACGTATCGGCGATCCAGGTCATTTCGCGAGGTCCAGTCCCCACGTCAGGAGCCGGCACATTCAAGCTGGGACTAATGAAGCCTTTGCTGATGAGTTCTCGGGTAAAACGCCGCGTGATGCGTTCAAGTTCGTACTCGTCGTACTCGCGCGGCTCTATCCGCAATCCGCCCTTGGAGCCACCGAACGGCACATTCACGACGGCACACTTGTACGACATCAACGCGGCGAGGGCTTCGATCTCCTCCTGATCAACAATGCTTGCGTAGCGAATGCCACCCTTCGCAGGCAACCGGTGCTCACTATGCACGGCGCGCCAACCTGTAAAGATGCGGAAGCTGTCGCGAAACTTCACCGGAAAGCGCACCTGGTAAACAGAGTTGCAGGCCTTGATCTGATCCGTCAGCCCTGGAGGTAAATCGACGTGGGCCGCAGCGCGATCGAACATCAGGTTGACGCTTTCCAGAAATGAAACTTCTTTGACCTGTGCCATGACATCCCCCCTGAGCGATCAGCATACCTCTAATTCTTTGACCAGAACTGAGCCTTTATGATGAGCTATACTCGAAACTGGTATACGGCTGAACTGAGGAAGGTGCGGTATCTTGCTGGCTGGACGAAGCGACCTAAGCTGTCTGCGGGACCAAGAAAAACAAAATTGCGCGCACCAACCAATTTCAACTCCTTACCGGCGCAAGGGGGTGGCCCCTCCTACCGCCCTGGGGGCTACCTACTTCGGGTGCTTTTTCTCATCCTTCCTTCCCTCGCACGCACCGCCTCATCACATCAAACTGATAGCAGCATCCCTCGCCGGAGCACCTCGCCACCTTATTCTACCACGCTTCCGCTGCTCCGCAGCATCATTCTGATGGCAGCGCTCCCCCCCTCCTGCCCAGCGAGGTTCCGCACCTGCGCCACCTGCTCTCCCCTGCTCACCTTGCCCATGCGCAAAGAACTCCGCACCAATTTTTCACCTGAGCCTCACTTTTAGATTGACTGAGCATTCATGGCAGAGCATGCCACAGGGGGAGAAACACGCGGCCATCTACGTGCGCGTCTCCAGCGCCGGCCAAAAGCACGCCAGCCAGGAGCCGGAGCTGAAGCGCTGGGTGGAGAAGGCGGACGAGCCGGTCACCTGCTTCCGCGACACCTTCACCGGGCGCACCATGGACCGCCCCGGCTTCGAGAAGCTCATGGAAGCGGTCCGTGCCGGCGGCGTCTCGAAGGTCGTCATCTGGCGCCTTGACCGCCTGGGCCGCACCGCCAAGGGGCTCACCCAGCTCTTCGCCGAGCTGCGCCAGCGCAAGATCGACCTCGTCAGCCTGCGCGACGGCTTCACCCTCTCCACCGCAGCCGGCCGCCTCACCGCCAACATCCTCGCTTCCATGGCCGAGTTCGAGACCGAGGTGCGCGCCGAGCGCGTGCGCGCCAGCCAGGCCGCCGCCAAGGCCAAGGGCAAGACCTGGGGCGGCAGCCGCAACGGCTGGCGCTACCGAAGCACCCAAGCGAAGATACCCGTCATCCTCGACCTCCTCGCCAAGGGCGCCCCCAAGGCCCATATCGCCCGCGCCGTCGGCATCTCGCGCAAGACGGTGTACAGCATCCTTGCGCGCCATGAGGGCAATAGGAATGGGCAGGGTGGGTGAATATGAGCGGCAGAGGTCCAAACCTGCGAGGTGCGACCATAGCACACCAGGGCTTACGATCAACTATCCTTGGTTCCTCCCTCCGATTGCAGATAATCTCTGCCGGCCTCAATAAACGCTCCGGCCTGGGCGATCAGGTCAACCGCCTGCTCCTTGGACACCGCCGTGCCAACCCCGTAATCACCGGCATTCCGTATGTCCTGGCTGTCGATCAACCAACGATGGAACTTGGCGTCCAGTTTTGCTTTCTTGGCAAATTCCCGCCCGAAGGCTCCGATTACCCCTCCATGGGTGCTGTAGGAATGCCCGAGAGAAGACAGGAGCGCCTCGGCGACATAGAACATCGCGTAATAAGCCCGCGAGGCGGCGAAGCCGGGGTAGCCTTCCTCAACGAGCAGCCTTGCGGCGGAAAGACTCGATTCGGCTTTCTCGAACAGGGCGTCGATTTCCTCCTTCATGTGGGAACGCCCTCGCGGCGGATGTTCCTGAAGAATGGGAGATTGCTGGTTTTCATATCCTCCTCGGAAACGAAGACACGCGAGAGAACCACATCATGCGCAAGACTCAGCTCCGCGGTCAGCTCGGATGATTTCCGGATCGCATCGCCGTAGTCGAAGGGTGAGCGTAGCACACACAAGATGTCGATGTCTGAATCCTCGCGTCCCTCTCCCCGGGCGAAGGAACCGTAGAGGGTCACGCTGACAAGCTGGTTTCCAAACAGCCTCTCAAGTCCTTCCCGATATGCCCGAATCACTGCCACGATCTTCGCTTGGTCCATGTTCATCGGCCTTCCTCAAACAACGTTCCCGGCGTGCCCCTGAACGCCATGCGCCTGCTCTCATGCCCGGCGCCTCCTCGCCGCTGGAGACGTACCGCTCGATTCGTTCGGCGCACTCCAGGATATGGGCCAGGTACACGCGCGCATCCTTCTTCATCGCGGCCTGGCCTCATTCAGGATGCGCCGGCGCAACAGCCAGTAAATCCCCCCTTCGGTAACCACATCCACACGTCGTCCGAGCAACTCCTCAAGTTCCTGAGCCAGCCCGGCGGGAAACCAGGGGGAGGTGGTCTCCTCGATATCCACGAGCAGGTCGATATCGCTTTCGTCGTCCGCCTCGCCCCGAGCGGCGGAGCGAAGACGCGCACATTGCGCGCGCCGTGCCTGGCGGCAATGCGGAGGATTTCCTCTCGTTTTCCTTGCAACAGTTCACCGACGTTCATAGCCCCACGCCTCACTCACACAAGAGCTTCCTGCCGCGCGCCCTTCCTGCCCATCTGATAGACCTCAAGGTTGTATCACATCCCCTTGCCTGCCGGACACCTCCTCTTCTACCTGTTACCTCTTCTTCCTCTACTCCAGTATCCAGTCGATGAGGAGCGGTATACCTGCTCTAGCAGTGTGCCATCAGGTCGTCGATGTTCCTGGCCTGGATGAACTCTACGGGTCTTTCACCGGCGGCCAGTGCCTTGAAGTGCTCTTTGCCACACTCGATCTTGGCTCTCTCCTTGTCGCGCAGCTCGTCAGGGAAGAGGCCGCCCTTGGTTTCGACCACAAAGTAGAGGCGTTCCGCACCGTCTTTCTCAACCAGCACGGCCCAGTCTGGGTTGTAGGCGCCAAGCGGCGTCGGGACTTTGAACCAGCCGGGGAGCTTGGCATAGACCTTCACGGCTTCGTTCTTTTCCAGTTGCTCGGCAAATGTTGCTTCTACTCCAGAGTCATACACAATATGCTCGTGGACGGACTTATTCGCGGCCAGCATGTTCTTAAGGTAACCTGTCAGTTCCTCATGCTCAAAGAGTTCCTGGGCGTAATAGTACTCGTCGCCGATGCGCTGGTATTTGATGCCGTCCACCAGGGCAAGGCGCTTGGTGCGGTTTATGGATTCGGTCGTCCGCTCGATGAATTGTTGCGGGTTCAGCTTGAAGTCATCGAGGCGGCCGCTATCAATCAGAATGCGCACCAGGCTGCGGCGGGTGAGCTGGGTCTTGTCCTGGAGGTCGGTCAGTAAATCGGGCAATTCGATATCGGTTTCTTCAATCGTGGTCGGAGCGGCTGCGGCGGTTTCCTCCGAAGAGACGCCGCCTCGACCGATGGCCAGATCGGCTTTCCGAATCTGCACGCGGGTCATGCTGATGGGAGGGCATTCCCCAATAGCCTTGGCGCACTCCGTCATCAGCTTCTCGTTATCAAACTGCACGCGGTACGTGGTCTTGTGCTTGATGCGGTTCCAGAGCGCCTGAAACTCCTCGCTGTGCAGCACCGCCTGCCGGGTCTTGATCGACCTGCGCTCATCGGCGTTCTTGATGTCTAATTTCCCCGCGAGCTTGCGGAGGACTTCCTTCACCTGCGGGAGCTGAGCCTGGAACGGCTCCGGGAGTTGTAGCGTGTCATCCTTAAGCGCCTTTCGCAGGTGGTCATGTACCTTCCCCTTGGCGTCAATGTAACCCGCCTCCTTGAGGTGCATCCAGATAGCTTCCGACTGCGGCACGCCCAGGGCTGTGGTCCGCCCCGCTGCGTCTGTCACCGGGATGGCGGCAAACTGGTGCTTCTCGACGATGCCAAAACGGAGGCCAGTATCGGCCTCGATCTCCTTCTGCAAGTTTTCGGCGAACTGCTCGTAGCTCTCGTTGGCAATAACCGTCAGCGTGTTGATGTCGAAACCCCGCAGGCGTTGGCCCCGCTGATTCACGCAGAGCCGCAGCCCGCGACCAATGGTCTGGCGGCGCTCGATCTCGGTGCCGATTTCCCTGATGGCACAAATCTGGAGTACATTCGGGTTGTCCCAGCCCTCGCGCAAGGCGGAGTGGGAGAAGATGAACTTCAGCTTCGTCTCAAAGCTCAGCAGCTTCTCCTTGTCTCGCATGATGAGGTTGTAGGCGCGTTCGGCGTTGTCGCGGTTGCCTTGGGTGTTCTCGGCAGTGTCCGTCCACGTCCCCTTCCTGTCGATGGAGAAATATCCGTCGTGCACGTCCGTGGCCTCGGATTCCAAGTCAACCTCCTTGAACAAGCTCTGGTACTTCGGCTTGGCGGCAGCCTTGCGGTACTCTTCCTCGAACATCACCGCATACTTTCCCTTCACCTGGGCGCCGTCCGCGGTGTAGCCACGGTAGTGTTCGACGGCGTCGATGAAAAACAGGCTCAGGACCTTGATGCCCTGCGGGGCAAGGCGCAGCTCCTTGTCCAGATGCTCTTCGATGGTGCGCCGGATCATGAGCCGCTTAAGAGCATCGTTGTCAATGTCCCCGACCGTTTCGCCGACGCGTAGCGGTTGTTCCAAATTGCTCAGTTCGAGATACTCCTCGCCGGCCTTGCAGCCGATGCTTTGCACCATGCAATCGGCATAGACGGCGCGTCCGTTCGTGACCTGCTGGAGGTCATCGCCCGGCTTCACGGTGACCGGCTCCCGGCTCACGCTCGTGCCGCGCTGCACGTCGAGTTCGACCCTGGCGCCGAACACGCCCTTCCTGTTACTCGTGGAGAGCAGCTTGACGTAAGCCTTGTTGTGCCCGCCTTCCACTTCCAGGGAGGCCACCTCGATCTGCTTCACCAGCTTGCGCTCATACGCGTCCACCGCGTCAAGGCGAGAGACCATATGATGCTTGTCGGCATGGGTGGCGGAGTAGCGCAGCGTGCACAGCGGGTTCATTGCACCGAGCGCTTCCTTGCCCCGTCCTTCCAGTCCGCCGTCCACGCTCTGCGGCTCGTCTACGATGAGGATGGGGCGGGTGGCCTTGATGAGGTCAATGGGCTTCTCGCCGCCGGTCTTCTCGCTGTCCTTGTAGAGGTTGTTCACATCCTTCTTGTTGATCGCCCCAACCGTCACCACCATGATCTGGATGTGAGGGCTGGTGGCAAAGTTGCGCACCTGGCCGAGCTTGGACGAATCGTACAGGAAGAACTCGTAGGGGATATTGGCGTAGAGGGCCTGGAAGTGCTCTTTGGTGATCTGGAGGGTCTTATATACCCCCTCCTTGATCGCCACGGACGGGACCACGATGACGAACTTGGTGAAGCCGTAACGCCGGTTCAACTCGACGATGGTGCGCAGATAGACGTAGGTCTTCCCCGTGCCGGTCTCCATCTCCACCGTGAAATCGCCCGAGGCCAGCGAGGCCGAAGGCCGCAGCCCGTTGCGGAGCTGGATGTCGTTCAGGTTGGTCAGCAGTTCATCATCCAGCAGGTGCAGGCGGTTGCCGATGCCGAGGTCGTTCTGGGCAAAGGGCAGGGGTTGCTGTGCCGCGAGCGCACCACGGGTGACCGTGAACTCGGTGCGGCAGGTTTCCTGCCCGCGGAACAGGCCGCAGACGGACTCAATGGCGGCGTGCTGATAGTCCAGGTTGGGTTCAAAATGGAGCTTCATTCGTGCTTCCCCCGCTTCCCTGTCGACGGCTTCTTGGGTGCCTCCAGTTGTTTTGCCGCTGCTTCCAGCGCCTCGATGTTGTCCTGTTCGCCCTGCGCTTCCAGCAATCCGCGCCGCCGTGCAGCGAACTGCTCGTATTCCGCTTCGGCCTTGCTCGCGGCCTGCTGGTGGCTGACGGTGCCGGCGGCGTCGAGCACCACGCGGTCGCTGAAGCGGAGAAACTCGTTGAGCTTGGTTTCCCAGGCCTTCAGGAAGATTTGCTTCCGGCGCCGCGCCTGGTCTTCGGCGAAGTCCAGCCACATGGTCACGATGCGGTTAAGCTCGCTGATTTCCTCGCCCGCAAGGTAGTTCTTGGCCACCGTCACATCGGCCTTGCTCACCCGGCCGCCCTTCCAGTTGGTCAAACCCATATTCGGTTGCGCGTGGTCCGCGCGGGCGGCGATCAGCTCGGCGGCCGTCTGACCTGTCACGGCGAAGTGCAGCTTGTTCTGCATGATCTGGAAGAAGGTCGTGGTGTCCTTCCGCGACGGGTCATAGTCGGCGGCCAGGGCGAAGATTTCGCGTACCCGCAGGTACATCCGCGCCTCACTAGCGCGAATGTCACGGATGCGCTCCAGCAACTCATCGAAGTAGTCCGGTACGCCCGAACCCTCGACCGGCGGGTGCTTCAGCCGCTCGTCATCCAGCGTGAAGCCCTTGACGAGATACTCCCGCAACCGCTCCGTGGCCCACTGGCGGAACTGGGCGCCGCGCGGCGAGCGCACCCGGTAGCCCACGGCCAGAATCGCGTCCAGGTTGTAGTGCTTCACGGCGCGGCGCACCTCGCGCCCGCCTTCGGTGCGAACTTGTAAGTAATCCTTACAAGTTGCCGCCTCGCTGATTTCACCTTCCTGGTACAGCGCCTTCAGGTGCAGGGTGATGTTCTGCGGGGTTGTCTGGAACAACTCCGCCATGAGCGCCTGCGTCATCCAGAGGCTCTCTGCCGCGAAGCGGCACTCCACCCGCGTGCGCCCATCTTCGGTCTCGTAGAGCAGAATCTCTCCAGCCGACCCGCCCACGCCGCGTTCGCCATTGCGCGTCCGCCGGGCCATCACAGGCTCCTCACGTTTTCCAGGCCGTGCTGCTGGAGAATGGCGGTGAGGTTCGTTTTCGCCACGTCGTCGGCAAAGGCGCTGTCACGGAAAACCACGGTGCTTTCGCCCGCCGGGGCCATTGCCTTGCGCCAGCCCACAATACCCAGCGCAAGCGGCTCCACTTCGGCGGTGGCAATGTGTTCGGCGAGGCATACCAGAAGCGTTCCCGCGCCGATGCCATGGACGGTCTTGCCCGAGATGGCCTTCTCTTCAATCGGCACCGTCAGATCGAGGCCGAGCTTGAGCAGCACCTCGAAAAGGATGTCCGCCTCGGTGCGGTCGGCCTTCAGGTGCTCGATGGACTCCTGAAGGGTCTTCGGCAGGTTGTCCCGGTCCGGCTCCCAGGCGTGGATGTTACTGGAGGCGAGCTTGAAGACGCGGAAACCAAGATCGCCCGCGAACAGCGGATATTTCTCTCGAATCTTCTTTCCGGCCCGACGCAGCCGCTCTTTGGTCAGTTCAGCGATGGTGCGGGGCTTGCCAAGTTTGTCGCAGAAATCGGCGGCTGTTTTCTGGTCTTTGTTGTCAGGATCAAGCGGTTCGGGAAGTTGGACGAGGATGTAGCGGCGGTTGCTGCTGTCTGCTCTATTTTTGCGGAACACTGCTTCGCCAGCTGGCCCTGCACCAGCAAAAAAATCTAGAACCAAGTCCGACTTGTCTGTAGTGAGTTCAATCATCCTCTCGATCAAACCGAGCGGCTTAGGAGTATCGAACACTTCTATGCCATCGAATAATTCGATGAGTTCTTTCTTCGCCGTATCATTTGTTCCAACCTCAGATGCAGTCCAAAGAGTGTGGGGGGTTAGTCCGTCCTTTGCCTCTGAAAGGAAAAGTTTGCGGCGCGGAACGTTGTGACCCGTTTCACCGAACCAAACGCGGTTGGCCGCAATAAGCTCTTCCAATTTGGGTTTCGTAACCGCCCAGCAACGGCCTGACGGTGGTTGCAGAACACGGCCTCCTGGAGTCGTTAAGGAATAGAACTGTTCTTTCGTGGCATGACCGGCTTGAGCATTAAGAGAAACAGACTGCCACGGTCCTCGCGGATCATTGTCCGGATTTGAGTAGCGCTCGCGCACTTCATCGGTAGTCGGCAGAAGATTGCGAGTTTGTTCAAACTCTGGTTTGTTCTTTGCGACGCACATCACATACTCGTGGTTGAATGAAAAAACACGTCGGTTCTCACGCGTTGTCCTTTTCTCCCAGACGAATAATGCTATGAAGTTTTCCGGGCCGAACACCTCATCACAAATGCTTCGTAGATGGCTAACTTCACCGTCATCAATCGAAATAAAAAGTACCCCGTCCTCCTGCAACAGATTCCTCGCCAGCTTCAGCCGCGGATACATCATGTTAAGCCAGTCGGTGTGGAAGCGGCCGGAGGCTTCAGTGTTGGAGGAGAGCTTGCGGCCTTCGCCATCCACTTGGCCGGTGAGTTCGAGGTAGTTGCGGATGTTGTCCCGGAAGTTGTCGGGATAGACGAAGTCCTTGCCGGTGTTATAGGGCGGGTCGATGTAGATGAGCTTCACTTTCCCAGCGTAGGATTTTTGGAGCAGCTTGAGGACTTCAAGGTTGTCGCCCTCGATCATCAGGTTCTGGGTGGTGTCCCAATCCACGCTCTCCTCCGGGCAGGGGCGCAGGGTGCCAGTGGAGGGGGTGAGAGCGAGCTGGCGGGCGCGGCGCTTGCCGTTCCAATTGAGTCCGTACTTCTCCTCGCGCTCCTCCACCGCGCCGCCGAGGAGCTGTTTCAGCACCTCGAAATCCACCTTGCCCTCGGTAATGGCTTCTGGGAACAGCGCCTGGAGCTGCTCGATGTTCTCCGCCACGAGGTCGGGGGACTTGATTTCGGGGTCCGCGTGGGTAAGTTTCTTCATGTTTCTCATTCCTCATGCTACCTCGCAAACCAGCCTTGAACGCTTTCGATCACCGCGGTCGGGGCATTCTGGCCATCCTCGTTGGCCAGAATCTTTTTCTGCACGTAGTTCTTACGCGCGATTCGTCCCGAATACTTGACCGCCTTTATTCCAATCGCCGGGTTCTCGGACAGGCCTTCAACCAGTGCTTCATGGCCGGCTTGTCCATTGCTCATGAGATCAGTGACATCGATCCACAGCGAATCGCCCTGCATCTTTAGCGGCTGGTAGTAGGCGAATGTCTCCGTTTCGAGGTGGAATCGTAGCCCGGTGAAGGCCGCCGCGTTGCCATCGAAAAACTTCGGCGGCTTGCCGCGCGCGACACCATAGAGCGAGGTCATGCGCTGCTGGCCGTCGAGCAGCAGCTTCACCACCCCCGCCGACAGCGGGCCGTCGCAGCGATGGGTCGCCGTCTTCGACTCCGTAACCCACACCAGCAACCCGCCGACAGGATGCCTGCGGTAGAGCGAACTGAACAGCGCGCGCACCTGATCACGGTTCCAGACATAGCCGCGCTGAAATTCGGGCAACGCGATGTGCCCATTGTCGATGTGATCAAGGATGGTTGAAACCTTCACGGGGTTTCCTCTCGCAATAATTGGCCGACCGCGTCCAGTTCGGCTTCCAGCCGCTTGATCTCCAGGTTCAGCTCCACGCGGCGGTTGAGCTGCTTCTCCTTCGTCGCCTGGGCGCGCAGGACAGTAATATCACGCTGGAGCCGCGCGTGGGTATCAAGACCATCGCGCAAGGCCACCGCGCGCTCTGGGGAATCCGGCGGGGCGAACGCGCCGGTGATCTGCGCTGCCTCCAGCGCGGCCACGCGGTCGAGCCAGCCCTGATAGAGCGCGTAGAGATCACGGCGCGGCAGCCCAGAGAGCGCTAGGCTGGCGAGAAACGAAGCCTGTTCCGCCGTCGGCGCATCCGGTCGAAACGGAGCCGTGCAGCGCACGTCCTCGATGACCACCTTGCCAGTCTCACTCTGCGACCAACGTTTGTGGGCCAGCGAAAGGCTGACAGTACTGCCGTGCGCCACCACGAGCACGAGGGGATAGGGTATGGCGCGATGAAGCAGTTCGACAAGGCGGCTCGGCTTCGCGGCCGCGCGAAGCGTGACGGTGAGCACGGCGATCTCCAGATACTCGCGGACCCCGTCTCTGAAGATCGGCACGCCGATAGTGGTGGGCTTGAGTGCGGCCACCCAGAGCGTTTCCTCGATGCCGTCCTGAATCTGCCGCTTGTCGGCGGCGGTGGGAGCACCATGTTCCAGCAGCAACCTCTTTGGCACCCGCTGATCCACGCGGGCGTCGGGCGGCATGGCCAAGGCGTTGATGACCAAGGCAAAATTCATGCGCTCGCCGCCTCCGGTAACACCACAAGGAACGCCACCACCTCGAAGTCGTTCAAGCCCTGGAACTCGCCCCTCATGGCATGGGTGCCGCCGGGAGTGAAAAGACTGGCGACGGCACGCTCCTCCTTTTTGCCCTCGATGGAGGCAACGGCCTTGGCGAGCAGCTCTCGGGCGGTGCTCATGTCCTTACCGTCCTTGGTCACCTTGTCGAAGCTGGCGCAGGCTCCGGCGTCGGGCAGGTCGCGCCCGATGCAGAGCCGCTTGAGGCGGTCGAGCGCCTGCTTGGCCTGAGTGAACGGCAGTAGGATCACCCCGTCGTCGCCCACCTGCACGATGTAATGCGGGGCGAGAGGGTAATCCGGCTCGATGGCTTTCAACGCCGCCGCGCCTACGGCCCGCAGGCAGAAGATGATGCCCGGCGGGATGGCGGATTCGCCGCTGCCCAGCGCGGTGGTGACGGCCAACGTGCCAAACGGCAGGCCCTCCAACTTCCCGGCGTTTTCCTTGAGGAACCCTGCCAGATCAATGCGGAAGTCAGTGAGAGTGAGGTCGGCGATGGAGACGCCGCTGCTGAGGTCTTCGAGGTCGATGACGGCATCCTGGAGCTTAAGGAGTTGCTTGCGGCGGTATTCGAGATCGTTCATCTGGTTGCCGGACTGGTGCTCGATGATGTTTTCTTCACCGGTGGCGGAAATATCGAGGAGCATCATGCGGCCGCTAACGCGCTGTTCAAGGTTGATGTATTCATCCAGCTCCATATTGGGCCAGAAGTTGATGAGCTGGATGCGCTCGTTGGGCGAGCCGATCCGGTCAATACGGCCAAAACGCTGGATGATGCGCACCGGGTTCCAATGGATGTCGTAGTTGATGACGGTGTCGCAGTCCTGAAGGTTCTGACCTTCGCTGATGCAATCCGTTGCGATGAGTAGGTCGAGTTCGCCTTCGCCGGCGAGGTCCTCGGGACGCTCCGTGGAACGCGGCGAGAACGACGTGATGATGCTGACGAAGTCCTTGCGGAGGTGGGGCAGCGTGGTCTTGTTGTAACCGGCGCCGGTGACAAGGGCCGAGTGCAGGCCAAGGTCACTCCGTGCCCAGTCCGAAAGCTCGCGGTAGAGATAGTGGGCGGTATCGGCGAACGCAGTGAAGACGAGCAGTTTTCGGTTGCCGGCATTGAGCGGTTGGTGGCACTTGCGCTCGATGACCTTGCGGAGAGCGCTGAGCTTGGCGTCACGAGCCGCGCTCACCTGTTTCGCTGCGGAGAGGAGCGTGGCTAGGCGGTTGCGATCCTCGATGAGGTCCTGCTGCCAGCGAACGCGGTCCACATCCTGGAGAAGCACCTTGACCTTGCGCCCGACCAGGAGGCTCTCGAAAGCCGGGTCGTCCGTGTCCACGTCCTCGATGTCGATCTCCTCCACCCCCTCCGCGTGGGCCTCGATCTTGGCCAGGGTGGCTTCCACGTCGGCGAGTTGGCGCTGGAGCGTGAGAGCAAAGGAGGTGACCGAACTCTCCATCCGTTTCAAGACGTTCACCCGCAGCAAGTGGACTAGGCTCTCCTCCCGATCCACCTGCCGAAAGAAGCTCTCGCCGCCGCGAACCTGAGTGCTGTATTTGGCGTCGTAGGTTCCCTGCTTATGCGGCAGGACGTAGCGGAGGGGCGCGTAAGCCGCGAGAGTGAGGCGGCGGATTTCGTTGTTGATGTCGCGGATGGAGCGGAACTCACCGGCAAGGTCCACGTCAGGCTTGATGTTGATGGGCTTGAGTCGTTCCGGGAACCGGCCCATCTCGCGGGTGCCGTAGTACTTCTCGATGTGCTTGCGGGAGCGGGCGATGGTCAGAAGGTCGAGCAGCTTGAAGTAGTCGAACCCGAGCATGTCCAGGAGCCGGGTGGGGCGGCGGTCGGCGTCTTCCAGGGCGAGCCAGCGATTGAACTGAAGCTGCGCTTGGCGAACCGTCGCCTCGACGCTGGAAATGCCATAAGCGTCCAGAGCCATGTCGTCAGCCTCGGTGACGAAGGCGATCTGGTTCTTGAGATCGGCGAGGCGGTTGTTAACCGGCGTGGCGGAGAGCATGAGCACACGGGTCTTGACGCCCTCCTTGATGATACGCCGCATGAGGCGGTCGTAACGGGTCTCGCGGTCATTGTGGGTGGCCTTGTTGCGGAAGTTGTGGGACTCGTCGATGACCACGAGGTCGTAGTTGCCCCAATTGACGTGGGCGAGGTCGATGTCGCCTGAAGAGCCACCATCGCGGGAGAGATCGGTGTGGTTGAGCACGTCGTAATTGAAGCGGTCAGAGGCGAGGAAGTTACGACGGTCGTTGGCCTTGTAAAGTGTCCAGTTGTCGCGCAGACGCTTAGGCACCAGCACCAGAACGCGGTCATTGCGCAACTCGTAGTATTTTATGATGGCGAGCGCCTCGAAGGTCTTGCCGAGGCCCACACTGTCCGCGATGATGCAGCCGCCCAAACGCTCGAGTTTATCGATGGCTCCGATGACGCCGTCCCGCTGGAACTTAAACAGCTTCTTCCAGACGGTTGTGTTGCGGATACCGGTGGCGGACTTGACGATGCGCTCTTCGTCCAGTTCGTCACCGTGTTCTTTAAAAATGTGGAAGAGGGTCAGGTAGTAGATGAGTGATGGGGGGTTCGGATCGGCGAGTTCCTGAAGACGCGAGAGGAATCGGGCTTTCTGTTGATCGGAAGCTGGCAGTGTATTCCAAAGGCCCGTGAACCAAGAACTAAGGATAGTGGATTCCTCGGGATTCTCGGAACACTGGATCAGACTGAACTGATTGCCGGGAGTGATGCCCAAACCTTCCGTTGTGAAAGCGCAATTGCCGGTAATGACCCGATGAACACCTGATTCCGGCTTCCCCGCGATGATGATGGATTGCGGCAGCAAGGCCGGCGCACCCCGCAGCTCCACCTTCTTCTTGATCCATGTAGCGCACTCGCGCGCGAGCCAACGGAGTTGAAGGCGATTCCGAAAGGCACGGTCCATATCCGAGCCGGTCAGTCCGAGTCCGCTGTCGTTGATTGCCGGGAGCACCACGCGGCAGCCGTCAAGTTTTTCCAACAGATCACGCAGCTCCGCGAAGGCGAAGAGCGAAAACGACGGAGAGGCCACATCGAGCGACGACATAGGCACAAGGGTCCGGCGAAGTTCGTCGATCACGCGGTCGCTGCCTGTGTTCTTAATCAGTTTCATGGTTGGATGAAGCCAACACCCCTTTGCTGCTTTGCCCGCGGTGGTTGCGCAAGGTCCTTCAAGCAAGGTCGGCACAGCGCCGTCTGGCAGCCGTCACAGATGAGGTGACTGCGAGCACGAACCCTGAGGCCAAGCCTACCAGGACGCGGCGTCGATGCTTCCACGCCTAGGAGCCTGTCGGGGTAATGGTTACCGGCAGGGGTGATAGGTCAGGGTGCGGGGGTCGTCGTCCTGGTGCGTCGGGTTCAGGAAGCTGGACGACGCCTGCCTGCCCGCAGGCGCCTGTCTGCGTCAACGCCCAGGCAGATGGCTGCCCCGCCCCTGGCTCAAGCAGCGGCGGCACCTTGCCCCGACGCTGTG
>JACPUC010000008.1 GCA_016192455.1 Candidatus Tectimicrobiota bacterium | reverse complement strand
GTGGCTGAGCTGCGCGCCGCCATCGAAGCGTTCATCGCCGCCTATAATCCTGAGGCCGCCCCCTTCGAGTGGCGCAAAACGGTCGTCCACCCAGTCACCCTTACGAGGCGTATAACTGAATTACGCAACTAAGTACTAGTGTCACGTCGCGGAATATCTTTCCCGAGGTCTCCTACGCTGCTGGGGGGAGACGCGCGGTTTGCGCCATGATGGTTGCCCGCGGGCTCAGCATCGCCACCACCCTCCGCAACCTTTTCCGGGGAGGGGTGGGGCCGCGCCGCCAGGCCGCCGCGGTCCGAGTCGCTCTGCTGGTTGCGTGGCTCGCCGCCGTGCTGGGGAGTGGCGGGGAGATCGCTTCGCCGACTGCCGCCCAGGCTCAGGAAGGGGGCAGCGCTGCTGAGGCGGGCTTCTGGAGCCTGGGCGCCCCGCTGCCGACTCCGCGCCAGGAAGTGGCCGTTGCAGCCCTGGGCGGCTTCGTCTACGTGCTCGGCGGGATTGATGCCGAGCGCCGGTCCGTAGCCACCGTCGAGCGCTACGATCCCGTGAGGAACATCTGGGAGCTGCTGGCGCCGCTGCCGGCGCCGCGTCACCACGCCGCCGCGGCAGCCGTGGACGGCGTGCTCTACGTCGCGGGTGGGTTCGCGACCCTTGCCTTTGACGCCGTGGCCTCGGTCTACGCCTTCGACCCGCAGCGCGGGGCATGGTCGGAGCGCGCCCCCCTGCCGACGCCGCGTGGCGCGGCCGCAGCGGCCGTCATCGACAACCAGCTCTACGTCGCCGGCGGCTTCCGGAACGGCTCGGTGGCCGAGGCTGCCCGCTATGATCCCGTGGCGGACCGCTGGGAGAGCCTGCCGCCGATGCCGACGGCGCGCGATCACCTTGCCGCGGCGGCGATCGAGGGGCGACTCTACGCCGCCGGCGGTCGCGACAACACCCCCGCGCTCAACCTCGGCACGCTGGAGGTGTACGATCCGGCGTCCGGGCGCTGGTCCAGCGGCTCCCCCATGCCGACGCCCCGCAGCGGCATCGCCGCCGCGGCGCTGGGCGGCAGGCTCTACGTCTTCGGCGGCGAGTCGCTCGCGGCGACGTTTGCCGAGAACGAAGCCTACGATCCCGCCAGCGATAGCTGGAGCCAGGCCCCGGCGCTGCCCACACCTCGGCACGGCATCGGCGCGGCGCTCCTCGATGGGCGCATCTACATCCCCGGCGGCGGCGTGCTCGCCGGGTTCTCGACGAGCGGCGTGACCGAGGTCTTCACGCTCGCGTCACCTGCCGCCGAGCTGAGCCTGTGGATCGCTCCCGATCATGCCGCGCGCCAGCTCGGGCAGCCGCTGCGCCTGCTGGCGGCCGCCGCCTACCATGGCGCGCCCCGCACCGTCGACGTCTACCTTGGGTTTGCCTTCGCGGACGGCTCCCTCGCCTTCCTTGATGCGGGCTTCGCGCTGCAGCGCCCCACAACGTTCCTGCCGGTCCTGCGCGGTTTCCCGCTTACGCCTGGGTTTGCCTTCTCCGCCGCCGCGGTTGCCGACCTTCGCCTCGCGCCTGACGACCCGGCCGGTCCGGCCCTCGCCTTTCTGGCCCTCACCGCGGCCGGCGCGCTCGACGATGCCAGCCTTGACTCCGGCGACCTCCTTGGCTACGCGGAGCAGCGGTTCACCCTCGCGGCGCCGTAACCTCCCGTGCGCCGGCGAGGTTTGGCCGGAACCCCTCGTGCAACCGCATTCGGCTGGCGGCGCGCCGCGGGCCATCCGCCTGTCCACGCGGCAGCCGCCGGAGGAGGCGTGAACTGCGCCCCCCGCTGTACTATCCTGTAGGAGCAGGGCCCGGATGGGCAGGGGCCCCGTGACGGGCTAGGCTTCCCGCCTGACCCGGCGGCGGGGCGGAGGAGGGATCAGCAATGGCAACTGGAAGCGTGCGCGCCTACCTCCTGGTCGGCATGCACGATGGTGTCTGTAAGGTAGCCTGTCGCACCGACGGCTCGGCGGAGGTGGTCGGCGCGGTGACGCCGCTGGAGCACGCGGCGGCCCGCCTGGCGGTCTGCCGGACGCAGCCCCGGGTGGCGTACCTGGCGGCGTACGAGGCGGGCCTGTGGCGAAGTGACGATGGCGGCGGCACCTGGCGGCGGCTCGAGCGCTACCCCGTCGAGCACGCCCATAGCGTGGCCGTGCACCCGCAGCAGCCGGAGCGGCTCTCCGTGGGGAGCGAGCCGGCGGCGATCTACCAAAGCGAGGATGGCGGTGCGAGCTGGCGGGAGTGTGAGAACTTCCGCCTGCTGCCCGAGTCGAAGGACTGGTACTTCTTCGAGCCGCGCCAGCCGCACGTGCGCGCCCTGACGCTGGCGGCGCATGACGCCGCCTGTCTCTACGCCGGGGTGGAGGTGGGCGGCGTCTACCGCTCGACCGACGCCGGCGCGTCCTGGCGGGCCTGCCTCGGCACGCACCCGGATGTGCACAGCCTGAGCGTCACCCCGGCGCGCCCCCGAACGCTCTATGCCGCCACGGCGCGCCACCCGTACCGCAGCGACGACGGCGGCGATACCTGGACCGAGATTGGCAGCGGCTTGCCGCTCCCCTACATCGTGCCGATCAGCCCGGCGCCGGATGACGCCGACCTCGTCCTGGTGGCCTGCGCGGACAGCTCGCGGCGGCGCAGCAGTCGGCTGATGCGCTCGACCGACGGCGGCCGCACCTGGCATGAGCCGGACTGGCCGGGCTCCAAGCGTGACATGGCGGTGGCCCTCGCCTGGGATTTCTCCGACAGCGCGGTGGTCTATGCCGGGACGGACAAGGGGGCGCTCTACCGGAGCGGCGATCGCGGGGCAAGCTGGGAGAAGCTGCCGGTGTCCCTCGGCAGCGTTGCGGTTGGCAGCCTTGCCGTGGTGCCTCGATAGCGACTTGGGGTAGAATGCGGCTCCGGGAGGGGCATGCCGGTTGCGGTCGGGGGATGGCCGATTGAGGCCGCGGAGACGTCGGGAGCGCCGGGTGGAATGGGCGCGAAGGCAGAGGTGGAGGCGCCGGAGAAGAACGTGGAGGGGCGCGGGATGCTGGAAGTCGTGACGATGAAGGAGATGGAGGCGATTTTCGCCGTCACGGATGCGATGGGGCTGTCGCGCGAAGCGATCGAGGTCCCCCTCTCGCCGGAGGACCCCGGCGATGTCCGGCGGCTGCCCAGCGGCAAGTTCGAGATCGTCGTCCCCGCCAGCACCCCGCTCGACGCCTGGGCGACGACCCTCGAGGAGAAGCTGCGCGCGGCGGGGGCGTAGGACGCCGAGCGCGACCGCGTCCCTCTGCGCGCATGCGTTCGGCCGCAGGATATGGTACAAGAGCGAAGCGGCGCGCCTCGCCTTGCAGGCGGGGTCTCGATGTCGCCTTTCCCGGGATGGCTGTTCTCTTCACTGTGATGCTCCCATGAACGCTTCACCCCCTCTTCTGAATGTGACGGACCTGCAAACGCACTTCTTCACCGCCGAGGGAGTGGTGCGCGCCGTGGACGGCGTGAGCTTTCAGCTCCGGGAAGGTGAGACGCTGGGGCTGGTGGGCGAGTCGGGATGCGGCAAGACAGTGACGGCGCTCTCGATCCTGCGCCTCATTCCCGACCCTCCCGGCAAGATCGTGGGGGGGAGCATCAAGCTTGGCGGGCGCGAGCTCCTGGAGCTGACGGAAGCGCAGATGCGCAAAATTCGGGGCAACGAAATCTCCATCATCTTCCAGGAGCCGATGACCTCGCTCAACCCGGTGTTCACCATCGGCAACCAGATCAGCGAGGCCATCATCCTGCACCAGGGGCTGAGCAAGAAAGCGGCGATGGAGAAATCGATCGACATGCTGCGCCTGGTGGCGATGGCCAATCCCGAGCGTCGAGTGCGGGAGTACCCTCACCAGCTCAGCGGCGGCATGCGGCAGCGCGCCATGATCGCCATGGCGCTGTCGTGCAACCCCAAGGTGCTCCTGGCCGACGAGCCGACGACGGCCCTCGACGTCACCATCCAGGCGCAGATTCTCGACCTCATGCTGAAGCTCAAGGAAGAGCTTGGCGCCGCCATCATCATGATCACCCACGACCTTGGGGTGGTGGCGGAGTCAGCGCAGCAGATTGCCGTGATGTATGCCGGCCGCATCGTGGAGCAGGGGAGCGCCAAGGAGATCTTCGGCACTCCCAGCCACCCCTACACGCAGGGGCTCCTGGCCTCGGTGCCGCGGCTCGATCGGGCGCACCACCAGCCCGGCCAGCGCCTGCCGGAAATCCCCGGCATCGTGCCGAGCCTCTACGCGGTGCCGGAGGGCTGCGCCTTCCACCCGCGCTGTCAGTATGTGATGGAGCGTTGCCGCCACGACGACCCCTCTTTCTACTCCGTCGATTCCCCGGCTGGGGGGGAAGAGCCGTCCAACGGCCAGCACGCCGCCCGCTGTTTCCTCCTGAGTGACTCGCCATGAACGACGCGGCCACGCCTGCTCGCCCCTCCTCCGCCGGCGCCTCTGCGGAGGAGAGCGCTCCTCTCCTCGCGGTGGAAGAGCTGCGGAAGCATTTTCCGCTCAGGGGGGGGATTTTCAGCAAGACGCTTGGCTACGTTTACGCCGTCGACGGCGTGAGCTTCACGGTGCGCCGGGGCGAGACGCTGGGACTGGTCGGCGAGTCCGGTTGCGGCAAGACGACGACAGGGCGCGTCATCCTGCGCCTCATCGAGCCCACCGGCGGGCGGGTGCTCTTCGAGGGGACCGATGTCTTCGGCCTCGGCAAGAAGGAGATGCGGGCGCTGCGGCGCGACATGCAGATCATCTTCCAGGACCCCTACGCCTCGTTGAATCCGCGCATGACCGTGGGCAGCATCGTCGGCGAGCCTCTGGCCATCCATCGCCTCGCCAAGGGGAGAGCGCGCGAGGAGCGCGTGGCCGAGCTGCTCCTGAAAGTGGGCTTGCGGCCCGAGCACATGAAGCGCTACCCGCACGAGTTCAGCGGTGGGCAGCGGCAGCGCATCGGCATCGCCCGCGCCGTGGCGCTGCACCCCAAGCTCATCATCGGCGACGAGCCGGTGAGCGCCTTGGATGTCTCCATCCAGGCCCAGGTCATTAACCTGCTTGCGGCGCTGCAGGAAGAGTTCGGTCTCAGCTACCTCATCATCGCCCACAACCTCAGCGTCGTCCGCCAGATGTGCGACCGCATCGCCGTCATGTACCTCGGCAAGATCGTGGAGCTGGGCAGCGGCGAAAATGTCGCCCACGATCCGAAGCACCCGTACACCGAGGCGCTCCTGAGCGCCGTGCCGATCCCCGATCCGACGTACAAGAAGAAGCGCCTCATCCTCAGCGGCGATGTGCCCAGCCCCATCAATCCCCCCAGCGGCTGCTACTTCCACCCCCGCTGCCCCCACAAGCGCGACGACTGCGCCGTCGAGGCGCCGGCGTTGCGCGATCTCGGCAACGGCCACCTCGTCGCCTGCCACTACCCGCTCAACGAGCCCGGCGGCAGCACGCCGAAGTCTGAACTCTTGGCCTAGCCTCGCTCCGGCCAGCGGGTCTGCTCCAGGCGCCTGGTCATGGCAGCGGCACGAGAGGCCGGAGGAGCCTTCCGCGGGGAGAGCATCGCAGGCGCGAGGGGCGGAGGATGCCTACCTCCAAGCTTCGGCGTGGTGGTGGGGTGTTCCCTTGCAGGCGTGGTCAAGCCGAGACAAGGTCAGCGGCGCAGCGAGCACGCGCGTGTCGCGGCGCGACTTGGAGAGAGCGGCGCGCTCAGCGCCACGAAAAAAGGGGAAGAGTCGAAGGAGAAGGGTGCGAAACCAAAAAAACACTCCACCACCACGCCGGCGGACAGCGCGGCGTGGCGGCTCCGGGCTGGGCGCCGCCGCATGCCGCGCCGCCCAGCCCGCGCGAGCCTGAAGGCCTGCTTACTCGATCTTCTCGTACTTGCCGTTGCGGACGATCAGCGCCACCGCCTCGCCAATGCCGTCGCCCACCTCGTCCATGGTGGTGATGCCGGAGACGCCATCGAAGTTCTTCAACGAGGCCCACCCCTTCTTCATCTTCTCGCGGTCCTTCTCAAGGTCTTCGGGCTTGTTCGTCACGCCTTGTTCTTCGATGATCTTCTTGATGATGTAAATGTTGTCGTAAGCCCGGAAGCCGCCGTAGTTCGGGCGCCTGCCGCCGGTACGCTCTATGACCTTCTTGACGAAGGCCTGCACCTTCGGGCGCGGGTCTTCCAACCAGGCCGCGGTGGAGCCGACGTAGCCTTCCGCCGCCGTGCCGCCGAGGCGGATGAGGTCGGGCGACGTGTTGCAGGCGCCGCCGATGAAGGCGGCCTTCAAGCCCTGCTTACGCGCTTCGCGCATGATGTTGGCGCCTTCCTGGTAGCAGGAGCCGATGCCGATGCCATCCGGATTGAGCCCCTTCACCTTGGTGATGTAAGCTGCAAAGTCCAGAGTGCCGCTCTGGAACGTCAGGGAGTCGAGAAGCTGGACGTTATGCTTCTTAAAGAGCACGGGCAGGAGGTCCCTCCCCTCCGAGGTCGAGACCTTGTCGGCGGAGTTGTACAGGATCACCGCCTTCTTCACGTTGTACATCTTCACCCACTGCTTCATCGCCGTGTCGAGCTGCTTGTCGCTCGTGAGCGTGTTGCGGAAGGCCCAGGTGCTCAGGGCCGACAGGCCCGGCGCCGAGGAGCAGTACGACACCGCCACGATCTTCATCTGGTCCAACAGCGGGAAGACCACTTCGCAGGCGGAGCTGAAGCACGGCCCGGTGATCATCAAGACCTTGTCCCTGGTGGCGAGCTTCTTGGCGAGGGCGATGCTTGGCGCCGTCTTGCTCTCATAATCGTAGTGGATGAGCCGCAGCGGTACACCATTGATGCCGCCCGCTTTGTTAATTTCCTCAATGGCGATCTGCGTCCCCGCCAGGCCGAACTCTCCCCACTCAGCGCCGAGGCCGGTCACCGGGTAGAGGCCGCCGATGAGGATCTCCTTCCCCTCCACCTTCGCGCTTGCCGGTGTCAGTCCCCACGCGCCGAGCAGCAGCGCCGCCACGCACACGGCCACCCACGGTATCATCCTCCATCGAACCATCGCCTTCTCCTCCTCTCTGGTCGTTCAACAACGTGAGACCTGCGCGTTGCACCCTGGCGCAGCCTCCCCTCTCTGACCTCGATGGGATATGGGGATGTGCTTCCCTCTGCGGTGCACCCGCTCACCGCGCGAGGAGAACGTGAGAACAAGGATCAGCGGTGAGATCCGGCCCCCGTGGTCTCCTACTATGCTTGATCGCTCCCCGCTTGGCAACATTATTCTGCATGTGTCCAGTCGCCGCGGCGCGGCCATGGCGGCGCGCCCTGAATCTTTGCCATGGTTGCCGTGACAGTCACGAGCTTCCCCGACAGCGAGAGTTGCCTCTTAGGACTCGGCGCCCCGCCGCGTCGGCGCTTCCGGGGAGGGAGGGGAGCTCTCCGGGGCCGCGTGCCCAGGCTGGTCACGTGCCGCCTGGAGACGCGCCCGCCCCTGCCGCCAGGCTTGCAGGCGCCGCCGCAGCTCGGCCTCGAACCCGGCGCCGCGCGGCGCGTAGTAGCGCCGACCTTGCAAGCTCTCCGGCAGGAACTCCTGCCCAACCAAAGCCTCGGGCGCGTCGTGGGGGTATTCGTACCCCGTGCCGTAGCCCAGCTCGCGCATCAGGCGCGTGGGCGCATTGCGCAAGTGCAGCGGCACCGGTTCGGCGCGCTCCTGGGTGGCGTCCGCCGCGGCCTGGCCGTACGCCACGTAGAGCGCATTGCTCTTCGGGGCCAGGGCCAGGTAGACGGCGGCTTGGGCCAGGGCCAGCTTCCCCTCGGGCAGGCCGATGAAGTGGACGGCCTGCATGGCGGCCATGCACAGGGAGAGGGCCTGCGGGTCGGCGTTCCCCACGTCCTCGGAGGCGAAGCGCACCAGACGCCGCGCGACGTAGAGCGGGTCTTCGCCGGCCTCGAGCATGCGGCTGAGCCAGTAAAGCGAGGCATCCGGATCGCCCCCCCGCAGACTCTTGTGGAGGGCCGAGATGAGGTTGTAGTGCTCCTCGCCCACTTTGTCGTACAGGAGGGTTTTCCGTTGCGCCGCCCGCACAATGGCCTCCGGGGTCAGGCGGCGCAGGCCGTCCCCGGCGACGGGGGTGGTGACGGCCGCAAGCTCGAGGAGGTTCAGCGCGGCGCGCGCGTCGCCGTCGGCCAGTCGGATGAGCTCGCCTTGCGCCGCCTCCTCGAGGACCACCCCCTCGCTTCCCAGGCCACACTCCGCATCCCGCAGCGCCCGCTGCAGAATCGCGGCGAGGTCCTCATCCGAGAGCGCCTCCAGGGTGTAGACCCGCAGGCGCGAGAGCAACGCCGCGTTCACCTCGAAGGAGGGGTTTTCCGTGGTGGCGCCGATGAGGATGATGGTGCCATCCTCGACGTGCGGCAGAAACGCGTCCTGCTGGGCCTTGTTGAAGCGGTGGATCTCGTCGACGAGGAGGATCGTGCCGCGGCCATCACGGCGGCGGCGCGCCTTCGCCGCGTCCACGACGGCGCGGATTTCCTTCACGCCCGCCAGGACGGCGCTGAAGGCCTCGAAGTGCGCCTGAATGCGCGCCGCGATGAGGTGCGCGAGGGTAGTCTTGCCGCTGCCGGGCGGGCCCCAGAAGATGAGGGAGTGCACCTCCTGCTGCTCGAGGGCGCGATGCAGCACCCTCCCGGGCGCCAGCAGGTGGCGCTGGCCCACGAACTCGTCAAGCTTGCGCGGGCGCATCCGGTCCGCCAGGGGGGGACGGTGAGGTCGGCGCCCCTCGTCCCCTTGCAAGGCGGGGAAGAGCTCAAGCGGCGAGTGCGACATGGCGCGGACTTACCTCCCTCGCTTGACTTTCTCTCCGTAGCCCTCTATAGTTACCGCTATAGTTACCGCAAAGAAGCTGCGGATTCCACAGCAACAATGGGTACACTCCGCAGGCCCGCCGCTCTGGCGTCCCCGGCAAGGCTCCGGGGCAAGGCTCGGGGCGCTACGTTCCGAGGGTATGCCACCGAGCAGGTGGGCCCCGCCATCCGCCGCCAGGCGCGTTTCCCGCAAGCGAGGTTTCAGGGTGCGTCCTAGCCCGAGTGATCCATTCTCAATGCCGGAGTTCAAGATTCCGAAGCTGAACCTGCGGAACCTGAAGTTACCCGGCGGCTCGGTCATCCTGGCGATTGCCATCCTCCTTTGGCTGGCCAGCGGCATCTACAAGGTGAGCATTGATGAACAGGGGGTGGAGTTGCGCTTTGGGAGGCACTTGACCACCACCGCGCCGGGACTGCGCTACCACCTCCCATGGCCGTTCGAGAGCGTGTTTACCCCGAAGGTGACCGAAGTCAAGCGCATGGAGTTTGGCTTCCGCACCATCGCCCAGGGGCCGCCGGCGCGCTACCGGGATGTGTTGCCGGAATCCCTCATGCTCACCGGCGATGAGAACATCATCGAGCTGGACTTCATTGTTCAGTACCGCATCTCTGATGCCGTCAACTACCTCTTCAACGTGCGCGACGTCGGCAAGACCATGCGGGATGCCGCCGAATCGGCGATGCGCGAGACGATCGGCGGTCGCAACATCGACGAAGCGCTGACCACCGGGAAATTCCAGTTGCAGGAGGACACGCGGGTGCTCCTCCAGGGCATCCTCGAGGGCTATAAGATGGGTGTCCAGGTCGTCGCCGTGCAGCTCCAGGACGTTAATCCCCCGCAGCAGGTTACCGAAGCCTTCAAGGATGTGGCGAGCGCGCGGGAGGACAAGGAGCGGCTCATGCGCGAGGCGCAGGCCTACCAGAACGACCTGCTGCCGAAAGCGCGCGGCGGCGCGGCCCAGATCGTTCGGCAGGCGGAGGCCTATGCCGCCGAGAAGGAGAAGCGGGCGCGAGGCGATGCGCAGAGGTTTCTCCAGGTGCTGGCGGAGTATCGGAAGGCGAAAGACATCACCCGCGAACGGCTCTACTTCGAAACCATGGAAGAAATCCTGCCGGACATGGAGAAGTTTATCGTGGAATCTGATTCAGCCGGCAGCCTACTGCAGTTCCTGCCCCTCAACAAGCGGCTGCCTGCGGCCCGGTAACGATTGCCGTCGAGGTTTCCATGCTGCGACGCCCAGGGATCATCATCAGTATCGTGATCATTCTGCTGCTGCTCGTCAACTCGGTGACGTTCAGCGTTGACGAGCGGGAGCAGGCGGTCGTGACCCAGTTCGGGCGCTTCGTCCGGGCGCTGCGGGAGGCGGGGCTGCACGTCAAGATTCCCTTGATCCAGAAGGTCACGATCCTGGATCGCCGGCTGATGGAGTACGAGAGCGCGCCGACGAACATCATCACGAAAGACAAGAAGACCCTGGTGGTGGACAACTATGTGCGCTGGCGCATCAGCGATCCCCGCCGCTTCATTGAAACGGTGCGCAACGAGATGGGGGCGCAGGCGCGCCTCGACGACATCGTGTACTCCGAGCTGCGCGTGGAGCTGGCGCGCCATGATCTCTCGGAGATCATCTCGGCGCAGCGCGCCAAGATCATGCGCCTCGTCACCGAGCGCAGCAGGGAGAAGAGCGAAACGTACGGCATCGAGGTGAACGACGTGCGCATCAAGCGCGCCGATCTCCCCCCGGAGAACGAGCGCGCGGTGTTCGGACGCATGCGCGCCGAGCGCATCCGCGAGGCGAAGCGCTACCGCTCGGAGGGGGAGGAGGAGGCGGCCAAGATCCGCGCCGAGACCGATAAGGACAAGACGATCATCCTCGCCGACGCCTACGAGCAAGAGCAGAAAGTCCGCGGGGGCGGCGATGCCAAGGCGGTGGCAATTTACGCCGAGGCGTACTTGCAGGATGCCGAGTTCTTCGCCTTCATGCGCTCGCTGGAAGCCTACCGGAATACGCTGAAGAAGAATGCCACGGTCGTCCTGCCCGCCAACGATCCTTTTCTCAGGTACCTGCGCAGCGGCGGCAAGGAGAACGCGAAGTAGTTCCTGCCACGTTGCAACCCCCCTGCTTCCTGCGCGCCGCGGCCCCTCCTCCCTGCTGCTCCTCCCTAGCTTTCTCCCCAACTTCTCCTCGATGAGAGCCGTCTTCCCAGCAAGGCGCGAACGCCGCAGCCCACGGGGGACGTCTGCGGCTCGTGTGCTGTTTCTCAAATGGGACCGCAGAGATTTGCAAGAAAGTCTCGCCCCCTCGCGCACCCCGGCTGGTAGGGGCGGTTCGCGAACCACCCCTACGGAACAGGAGGTGTGGGGGAGCAAGGGGTCCCCCCCCCAAACTTCTCCCCACATGGCACAAAGGAGCCGTCGACTTAAAGATGGAACTTACGCGGCGCAACACCAGGCAGCCACCGCGGGGAACGGCGTCCAAGGGGGCGCCATGGCCGGGGATCACGTGCCGCGCCGCCTTTGCTCCTGGAGGCACCGCAGGGCCTGCGCGCCGCCGTACTGCGCCGTTGCCGTCCCCCTAGCTGTGGCGCCCGCGAGCGACCGGAGAACCGGAAGAGAGCCATGAGCATCCGTCCCATCGCCAACGAGCAGATCGAGCGCCTCCTGGTCGGCGTGCCGACCGGGCATCAGCACATCCGCGCCGCCTTGCAACTTCAGGGGGAGACCCTCCTCCTGCAGGAAGCGACGATCGCCAACCTCTGCCGCGCCTACCTGCGCGTCAGCACGGAGCCGCGGCCCGGCGCGCGGGCAGTCGAGCTGCGCGCCGACGCCGGCTCATCCCGGCGCGCCGGGTTCGCGCCGCACCAGCTCCTGGAAACCGACCGCCCCGGCGGCGAGGTTGCCGATGAGCTTGCCCGCCTCCTGGAGCGCGGCGGCTTGCCGGCGGCGTAACGATCTCGGCGAGGTGCGGGAGGGTCCGAGAAGGGCGCGGAGAGCCAGGGGGGCAAGGTGCTCTCGCCCCACTCATTCGGGCGCCACTTACTCTGCCACCAGCTCCTTTCCGGCCTTCGGCCCGCCCGCAGGGTTACGAGGAAGAAGCCTTTTCCCCAGACATTCCGGAACGAGAGGAAGGCGCCGCGCCTGCCAGCCGCAGGATGTCGCCAAGCTGCGCAACGAAGTCCGAGCGCGTCAGCACCTCGGCGCAGCCGGCGGCCTTGGCTCTCTCCAGTTGCTCCCGGTGGGTGTGCCGTCCGAAGGCGATGAGGGGAGCCGTGCCGGTGTGCCGTCGCGCCTCCTCAATGCAGGCCTCGATATCGAGAGCAGGCGTCTCCAGGTCAATGAGGACAAGGCATGGAGGCTCCATCCCGCCGAGCTCGGCGGCGTCCGCCAGCACGCGCAGGGGCCGCTCGAGGCGCGCCGCCGCCGCGCGGAGTTTCGTGGCGAAGAAGAGGTCCGTGCTGAGCAGTGCAATGCTTGGCAAGGTAGCTTGCGGTGTGCTCATGGGGTATGCTTTCTCTCCGGCTGCGGAGATCACGTTGCGGTGCGGAGAAAGGCTGCCGGCGAGGCGAGGCGGTCCCTCAGGTTCTTCGCGGGGAGGCTCGCGTGGCAGCGAACAGGAGGAAGGTAGGTAATTACGGATGTGGCGTCAAGGGATCGTTCCCGGCGATGAGCCTGGCGAGCTCATCGACGGGGAAGCGCGGCAGAGGCCGTTGCGAACCATCCTCCGTGGTGAGGAGGACGACTCCCGGCTCGGCGCTGAGACGGCCGATCGCGCAAGCGGAAACCCTGCTCTCGCGCAGTGACCGCAGGACGTCCGCCGCCGACTCCGGGGCAACGGCAAGCAGCAGCGACCCCGAGGCGATCAGGCCGAGTGGCTCCAGGCCGAGATCGGCGCACATGCGCTGGGCGACGGGGAGCAGCGGCAGGGAGGCGGCCCGTACCTCTGCTCCGAGGCCGGCGGCGGTCGCCAGCTCCCAGATGCCCTCCGCCAGGCCGCCTTCCGTGGGGTCGTGGAGAGCGTGCACGCCGCCTGCCTTCAGGGCCGCCGCCGCGTCGCGCACCACGCAGATGCCCGGCTCGAAGAGGGCTGCCGCCGCCTGGGCGAGCTCCTCCTGCCGATAGGCTCCGGCCGGCAGGCGATCCTTGAAGTCGCGGGCCAGGATGGCGGCGCCCTCGAGAGGAAACGATTTCGTCAGCAGGAGAAGGTCTCCCGCGCGGGCTGCCGCGGTGGTGCGCAGGTTCGCCCTGGAGACTTCGCCGAGCATGTGGCCGGCGACGATCGCCTGCGGCAGCTCCGCCACCACCTCGGAGTGGCCGCCCACGAGCAGCACACCGAGCTCCCGGCAGGCCCGGCCGATATCCTGGAAGATCGAGCGGGCGAGCTCCTCGGTGGCTGTGGCGGGGAGGAGCACGGTGGCGAGGAACCAGCGGGGGGTTGCGCCGCGCGTGGCGATATCGTTCGCGTTCACCACCACGGCGTAGTAGCCAAGCGCGTCGGCGGCGAACGTCACGGGGTCCGCCGCGGCCACCAGGCAGCGGTCGCCGAATTCGAGCACCGCGGCGTCCTCGCCATAGGCTGGGCCGAGGATGACCCCGGCGCCCCGCGTGGGGCACTCCTCGAGGAGACGCTCCAAGAGCCGCGGCGGCAGCTTCCCGGGCCGAAGCGTCGCCGGCGCGTTCCGTGGGCGCCGCGGGGTGGCGGGCTCGAGGGGCTGCTTTTGGTCAGCGGCATGCTGATGAGCGTGTTCGGACATCGCCCCGACTCGCAAGGGGAGAACCTTATGGCGGCAGCGCAACGAACGAGCGCTCCCGTCCCCTTCGCTACGGTATAGTTGGCTTTGGCAACGCCCGTCAACGCGCCGGGATGGGATGGCGGGGCCGGAGGCCGTGGCGCTCCTCGGCTTGCAGGATGCGGCGGGGCCTCCCAGCCAAGGTCGCCGCGGGGCCAAACGCGCAGCCGACGGGCCGGGGTTGGGCCGCCATGCCAGATGCGCCGCGTTCCCCTGAACCTTCTGACGGACACCCCATGACGACGGAGGGAGCATGCCATGCCGCTTTCGATGCTGAACGGTCTGCGAATCATCGATCTCTGCCGCCACCTGCCGGGTCCGTTCGGCACCTGGCTGCTCGCCGACCATGGCGCCGAGGTCATCATGATCGAAGACCTCCAGGGCACCAATCCTCTGCGCACCCCGCGCCCTGAGCTGGGCGGCTTCGCCCCCCCCTACTCGGTGCATCGCAACAAGAAGAGCCTGATGATCAATCTGAAGGCGCCGGCCGGACGGGAGGCGTTTCGGCGCCTGGCGGCGACGGCGCAGGGGCTGCTGGAGGGGTTCCGCCCCGGGGTCATGGCCCAGCTTGGGCTTGGGGTGGAGGAGCTGCATCGCCTGAACCCGCAGCTCGTCTACTGCTCGCTCAGCGGCTACGGGCAGGAGGGGCCCTACCGCACCTGGGTGGGGCATGATGTCAACTACATGGCCTTCGGCGGCGCCCTCGATTTGAACGGCCCGCACAACGGCCCCCCCGTTATCCCCGGCGTGCTGACCGCCGACCTGGCCGGCGGCATGATGGCCTGCATCGGCTTGCTGATCGGCTTGCTGCAGCGGGAGCGCACCGGGCGGGGCTGCTACGTCGACGTCGCCATGCTCGATTGCGTCGTCGCCATGCTCGGGTTCCACCTCGAGCGCTTGCTCGCCAGCGGCGAGATGCCGCAGCGGGGAAGCGGACACTTCACCGGCGGCGCCCCCTGCTACAACGTCTATCGCACCAAGGACGGCCGCTTCCTCACCCTGGGCAACCTGGAGGAGAAGTTCTGGCGCGCCTTCTGCACCCTGGTGGAGCGCCCCGACCTCATTGAGGCGCAATTCACCCCCCTGCACGAGCACCCGGAGCTGCGGGAGCGCCTCGAGGCGCTCATGGCCAGCCGCACGCTGGCGGAATGGGAAGCCTTGCTGGCCGGTCGGGAGGTGGCCTGGGGGTCGGTGCGGCGGCTCGACGAGGTCCTTGCCGATCCGCAGGTGGCGGCGCGCGGCATGGGGCGCGCGGACGTGGTTCCGGGGTCCATCCAGGTGGGGTCGCCCCTGCGCGTCACCGGGGCGCAACGCCTAACCGACACCCCGCCTCCGCCTCGCGGGGCGCATTCCGAGAGCTTGCTGCGCGAGCTCGGCTACCAGGAGGGGGAGATCGCCGACCTCATCGAGCAGGGAGTGATCGGGAGGATGGAATAGCTGAAGGAGGGACCGGGGGCGTGCCGTGAAGCGCGGCGCGGCAGCCGCGTGCTCCACGGGCCGCGGCCAGGATGCCGGCGCCGTAAAGCCGAAGGCGGGAGCTCGCCGGCGGCAGGCAGCCGCGGGGTCGCCGGTCGCCCCGTTGCAGCTCGCGCCCTGCCGGCGGGACGCGGGCGTTACGCTCGCTTCAGATAGACGCCCCGCCCAGCAGTGGTGCGGCGAATGTCGTTGAGGTCTTCCAGACGGAGCTGCATGCACGGTTTGGAGACCATGAACTTCTCCGCCAGCACCCGCACAAGCTCTTGGTGTTCCTTCTCCTTCACGGTATTCAAATCATCGAGGACGAAGCGATCCAGCATGGGGAGTGGAACGAGCAGTTCCGCGGCGAAGAAGTCGGCTTCCTGCTCCTTGATGGGACGATGGAGGAAGTAGTCGCGGCCGCGATGTTCCACCGCATCGCACTTGAATGCCTCCTCCTCGACGTGCAGGAAGGCATGGCCGACTTCGTGACAGATCGTGAAGCGGTTACGGACGTGCGACTGTCCCTTGCGAAAAAAGACGTAGTTGCGCCCGTCCTGCACGACGAGCTGGCCGTCGATGCCGGCCGGCAGGTCGGTGGAGGCCTGAAATTGAAAGGCGGGGTAGTACTTCGAGAACTCGCGCACACTGAACGGCGGATCGGTGAAGCGCGTGGCGAGATGAATCTCGGTGACGCTTCTGATGATTTCGTTCGTGCGCGACAACATCAGGCGACTACCTTGGTGGCGTCTCTCCCACCCCGTAGGCTAGGTCCGCGAGCGCTCGTCGTGCGCGCTAGTTCTGCCGCTCTTCCGGTTCAAGGTCAAGCAGGGTATTGGCGATGGAGATGAACTTGTCCCGCACCTTCGAGTTTCGCACCCTGGTGATAATGCGGTATAACTCGGGTTCATCCTCCTTGTCAATCACGACGGACATGGCTGACTTGCGCTGGTTCATGCCGCGCTCGAAGAGCACCCGGATATCGCGGTTCTCACCGAGCTTCCGTCCCTTGAAGCTGGTGTCCAGGATGTCCGCCTCCGCCACCTGCAGGATTTCAGCGAGTTTCGGCACCTTGAACTTTGGCAGCGAGGCGATGCCGCGCTCGATATTGGAGATCATCTGGTAGTTGTCGTAGCCGAGCGCCCGGGCGATATCTTCCTGCGTCAAGTCGAGTCGTTTCCTGTGCATGCGAATGAATGAACCGATGTCCATGGGTAGCGCCTTCTCTGTCATGGTCGAACGAAGCGGGTGATCCACGGGCTCGCTGTGGATAACCCCTTCTGGCCTCCTCTGGCTCCTTTCGCCAGCAGGCCGCCTGTCTACGCTGCCCAGGCTGCCGCCCAAAGCAGCCTGATTTATGGTAGAGTCTCGAACTTCAGGTTTCGTCCCGGCCAGGGGCAGCGATCCACGCCGTGGTGTGGCGTGCAGCGCCACCATGAAAGCTCATCGAAGACCCCTCCAGGCCGGCGATGAGTGGCAGCAGGGAATGGGGGAGGTAAAGCTCGACCGCCCATGCCGCCACAGTGCCCTCCCTGTTCCCCTCCACCACAGTCCCGAATGAGACCAAACCAGTAGTAGCAGTACTTTGTATAATCAAGTATAGAGTCTATTTAGCAAAGTGTCGAACTTTCTGCAACGACTTTTTGAAGCTTGAAGATCTTTCCGGGGCGAATTTTTTCTCCCTTGATCACTGCATGGGGTGACAGGCAGTGGACACGATTTTCTCTCATGTTAAAAGCAAAACGCTTATTTTTGATATACAGAAATAAGATGTTTGTGATTTATGATCATCGTCATCCTTTGTTGTGAAGCAACGATCTCCAGTTCGAAGAGGATCGGCGTGCTGCAGCGAGATCTGAGCAGGCGACAGGCGCCTGGCTCCGCGTGGCTCCCTGCTTCGACTTGCGGCGGCCGCCTTGATCGGCCACCCTCCCGCGCGGGGATCGCAGTCATGCTTGCCTTGCTCCTTGTCTGCCACTCACCTTGCATTTCTGCAAAGAGGTGTTGACACGGCGCCTATAGCGTTCTACACAGAGTGAATGAATCACACCTACGTTGGTGCCTTTGCCGAAGTCGTTTTCTCAGCGAGTTTCACCTCTCTTGCGCTCGCGGGCGACGCGCCGAGGCGCGTTCGGCGTTCTTCAGGCGCACGCCGAGCAGCAACGCTCCGCCGAGGCGAGAAGCGTGCGACCGACCGCAGGGGACCGCCAGCGGCGACGCCCTGCCGCGCCGCCGGCGGCGACCCAGAGGCGGGAGAGAGCCGGCGCGGCCCCGGGACCGCCTTGGCGTCACGGTTCGCCGCCTCAACCCTGAAGATAGGCGTGGATCAACAGGATGTCAACAAATAAAAGCAATCCTTCTGCTCGACTGCGGTTGCTGCGGCAAGGGCACGGCCTCACGCAGGCCGAGTTTGCTCGGCGCCTTGGCATGTCGCGCGCCTTCATCTCGGTGATTGAATCGGGCAAGCAGGGGTTGAGCCGCAATCTCCTGAAGAAGATCTGTAGCGTCTTCGACGTCAGTGCCGACTGGTTGCTCGGCTTCCAGGAGGAGGCGCCTATCCAGTGGGAGGAGCGTGTTCCGGCGCGCCTCGCGCGCCAGGGGCCGGGGCTGCGGGGGGTGGAGGGCTACCTCGTCGATGCGGCTTTTGTTGCCCGTTCAGGCGGCGTGCGCGAGGAACCATCCGAGTATGTGATGCGCGCGCCCCTTGCGCGGGGGACGGCGCTGCCGGCCGGCGGCGGCGCCGCTCCGCTCCCACGCTCCAAGCAGGAGAGCGCGGCTCCCATCGTCTTGCGCGCCGAGGCCGATGAAGAGCTCTACGATCTCGTTACCGCGCTTCAGGCGCTGCCGGCGAACATCCGCCTCGCCACCGTGCGTCGCTGGCTGGCCAAGGTGAGAAGGGTCTGATCGCCGACCGCGCGCTCCGGCGGCGGATTCCCGACCATCGCGGCGCCAAGGCTCCCTCCCGGTCGCACGCTCGAGAACCCCACCGCGGTTCGTGCCAAGCTCCCGACGAGCTGAGCGAAGGCAGCTTCCTTGCCACAGCCGCGCACTTCACGTACGATTGGCTGGCGCGGGCAAGCGCAGGACCACGCAGACCTGAACAGCGTGCCGCACCTCTTCCCTTCCGGTAAGTTCTCACCGTGCGTCGTCGTCTCCGCCTCCTCCCACCCATGCTCCTGAGCTGGCTGGTAGTCCTTCCTCTCGCGGCGCAAAGCGCCCCCACCACGCTTCTCCCGGCTGCGCCCCGCTTCGATGCCGCGCGCGCCTACGAGCACGTCAAGCGTTTCGTTGACTTCGGTCCGCATCCGCCCGGAACGGCGGCGTCGCGCCGAGTCCAGGAGTACCTCGCGAAGCAGCTCGAGGCGGCGGGACTGCGCGTGGAGCTGCAGCGTTTCACCGCCGCGACCCCGCTCGGTGAGATGGAGATGACCAACATCGTCGGCATCCTGGCGGGAGAGGAGCCGGCGGCCCTGGTGCTGGCCTGCCACTACGACACGAAGCTCTTTTCCACCTTCACCTTTGTGGGGGCCAATGATGGGGGATCGGGCGTCGGGGTGCTCCTGGAGCTGGCGCGCGTGCTTGCCGCCAAGCCCCAGCGCTTGACCCTGCTCTTTGTCTTCTTCGATGGCGAAGAGGCCTTGCGGGACTTCTCGTCAGTCGATGGACTGTACGGCAGCCGGCATTTCATCGAGGTGGGGGAGGAGGAGGGATGGCTGGCGGCGATCAAGGCCGCGGTGATCCTGGACCTCGTCGGCGACCGTGACCTCAACCTCCTGCGGGAAGGGTTCTCCTCACCCGCGCTCCTCGGGCTCTTCCTGGAGAGCGCCCGTCGCCTGCGGTTGGAAGGGTTCTTCAGCAGCCGGGAGTCGAGCATTCAGGATGACCACCTCCCCTTCCGGCGGGCCGGTATCCCCGCCGTCGACCTCATCGACTTCTCGTACGGCGCGGCAACGGAGCCGGGACCGTTCTGGCACACCGCCGAGGATACCCTGGATAAGCTGAGCTTGAAGAGCCTCAAAGTGGTGGGCGAGCTGGTGCTCGAGACCCTGCCGGCAATCGAGCTATTTGTGCGGCAAGAGGCGGGGAGGGAATGATGGCGCGGCGCGCCCCGGGACGAAGGCGAGAGACCGCCGGGGAGACCGTATCCCTCGCCTGCGAGACAGGATGTCAGGGAGGCGTCGAATCCGCGCCCCCCCGGCCAAACCTCACCCCGGCCCCTCTCCCAAGAAGAGAGGGAACCGATGTGAGAAGTGGAGAGGAGCAAGGCTTCCCTACAAGAAACCAGCCTACCAACGCCACCTGGAACGGATCAAATCCGCCAACGCACGCTTCAGATGTCCCGCTAGCCAGCCGCGACGGCGCGCACGAAGGTCGGGGCGGTCACGTGCAGGCGGCGCAGACGATCAAGGCCGCTGTTCTGAATCTGGCGGATGCGCTCGCGCGTCAGCCCCAACGAATTGCCCAGCTCCTGCAGGGTGTGCACCCGCTCGCCGAGGAGACCGAGACGGCGGGTCAACACCCATGCCTCCGTGGACGGCAGGAGACCCAACCATTCCTGGCACTCGAAGCGGTTCGCCAAGAGCTCCTGCACCACCTCGGGATGGCTCATAATCCTCTGCGGGCCGGAACGGCCAAAGCGGGGCCGGCGCTCGATGTTGTACTCCCGCAGCCTGGAGAGGACGGCGGACTTGCTGCAACTCCGCAGGCGGGCGATCTGGGCTGCCGTGAAGCCCTGATCCACGTAGAGCGAGCGCAGCCACTCCGCCTCCATGTAAATCTTGCGCCCCTGGCGCTCTTCCTGGAGGCGCAGCCCGTTGTAGAACTTCTTCGGGCTGATGTGGAAGGAGGAGATGATCTTCTGCAAGCTCTTCTCGCGCGGGATGCGCCGGCCACACTCGTAGTAGTAGATCGCCGTGGTGCTGAGCCCCGCCACCTCGGCGAACTGCCGCTGCGAGAGGCCCAATGCGGTGCGAAGCTCGCGAATACGTTCCTTGAACTTCATCGTTCCTCTCCCCTGCAATGCCAGCCTCCTGACCTGCCTCGATGCCCAAGCGCCCCGGTGGCGAATGCCGCCGCGCGCGCGGCCCCTCACCCCGTCGCTGTGGCGTTCCCGGCGTGACACGAAGGCGCGCCATACATGCCGCTTCTCAGAACCTTGGACTCCCCTGCATGCTGCTGCCCTGCCGCCCCTTGCCGACAGGACTTACCTTCGCCATACGATTCCACTAGAGAACGAAGTTGTCAAGAGAAAAATACAAGATATTGGAGAGGAGCCAGAAAGACAGCACAAGATATAGTGGCAGCCAAAATCTTAACCTCCTCCCTGCATGGCGTCCGTACGAGCCGTTGCCGGAACGGACCGTGTCGAATCCAGGGGTAGACCGGAACACGTTGATTTCCTGAATCTTGTGCCGTATTCCTGGCATCCTGTGGCGTTTCGCGTGGCGGCGGGCTTAGCGGCTGAAATCAGGGGGATCTTTGCGTATATTGTGGTTAACTGCCAAAACCCTTACCAGATCTTGTGTGAACTGCTTAACAGAAGGGGACCACGACCTCGCCGAGTGACAGCGGCTGGCGGAACTCCCGCTGGGGCAGCCGCCTGGGGGACAGGTCGGCCGGGCCCCTTGCTCTCTTGAAGCCGAAGTGGAGGCCCGTTCGAAACAGCGACCGCGTCCGCCTGGCGCCCCCCGGCGCAGGGTCGCCCGCGAAGGGAATCACCGCGGCTCCGCGAAGGGATCGGGGCGGGGAAGCGACAGGATCGACTCCTCGGCATGAGGGTGAAGTTGTGGCGGCGCTGGCTTTGCCCTTTACCTCGCGGCTGCACCGTGCCACAGTCCAGCACGTTCCAGCCCCACTCCCCTCCCCGCCAGGAGTCGTGCGGGCTGCTGCAGGTCGGATCATGTTCCAACGCGAGTTCATCGTCCTCTTCTGCGCCACGTTCGCCGCCCTGTTCGGGCTCGGGGTGGTGGTGCCGCTGCTGCCGCTCTATGCCCTGGACCTGGGGGCCGGCGGCATGTGGCTGGCGCTCATGTTCTCCTCCTTCTCGGTGTCGCGCACCCTGGCGCTGCCGGCGTTCGGTCGCTGGTCTGACCGCACGCGGCGCAAACCGTTCATCACCTGGGGCCTCTTCGCCTCGGCTGGCATCGGCCTCGCCTACGCGCTGGTTGACGACCTCACCGAGATCGTGCTCCTGCGCTTCGTGCAGGGAGTGGCCTCGGCCATGGTGCTGCCGATCGCCCAGGCCTACGTCGGGGACCTGACGCCGCGCCTGCGCGAGGGGCGCTACATGGGCGCCTTCAATATCGCCATGTTCGCGGGGTTCGGGGTGGGGCCGATGCTGGGCGGCTACGTCAAGGATGCCTGGTCCCTGCAGGCGGCGTTCGCCCTCACGGGAGTCTTGAACCTGGCGGCGGGTCTGCTCGTGGCGCTGGCCTTGCCGGCGCGTCCCCTCTTGGTGGGCGCCGTGGAGGGGGCCGGCAGGTCGCTCCCCTTGCGGCTCTTCTGGCGCGTGCCGACGTTGCGGGGCTTCCTCCTCTTCCGCGCCCTGGCGGCGTTGGGGCATGGCTCCCTCTTCAGTTTCCTGCCGATCCTGGGCCGTTCAAGCCTCGGCATCAGCAGCACCCGTGTCGGCACGGTGCTTACCCTCGAGCTGATGCTGGGCACGTTGCTCCAGGTGCCCTGCGGCTGGCTTGCCGACCGATTTGACCGGCGCCTGCTGATGGCGGTGGGGATCGGCATCCACACCCTCTCCCTGGTGCTCATCGCCCGCAGCGGCACCTTCACCCAGCTCCTGATCAGCAGCCTCGTCCTGGGGCTTGCCGACGCCCTCCTCCTGCCGACGATGGCGGCGATCACCGTGGAGTTCGGGCGCGACTGCGGCATGGGGGCCTCGCAGGGGATGTTCATGATGGCGCAGAGCGTCGGCATGGTCGGCAGCGGCTTTGTCGGCGGCGCGCTCCTCAACCTCCTCGGCGTGGCGTGGATCTACTACGCCGCCGGCGCGCTCGGCATGCTGGCGCTGTGGATGTTCCTCGTCTTCAGCCGCCTGCCGATGCCGGAGCCGGAACGGGAGCTGCTGCGCGCCGAAACGGTGAAGGCATCCGTCGCGTCATCATGAGAGTGAGGCTCGTCGAGGGAGACGCTGACGGAAGGGGTGGCGGGAATGTGGTGAGGTGGTGAAAGCCTCAGGCACGCCGGGGGGGCGTGGGGGCTGCGCGGGCTACCGCGCAGCTCGCGTACATGGGGTGCGCGAGGGGGCGAGGTTCCCTCGCGGTAAAAATCTCCACGAATTGAGAGCGCGAAATTCGTGGGGTACTACGTCAGCGCGCCGCGCCGTCGCCGGGGAGCATCTCCGCCCCTTGCAGGGCGGGGGTGGTCAGCTTCAGCTCGGCCCGCTTCGTGGCGATGGAAACGACGAGGTCGCGCGGGTGGAGGTACTGCTTGGCGGCGCGCTGGATGTCCGCCGCCGTCAGGCGCTCGATGGCGTCGATGTCGTGTCGCCAGAACTCCGCCGGCAGGCCGTGGTATTCCTGGGTGAGGAGCAGCTCGGCGACCTGGCCATAGCGCTCCGTCAGGCGCGGCAGGGAGCCGCGGTAGTACTCCTGCGTCGCCTTCAGCTCGTCGGCGCTCACCGGCGCCTGGCGCATGCGCTCCAGCTCGCGGAAGACCTCGTCGAGGGCCTGCGAGGTGCTGGCGATCTTCGTCTGCAGCCCCACCTCGAACCTCCCCGGCCCGCGCCCCTGCGGCTGGAAGTAAGAGTGCACCGAGTACGCCAGACCGTGCTGCTCGCGCACCGTCTCGTAGAGGCGCGACGAGAAGCCGCTGCCGCCCAGGATGTAGTTCATGGCGCGCGCGGCGTTGTAGTCGGGGCTGGCGCGCGGCACTCCCAGGTGGCCGAGCTGCACGTAGGACTGGTTGACCTCGCGGTCCACCACCCGCACCCGCAGGCCGCGGGGCGCCGCCGCCGCGGGAACCTCGGGCACCGCTGCCGCGCCGCGTTCCCAGGAGTCGAAGGCGGCCCGCGCCAGGGCCAGCATGCGCTCGGCCGGCAGGTCGGAGACGATGACCAGGATGCCGTGCCCGGGTCGCACGAAGCGATCGTAGAACGCCACGACGTCTTCCCGCGTCAGCTTGGCGACGGTCCTCTCGTAGCCTTCCACGGGGCGATGCAAGGGATGCTCGCCGTAGAGGAGCTCGCGGAAGGCATCAGCGGCGACCTGGTTCGGGTTCTCGGCGCGCCGCGCCAGCTCGGAGAGGATTGCGGCGCGGGCGCGCTCCACCTCGGCCGGGGCGAAGGTCGCCCGGCGCACCACATCCCGGAGGAGCTCGAAGCCGGGCGTGCTGTCCTTCGAGAGGACCTCCAGCTCGACCTCCAGGGTGAAGGCCGAGGCGTCGACGCTCAGACTGCCGCCAAGGAACTCGATGGTCTCGGCGATCTCAGCCGCGCTGCGCTCTCCAGCCCCCTTGTCGAGGAGGGCCGCCAGGAGGTTCACCAGCCCCGCCTGGATCTCGGGCTCGTGCGCCGCGCCAACGCGCAGCAGGAGCTGCGCCCGCAGAATGGGGAGCTTGCGCTTCTGGGCCACGAGCACGACGAGACCGTTCGGGAGAACCTGGCGCTGCGCCTGCAGCGACGGCGCCACGCCGGCGGCGGGCGCGGCGGCGGTTGCTTCGGCCCAGCTCGGCGCCGTGAACCAGAGCGACCAGAGCAGCGCACCCAGCAGGGCGGGGGCGGCAAGAGCAAGGCGCGACAGGAGTTTCCTGCTTCGTTGCTGCATCGGCGGTCCTTCAAGCTCCAGCGCAGCGCTCCATTGCCTTCGTGGGAGGGCTGCGGCGTTACCTCCGCGGGTCCAGTTCGCTTGCCTGATTCGGCGCGCGCGCAAGGCATTCGCGGCGAGGGCAGGGGCGTCAGCCGCTCTCTCGACCCTGCAACGAAATTTCTTCGGCCGTGGCGAAGAGCCGAGCCAACGGCCCGGCTTGCCGAGCGCCCCTGTAGAATACGCGCACGAGCGTCATGCCTGCAAGCGCCAGAACAACGCCCGCGATATTGCTCAGCAGGAGGTAGCCCGCCGCCCACCACCACTGCGCGGAGCGCAATAGCATACCCGCCTCGAAGCTGAACGTCGAGAAGGTCGTGAAGGCCCCCAGGAAGCCCACGAGGACGGCAAGGCGCAGCTCATCGCTGGGGAGCGAGCCTTCCTCCCCCAGCGCCCAGATGACCCCGAACATGAAGCAGCCCAGGGCGTTGACCGTCAGCGTGCCAAGCGGAAACTCGCTGTAGATACGGGCCTGGACCAGGCGCGTCAGAGTCGCGCGGGAGAGGCTGCCGAAGGCGCCGGCCAGGCCGAACCAAACGATCTTCTGCAACATGGATCATCCTCGTGCAGGCGCCGGCGTGGGCCGAATGGTGCGAAACAGCAGTGGCGAACGGCTTGCAGGGAAACCGGGGCCACAGCAAACCAGCGACAGCTAGCACAAAACGTCGCAAGTTTCCAGCCCTTCCCGCGGGGTTGTTGTTAGCGGCAGGGCTTGGCGCGCCGCCAGGGGAGGGGAGCGCCTTGACACCGCAGGCGGCGCTTGCAACAATGCGGGCCGTTCTCAAAGTCTGTCCCTTGAGCTCCAGCCTTGGCCCCGGCGGAGGTTTGCCCGATGGCACCTGCCACGGTGACGCAGCAGCTTGTGATCCATCCCGAGAAATGCACCGCCTGCCGCATGTGCGAGCTGGCCTGCAGCTTCGAGCACGAGGGGGAGTTCAACCCGCAGCGCTCGCGTATCCGGGTGGAGGTCTTCCAGGAAGACGCCTTCTACCTGCCGATGGCCTGCTACCACTGCGACGATTACCCCTGCGGCCAGGTCTGCCCCACCGACGCGATCGGCAAGCTGGAGAACGGCTGGGTTGAGGTGACGGCGGCGAAGTGTATCGGCTGCAAGATGTGCATGCTGGCCTGCCCGTTCGGCGTCATGGGGTACAGCACGAAACTCGGGGTGGCGCAGAACTGCGACCTCTGCCACGGCGAGCCGCAGTGCGTGAAATTCTGCGCTCCCGGGGCGCTGGAGTTTCGCGATATCGAGACGACGCGGGAGCACCGCCGCGGCGCCTTCGCCGAGCGCGTCAAGGCCGCCATGCAGGGATAGCCCCTCGCCCTCTCTCAACCCCCTGCGTCAGCCCTGGCGGGTGGTTCCTCACCGCCGCGCTGTTGCCCCTGCGGGTTCCTCCATGCGCCGCCCAGAGCAGGAGGCGCCGTAGCCTCCGGCGGCTGGCAGGAAAGACCAGCATGGCGAAGGCTCCGTTCGTTGTCGTCGGCAACAGCGCCGCGGGGTTGAACGCCTGCGAGGCGCTGCGCCGCTGCGATCAGGCGACGCCGCTCATCCTCGTCTCGGAGGAGCCGACCGCCGCCTACTCGCGCGTCGCCACGCCGTACTACCTCTGCGGCGAAATCGGCGACGCCACGCTCTTCTTCAAGGACGACGCTTACTATGAGCGCCTCGGCATCACGCGCCGCTTCGGCGAACGCGTCACGGCGGTCGATCCTTCGAGACATCGGCTCACCGTGGAGGATGGCGAGGAGCTGACCTACGACAAGCTCCTTCTCGCCACGGGCTCGACGCCGCACCGGCCGCCGATCGCCGGCCTCGATGCGACCGAAGTCTTGCCGCACTGGACGCTGGCCCATGCGCAGGCCATCCGCGAGCGCAGCCGCGAGGTAAGTTCGGCGGCGGTCCTGGGAGCAGGGTTCATCAGCCTGCTGACGATCAACGCCATGTGGAAGCTGAAGCCGTCCATCAGGTTCACGGTGGTGGAGCTGCAGCCGCAGGTGATGCCGAACCTCCTCGACCCGCCGGCGGCGGCCATGCTGCGGCGGCGTATGGAGGCGAGCGGCATCACGGTGCGCACCGGCATGGAAGCCGTGGCGGTAAGCCAGCAGCAGGGGCGCAAGCTCGTCCACCTGAAGGACGGCAGCCGGCTCGACGTGGAGATGATTGTCCTGGGCGCCGGCGTCCGCCCCAACATCGACTTCCTGCACGGCAGCGGCATCGCCTGCCAGCGCGGCATCCTCGTCGATGAACGCATGCAAACGAACCAGCCCGATGTCTACGCCGCCGGCGACTGCGCGGAGGGCTTTGACTTCCTCAGCGGTGAACGGGTGGTGCACGCCATCTGGCCGACCGCCGTGGAGCAGGGGAGGATTGCCGGCGTGAACATGGCCGGCGGCAGCGCGCGGTACCCCGGCAGCCTGAGCATGAACGTCCTCGATGCCTTCGGCCTCACTCTCACCTCGATCGGCATCTTCAGCGAGCGCCCGGGGGTGGAGATGTACAGCTTCACGAGCGCCAACGGGGATGTCTACCGCAAGATCGCCCTGCGCGACGGCTGCTTGGTGGGCATGATCGCCGCCGGAGGGCCGGAGGAGGCCCGCTCCATGGGCGTCGTGCAGCAGCTTATCCGCCGCCGCCTGGAGATACACCGCTGGAAGGAGGCGCTGCTGAGGAATCCCGGCATCTACGGCAGAATCTGCCAGGAGTCTCAACAAGGCCCCGGTCTCGGGCGGCCGCCGACAGCTACGGCGAGCGCCTCCCGACGTGGTCCAGTATGAGCCGTGTGAATTTACCGGGTGGAGAACGGAGAGGGGGAGGAGATTTTTTCCGAGGGCTCATTGATCCCCCCCACCCCTGGCGCCGCGAGTGCCGCGCGCTCGCGCGGATGGGGTGCGCGAGCTGGCGAAGTCCCGCGCACTGGGAGCATGCCGATGGATTCCTTCTCACGCATCACCTTTCAGATTGAGCAGCGCACGGCGCGCCTTGTTCTCAATCAGCCCCCCTTGAACATTCTCAACGCCGAGATGTTCGACGAGATTTCGGCCGCCCTCGATCGTCTTCAGGCGTCGCCGGAGGTCAGCGTCCTCCTCATCACCGGCGCCGGCCCCAAGGCGTTCTGCGCCGGTGTCGAGGTGGGCATCCACCGCCCGAACGTGGCGTACGTGATGCTCACGAAGTTCCACTCCGTGATGCGGCGGCTTCTGAACCTCTCTTGCATCAGCATCGCCGGGGTGCATGGCCACGCCCTTGGCGGCGGCTGCGAGGTGGCGATTTGCTGCGACTACGTCATCGCCACCGAGAACGCGCGCTTCGGCCAGCCGGAGATCAACGTCGGCTGCTTCCCGCCGATCGCCGCGGCGCTCTGTCCCAGCGTCATGGGGGCCAAGCGGGCGCTCGACTTCATCGCCGGGGGGGAACCCCTGAGCGCCCGGCAGGCGTGGGAATGCGGCCTGGTCACGCGGGTGGTGCCGGATGGCGAGCTGGAATCGAGCCTGGCGGCGCTGGTGCAGCAGTTGAGCACCAAGAGCGCCGCGGTGCTGCGCCTCACCCGCAAGGCGGTGCTGATGGAGGAACATGAGGCGTTCATGGCGGCCCTGGCGCGGCGCGAAAGCCTTTACCTGGACCAGCTCGTGAAACTGGCTGACGCGGCGGAGGGGATCGAGGCCTTCCTGGAGAAGCGCCAGCCGAACTGGCAGCACCGCTAGGCGGAGGCCAGACGGCCGGGCGGCTCTCTGCTGCGTTTCCTGGTTGGGGAGCCGAGGCCAGGGAGGTGGTGGCGGCAAGCGGGAAGACCCGGCCCGCCCGCGACCTTCGGGGGGAGCGACCAGGATTCTCCGCAACATTGGCCGTTGAATGGGAAGAGTTTTTTGTTATACTCCGTTGCATAGAAATAGTACGAGTCTGAATTATTCGGAGTACGTCGGTTTTTTGGTGCGGGGAGGGTTCCCCGCCTCACCTTCCAGGTGGAGGAGAGCCTGCGATGGCGGAGAAGCTCGTCAACTATACAACCGAGAAAGGGGTGGCGCTCATCGAGCTGAATGATCCACCGGCCAACACCTATACCTACGCCATGATGCGGGAGCTGGACGAGGCGATCCTGACGGCGCGCATGGATGACGATGCCTCCGTGATCGTGCTGCGGGGGCATGGGGAGAAGTTCTTCTCGGCTGGCGCCAACATCCAGATGCTCACCTCCGTGACCCCGCGCTTCAAGTACTTTTTCTGCCTGCACGCCAATGAAACGCTGACGCGCTTCGAGCAGACGCCGAAGCTGATCATTGCGGCGCTCAACGGCCACACGGTGGGCGGCGGGCTGGAGATCGCCATGGCCTGCGATCTGCGCATCGCGCGCAAGGACTCCGGCCGCACCGGCCTGCCCGAGGTGGCCCTCGGCGTGCTGCCGGGCACGGGCGGCACGCAGCGCCTCACCCGCCTGCTGGGCAAGGCCAGGGCGATCGAGCTGATGGCCTCCGGGCGCACCTTCTCGTTCGAGGAGGCGCTCGACTGGGGACTCATCCACGACATCTACGCCAGCACCGACGCCGATGAGTTCGTCCAGGAGGTGATGGACTACGCCCGGCAGTTCTGCCCGCCCAACAAGGCCAGCAAGGCGGTGGGGCTCATCAAGCGCTCGGTGCAGTCCGGCGGCGAGGTGCCGTTCTCCGAAGCCCTGGCGATTGAGCGCGAGCTGCAGCAGCAGCTCTTCCAGAGCGAGGATGCCAAGGAGGGCCTGTCGGCCTACGTGGAGAGGCGCGTGCCGCTGTTCAAGGGGGCGTAGCCGTTGGCGACGGAGCCGTTGGCTCGACCGGCCGGCGCGGCGGAGAAGGATGCAGCAGCATGAGTTCGGCAAAGATCAGCAACCGGGATGATTGGGTGTCGGTCTTTCGCGCCTGGCAGCGAGAGCTGAACCTGGACGAGCGCTTCACGCGTGATTTCATGCCCGTCGCTAAGTACGGCGAGATGAAGACGGAGGAGATCGAGTTCGGCGATTACAAGGGGCGCCCGAAGTGGCGAAACGCCCGCCAGGTTCCCGACCAGCGCATCCGCGACTCCATCCTGGCCATGATCACCTTCCAGGGCGACACCGAGTTCGCCTCGGTGGAGCAGCAGCGCCAGTTGCTGGAGACCGCCCCGAGCGACGCCGACCTCAAGTGCCTGGTGCGCATCATGCAAGAGGAGACGCGGCACGGCTTCCAGATGACGGATGTGCTGCTCGAGCACTTCGGCGACTCCGGCAAGATCGAAGCGCAGAAGCTCCTCGAACGCCGCGCCACGAAGAACACCCGGCTCCTCACCACCTTCAACGATCCCATCACCACCTGGTTCGACCTCTACCTCTTCCAGGAGCTCGTTGACCGCGACGGCAAGTTCCAGCTCACCATGCTCAGCCGCTCGAGCTTCGCCCCCCTGGCCCGCAGCATGGGGCCGATGCTGCAGGAGGAATCGTTCCACCTCATGACCGGCCACCAGGGGCTGACGCGGGTGCTGAAGGCGCGCAGGGTCCCACTCCGGTTGTTCCAGAAGTACCTCACGAAGTGGGCCAGCTCGGCCTACGACCTCTTCGGCACCGACCACTCGGGCTCGGCGGCCTGGGCCTACGTCTGGGGCGTCAAGGGCCGCTACAACGAGGACACGGCCAAGGAGGCGGCGGATAAGAACGCCCTCAACGAGGCGGCGCGGGCAGCCTACGTGGCGGAGGTCCAAAAGCTCGTCGATCAGCTCAACGAACAGGTTCCGGAGGGAGAGCCGAAGCTGCGCCTGCCGGACCTCAAGTTCAACCGACGCATCGGGGATTACGCCGGCAAGAGCTACAGTGTCGAAGGGGTTGAGCTGAGCAAGGAGGCGTACCAGAAGCACCGCCGCGAGGTCCTGCCGACGCCGGGGGACGAGGCGGAGCTGCGGGGGTTGATGAAGGACCACGACTGGGTCCTCGGCGCCGCGAAAGCCTAGGCCGGGGCTCGCACCCGCCGAGACCACCCCGCGGCCGGCTCCTCGTGCGGCGAGCGCCGCGGGGCGCGCGGTGGGTTGGCTTGAGAAGCTTGCAACGTTGCGAAGGCGCGAGGGAGAGCGCTGTGGAGGGACGCCGCTACCTGCTCGTCTGCCGGAATATCGACTGTAGGGGACGCGGGTCCGACGAGCTGATGGCGGCGATCAAGAAAGGGTTGGACGAGCGCGGCGTGGAGGACATCGAGGTTAAGGAGTACATGTGCTTCGGGGCGTGCCATGAAGCCCCGAACATCGTGCTCCACCCGAGCCGTCACTGGTATGCGGCCGTCAAGCCGGGCGACGTCAAAGCGATCCTCGACCATCTCTGCGGCGGTCCTGCCGTTGAGCGCCTCATGAACAAGATCGATCCCACCCACCGTGAGTTCATCTTCCAGCTCCTCGATGCAGGGTTGTTCTAGCCGCTTCCTCCATCGCACTGCTGCACATCCCCTTTGCTGGACCCCATTGTTGCACCTGAGCAAAGCGTTGCCTCCTTGAGCATCGCCCTCTGATTGGCTATCGTAAGAGCGCGGCGGGGGGAACCTGGGACGCCGCCTGCGAGGCGCTGTGCCGCGCCTGCTCGGGTGATGACGCTCCACGCCTAGGTTGGCGTGGGCCGGCGGTGCCGCCGCCTCGGGGCAGCGGGCGCTTTCACCGCGCGCCGCTCCTCCTGCGGTCCTGGGCGAAGGGCTGCGTCTCCTCCACGAAAGAAGAGAGATGGATACGATCCTGTTCCCGGCACGGCAGTCCACCGCCAAGGAATCCCTGGCTGCCTACCGCGGGCGCGGCGGCTATGAAGCCCTCAGCGCCATTGTGGACGCGCAGGCGCCCGCGCGGGTGATCGAGGAGGTGCAGGCGGCCGGCCTTCGCGGCAGGGGCGGCGCGGCCTTCCCGACGGGGACGAAGCTGGAGCTGACGGCGAAGGCGCAAGCCGAGCAGAAGTTCGTGGTGGCGAACGGCGGCGAGGACGAGCCCGGCAGCTTCAAGGATCGCATCCTCATGGAGCACCACCCGCACCTCATCCTGGAGGGGGTGACGCTCTGCGCCCTGGCGGTCGGTGCGACCAAGGGGTACCTCTACGTCAACCGCACCTATGCGGCGGCGCAGGCGAGCCTCGCCGCCGCCATGCAGGAGGCCGCCGGGAAGGCATACCTCGGCCGCGGCATCCTGGGCAGCGCCTTCTCCTTCGAACTCGAGCTCTTCCGGGCGCCCACCCCCTATGTCGCGGGCGAAGACACGGCGGCGCTCGAAGTCCTCGAGGGCAAGGACCCCGTGCCGCGCGAGAAGCCCCCCTACCCTGTCCAGGCGGGGCTGTTCGGCAAGCCCACGCTGGTCTCCAACATCGAGACCATGGCGAACATCCCGCGCATCGTCCTGCGGGGCGCGGCGTGGTTCCGCGGCTTCGGCACCGCGCAGAGCCCCGGAACCATGATCTTCTGCCTCGGCGAGGAGGTGCGGCGCCCGGGGGCCTACGAGCTGCCGCTGGGGACGCCGTTGCGGCAGCTCATCGACGGCTGCGGGGGCGGCCTGCGGGACGGCAAGGCCATCAAGGCGATCCTGCCCGGCGGGCCCTCGACGGCCTTCCTGCCGGCAACCTGCCTCGACACGCCGCTCGATCACCAGGCGATGCGCGATGCCGGCTCGATCCTCGGCTGCGGCGTTATGGAGCTCATCCCGGTAGGGCGCTGCATGCTTGAAGAGGCGCTGAAGCATGCCGGCTTCTTCGCGGCCGAGTCGTGCGGCGCCTGCCCCGCCTGCCGCATGGAGACCTCGACGTTTCAGACGCTCCTGCGGCAGATCAAGGAGGGCAAGGGCACCCCGATGCTCCTCGACCAGTTCGACAAGGTGGCCGCCTTCAACCGCGGCAAGGGCCGATGCAGCCTCATCGCCATGGCGGCGGCGCCGGTGCTGAGCGCCGTAAGACATTTCCGCGGCGATTTCGAGCACCATCTGGCGCACGGGACCTGCCCCCCCGGCTGAGGAGAGGCGATCCCGCAACGCAGCGGCGGGCGGCGGACTCACCGCCAGCCTTGCGGCGCGCCGGGCCATGGCGCGGGGCCTTCCGTGCTCGGCCGCATGAGCGCCGGCGTTCCAGACGCCGCCTGACCGCGGTAGTGATCCATGCAGGCGCGGCATGCCACGGTGACGATCGTCGGCGCCGGTCCTCGCGGGCTGAGCGTGGCTCTCTACCTGCTCTGCGAGGGCCAGGGGATGCTGCGGGACGTGCAGGTGCTGGAGCGGCACGCGGCGGCCGCCTCCTGGACAGCCCCCGCCATGCCGGAGGCCATGCGTTTGCGCTCGCCGGCGCTCCACGATCTCGTCGCCTGGCACGATCCGTGGCGGACGTGGACCTTCGCGCGCTTCCGCGAGGCGGTCCTCGGCGGGCCGCCTGCCCGGCCCGCGAGCCTGGCCGCCCTCTACGGCGTGTCGCGGCGGGAGTACCATGCCTACCTCCAGGAGGTGGCCGAGCGCCTGGGCTGCGTCGTCCCAGGGGCGGAGGTCGTGGCGATCGAACGCCCACAGTCAGCCGGGGCGGATGCCCGCTCGTCCACCGCAGCGGACGGCCTTGATCTCCTGGTGCGCTGCGGCGGAGCGCTGCGGCGGCTGCACAGCCGCTGGGTCGTCCTGGCGACCGGCATGGTCGGCTGGGGAGGCGGCGAGTTCCGTCGCCTGCCGGAAGAGATGACCGGCGGACTTGAGGACGGGGTGCACTTCAGCCACAGCCATGGGTTGACGATCGCGCCATTGGCGAACGCCGAGAGCGTGGCCGTCCTGGGCGGCGGGCAGTCGGCGGCGGAGGCGGTCGCCCGGCTCCTCGCCGAGACGCGCGTGCCGGTCGTCTGGTGGCTGGCCCGGCGCCCGCCGCGGCCGCACCTCTACCCGGTTCCGTCCCAGTGGTTCAACGACCGGCACTGCGGGCGCTTTGCCGGCCTGCCGGCGGAGGCGCGCCGACGGCTGCTCGCCGGCGCCCTGGCGTGGGGGCCGACGATCAGCCCCTTCCTCCACCGGGAGTTGTTGCACAGCCCGCAGCCGCGCCTGCGGACGCGCTTCGGCTGCGACGTCGGCGCGGCGCTGCCATGGCGGCGGCGGGTGCGGCTGATGCTGCGCGACGGAGACATGGCGCAGGTGGACCACCTGATCCTGGCGACGGGCTACGCGTTCGACGTGCGGCGCCTGCCGTTCCTGCGGCCCGTGCTCGGCGACCTGCTCGTCGATGGTCCCTACCCGGTCCTCGACGAGGACTTCCGCGCCGTCACCAGAGCCGGCGCGGCGCCGCTGCCGCTCTTCTTCACCGGCGCCGCGGCGGTGCTGCGCGATGGCCCGCGGCAGCTCTTCGTGAACAGCAGCGGCGTCACCGCGAAGCGCATTCTGGCGGGCATGCAGCGCCTTTTCACCACGGAGCGAAGCGGCAACGGCTCGCGGAGCCTCCAACCCGCTTTTCTGCAACGCCATGAATCAGTACGCACCAGCAAGCCATGATGACCACGCCCACCGAGCGGGGCACGGGCTCTCGCGCGCCTTCGACGGGAGGACCGACCGCTCGCTCCGCCTCGTCATGGGGTTGACCGCCGCCTACATGGTGGCGGAAGTGATCGGGGGACTGCTCACCAACAGCCTGGCCCTCCTCTCCGACGCCGGGCACATGGTCTCCGACCTCGCCTCGCTGCTCGTCACCTTCCTGGCGCTGCGCCTGGCGAACATGAACGCCGGTCCGCGCCACACCTACGGCTACCACCGCGCGGAGATCTTCGCCGCTCTCGTCAACGGCATCTTCCTGGTCGTCGTCGCCTTGTGGATCATCTACGAGGCCTACCAGCGGTTCCTGACGCCGCAGCCCGTGCTGGGCGGCACGATGGCCCTGATCGCCGCCGGCGGCCTGGTCGTCAACGTGGTGGGGATTCTCCTCCTGCGCGAAGCCAGCGCCCACAACCTCAACGTGCGCGGCGCCTTCGTGCACGTTGTCGGCGACCTCCTCGGCTCCGTGGGGGTGCTGCTCGCCGCGGCCCTCATCCTCTGGCGCGGCTGGTACCTCGCCGACGCCATCATCAGCGTGATCATCGCCGTCCTCATCATCTTCAGCTCCCTGAAGCTCCTCCAGGAGGCGGTCAACGTCTTCATGGAGAGCACCCCGGCGCACATCGACATCGGCGCGGTGGAGCAGGCGATGCTCGACACGGAGGGGGTGCGGTCCATCCATGACTTGCACGTCTGGACCATCTCTTCAGGGAAGGATGCGTTGAGCGCGCACGTCGTCCGCGGCGACGGGGTGTCCCCCAAGACACTCCTGCAGAACCTGCGGCGCATCCTGAAGGAGCGCTTTGGGATGAACCACTCGACGATCCAAATCGAGACGGACGATTTTGAAGAGGATGTGATGCACTTCTGAGGTCAGATCGGGGGTGCGGCTTCGAACCTTCGCTGATCCGTGCGACGCCTTGTCCGGAGCATTCGTTGGTGGGGGTCCCTGGCGGCCTCCAGGTGAGGAACGGGAAGAAGGTCATGGGGTGGACGGCGTACTTCGACTGCTTTGCCGGCGCCAGCGGCGACATGCTGCTTGGCAGCCTCCTTGACGCCGGCCTCGATGAAGGCGCCTGGCGCGCCGAGCTCCAGAAGCTTCCCCTCACGGTCGAGAGCTTGGAAGTGGTGGTGGAGCGCGTGCGCCGGCAGGGCCTGGCGGCGACCAAGCTGACCGTGCGCATCGCCGGCGTGGAGGCCGACACCGTGCCGCAGGAGGCCGCGGCAGCGGACGAGGGTGGAACTGAAGCGACGGAGCACAAAGCCGAATCGAGGCCGACACACCACGGCGCGCACAGTCATAGCCGCGCGGCGCACCATGCCCACCATGGGGCCGGCCACCACCACTCGGCGCCTCCTCATGCCGCGCCTCCTCGACCTGCCGCTGAGGCCCACGGCCACAGCCACGCGCACGAGCAGGCGCGCGGCGTGCGGCAGATTCACGCCCTGCTCGACGCGGCTCCCATCAGCTCGGCGGCGCGTCGGCTGGCGCGGGAGATCTTCTGGAACCTTGCCGTGGCGGAGGGGAGGGTGCATGGCATCGCGCCCGAGGAGGTCCATTTCCACGAGGTGGGGGCGGTCGATGCGATCATCGATATCACCGGGTTCGCGATCGGCTACGAGCTCCTCGGCATCGAGCGCGCCATCGTCTCCCCGCTGACGGTGGGGAGCGGCATGGTGCGCTGCGCCCATGGCCTCATGCCGGTGCCGGTTCCTGCCGTCGTCGAGCTGCTGCGGATGGGGGGGGCGCCGCTGGGCTCCCACACCCTCGAGGGCGAGTGCCTGACGCCGACCGGCGCCGCCATCCTCATCACCATCGCGGCGGGCTATGCCGCCACGCCGCCGTTTCGCCGCATCGACCGCGTCGGCTATGGTGCGGGCCGGCGCGATGTCCCCACCCTGCCTAACGTCGTGCGATTGCTCCTCGGCGCCGCCTGACGGCGCCACCCACGCCCGCGCAGAGCGTTTCGGGCGGCCCGTCCGCTTTTCCCCTCCCCGGAGCCTCATTTCCCCGCCCGGCCTCTCAGGGCGCGGCGAGGTGCGCCTCGCCCTTGCACCTCGCTGCGTGGTCGACGTAGCGCACGTGCCGGGGGACGAGCTTCAGCAGGTAGCGCTGTGTCCCAAGCTCCTCCTCGAAGGTCGCGGCCAGGCGCGCGGGCGCCTGAGGTTCCCGGAGCAGCCCCGCCTCGTCGATCACCTCCACCAGGCCGCGGAAGCTCGCCATGGCCACGTAGCCGTCGCGCTCCGCGATGACCGCCGCGCTGGGCCGCTCCCGGAGCTGGCGAATTTTCCCCGAGCCGCGTCGGGTGCGGAACCAGATGCTCCCCTGGTGCGGCACGGGGGTCATGAGGCGGCAGCGCGGCTCCCGGCCGTCGGTGCTGACGGTGATGACGAGGGCAAAACGGACCGATTCCAGGAGAGCGAACGCCTGGGCCAGCGTCTGCGCGGCGTCGAGTCTCGTGTAGGGCATCCGCACGTGTCCTGCGGGGCGCACCGGCACTGGCGGACGGGGGGCATCGGGCCGTCGCGACAGGCCGGCAGGCGGCGCAGCGCAGCGCTCCGCTACGCACCGAGGCGCTGCAGGAGGTGGCGCGGCACGAGCCGGCGCTCCAGGACCTCGAAGGCGAACTCCGTGAGCACGGCCAGCAGCGCCGCGGGAATGGCGCCGCGCAGGATGATCGCGGAGTCGTTCAAGGCCAGCCCCGTCACGATCGGTTCGCCCAGGCCGCCGGCGCCGATGAAGGCCGCCAGCGTCGCCGTGCCGACGTTGATCACCGCCGCCGTCTTGATGCCCGCCATGATCGTCGGGGCGGCCAGGGGGAGTTCGATGTGCCGCAGGCGCTGCCAGGTCGTCATCCCCATGCCGATGGAGACGCGCTTCAGCAGCGGATCGATGGAGAAGAGCGCGGTGGCGGTGTTGCGCAGGATGGGCAGCAGCGCATAGAGGGAGAGGGCGACGATGGCCGGCTTTACGCCGATGCCGAAGAAGGGGATCATGAACGCCAGCAGCGCAATGGAGGGGATTGTCTGGAGCAGGCCGGCAGCGTAGATGATGGGGCGGGAGAGGCGCTGCAGCCGGTAGACGAGCACCCCCAGCGGCATGGCCACGAGCATCGCCGCCAGCAGGGCGATAAGCGTCAACTTGAGGTGGGTGACGGTTTGCAGGAGGAGGGTAAGCCAGAAGGCGCCGTCCCTTCTCTCCCGCGTTGCCTGCGCCACGCCGATCTCCCTCAGCAGCGAGCCGGCCGCCTCGGCGAACGTCGCCCCCTTCAAGAGCACCTGGGCGTTCGCCCGCCGCATCGCGGCGTCAGAGATCTTCCCCTGCAGCTCGTTCACGACCGCCGCAACCTGCTCGTCAACGCCCAGGTGCGCGAACGGCGCCGCCAAGTACTGCGGGAAGAACTCCTTGTCGTCCCGCAGCACGGCGAGGCGGTACTTCTCGATGTCCCCGTCGGTCGAGTAGACATCGGTCACGTCGATGGTGCGCTCCTGGATCGCCTGGTAAGCGAGGCCATGCTGGATGCCCGTCGGCTTCGTCGCCAAGCGGTAGGCGGCGGCGAGCCCGGGCCAGCCGTCCTGGCGCTCCATGAACTCGTGGCTGAAGGCCATGCGCAGGTTCGGGAAGCGCATCAGATCGCTGATCGCGGCAATCCCCAGCCTGCTGGCGAGGTCCTCGGGGAGGGCCAGGGCATACGTGTTGTTGAAGCCGAAGGGCCGCAGCAGGCGCAGCCCGTACGCCTCGCGGAGCTTGTCGTTGAGGGTTTCGCGGGTGGCGTGCCGCGGCAGCTTCAGGATGGCCTGCTCGATGGTGCCGGTGTATTCCGGGTAGAGGTCGATCTCGCGGCTCCGCAGGGCTTCGAAGCAGATCAGCGTGCCCCCCAGGCCGAGGCGGCGCTGCACCCGGTAGCCGCGCGCCTCCAACACCTGCGCCATCGCCTCGCCCAGGATATAGCTCTCATTGAACTGCTTCGAGCCGATGATGATCGGCTTGCCCGCCGCCGTGCCGCCCGCCGCCAGGAAGAACCCCAGGAGCAGAGGCGCCAGAAGCCACGTCGCAGGGTGAACCATGCCGCCGCTCTCCGGATGGTGATCCGGGCTTCGAGGAGAGCAAGAGCCGCGCCTCCCCTGGCCGTCCGCCGGTTCTCGCCGCAGGACCACTCACGTCTCGAGTTGCGTCCGCAGAAACTGTCGCACGAACTCCGTGGCGGGCGAGGCGACGACCTCCTCGCACGGCCCCGCCTGCTGAAGCTCCCCCTTCGAGAGCACCACCAGGTAGTCGCCAAGCTTCAAGGCTTCGCGCACGTCGTGCGTGACGAGGACGACGGTGCGCGGCGCGGCGCGCTGCAGCCTCAGGAACTCCTCGTGGACCTCGCCGCGGGTGATGGGATCGAGGGCTCCAAACGCTTCATCGAGGAGGAAGATGGGCGGGTCCAGCATCATGGCGCGACAGAGGCCGACGCGCTGCTGCTCGCCGCCGCTCAGCTCGTGGGGGTAGCGAGGCGCGTAGTCGAGCGGCAGGTTCACCAGCCGCATCAGCTCCTCGGCGCGCGCCTCGAGGCGGGGCCGCTCCCATTTCTGCAGGCGCGCCAGCAGCGTGATGTTCTGCTTCGCCGTGAGGTGGGGGAAGAGGCCGCTCCCCTGCACGGCGTACCCGATGCGCAGGCGCAACTGCCGCAGGCGCGCGTAGTCGATCGGCTCCTCGAAGACCTTCACGACCCCCCGCGAGGGAAGGACAAGGCCGTTGATGTGCTGGAGCAGCGTGGACTTGCCGCTGCCGCTCGTGCCCACCACGGCGGTCGTCATCTTGTCGGGGAACTCGAGGCAGAGGTCGCGCAACGCCGCCGTGGCGCCGTACGTCTTGGAGATATGCTCAAAGATGATCTGGGACATGGCAGAAATCGCTGTTCCAGAGCGGCAGGCAGCGCCCCGCAGGCGCCAATGCGGTGCGGGCGGCAGCCCCTTCCCGGGCCGCGCGGCGTCCGCTCAGCGGAGTGCTCGCGCGGTCTCGGGCAGAGAGCGTCAGGGGCAAGGTCAGGCCAGGAGGAAGCGGCAGAGGAAGAACATCTCGCCCGCATCCGTCCAGGTTCTGTCCAGACGCAGCCCGGCGCTCTCGGCGAGGTCCTGGATCTGCGCCCGCGTATACTTGTAGGAATTCTCGGTATGGATCGACTCGCCGCGGCGCAGAGCGACCTGCTGGCCCATCGTCCCGATGGTGACGAGTTGCTCCCTGGTGCTCACGAGGTGCATCTCGATGCGGCCTTCCTGGATGTTGTACGGGGCGTAGTGCGCGAAGGCCTCGAGGTCGAAGTTCGCCGCCAGCTCGCGGTTGATGCGACGCAAGAGGTTGAGGTTAAACGCCGCCGTCACCCCCTGGGCATCGTTGTACGCCGCTTCGAGGAGACGCACCTCCTTCTGGGCATCGAAGCCGATGATGGCGGCGTCATCCGCCGACATGGCGCCGGCGAGGCGCGCCAGGAAGTCCCGGGCCTGGTGCGGCTCCAGGTTGCCGATGCTGGAGCCTAGGAAGAAGATGAGCTTGCGGCCAAGCTCCGCCTGCCCGATGGCGGCAAGGGCCTCCTCGTACCGCGCCACGTAGCCGGTGATCTCCAGAGCTTCATACTCCTTCAGGAGGGTGCGGCAACTCTGCACCAGCATGGTTTTCGAGATGTCCACGGGCAGGTAGTGCAGGGTTGCCGAGCGTTGCAAGAAGGCGTCGAAAATGAGGCGCGTCTTCGTTGAGCTGCCGCTGCCGAGCTCGACGAGCGCCGTCTCCGCATCAACCCCCTGCAGCATCGCGCCCACATGCCGCCGCAGGGTTTCCGTCTCCGTGCGCGTCAGGTAGTACTCCGGCAGCTCGGTGATGCGCTCGAAGAGCTGCGAGCCCTGATCATCGTAAAAGTACCTCGGCGACAGCCGTTTGGACCTGGCGCTCAAGCCCTGCCGCACATCCTCGGCGAACGAGGCGCGCAACCTCGCGGCCTCGATGGTCTTGACGCGGAAGCGCCGCGAGTAGACGAGCGTTGAATCCGAGCCCATGCCTGCGTCCTCATGAATCGGCGGCGCGAGGCGCACCTCTCTTCTCGTATCATGTTCCCGTTCCAGCCTCGCACGGGCTGTCGCGTGGCCGCTGATACCCGCCGGCGTCGCCACGTTCCTGCAGCGTTCCCCGGCCGCCGGTTTTACCAGCCACTCAGACCTGCCGTAATGCGCCAGCCGTTGGGGCCGTGCCGCAGGTCAAGGGAGTCATGCGTGGTGAAGTGGAGCGCCTCGGTCGGGTTCGCCGCCCCGTCCAGGCGCAGTTCAGCGTCAGCCTCCACATGGGCGGTGTCGGAGCGCACCTCGAGGTGCACGCTGCGGTAGCGCATGCGGATGTGCTGGAAGCGCTTGAAGAGGAGGCCGAGACGCGCCCGCAGCCCCTTCATGCCACCGGGCCCGGCGTAGGCGGGATCGACGACCTGGAGGTAGAGGTCCAGGTCCCGCTGATCGAGCGCGATTTGGCGTTGCTGCAGCAGCGCGATGACGCTTGCATCCTGGCGGATGCGGCTGATGACCTCCCGAGGCGGACGGGGCTCGCCGCGATGGAGGAGAGCGCGCAGGCGCTGCAAGGCCTGCTGCAGTTCGCCCGCGGTGACGTGACGGAGCGCGCTGGCGAGCTCGCGATGGGCTGCGGCATGCGCCAGGCGCCTCGAGTGCGGGTGGCGCTGAAGAAAGGATAGCCAGCGGCCCTCGGCGCGCTGATACTGCCGCTGCGCCTGGGCGAGGCGGCCAAGCTGGTACCCCGCGGCTTCCCGCAGCGCTTGCGGCGCCGGCGCGGCGCGCGCCGCCGGATCGCGCGTGGAGAGTGCGCGGTAGATGAGCGTGGCACGGTCGAGCGCCCCGCTGCGAAAGGCCAGGTGCGCGCGCAGCAGCGTGCGGTCCAGAAGCGCGCCGGAGCGCGGGGCGTCGTCCTGCTCCGCCCCCGCCGCCGGAGCCGCCGCGATGGCCGCAGGTGCATCGACCCAGAGGGGCAGGCCAGCGGCCGCGGCGAGGAGGAAGAGAAGGGCGCAGAAGCGGCGAGGCAGTCTGCGCCATGCCGCGGCCGGCTCCCGCCCTGGGTGGAGCAGCATCGCCGACGACAAGGCGGGAAATCCCATCACGGCGGACGTAGAACGGTGCATGCGCGTCTTCCCTGCGTCGGTCGCGGAACGCCCCATGACGCGCTCGCGCGAAATCCTTCGCGGCTGCGGCGGCCCATCACCCTGCCGCGGCCTCGGGCTGGAGGATCATGTACGTCAGGAGCGCCTTCGCCACTTTTTTGCCGTCGCCGCGGGTCACGGTGCAGTCGATCACGGCGGTGCGGCGGCCGTGGTGCACGATGACGGCTTCGGCCGTCATCCTCCCCGCGGCGACCGAGGCGAGGAAGTTCACCTTCAGCTCGATGGTGGTGACTGTCTCCCCTCGCCTCACGCGGGTGAGGAGCGCAACCGCCCCGGTGGAGTCGATCAGGGCGGTCATCGCCCCGCCATGGACGATGCCATAGGAGTGGGTGAGTTGAGGACGAAACTCCATCCGCAGGCTGGCATAGCCCTCCCGCACCTCGACCTCTTCAATTCCCAGCAACTGGTAGAAGGGTGAGGTCTCCTTCACCCGTGGGAAAATCTTGGCATAGTCGCGCTCGGCCATCAGAGAAGGCTCCTTGTGGGCGCCTGGAGGCCATGCTAGGGAGCGGCGCTAGCGGCCCGCGGACTTGCTCGCCTTCATGTGGTTCGCGATGTCGAGCGGCTCTTCGAGCAGATCAAGGAATCGCAGCACCGCCGTGGGGAGGATGCGTTCCTTGCGCAGCAGCACACCGAGGGGACGCAGATCGTTGGCGTTGCGCAGCGGCACCGCGGCGAGCACGCCATTCTGCACCTGCGGCAGGATGGTGTGCCAGGGCACAATCGACACGCCGCCGTTGATCTCCACGGCGCGCTTGATGAGCTCGATGTTATCGAACTCCATGACGATGCGGACCTGCGCGTGAGCCCGCTTGAGGATGCGGCGGATCGCCTTGCTCGTCGGGGTGACGCGGCTGAAGGCGACGAACGGTTGCTCGTGGAGCTGCCGAGGATCAATGCTGCTCAGCTTGCTGAAGGGGTGGTCAGGATGGCACACCAGCGTCAGACGGTCCTCCCGGAAGGGGTGGATGGTGAGCTGCGGCCGAGGTGATGGGTAGGCGACAAACCCCAGGTCAACGCGCTTGCTGATCACGTCCTCGTAAATATCGGGGGTGTGGCGATAGTCCACGCTCATCTGCACGTTGGGGTAGAGCTGGATGAACCGCTGCAGGTAGGGGGGCAGCTCATAGAGGCCGATGCTGTAGGTGCTGGAGATGCGGATGGCGCCGCTGACCTCGCGTTTCGTCGCCGCGAGCCGCGCCTTGATCTCCTCGAAACTCTGCAGGATGCTGCGGCTTCCCACCAGGAAAATCTCCCCGGCCTCGGTGAGCTCGAGCGTGCCGCGCCCGCGGTTGATCAGCGTCTCATTGAGCTCCTCCTCAATCGAGCGCACCTGCTGGCTCACCGCTGACTGGGAGAGGTAGTTCCGCGCCGCCGCCTTGGTGAAACTCCTGGTCTCCACGACATCGCAGAAGATCTTGAAGTTCAACAGGTCCATGGCCCGACTCCCGTGCTGGGCCGTCACCAGCCCTTCAATCAGCCATTCTAATAGATAAAATTAAATATTTTCGATTGCATTATACCGCGGTCCAGTCCATATTACAACCCGAACGGAACAGTTGGGATAGACCTCCTCCTCCAATTCCCTGGACCGTTCAGAAGCCCAAGCGAGAGTCACCAGCCGATGCCGATGCAGCCGACCTCGATTCCGGTGGCTCTCGCAGGACTTATGACATAGTTCCTTGTTGCGGACAGCTTGCTCTGCAATTACCCGGCAGAGCCTCAGCCGACACAGCCGACTACGACGCCGGGTAGTTGCGGAGTAGGCGAAGGGACCGAGGGCACCTCCTGCCCCCCCGAAGTTGTTCTCGGTCCCTTAATTTTTTTGCGGCAGCAAGGTTCTCTGTCGCAGGGACCCTCCCTCCCCGTTCTTCTCACGCTCGTCAACCCGCCGTTCCCTTACTGAGTGCTGTCTTCCTGGCGAGCGCCGGCTTCGTTCGACGCCTCCTCCTGCCCCCCCAGCATCGCCAGCCGAGCCGGCATGTACGAGGGGTCAAGCTCCAGCGCCTTCTCGAACGAAGCGCGCGCCGATGCCTCATCCTCTCGGGCGCGACAGCAGAGACCCAGGTAGCAGTGTACCTTCGCCTCGTCGCGCTGCGAGAGGCTCGTGCGCAGAGCCTTGCTGAGGTAGGTCATTGCTTCGGCGGGATCATCGCCGTTTCGGTACGCCCCCATCGCCAGGTACGACCCCAGGAGCACGAGCCCGGGCGCGCACTCCGGATCACACGCCAGGGCGCGTTCCGCGGAGCGGCGCACCTCGATGAAGTAGTCCCCCCGCTCCAGCACGGAGCGCGCGTTGCGCGAGCCCTGCAGGTAGAGCTGGCCGCGCCGCACCCAGAGCAGGGGATCGTTGGGAAACTCGCGCACCGCCGCGTCCATGATCGCCAGGGCGAGGCCGGGGTTCCCCGGTTCCGCCTCCTGAGCAGCTTCGATGTAGCGGGACGCATCGGGTTCGAGCGCGGCGAGGGCGGCTGCCACCTCGTCGGGCCGCGCCGCTGGCAGGGCGGAGGGTTTCACCTGCTGCCAGCCGGTCATGCTGTGGAGCACGCGCAGGATGGCGTAGCGCGGTGTTCCCCATACCTCGGCGAGACTGGCGTAGCGCTCGGGCAGCTCCGCCTCGACGCGCTCGATGATGGTGTGCGGCGGCAGCCCCTCATCGAGGAGCGCCGCCACGGCGTCGAGGAAGTATGCCTGCAGCTCGATGAAGAAGTCGATCTCCGCATTCCCGCCCGGGTTGCCATGACCGGGGATGATGCGCTCCGGGTCAAGGGACTTGAGGCGCTGGAGGGTTTTGATCCAGTCTCGGTTGTCGGAGAGACCCTCGTTCATCACCGGCTGGCCGAGGATGGGGAAGCTGCCGGTCATGAGCGTATCGCCGCTCATTGCGCAGCGCTCCGTGGGCACCCAGACGGCCGTGGCATCATCCGTCTCGGCGCGTCCCAGGAACAGGAGGTGGAGCGGCACGGTGCCGAGCCGCAGGGTCAGCTCGCCCTCGAACGTGACGTCTGGTTTTGCCGGATCATCAGGCGGCAGCGAGAAGCCGCGCGATTGCAGGAAGGCGCGCTGACGCCGGTTGCGCACCTCCATGAAGTGCCGTGTCAAGGCGCCGCAGATGAGGGTGGCGCCGGCCTCGCGCAGGACGTTGTTGCCGGCCCAGTGGTCCCAGTGGTAGTGGGTGTTGACGGCGTAGCGGATGGGCGCGTCCGTCACGCCGCGGATCGCCGCCAGCAGCCGCCGCGCCATCGGCTCGTTGATCTGCGTGTCCACCACGGCCACGCCGTCCGCCGTGATCACCACCCCGGAGTTGACGATGTTGCGGAAGATGTAGCAGGAAGGGGTGAGCTGCTGGAAGGAGCCGTACCGCAACTTGCCGAAGGGGTTCGGCATGCCGGCTGGCATGCGGCCTGGGAAGGGGCGGGTGGCGGCGGGTGGGGTCATCTTCGACATCGGGTCGTCCCTAAACGCAGTGGTGCATGGTGGCGGGATTTGAGCGAGGGACGGGGTGAAGCAGCGGCAGCACGACGCCGCCGTCACTCCACCACGTAGAGTCCGGCGTCCTTCACGCCTTTCTGCTTATAGTAGAGCCACTCGACCTGCGGGTTGGGTCGTTTGCCGCGCAGCAGGTCGTCGAGCTTCAAGAGGAGGCGGCGCGCCAGCTTCGAGCGCGGCACCAGCCAGGTGGCGAGGCGCTGCCGCCGGTTCCACGGGCGGTTCCAGGGGCAGACGGCGATGCAGCGGGCGCAGGAGTTCCAGCGCTTCCAGTTGGCGGTCCAGTAGGTGGCGCAGGCGTCGTTGTCGAGGTACCACTTCTGCACGCCGCGAATGACGGGCAGCTCGTTCTCCTTCGGGATCGCCTGCACCGGGCAGCTCACGGCGCACTTCGTGCACATGCGGCAGAGCTTCTGCACGCCGAGGTCCACCGGCTGGTCGACGGCCAGGGGGAGGTCGGTCGTCACCGTGGCAAGGCGGTGGCGCGGGCCGTACTTGCGGGTGATCATGGAGCCGTTGCGGGCCAGCTCGCCCAACCCCGCCATGACGGCGATGGGGATGTGCAGCACCTCCTCCTCGAGGTGGAAGTGCGCCTTGGCGGGGTAGCCGAGCTCGCGGATATACCCGGCCAGGGAGACGGCCACCTTCGCCGTCTCCAGGTAGCCCTTCCCCACCGCGGCGTCATCGATGAACCCCGGCGAGTTGCGGAAATTCGGGTAGTCCATCTCGATGAGGATGGAGATAGCGTAGCGGTGCGTGAGGGTGATCGGCGTGCCGGCGCGCCCCTTGTAGAAGTCGATGCGCAGGCCGCGGTGGCTGTAGACGTACGCCGGGTCGAGCTCGCAGATGCCCACCTCGCTGGCGCCGAGGAACTTCCCCACTCCCTTGATAATCTCGGACATCTTCGCCGGGTTGCGCACCTCGACCCGCTGCGGGTTGAGCGGCCCATCCGCCACTTTCAGCCAGGAGCGCATGGCGACATTTTGCGGCCGGTTGAGCGGGTAGAAGATGCGCCGGAAGGGATCGACCGACTCGCTGTTCCAGGCGGCAGCGGCCTTCTCCCCCAGCTCGCCGAGGGAGATGCGGGTATGGTTCTGCTGACGCTGGTCGAACTGCTCCCGCGGCCCCACGATAGGGGTGGTCAACCGCGGCACGGCCGCTGGGGCAGGCGCGGCGGCCTCCGCGGCTCCGGCCGTGGCTGAGCCGTTCCCCTGGGTCGCTGACGGGGAAACCTCCCTCGTCCGTCCAGAGGTGGGAAGAGGATCTCGAAAGTGCGGCATGCTCCGGAACCTTTCCAAAGGCTGGGGAGGCGGGGCAGCTCACCGGGCCATCACGTTGCCAGGTACTTCTCGACCTGCCGGCCCGTGCGCCGCTCGTCGGTCCAGCGGCGCGCCTTGAAGGTGAAGCGCTCCACCGTGCCATGGGGGGCGATCTGAAGGTGGAATGACACGCCGAGGTGGCTGCGCAGTTTCTCTCCCATCCTCTCCGTCAGCGCCTCCAGGTCCTCCTCGTTCAGACGCGCGGCGCGCTTCAGCTCGAAACTGATGGCCGCCACCTCGCGTCCCTTCGCGTCGATGTAGACGCGCCCGTTATACTCCGACACCGGCGAGAAGCTGAAGACGACCTCATCGATGGCCTCCGGCCAAACGTTCTGCCCCTTGATCTTCATCATGTCGTCGTAGCGGGCGATGGTGCCGCACTGCAGGCCGGCGAAGGGGTAGCCCTGGCGGCAGTGGGTGTGGTCGTAGTAGGTGACGCGGTCCTCCATGCGGAAGCGGATGAGCGGCGTCGTGCGGCGGAAGTTCGTGATGACGAGCTCTCCCTCCTCGCCGGAGCGCACCGGCTTTCCCGTGCCGCGGTCGAGAACCTCGAAGTAGAGCGTATGCTCCATGGCGCAGAGGAGGCCGCGGCTGCCGTCGGCTCGCAGCACGTCGCCGCGGCCCGAAAACATGACACCCGGAGCCGACTGCGAGCTGCCGTAGAGCTCGGCCAGCGGCACGCCCCAGAACTCCTCCATCTCCCGCACCCAGCCGGTGCTGAAGGCCTGGGTGGAGGCGTCGATCATCTTCAGGGTGGGGAAGTCGCGCCGCGGCTCGATGCCCATCTCTTGGCAGAGCACCGTCAGTCGCGTCAAGTACGCCGGCACCGTGATGATGCCGTGCGGCGGGAAACGCTGCATGGTGCGCAGCTTGCGCTCCGTGTCCAGGGTGGCGCCGAAGAAGCAGCTCGCCTTGAACTCCTGCATGGCGTAGGCCATCGAGAGGCCGGCGATCTGCACCGCGACGGGCCAGAAGAGGTAGATGCGGTCGCCCGGCACGAGGCCGCGCCAGCGGAACATGGTGCCCCAGCTCTCCGCCAGCACGGCCATGTCGGCGAAGCTGAAGGGGTGCACCTCCTGGCCGAGGCCGGTGGTGCCGCTGGTCATGCAGGTGTGCATGATCTCCTGCTCGGGGGTCAGCAGGCGCGTGCCGAAGGGCGGGGCGGCCTCCTGATCGGCGAGCAGCATCTTCTTGTCGATCATCGGCACCATCTCGCAGAAGGCGTCGCGCGAGGTGATCTTGTCGAGCTTCAGGTGCTGTTTCCGGTAGAGCTGCTGGTAGAAGGGGCTCTGCGCCATGACGCGCTCGATCGTCTCCCGGAGGCGCGCCCACTGCAGCGCCTCCAGCTCCCGCCGCGAGAGCTTCTGGATGTCCGCGATGCGGTCCGGCGCCCCCTCAGCGTTCCCCACGGTTCCACCCCATGCTTTCGTGCTCCCGCGCGTGGCTTCTGCGCAACCTCATCACCCGCCCCCGGCTGCGGCGTGCGCCGCGTCGAGGACTGCCTTGAGCCCAGAAGCTCGGCCTCGGCTGTGCTTCGAACCCTCTGGAAGGTACTCTCTGATCCCCTTTTGGACAGGATTGAGGGGATTGTCAAGGGGCTGGCAAGGCGCCTGGTTTGAGGTGGTGGGGTTGTCCAAGGAGGGGGCCCAGGTAAGAGGGGCGGGGAGAGCGGACGAAAGCGCCAGGGCATCGACCGCGGCTACGTGGACCGGCTACTCAATCTGCCGATCCTGGCGTCGGAGGTCGTTGCCGCGATTCCTAACGAGACCCTTCCGCCCGACGCGACCCTGGTCGATCCCTCGGTCGATCCGCCGATGTTGGGGGAGAAGCAGCGGACGCGTCGTGCGGTGTGAACCCGCTCACCTGTGGCCAAGAGATGCCGCCGTGGCTGCCAGAGCGTCAATCTGCACAGCCTCCCGCAGCCTCATCAGGACCGTCTTCGAACAATTCCCCGAATAACTCTTTGACTTTGATACGGGCAGATTGCAGGGCCGCCAAACCCTCGGGGGTGATCTCATAGATGCGCCGCTCGCGACGCCCCGTTCGTTCGTGGCGCGACCGCAGATAGCCCTTGCGTTCGAGTCCGTGCAGCATCGGGTAGAGCGTGCCCGCGCTGATGTCATAGCCGTGCCGCGCCAATTCTTCCATGATACCCAGGCCGAAGATCGGTCCTTGTGCTGCATGATAGAGGATGTGCAGGCGGATCAGTCCGCCATACAAGTCCTTGTCCGTCACCGTCGTTTTTCCTCGTTTCGCCTACGACAAGATGCCAAGGAGCCAGCCGCCCAGCGCGCTGAGGAGCACCACCAACCACGGCGGCAGTTTCCAGAACGCCAGGGCTACGAAGGCGGCTAAACCGAGGACGAAATCGGCCGGTCTTAGGATGGCACTGGTCCACACAGGGTGATAGAGGGCGGCCAACAGCAGGCCGACGACAGCCGCGTTGATGCCACGCAGAGCTGCTTGGGTACGGAGGTGCCGGCGCAGCCGCTCCCAGAACGGCAAGACACCGACGACCAAGAGGAACGAGGGTGCGAAGATGGCGAGCAGGCTGATCAGCCCACCGAGCCAGCCATTCGGCGCCGGACGCATCACGGCGCCGAGATAGGCGGCGAAGGTGAGAAGCGGCCCCGGCACTGCCTGCGCCGCGCCATAGCCGGCGAGGAAAGCTTCCTTGCTGACCCAACCAGGGGGAACGACTTCGGATTGCAGGAGTGGCAACACCACATGGCCGCCGCCGAACACCAGGGAACCCGCTCGGTAGAAGGCATCAATCAACGACAAGGTCTGGCTCTGCCCGCTTTGCGCGGCCAGCGGCAAGCCGACGAGGAAACAGAAAAACACCAGCAGCGCAGCCAGGGCCATCCGGCGACTGACCGTGATCGGCAGCGGCGAGTGCTCGTCCTGGGATTCGGGTTTGAACAGAAGCAGGCCGGCGACTCCGCCGGCGGCGATCACGCCGACTTGTCCCCAGGCGGTCGGCCAGAGGAGCACGATGCCGGCCGCCGCCGCGGCCAGCGTGATTCGCGCTGCGTCGGGGCAAAGATTGCGCGCCATGCCCCAGACGGCTTGCGCCACGACCGCAACCGCGACCACCTTGAGACCATGCAGCGGTCCAGCATCCAGAACATTTCCCCACATGGTCATCCCCAGGGCAAACAGGGTCAGCGCCAACGCCGAGGGGAGGGTAAAGCCCAGCCACGCGGCCAGCGCGCCGGGTAGGCCGGCCTGCGACAGGCCGATGGCGATGCCCACCTGACTGCTGGCCGGTCCGGGCAAGAACTGGCAGAGGGCCACCAAGTCGGCATAGCTCTGTTCGCTGAGCCAGCGTCGGCGCGCCACGAACTCGTCCCGAAAATAGCCGAGGTGGGCGATCGGCCCGCCGAACGAGGTCAGGCCCAGTCGCAGGAAAATGAGAAAGGCGGTCAAGGTGGAGACTCGGTCATCGGTGGTGGTTGCCATGGCTGATCCCATAAGAGGCCCTCAAGTCACACAGGGGTGAGGCGCGGGAGGCAATCATCGGCATTCGTTATCGTGATTCGATAATACATGGAAGGAGGCGCACGATCAAGAGAATTCACACTCTGAAAGTCAGCGGAGCCAGGCAGCCGGGATCAGGAGTCCGCGGATTTTCGCGGAACCCCCGCGGACAGGCGGGACTGCGCAAAAAAAGCCACCTGTAGGTGGCTGTCCTTGCAACGGTGTGGGTGGGCTGGCAGCCAGCGTCCCCCCAAGCGTTGAAAGCGTACAATCGTAAGGTTGCGTGTTGGTTCAAACTGTGTGGGAGACAACCGGAAATCCCGGCCGAGGAGCACCACCGCAGGGGATGTTCAAACGGTGCCCTGCTGGTTCTCGATGCCGGTACCAGCTTGAACCTTACATCCCCTGTCAGCGGTTCGATTCCTGCCTCCGCAACCGACGCGAGCGCCGAGCGCTATTCCCACACGCCACCGGCTCGCCACCGTCGTGGGAACTCCGCTTCTTGATGAAGCGCATCGAGCGGCGGCATCAGGAACGCCCTCAGCGATGCCACGACCTCGGCCAGCGTGGTGGCGGTCAACACGTTCTTCTTCAAGAATGCCTGCCATTGCACCTGCTTCCGCCGATCCTGCGCGAACTCGTCAGACAGGCCGAGCGGCACACCCTCCGGTAGCGGCGTGTTCCGCCGATCGAAGGTAGCGCGGATCGCCTGGCAGAGGATGCCGCCGTCGAAATCGCTGTACCTGCCCAGGATCCGCAGGTCGAAGTAGTCCTTCATGCGGCTGTTGGCAATGCCGAGCGACACAATTGCTTCAAGTTTCTCGGCGATCACCGAATATCGCGGGTACGCGCGCAGCCTCGGCGCCGGCAGATCGGCAAGCACTACCGGGTACTCAATGGCTTCTGGACCCGGCGTGACAGCATCGCCGAAACCAATGTCAACCTGCACCGGCAGCGCGCCTTCTCGATCAGGCCCACGAGAGTCACGCGCACACCGGGATATGTGGCCTCCTTGCGGATTTCCTCGACACGTACCGATTCCGGTTGGAAGACAATTCCGTCGTCAACCGCAACCGCACATAGTCCTCGGAACACGGTGTCGATGTGCCGTACTTCTGCCGAACCGAGCCCCAGCAGATCGGCATCGCGGGTTGGTCGGTGTGAAATGCCGAACCATAGGTCGAACAGCAGTGCGCCCTTGAGCAGGAACTGATCGGCGTAAAGCGAGGTGCTCAACCGATAGAGGAGGCGTTCCAGTGCGTAACGGGTGAGGAGGAGGTTGAAGTCCAGTTTTTCGGCACGGGCCTTGTCGAGCAACCGGGCGCGCACCGAGGCCGCCATGTTCCGCTTGTTCACGTCAGGCTTTCGAGATAAGGCCGCATCACATTGCTGACCCGGCAGACCCGGGCATAGCGCCATAGCTCGTCCATGCTGACGCGCTTCTCTCTCCACGCCTCCCGTAGCGCTTCGAGAGCTACGTCCAGGCCGATCTTGTTCCGGTACTTGAAGCAGTCGGCCACCGTCTTGGCAACGGTGGTCACGTGGACCGGAACACCGTCGACCACGTGCTCCTCCATGCCTTCGATAAGAGCCTGGCTGGAGAATCGCACGATCCGCAGCGGTGGGTACTCGAGCCGGGGCGCGCGGGCCTTGTTCGGAATTGCCAGCCAGACTTCGAAGGGGGACTGGGTGGTGAGGTTGTGGAATCGCAGTGCCGACAGCAGGCAGATCACTCCCTGCGGGTACTTGCGGGCGACCTCGGCCAGAGCAGCATGCTCGGAGACGGACCGGTCTGGAAGCGCATAGAGGCCACGGCCGACCCGCTCGAGCATCCCGCGGCGCACAAGCCGTGTCAGGGCAACCCGTGAAATCCCCAGGGGCGCCAGGTCGCGCGGGCGTATCAGACCATGGTGCTTGGCCAGGTCGAGGAGAGCTTGGTGAGAAGATTCCATGCAGGCATGGTGTTCCAAAATGTAGGTAGTTGTCAATAATTACCTACATTATGGAACAGGGAGGGTTTCCCGGCTTTCGGATGGTGACGTGCCTTCATCTTGCGTTTCAGTCCTTCCTCCAAAGGGGGAAGGACCGAAACGACAGCCTACTCAACTAAAAAGGCCAACCGTCACCGGTTGGCCTTGCGGCGAATTGGTGGAGGCGGCGGGAATCGAACCCGCGTCCGAAGGTCTACACGCCGTGCGTCTACATGCGTAGCCTCGTTATTGGGTGCTTCGTGCCGGTGACTCCCACGGGCGGGGGATACAACCGGTCCCTAGTCCGGCGTTGGTTCGCGCGGCAGGCAGCCAGGCGGAACCTGCGGCGCTGGTCTCTGTTTATGAGGTCCTCCTCCGCCGCCACCCCTGCCTCTGGTGCGGCAGGGAGACGCGGGCGGGAGGAACTTTATGACACAGGAGTACTAATATAGAAGGGATCGATTTCTTCATGGTTAGTCTCTTTTCGTTTGCGGATGAGTGGCTGAGGGAAGTTGCCGGCGGCGCATCAGCCGGTACGCTGCGGGAATAACGAACAAGGACAAGAGCGGCGCGCTGACCATGCCGCCCACCATGGGAGCGGCAATGCGGCTCATCACCTCGCTGCCTGTGCCGCTCCCCCACAGAATGGGCAAGAGGCCGGCAACGATGACGGCCACCGTCATCGCCTTGGGCCGCACACGCAGCACGGCACCTTCGCGGATCGCATCGAGCAGGCCGGACTCGGTCGCTTGGCCGGCATCGATCCGGTCGTACCAGGCGTGCTTGAGATAGATCAGCATGACCACCCCAAACTCTGCCGCCACCCCGGCCAGCGCGATGAAGCCCACCCCAGTGGCAACCGACAGGTTGAAGCCCATCAGGTACAGGAACCACACGCCGCCGGTGAGCGCGAAGGGCAACGTGGCGAGGATCAGCAAGGCTTCGTCAAAGTGGGCGAAGGTGAGATACAGCAACACGAAGATGATCAGCAAGGTGGCCGGCACCACGAGTTTGAGCCGCGCGTTGGCGCGTTCCATGAACTCGAACTGACCGGAATAGGCCAGGCTTATGCCAGGTTCGAGCCTGACCTCGCGCGTGACCGCCGCACGCAGATCGGCCACCGTGGAGGCCAGATCGCGGCCGCGCACATCGACGTACACCCAGCCGCTGGGGCGCGCGTTTTCGCTCTTGAGGAAGGGTGGGCCGTCGGTGACCTTGACGCGTGCCACCGTGCCCAGCGTGAGCTGGCTGCCCATGGGCGTGACGATGGGCAGTTGCGCAAGACGCTCCACCGTGTCGCGCCACTCGCGTGGATAGCGGACATTGATCGGATGGCGCGCCAGGCCCTCCACGGTCTCGCCGACGTTTTCACCGCCGATGAGGCTCGCCACCACGGACTGCACTTCGCTGATGTTGAGCCCGTAGCGGGCGGCAGCCGCGCGGTCGATCTCGACATCGACGTAGCGCCCGCCGGTGAGGCGCTCGGCCAGCGCCGATGAGACGCCGGGCACGGTTTTGGCGATGCGTTCCACCTGCTGCGCGACGCGGTCGATATCGGCCAGATTGGTCCCGGCAATCTTGACGCCGATGGGGCTCTTGATGCCGGTGGCGAGCATGTCGATGCGGTTGCGGATGGGCGGAATCCAGATGTTGGTCAGCCCCGGCACCTGGACGGCCCGGTCCAGTTGCTCCACGAGCTTCGCGGCCGTCATGCCCGCCCGCCATTGATCACGCGGTTTGAACTGGATCGTGGTCTCGAACATCTCCAACTGCGCCGGATCCGTGGCGGTCTCGGCGCGGCCTGCTTTGCCGAACACGCGCGCCACTTCGGGGACGGTCTTGATCATGCGGTCAGTCTGCTGCAATATCTCGCCGGCCTTCTGGGCTGACAAGTTCGGTAGCGCGCTTGGCATATAGAGCAGATCACCTTCGTCGAGCGGCGGCAGGAATTCGCCGCCGAGGCGGCTGATCGGCCAGGCCGCGGTGAGGGTGAGCAGCACGGCCAGCACGAGCGTGAGCTTGGGGCGTGCCAGCACCGCATCCAGCAGCGGGTGATAAGCACGCACCAGCCAGCGGTTGAGCGGATTGCGCGACTCATCCGGCAGCTTGCCGCGTATCCAGTAGCCCATCATGATCGGGATGAGCGTCACCGAGAGGGCCGCCGCGGCCGCCATGGCATAGGTTTTGGTGAAGGCGAGCGGCCCGAACAAGCGCCCCTCCTGCGCTTCCAGGGTGAACACGGGGATGAAAGACAGGGTGATGATGAGCAGCGAAAAAAACAGCGCCGGACCCACCTCGACCGCTGCCTCTGTCATCACTTGCCAGTGCGCGTCGCCCTTGAGTGTCTCGCCCGGATTCGCGTGCTGCCAGACCTCCACCTTTTTGTGGGCGTTCTCGATCATCACCACGGCCGCATCGACCATGGCGCCCACAGCAATCGCGATGCCGCTCAGCGACATGATGTTGGCGTTGATGCCCTGATGGCGCATGACGATGAAGGCGATCAACACCCCGAGCGGCAGGGACACGATGGCCACCAGCGACGAACGCAGATGCCACAGGAACAGCGCGCAGACGAGCGCGACGACGATGAACTCCTCGATCAGCTTGTACGAGAGGTTGTCGATGGCCCGGTCGATGAGCGCGCCTCGGTCGTAGGTGGTGACGATCTCCACACCCTTGGGCAGGCTGGCTTTGAGGGATTCGAGCTTGGCGTGCACGGCGGCCAGCGTCTCGCGCGCGTTCTTGCCCGAGCGCAGGACGACCACGCCGCCCACCACCTCGCCTTCGCCGTCGAGTTCGGCGATACCGCGCCGCATCTCGGGGCCGCGCTGGATGTGGGCGACATCGCCAAGCGTCACCGGCACGCCGCCTTCGAGCTTGAGCGGAATCGCGCGGAAATCGTCGATCGACTTCAGGTAGCCGCTGGCGCGCACCATCAGTTCCGTTTCGCCCAGGGTGAGCACGGACCCACCGGTTTCCTGGTTGGCGCGGCGCAAGGCGTCGATCACTTGCTCGTGCGTGATGCCGAGGCTCACGAGCTTCACCGGGTCGAGCACGATCTGGTATTGCTTAACCATGCCGCCGACGGTGGCGACTTCGGCGACGTTGAGCAGGGTCTTCAGCTCGAACTTCAAGAACCAGTCCTGCAGCGCGCGTAGTTGCGAGAGATCGTGCCGGCCGGTCTTGTCGATCAGCGCGTACTGGTAGATCCAGCCCACACCCGTGGCATCCGGCCCCAGGGCGGGCTTGGCGGTGGCCGGCAATCGCCCCTGCACCTGGTTGAGATATTCCAACACCCTGGAGCGCGCCCAGTACAGGTCCGTGCCGTCCTCGAACAGCACGTAGACGAAGCTGTCGCCAAAAAAGGAGAAGCCGCGTACCGTTTTGGCGCCGGACACCGACAGCATGGTGGTGGCCAAAGGGTAGGTCACCTGGTTCTCGACGATCTGCGGCGCCTGGCCCGGGTAACTCGTGCGGATGATCACCTGCACGTCGGACAAATCGGGCAGCGCGTCGATGGGTATGGTCGTGACCGACCAGATGCCCCAGACCGTGAGGAACAAGGTCGTCAGCAGCACCAGAAAGCGGTTGGCGACCGACCAGTGGATGAGTTGGGCGATCATCTACCACCTCGTGTTTGTTCGAGACGCTCGACCACGAGGCCCGCATCCGTCTGGCGCACACCGATGCGCACCCTGTCGCCGACTTTCAGGCCCTGGACCAAGGCAGGATTGGCCAGCGGGTACGCCATCGTCATGCCTGGCATGGCGAGCGTCTTGAACGGCCCATGCGCGAGCGTGATCTTGTTGCCCTCGATCGCTTCGATCGTGGCGTCGGCCTCGTGCAATGCGGTGGAGGCCATGGCCGCCGGCTCACTCGCCGCGCCAAGAACGATGCCGCGCAGGCTCGCCTCCGAGTCGATCAGGAACTGCCCGCTGGCGATCACGTGCTGCCGCTCGGCGAGTCCCGCGGCGATCACGGTGCGGTCACCGATCTCGCGGCCCAGCGTGACCTCCACCGGCATGAATCGCCCGTTGTCCTGCGCCACCATCACGAGGGCGCGTTGGCCGGTGCGAATCACCGCCTCGGTCGGTACGGCGAGCGCGGTGTCCTGCAACGGCGAGGTGAGCGTCACCTGGGCGGACAGGCCGGGACGCAGACGGCCGTTCGGGTTCGGCAGCTCCACCCGCACCCGCAGACTGCGTGTGGTTTCTTGCAGCGCTGGCAAGATCGCGGTCACTCGACCTTCGATGAGTTGTCCGGGGAAAGCGGGCAGTCGCGCTTGGGCTCGGCTGCCCACGCGCACCGCATCGGCCAGCGCCTCGGGCACCGCGACGTCCAGCCATACCGTGGACAGTCCATTCAGGCGCGCCAGCGTCTGTCCCGCCATCACGGTCATGCCTGCGCGCACCTCGAGGGCCTGCACCACGCCGCCGATGGGCGCGGTCACCGTATAGCGCGAACGCGCTGTGCCGCTTTGCTCGACTTCGCGAATGAGGGCCTCCGGCATACCCGAAAGGCGCAGCCGCTCGCTTGCGGCGGCCTGCAGCGCCGCGTCACCGACGGATCGCAGCGCCAGCCACTCGTGCTGGACCGCGGCCCACTCCGGCACCAGCAATTCCACCAGGGGCTGGCCAGCCTTCACGACATCGCCCGGGGCCAGCGGCCAGGCTCGCTCGACGAAGCCGCCAACCCGGCTCTGCACCACCGCCACGTCGCGCTCGTTGAAAGCGATGAGACCGGTAGCCCCGACCTGAGTCGCCAGCGGCATGCGCTCGACTTTGGCCAGTCGCACACCGAGGTTCTGGATCGCTGCGGGATCGATCTTGACCCCACTGCCCTTGTCGGTCTCATCGGCATACTTGGGCACCAGTTCCATGCCCATGAACGGCGACTTGCCGGGTTGATCGAAGCGCTGCTGCGGGGCCATCGGGTCGTACCAGTACAGCACCTTGCGCTCAGTCTGCGCGGCGGCCTGCGGCGCGTGCGCTGCCGTGCTGGCGGACCTGGCGTCGTGCCTCGCCCACCACCCTCCGCCCGTTGCGCCGAGCGCCAGCAGCGCGGAAGCGACGACGGGTATCAGCAAGATTTTCTTGGGATGTTTCATCCTTGTTCTCCGGCGATGTCGCCATAGGCGTAGTGCAGGCGGGCGGCCATCTGCTGACGTTCGCCCTCCAGTGCGATGGCTTTGAGTTCAGCGTCGATGCGTTCGCGGCGGGCGGCGATCAGTTCGGTCAGGCTGCCTTTGCCCCCGCGCCAGCCGGCCAGCGCGAGCGTCACCCTCTCCTCGGCCAGCGGCAGCAGCACCTCACGTTGGCGCTGGACGGCATTCACAAGGCGCTGGTACTCGGCGAAATCCGCTTCAAGCGCGGCCGCGTGTTCGTGCAGCATGGCCTCGCGCTCGGCCACAAGCGCGGTCCGCTCGGCCAGTTTGGCCGCGATCTGCGGGTTCTGGCGCGAGCCGGCGAACAGCGGCAAGTCGAAGCTGACTTGCAGTGACACCATGTCGCCAAACTGCGGGCCGCGCTGCTGGTAGGCCAATTCCAGCGCCCAGTCCGGTTTCTTGGCCGCCTGTGCCTCGGCCCGTTCCGCCTCGAGAACACGGGCCTTGGGGTCGAACGCGGCCAGTTCCGGGTGTTGGCGCAGGCGGCGCAGCAGCCCATCGCGTTCGATAGGCCAGTCAGGAACCACGCCTGTCAGCGGCGCCTGCGCCGCTGGTCCGATCCAGCGCCGTAACTGTGCAAGGGCTTGCTCGCGCTGCGCGCGCAGGACGTCTTGGCGCTCTTCGATCAGCGCGGCTTCCTGCCGTGGCGCGACCACCTCGCTCGCTGCAGCTTTGCCAGCCGCGAGCTGCGCGCGCACGGCCGCTTCGAACAGGCGGTTTTCGGCCAGGAGGGCATCGCTGCGCGTAAGCTGGCGCTCGATGCTGCCGCGCGCGATCCAGGCGACCGCTACCTCCCGCAGTACGGTCAACCGCGTGACGCGGGTCTGCGCCTCGGCCACGGCCACCCGGCCCTGCGCGGCCGCCACACGCGCCTTGCGCTTGGCCCGGTTGGGAAACTCCTGCATCACGCCGATGCGCCGCATGGTCATGAAATCACGGCTCAGGCTGTAGCGGTCGGGGCCGTCAATCGGCAGGTTGTCGACACCCAGCGCGAGTTTGGGGTCCGGCAGTGCTCCCGCGGGAATCGCCGCTTGGGTGGCGGCATCGACCTGGGCGGTGTTCGCCCTCAGGACCGGCGTCTCGCGCAAAGCCAAAGCCAGCGCCTCCTGAAATGAAAGGGCATCGGCGTTAGCCACGCCGCTCAGGCTTGCCAGCAGGACCGTCACGGCCACGCGGTACGCAACAGACCGCCCTGGCCGGGTGGCAGATTCGGGAAAATGCATAGACCAACTCCCTTCGAGGAGCGCGCGGCAATGAAGCAAGGCTTCACGCGCGCGGACAACCCCATCACCGTCTGTCAGAGACAAACGGCCGCGGCACTTGGTGTTTCAGGGAGTCAGAAGAGAGCTGGCGGGCGCCAGACGCTGGAGGGATAGAAGGAGTGAACGAATAGCTCGATCAGGCGGAACCGGGGGAAGCGGACGGCATGAACGGGCGCAGGCGAATGAGTGCGCACCTGAAAGACAGGACACGGGCTGCCGCACTGACCGCACGCCTTGCCGGTGGTCTTGGCAGGGGTGTCGGCATTGTCGCAACAGTCATGCGGGGTTGCTGCATCCGCCATGAACTCAGCCGCGGCGTGTTCCATCGCGTAAGTCGTCTCTGCCACGGACATGTGCGCGAATCCCTGGAGCGGGATCGCGATGCAAAGCAGCAGTAGCAGAAACACCCTCAGTTTGCGCATTTCGTCATTATCCGCCGCGACAGCCCATGATGGGAAGCTTCGTAGTTGGTGGAGGCGGCGGGAATCGAACCCGCGTCCGAAGGTCTTCACGCCGTGCGTCTACATGCGTAGCCTCGTTATTGGATATTTCGGGCCGGTCACTCCCACGGGCGGGGGATACAACCGGTCCCTAGTCCGGCGTTGGTTCGCGCGACAGGCAGCCAGGCGGAACCTGCGGCGCTAGTCTCTGTTTATGACGCCCTCATCCCACCCCAGAGGCGCGGGCAGGGAGAACGCTGGCCGAGTTGTTACGCAGCCAGAGGAAGTGCTTCGGTTTCCGCACTTGCTTGGTGTGCCACCTGATTTACGAGGTTGGTGACGACCTCGGCATGCAGCAAAACGCTCAATTACCCCCGTCGAACCCAGTTCGCCCCCTTTCTGAATGAGTGCGTTGCCTGACGATAGCCGAGGCGCCCCTCGGCCCCCCGCGGCTCGTCCCCGCGGCGTGATCTGGCTGCCTGGACCCTGGGAGCGGCGGCTCACGCCATCACTCTCCGGCCGCCAGCTCCGCGCACGATGGAGCCTCCCTCCTCGTCTTTACTTCTCAATATAACACGAACGAGGCAGATTTTCTTCCCTTGATTGCTTCTGCGGCGTTCACGAACATGCCAGGAGAGGTGTTTTGTCGGAAGTGAAATCGGTGCGGGAGTAATGGGTGGGGGATCTAAGGATCCCCCACACCCCCTGCTCACCGAGCGGCAGCGATGCCACGCCAACGCGCCTGGCGTCGGCGCCTGGCGCGGCGATGCTGTGACCACGCGCGGATCGCGCCCCCGAAGCGGCGTTGGCGCGCCTCGGCTCTGCTTACTACTGCTGCGCGATGATCTGCGTTTGCAGAAACGCCGCAATATCCTCGGCTTGCTGCGGCGCAAGCTCGACGCCACGCATGGCCGGCACGTAGCGAATGGCCCGCAGGATGAGCGGGCTGCTGGTGCGCTGCACCCGCGGAACCGACCACGCATCGCCGGCGAACACACCTTCGCCGCTGGCGCCGTGGCAGGCCGCGCACTTCTGGGCGTAGAGGGGTCGGCCGCTGGCGCTATCACCGAAATTCACCGCCGGGCTCGTTGGCGGCGCGGCATCGGGCCCTTCGGTGAACTGGTGATCGTCAGGGTTGCCGGTGAACATCTTGCGCTGGAACTCGACCACCCAGCGACCCGTCGCCGGGTCGAACGAATCCACCGTGCGAACTTCGCCGCGGCTGCCCTGCGGCGCGCGGGAGACGGCAAACGGGAGGAAATCTCCGGCGCGGAGCAGGCTTTGGTCGAGCGGCTGCTTGGCGGCGTCGTAAAGCACGCGGGCCGAGCCGCCGCCGATGGGCATGAACGACGGCCCATCGCCGGCCTGATTGGAGTTGCTGCCGTCGGTGCCGCGCCCCGCGTCGGAGCCGCGGCCATCCGCCGTCCCTTCGGCGAAGGAGACCTTGCGGTCGTCGGCGGAGCCCATGGGGGCGCTGCGCGCCGCCTTCCAGTGCCATTCGTCGCCGAGGTCGCCGGCGACGTTCGTGGCCATCACCGACACCCCCTCCGCGATGTTCGTCGTGGCGGGATTGCCGCTCCTCGCGAGATTGGCGTGGCAATACGCGCCGCAGCCGATGCCGCCGGCGGTGAAGTTGTTTTCCGTATCGACGATCGGGAAGAAGATGAGGACGCGGTCTTCACTTTCAGCACCGGAGAGCCGATCGTCGCGATTCACGACGTTCGCCTGCCGGGTTCCCGCCGCCACCCGCGCGTGCGTCAACGCGCTCCAGCTCGTGCCGTCGAACTGCCATTCGTTGCGCCGGTCGCTGCGGTCGTTGTTGGCATCGAGCCAACTCACCAGGAGATAGAAGTTCTCCTCGTCGTAAGCCGAGCCGACGGTGATCTCCGTGTTGATGGCGTCGAAGAACTCGCTCAGCGGGTAGTTATTCATCGGCCGGCCCGGGATCGTGCTGAGCATGGTTGGATCCCAATCGGCCATGCTGCCGTCGAGGCGGATGGAGTTGGCCGACACGCGCCTCGACACCACGGTGTTTGCTGATGGGGTGTCGCCGTTGAAGTCAAGGAACAGCAGGTTCGCCCCGGCGTGGTTGTGGCCGTTCTCGACCACCGCGAGGGAGAAGTAGGTATCGAAGGGGCCGCCGCCTTCCGAGCCAATCCAGGGGCCGAAATCGACCAAGCGGTACCCCGGAATCTCGAGCGTGAAGGCGAAGGTGGCGAAAAATGTGCCGACGACATCGGGGGGCAGATTCACTCGCACATTGTTGATGCGCACATTGCCGTCGGGCAGTACCGTGGTGGTGGCGTTGCTGAAATCGACGGGCGCCTGCGCTTCCGCCGCCGCACCTGCCACCAACAGACAGACCACAACTCCCATGCAAAGGACGAAACGTCTCATCAGCGGTTTCCTTTCCATCTAGGCTGTGTGGTATCGCTGCGCATGGACAGCGGCGCGCCACTGCGGAAGGTTTGCAGCCGCCAGCACGGTTCTCACCTTGCGCGAGACGCGGCTCTGCCCTTGCCCTGGACTGAAATCACCTCCTTTCCGTTCCTCGCGTGAACAAGACCTGTAGCGTTCATCCTCTTCCGGCGCCGGCTCGCGGGCCCAGCAAAACCTCAGCCTCGTCGGCCGCCCGGATAGATCAAGCCCCCCGGCTACAGGCAGTCAATCCCCCCACGGCTCACGACCTGCTGAAAGCATCGGGTCACGCTGTGATCCAATCACGCGCCACAATTGACACATGTCTTTCCTGGAGTCTATCATTACCTTGATGTATGTCAAGAAAGGTCAAATTGTCTTTCAGCTAATTTCAGTCAATCGAGGCTAAATTCTTGCCAGAAAAGGCGTTTAGGGGCACCTCCCTGGCGTCGCCGTTGGTCATCGCCACGGCTACCTCGAAGACGTCGATGGGTTTCGCAAGCGAGTTAACCGCCGCTTCCGGGGAGGGAGATCGCGGGCGGGTCCTGGCTCTTGGTTTCCGGTGGGGACAAGTTTTCGGGAGCTGAGTTTGGGGGAGAGGCAAACCTACCGACCTCGAGGGAGAGGCTGCTACTTCCCGCCCCGCTGGCTGCGGCGGAAGACGCGCTCGATGTCGCGCTGGGCGTCGCGGCGCTTGATGGTCTCGCGCTTGTCGTACAGCTTCTTGCCGCGCACCAGGGCGATTTCAGCCTTGGCCAGCCCGTTGCGGAAGTAAAGGCGCAGGGGAACCGCCGTCAGGCCCCGTTCCGCCAGCTTGCCGTAGAGCCGGCGAATCTCGCGCTTGTGCAACAGGAGCTTGCGCGGCCGCAGCGGATTGTGGTTGTGAATGTTCCCCGGGGCGTAGGGGCTGATGTGGCAGTTCAGCAGGATCACCTCGCCATCCTCGATGACGGCGTAGCTGTCCGCCAGGTTGGCCCGCCCCTCGCGCAGCGACTTCACCTCGGTGCCCTGCAGGGCAAGCCCCGCCTCCAGCGTCTCGATCACCTCGTACTCGAAGCGCGCTTTCTTGTTCTGACAGATGATCTTGACGCCGTTTTTCGCGGCGTCCTTTGCGGCCATGGCTCGCGCACCCAGGAGAGGCAAACGGCAGCGCGGGTTCGTCTCCCCGCGACCTCTGGAAAGGGGCGGGCGGGGTTGCACCCTCGCCTTTCACCCCGCCACCCGCGGACGCTCATCCCCGGAGAAGAGACTCACGGGCGTGGCTGAAGCCGAGGGGTGGTCACAATATAAGACCTAGCCTGCCCGCCGGCAAGCGGCCCCGAACCGCTCGGCTCCTGCGCCGGCGGGCCTGTTCCTCCGCGTCCACCCTTGTTACACTACCGTCCTGCGATGGCTTCGCGGCGGCAGCGCGGTGCAGGTCTGCGCCTGATCGCCCGCCGTGAGGAGCTACGGCCGGTCCCTCCCGCGCCACACCTCGCTTTCCGGAGACGACCCACCGTGGAGACGAAGAAAATGCCCCTCGCCCGCGACCCCCTCGGATACCTCTGCGGACAGCGTGGCATCGGCGGCACGCTGAAGCAGGCGCCCGAGGACTTCGTCGTTGAAGAACTGCCGCTCTACGAGCCATGCGGCGCGGGCGAGCACGCCTACCTGTGGATTGAGAAACAGGGGCTGAGCACGACCGAGGCCGTCCGCCGCCTCTGCCGCACCCTGGGGGTGATGCCGCCCGCCGCGGGCTATGCCGGGCTGAAGGACGTGCAGGCGGTGACGCGGCAATGGGTGTCGCTGCACGGCGTTGATCCAGACGCGGCGGCCGGCTTTGCCGAGCGGGGGCTGCGGGTTCTCGTCGCCACGCGGCACCGCAACAAGCTGCGCCTCGGCCACCTGCGCGGCAACCGCTTCACCATCCGCCTCGGCGGCGTGCTGCCCAACCAGGAGCCTGACCTCCTGGCGGTCGTGCACACCCTGCACCAGCGCGGCGTGCCGAACCTCTTCGGGCCGCAGCGCTTCGGGCGACACGGCAACAACCAGCGCGTCGGTCGCGCCCTGCTGCGCGGCGCTTGGGACGAAGTCTGGCCGGCGCTCCTCAGCAGCGCGACGCGCCCCGATGAGCAGCTCGAGGCCGCCCGCCGGGCGCTTCGCGAAGGAAGGCCGGAGGCGGCCCTGCGGGCGCTCGGCCACGGCCAGCGCGAGGAGCGCACCCTCCTCGAGCTGCTGCAACGCCACGGCGGCGACGCCCGCCGCGCCGCCCAAGCCCTGCGCCACGAGCACGCCTGGCGCTACCTCACCGCCTACCAGTCCCTCCTCTTCAATCGCTGCCTGGCGCGGCGGCTGCCTGCCATTGATCGTCTGTTCGACGGCGACGTGGCGGTGAAGCACGTGAACGGCGCCGCGTTCCACGTGGAACATCCCGGGGCCGAGGAGGATCGCCTGGCCGCATTCGCCATCAGCCCCGCCGGTCCCCTGTTCGGGGCGAAGCTCCTGCAGGCGGCGGGGGAGGCGGCGCGCCTCGAAGCCGAGGTGTTGGCAGGCGACGAGGTGCGTCTCGAGGATTTTTGCGGCGCCATCTGCGGCGTCCATCTCACCGGCGAGCGGCGTCCCTACCGCGTACCCCTGGAGAACTGGCGGCACACCTGGGAGCAGAAGGAGGGAGAGGCCGGGGAGGGTGAGGGCGAGGGGGGCGAATCCGGCATGCGGCGCGGCGGCGGGGCGGAGGCCGCGGCCTCCTGGAGCCTGCGCGTCAGCTTCGCGCTCCCCGCCGGCAGCTTCGCCACCGCCGTGCTGCGGGAGATCATGCGGACCCCGGATCTCGACCCGCCGATGACATGAAGGTTCGTGGCGAGGTGGGAACGCAGCGCGGGGGTGTGGGAGCACGGGTGCTCTCATTTTGTGCTTTACAAATAATTTAGGTTGGTGCATATCTATTCAATGATCTGATGTTTCTCTTGCTTCCCGAATCGGAGCGGACCTCGCCGTGGACGATACTGGGCGCGCGGACGGCGCTGCGGGATGTTGGCGGTGTCTTGCTTGGGTCTTCCTTAGGGTCTTCCCCCTGCTGCTCCTGCTGCACCTTCTCAGCATGGGGGGTGCCGCCCACGCCCAGGGAGTCCCCCTGCGGCTTTCGGACCTCACGAGCGAGCACTTCGTGCTCCACCCCGCCAGCCAGCGCTTCTCCTTCACCGTTGATCTTCCCCCGGTCGAGGGTGAGCAGAGCACGGGTCTCCTCACGTCCGTCCACCTCGCCAGCATGGAACGAAGCGACTCCGCCGTCGTGGATCGCTTCTCCGCCTTCGCCCTGGCCCTCACACCGGACGGAGCGCATCTCCTGACGGTGAATCAGGACCCCGATACGAGCTCCTCGCGGAGCGTTGCTTCGGAACCCCTCGATGAGCTGCTGATCTTCGATGCCGAGACGCTGGAGGTGCGCCGGCGGGTGACCGTCGGCGACGGACCGCGCGGCATCGCCGTGACGCCCGATGGGCGCTTCATCCTCGTTGTCAGCCAGTTCATCAACCGCCTCATGGTGATCAGCGGCGACACCTTCGAGGTGGTCAGCACGCCGGCCGCGGGCATTGGACCCTACGATGTGGCGGTCACCCCGGATGGAGCGCTGGCGGTCGTGGTCAACTTGGAGGATGCCAGCGCCTGGGTCTATGCGCTGGACGATTTCCGGGTGCTGCGGGTTGTTGCGCTGGAGAAGGACCCTTTCCGGGTAGAGATCTCGGCGGATGGACGGTACGCGCTCATCACCCACGTGGGCAGCACGCCACCCTCGTTGCTGAGCCTCCTCGACCTGCGCAGCTTCGCGGTGGTGGGGAGCGTGCCGCTGCCCGGCGAGGTGCCGTTGCCCGCCGTCGATTTCTCCGCCGCGCACGCCTACGTCACCTTCCGCCGCTCGCCCGAAGCGCTGCGGGTGCACCTGCCCTCCCTGGCGCTTACTCCCCTGCCGGCGCCGGAAGGCCGCTACCTGCGCGCCGAAGCCTATGGTCACCAGCGGCTGCTCAACGCCAGGGACACCGCGGGGGGGTTGGCCGTTGAGTTTGTGGCCGCGGGCCCCGCGGCGCTGCGTTTCGGCGAGGTGGCGGGGAGCGTCGTCGACGCCGCCGGGACGCCGCTCGCTGGCGTGCGCATCGGCGTCGGCGGGGTGCAGGGCGTGGCCGATGGCGCGGGGGAGTTCCAGCTCGCCGAGGTGCCGCTGGGGGTCAGCGTCGGCGTCGTCGCCTGGCGCGAAGGGTTTGCACCGTTCCGCTCCAACACGGCGGTTGAAGCGGGGACGCCCCTCCAGGTGACGCTGCAACCCAGCAGCGGCACGCCTGCCGCCCCCTTGCCGCCGGCGAGCTTCGACGTCGCCCTGAGCGAAGCGCGGGTGGTTTTTGGGGAACCGTTTGCGGTCCAGGAGATGCGCCTCCTGAACCTCACGTCGGCACAACCCGAGGGCGACCGCTTTGGCACCATCGTCTTTCGCGGCGGCCTCGCCAACCCCACGGCGTTTCCGGCACAGGCGACGCTGAACGGCCGCGGCATCAGCTCCGTGGGCCTTGAATTCTCCCATCTGGTGTTCAACCTGAGCGGCGGCTCGATGAGCGGCGTCGTGCCGGCGCAAGGCGAGCAGCAGGCGGTGGTCGAGATTCGCTGCCGTTTTGAAGGAGCCCGCGACAGGTACGAGCCGACCATCTCGGCCGGCAGCGCCGGCTGCACCGCCCCGAACGCTGATCCGGAGACCGGTTACCCCTTCGCCAGCCTCTCCGAAATTCTCGGCGGCCAGCTTAACCTCTGGGTGGAAACCTCCTCGGGGGCGGCGGGAACCGACATTACCGACCGCGTCCTGGTGCCGGTCCCCGACCTGGCGCGCCTCGACATTCGACCCGCCGCGGCGGCGCTGCGATTCGGCGAGCGGCTGCAGCTCCAGGCCGTCACCGTGTTCACGAACGGCATGGAGTCTGACGTGACGCAGCTCGTGGACTGGGTGGCCGCCTCGCCCGAGGTGCTCTCGATCAACTCCGCCGGCAGGGTGAGCGCGCTCCACACTCCCGGCACCGTGCCGGTGGAGGCCAGACTGCGCGACAGCACCGGCGTCATCCCGACGCTGGCGGGCGCCCGCCGCGTCTCACTGATCGGGCCGCGCCTGCTGGCGATTCACGGCAGCGCCGCCATCACGGTGGCCGAGAACCCGCCGCCGCAGGCTGCCGGGCAGGCCGATGCGACGGCCGCCGCGGGGGAAACGCGGCTGCTCCAGCTTACCGCCACGCCGACCACCCTCGGCGCGGGAGAGCGCCTGACGGTCTCCACGGAGGTGGCGCCGCCGGCGGTTGGCGTGGCGGTTGATGCCTACCTCGCCCTGCTGCTGCCGACCGGTGAGCTGCTCTTCTACACGCGCGACCTCTTCAGCCCGTTCACCCTCGAGCCGCAACCCTACGCGCGGGCGCTCGGCCAACGCACGCAGTTCCCCGCCCTCCTGGAGGGGATCATCCCAGAGGGGCTGCGGGGAGAGCTCACGGTGCTCGGGGGACTGGTCAGGAGCGGCGCCGCCGCCGCTATCGAGCAGCTCGTGGCTCCTCTCGAGGAGGTGCGCATTATGGTGCAATGAGTGGCTCCGCTTCCACGCACCCAGCGATCCGCCGCTGGTCCCATGCGCGTCGTCCAGGTGCTGGTGTGTCTCCGCAGCCCTTCCCATTTGATCTGCGTCTTTCCCTAGAGTAGAGTGGCGGTTGTCGGGAGGCCGGTCGTCCTTCCGGCTTGAACGTGCGGCGTACTGGAAACCAGGCGTGGAGGTCCTTGCGCCTGTACCTCGCCAAGCATGACACGCCGCCGGCAGCCCAGCAGGAGCCGAGCATGACTGCGACGGTGAATGGAAAACGAGAGATCTACAAAGGACGCATCGTCCACCTGTTCGTGGAGGACGTCACCCTGCCGAACGGCACGCCCTGCAGCCTGGAGATCATCCGCCATATGGGGGCAGCCGCCATCGTGCCGCTGCTGCCCGACGGCAGGGTCGTCATGGTGCACCAGTACCGCCACGCCACCGGCGGCCGGTTATGGGAAATTCCCGCCGGCACGCTCGCCGCCGGGGAGACGCCGGAAGTCTGCGCGCACCGCGAACTGGCCGAGGAGACAGGTTACCGGGCGGGGTCGCTGGAGAAGATCGCCGAAATCTTCACGGCGCCGGGGTTCTGCGACGAGAAGATTCACATCTTTCTCGCTACGGGATTGACCCCATGCCGGCAGACGCTTGATGCCGATGAAGTGCTGAGTGTTGAACCGCGACCTCTGGAAGAGCTGATGGAGATGGTCTGGCGGTTCGAGATCAGCGACGCGAAGTCAATCGCCGGCCTCTCCGCCGCCTATCACCGCCGCCTGGATCATCGCCGGGGGCACGGCCCAGGGGAAGGCGCCGCGCGACCCTCCTGAACCAACCACGCCAAAGCTCTCCGCGAGCCGCTTGCGCAGGAGCCCCCTGATGCAGCAGGCAAGCCCTCGGCAACACACCGACGGCCTCTACTACGGCTGGGTTGTTGTCGCTCTCAGCAGCTACCTCGTGTTCCTGATCTCCGGGGTGGTGTTTGCCTTTGGCATCTTCTTCCCCTCCTTTGAGGCGGAGTTCGGCTGGAGCCGCTCGCGCATCTCCCTGGCGATCTCCCTCCACATGTTCGTCTACGGCGTCGTCCAGATCATCATAGGCCGCTGCATGGATCGCTACGGGGTCCGTCGCGTGCTCCTAGTGAGCCTGCTCTGCATCGGCGTGGGCTCCCTGGCCATGGCGGCCATGAGGTCTCTCTGGCAGCTCTACCTCTTCTATGGCGTGGTCGTTGCCGCGGGCTACGGCGGCTCGGGGGTCGTCGCCCAGGCGGTGATCGCCGCCCGCTGGTTCGCGCGCCGACTGGGCCTGGCGCTGGCGCTCATCTTCGCCGGCATCGGCGGCGGTCAGCTCACCATCTTCCCCCTCGTGGTGCGCGGCATTGACGCCTACGGCTGGCCGACGACCTATGGGGTGCTCGGGGGCGGCTTCCTCGTGCTGGTCGTGCCGTTGCTGCTCCTTTTCATGAAGGAGCAGCCCCGCGACGTCGGCGCCGACCTCGATGGCGCGGCGCTGCCGCAGCACCACTCTCAGGCGCCGCTGGAGCGGGCGGTCGGCGTGCTCGACGCCTGCCGCACCCAGGCGTTCTGGATGCTGCTGCTGGGATTCACCGCCTGCGGCTTCACCTGGAGCATGATGACGGCGCACCTGGTGGTGTTGGCGCTGGACCTCGGCTTCTCGCGCCAGCTCGCGGCCCTGTCGATGGGGCTGGTGAGCGCCATCAGCGTGGGCGGCATGCTCGTCGCCGGCAGCCTCTCAGATCGCATCGGACGGCGCCTGCCGCTCAGCGTCAGCTACGCCATGCGCGGCCTCGCCATGCTCTACCTCACGACGGTGCGGGAGACGGTGGGCCTGATGATCTTCGTGGTCCTCTTCGGCCTCACCTTCACCTCGACGATTCCCCTCACCTCCTCCTTCGTGCGCGACCTCTACGGCAAGCTCTCGGTGGGAGGCATCTTCGGGGTGATCGCCGGCGCCCATCAGGTCGGCGCCGTGCTCGGCCCGGTCTATGCCGGCTACGTCTACGACACGACGGGAAACTACACCGTCGCGCTCTACGTCTCGAGCGCGATCCTGGGCGCCGCCACGCTGCTCATCCTGCTGCTGCGCCAGATCGACCCGGAGCAACGAGGCCTGCAGCCGGTCGTCGGCGAGCCGCAGGCACGCAGCCTCTGACGCGGCGGCGCGCAGGTGCGGAGAGAGGATTCAGCGGTGGACGAGCAGCTCAAGCAGGACGTCCTCGACTACCTCGCCACGCACAACACCATGACCCTCGCCACAGTGGCTGACGGCGGGCAGCCGATGGCGGCCACCGTCTTCTTCGCCAATGAGGGGTTCACCCTCTTCTGGCTCTCCGATCCGAAGACGCGCCACTCCCAGAACCTCCAGCGCGAGGCGCGCCTCGCCGTCACCGTCACGGAAGACTACAAAGACTGGCGCAAGATTCGCGGCATCCAGATGGAGGGGCGGGCGCGCGTCGTCTCCGGCCTGCGCGACCACGCCCGGGCCCTGCGGGTCTACCTCGGCAAATTCCCCTTCGTCGGCGAGTTTATCAAGCCGGAAGGCTCGATGTTCAAGCGCTTCGCCCACAAGCTTGGCAACATCAAGTTCTACACCATGGAAGGCGAGCAGCTCTGGTTCACCGACAACGAGCGCGAGTTTGGCTTCAAGGGAGAGCTGCTCCTCAAGCCCCCTTCCTGAGGCGCGGCTGAGGGCCGTCGGCGCCTCCGTCGGCGCCGCGGGTGGTGAGCTGACAGGCGCGCCCCGCCGCTGGTCAAGGAGGAGCGACGATGTACCGCGTGGTCTTTACCTTCGAGGTGGATGCTGGAAGTGTTGACGAGTACCTGCGCCTCACGCGTGAGCAGATCAAGCCCTACTGGGAAGAGCACGGCTGCGAGGCCTACGACATCTTCGCCAACGACGCCGAGCCGACGAAGTTCCTGAAGATCATGATCTTCAAGGATGCCGACAGCATGCGGCGGTCACTGGGGCTGACGAAGACCGAGCCGGAGTGTCAGCGCATCATCGGCCTCTTCCGTACCTACGCCAGGAATCCCCAGAGCGCCACCTACGTCCTGAGGACGTAGGCACGGCCCGGTCGGCGCCGGACGGGCAGCACGCGGGGTGGGCCGCGGCGGGATGCTCGGGGGATCGTCTCAGGAGAGGCGCCAGCCGGGGTGCAGGCGCATGGTGTGGAGGGGGGGAGCGCCGCGCGCCTCGAGTACGCCCTGCTCGGTGACCAGCCCGCGCAACCAGAAGAGCGGGGTGTGGTCGAAGTAGCGGTTCTCGACCGCCACCCCCGCCGGCGCGGCCGCCCACACCTCGTCCGCAGGATGCTCGACGAAGGCCAGCAGGGGGACCGCCTCCGACGGCAGCCAGCGGTCCGAGGGGCAGAGCGCGTAAGCAGGGACGCCCGCCTGCCGGGCGGCGAGGGCGAGGCCGCGGCTGCCGATCTTGTGCACCAGGCTGCCCGGCAGCACCGCGTCCGCGCCGAGGAGCACCACCTCGACGCCTGCGACGACCGTTGCCGCCGCGGCGTCGATCAGCAGGCGCGCCCGCAGCCCGGCGCCGGCAAGGGCCGCCGCGAGGTCCCGTCCCTCGCAGAGCGGCCGCGACTCGCAGCAGAGGACTTCACGGATCATCCCTGCCCCCGCCTCGCGGAGCAGCCGCTCCACCAGCGAGCTGCGGGAGTGGGTGAGCACGCGGATGCCGGCGGGCGCGGTGCGAATCAGGGCTTGGCGGGCGTGGGCGAGGGTGGCGGCGGCGCGGCGGGCCGCCGCCTCGGGCCACTCCCTGCCCCACGCCGCCAGGGCGGCCCGCCAGGCGGCGGCGTCCGGGGCGAGCTCGCAGCGCTGCAGCGCTTCATTGAGCGCGGTGAGGACCGGCGCCATGGACGGCTGCGCCGCCTGCAAGGTTCGACAGAGGTCGATGAGCGCCATCCTGCGCTGCGGCGCCGGGGCGGAGGAGGGAACGGCGGCGCCCCACTGCGCCACGAGGGAGACAGCTTCGGCGGCGAGGTGCGCCGCTCCCGAGCGGTTGTCGCAGCGGAAGCGCGCCAGCCGGGCATGCCACGCCGCGGGCAGCGGCGCGAGCTGTTCATGTGAGGACTGCAATGCCATCAGCTCGAAGTACGACCGAGAGTTCCGTCGGCGACGCCCCCCCCACCTGCGCGATCATCGCCATTGGCCGGGAGCTGCTCCTGGGGCGCACCCTCGATACCAACTCCCACTGGCTGGCCGGTCAGTTGACGATGCTTGGGGGGAAGCTCGAACGCATCAGCGTCATCGATGACCAGGCAGCGACGATCATCGCGGAGCTGCAGGCCGCCTGGCGTCGCCGCACGCGCTTCCTCTTCATGACCGGCGGCCTTGGCCCCACCTACGATGACGCCACCCTCATCGCGGTCGCCCGCGCGGCGCGGCGCCCGCTCGAGCTCAATCCTGAGGCGTTCGAGCACGTCCGCGCCCGCTACCGACATCTGCATGCGACGGGTCTCCTGCGCAGCGGTCGGCTGACCGCGCCCCGCAAGAAGATGGCGATTGTGCCGCGCGGCGGCGTCATCCTCGCCAACCCCGTCGGCACGGCGCCGGGGGTGCACCTGACGCGGCGGGGCAGTCATCTCTTCTGTCTCCCCGGGGTGCCCGCGGAGCTGCGCGCCATCTTCACCGAGTCCGTGCTGCCCCTCTTGCGGGCGCTGCTCGGCGCGCACGCCTACCACGAAGCGGAGCTCGACAGCGGCTGCAATGACGAGACGGTCCTGAGCGGCCTTATCGAGCCGCTGCGCCGGCGTTACCCGGACATCCACCTGAAGACCGATGCCACCGGCTTCGAGGCCGGCGGCCGGCTGCGCATCTTCCTCACCGCCCACGGCCGCGATGCGGCGACGCTGCGGCTGCGGATTGGCGCCGCCCGCCACAATCTCCTCCAGGCGCTGCGCCGGGCGGGCTATGCTGCCGCCCGCTGAGCGGCGCCGCACCCCGCCTCCTCAACGCAGGCTGAAGCCCTGCCCCTCGAGGAAGTCCACATACTCGAGGAGCTGCTCGTCCTCCACCCCCTCCACTTCGATGACGCAGGGCGTCGCCGGGGTGACGAACTGCCGCAGCAGCCCGTAGTCGGTCTGCCGGCGCTCGTCGATGAGCTTGTTGCGGTAGCCCCGGGCATCGTGGAGGTTCACGCAGCAGAGCACCTCGCGGTGCGCCTCCAGGAGCGCGCGCTGAGTTGTCCAGCCTAGCGTCTCCTGAACGGCGGCATGCCCCGCGTCGTAGCAGAAGCGCAGCCGCGACCCCGCGAACTCCGTGAAGAGCACCTCCAGCTCCTCCGGGTCGGGCATCTCGTAGAAGACCGGACGATTCTCCAGCGCCAGCCAGATGCCACGCCGACGCGCGCCTTCGAGCAGCGCCTCGAGGCTGAAGCGGGCTGCGTCGAGGTAGGGCGCCGCCGCCGCGGCGCGCCGTTCGAGCAGCTCCGCCCGCACCGCCGCGGCCTCCTCGGTGTCGATTCGGTCGTCATCGAAGAGCGCCCGCAACTTGCCGATCTCCCCCGTGAGTTCCACCCGGCCGAGGTGGATCGTCACCACCGGCGCCTCGAGCTCCGCCGCCAAATCGATGCTGGCCGCCGCCGCCGCCAGGGCGCGGGCGCGCTCGTCGCGATCGGGATGGTTCAACTGCAGCTCCCGGTCGGCCGCCAGCCGATCGACCTCCACGGGCACCGGGCAGGGGGCATGCAGGGACGCCACCCGCAGCTCCTTGGCCCGCACCACCATGAGCATCACCTCAAGCATCGCCGGGCTCAGGCGCGCGTCCAGCTCGATGACCTCGAGCCGTTCCAGGCCGCGAATGCGGTCAAGGAGGACCAGCCCATCGTCCACGGTTGCCGACAGCCAGGCGGTGGAGAGCGCCAACATGGGGTGCCCACCTTGAGGAGGGAGGCGGCCGAGGGTGTCGCGATCAGCTCAGCCGGGCGGCGCCGCGCGGGGAAGGACCGGCCGGCGCCCGGCGAGGGGGTCAGCGCCGGTCGTGCGCCGCGCCCTCACCGAGCTCGCGCTCGATGAGTTGAATACGTTGCCGCACCGGCGCGAGATAAGGGTGCAAGCGCCGCAGGTCCCGATAGACCCCGAGGGCCCGCCGCGGCTCCTTGAGGTGGTAGAACGTCGCGGCGATATTCTCTCGAGCGACGAGGAGATCGCCGCCCCGGAACTCTCCCTCACGAAAGCTCGCAAGCGCCTTGTGGAGCTGCCGCTGCTTGAAGTAGAGAATCCCCGCGTTCAGCATCGGGCGGCTGTATCCGGGCCGCAGGGCGGCCGCCCTGCGGTAGTGGCGCAGCGCCCGCCCCTGCCGCCCCCGCCGCTCCGCCAGCACGCCGGCGATAGTATGGGCGCGCGCGATCGACGGGTCAAGGCGGAGGGCGCGCGCCGCGGCAAGCTGGGCGCGGTCCAGAACCCCTCGCCGGTAAAGGGTGAAGCCGAGGTTCGAGAGGGGCAGCGCCGCCCCCGGCTCCTCATGGAGCGCTCGCAGGAAGAAGAGATGGGCGCGGTCGTACGCGCCCCGCTCATAGAGGCTGAGGCCAAGGTTGGCGAGCGTTCGCGCCGACGGCCTGGCGGCCCCGGCGGCCTGTCGCCAGAGGCTCTCATCGGTCCGCCAGACCAGGCTGCGCCCAACGCTTCCCGCGATGAAGCAGGCGAGCACGAAGACGAGGAGGAGGGTTTCTGGCGCCAGCCGCGGCCAACGCCAGGCCGGGGGATGGAGCGCGCGCGGCGCCTTCTTCGCCAGGAGCGCCGCCGCCAGGCAGAAACCGGCCGCCGGCACGTAGAGGTAGCGATCGGCCTTGAGGTGATTGAGCGGCACGAGGTTGCTCACCGGAGCGAAGCTGACGACAAACCAGCTCAGCCCAAAAGCGAGGTGAGGCTGCCGCGGCCACAGGAGGAAGATTGCCGCGATCAGCGCCAGGACAACCATCAGCGCCACCCAGGGGAGGAGGCGAGCGGGGGTAGCAAAGGCGGCGTGGTAGTCCGGGCTCATGCCGGCGGGCCAGAGCATCTGGAGCAGCGCGGCGAGCCCCATCGTGGCCGCCGTGAGCAGCCGCGCCACGGGCCCCACCGCCGGCAGCTCCTGGCGCAGCTCGATGTCCGAGCGCAGGGGTCCAAGGCGCAGCACGAGGTACCCCGCCGTCAGCAGCAGCGCCCCGCCGACGAAGGCCGTCTGCCAACGGCGGCGAGAAGGCGCCTGGGTCGCGGCGTTCCCAGCGGTCTTCCTGCCGGCGAGGAGGATGGCGAGGAGGCCCAGCAGCGGCAGCGTCGCGGCCATCTCCTTGCTGAGCAGGCCCAGGATCGTCGCCAGCCAGGCTCCCAGGAGACCCAGCACGCCGCGCAGCTCGCCCCTCGAGGCGGCAGGCAAGCAACAGAGCGCCGCCAGCATGAAGACGAGCGCCAGGAGGTCCTCGCGGAAGCTGATGGCGTTCACCGCCTCGCTGAGCATCGGGTGCGCGGCGAAGAGCGCCGCCCCCCAGGTGGCCGCCTGCGCAGCACGCAAGACGGTCGCCGCGAAATAATAGAGGAGCAGCACGGCGGCGAGGTGGAGGAGCAGGTTGGTGAGGTGAAAGCCGGTGGGATTCAGCCCCCAGAGGACGGAGTCGAGGTAGTAGGTGAGCGTCACGATGGGCCGGTAGCTCGCTTCGCCGGCGGCGCGAAAATACTCCGGCGAGAAGAGGGCCGGCCACGACCGCCAGTCCCGCAGCAAGGCGTTCTCGACGATGGTCGTGGCGTCGTCGAAAACGAAGCCGTTGCGGAGCGACACGCCGTACGCCGCCGCCACCAGCCCGAGCAGCACCGCGGGGCTCTTGAGCGCTGCGAAACGGAATGTCGAGCCGAGCACAGGCGTCCTCTCTCCGTTTCCTCGGAACCCTAGCCGCTGCGCCGTCAGCGCCGCCCTGGTCGCTGCGGTCGTTTCACGCCTGCGCCAGAGCTTCCCCGCCGCATCCTGCTGAGCATCTCGAAGCGCCGGCTGCCGCGGCGGACGCGCCCTGCGGGACTACTTCCGGCCAAACTGGCGTTCGAGGAAAAGGACGTTTTGCCGAACCCTGGCATCCTGCGGCTGCAGCGCCAGGACGTAACGATACGCGGTCAGGGCACGCTCGTGGAGTCCAAGCCGGTAGAGCGTGTCGGCGATCAGGTTCGCCGTCGCGGGATGGTCGCGCCGCAGGTACTGAGCGTGGCGCAGGGCGGCGAGCGCTTTCGTCTGCTGGCCGATGGCGCCGAAGACGACGCCGAGGTTGTGGTAAGCCCCCTGATAGCCGGGATGAAGAGCGGTGCTGAGCAGGTAGCGGCGGATGGCCCCGCGGAGACGCCCGCGGCGCTCCAGGAGCACTCCGAAGTTCAGGTGCCCGAGGGCATAGGTTGGATCGCTCCGAAGGGCCCGCGCCGCCAGGATGACGGCGCGGTCGTTGCGGCCGCGCTCCATCATGAGGTACGCGAGGTTGCTCCACGCCGCGGCGCTGCGGGGCTCGAGCAGCGCGGCGCGCAGGAAGAGGTGGTGGGCGCGGTCACGGGAGCGGCGCTCGTGGGAGCCATAGGCGAAGTTGATGAGCGCGCGGGCCGTCGGCCGGGATGACGACGCGGCGCGGCGCCAGAGGGAGACGGAATCCCGCCACATGGCGCTGCGCGCCGCGCTGAGCGGCAGGTAGCAGGCCAGGGTGGCAAGCAGGAGGAGGGGCATGAGACGCCTGGAGAGCCACGCCGGCGGCAGTGGCACCGCGCCGCGCGGCGCGCTGGAATCTCCCGGCGGCGAGGCGGCGGGTCGGCGGCCGAGCAGGTGGTGCAGGAGTGACGGCGCAAAGAGGCAGAATCCAACCGCCGGGACGTAGAGGTAGCGGTCAGCCTTGGGCTGCGCGAGTGCTGCGAGGTTGCTGACCGGAGCCAGGGCGACGAAGAACCACGCCGGCCCGAGTGCCAGCAACGGCTGCCGCCGCCAAAGCCGGAGGACGCCAAGGAGTGTGAGGAGCACCATGCCGAGAGCCGCCCAGCCGAGCAGGTCGCCGGCGGTGGCGTAGGTCAGCCGGTAATCCGGGCTCATGTCGGCGGGCCAGAGCATCTGCAGCATGTTCGCCAGGGTGATCTTTGCCGAGGTGAGGAGGCGTGCCGGCCAGCCGACCGCCGGCAAAGGTTGCGGCTCGATGGAAGCGCGCAAGAGACCAAAGCGGAGGATCAGGTAGGCGACCGACAGGGCGAAGAGACCGACATAGAGGGAGAGGCTCCTTTTCTCTGTTTCGCCGCCGCGTCGCGGGCGTTGTCCCCCACTTGCCACGGGCCGCGCGCCTGCGACCGCCGGTGCCCACTGCGGCGCGCCACGCGCCGCGTCGACCAGCATCGCTAAGATGGGCAGGGTGACGGCCATCTCCTTGCTCAGCAGCGCCAGGGCGGTAGCGAGGAGCGCGGCGGCGACGCCCCAGGTCCGGCCTCTCCCACCGCGCTGCGCCATCGGCAGGCAGAGGAGCGCCGCCAGCATGAAGACGAGCGCCAGGAGGTCCTCGCGGAAGCTGATGGCGTTCACCGCCTCGCTGAGCATCGGGTGCGTGGCGAAGAGCGCCGCCGCCCAGGCGGCGACCCGCGGGGCGCGCAGCACGCCCGCCGCGAAATAATAGAGGAGCAGCACGGCGGCGAGGTGGAGGAGCAGGTTGGTGAGGTGGAAGCCGGCGGGATTGCGTCCCCAAACAGCGTAGTCGAGGTAGTAAGTGAGCGTCACGACGGGCCGGTAGCTGGCCTCCTGGGCCAGGAGGAAGTAGCGCCGGCTGAAGAGATCGGGCCAGGTGCGCCAGTCCTTGATCAGCGCGTTGTCCACGACGGTGAGGTTGTCGTCGTAGACGAAGCCGTTGCGCAGCGACAGACCGTAGGCGGCAAGCACCAGCAGCGCCAGCGCTGCCGGGATGACGAAGCGGCGTGCATGACGCATGGGCCAGGACACGGGGGTGAGCTATGGGCCGTGGGGGTCTGGGGGAACCGTGCCGCGGCGGCGCGTCCGCAGCAGCCGTTCAAGGGCCCGCACGTTCGCGCGCACCGCGGCGTTTCCCGATTGTCGGCTGAGGACGAAGCGGTACGCCGCCAGGGCGCGTTCGGGGAGACCCAGGCGGTAGAGGGTTCCGGCGGCGTTCTCGGCGGCCTGGAGGTTGCCCGGCTCCAGGTGCTGCGCCTGGCGAAAGGCGGCGAGGGCTTTCCGCCAGCGCTGCGTCTTGAAGAAGATGACCCCGATGTTGTTGAGCGGGCTGCTCAGGCCGGGGTTGAGGGCGGCGGCCTGCGCATAGTGACGCAGCGCCTGCTCCAGCCTGCCGCGCTCCTCCAGGAGCACGCCGAGGGTAGTATGGGCGTGGGCATAGGCCGGGTCAAGCAGCAGCGCCCGCTGGCTCGCCAAAGCGGCGCGATCCTTCCGCCCCCGGGAGAGCAGCGCGTTGCCGAGGTTGTTCCAGGCCACCTGGTAGCGGGGATCGACCCGCAGCGCCCGCGCGTAGAGGTAGAACGCTTTGTCGTGGGCGAGCCGCTCGGCATAGGTGAGACCGAGGTTGTTCAGGGACCGCGCCCCCGGGGCCCGCTCCTGAAGGGCGCCGCGCCAGAGGTGTGCGTCGCTGCGCCAGCGGCCCGCGCGCGCCATGCTCAGGGGGACGTAGCACATGAGGGTCAGCGTCAGGACCGCGGCGGCCAAGCGGGAAGGTTTGCCTGAACGGCCCCGCCGCGGCCAGCCTCGCGCTCCAAGCTTCTCCGCCAGCGAGGCGGCGAAGAGCGCGTAGCCGAGCGCCGGCACGTAGAGGTAGCGGTCGGCCTTCAGGTGGCTGATCGCCACGAGGTTGCTGACCGGCGCCAGGGTCACGAAGAACCATGCCGGGCCGAAGGCCAGGCCTGGCGAGCGCCGCCACAGCCGCGCCGTCCCCAGCAGCGCGGCGCCGACGAGGACGAGGGCCGCCCAGGCGATCATGCGGTCCGGCGTGGCGTAGCGGGCCGGGTACTCAACCTGGGCCGCGGCGGGCCAGAGCATCTGCAGCATATCGGAGAGGACGACCTGCGCCGCCGTGAGGAGCCTGGCGAGCGCCCCGACGTGCGGCAGGTGCAGCCGGCGCTCGGTCTGCGATTGCAGCAGGGTGAAGCGCAGCCCGAGGTAGAGCAGCGTCAGCAGGCTGAGGGCGCTGAAGGCGGGCCAGCTCCGCCGCCGGGCGCTCGCGCGCCGGGCTGCCGCGGACCCCGCCGGAGGGGCCGCACGCGCGGCCGCACGGTGCGCGAGGATGGCGAGGAGCGGCAGGGTGACGGCCATCTCCTTGCTCAGCAGGGCCAGGGCGGTAGCGACGAGCGCGGCGGCGAGCCCCCACGCCTGGCCTCTCCCACCGCGCTGCGCCGGCGGCAGGCAGAGGAGCGCCAGCAGCATGAAGTCGAGCGCCAGGAGGTCCTCGCGGAAGCTGATGGCGTTCACCGCCTCGCTGAGCATCGGGTGCGCCGCGAAGAGCGCCGCTGCCCAGGCGGCGACCCGCGGAGCGCGCAGCACGCCCGCCGCGAAACGATACAGGAGGAGCACGGCGGCAAGGTGGAGGAGCAGGTTGGTGAGGTGGAAGCCGGCGGGATTGCGTCCCCAGAGGGCGTAGTCGAGGTAGTAGGTGAGCGTCACGACCGGCCGGTAGCTGGCCTCCTGGGCCAGGAGGAAGTAGCGCCGGCTGAAAAGATCGGGCCAGGTGCGCCAGTCCGTGATAAGGCTGTTGGCGACGATCGTCGCGACATCGTCGAAGACGAAGCCGTTGCGCAGCGCCAGGCCGTAGGCAAGGAGCACGAGGAGGGAGAGCGCCAGAAAAAGACGCCATCCCCCGGCTGCGGGAGGAGAAGAGTTGGGGTCGAATGAGGAGGGTGTGGGGTTCAAGGCAACGTCGGCGCCCTCGGCTCGGGGTGGATCACGCGGCAGCTCGCCATGGGGATCATCGTTCCCCGGCCCCCTCTGCCCGCGCGCGACGCACACAGGGGCCGGGGTTGCGTTAAGGTCGGTCGCCCGGCGGGCCAGGCGCCGGGGCGAATCCCCAGGGCGCCCGGCTAGCGCCGGTCAGCCTGGGCCTGCTGGGATGGCGCCGCGCTGACGACGGGCTTCTGCGGAAAGGCGAACGGGTCACCCTTGCCGTGGCGGATGACCCGGTGGCAATCGAAGCACTCGGTCTTCCCCCTCGTGAAGTCCTCGTTGCCGCTGATGTGGAGGTCGTGCAGGCGCTGCGCCTCTTTGATGCCCTCTCTCTTGAGGTGGCAGCGCAGACAGCGCTCCTCGTCCACCTCGCCGTTGCCGACCGTGGCCTGGCCGGCGGCCCGCAGCTCTTGCGGCGTCTGCAGGTGGCAGTTCTGGCATGTTCCCACGCCGACCCCGGTTTCCGGCTTCGGATTCATCAGGTGGCAGAGGTAGCAGACCGCCGGCTGCGCCGCGAAGTGCGGCCCCTCGACGGCATGGGTGTGACAGGTAACGCACTTCAAATCAATGCCGCGGGTCTTCTCCTGTGGCAGCGCCAACATGACGATGTGGTTGAAGCGAACCTTGGGGGCGATGACCGTGGTGTTCGTCAACGAGGCGAGACTGTGGCAGCCGGCGCGCTGGCAGGAGGCATCCACGACATTGCCGTGCGCCTTCGTGCCGTAGCGGCCGGTGACGGTCTGCGCCACCATCATGAGGCCGGTGATGCGCCCGCGCACGGTGTTGGTCACGCCGGGCGCGTAGTGGCACGTGTCGCACCCGACTTGGCTGTGCTTGGACTGCCGCCACGTCGCCACCATTGGCTGCATGGTGTGGCAGGAGTTGCAGAAGTTGGGATTCTCGGCGGTGGCGTTGATCCACGCGGCATCCCAGGCCAGCACCGCCAGCACCGCCCCCAGCCCGATGTAGAGGACGCGCTGGTGGCCGCGCGTCAGCCACTCCGCCAGCGACCAGCGATAGCGCAGCACGGTGCGCACGGCGGGGTAAAGGAAGATGGCGCCGGCCACGAGAAGGGAATAGAGGAAATCATCCATCATGGCATGCAGGAAAGAGCCGCCGGAGAGGCGGATGAAGCTCCACGCCAGCAGCCCGAGCGTGTACGTGATGAGGTAAACGACCTCGTCCCGGCGGGCATACGCCAGCACCAGGGTGTGGGCGAGCGCCGCCACCAGGTAAGTGGGGACGGACGCCCCGTGCGGCAGGGTGAAGAACGCCACCATGGTGGCCACGAGGGCGAGGATGGAGGCTCCAGTGTAAACCGGCGCCGAGCGATCGACCCCACGCCGCCGCCAGACATAGCGTCCCTTCAGGGCCGCCACCGCCGCCACGGCCGCCAGCAGCGCCGCGGCGACCGCCGGCGAGCCGGGCCAGAGGGCAAGCACGAGGAAGTACCAGGCAAGGCCCGCGGCGAGCGTGGCGGCGAGGAGGAACCAGTGCTGCCGGCGCAAGCGCCACAGGCCGAGGTAGAGCGCCGCGTAGAGGAGCAGCGCGACGATCACCGCCGCGTAGCCCTGCAGCCGCGGCGCGTACATCACGACGGCGGCGCTCACGCCGATGCCGGCGGCGTGGGCCACCCAGTCGCAGGCCTCCGCGTGCCGGGGAAGCTCGCGCCGAACCAAGGCCACGCCCAGGATGGAGAGCACCGCCACCACCGGCAGCGCCAGGAGGAGCGCTATCTCCAGCGTCCCCACCAAGCGCACCAGGAGGAGGTAGCCGAGGGCCAGGAGGGCGTTGCCGAGGTAGAGGAAGCTTTCGCGCCGGGCGACGGCCGCGCTCACGTAGTAGACCGCGCTCATGGCGAGCGCCACCCCGATGACGCCGGCCTGCGAGCGCTGCGCCGTCTGGTAGATGAGGGCGGCGAGGACGAGGAGATGCCCCACCCAGAGGATGACATCGCGCAGCTTCACGGGCGCCTCCTATGAGGACGCGTTCTGGGGCGTGGCCTGCGTGGCCCGCTCCACGGCCACGCTGCCGAGCAGATACGCCGCGGCCCAGATCGTGCTGACGAGGAGGGTGGCGCGATGCGAGGGGAGCGCGGCGTAGAGCGCCAGCCCGCTGAGGAGGAACCAGGACAGGGTGAGGGTGTGGCGGCGCACCGCGGCCACGGGCGGACGGATCAGCACCGTCAGCATCGAAAGGAGACCGACGGCGCTCAGCAAGAGGGCTTGCGCCAGGGGACGCGCCGTCAGGCCGGCAAGGAGATGGCTGAGGAAGAAGAGGAGCGCCACGGTCACGCCGTGGACGAGGTACGGCTCCTGGGTGACGCCGTAGAGGATGAGGAAGACGAGCAGGTAGAGGATCGTGAGGACCACCGAGGCGACGAGGCGCGTCTCGCCGCTGACGGACGGGAGCAGGTACGACACGGCGATCAGCAGGTAGCTCGCGTCAAGGAGGGAGTGGCCGAGGTGCTGACGCTGGGCTTCCACGCGGTAGGTCCGCAGGGTCCAGAGGCCGACCATGATGCCGACGACCACGAAGGGAACGGCGAAGGGGGCGCGCGAGGGCCATGGATGGGCACTTCCCAGCCAGCGCAGCGTCACCGCCACGAACACCGTCCAGAACAGGCCCGCCCAGTAGAGGTGCTGGGTGCGCCGCCTGAAGAGAGAACGCGGCTGGGCGAAGCCCATCTTCAGCTCATTGAGGCTGAACGCCAGGGCGGCAAGGAGGATCAGCGGCGCGGGCTCGAAGCCGTAAAGGAAGAAAAGGAGCAGCGCCAGGTAGGCGGCGCCGTTGGCGAACAGGAAGGCGGTCCAGAGCACGAACTGGTCGCCGGGCTGATCAACCGTGAGCTTGCGGGCGCCTTCGCGGTGCATCCAGAAGTAGTGCGTGGCCATCGCCGCGAGGTAGAGGAGCATCGCCAGGCGGCTGTCGAGCACCGGAATGAGCGCCAGCAGCGACAGGATCATGCCGGCCAGGTAGAGGGGGTGCAGGCGGCGGAACTCGAGGGCCTCATGGTAGGAGCTGGCGACGAGCATCATGCCGATGGCCAGGGCCAGGATCGGCAGGCCCTGGTAGGCGGCGGGCATGCCGGGGATGCTGCGCACGAGGACCACGTAGCCGAGCGCCAGGTAGATGATGCCGAAGTAGAGCTGCGGCAGGCGCAGGGTGAGGGCGAAGCGCCACAGGAAATAGGCGGCAAAGCCGAGCAGCGGCACGTAGAGCCGCCAGGCGGCGGCGCTGAGGTGCGATCCGAAGGACCAGAGGAGGATGCCGGCATACAACGAGATGAGGATGTAGCCGTTGCGGAAGAGCGCCTTGGCGTGGGGGTTCCCCCCGTCCTGCTCGGCGGCGCGCCGCTGCAGGAGCCAGCCGATGATCGCCAGGACGGCCAGCGGAGCCAGGGCCCACGTCGCGTAGCTCGTGGCCTCGGCGCCGGCGGCGTACAGCAGGAGGTGCTCCGCGACCTCCGCCAGCATCACCGCGCCATAGAGGAGGCTGCGCCGCTCGGTCACGAGTGCGGCGACGAAGGCGAAGACGGCGAAGCTCAGCAGCGCCGCCGCCCCTTGCAGGGGGAAGGCCCGCAGCGCGCCGCGCCCGCCCAGCAGCAGCACGCCGATGAGGCTCAGCGACAGGATGATGCCGAAGGAGCGGAGCTGGCGCTCGAGGTCCTGGCGCTCGAGGTACCAGCGGGCGTAGAGGAACGGCCAGCGCAGAAAGTAGGCGATGGCGCGCCAGCTCAGGAAGACGCCGATCATGTCGCCGATCTCTTCCGGCCGCACATACACCTTCGACGGCATGCCGAGGGTTTCGCCTTCGACGACGAACTCCTCCTCCTCGCGGCTGACGCTGCTGACGGAGATTTCAGTTCGGACGAGGCTGGAGATGATTTCCATGGCGGTTTCCCGGGACGCGCCTTCACGCAGCGCAGAGCCGGCGTCTCTGTCGGCTCCTCTGAGGTTGCAGGCTCCGGCCTTCCGCACCGCCTGCCCCTGGGACCTTCCCTCCCCCAGGCGCCGCGGTCGTGCTCCGGACAATGGCTGCAAGCCTAGCCTGCCCGAGCGGTTGCCGTCAATGGGCGGAGGGGGAAGAAGCGCGCGGGGAGGCAACGAGCCGGGCAAGAAAGGGCCGGCAGGCCAGGGGGCGTTCCCTGACCTGCCGGGGCCTGACGGGAGGGGAGCTAGCGGCGCCGGCCGGCCGGCTCGGTGCTGTAGGACTTGCCGGGCCGCCACCACCACTTGGTGAGCTTGTTGTCGTCGGCGATGACGCCGGCGGCATTGAAGCCGGGGGCGCCGGTGACGCCGCCGGTGGGGTGGGCCGAGGAACCGACGAGGTAGAGGCCCTGGATCGGCATGCGGTAGTGCGACCAGCCCGGGAAGGGGCGGAAGATGCCCATCTGGTTCGGGCTGCAATGGCCGTGGTTCATCGAACCTTCGAACATCGAGATCGTGGTGCGGGAGATGTCGAGGGGCGAGTAGCAGTAACGCGCCAGGACGTTGTCCCCCTGCATGTTCGGGGCGTACTCGCACCACACCTTCTGGACGTGGTCGCCGTATTCCTCCTTGAACGACGCCCAACGCTCGGCGCCGCCCTCCGCGAGGTGGAAGGGTGCGTACTGCCAGACGAAGGCGGTGTGCTTGCCGGGGGGCGCCTGGGTGGGATCGTGCACGGTGGTGGAGATGGAGCAGCCGGGGACGATCTTCGAGGGGATGCCGACGCGGATGTCGTTGGCGTGCATCTGCATCTCGTGCAGGTTCTCGCAGCCCCAGCCGACGAAGCACGCCTTCTGCACGTCCGGGCAATTCTTCGACGCCAGGTACTGGGGCGCCTCGTTGAGGGCGAAGTGCGGCGTGAAGGGCGCCACCTCGTCGGGCAGGTAGGCCCGCACCATGCGCAGGAACTCCTCGTCGCAGTGCTCCTCGCCGACGTAGTCGAGGAAGGTCGCCTTGACGTTGGTGTTGGAGGCCACCGCGTGCTTCGCCTTGATGAAGGTGCCGTCCTCGAGAGTGACGCCGACGGCGCGGCCGTTCTCGACGTTGATCTTCGAGACGTGGGCGTTCTTGCGCACCACCCCGCCGGCCGCTTCGACCGCCTTCTGCAGGCCCTCGGCGAGCTGCCGGGAGCCGCCGACGCAGACGCCCCAGGGCTTCGTGTGCATGCCGGTGAAGAGGATCGGGATGTAGGCGCCGACTCCATACAGGTCGAGGAGGTTGCCCCCCTGCATGGAGATGATCATGATCCACACCTTCACCTTCTCGCTCTCGAAGAAGCCGTTCACGATGTCCTTGCAGCTCGCGTTCCACATCTGCAGGAGGAGCTGCCCGTCGCGCGTTCCCTCCAGCACCGAGAAGATCTTAGAGGGCGGCAGCGGGGGCGAGTACCAGGAGGCCACGTAGAGCTGCCGCAGGCTCTCGAAGCGGTTGTAGAAGTCGCGGTAGGTCTTGGCGTCCTTCTTCGAGACCTGGGCGATGGAGTCGCAGGTCTGATCGACGCTGCGGCAGAGCAGGAGGCCCGTCTTGTCCTTGAAGACGGTGGCCCAGGTCGGGTCGGGATGCACGTACCGCACCCCGTGCTTCTCCAGCTCTAGGGTCTTGTAGATCGGGCCGGTGTTGATTGAAACGTGCCCCTGGGAGTGGATGTTGTGCTTGAAGCCGGGGAGCGTCACCTCCTCGGTGGCGCAGCCGCCGCCGATGTTGTGGCGCCGTTCCAGGACGCAAACGCTCCAGCCGGCCTTGGCGAGGAGACCGGCGCACGTCAGGCCGTTATGACCGCCTCCGAGGACTATCAGATCGTATTCTTCAGCCATGCTCCTCTCCTCTTTCACTCATCACAGAACAAGCAGCAACCCTGCCGGTGAGACGTCGTCATCCCACCAGGCTCGAGGGTGCCTTCCCCCGTGTGTCACGCCCGCAGCCACCACTTCTTTACCCCGACATCGTCGGCGATGACGCCCGCCGCGTTGAACCCCGGCGCCCCGGTGACGCCGCCGCACGGGTGAGTCGAGCCGCCGCAGAGGTAGAGCCGCTTGATCGGCATGCGGTAGCCGGACCAGCCGGGGAAGGGCCGGAACGCGCCCATCTGGTGCGGCCCGACGGAGCCGTGCATCTGCGAACCGCGGAACATCGAGATGGTGTTCCGCGAGATGTCGAGGGGCGAGTAGATGTAGCGTCCCAGGATGTTCTCCGCGTTCATGTTCGGCGCGTACTGCCGCCAGACCTCCAGGCAGTGATCCGCGTACGCCTCCTTCTCCCGGTCCCAGGCCGCGGCGCTGTCGCCGATCTCGAACGGCGCGAACTGCCAGAAGAAGGCAGTATGCTTGCCCGGCGGCGCCTGGGTCGGATCGTGCACCGTCGGGGCGATCGACATGCCGCCCACCGATTCCGGCAACTGCCGCAGGCGGATGGCGTTGAACTGCTGGTGCATCTCGTCCACCGTCTCCTGGCCCCAACCGACGAACATCGCCTTCTGCACGTCCGGGTTGCCGGCGCTGGCGGTATACCGCGGCGCTTCATTGAGGGCAAGGTGGGGGGTGAAGAGCGACATGTCATCCGCCTGGTAGTTCTTCACCTTGCGCAGGAAAGCGGCGTCGCTGTGCTCGGGGGTGATGAGCTCGGTGAAGGTGGCGATGGGGTTGGTGTTCGAGGCGATTGCCTGGCGCGCCGCGTACCGTGTGCCGTCCGCCAGCTCGACGCCGCGGGCCTCCCCCTGCTGCACCAGGATGCGGCTCACGTGCGCCTGCTTGCGCACCGTGCCGCCCGCCGCCTCGAGGGCCTTCTGCAGGCCTTCGGCGAGCTGCCGCGAGCCGCCCACGCAGATCCCCCAGGGGCGTTCGTGAAAACCGGAGACGAGGACCGTCAGCCACACCCCCGTGCCGCTCAGGTCGAGGGGGTTGCCGCCCTGCATCGCCAGGAGGAGAATCCAGGCTTTCACCGCCTCATCTTCGAAGAGCTCATGGCAGACGCGCTCCGTGGACATGTTCATCATCTGCAGCACCCGCATGCCGTCCTCGGTCCCCTCCAGCGACGCAAAGAGCTTCGAGGGCGGCAGCGGCGGCGCATACCACGAGGAGATGACCAGGCGGCGCAGCGCTTCGAAACGCTGGTAGTGCTCGCGGTAAGCGTCGGCGTCGCGCTTCGAGAACTGGGCGATCTGTTCGCAGGTGCGGTCGAGGTCCTTGTAAAGGCAGAGGCTGCGTCCATCGCGGAAGACCATGGCGTAGACCGGATCGGGGTAGACGTACTGGACGCCGAGTTTGTCGAGCTGCAGCGCCCGGTAGACCGGTCCCCGCACCATCCAGACGTGCCCCTGCGAGTGCAGGTTATGCCGGAACCCCGGCAGCGTCACCTCCTCGGTGCAGCAGCCGCCGCCGATATTGTGGCGCCGTTCGAGCACCAGGACGTCCAGCCCGGCCCGCGCCAGCAGCGCGCCGCAGGTCAGCCCGTTGTGCCCGCCCCCCACGATGATGACGTCATACTCCGTCTTCTCCGCCATCGATTCACCTCGCGCGGGTTGCCAGCCTTGCCGCTCGCCTCTCCCTCTGCGGCACGGGGCGCCCCCGCCGCCGTGGCGCGGGAGGGCAGGGAGGCTCAGGGCGCGCTGAACAACGCTGGCAGGTAGAGGACGCCGAGCAGGGCCGCCAGCATCGCCGCGGGGTAGAAGCTGGCGCGGTTGAATAACTCCAGGGCGCGTTCCGGCTGCGGATCGCGCAGCAGCCGCAGGCCGGGGAGGAGGAGCGCATAGGCGCCGATGACCACGGCGGCGATCAGGAACGAACGATGGAGGACCAGGACGCTTGCCAGGGCTAGGCTTGACGCGAAGGTGAGGACCAGGAAGAAGACGATGAGCGCCGCCGACACTTTGAAGCCGTACACCACCGGCATCGTCCTAATGCCGAGGCGGCGGTCCTCCTCGACGTCGGACCAGTCGTTGACGATGTTCCGCCCGCCGATCTCCCACGCCCCCATCCAGACGAAGAACGCGAGGAAGACCGGCCAGTCGATGCTGCTGCGCACGGCGAACCAGCCAGCCGTCCCGCCGGTGGCCACCATCACGCCGGTGATGAGGAACTTCCAGGGGGTCACGGTGAGGAGCTTGCAGTAGGTGACCTCGAGGAGCATCGCCACCACGAAGGTGAGCGCGGCCATCGGGCTGAGGAGGGTGGCGCACACCAGGGTGACGGCGCTGAGGACGAGCACCCACCCCAGGGCCAGCCGCGGCGACAGGTAGCCCTGGGCGATGGGGTGGCGCACGATCGTGGCGTCGATGTCGAACCCCCGCAGGGCGCGCTGCTGCTCGAAGCGCCGCCGGTCGATCTGGTAGTCAAGCAGGTCGTTGGTGGCAAACGCCGCATGGTTCCCCGCCCAGACGGCGATGAAGCCGAGGATCACCTGCCGCCACGTGGGGACGGCGAGCAAGGCCACCAGCGCTCCGAGGATCGGTTGCGCCATGCTCAGCGACGCCTGCACGGTGCGCGAAAGACCGAGGAGCGCTTTCCAGGTCAGCAGTGGCGTGCGGGTGGAGCTCACGAAGGTACTCGAGTGCATGTGGCCTTCTCCGCAGCGCGGTTGCAGAGGAGCGCCGCCAACGGCGCGAGCGCAAAGGGACGGTCGGGGCCCGCCCGCGCCAGCCTGCGGCCACCCTCATCCAGCCCCGCGCCGGCGGGACTCGCGGCCAGACGTGACGCTGCCGCGGGGCACACTCCAACTCCCCCGCACTTAGCGCTGTTTCGGGTCATGCCGTTGCAGATAATCAACTAGTTGACTAATCATACCAGTACCCTCGACGTTGGTCAAAAGAAAAATCTTCGTCCGTGCCATCGCTGCGCCCCATGACTACGCGTCAGCCTCAATCCGCTCGGCAGGTTGCCGCCGCCGGCGGCTTGGCCCCCGAAAGATGCCCGCGGTTCAGGCGCGACCCAGCTCGCGACCAGGCAGCGTCGCCCCGGATGCAGGCCTGCGAGACCGTTGGGCGCGGGGGTCGCACCCCCGAAGCTCGCCCCTTTCGATCCCACCTTTGCGGTTGCGGACGTTACCGCTTAGAATAGCCTCGGGCCGCTGAGAGGAGCTGCCGGAAGCTGCTGGGGGAGACCGAGCAGTTTTGCGTGCGCCGCAAAAAGAGACTTGTGTTGCATCAAGATGTTGTGTACCATTCCTCCCAAGGGTCAACATATGGTAGAATCGGAGGCAGGTAGTTGGACCAACCTCGTGCTTCAGCGAGGTTCAGCGTGGAGCATACGAGCGGACCATGAAGATCGGGCGCGCACTGTTGGGGCGATTCCTGCTGGTCACCCTGCTCGTGGCGGTGTGCGGAGCCGGTCGCGTGGAGGGCCGGGAGTTTAGCCCGCCCCTCCCCTCCTCGCCGCCGGACCGACCAGAGGTGACCCTGCCGCTCTCCATCGAGCAGGCCATGGAGCTGGCCCTGCGCAATAATCTGAGCATCTCGATCGAGCGCACCAGCGTCGAGATTTCGGATGCCAACCTCGAGGCGGCGCAGGGGGAGTTCGATCCGCGGCTGTTTGCCGGGCCGGCGCTGCGCCGCACCGTCGTGCCGGTAAGTTCCGCCCTCAGCCGAGTTGGGGCCGGCGCGCAGCAGCTCGAGATTGATGAGGAGAATCTCGACTTCAACGCCGGGGTTCGCAAGCGCTTGGACCTCGGCGCCTCCGTCGAGCTGGAGTTCAGCGCCAACCGCTTGGAGAGCACCCAGGGGTTTCAGAACTTCCGGCCCCGCTACGCCCCCAGCCTTGATCTCAGCCTGACCCAGCCGCTGCTTCGCAACTTCGGCCGCGAAGTGACGCGCAGCCGTATCATCGTCGCGCAGACGAACCGCGTCATCTCGGCCGAGGCGTTCCGCCAGCGCGTCATGGAGATCGTGGCGCTGGTGCGCGACACGTACTGGGACGTGGTCTTCGCCCGCGGCGACCTGGCGGTGCGGCGCCAATCGCTGCAACTGGCCAGGGAGCTGGTGGAGATCAACCGGGCGCAGGTGGAGGTGGGGACGATGGCGCCCATCGAGATTCTGCAGGCGCAGACGCGCGCGGCGCAGCGTGAGGAGGAGGTCATCATCGGCGAGAAGGCCGTTGCCGACGCCATCGATCGGCTGCTGCGCGTCATGAACGTGTTCGGGAACTCGCTCGTCTCCAACCTCCTGATCGTTCCCTCCGATGAGCCGAAGTTCGAGGAGCGCTCGGTCGAGCTGGAGGCGCAGATTGCCCTCGCCTTGCAGAACCAGCCCAACCTCACCCTGCGGCGGCTCGATCTCGACAACTTGCGGCTCAATGCCAGAGTGCAGCGGAACCGCCTGCTCCCCGCTCTGGACCTGCAGGCAAGCGTGGGCCTCAACGGCCTTGCGGGGGAAACCCAGGCGGGAGTCTCTCCCTTCGAAGGCGATTTCGGTGACTCCCTCGATCGTCTGCGCACCGGCGATTTCTACCAGTTTAGCGTTGGGCTCAACTTCGAGCTGCCGCTGGGCAACCGGACGGCCCGCGGCGAGGCCAGCCGCGCCCGCTTGGAGCTGGCGCGCGCCGAGCTGCAGATCCGGGACCTCGAGCAGGAGGTGGTGCGCCAGGTCAATGAGGCGGTGCGCCGGCTCACCACGGGCAGCAAACGCATCGCCTCCACGCGCATTGCGCGCAGGCTCGCCGAACAGCAGCTCGAAGCGGAGCAGAAGCGCTTCAACGTTGGCTTGTCAACGAGCTTCAACGTCCTGGAGTTCCAGGAGGACCTCGCCACGTCGCGGCGCAATGAGCTGCTGGCCATCATCGACTACAACAAGGCGCAGATCGCCCTGGCGCAGATCACCGGCGTGATCCTCGGGCAGTACCACGTAGAGCTGAGGACCCCCTGAGGTGGGAGAGAGGCTCGAGCTGCCCGGAAAGGGTTGCGCCTCGACGGAGGACGTGGCTCTCTCGGCAGCCTCCCGGCGTAACGTTGCCGCTGGGAGATGCGGGGTTGCTGGGGAACCGGGGTGGCGGGGAGGGGAGGCGGCGTTGCCGCCGGCCCTCGCTGAGCGGCGCGGCGCGTGATCGGCAGGAAGGGTAGCAGAGGCCGCACGCGGAGGACGGTTCTGATGGGCACTCCCATGGAGAACTCAGCGTTGCGTCTGACCGCGCTCCACCGCCTGCGCGCCCTCCTCCAGGGACTCCTTGTCGTCGCCTTTCTTCTGCCGCTCGCGGCGGGCGGAACGCCGCCGCTGCGCCTCCTCGGTTCACTGATCGGAGCGGCCGCGGCGGGCGCGCAGGAGGCGACAGACTTCTCGTACCAGCTTCTCGTCGTTCGCAGCCGCGCCGAGGCCGAGCGCCTGGCGGAGATGCTCCGGGGCGGCGCCTCCTTCGCCGACTTAGCCCGCCAGTACAGCATCGGGCCCAATGCTGCGCAGGGAGGGCGGATCGGCGCCCTGCCTCTCTCGCTCCTGGCGCCGGCGTTGCGCGGCCTCGCGTCGGAGCTTCCCCTGGGGGCCGTCAGCCAGCCTCTCGAAACCCCCTTCGGCTTCGTGCTCCTGCGCAAGTCCAGCGATCGTGCTCTGCGTCAAGGGATCGAGGCCCTCCAGGCCGGGGAGTATCGCCGCGCCGTCGAGCACTTCGAGCGCGACCTGCGTCTCAACCCGACGCGCGCATTGGCGCGCCAGTACCTGGCCCGGGCGCAGGAAGAATCGGGAGAGTTCGATCGCGCCGCTGATCTCTATGTCGCGATGCTGCGGGGCAGCAGCGCGAAGGCCCCCCTCCTCGACCGCCTGGGAGGCGCGCGCGCCAAGGCTGGGAAGATCGAGGAGGCGATCGACGCCTACCGGCAGGCGATGCGTGCCGACCCGTCCTACGCGGGCGCCTTCAACAACCTGGCGTGGCTCTACGCGCAGCAAGGGATGCAGCTCGAACCGGCGCTGCGCCTGGTCCGGCAGGCGCTCCGCCTTGATCCGACGCAACTCGCGTTCCACGACACCCTGGCAACCCTGGCGGCCAAGCTGGGGTACGTGGATCAAGAGCTGGTGGCCATTGACGCGGCGGTCTTCCTGAGCCGCGCGGAGGCGGCCTACCTCGAGCGGCGCAGGGAGCTTCTGGCCGAAGTCTCCAGGAGGCGCGCGCAGGCGTCGCCTGCCGCCGCCGCTGGAGAAGCGGCCGATTCGATGACGCGCGCCCTTTCTCCCGCCCCTGCGGTGAAGCCCGAGGACGCCGCACCCGCGGCCCCTGCCGTAACGGAACAGCCCCCGGCGCCACCCCCGGAGCGGCCTCAGGAGCAGGCCTCGGTGCGGCCGGGCGGGCCTCTGCGGATCAAGGTGCTCAGTGGAGCCCGCACCCAGCAACCGGCACGGGAGGTGCTGCAACGCCTCAAGGGCGCCGGCTATCCCGTCGAGCGCTTCGACCGCCATGAGCGCGACGACTGGACCTCCAGTATCGTCTACTACAAACCCCAGGCCCGCACCACCGCGGAGGTCCTGGCGAGGCACGTCGGCGGCGACACCAATCTTCGCCCCCTGAACTGGTCGTCAATCTTCGACATCATTATTGTGGTGGGGAACCCGAAGGGGTGACGGAGCGGATCCTGGCGTTCAGGCCGGGCAGGGGCATTGGGGACATCTCGCAACTCCCCTCCGGCCGGCGCGAGAACTCGGCGTTGAAGGTGAACGGGTAGATCAGCTCCTCCGCTCCCAGGCGCTCCGGCAGGGCACCGAAGGGAGCGGCCGCGGTGATGCTGTCGAGCGACAGCGTATCGAGGAGGAGGTAGCCCGAGGGTTGCAACACGCGGTATCCGCCCAAGCTGCCGTCCTTGCGGATGCTGATCTCAAGGGCCAGCGAGAAGAGCTTCGTCGGCGGGGGCGGCTGAAACTCTGGGTTGCGGTACTTATCCTGCCACTTGCGATTCCAGATGCGCACGATCTTCTCACATTGTTGTTGGAAATAGGGCTCGTAACGCGCCTCATCATTCGTGACCGCCCGCCGCCCGCCTGATCCGCGCCCGGCGGCCGCGCCTCCGTCGTACGGTCCACTCCACTCCATGTCCCCTTGCGGAGCCTTGGGCAGTGACCAGCCATCCCCCCGCGCTGCACCAGCCGCTCCCGCCTCGGCCTCACGGGGCTGCTGCCCGCCGCCCGCACGCGCCACCTGGGATGGGGCGGAGAGCCTCAGCTCCTCCGGAACGAGGCCGTGGACGTACGACGATTCGGCGCCTGGCTCTGCCGCCCTGAGGTCGGCAGGGGCGCGGCGCGGACTCGGCTCGGCCTCCTGCGGCGCCGGGGCGGCGATTGCTCTCTCCGGCCTCGCCACAGGTGGCGCGCTCCCCTCGCGCGGGTCGAGCCGCGCCACCTCCTCATCGCCACGCCAAAGAGGAGGAGCGGCGGGCTGGCTCGGCGCCGACTCAACGGCGCTTGTCGGCGGCTGCTCCGTGACGTGCCTCTTGTCGGCGGAGGGAGCTTGCTTCAGGCGCGGCGTCGGCGGCTCGGCGCCCTCCCCCTCGATGGCGGCTCCGAGGGGGGCGGGCTGCAGGGGGCTGACCCTGCCAGCGGAGGGCGAGCGCGTCGTGCCGCTCTCGCCCTGAGCAGGCAGTGGCGCCTTCTTCACGACCTTGGAGGCGGCATCCGCCACCTCGCTTGATGCTCCATCTGCTGCCGCCGTCTCCACCGGGGAGAGGGGCTTCTTCGCCTCGCCAGGCTTGGCCGGCGCGACGAGGGGATGAGCTGCTGGGCGCTCCGGCGAGGCGGGGGCTGCCGCGGCAGGGGGAGGGGCCATGTCAGGCTCGCCCCGATGTTGATCAGAGATGGCGGGCCCACGCGCCGCCGAGGCCGCCGCCGCCGGAGCGGCCTCGGTGCTCTCCGCGAGGGGCGCGGCTGCCGTCTCGAGGCGGCCGCCGGGCTGCGTACCCTCCTTGGGAGCCTCGGGAGAGGGGGCTGAAGGCCGCGCCAAGCCTGCACCTGCGTCCTCTCCGGTCGCCGGGGGCCGCCGTGGCGCGAGTTGCAACCGACGCGAGGGCGACGGCGGCGGTGGCGCCGCCAGCGGAGCGGCGCTCTTTGCCTGGCGCTCCTCGGCGGGTGCCGGCAGGGGTATGGCTTCCGCCCGCGGCCGGGCCGGGCCCGCTTCCTTCTCCTTGGCGGGAAGTGGCGGACCTGCCGGTGCTTGCGGCGGGCTCGTTTCGGCGGACGGCGGAGTTGGCGCGGTCTCCGCGGCCGGGCGCGGGGCTCCAGCAGTGGGGGCTTGCGGCTGCACCGGCGCCCTGGACGCCGCAAGGCTTGTCCGGTTCGGCGGGGGCAACGGGGTCAGGCTGCTCACCGGATTCTGGAGATCAACCATGCGGACGTGAACAACCCCCGGCGGTGCGGCGCGGGGCAGGAAGGATTCACCTAGGAGCATGCCTCCCACAACCAGCCAGTGGACGAGGAGCGAGAGGAGCAGCGCCCACCCCGAGGATCCCCAGCGCGTGAAAGGGGCGGCGAGGCCCCCAGGGGCATTCCAGACATGGTCGCTGAACGTGGAAGCCTGCATCGGGAGAGACACCGCCGGAACCACACCATCAGGCGCCGCCAGCGGAGGGCCTGAGCTGGGCTCGTGACGCTGCGCGTGGGGATCGGCTCGCTCCACTGGGGTAATCGAAGGGAGAGCCGCTGGGAGATCGTTCGGCTGTTACGGGCTGACTGAACCTCCTTCACTATGGTTCAGGAGAGACGACAGCGCAAGACCCTGGTGTGGAATTCTTGCCGCGGCAGGCGCAAGGCCGTGCGCCGCGCCAGGGCTGATTGTGTTCCGGCGCGGAATTCCGTATGATGAAGCGCGGAGGTGGGGCAAGGCAGCAGCTCCGTAACGCCTGATACGCTCTCTGGAGTGATGCCCCTCCGGCAGATGTCGACGGGCCGCGGGCGAGGGACGCGTGGGCGCTCCTGCAATGCCGTGTCAGGGAGGAGGAGGGCCTGCCGCCGCTCCGCGCTTCGGGAGGCCCGCGCAGGCGCCCTGCCAGCGGCGCGCCTGAGTTCGGCCACCCCGTGCTACCTGATGCAGGCACTGAGACCATCGGGAGGATGCAACACTGGATGCCTTTCTTGGTGAAGAGGTTGAGTTCAAGGGGACGCTGAGTTTCCAGGGGATTCTGCGCGTGGATGGCAAGCTGCAGGGCAAGGTCAGCACGAATGGCACGCTGGTCGTCGGCGAGCGAGCCTGCCTCGAGACCGATATTGAAGCGGGTACGCTGATCGTGCATGGCGAGATTCTCGGCAACATCGTCGCCTCCCAGCGCATCGAGCTGCATGCCACGTGTCGCCTCTACGGGAACCTGCAGACCCCCTCCCTGTTAGTCGAAGAGGGCGCCATGCTGAAAGGGCAATGTGAAGTTCTCAGGCATGTGAGCTCGTGAATTACAGATCCCGAAGCTCGGTCGTTCTTCCGGGTGCGGGCCCGTAGCCGAAGTTGGCGCGCCACAGCCTGGGGAAGAGCGTCGCCCACCGTTCGCGGCGGCGGGAGCGGAGCGGGTGCCGTGCCGCGGGCCGCGTCCGGTAGACGGCGCGTCAAGGTTTCCGCAAGCCGGATTTTCAGGCAGCCAGCGGCGCGGCCACATCGTGGCTGCCTGAGTTGGGGGGAGGTGAGGAGGAGCGGTGGGGAGGAGAATTCAATCACACTTTAACTACTGCCGCATCACGCAACGCGAAGTGTCGCTGGAAGAAGAGCAGGAGGTGTTCGAGGGCGTGGGCGCCCACGACGTCATCCTCACGACGGGCCGCCAGCGCTGCCACTTCATGATGGCGTGCAACACGCAACAGATACGCTGCAAGTACAGTATGACCAATTCGGACCGCGATCCGTTTCAGGAGGAAGAACCGCCCTTGCGTCCCTCGTTCAAGCTCGGCTGGTGGAGCCCCCTGACGAAAGGCTCGTAGCGGGGTCAGCGGCTCGCGGGGGATGCTGGTTCTCACCGTGCATGGCCGGGACGGGTGGGTGAGGGGAAAGGGGTGTATTTTCCCCCTTGGCGTTGCAACAACCTTTCTTCTGGCGTGTCTTACCCATACGAGCAGAGTGAAGGAAGGGTGTTCGGCCAGACGGGGGTCGCCAGGCCCGTTCTGGAGCGAGGCCACGGCATGGCGGACCGGCAGGGAGGCGGCCGCGTGCCGGCGACCGCGGGTGTTCTTTCCCCATCGCCTGTCGTCGGGGGAGGGTCCTTCGCCCTCCGCGGCGGACCAGCCGAGCGGAAGCGGCGGCGCAGGAGAACACCGCGGCGCAGGCAGCGGGGGAGCATTCTCGGCTGCGACACTGCGCTCATGCCGCCGGATCACGCGCGATGAGTGCTATCCACCTCTTCACACCGCGGGGAGGTTGCGGGAAGGGCGGCGTGGCGGCGACAACCGCCTCGCGCCGCTGGGGAGTGGCGCTCCTCCTGGTGATCGTTGCCGCGGCTCTTTCGGGATGCGCGACGACCGCCAGCTATCAGGCTCCAGCGCCCCTGCATGCCCGCCCGGACCTGCGCGCAGCGGTCGATGGGGCTGTTCTGCTGCTCGCCGTGGAACGCTGGACGTATCCACCCTATGACCTGCCCGGCGTCGTCACCCCGATCGGTCTCCTCATCCGCAACGAGCGACAGGCGCCGATCCAGATCAGGCTGATTGATTTTCGCCTGCGCGACGCGCGCGGGTTTCAATTTGCGGCCCTGCCGCCGAGCGAGGTGGCGCAGTACTACGCACTGCGGGCAGAGACGCCCCCGGCGCGCGGCTGGGATGCCCGCCTCGCGGTGACCGAGGCTCGGCGGGCGGCGCCGGTCGTCGCGCTCACGGCTCATCCTTTCTTCCGGCGTGGGTTCCGCTATGACCCCTTCTATGATCCCTTCTGGGGGCCGTACCGCTACTACGATCCATACTGGTACGGCGTCGTGCGCAACGAGGTGACCGTGCGGGGCTTGCAACCCGCTCTCCTCCAGCCGGGTGCGACCGCCACTGGGTTTCTCTACTTCCAACGCTCCGGCGGCGAGGCCGGAACCTTGCACCTGGAATGGGATGTCCCGCAGTTCCGGAGCAGCATCTCGCAAACGCTCTCGCTGACCGTGCCACCGGCAGCGCCTGAGGGCGAGGGGGAGAAGTAAGCCCCGCGCCCTTGCCTCGCGCCCCCTCGCGGGGGGACGCGGCGGCGGGCGCAGCCAGTTGCGCTGCGGCGCGCACGCCCCGTCTCCGAGGCACCGCAGGCTGCTCGCAGCGCTCGACGGCACTATGCTCAAGATCAACCTCCTCAAACGCGGCCACGGTCTCCTCTTCGAGCTGGGGGAGGGAGGCCGGCGGCGCGGCGGACGCCCGGCGAGCGCGGCGCGCCGGGGCGTGCTTGCGGTCTTGCTTGCCGCCGTGGTGGGGCTCGGCATCTTCGCTGGGCTGCGCGGCGGCGAGCTCTTCACACGTCAACTTCAGCCCTCGCGGCAAGAGCGCCCGACGGCGCGGAGATCTTCTCCTGCCCCTTCAATTGACGCGGCGCGGCAGGCCCCGTCACCTTCCCCGGCTGGGTCGCTAACACCCAGGCGGATGCCGGACGCCCGGCCCGAGGTCAGAGGGGAGGAGGGGAAGTCCCCGAGCCAAGCAGCCGGCGCGGCCACACCGGCAGGGACGCCGCTGCAGGCCGGCGCCGCGCCCCCCTCGGCTGAGGCCCCGCCCGTCGCCGGCGGTGTCCCCCACGGCATGCCCGGCGGCGCCGCCGTTCTAGGCGAGACCGCGGCGGCCCCAGCCGCGCCTGGCCGAGTCGCGGCAGCGGAGACCGCACCCTCCACGCCGGCGCCGGCTGCGGCGGCCAGCCCCGGCGCCGTCAAGGGCGAGGCGGCGAGGGCCTTCCCGCCCGCGGCTGGGGAATCCCCGCAGCGTGCCGCTGCCGGCGGTGCGGCCAGCCTCCCGACGCAGGCAGGAGCTGCAAGCCAGGGGGGGCAGTCTCCTGCGACGGAAGAACGCGCACGCGGCAGCCAGACAGCCGCCGGGAACCTAGAGCGCGGCGCCGGCGCACCCTCGGGTGAAGCCTCCGGAGAGGTCACGGGGCGTCCTGGGCAAAAGGGAGCGAGTCTGGAGCAAGCAAGGCAGGCGCGCACCGAGGCAGCGCGAAGAAAACTGGCGGAGCAGGAGAAGCCGGCGCAGAGGAAAGCCGGTGAGCCGCCGCGACGGGCGCCCCGGCAGGCGCCAGCGGGGGCCGCGGGGGGAAGTGAGTCGGGGGCGGCGCAGCCGCCGGCCGGCGCCGCGGTCGCTCCGCCCGCCGCGTTGGTCGCGGACGCCGGGCGCGCCGCGGGCGGGAAAGGCGACGAGCCGCCGGCCGTTCCCTCGCAGCCGGCGCCGCAGCCGGCGCCGCATGCCGCCAAGGAGTCGGCGAGCCAGCCAGGCGGCGAGTCAGCCGTTGCCAAGAAGGTCGAAGCCGGAGCCGGCCCCGATGCCCGGCAGACGCCGGCGGGGGAATCAGGCCTGCCGGCAAAGCCGCGCTTCGTGGTGCGCGTGGCGCTCTATCGAGAGCCTCGCCGCGCCGTCGAAGAGGTGCGCCGCCTGTTGCGGCGCGGCTATAACGCCACCTGGAGCACGGTGGTCTACCAGAGCAGCGGCACGTGGTATGGCGTCTACGTCGGGCGCTACGAGAGCAAGGAAGCTGCCGCGGGCGTGGGCGAGAAGTTAGTGCGGGAACGCATGGCGCAGGAGTACAAGGTCATCTTCGCGCCCTACCTCGTGGAGGTGCTCGGGCGCGACAACCTTGAAGCACGGGTCACGAAGCTTGTCGAGCGCGGCTATCCGGTCTCCCTCTACCCGCGGCGCAAGCTTGACGGCGCGTCGCAGCGCCTCTTCGTCGGCGTGTTTGGACTTCGCCGTCTGGCCGCCGAGATGCGCGCGCAACTCCAGGCCGAGGGATTCCAAGCGAAGCTCCTGGAGCCATAAGCGGGCCTGCGCGGCGCGGCTCTCCCGGGCTTTCAGCGGCGCACCCCCGCCGCCGCGCCGTGCCGGTATTTCCTCCCTCATCCGTGGCTGATCTCCATGCCCTACGTCAACGTAAACTCCGTGCGTCTCTACTACGAGCTCCATGGGGACGGGTTTCCCCTCGTGCTGCTCCATGGCGGCGAGGGAAACAGCGGCTCCTGGCACAAGCAGACGCCGGTGTTTGCTCGCGCCTTCAAGGTTCTCCTGGTGGACGAGCGCGGCTTTGGGCGCTCGAGCGCCCCGCCCTGCGACTACGATCGCTTCACCATCGCGCGGGACATCCTCGGCCTGCTCGAGGCCCTGGGGATGCCGCGCGTCTTTCTCCTTGGCTACTCGATGGGAGGGGCCACGGCGCTGCGCACGGCCCTGTTGGCGCCGCAGCGCATCGCGGCGCTGCTGGTGAGCGGCTGCGGCGCCACCTGGCGGGTCTCCGATGGCTTCCGGCAGCGCCTCATTCAGGCCTTGACATGGGCCGAGGCGGAGGGCTGCGGCGCCCTCTTCGAGCGCCTTTTCGCCGCCAGTGTCTTCAGCGAAACGTTCCGCGCCGAGTACCCCGAGGAGGTGCGCCGCTACCGCGGCATCTGCGACGAGAACTCCGCCACCGCCTGGGTCGTGCGCATGCGGGAGGACCTGTCGCTGACGCCGGGAGATATCACGGCGCGCCTGCGGGAGATTCGCATGCCCACCCGCCTGCTCTGCGGCGAGCACGACTACAACCGCCCGCGCGTCGAGAGCGTGCACCGGCACCTTCCCGCCTCCGACCTCCACATCCTTCCCGGGGCCGCCCACGGCGCGTTCTACGAACAGCCCGAGCGCTTCAATGAGCTCGCCCTGGAGTTCTTCCTCTCCCATCTGCCCGGCGTTTCGTGAGGCGTCGCGAAAGCTCCCGCCAAGAGCCTGGCGCGGATGAAGAGCATCCCCCCACGCGCCGCTCCTTCCTCAGCCGCCTGGCCGCGAGCTGCCGCGCGCCGCGGATCGTCCGCCTACGGCGTGTTGAAGTACCACGTCTCCAGCATCCAATCACAGAGGATGTCAGCGCTCTGCTTGATGGCATGCCGGCAGGCTTGCTGCATCTCCAGGTCGCGCGGGTGGACGTACTTCTCGAGCCGGCGGATGCCCTCGTTGCCGTGCTCCATCTCCACCTCGCCGCCGTGGATGGCAAACCATTCCGTGTCGTCGGCCGAGAGGCCGTAGTTCGTGGTCAGGGATTTCCAAATGGGGTTCATCTGGTACGGGACGAAGGACTCAATCCCGACCGGAACGGCGGCGAGGGCTTCGGGCCAGCTCAATTGATGCGCCGCGTAGTGCATCCAGTAGCGCATGCAGATGACCACGCGCTTCGGCTGGAAGGGGCCCCAATCCGGACCCTTCAGGATCGGCGCCGGATCGCCCCCCAGGGCCTTCACGGCCCGCGCCAAGAACATGGGATGCTCATGCTCGCTCCAGGCGTTCGCAAGCAGTTGCTTCTTCAACCCATGGTCATACCTCGGACAGCGGGAGGCAAACGTGGCAATGACTTCCGGGAAGCTCGTAATGAGCCAGAGCGTGTTCTCGGCCAAGCACAGCAGCTTCTCGCGCGGCAAGGTTCCCGCAATGGCCTCGCGCAGGTACGGATGCTCGGCCATCTTCTTGCGGTAGGGGGTGACGAGGGTGTCGCGCGCCTCGTTGATCCAGGCTGCCTCGGTTTCTACCAAGTACTCTGCTACCAGGGTGTCGTCGCTCATGCCGTGCCCTCCCGACCACGACATCGCGCCGCGGCGGCGTTCCATCGTGGCCTATGCTCTCCTGGCGCGCGACGGACCGTCGACTCGCCGCCGCGGAGAAGATTCCGGGCCTTGAGCAGGGGCTGACTCCGCTGCGCTCGCCAGCAGGCTGCCGCTGCGGCGCGGCAGGTGTTCCACTGTGCACACTCTCTAATGTGGGAAACGTGGAACCTCTTCTCAAGCACTCTCTTCTCCACTCTCCCACAGGCTGGATGCACAAGGACGCCTCGCCCGCTGTGCGCAGGGGAACCCCCGCGCTTGCTGGCGCTCCTCCCGCAAGGCTTCGCGGGCGAATGGCGGCGTGACTCGGATCGAGCGCATGCCGGCCCATGTGCCCGGGCGACGGCGCGCCTCACTCCTTCCAGGTGGCGATCCCCTCCAGCAGCTCCGTCTTGATCTCGCTTCCTCTCTCCTTGGCGTGGGCGGTGAGCTTCGCAAGGAGGGCATCCACCTCGTCCGGCTTGATCTTCAGCTTGCTGGTTTGTCTCTTCCAGGCCTCGAGGCGGACCATGGAGATATTCTTGATCGGGTAGGGTTCAGAGTAGTCGAGCTTGTTGAACAGCTCGCGCGGCACGAAGAGCGCTCCCGTGTCGTCGTAGCAAAGCTGCCGAACCGCGTGCAACAGACCGTTCTCAACCTCTGCCATGGTCATCATCCCGTTGAGAGAAGGGGAAACCTGCTGCCTGCTTGGGGAAAAGAACCTCTACGTGGTTGATGTCACGACATTGCTGAGGTGAACGGTCGTTCGGCCGGTGTCTTTCCCCTCTGCGCTCTCCGCGCCTCCGCGGTTCATTGGAGTGCACCGCGGAGACGCCGAGGACGCAGAGGTTTCGATAGGCAGGCTGCCTGTCCGCCGGACACTCGGTCGCCAGGGATGATCAACGACATTCGGCAAGCGGCGCCGCCAAGCATACCCCATGTTCACCGTCTCGCGCCAACTCCGGCCTGAGGGGCGCCGGACACAGGAGCCTGGGCGGATCGCTCAGGGCAGGTCGGCGCGCGCGTCCCCATGCGCCACGATGCCGTCGTAGAAGAGCTGCAAGGCGGCGAGGACATCCTCCGCCGCGGCAACGAGTCTGCCCGCCTGCTCGCTCGTCTTCACGTGCCTCAGGAGGGGAGCCCACACCTCCCTGCCGGCGTGATCCTCGTCCGCCTTCTGGTGATACGTAAGGAAGAAGACGTCCGCCTCGCTCAGGCCGAAGGCCCTCCGCCAGGTCTCGGGCTTGAGGGCATCGGTCTCCAGGAGGAGGAACTCCCCCAGGGAGGTGGCCAGCCAGCCGTGCATCCACGATTGGCTGCGCGCCAGGTTCTCCAGGACATGGAAGCAGACGCGGCTGGAGACGAGGGGTCGAACAGCGTCGAGCCGCGCGCCGCTGAGACCCATGGCCGCCGCGAACTCGATGAGGAGCTGGCGGTGGCTGCGCGTGATCGCCTCATCGTAGACGAGCTCCTGGCGCATCTGCTGGATGGTCTTGTCGATCAGGGCCGCGTCGTCGCAGCGGCTCAGCCAGGCCGGGCGCAGCACCGCGCTGAGTATCTGGTTGCGCAGCCAGTGCTGCTCGATCCAGGTGATGGCCCGGCCGCGCTGCAAGGGCTCCGTCAGGAAGCGGATGCGGCGCCCTTGCTGACGGGCCAGGTTGCAGATCTCGTCGATGATCGTTGGAGCGGTAAGCGTCGCCATCCGCCGCCTCTCTCCTCTCCTGCGCGGCAGGCCGCCGCGGCGCCGCCGCGCCTCACCCGCTTACGCTTCATGCCGGAAGGGCGGCGGGCTCTCCCCATCCCCGGCGCACTGGTTCATAAACCAGGTGATGAAGTCGCGCGCGCTGCGCCCGCTCGGCTGGTCGTGGTTGTTCATGCCGCACCAGATGCGGAACTGGCGCAGCAGTTCCGCGGTCGGGGTGCGCAGGCCCCGCAGCTCGGCATGCTTGAGCACCATGCGGTGGGAGAGGGCTTGGTCGGGTATGGTGAAGTGGATTTTCAAGCCGAAGCGGTCGTCAATGCCGCGCTTCTCATCGAGGATGGCGCGCTCCTCGCTCCACTCCAGGCCCTCCCGCAGCCGCGGCCGCTTCACGAGGTCCTTGGTGTTGGAGGTGGCATAGAAGAGGACGTTCCCGGCGCGCGCCTCGAGGCTGCCGTCCAGCACCACCTTGAGGGGCTTGTAGCTCGTGTCGTCGCTCTCGAAGGAGAGATCGTCGCAGAAGATGATGAAGCGCTCCTTCCGGTCCCGCACGCAGGCGATGATCTCGTGCAGCTCGAAGATCTGCTCCTTGTCGATCTCGATCATGCGCAGGCCGTGTTCGTGGAACCCGTTCAGCAGGGCGCGGACGCTGGAGGACTTGCCGGTGCCGCGGGCGCCGTAAAGGAGGACATTGTTCGCCTCCTTGCCGGCGAGGAAGGCGCTGGTGTTGCGGATGAGTTCGTGGAAGCGCTCCTCATACCCCACGAGGTGCTCGAAGCGGACATCCTGGAAGTTATGCACGCCGAGCAGCCGGCCGCCCCGTCCGTCCGCGACCCAGCGGAAGGCCAAGTAGTTGCGCAGCTCGGAGCGGCTGTACGTGGAGAAGAAGGCGGCAAGCGCGGCGGCAAGCTCCAGGCCGGTCGGTCCCTCGAGGAGGCGGGATTTCAGAGCTGCGGCGGCACGCTCGGCGGGAGAGAAGCGATGATCGGCGAGGGGGCACGGCTGCAGAGCCTGCAAGCGCGGCAAGGGCTGCACCTCCAGCGCCTCCTCGAGGAGCAGCTCCCGGCGGCGCAGGTCGTCGATGATCTCTCGGTTTATGGCCTGGTACGTCGTCATGATCCCCTCCGCATCGAAGTGCAGGAGGGTGGAGTAGGCGGCGAGGAGCCCTTCGTAGGCGTCGATGAGACCGGGCCCGATGGCCTCGAGCGGGGCCACCTCCGCCTTGCGATGGAAAAGGTTGTCATCCGCCAGGAGCGCCTCGAGCAGGCAGTCCTGGAGCGGCGTGCCGAGAACCGGATGCCAGGCCATCTCGACGCGCGCCGCCACCATATTGAAGAGCGTCTGGTAGCTGGTCAGCGAGGTCGGTTCTTGAGCTGGGTTCGGCAGGAAGACGAGGAGCCGGCGCTTGAGGAGATCATGGTCAAAACTCTGCAAGGCCGGGAGCAACGCCAGCAACTCGCTCTGCAGCATGCGGGCGAGGGTCACGAGCAGGCCGCCGATGCCGGTCTGGAACAGGCGCGTCTCGAGGTAGAGTCGGCGCACGCTCTGCTCAACACAGCCGCACGCCGCGAGGAGGGCATCGATGCGTGACACGATCGTTCCCATCGGCGATGTCTTCTCCGGCCGCGTCCGGCGTCAACCCCAGACGTTTCCCCAGGCCTTCCCCGCGGGGGAGAGCCCCTCGGGCCGCACTTCCAAGGACTGACCGGCCTGGAGGTCGTCCGGCTGGCCTTGCAGGAGCGCCGTCGGCGCCGGCCAGGAGACCGCGCTCCAGCAGGCGCCGAGGCTCGTCACAAGCTGCCGGCGCTGAGCTGCATCGCCCCGGCGCGGAGTGGGAAGAAGCTTTGACAAGGGCGCCAGCCGTTCATATATTGGAGCCAGCGAAGCTGCGTCGGCTTCCGCCGGTCGCTCCGGTAAATCTCTGCTTGGGAGAGCGGGTGCTGCACGCTGAGAATGCGAGGGTTTCAACTGTAGCCAACTGCTGGTGCTTGTGCAACCTCTGCCTGTTTCCAGGGGGTGGCAGCGGAGGGAGGTGTGAGTCCCGTGTGGCTGTGGCTGCGTTCAGGCCGCCCCATGCACCAGGCCAGGCTACCAGCAGCCGCGCGCGACTTCCGTCGTGGTCCGAAGTGCCGCATTCCCCCCATGCCAAAAGGAGGAGACCAGGACATTCGATGCCGACCAGCTTTCACTCCTTGCGCTCATGAAGTCGGCCGTTTCCACGCGGATGTTATGTGACCCCACCTGCTCGGAGACCTTCGGAGGGATCGTCATGGACACGAACATACTCGTCATTGGCACCGGAACCATAGGAGAACCACTGATTGGCCTCCTCTGTTCGTTGCGCGAGTCCCTCGGCTTCGATTCCGTCACGTTCTACAAGCATACCCCTCGGCTGACCGACCGCGCAACGGTGCTGAGCTTGATGAAACGCGGCGCCCTGGTGGCGGCGGATCCCAACAAGATCAGCATCTTCCGCAAGCAGGGCATTGACGTGACGTACGAGCTCGAAGAGGCCATCGACCGCGCCGCTGTGATCATCGACTGCACGCCGGAGTCGTTCGGCTTGAAGAACAAGGAGATCTACTACCAGCACCACGAGTCGACGACCCGCGGCTTCATCGCTCAGGGAAGCGAGTTCGGGTTTGGCAAGATGTTCGCCTGCGGCATCAACGATGAGGCGCTGGTTCCGGGCGAAGACAAGTACATCCACGTGGTAAGCTGCAACACCCACAACCTGGCAGCCCTCATTGATACGCTTGCACTCAGCGATGGCGGCGCCGCAAACCTCATCTGCGGCCGCTTTGTCTGCCTCCGCCGCGCGAATGACATCAGCCAGGACACCGGCTTCATCGCGTCACCTACCGTGAACACACACAGCGATCCCGATTTCGGCACCCACCACGCCCGTGATGCCTACCATCTCTTCAAGACCCTGGGGTACGAGTTGAACCTGTTCAGCTCCGCGATCAAGCTGAACACGCAGTACATGCACAGCATCTGGTTCGACCTGACGCTGGCCAACCCCGTGACCCTTGACGGGCTCTACCGGCGCATCGAGGCCAACGAGCGTCTTGCGGTGACCCAGAAGACGAGTGCCAACCTCGTCTTCTCCTTCGGGCGGGACCAGGGGTACTTCGGCCGCATCCTCAACCCCGCGGTGATCGTTCTGCCAACCCTGCAGGTACGCAACGAACGGGAGATCGTCGGCTTCAGCTTCACGCCGCAGGACGGCAACTCGCTGCTCAGCAGTGTGGCGGCGTGCATCTGGCTGCTCTCGCCCAGCGAGTACCAGCAGAAGCTCAAGTACCTCTCGCAGTTCCTCTTCCCCGAGGTGTGAGAAGCGCACGCCCAGCGCCGCCGAAGAAGAGCGGCACGGTGCGCCTGGCCGAGGGAGGGGCAAGAACTGCTGCACGGTCGTGGCGATGAGAGGAACCGACAGCGAAGAGGGGCGCCTCTTCGCTGTCGGCGTCTGTGCCTGGGTTGCGTAAGGGAAGGGGGCTCGCGCCGGCGCCTCCGCCGACGGCGTCGCCCGCTTCGGCTCCCGCGGCGTGCGGGGCCTACCCCTCGGTGCCGGCAACGGCCAGGGGGGGTGCCTCCAGGAGATGGCCCCGCTGTGGCCGCGCCTTCTCGATCATGCAACCGAGCTCGTCGAGGGCCCGGGCCAGGTCGGTGGGACTCACCAACCCGAGGCGCTGCAGCACCTGTCCCAGGGGTGGCAGGTTCATCCGCTGCTCGTTCAAGAGGGCGCTGATTTGCTCCTCGGTCAGCAGCCCAAGGGCCACGGCCGCTTCACCGAACAGCTCTCCCTGCTCCTCCTGATGAAAAAGGATGTCGAGGACCTCGCTCTCGGTCAGGAGGCCGCGCTGAAGTGCCAGGCTACCCAGCGATGTGTGCTGGAAGCGCTGGAACTCAAGGGCTCGCCGCAGCTCCTCTTCGGTGACGTAGCCGCGCTGCACGAGGAAGCGACCTAACAGAGGAACGGCGCGCGCTGGCGCGCCGTTTCCTGCCGCTGCGCGAGGTGTGCCCGCCGCGACCGCGCCCGGAGACGGTTCGCCAGCCGCTTCGCCAACGGCATCAGGGGCGCCGGCGTGCTGCAAGGGCGCCGCGGCGCGGCGCTGCGCATCGAAGCGCGCCCACTGCAACAGCTCTTCCGCGACGCGGCCATTTTCGGGCCAGAGCGCCACGCCAACGGTGAACGGGAACCACCCCTGCCGCTGGGCGACCTCCTCGATGGTGGTGCGCATCGTCATGAGGTCGCGATCGCAGCTATCGTGGACGACTCCCACGTAGCGGCGAGAGTTCCGGTAGAGCTGGTAGCCGAGGGTGCGTCCCGGCAGGAGGCGACCCACGCCGCGGGGCACCACCGCCGGCACCCGCAGCAGGAACATGCCCATCGGGCTCTGATTCTTCTCAGCCGTCGTGATCTCGTGCGCCAGAAGCCGGGCAATGCCGTGCCAGTGTGGGTGATGTGACTGTGAGGAACCTCTTCCGAACATGGCTCTCTCCAATCATCTTGAGCTGAGACGCCGCGCCGTGAGGCGGGGGAGCAGCGTACCTCCCAGGCAGGCGCGGCAGACTCCGCGGTGCTCCTCCGTGGCCGAACGACAACCCCGTCGGTGCAGCTTCCGGCTCCTCGTCCGGTCGTGGAGGCGGCGTGCTGCTCGCTGCGCCGCGCCGCGCCCGGTGAGCCGATCTCTTGTCACATCTCCCGTATCGGCAGATCAGGACAACAAATTGACAACTTTTTGCAGCGCACGTATCATGAACGCTGGTGCTGGGTGTCGCGGCCTTCCCCGGCGCGCATCGCCGCCGCGGCTCACGGAGAGGCCGGAGCCCGCGGCTTGCCGCCTTGGGCCTCACGGCGCCGGAGGCGAGCGGGACGCCCCTCTGCACCCTTCTCCACGCCACGCCTGATCCAATGCTGCATCGCGGCGCCAGCCGTCGCGGAGCACCCGGCCCCGACTGAAGCGTAGCCTGCCAACCCAACCTCCGTCTCACGCCCAGGATGCACGATGGACTACAAGATCACGCCGCGCGCCGAGGACTACTCCCGCTGGTACAACGATGTCATCATGGCGGCGCAGCTCGCCGACTACGCCCCGGTGAAGGGCTGCATGGTCATCCGCCCGAACGGCTTCGCCCTGTGGGAGAACATGCAGCGCGCCCTCGACGACATGTTCAAGGCCACCGGCCACCAGAACGCTTACTTCCCCCTCCTCATCCCCGAGAGCTTCCTGAAGAAAGAGGCGGAACACGTCGAGGGCTTCGCCCCCGAGTGCGCCATGGTGACCCACGGCGGCGGCAAGAAGCTGGAGGAGCCCCTCGTCATCCGCCCCACCTCCGAGACCATCATCTGGAGCATGTACAAGAACTGGATCATGAGCTACCGCGACCTGCCGCTGCTCATCAACCAGTGGTGCAACGTCATACGCTGGGAGATGCGCACCCGCCTCTTCCTGCGCACCACCGAGTTCCTCTGGCAGGAGGGGCACACCGCCCACGCCACCGCCGAGGAGGCCGAGGCCGAGGCGCGCCGCATGCTCGGCGTCTACACGACCTTCGCCGAGGACTGGATGGCCATGCCGGTCATCGCCGGCGTGAAGACGGAGAAGGAGAAGTTCGCCGGCGCCGTGCGCACCTACACGATCGAGGCGATGATGCAGGACAAGCGCGCCCTGCAGGCCGGCACCTCGCACAACCTGGGGCAGAACTTCGCCCGCGCCTTCGACGTCACCTTCCTCGATGACAAGGGGACGCGCGACTTCGTCTGGGCCACGAGCTGGGGGGTGAGCACCCGCCTCATCGGCGCCCTCATCATGACCCACAGCGATGACCGCGGCTTCGTCCTGCCGCCGAAGCTGGCGCCGACGCAGGTCGTCATCGTCCCCATCTACCGCAAGGAGGCGGAGCGCACCGCCGTCCTCAAAGCCGCCGCCCGCCTGCGGGTCGAGCTGAAGGAACGCCTCCGCGTCCACCTCGACGACCGCGACCAGTACACGCCGGGCTACAAGTTCCACGACTGGGAGCAGAAGGGCGTGCCGCTGCGCCTCGAGCTGGGGCCGCGCGACCTGCAGAACGAGCAGGTGGTCCTCGTCCGCCGCGACACCGGCGCCAAGCAGACGGCGCCCCAGGCCGGACTCGCCGATGCCTGCGCCGCCCTCCTCGACGACATCCAGCAGGCCCTCTACGACCGCGCCCTGACCCTCCGCCGGGAGAACAGCTTCACCGTCTCCAGCTACGACGAGCTGAAGGCGCGCATCGACGAGCCGGGGGGATTCTTCTGGGCCTACTGGAACGGCGCCACCGAGGACGAGGTGCGCCTGCAAGAGGAGACCAAGGCCACCATCCGCTGCCTCCCCTTCGAGGCCGACGAGTCGCCCCTGAAGGACAGCCTAGAAGGAACCTGCCTCCTCACCGGCGCCCCCACCAGCCAGCGCGTCGTCATCGCCAAGGGGTATTAGGGATTGGGAGGAAGGGTGCGAGGGAGCATTGCCCCCTCGCGCACCCCATTCACGCGAGCCGCTGCGCGGCTCGCGGGGGCGGAACGTCGAGGCAGACTTCGGCAGGCGTACCGCGACTTGTAGGGGCGGTTCGCGAACCGCCCTTACGGGGATTGGGGGTGTGGGGGAGCAATGGTCGCCCACAGAAATTACCCCCTTGAAACGAGCGTCTGCATCGTTGGAGGGGCCGCCCATCTTTCATGTCGAAGGATTGGGCGCCTCGGCTGTAGGGGCGCTGCTTGCCGCGCCCCCCTGGCTGCTCAACAGGAGGCTGCTCGGAGGGCGGTTCGCGAACCGCCCCTACAAGTCGATCCGTGTCCATCCGTGTCCATCTGTGGTTCTCACTTTAAGGAGGGCATCATGGGCGAGCGGCATGTGGAGCTTATTCGGCGCTACTACGAGGCGTTGAACCGGCATGATCTGGAGGCGCAGCAGGCGGTCTTCACCGACGACGTGGTGCACTACTACCTGGCGGGGCAGGAGCCGACGCGCGGCGTCGACCACTTGGTGCGCTTCAACGCCAAGCTCACCGCGCAGTTCAACGCCGAGTGGCTGATCGACCACGCCCTCGAACAGGGCAACGAGATCGTCGTCGAGTGGACCTGCTTCTGGACGCCCCCCGGCGGAAGCAAGCGCCTCGCCGTCCGCGGCGCCGAGTGGTACATCATCCGCGCCGGCAAGATCGCCGAAGTCCGCCCCTACTACAACTGGCTCATGACCGCCGACAGCGAACTGCGCGGCTTCCCCTACGCCGAGCGGGGGTACGCGACGGCGCGGTGAGGACGAACGTGGGTTCACGCAAGATGAAGAATGTGACCGAAGAGCTATTGCAGGAGTATTTAGAAACCTACAAAGAGGCATACCTCGAGACTGTAGAAAGATTCGTTCCACAAGAAGGTCGAAAAAGTTTATTACGCATGCCCTATCTATCTGGCGAAACAATTGGTTACGTTTCAACGAAATTTGGTGCCGGCTATGAATATGTTAAGAAAGATCGACCCACACTCTTCGTTAAGAGGTCAAGCCAGCGGATCGAGGAACTCTTTCTAAATACTCCAAGACGCGTTTCAAGACTAGAACCGCATTATTATATTGCCGCCAAGGACATTACAATAATTGGCCTGCCACACGAAGGAAGATTCCCTTTTCGGCTTACATCAGAAACAGCATCGCTTCGTCTTATAGGCGTCTCATTCAAAGTCGATACTTGGAGCAGAAAGATTGACTATGCGGAAATCTTTGCCAATCGTAGTGTTGACTTTTGGGATACTCGACATGCAGTTTCAAGGGCGAAGGATGAGGTTTTTGTTCATCTATTGTATGTTCAAAAAGCCCGTGAGCGTTCGCTCTCTCTTTCCGATTATCTAAATAAATTCAAGGAAAAGACGGTACTTCTACTTGGGGATTACGAAGAGGATGGTATGAAAAGATTAGGGATCATTAAAGATGCCTTGCTAGAATTAGGCTACGAGCCTATACTCTTAAAGGAAATACCTGAACATTTAGACTACAGCCTGCAACAGAAACTTATTGTTTACGGTTCGGTCGCACGTTTTGTTATGATTGACGATAGTTCGCGCGGGGGTCATCTAGCAGAATTGCGAGACGTAGAAAATAGTAAATGGGTCGCCGTCATCCTAAGACTTGCGGGTTCAGAAAGCAGCTACACGGTTCGCGGTTCTTCAGTAACATCAAAGGTCATTAAGGAGTATTCGTATTCTTCTGAAACACTAATGAATGTACTCGAGGCGGCAACGAAATGGGCTGAGGAAAAGGTTAAAGAACTAAGAAGATCATGGCAGGATGAGTACCCCTGGAGGTCTGAAGGGAAGCCAGATTCAAGCGACCGCTAGTTGATGCCCTTTTATCAAGTTTCAACCGTTTTGTTGTGCCCTTTGTGTTCGCTCCTCACTCCTGCCCCTCTGCTCCCGCAATGCTCCAAAAATCGCCACCACGCCGATGAGGAAGCCGAGGTCGTACCAGGGGCCGCTGTTGGGGGTGGCGTACATGGTGACGTGGTCGGTGAAGAAGCTGGCGATGAGGGTGCCGACGCTGATGAGGCCGTGCCAGACGCCGTAGAAGAAGCCGGGAACCTTCGCCGCCGGCATCCTGCCCGGAATCGTCGAGCAGCCGGCCAGCGTCAGCAGTCCCAGCAGCCTCGTCATTCTTGCTCGCAGCATTTCCGCTCTCCAGGTTTGCGCGGGTGAATCAGCAATCCCCGAGGGGGCAAATCACCACGGAGACGCAGAGACCGCGGAGACTCTTCGGCAGCCGAGGACGCGCGGTTGTCCTTCCTCCCCCCGCCCTGCTCCCCCGCGAGCTGCGCAGCGGCTCGCGTAAATGGGGTGCGCGAGGGGGCAAGGCTCCCTCGCCTTTCCCTTCTTCTTCCCTTCTTCTTAACCGATAGACCCGAGTTTGATCCGGGAGCTGGCTACGACCCGGCCAGAGTAAGCTGCTGGGGCTGCGGCGGCGCCTCCGTGCCGGGCGCCTCGTTCCCCTCGGGCGCGAACTCATCGGCGGTGCCGTAGGCCAGGCCGTGCTTTGCGGCGAGCCGCGCCATCAACGACGTGACGCGGGTGATGTAGGCCTCGCTCTGGTACATCCCTTGGCTGTAGATGCGGCGGTAAGCCGGCAGAAGCTGCGGGAAGTGCTGCCGCAGCCAGGGGAAGAAGGTCTTGCGGGAGCTTGAGGAGAGCCAGAGCGGGTTGCAGCGCAGCGTCGCGGCGCCGGCCTGGCGGGCGGCGATGATGAGGCGCTCGAGGTCGGCGGCGGCGTCGGTGAGGTGCGGCAGGATAGGGCTGACGAGCAGGGCGACCGGCACGCCCGCGTCGTGCAGGTGACGCATCGTCCGCAGACGGCGCTGCGGCGTGGCGGCGCGCGGCTCGAGGGTGCGGGCCAGGCGGCGGTCGAGGGTGATGATCGTGAAGCCGACGGTGACGGCGCCGCGCCGAGCCAGCTCGGCCAGGAGCGCCGTGTCGCGCTTCACCAGGGCGGATTTGGTGACGATGGAGAGGCGCAGCTTCGGGTAGCGGCGCAGGGTTTCGAGGATGCCGCGCGTCACCCGAAAGAGCCGCTCGGCCGGTTGGTAGGGGTCGGTGGCGGTGCCCAGGGCGATGGGCCGGCCGTCGAAGTGCTGGGCGCGCGCCTGCCGCGCCAGCGCCGGCGCGGCGTTCGTCTTCACGAAGATGCGGCGCTCGAAGTTCGCGGGGTCGTCGTAGCCCATGAACTCGTGGGTGTAGCGCGCGTAGCAGTAGGCGCAGCCGAACTCGCAGCCGCGGTAGGGGTTGATGGTCCAGGTGAACGACAGGTGCGGGTTGGTCGTTTTGTTCAGCAGGGTGCGGCAGGGCAGCTCGACGTACTCCACCCCGTTGCGGCGCGCCGCCACCTCCGCCTGCCGCGGCGTCCGCGGCAGCGAGCCGCGCGACCCGTCGCCGGCAGCCATGAAGAGCGCTTGCTGCGCGGCCATCCTGAAACCCTCCACGAGCCGTCCCCGGCAATCCAAGCAGACCCATGTCGCCTGCCAACCCCGTGCACACGCCCTGGCGGTCGAGCCCGCCCGCTGCGCTTCAGGGGGCAGCTCACTTAAGATATACGAATATACAACGAAAGGCAACGCACAATGTTCGTCTCGTTTCCGTTGCTGTCGCTCTCCAAAGTTCGGCGCGGCCCTGCTCTAGGATGCGGGCGCACCGCAGCCGCGCGAAAGCTACAACCTGGGCGCCCCCTGTGGCGCGGGCTGCCGCGAAGCCCTTGAGGCCTGGCGGGTGTGGGGATTCCTTGCGCCCCACATAACCTCTCATGAGCCGTTCATCTTCTGCCTGTCACATTCGCGCGGCCCGTCCCGAAACCCGCCCCTAGAGCCAGCCGAGGAGGCTGAGGATACCGAGGAGCGCCAGCACCACGGCCATGACGCGCGGCAGGCGATGCTCCAGGAGGTGCCGCTGGCGCTCGAAGCGCGTGAGCGCGCGGAGGGCCGCCAGCGTCAGGACCATGATGGCCGCGGAGACCGCCAGAGCGTACACCAGCATGAGCCAGAAGCAACCCACCCCCGCCGGCCGGGAGGCGCAGAGCGCCAGCACTGCGAACTCTTCCTCGTGAACAAAACCGAGAACAAAGGCAAAGGCTGCAAACTCCGCCAGCGTAGCCGGGTGTCGTTCCCGCGGATGGTGGTGATTGGCCCGCCGCCATGACAGCGCCGCAAGCCCGAAGAGCGTTGCCGCCGCGGCGTAACGCAGCAGAGCCGTGTTGCCCAGCCAGAAGGCGCGCGCGAAGAGGATGAACGCCGCGACCACGGCAAGCGACGAGATCAAGTGGAACGCCGACAGCACGGCTCCGGCCAGCACCCCCTGCAAGGGCGCGCGTCGCCGTTGCGTTGCCCAGAGCGCCGCTACGGGCCAGCCGTGTCCGGGTTCCAGGCCATGGAGGAGGCCGAGAATGATCGCGGCGATGTAAGGTGAGGACATGTTCCCTTCCCCGCTCTTCTTCCACGCTACCGAGACGATGCCCCAGCGGCGGCGGAGGCGAGCCAAGGAGGCGGCAGGAGCCGCGAAACCAGTCCGGGGCTGTGCGTTCGGGCCTACTTGGCTTTCCGGAACGAGCGCATGGTGCCGAGGACGTTCTTCTGCAACACCCCCGTGGAGGGTGCGCCATTGCTCACCGAGCGCACGTCGAACACGGAGATATACGAGTTCGGGTTAAACAGGCTGACCTGATCCTCGAGAGGAGGATGAGAAGGGGCAGCACGAGGAAGCGGAGCATGTCTGAGCTGAGCCACGTCGCTTCAAGCATCGCGAGCGCGTCCTCCCTGATTGCGGAAACATGGTCGCGCATCAGCCCGGCGCGGTAACGCGCGCGGCCTAGGATGGCGCGCCAGCGGCGGGCGGCTTGGCCCGAACCGCGACGCGGAACGACGCGAAGACCACGACGAAGGAGATGACGGTCCAGAGGATCGCCCAGATCGTCGCCGGGACATGCGTGACGGCGGCAAGGATCGTGGCATCCGTTGGGCCGCCGTAAAGCAGGAAATCAGCCAGGTCATAGATGGCATAGAGGGAGGAGAGTACCGCCAGCACATCAACGAAGTAGGCTGAGTAAGGCGGGTTCTTCCACGCCAGCAGGGCGAAGAGGGCGGTGGCCCCGAGACCAAAGAAGAGGCCAAAGGCGTTGCGCACGAAGAGCAGGGTGACGATGGCGAAGAGCGCGGCGAGAACCCCGAAGAGCGCCTGCGCCAGATCGTCCCGCGCCGCCAGGATGAGCAGGAGGCCGCCGAACACCGCGCTGCCCACGTAGCCAGCCGAGGCCACGATAACGCTGACGCCGCCGCTGCTCTTCACGTAGCCGCTTTGCCAGATCGACACCTGCATCTCCAGCACCCGCCCCCCGGTCGCCACCGCCGCCAGCGCATGGAAGGTCTCGTGGAGGAAGACGACGAAGATTTTGAACGGCAGGATGACCGGGGTGAACCAGAGCAACAGGCCGGCCAGCCCGATCCCCATGAACAGCGTGAGCTGGCGGTAGTTGATCCGCCTGAGACGCATCTCGGACGACATGGACATCAGCTCCTCCTGGATACGGTCGGCATGGCGCCGCGGCTGGGCGCCCCTCCGCTCCCTCTCTCCGCCGGTTTCCGCAGCGCTCCCGACGCTGGTGAGTGGCAGGGAGGGCGCATCGCCCGGACCTGCTCGGCGCGCCTCGCCCTGCCGCGGCAGCGCCTCCTCACCGATCTCTCAGCGCGCTCCCTCATCAAGGCGTCATCTTTTCTTGCAGACCACCCAGAAAGCAACCATGATGAAGAGTATCCACCGAACTGGCTGGCGATGGGAAGCAGGGCGCTGGGCGGAGCACCCTTTCCACCGGGGCGTCTGTCGGCAAGGAACTCATTCCCCTGGCTGGATGTCGATCTCAATGAGCGCCAGCCCCGGCGAGCGCCGGAGTATGCGGCTTGGGCGGATGGCCGCGGGCGGCGCGAGGCGGGCGACGGCAGGGGGCAAGGGTGGTCCGCGCCACGCCGCTGCCGTAGCAGGGGAAGGATGCGCGGGGCGCTCCCCGGGCGCAGCCCGTCCGGTCGCCCGATGTGGCAGCGCAAGCGATCCGTCGGGCGGAGGCGCGCACCGCTCCAGAAGCCGCCCCCGCGCCACCGCCGAGCCGCGGAGAAGGGGCAGGCGATGCTCCACAGGGCGCAGCGTCAATGGCGCACCGCCAGCGGCAGGCGGCGCATGGGGTGGCTCCTCGGCGTCCTCCTGGCGGCCTTCCTGGGTACCTTCACGGTCTCCCGCGCGGCGTTTCCTCAGGCAGAGAAAAGAGCGGCGTCCTCGCTCCAGGCCCTTCCCCCCGGCGTCACCCTCGGCAGCCCCGTGGAGGTGCGGGGGTATACGATCATCCCCGTCGTCACCATGGCGGTCGCGGCGGCAGCTCCCGGCCCGGCGCCCGAGGCCCGGCCGCCCGCCGCCGGAGAGGCGCCGAGCAAGCTGCGCGGCGGCCTCGTCTCGCCGGTCGGCCTCCTTGTCCTCTCTTCCACCTCGGTGCAGTTTTTTCCAATCCGCAAAGGGTTCGTCACCCAGGTGCTGGAGGCCTCCCTGCCGCTGGCCTGGCAGATGCTCCGGGAGCCCAGGGCAGCCGCCCCGCCGGAGCGCGGAACGGGCTCGCGCACCCTCGCCGCCCTCCTGCGCCTCCTCGATTTGGCGCCGGAGCAGGGTCTGCGCTTCGGCATCATCCCCTGGCCCTTCCGCCTCCTGGTGCTCTTTTACCTCGGTTGGCTCGGCTTGGCGGTGCTCGCCAGCGCCCTCTTTCCGAACCAGATCGAGGGTGTTGCGCTCTATGGCGGCAGGCGTCCGGTCCGCGCCTTCCTGCTGGGTCTCGTGATGATCGCCGCCCTGGTGGCGCTCGGCGCGCTGCTCCTCGTCTCGGTGGCCGGCATTCCGGCGCTGGCCGTCGTGGCGCTCCTCGGCCTGGTTCTGAAGCTCTTCGGGATGGTGGCCCTGGCGTTGCTCATCGGCCGTCCCCTGGCGGGAGAGCGGCGGGTCCTGGGTGCGCTCGTTGGGGCCCTCGCGGTGAGTCTGATTGGTTTCGTGCCGTACCTCGGCTGGATGCTCTGGGCGCTCCTGGCGGTCGTCGGGATCGGCGCCTGCGCGGCGAGCGGATTTGGGACCCGCCGGTTGGCCGCATGAGGAGCGGCTGCGGCCAGCGCCCCACATCGAGCCGATCATTGACATGTTGGAGGAACTCTGATGCCACGCACCATCGTCAAACGGAGCGCACGAGTTCTCGGCGTCACCCTGGCTGTCTTGCTGGGCAGCGCACCCCTCCTGGCGCAGCAGCCTGCCGCCAAGGGGAGCCCGTTGGTTTTGGACGCCACCCTGCGTACCCTCATGGAGGAGCTGCGGCCCATCCTCAACGCGGACAAGGTCCTCGGGCAGGGGCGCGAGGTGAAAGGCGTGATCATCATCCCGGTAGCCTCGGTGGGGTTTGGGCTGGGTGCGGGCGGCGGCTCGGGGACGGGTCCGTCATTCACCTCCGGCGGGCAATCCCCTGAGGGCGTCGGTGGGGGCGGCGGCGCGGGAGCGGGGGTGACGCCCGAGGCGATCCTCGTGGTGACGGACAAAGGCGTCGAGCTGCTGCACGTGAAGCGCGGCGCCCTTGGCAGCATGGCCGAGGCGTTGGCGCCGGTGATCCTGGAAGGCATCCGCGGCGGCCTGCGGGGCGGCGCGCCGGAGAAAGGGGAGGCGAAACCGAAGTAGGCGCCGCCCGGGGCGCAGGGGGAGCGGCAGCGGGGCGCCCGGCAGGGGCGGCCTGCCCAGCGCCGAGGTGGGAGCCGCCGGCGCCCCGTGGGGCCCTTCCGCCTCTGCTCCGCGCCCGGGGCGAGGAAGCCTTGGGGTTCAAGCATCCAGCCAAAATATCTTCTATGCGTTCCTCCGTTGCCCAAAGAGCTCCCGCAGCACGGGAATCGCCTGGCGCTTCTCCTCGGGCAGGATGTCCGGGATAATGCCGCGGGGGCGCGGGTGGCCGCCGCGTCGCCGGCGCTCGATGCGAATGACCTCCCGCGGCGTGACGATGAGGTCGAGGGGAAAGTCGTGGGCGAGCATGGGGATGTCGTCCTCCCCGTCACCAAGCAGCAGGTCGCCGAGCACCTGGATCGGATGCACGGTGGTAAGGATGACGGTGCGGTCGCTGATCCGTCCGCGCTCGGCGAGGAGGGCGAACTCGAGGTCGGAGTAGCCTCCCCCCTTCCCCAGCCGCGCGCCGCCGCGGTTCACCGCCACCGAGCCACAGACGACGATGTCGATCGGCGGCATGTCATCGAGGCGGACAGGTTGGCCGAGGGCGAAGGCGCCCTTGATGCTCGACGCCTCGTGATGCTTCCCCTGCAGGAGGGCCGGATCGAGGCGGATGAAGGGGGCCGGCTCGCGCAGCCGGGGAACGGCCATGAAGACCGTCTTGCCGTCGTCCAGCGCCAGGCGGCGGATGGCGCGCTGCGGCGCGTCGGGGTTGGCCTTCACGGTGCGCGCCGCCTGCCACTCCGGGAGTTCTGCCAGGAGGCGCGCGCAAGCCTCGGCGCCGGTGAAGTTCGGGATGCGCCCGGCGGCGCCGGGGAAGCGCGCCACGCCCGCGCGCGTCATCGCCTCCCAGGCCTGGCGGCGCAGGGCGGCTTTCCTGGCGTCTGCCGCGCCAGGCTGCTGCGCTTTTTGGGGCGAACGGTGCTCAGCCGCCATACGCGGGGCTCACTCCTCTCTCCAGCCTGTTGCCGCGCCCTGAGACAATTGAAAATCCTTGCTGGACGCTCCCCGAATAAGAGACGCCGAACCGCTCACGTCACCCTTTCCCTGCCAGGCATATTTTCACCTTACCCGGTGGCGGGGTCGGCGGGGAAGGGTTCATACTTTAGCTAACGAGGACGGCCTAATCTCCCGAGGCGCTGCGGGCGGGGAGGCCGCTGCCGGGTGGAGCCAGCGTCTGGACGATGCGAGAGAGGAGCGCGCCGCACCATGTTCTTCCCGTCAATGCGCGAGATGCTCACTTACCTGGAAGCCGAAGGCGACGTCAAGCGGATCAAGCAAGAGGTGGACGGCGAGGCGGACGTTGGGGCGATCATGTGGGAGCTCTACAACCGCCGCGGCAGTCAGGCGCCGGTGGTGATCTTCGAGAACGTCAAGGGCCGCGCCATGCCGCTGGTGAAGAACGTCTACGGCTCCCTCGAGCGCTGGGCGCTGGCGGCGGGCATGGAAGCGTGGCGCGGGCAGCACCGCTACAAGGAAATCCGCGAGCACATCATGCCGCTCACCCACGACCAGTCGAGGTGGATCGACCCGGTCATCGTCAAGGACGCCCCCTGCAAGGAGGTCATCCTGAAGGGGGAGGGGGCGGACCTCGGCCTGTTGCCGGTGTTCCGCTGGCACCCTAGCGACGGCGGACCCTACATCACCCTGCCTGGCTGCGTCCTGAGGGACCCGGAGTGGGGCCACAATTTCGGCATGTACCGCATGATGATCCACGACCGCGGCACCACCGGCTTCGTGGCGAACGCGGCGCAGGACGGCGGCATCTTCGCGGCCCGGGCCAAGCAGCGCGGCCAGAAGACCATGGACCTCGCCGTCGCCATCGGCTTCGATCCCGCCCTCTACCTGGCGGCGGTGATGAAGATGCCGGAGGTGGGGCGCGACTGCGAGTTCCGCTTCGTGGGCGCCCTCACCGGCAGGCCGGTGGAGCTGGTGCACTGCGAGACGATCGAGATGGAGGTGCCGGCCAGCAGCGAGATCGTCCTCGAGGGCCAGGTGCACCTCGAGGCGTCGCGCCTGGAGGGTCCCTTCGGCGAGTTCACGGGGTACGCCGGCGAACAGATGAACCAGCCGATCTTCAAGCTGCGGTGCATCACCATGCGCCGGCACCCCTCCTACGTCTCGACCACCTCGGCGCACTACGCCAGCGAGTGCCTGGCCCTCCACTACCCGCAGCCGACCGCCTGGTACAACAAGATGAAGCGCGAGATCGTCGGCTTCCGCGACGCCTTCTTCCCGATGGCCGGGCGCATGCTGCTCGTCGTCATTCAGATTAAGAAGCGCTACCCCGGCTGGGGCAAGCAAGCCCTCCTCACCGCCCTGGGATCGGGTTTCGGGATGAGCATCCTCAATCAGGCGATCGTGGTTGACGAGGATGTGGACATCTACAGCCTCGAAGAGGTGATGTGGGCCGTCACCACGCGCTGCGACCCGGAGCTCGACGTCCTGATCCTGCCGCCGGTGGCCGTCAACGCCCTCAACCCGGCGGCCCGCGCCCGCCTGCCGAAGGGGCCGGAGTTGGGCTACACCGACTTCAACCTCTGCAGCAAGATGGGCATCGACGCCACCAAGAAGTTCGCCAGCGAGGCCGGCCGCAGCCGCGCCACGCCGGAGACCTCCAGGCCGGGCGAGAAGGACCTGCAGCGCATCCGCGGCATCTGGAGCCAGTTCGGGCTGGATTGAGCGGAGTTGGCGCGTCGCAGGGGCGCCACGGGCTTGCTCGGGTGACAGGCAGGATGCCTGACTCGAAAATAGGCGCGGCAGCGGTTGATTTCACACAATGACGAGGCTGATGGTCCTGTCCTCTGTTAGATAGGCTGGAAGCCTGTCCTCCCTCTCTGCGCTCTCCGCGCCTCTGCGGTGAAAAGGATTGCACCGCTGAGACGCAGAGGACGCGGAGGCAGGGTGAACCACAGATGGACACGGATGCACACTGAGATCGGTGTTCATCGGTGTTCATCAGTGGTTCTCTGTTCGCCAGGCTGGCAACCTGTCCTCCCTCTCTGCGATCTCTGCGCCTCTGCGGTGAAATGGATTCCACCGCCGAGACGCAGAGGACGCGGAGGCAGGGTGAACCACGGATGAACACGGATGCACACTGATGCCCGTGTAGCTCGGCGGCCCCTTGCGCGCTGAGGGAGGGGCGGTTCGCGAACCGCCCCTACGGTCGATGGGCTGGCAGCATGGTCCACCCCTCTGCGCTCTCCGCGCCTCTGCGGTGAAAAGGATTGCACCGCTGAGACGCAGAGGACGCGGAGGCAGGGTGAACCACGGATGAACACGGATGCACACTGATGCCCGTGTAGCTCGGCGGCCCCTTGCGTGCTGAGGGAGGGGCGGTTCGCGAACCGCCCCTACGGTCGATGGGCTGGCAGCATGGTCCACCCCTCTGCGCTACGGTCGATGGGCTGGCAGCATGGTCCACCCCTCTGCGCTCTCCGCGCCTCTGCGGTGAAAAGGATTGCACCGCCGAGACGCAGAGGGCGTGGAGGGACGGGTGAAGCACCAATACCAAGGAGTGTTCGACGACGTTCGGGAAGCGGCGACGCGAGCGGCGAAAGGCCGGACATCTGCCCGGCCTTTTGTCATGATGTGCCCCCCCGGCTCCGCCTAGAACATCGTCAGGCCGCCGGAGACGCTGAGCGTCTGGCCGGTGATGTAGCTCGCCAGGTCGGAGGCCATGAAGGCGATGGCGTTGGCGGGGTCTTGCGGCTGCCCGAAGCGCCGCAGCGGGATGGCCTTGAGGATCGACTCCCGCACCTTCGGCATCTTCTGGAACACCGTCTCCAGCAGCGGCGTCTCCGTCGGCCCCGGGCAGACACAGTTCACCCGGATGCCGAAGCGCGCCGTCTCGCGGGCGATGGTCTTGGTGAAGCCGATGATGCCGCCCTTGGCGCCGGAGTAGACCGCTTCGCCCATGGAGCCGTTGCGTCCGGCGTCGGAGCTGACGCTGATGATCACCCCGGACTGACGCTCGATCATCCCCTTCAGCACCGCGTGGGTGACGTTGATCGGACCCCGCAGGTTGATGCCCAGGACCTTCTCCCAGGTCTCCGGCTTGCTGTCGATGAACGGCTCCACGATATCCCAGCCGGCGATATTGACGAGGATATCGATCTTGCCCTGTTTCTCGACAACGCGCTGCACCACGCGCACCACTTCGTCGCGGTTGGTTACGTCCATGTGCTGCGCTTCGGCCTTGCCGCCAGCATTCTCGATGGCCGCCACCGTCTGCTTGGCCCCCGCATCGTTGATGTCGGTCACAATGACCGTGGCGCCGCGCCCACCGAATGTGGTGCAGGTTGCCGCGCCAATGCCGCTTGCCCCACCCGTGATGAACGCCACCTTCCCGTCAAACCGCATGTCCTGCCTCCTCTTGTGGGGTGCCTCTCTGCGGCCCTGCTGCGGCGCGGGCACGTCCCGTGTGGCCTTGCGGCGCCGAGCTCCAGATGGTGAACCCGCGGCGCCGGTCCTCGTTCATCGCTCAAAGGTACGGCCTGAAGCCGGCAGCGTCAAGAAACCCCTCGACCCCGGCCAGAGAGGGCGAGGGACCGCATGCCGGGCGTTCCGGGTGGGCTGGCGCTGCGACGTGTCCCTACTCGATCGCGCGCAGCGCCAACATGAACGCCGCGCCGACGAGGAGCAGGAGGAGCTTGGCAGCGTTGTCGTGGGGTCGATGGAAGACCTCGGGCATGAGGTCGCAGAGCGCCACGTAGAGGAACGTGCCGGTGGCGATCGCGGTGGGGATCACGAAGTGGAGAGGTCCCCCGCTTCCCGCAAAGAAGACGTAGCCGGAGGCCGCTCCCAGAGGCGTGATCAAGCTGAACACGCCCAGCAGCACGATGGTCTTCCTGCGGCTCATCTCGGCAAGCTCAAAGACCGTGCAGAGGGAGAACGTCTCCGCCACCTTGTGCGTCACGATGGAGAGGAAGATGGGCATGCCGAGGGACGGCAGGAGGAACCCGGCCGCCAGCGCCTGACCGTCGGCATAGCTGTGCACCGACAGCCCGGCCAGCGTCGCATAGCCGACGAGCTTGTGGGATTCCTCGGTACTGGCGTAGCGAGTGGGGAAGATGAGGGTTTCAAGAGCGTAGACGATGAGGAGGCCGCCAAGGACGAGGAGCCAGCTCGTGATCCCTGGGTCCTGATGCGCCAGCTCGGGGATCAGGTGTAGGAATACCGCGCCGAGAAAAATGCCGGTGGTTAAGGCAAGGAAGAGGTGCAGGACACGGTCCGACCAACTGATCAGGAGAGGGAGCGTCCCCCCCACGACAGCGGAGAAGAAGATCGCGATGTTGAACGCCACGAACCTCGACACTGGCAGGCAGGTCCTCAAGAGAAAAGACCGGGCCTCGACGCGGCATACTGAGCCGCCACGGGAGCGAGGGGCGTGGCCCGCGCTCGCACGCAAGGATGGTGACGAGCAGGGCTGTTTGGCCCCTGGCAACGGCGGGCCGGACCAAGCGCCTCCGATCCTTGCAACGATACCCGCGCAGCCTGCTCTCGGCCGCGGCAGGCGCCACGCTAGTCGAACTGCTCCTTGCCTGTCAAGGCAGCGCGGGCCGGCTCTCGCGCAGCGCGACGGCGCGCCCCCGAAGGCACGAACCGGAAGCGCCGCAGGCATGTCGAGGCGCCTCAGCCGGTCTGGTCCGTCACGAGGCAGGAGGAGATCTCGGTTCCGAGGCGCTCCTCGAGGGCCTCGCGCCTCGCGACCTCTCCCTGCCCGGCCAGGATAATCGTGCAGCGGCTGTCGCGCCGATGGTGCGTCGGCCGTTGATGCGGGCGGCCGCCGGCAAGCTCCATGAGGAGCCACCCCTGCTCAGTAGCGAACACCCCCTTGGCTCGCTCAATCCGCCGGCGGCTGCCGCGGTCCGCTCCCCACCGCGCAAAGAGGAGGTCAAGGCGCGCGGCGCTGAAGCGGGCGGTCGGCGGCCAGAGCCAGGACGCGCTCGTGAAGGCTTCGTGGTCGTGGAGGACCGCCCCGTGCTGAGGGGGATGCGGGGCAGCCGTGCGGGAAGGTGACGCCGGCGACTCGCCTGCATGGGCTGAGGGGGCGTCGCCTGCCTCCATTTGCGCGGCGGACAGGCGCCCGCCCCAGCGTCGCTCCGCCGTCGGCTCGGCCGCGAAGCCCTCATCGGGGAGGCGGCCGAAGGAGGTGGCGATGACCCGCCACTTCGGGGGGTAGAGCGCCCGCGCTATCTCCAGGCAGCGCCTGGTGGTCGCCTCGTCGACGGCGTCGCAGTGGTTCACCACCAGCACCTCGGCCGCTTCCACCTGATCGTGAAAGTAGGGAACCGCCTGCCAGCTCGAACGGGCGAACCTGCCGGCATCGACAAGCGTGATGATCGGTTGCAGGTCGGCCAGGGTGTCGAAGGGGCGCCGCCGCAGCAGGTCAACGAGCTGGCTGGTCTTGGCCAGGCCCGTTGGCTCGACCAGGATGCGATCCAGGGTGGGGTCCGCCAGCAGGGTGGCGAGGCCGCGCGCCAGCTCCGCCGCCGCCACGCAGCAGACGCAGCCTCCCGGAACCTCGCGGACCAGGAGCTCCCCGAGCTGGCGCCCCCCGCCCTTCAGGGTGGCGGCATCGATGCCGATCTGGCCGAACTCGTTGACGAGCACGGCAGTGGCAAACTCCGGGTGGCGCGCCAGCAGCCCCAGAATCGTCGTCGTCTTGCCGGCGCCAAGCGCTCCGGTGATCAGGGTGATCGGCTTCGGCATCCTGTCCGCCTCCCGCGCGCTGCGCCTCGCCCACGAACCTTGATCGCTCCCCGCCCCTTACGCCGGCGGGAAGTCCGCGTGTTTGCAAAGATAGGATGGAGCGCGGCTCTTCCGCCAGAGTAAGCGGCGGTGGTGTGGAGGGCCCCGAACGGCGGTTGGGGCGGGGGAGGAGAAGATCGATCAGCGCGGTTACGTGGAAGAGGGGTGGGAGGAGCCTGGGGAACTCACCCGCCCCGCCTCGCCGAGCGCGTGCAGCGCCCTCTGCCGCAGCAGCTCGATCTGGTTCCGCGCGGCATTGGCGGCGTCGGAGTCGTGGGCGGAAATCTGGACCGCGAGCTGCTCAGCTCTCTCGAGCGCCTCACGCGGCCGGTCGAGCTGCAGATAGAGCGCGGCGAGCTGGAGCGCCGGCTCCGGCATCGCGGGAAGGAGGCGTGCGGCGCGTTCCAGGTTTGGCAGCGCCGCGTCAATCTTCCCCTCAGCCAGGAGGCCGACCCCCACGACGCAGGCGAGCTCGCCCGCAAGCGTGCAATCAGCCATCCCGGCAAGCGCGCCGCGCGCCGTCTCCAGAGCCTCGTCGGTCCGGCCCAGGCGAAGCGCCGCCACAGCCGATCCCCTGCGAGCCTCGCCGCAGGCTGGATCGTGCCGCAGCGCCTTCTGGAATGCCGCTGCTGCGTCGGCGGGACGGTCCCGGGTGAGGAGCGCTTCCCCCTCGCGCCATGCCGCCGCCGCGCTCGCATCGAGGCTCACGGCGCGCAGGAGGCGTACCCCCGGCTGCCCCGCCACCAGCCGATAGGCGAGCTTTGTCTGGGCCTCGAAGGCGCTGAGGTCGAACCGCGGCGAGGCATGCACGATGAAGCGGGGCGGCTGCGCCGCCAGCTCGCGCTGACGCTCCTCGACGTAGCTCGTCGTGGCGGCGAAGGGGAAGATCGGCGCCATGGTGTGGAAGCTGGCATCCCGCCCTGCCAGGTAGGGGATGGCGCACGAGTAGCCGGCGCAGAGGACGCGCTCGCGCGGGGCGCTGGAGCGCTCCACCTGCTCCGCCAGGGCGGCGGCGCTGAATCCCTCGGTGACATGGGGATCCTCCGTACCGTAGAGCCGCTCCGCGCGCCGGCGCGCCGGCTGTGGCAGGTAGTGGCGTCCGCTCAGGACAAGCGCCGCCACAAGGGCCGCGCCCAGGCCGAGGATGGCCGTGCTCGCGGTGGTAAGGCCGGTGCCGGCGCCGCTGCTCAGCCCGCTGCGGATCGCCTCCACGGCGATGCCGCTGAGAACCGCCAGGGGAGGCACCACCTGTACGAAGTAGTAGTGATTGAAGCGCCACTTGAAACTGGCGCCGGCGAACGTGCCGATCAGCCAGAGGGCAAGAAGCGCGCCCGTCGTGCGGGAACCAGCCGCCAGGAGCTGGAGGGCGCCGGCCAAGCCCAGCAGGAGCAGCGGCGCAAGCGCCAGGAGCAGCGGCCGCAGGCAGAGCCGCCAGCGCGACGGCAGCGCCTGGGGCATGCCGGGCCGGCGCTTCGTCCCATACTGATGGCGGAACTGCCCGATCAGGTTCACCCGCAGGAACTGGCGCCGCACCCCTTCCCACGCGCCGCGGGCCACCAGACCGGCAAGGGAGCCGCCGAGCATCAGCATGTCCCCGCCCAGCAGCCACAGGAGTGCTTCGCCGCTGAGGACCGTCACGGCCCAGACGTGCAGCGGCAGGATCGTGAACGCCGCCACCGGCTTGACCAGGGCCGCCAATGCGCCGGCGGCGCCGGCCAGCGCCGCGAGCATCGCCGGGCCGCCGCTGCCGGCGCGCAGCAGGAGGTAGACCGCCGCCGTCAGCGGCAGGTTCATGAAGGTCTCCTGGTTTCCCGTGTAACCTTCCAGGTACGGGGCCACGGCGTAGAGGGCGTAGGCGAGCGCCGCGGCGACGGCGAGCTGCGGACCGCCGAGCTCGCGCCCGATGAGGAAGACGAAGAGCGTCGTGGCGGTGCTGGTGAGGGCCACGCAGGCGTTGTAGCGGCGCAGCCCGCCGCGCGACAGCACTTGGGCGAGCGCCACCATCGCCAGCAAACCGATGCCGAGGTTCGTCGGCGTGTCGCGGTAGGGGAGGAAGCCACGCCGCCAGCGGCTCGCCTGGTAGTTGAAGAGCCCCTGGTCGGGAAACAGCGGCGTCGAGAGGAACGGCAGCCAGAGCGCCAAGGAGGCGCCAAGGACGAGCGTCAGGGAGAGCCAGGGCATGCGCGGCCTCGCTGCGTGAGAGAAGGACGGGTGTGCGCGCCAGCCGCGAGCGTGCGGGGAATCCTTCAGGCATCGACGCGGCGCGCCTCTGCGCTGTGCAAGCTTCGTTCCATGAGCGGCCAAGACGCGCGCGTCTGCTGCGTCGCTTGGGCAGGGCTCGGGATGGAAGCGCGCGGGGGTTGAGGGCGCCCCGGCGACCGTTCGAGGCGGCGCGGCTGGCGGCCCCGCATCTCACGCGGCGCGCACCGCCTCGGGCGCGGTCGTCTGGGCATGGGTCTTGCTTCTCCACAACGCGAGCAACGTCACGATCGTTGAATACGGGGGAACAGACCGTTGGGGAACCTGCAGGATTCCGTGTGCGAATCGAATCGGGTTTTCTTCGACGCCTACTGGCGGCGGCGCGCCCTCATCTCCCGGCTCAGCTTCGCCAGCCGCATGCACACGGCGACGATCCGCCACCTGCTGGCGCAGCAGCGACGAGCGTGGGAGGGTCGGCATATCCTGGAGATCGGCGCTGGTGTTACCACGCTCCTCTTCACCTTCCCACGGGCGCACCTCGCGCTCGTGGACGTTGCCGAGTCGGCGCGCGCCTATGCTGGGGCGATGGCGTCGCGCCGCCGCGTCGCCTCCTTCCAGGCGGCGGCGTCGCTCGGCGAGGTGCGGCGGCCGCAAGGCCGGTTCGACCTCATCATCATGGCCCACGTGCTCGAGCACCTCGACGATGCCGCGGGCATGATCTCGCAGCTCTGCGGTTGGCTGGCGCCGGCCGGGCTCCTCGTCGTCCAGGTCCCAACGAACGAGGCGCGCCACCCCTACTGCCGGGAGCGGCGCATCGGCTTCTTCAATCCGCTCCACGTCCACAAGTTCACCTGGGAGAGCCTCACGCAGACGCTCGCGCAGGCCGGCCTGGAGGTTGTCGCCGCTTGCGCCAACAACCGTTTCCTGACGCTCCTTGAGCTGCCCGCACGCTACTGGCTCTATCGCGCCCTCGCCTTCGGATCGAACGCTCTCAGCTTCCTGCCCTTCGGGACGTGGCGCGCGTTCGATGCCCTTGCGGCGCGCCGCCTGCCGCCGCGGCAGCTCACCTTGCTTGCTCAACGCCGCGGCTCGCACGCTCCCGTGAGCCATCCTGAATCGAGCGACGCCGGCCCGGCGGCGGCCTGAGCGAGCGGTAACGATTTCCCGCCCGCGGCATTCCTTGCCAGCCAGCACGCCCCGGCGCCGCACCTCCCCCGGGCCGCGATCTCTTGCCTTGGGGAACACATCTCCCGGCGCGGAAAGCCGAGCCCCGCGGTGTTCCGGGCTCTTTCCCGTGTGGCCTACCGCCAGCGCCCCAGCAAGGTGGAGAAGAGCCCTCTCCGTCCGGGCAGGTAGGTCGTCGCCATGCCGGAGGTGTAGACGGTGCGTTCGGAGCTGCGCTCGATGAGGGCGTACCGCCCCGGCCGGAAGGCGCCCACGGTGTCGTAGGCGGTGCAGCCGCGGCAGAGCCGCGGCAGGGCGTCGGCGCGGCGTTCGAGCATGGCGCGCCGCAGGGCGGTCATCTCGGGGCCGTGGAACACCTCCAGGATGCCGCGCTCGCGGACGTTCAGGCGCAGATCGCGCACCGCCATGCCGCCGACGTCGAAGCAGCAGAGAGCCACCGCGCCGTCCGACGCAACGGTGAGGGAGGTGAACGGGAAGGAACAGGAAGGAAGACCGCGGTAGGGGAGCCGCACCTGCTGATGGACGGGGATCTCGGGGATCAGCGTGATGCGCTGCACCTTGGGGAGATAGGTTTGCAAGAATGCCTCGAAGTCGGCGCTGCTGCAGCCGCCGGCGACCGCCTTCAGGGTGACGCGCGGGCGCGACGACCCCGCCGCGTCGCGCAGCTCGATGAGGCGCAGGACGTTCGCCATGATGCGCGAGTAGGCGGAGCGCCGTCGGCGCAGCTCATGTCCCTCGCCGTCGCCGTCCACGCTGATGCAGACCTCGCCGATGCCGTTGCGCACGATGGCGGCGCTGCGCGCCTCGTCGAGCAACATGCCGTTCGTGGTGAAGCCGCAGATCGACGCGTGACCGCGCCTCCCCAGCAGGTTCATGATCTCCACGAAACGCGGGTGCAGGAGCGCCTCGCCGCTGTAGCTGAGGTTGAGCGGGATCTTCGTGCGGGCGGCATCGAGGTCCTTCAGGATCGTCTCCAGGAGCGCCGGATCGAGGAAGTAGGTCGAGGGGAGGTGGATGCGATTTCGGTCGGCGACCTCGCCGTGCATGGCGCAGTAGGTGCAGCGCAGGTTGCAGGCGCGGCAGAGCTCCACGGTCAGGCTCAGCAGCTCCGGGCGCAGCCAGCGCTTGCCCAGCGTCGTTCCCTGGAGCAGCCCCACCTTGAGGAACCGCCGCCACCTGTCGAGCCGCTGGCGCAGCGTCAGCCGGGAGTGAGCCGCGGTCGGGGAGAGCGGCGCGGCGTGCCCGGTGGCGGCGCCCCCGCTGGTCGTGTCTGCGCCGGCATGGCTGGGGTTCTCTTGCTTCGGCGGGGAGAGTAGGGCGTGGCTCACAGAAGGACGCTCCCGGAGAGATTCCCCGCCGCGGGGCGTGGGAGGAAACCAAACGTTGCAGGCCAGCGCGCCGCAATCCGGCGCCAGGCGTCGAGGGTGACGGCGGCCTGGTCGCGATCCGTCGGCAGGGGCCGCAGGCGCAGCGCCGCGGCAAGTTCCGCGTAGCGCTGCTGCTGGGCGCGGTGGTAGGGGAGGTGCAGGCGTGGGTTTTCTCCTTTGCGGCGGCAGGCGAGCCGCGGCGGCGCCTCCAGGAGGATGAGGAGGTGTGGCCGCGGCAGGCGCAGGAAGAGGCGGCGCACCATCGCGCTGCTGCATCCGAGGTGCTCGAAGCTCACCAGGTGGTCGAACGGTGTGCGATCATAGAGGATGAGGCGGTCCCTGGCGGTGAGGCGTTCCCAACAGGTCACGATGAGGCACTCCAGGCAGACGGCGAACGGCCAGAGCCGCATCCAGAACCTCCGCGGCGCCCCTGGATCGAGGTAGCGTCGGCGGCCCTCGGAGAGCCGCTGCGAGGGGCATCGCCGCAGCAGCGCCGCCAGCAGCGGGTGGTCGAAGCCTCGGCGGATGACGACGGAGATGCCGGCCTCCTCGCAACACCGCGCCAGTTCCTCAACGAGTGTCGTCTTGCCGGTGCCGTCATTGCCCATGATGCCGACAATCATGAGACGAGCTCCGTGGCCGAACCCCAATGGCGGCCGTGGGTTGCGGCAATTGTTCCACGTGGAACATTGGACGGCTCCGGCGGCGTTGACGCCGGCGCGCCGCTCGCTGACGGCGGGCGGTCACAGCCGCCTGCCTGCAGGCGCTGGAGCACGCCCTGCGGGTCCCTGCCGGTAAAGGCCGTGAAGAGGAGGCAGAAGCCATAGATCGCCAGCGAGCCGAGGGCGACCGGCAGGTGCGCCAGCCAGGCCGGATCGCGCGTGCGGCGCAGGCCGTCGAGCGACTCGAGGAGCGGCGCCACGAGCGTCAACGGCTGCAGGACCGCGTAGAGCTGCCGCGGGCGCGCGGCGCGACTGGTCCACAGGCGCTCCGGCCCGCCTCCCTTGCGGCGGCGGCGCGCCAGGAACTCGCTGCCGGTACGCAGCCGTTTTCGCCAGAACTGGCCGACGGAGCGGATGTGGTGGTGGTAAATGCCCACGCCCGGAACCAGGGCCACGGTGCGGTGTCCCGCCAGCAGCAGGGCGTTCGCCGCATCGGCTTCGTCGAAGCTCGCAGCGACGCCGGGCGCCTGAAGCAGGACCTCCCGGCGCCAGAGGAAACCGTTCGCCCCGAATACCGGCGCGCGCCCCGGCTTGACCGTCAGCAGGGCGTAGCGCGCGGCAGGAGAACCGTTCCGCGTGGCCGGCGGGGCCAGGGTCGAGGCATGCCACGTCACGGAGACCTGCCGGCGCAGCAGGCCGAGGCAGCGGGCCACCGGGTCCTCGAGACGCAACAGCGCGCAATAGCGGTTCATGAAGTAATCGCCGGGCGGCACCAGAAGGTCCGACTCCACCCCCATGACGTGGGGGTGACGGAGCAGGGGTTCGAGCAGGCGCGGCAGCCAGTCTTCCTGGACGATCTCATTGTCGGCGTCGAGGAGGGCGATGAACTCCCCGCGCGCCGCTGCAATGCCGCACGCCTTGCCGATCTGCGCGTCGCGGCGGTGGTTCCAGACGACGGTGGCTCCGAAGGCGCGGGCCACCTCCGCCGTGCCGTCCTCGGAGAGGCCGTCCGCGACGATGATCTCGTACCGCTGCCGCGGGTAGCGCTGCTTGCGGATGCTCGCCAGGCAGCGGGGCAGCAGCCGCGCGGCGTTGTACGTCGGGACGACGAACGACACGAAGGGCGGCGACGGGGCCATGCTCCTTCTCTCCAATCCCGCTTGCGAACTGCCGCCGCGACCCACCTCGCCGCGACGTTACGAGAAGCGCCGCAGGTAGCCCTTGGCGAAGTGCCAGAAACGCTCGATGTCGCTCCAGGTGCGGATGCTCAGGATGCGCCGCCCGAGATGCCCGGGCCGCAGGTAGAAGGTGCGGTAGAAGCGATTTACGGAGCCGCGGATGTACTCCTTCGACAACCCCGCATACTCCACGGCGCCGCAGAGCTCGCCGTCGAAGTCGAGCCAGGAGTCCACCTTCAACGTGCCGTTGGCGCGCGCCAGGTCGTAGAACTCCGTGCCGGTGTAGGGGAGGGCGATGGAGCACTGGATGGTGTCGGGCTCCAGCTCCTTGGCGAAGCTGATCGTCGCCTCGATGGTCTGCGGCGTCTCGCCGGGCAGGCCGAGCATGAAGGTGGCGTGGGTTCTGATGCCCGCCTGGCGCGTCAGCTTGAAGGTCCTGCGCACCTGTTCGAGGGTGATGCCCTTCTTGGCGTTGTCGAGGATTTCCTGGTTCCCCGACTCCACGCCGTAGAGGATCTTGATGCAGCCGGCGGCGCGCATGCGCTCGAGCATGCGCTCGCTGACGCGGTCGCAGCGCATCTCGGTGATCCAGGGGACGATGACGCCGCGGCGGAGGATGGCGTCGCACACCTCGAGGACGCGCCGCTCGCTGAGGTTGAAACAGTCGTCATCGAAGTAAATTTCGCGCGCCCCCCAGCGCTGCACCACCTCCTCGACCTCGGCGGCGACGTCGTCGGCGTGCCGGTAGCGCACTTTGCCGCTGTCGTAGAGGACCTTCGGCCAAATGCAGAAGATGCACTGGTACGGGCAGCCGATGCTCGTCATCATCAGGAGCTGTGGTTTGTACGTGTAGTGCCCCATGAGGTAGCGGTGCGGATCGAGGAGGTGCCGCGCCGGCCAGGGGAGCTTGTCGATCTCCTTCAGGAGCGGCCGGTCAGGGGTGGAGCGGGGCTGCCCGTCCTGCCGGTAGGTGAGGCCGCGCACCGCCGCCAGGGGGGCGGCCCGATCCAGCGTGCAGGCCAGGTCGAGGAGGGTCTCGTAGTACTCCCCCCGGCAGATGCTGTCGATGGCCGCGGACTCCTGCACGAGGGGCATGGCGAAGGCCGTGGCGTGCGGCCCGATGAGCGTTTGATGGGCTCCCGTCGCCGCGCGCAGGGCGGCCACGGTCTGCAGATCGGTGAGGCGGGAGGGCTCGGCGATCTCCGTGACGACGAGCCGCGGGCTTAAGCGCGCAATGCGCTCGACGGTCTCGGCGTGCGAGTAGTTGCGCTCGGCGGCGTCGATGATGCTGACCTCGAAGCCGTGCTGCTCGAGGAGGGCGGCGGCGTAGGTGAGGTAGAGCGGGTACTTCGGGAAGAGGGTGTTGCGGAAAAGCCTGCCCTTGGCCACCCGGTGCGGCCAGCGGTCGGCGCTGCGGGCGATGTAGGTATGCTCGTCGACGTTCGGCGGGTTCAGGATGACGACGTGCATCAGGAACGCTCCTTTCGGATCACCCCCTGGAGGAGGTGCTCAAACCGGCGCGCCAGGGTGCTCCAGCGATATGGGAGCGCCAGGGCGGCCGCCCGGCGCCCCACCTCGTGGCGCAGGCCGGGCGCCTCGATGAGCAGCCGCAGGGCCTCGCCCAAGGCAGGGGCGTCGCCGGCCGGGACGTAGACGCCCGCGTCCTGGAGGAGACGGCGGCGCTCGCCGACGGCGCTGGTGATGACCGGCAGGCCGGCGTGCATCGCTTCGAGGACCTTCAGCGGGCAGCGGCCGAGATTGCCGGGCGTGAGGCTGACGGGGTCCACGGCGATCTGCGCCCGCGCCAGCGTCTCTCGCACCGCGAAGGGATCGATGCGGCCGTGCCATGCCACCAGGGAATCGATGCCGAGGCGGGCCGCCAGGCGCCGCAAAACGTGCTCGTCCCTGCCGTCGCCGACGATGTCGATCTGGAAGGGGAAGGCGGTCTGTTGACGCGCCTGCGCCGCGGCCTGCAGCAGGAGGTCCACGTGGTGGCCGCTCTCCAGGTTGAGATCGCCGCAGTAAAGGATGCGCACGGGCCGCCCGAGATCGAGCCGCGGCGGCCATCCCTCGCCAAGGCGCCGCGCGTCGATGCCGTTCGGCAGGTAGGTGAGTCGCGGCAGTCGTACCCCACGGGCCAGCAGGCGGCGGGCGAGGAAGGCGCTGTGCGTCGTCACGTGGTGGGCAAGCCGCGGCGCCAGCGCCTCGGAGAGTTGCAGGGCGCGGCGCTGCACGGCCCCCTGGGGGTTGTTCGTGGCCGGCTCGAAGTCGTCGCAATCGACGACGACCGGGCGGCGCCGCAGCAGCCGCAGGAGGAGGGCGGCGCAGCTCGCCAGGGGCAGCGGCTTGGCGACGAGGAGCGCGTCGTAGCGCGAGCTCCAGGCCTGCGCGACCATGCGGCACAGGGTGCCGGCGGCCAGGCGCAGGATCGTGGCGGTGGAGCGGTAGCGGCGGCCGCGCGCCGTCTGGCGGTAGAAACAGGAGCCGACGGAGCGGATGATGACGCCGTCGCGCCAGGAGACGCGCTCGGCGGGAGGAAGCGTCCCGTAGCTCGGATGAGGCGCCAGGATCGTGACTTGGTGGCCGAGCTTCACCAGCTCGCGCGCCAGCGGCTCGTAGCGTCCGATCCAGGAGCCGGTCGTGGGCGTGATGTCGGTCAAGAACACCAGCCTCAGACCTCCCCCGCGGCTCAGGCGGGGCGAACCCGGAGGGGCCGCCGGGCCGCCCTGAAGGTCAGACCAGGCGGCGGGAAGCGGCTCCCGCGGTTGGCGCGGCGCCGGCCGGGCGAGGCGCCGTGGCGCGCTCTGGAGGATCGCCTCGTAGTGGCGCAGCAGGGTCGCGGCGCAAGGCTCCAGATCGAACTGGGCGGCGCGGCGGGCGGCGTTCCCCGCCAGCATCCAGCGCAGACTGGGGTGCTCGAGCAGCGTGGCGAGGCGCGCGGCGAGCGCGGCGGCGTCGTTGGGTGGCGCGAGGAGTCCGTCGACGCCCTCCGTGACGATCTCCTGGATGGCTGGGAGCGCCGTCGCCACCACCGCCGTTCCGGCCGCCATGGCCTCGAGGAGGGTGGCGGGCTGGTGGAGCGTGCCGTGCAGCGAGGTGAGGGGATACGCAAGGATGTCCGCCTCGGCGAGGAGGCGCGGCACATCCAGGTATCCCTCGCGCAGGTCGAGCTGCATGCCCGTGGCGTCTGCCGTCGCCAGGAGCTTGCGGCGCGCCGCGGCATAGGCGTAGCCGCGGCCGTTGCAGGCGTGCGTGGCGATGACGAACCGCGCCGCGGGGTACGGCCGCTGGAGCAGCACGGCGGCCCGCAGCAGCGTGCCGATGCCCTTGCGTTCCTCCAGGGGGCCGAGGTAGAGGATGACGGGTGGCTTGCCGGTGCCGGCGCATCTCCTGGGCTCGGCGCTGCTGAAGGCCGCCACCTCGATGCCGAGAGGGAGGTAGGCGACGCGCTCGGGGCGTCTTCGGCGCAGCGCCTCGTAATCGCGCCGGCTGGCGCAGAGGAGGAGGTCGGGGAAGAGCCGGCAGCCCCGCGGGTCGCCGAGCCAGGTCTCATTGCAGGTGATGAGCGAGTGGAGCGTGGCGGCGCCCGTGCAGCGGTAGAGCGCGGTGCGGTTCGCCAGCCAGGGGCTGGAGGAGTACTCGTGGATGAGGTCAAAGCCGTGGGCGCGTTGCAGGCGCGCCACCTCGGGCGCCAGGCGGAAGCGCGCCCCGAGGAAGGCGAGCCGCGGCAAGCTGCCGAACGGTTCGGGGCGCGGGTGGAGGCGCAGGCCGGCGTGCCACTGATCATCCACCCACGTCCGCCAGTTGGGATCGACGTGGGCGGGGATCGTGGTCAGCACGTGGAGGTCACACCCCCGCGCCACCAGCCGCCGGAAGAGCGCGGCGAGGACGCGCAGGCCGGTGCGCTCGACGAACGGCGGCAGGAAGCCATCGATGACGGCAAGGACCTTCATCGGCAGGGTACCTCTCCGAGGTCAAACCAGTGGCCGTAGATTGGGAAGCGCTGGCCCCGCGTCAAATGATAGCGTGCCTTGGCGAACGCCGCGTAGGCGAGGTCGTGGCAGGGGAGGGAGCGCCGGCGCCGCCAGCCCTCCGCGTAGAGCCTGGCGATCATCGAGGCGCTGAAGATCAGCGGCAGACAGGCGTAGCCAGGCTGGGCAGCTAGGATCGAGCGGTCGCCCCCGGCTGGGCTGGGGACTCTCCGGGGCGACGGAGTGGACGCGGCGTCGGACGGCCAGGCGAGCGCGCACGCCGCAGTCACCGCGTGCAGCAGCGAGCGCAGGAGGGAGAGGCCCTCGATCCACCCATGGAGTCGGGCCTGGCTGGAGATCATGGCGTGGTGCACACCCCCCTCGATCCCGGCCTGGGGTGAAGGCCCACCGGCTTGGGCGAGGGCCGGCAGAGGCGCTCCATTGTTTTCCTCTGTGGAGACGGCGCGCGGCGAGCCGCGCTGCTCCCATGCCTGCAGCGCGAGGTAGTCGAGCCAGGGGAGGTAGGTGCGTTCGTAGAGCAAGTTGAGCGCCACGAGCGCCCACTCGACGGTCGCGTTCGGCGTGGGCGAGGGAATGTCTTCGATGATGGTCGTCGTGCTCTCGGACCAGACGAACTCGGCATCCACGAAGTGGGAGCCTTGCCAGCAGAAGTCATGATGCAGATCAATGCGCAGGAGGCCGGGGACGAGGAGGTCGTGCTGCTTCTTGGGAGCGTAGGCTTGCATGCGGCCGCCCCCCTCGGTGAGGCAGCGGGCCACCGCGTTGTAGTCCTCCGGCAACACGAGGAGGTCCACATCGAAGGTGATGTACGGGTACGGCCGGGCGGTCTTGGCGACGAGGTACGGAAAGCGGCCGTCGAGGCGCCGGCGGATATGTTCCAGCGTGCGCTGAAGCTGCAAGCGCCGATGGTCTCCCTCGTCGACGATGCGCGCCAGCGTCGGCTTCACCGGCGGTGGCACGAGTGCGGGGGCCTCATCCCGCAAGGTTCGCGCCACTGCGTAGAGGACGCGGCCCCCCGAGGCGCGCAGCAGGAAGCGCCGCCAGTCAAGGTGGCGCACGGCGGGCCCATCCGGCGGCGGGGCCCCGCGGAGGAGGTGCAGGAAGAGGCGGCTCTCTGAATCGAGCCGGAAAGGATCAGGGACCATCCTGTCATTCACCCCGCGTCAAAGAAGCTGAAGCGCCAGCCGCCAGCCCTGACGAGGCGCTGTCATTATCCTATGATCCTATGAGAGAGCGTAGCTCTCCCTTGCTTCGCGGCAGCGGAGGCGCGATGCGCCATGCGTCACACCAGGTGGCGCGTCGTTCGACGTGGCGTCATGCAAGGTTGGTTCCAAGCCGACAGGTGACGGGTGGCTTCCCCCCTCCTTGCCCTGACCTCGCAGGGTGTTCAGCGCGAGAGCGCGGTCAAGCGCGGACTTGAGAAGGGGCTGGGTGTCTGGAGGAAGAGATCTCGGGACCGTTCCTATCATCGTCCCCAGGATGAGGAGAGGGGGACGGCTTGCGTAGGAGAGGCGGCAAAGCGTGCTCGGCGCCGCAGCTCCCCGGCAAATTCTGCCGCGCCTGCTCGGGTGATGGGGCTGGGGAGGTGGCGGGTGAGATCGCAACGGGGGCGCCCCTGACTCACCTGCAACGAACAGGTGAGGAGAGTTGCACCTCATGAGGGGAAAAAGAATTCTGCTTGACTCAGATGCTGCATCACCCCATACAATGAGAGCACAACGCCACCGATGGACGCGGGGCGAGGGTGTTTTTGCCTCAACCGCCCTCGTGGTGGGCAAGATGATCTAAGCGTGAACGACAATCGCCTACCAGAAACGCGACAATCGAAAGCTGCCGCAAAGGCTTAGCTTAAATGTAGGCATAAGAGACGGGACAATGCATCAGTTCGTAAAGAAACCTGGTAGAATTATTTTTCGTTGGGCTTATCCGTATTTGATAAGATATAAGATACTACGAAGCGTTCTCGAAGAATTTGTGGCGATAGCTGGAGGATGTCCGAAGGGGAAAGACCCATTCGAATGGGTCCAGAATCGACGATTTCGTCGACTCTATTGGGATGTGCTGCTCAAGCATCGCCTGCCGCTCGCCGTAGAGTTCGAAATGAACTCCCTCTGCAACCGGCGCTGTTCCTATTGTCCAAATGTTCACCAGGCAAGACCCAAAGGATTTCTTGATTTGTCTCTGTATAAGAAGCTGATCGACGAGCTCGCGCTCTACAAATATAGAGGATATATAATTCCAAACTTTTACGGCGAACCGCTACTTGATGAACGAATTGATCAATTTGTCCAATACGCACGGAAGGTCCTACCAAGTTCGATCATCCTTATTAACACAAACGCAGATTTCTTGAGCGTTGATCGTTTCTACCAGTTGGTCGAGGCGGGTGTTGATATATTCCTGATTTCTCAGCATGACCCCACCCCCTCAGCGGCGATTCAGGAACTTAGTCGCCTGATCGATAAGCACCCAAATCTTGGAGAGAAAATAAACATTGTAAATTGGACCTCTGCGAGCAGAGTCTTATCAAGTCGAGGTGGTCTCATAGATGATGACAGGATTGCGTATATGTCAAAGACTGGTTGCTTTCGTAGTCGTCGAGCAACGTTGACCTTCGATGGTGATTTGATTATTTGTTGCGAGGATTTTCTTGCTGAGTATATTTATGGAAACATTAACGACCAGGATTTTATTCAACTTTGGAAACTGAGTTTGAGCCATCGACGTGAGATCTTTCTCGGCAACTATACCGAGCCGATTTGCAGAACGTGTGCTGGGCTTTCACCCCTACTTTCCGAGCGAGAGACCTCAATACGTCGCAGTGGCGAGCAAGTTAGAGTAGTAGGTTGCTAGGTATAACTTAAGCACGATTGTGCCAATGATTTCGTGCAAGAAGGTGGAAGACGTGGAACTGACGTAAGGTTAGTATTCGCTTGCGGGTAGCTTTTATGCTTTGCAGATTGGTCTCTTCATCGGCTCGGACCTCGCAAATCCACCTCAGCTCATTGTTACATAGCCCCGCTCGCGGCTTCCAAGCCGTCCCCTGTGCAGCAGGCCGGTTCGCCGGAGAGGATGCGGACTCCGGCTACGAGCGCTGGCGTGTCACTGAAATAGTTTCCCGGAAGAAATGGTGCAGGTTCCCGAAGGGGCGGCTCAGCACCTCGTAGGTCATCGCCAGGAGCGCCAGCCAGGGGCTGGTCGAGCCGGTGCGCAGGGCCCACTCCATCCGCTTCTTGGTGGCCCGCTGCTCGCAGGTGGGCGGGGCATCCACCTTGCGTGCCGCCACCAAGTTGTAGTCGATCACCGCCACCTCCTGCAGGCAGGGGTTGGGGAAAAAGTGGCGCAGGAGCGCCTCGCGCACGCCGAGGAGGTACCAGTCGTGGAAGGCGACGATCCCCCCTGGGTTGAGGAAGGGGAGCCAGCAGAGGAGATCGTCGCGCACGTGCTCGTACTCGTGGTTGCCGTCGATCCACAACATGGCGAGGGGGCGGCTGAGGGGCCAGCGCTGCACCGCCTCCTTGCTGGTGCTGGGAATGCACTCGACGATGTCCGTCAGGCCGGCGGCGGCGATGTTGCGCCGGAACTCCGCCAGGAACCCCTCGGCAAGCTGTTCATCGAAGAAGGGGTCCAGGCAGTAGAGGCGGAACCCACCTTCCGGGTTGCGTTGCAGCCCCAGACCGAGGGCGACGCTGGAGCGGCCGCGGAAGCTGCCGATCTCTAGGACGGCATGCGCCGGGAGGAGATCGATGCCACGCGTCTGCGACCGCAGCGAGCGCGCAGATTGGTAGAGGAAGAAGGCCTCGATCTGGCCGAGGCGGCCGGGCACCTTGTCGATGAGCGGCCAGGCCTCCTCGAGGAAGGCCGCATAGGCGCCGGGCTCGTAGGTCCAGTTGACGCAGGCCTGCTTGAAGGTTTGCGGCTTCATGGTTCCTTCGATCCTCTCAGAGGAGACGCTCGGGCACGGCCAGGACGGTCGTCAGCATCTGGCCGTACCTGGCGGCGTGGGGGGCGAATTCCAGGAGGCGCGCGTACTCGCGAAGCGCGCGCGCCAGGTAGCCGCGCCCATGGGCGGCCACGGCCACGGCGTAGTGGAGGGATTCGGTGCGCTCATCGAGCAGCCCGCGCAGGAAGGAGGCCATGGCCTTGTCGGGCGCGCGCTCCAGGAGGTGGGTGTTGCCGAGGAAGTACCAGGCGCGGCCAGACCACGGGTAGAGGCGGAGCGAGGCGTTGAATCGTTCGCGGGCCTGGAGGAGCGCCGCCCGGTCAACAGCCCCAAGATCGTCGCCGACCGCGTGGAGCTGTTGGCGGTAACTGAGCAAGAGCCTGCGTCCCCTCTCCACAGCGACGTCGGCCCGGAACACGGTGACGGTGGCGAAGAGGAACACTGCCGCGAGGAGGCACAGCACCGCTTGCATCCCTCTCCGCAGCCACAGAGCGCCCGGCATCGCGTCGCGAAGGTTCCCCGAGGATGGCAACGTTTGCCCCGCCTCGGAGGTGTTGGTAGTTGTGGCGCCAGTAGTCACTAGGGCGGTGGTGAAGAGCGTCAGGATCGCCAGCGTCGGGAACTGGAAGGGGTAATGGGCGACGCCCGCTATCATAAGTGACATCCACGCTTGGAAGTTTAGAAGCCTGCCGGCAGCCTCCCCGATGCCAAGCTGTCGCAGGCCCACCGAAAGTTGATGTGCGGCAAGAGTAGTAAGGGCTACAAGCAGTACCACCATCAGCAGCAAACCCGGTAGCCCTAGTTCGCCGGCAATTTGTAAATAGTCGTTATGGGGCTTCTGCTGCAAGTTCCTAGGATAGAGGTTGAGATTGTAGACCTCTTCCTCCGGTTCCTTGAGTAATTCAGCTCGCGCACGGAAGTACTCGGAGGGGTATCCGCCAAGGCCGATTCCCGTGATCGGGTTGGCAGCGATCATGCGGCCGGCAATGCGCCACGCGAAGAGGCGGCCGGAGCTCAGGTTCTCCAGCTTGGCGATCATCGTCGGCGCGAGCGGAGCCAGGCTCAGCCAGAGGCTCAGGCCGATGAGCGCGACGATGCCGCCGGCCTGCGCCAGGATCAGGAGGCGCAGGAGGCGCAGACGCCGCAGGAGGAGCGCCAGAATCTGGAGGACCACTGCCACAAGCCCGACCACCAGAGCCACGCCGCCGATCCTGCTCTCGCTCGCCCGCAGGCCGAAGAGCAGGCAGAGCGCCGCCAGCGCGAAACCGAGGGCGGGCCACGTGCGTTCGGCTCCGTAGAAACGGCTGAAGGCAGCGAGGGCGAGGAAGAAGGCCGGCACCAAGGCCATGCCGACGAAATTCGGGTTGCCGAGGAATCCTCCCGCCACGATCTTGCCGCTCGATGCGGATTGCACGCACGTGTAGGTGAGGTCGCCGGCTTGCTGGCAGAAGATCGGATCGAGCCCGTAGAACTGCACGATCGCGTAGATCGCCGTAAGGGAGGCGGCGGCGACGACGAGCCCACTGTGGATGGCGCGCCACGTTGGGGTGCGCAGAAGGGGGCGCAGCGCCAGGTAGAGGAGCCCCATCCCTCCCAGGAGCAGCGAGTGCTCGACAGCCTGGTGGGGGAAGTGCGCCCCGGGAAGGGTCAGGAGGGACCAGAGGAAGAGGCCGACGAAGGCCAGCATGGCGATGCCGGCGGTACCCCCCGGCAGGCGGAGGCGCCGCGCGCCAGTAAGCCAACGAAGCGCGGCGACCGTCACGAGCAACGTTCCCGTCAGCACCGCGAAAATGGTCTTGGGGAAGAGGAAGAGGGTGGTATTCAGCCACGAGAAGACGAAGAACGGCCCCACCAGGAGAAGCGCCAGGAGACCCTGGGCCATGGCGTGCGCCAGTTTGCCCATCGCGTTCGTCTCTCCCAGCCCCCCGGCGGCCCAATCGGAAGCCGCCCATTCGTAAGCGCATCATTGCGAGGCAACATTACAGCGTCGGGTTCCAGGTTGCCAGCCAGCGCTCCAGACTCCAGAGCAGGTAGACCTGCTGGTAGAGGAGGAAGCGGCTGCGGTGGGCCTTGGCCCAGCGCTGCGTCACGAATCCCTGCAGGAGAGGTTCCAAGTGGTCGGGGCGAATGAGGTCGCGGAGGCGCGCCTTGGAGGAGCAGAGCGTCGCCTGCATCGCCTCGCGTCCCTGGAGGCCCAGCCAAGCATCAAGCGGGATGCCGAAGCCCGCCTTTGGTTTCTCCACCACCGTTCTGGGCAGGTAGCGGGCGGCGAGTTTCCTGAGCAGCACCTTGGTTTGCCGAAGGGAGTATTTCATCGGCTCCGGCAGCCTGGCAGCGCAAGCCAGGACCGCTTCGCCGAGGAGCGGCTCGCGCACCTCCAGGCCGTGGGCGCTGCTCATCATGTCAACCTTGCGCAGGTAGTCGCCCGGCAGCTCGTAGCGGATCGTCCAATCGAGGAGCTCGGCGCCGCCGGGATCATCCGCGCAGGCGTGCATGCTGAAGCAGGCGGGAGGGGTGCGGCGCAGCTCCTCCATGACGGGGGGGGCGAGGACCTCCCCGAGCTGCTCCGGGTAGGTGTAGCAGTTGAGCGCCAGGAGGCGGTTCCCGTTGCGCGCCGCCGCCGCCCGCAGCAGGCGTTGCGTCTTGCGGACGAGGGCCGGCGCCAGGGTGGCGCCGAGGCGTGACGCCCGTCGGCCGGCCGCAATCCCCCAGCCGGGCAACCTGCCCAGCCGGCGAATGGCATTGGCGTAGCGGAACTTCTCGTAGCCGCCGAACATCTCATCGCCGCCGTCGCCTGCCAGCGCCACCTTGACCGCGCGGCGGATTTCCCGGCAGATGAGGTAGGTGGGGATCGCCGAGGAGTCGGCAAACGGCTGGTCGAACTGGCGCGCCACCTCGTCGAGGAGCGAGAGGTCCGCCGCCGCCGACGCGACGACGATTTCGTGGTGCCGCGTGCCGAGGTGGCGGGCGACCAGGCGGGCGTATGGCGACTCGTCGTAGCCCGCCTCGCTGAAGGCGACGTTGAAGGTCTCGAGGGGGCGTCCAAGCTCGCGCACGATGAGCGCCGCAAGGAGGGAGGAGTCGAGCCCGCCGCTCAGGAAAGCGCCGAGGGGGACATCCGCGATGAGGTGCTCGCGCAGGCTGGAGGTCAGGGCCTGGGCGACATGCTCCAGGGCGGTCTCTTCGTCCCATGCCGCCGCCTGGCGTTCCCACGACCAGTAGGTCCGCCGGGTCAGGCCGCGCGGCGACACCTCCAGCCAGGCGCCCGGCGGCAGCTCATGGATGTCGGCGAAGAAGGTTGCCGGCGCCACGGGGTAGCCAAGGACGCAGTAGTCCCCCAGCGCCGCATAGTTGAGGCGCCGCGGCAGGTGCGGCACGGTCAACAGCGCCTTGATCTCGGAGGCGAAGTAGAAGCCGTTCACCCCGGCGTGGTAGTAGAGGGGCTTGATCCCGGTCCGGTCGCGCGCCAGGAAGAGGAGGCGCTGCTCGCTGTCGTAGACGGCGAAGGCGAACATGCCCCGCAGGCGCTGGACGCAGGCGCGGCCCCAGGCGCGGTAGGCCTCCAGGAGCACCTCGGTGTCGGAGGCGGTGCGGAAGCGATGGCCCCGCTGCGCCAGCTCCCGGCGCAAGGAGTGGAAGTTGTAGATCTCGCCGTTGAAGACCAGAACGTGCCGCCCGTCCGCCGAGCGCATCGGCTGGGCTCCGCCCGGCAGGTCGATGATCGAGAGCCGCGCGGTGGCGAGGCCGCAGCGCTCATCGGCGGAGAACCACGCAGCGCGCGCGTCGGGTCCACGGTGCTGGAGCGAGGCGGCCATGGCCTCGAGCCGGCGCGGCGCCGGCGTCGCCTCCTCTCGCTCCGTGAAGCCGCAGATGCCGCACATGGTCGAGGGCTGCCGCCGTGCGTCTGGGGGACGACGTGGAGGGTTCCGGCAACGGGAGCGTTGAGCGGCACCCCCCCAGGGGTCAAACTTCTTGCTTGACAGGATTGCTTGGCTCGGGGATACTGTTCACGTATTGAACGGTGTACTCTTGCAACCACCCTCGTGGGCGACTGCGACGGCCTGCCGACGAGCCCACCAGAGCTGCATCGTAGCATGAAAGTCAACGCCCAGCGAGAGCTCATTTGCCTCGATGAGATCGACAGGGACGAGCAGATCTCGCAGCGCAAGCTCGCCGGTCGCCTGGGGGTCGCCCTCGGGCTGACGAATGCGATTGTGAAACGCCTCATCAAGAAGGGGTACTTGAAGATCACCACCTTGCCGCGCAATCGCATCAAGTACATTCTGACCCCCGCCGGCATGATCGCGAAGAGCCGCCTCTCCTACGAGTTCCTGCGCTACTCGATCAGCTACATCACGGATATCCGCACGAAGTACTCGTTGATCTTCCAGCGACTGGCCAGGGAGGGAGCTTCCCGCATCATCCTCTACGGGGCGGGTGAAGGGGCCGAGATCGCCTTTCTCTGCCTGCAGGAGTACCCCCTCAAGCTGGTCGGCATCGTGGATGACCAGCAGGTCGGCCAGCGCTGTGTGGGCCACCGCGTCATGCCCCTGGACAGGCTGTTGGTGGTGCAGTTCGACAGCCTGGTGATCACGCGGCTGGACGCCTTGCTGCAATCCCGGGAGCGTCTCCTCGCCGAGGGGATTGCGGCGGACCGCATTGCGAAGATGTAGCGTGAAGATGTAGGGCGGCTGCGGTGGCGGCGGGATGGCGCTTCCACCCGGCAGCGTGCAGCATGCGTGCGTCGGTCCACACTGCGTTTCCGGGGCGAGAGGGCAGACCTCGTTTGTACCTCACGGGGCGGAGCTGTATGGTGGTGCAGGGTGGGCCGCGCGTCCGTTCAAGCGGGTCGCCGCGCAGCGCCCGCCCCGCCGGCGCGCTCCGGCAGCCCTCCCCATGAGCCTGGCGGCGCTCCCCGCGCGCCTCGCCTGTCGTTTCCCGTCATTGCTGGCGGTGGCCTTGAAGCGGCGACGGGCGGCCGCCTCCGTGCCGAGGGTCCACTACGGCTACTGGCAGCCCGGCCCCGGCGGCCCCAGCCGCAAGATCGAGCGCCTGGCGGAGCGTTTCCCCCACACCCCGCGCGGCTTCAACCTCCTCTACACGGTGAATGGCAACTACTGCCCCGTGGGTCTGGCGACGGCGGCGTCGCGCGCCGGCATCCCACTCGTCTTCAACGCCAACGGGCTGCACTACAAGGCCTGGTTCGGCGACGGCTGGGAGGGGCAGAACGCGCGTCTGCGGCGCATCTACCAGCGGGCGGCCTACGTGCTCTACCAGAGCGAGTTCAGCCGTGCCTGCGCGCGCCGCTTCCTGGGCGCCGATCCCTGCCCGGGCGAGGTGCTGTACAACGCCGTGGATGTGCAGCGGTTCCAGCCGCGGAAGGCGCGGTCCTGGGACCCCCGGCGCCCCGTCTTCCTCACCACCGGCGTCTTCGTCCGCTTTGAGCGCCTCGAGCCGGCGGTGCGCGCCGTGGCGGCCCTGGTTCGCGGCGGCTGCGACGCCCGGCTCCTGATCGCCGGCGAGCTGCGCTTTGAAGGTGGAGCGGCGAGGCTGGCGGCGCTGCTTGAAGAGGAAGGCGTGGCGGAACGCGTCGAGCTCCTTCCTCCGTACTCCCTGGCGGAAGCGCCGTCGATCTACCAGCGCGCCGACCTCTTCCTGCACATGAAGTACAACGATCCCTGCCCCTCCGTCGTCATCGAGGCGATGGCCTGCGGGCTGCCGGTCGTCTGCGCCGGCACCGGCGGCACCCCCGAGCTGATCGGCGAGGAGGAGGCCGGGGTGGCGGTGCCCTCGGTGATGGACTGGGACGTGGCGTACGCCTTGAAGCCGGCTGATGTGCTCGCCGGCATCGAGCGCCTCCTACGGGACTATGAGGGCTTTTCCCACCGCGCCCGGCAGCGTGCCCTGACGCGGTACGCCGGCGAACCCTGGTACGCGCGCCACGGCGAAGTCTTCCAGGCGCTCCTGGAAGGCGGAAACGCGGCAGTGAGAGGGAGCGCGTGAAGGGTCTGCCGAACCGGAATGGCGAGGTTCCCCGCGTCACCGTCCTGATGTGCGTGTACAACGGCGAGGCGCATCTGGCCGCCGCCATCGAGTCGGTGCTGGCGCAGACCTGGCGGGAGTTTGAGTTCCTCATCATCAATGACGCCTCGACGGACGGCAGCCGGCAGGTGTGCGCCAGCTACCACGACCCCCGCATCAGGCTGATCGACAACGAGCGCAACCTGGGCCTGACGAGGTCGCTGAATCGCGGCCTGGCGCTGGCGATGGGGACGTACCTCGCCCGCCTGGACGCCGACGACGTGTCAGCGCCGCAGCGGCTGGAGCGCCAGATCAGCTACTTCCAGGCGCACCCGCGCTGCGCCCTGCTGTTCACCGGCTTTCGCAAAAGCACCGGCTACCTCGGCATCCCGCCGGCGGACGCCGTCGAACAGCGCTGGCGGATGCTCTTCGACAACCCGATGGGGCACAGCACGGTGATGTTCCGCCGCGAGGTGATCCTCAACGCGCTGGGGGGGTATGACGAGTCGTTCCCGGTGGCGCAGGACTATGCGCTCTGGACGCGCGCCCTGGAGCGGGGTCTCGTGATCGGCGCCCTGCCCGAGGTGCTCGTGCACCTCGAGCACCACGAGCGCTCCATCTCCTCGACCCAAGGGCTGCGCCGCCAGGGCTACGCCGAACGCTTGAGCTGCCGCGCCATCCAGGATCTCTGCCCAACCCTCGAGCCGCGGATGATCCAGGTCCTCAGCCGCATCTGGGCGCAGCGCGGCACGGCGGGCGAGGTCCTGCGGCGTCCCGGCGACCTGCGCCGCCTGCGCCGCGCCGTGAAGACGCTCATCGCGGCGTTCGCGGCGCGGCATGGGCTGAGCCAGGCCTGGCAGGACGACAAGGCGCTCGAGTTCGCGCGGCGCGTGTGCACCGACGTGTGGCACAGCCAGCGCCAGGGATGGGGAGGTGGGCTGCTCTGCGAGATCCTCGCCGGCCTCACCCTCAACTTCCATCGCCCCCCCTTCCAGCTCCGCCTGGGCAGGCATCTCGGCCGCCATCTCCTCGGCAAGCTGCGGCAACGCCGGCGTGGCCACACCCCGCCGCAGTGGCGGCGCGTCGCGGCGGAGGTGGACACCTCGTCCTCGTCGCGCACCCTCTCCGAAAACCCGGCGATGAGAGTGGCGTGAGGTTCCCCGGCTTCACATACTCGAAACAAGCCCGGCGCCCTGGCAAAAGGATTGACGCGCTGAGGCGGGGAGCGAGGGCTGACCGGGCAGCGAGACCGACGCGAAACGAGCTGTGCTGCGCCTCAGGCGACGCGCGGCAGAGATCATAGAGGTGAGAGGAGCACCACCCATGGCGGGAGTTGCAGAGAGAACGCAACCGCGCGCTGCCGAGGCGAAAGCGACACTGAATCTCATCGATTCAGAGACGCGGAAGGAGAACTCCGATCTCACCCCGGTGTGCGCCGCGAAACCGGTGCGGCCTCTGCACGTCCTCTTCGTCTACCCGAACACCCTGCTGACGAACCGCATCCCCCTGGCGCTCTCCGTCTTGTCCGCCTGCCTGCGCCAGGTCGGCCACCGGACGAGCCTGTTCGACACGACCTTCCTGAAGATCGAAGAAGAGCACTCGGACGAGGAGGCGCGCTACGCCACCCTGCAGGTGCGCGAGGCTGATCTGCGCCAGTACGGCGTCGATTGGCAGCGGGTCGAGGATGTCGAGCAGATGTTCCGGCGTCGCGTCCTGCAGGAGCGGCCCGACCTCATCGCCGTGACCGTGGTGGAGAACACCTACGCGATCGCCCTGCGCCTGTTGCAGGCGGTGCGCGACCTCGGCATCCCGACGGTGCTCGGCGGGGTGCGGGTGACGACGGAGCCGGAATCGGTCATCGCCGAGGACTGCGTTGACATCTTGTGCACCGGCGAGGGGGAGTCGGCCCTCGTCGAGCTGTGCAACGCCCTGGCGGCGGGCGACGACATCGCCGGCATCGCCAACCTGTGGGTGAAGCAGAACGGCACGGTCCACCGCAACCCCATGCGGCCGGTGACCGACCTGGCGACCCTGCCGCGGCAGGACTGGTCGATCTTCGAGGAGCGCCACCTCTACCGGCCCCTCGGCGGCATTGTCTACCGCATGGGCAACTTCGAGATGTCGCGCGGCTGTCCCTTCAAGTGCCAGTACTGCATCGAGCCCGGCTACGCCGAAATCTACCGTGGCCTGCAGCCGAAGTCGAACCTGCGCGAGAAACCGTTGGAGCTGACGATCGACGAGATCGCCCACTTCAAGGAGACTGACGGCATCAACCTCGCCTATTTCCACGACGAGACCTTCCTCGCCATGCCGCTGGCTCGTTTCGAGAAGTTCTGCGCGCTCTACACGCGCCGCATCGGCTTGCCCTATGCCATCCAGACCACGGCGAGCACGATCACCGCGAGGACGGCGCGGATGCTCGAGGACTCCGGCTGCATCAACATCGCCATCGGCCTGGAAACCGGCAACGAGGAGTTCCGGCGCACGGTCCTGAAGAAGAACGTCACTAACAAGCACATCATCGACGCCTTCCGCATTCTGAAGCAGCACAGGAAAATCCGCGCCACCGCGAACAACATCATCGGCCTCCCCTACGAGACGCGCGAGCTGATCATGGAGACCTTCGAGATGAACCGGCAGGCCGATCCGGCGGCGACGAACGTCAACCTCTTCTACCCCTACCGCGGCTCGCCCCTGCGGGAGCTCTGCATCAAGGAAGGCTTCATCACCGGCAAGGAGGAGCCGATCGGCTACCGCACCGGCACCATCCTCACCATGCCGCAGATCAGCAAGCGGACGCTCATGGCGCTGCAGAAGACCTTCCAGTTCTACATCCGCCTGCCGCGCCTCCTCATGCCCCTGGTGCGGCTGCTCGAGCGCGCCATCGAGCGTGAACGCTCCTACGCCAACCTCTTCTTCAAGGCCATGGTCTTTGTCTACAAGACCTGGACGAGGAACCGCTACGGTTGAGCGACGGGACCACGAGGGGCAGGACGAAGGCCGCGGGCCGATGAGCTTGCTCAGCCGCGCGAAACAGTTTGCGACCAGCAGCATGGCGCGGCTCTGGCGGCGGCGGCAGGCGCCGGCGCTGCCGAAGGCCGTGGAGAACCCCCAGCTTCACCGGCCCGCCTATGCGGATCGCCACCAGGGCGCCACGTTCCTGGTCTTCGGCACCGGGCCGTCGCTGCGGGAGCAGGCCGCCAAGATCCACGCCTTCATCGAGCGCGAGCAGCCGATCACCATCGGTCCCAACACCATCGCGGAGTTCATCCACCCCCACTACCACGTCTTCACCAGCCGCCATCGCCTCCTCGACTACGGCCATACCTTCGATGCGGCGAAGTCGAAGCTCCTCGTCAGCCCAACCATCCCCCTGCACTTTATCCGCCAGGTCCATGCCGGGGACTTCGAGGTCCTCATGTACCGCGACGACAACGAGGCCGACTTCGACATCCTGGACGGCGTCATCCAGGCGAGCTGCAAGTCGGCCGCCATCGTCTCCATTGGCGCCGCCATCGTCATGGGGGCGCGGCGCATCGTCGTCGCCGGCCTCGACGGCTTTGGGAGCCTGGCGCGGAGCGGCCAGCGCCTGCACTACAACGCCGCCTCGGAGCCGAAGCACCTCCCCGGCACGGCCGCCTACCTGGAGCACTACGAGACGGCGCACCGCTACCACGTGCGCTTCCTGCGGCAGATCCATGAGTACATGGCGGCGCGCGGCCTCGAACCCTTCACCATCATCACCCCCACGGAGTTCGAGGAGTACTACCAGGATGGTTACCTCGATCGCTGAAGGCTGCGCCGCGCGTCTTTCCCTGCATGCCCCATGTCCCCGGCGGCCCAGGCCTGGCGCCGGAGACGCGCCTTGGCAGAGGGGGCGCCGGGTCTCCGGTAACGTGTGGGCACATGATTCTCTATGATGTGCCGCGATGTGGGTGTTACGCGTGAGCCACAATAACCGCCGCCCTCTGAAACCTCACGCGGCGTCCTCCCATTCACCTGCCGTGAGGAGACGACCTCACGCGGTGTGGAGATAGAGATGAGAGTTCTCTTCGCCCTCTCGATGATCAACTGCCGGGCCAAGTACCACCACGGGCTTGGGTTTCTCTCCGCCGTCCTCAAAGAGGCGGGGCACGAAACGGCGCTCCTCGAGCTCTATGATCTCGACTGGTCGCACGTCGACGAAACGATCAAGGCGTTCCAGCCAGATCTCTTCGCCGCCACGGCGGAGAGTCATCAGGTCGTCTACATCAAGCGCCTGTTCGATCACGTCAGCGCGACGTATCCACACGTTCCCTGCATCCTCGGCGGCGTGCACGTGACCATGGTGCCGAACCAGATTTTCCAGTTTCCGAAGCTCCTGGGGGTCTGCGTCGGCGAAGCGGAGGGACCGCTCCTCGAGCTGGTCACCCGCATGGAGGCGGGAAAGGATTTCTACGACATCCCGAACTTCACCTTTCGACGCAACGGTGAAACCATCTCGAACCCATACTCCTACTATGTCCAGAATCTGGATACCGTCCCCTATTCAGATCGGCGGATGTTCAAACGCTTCCGCGACGCTAAACGCGGGGTTCCCCTTAGGTGGCACCCACGCTTCATCTTCTCGCGAGGCTGTCCCTATGATTGCAGCTACTGCGGCTGCACCGGTCTGCGCGCCGTTTTTCCCAATAAGAAAGAGTACGTGCGGGCGCCGAGCCCAACGTGGTGCATCGGGCAGGTTGAACGTGATCTTCAGGAGTACACGTTTGACACCTTCGTCATCGATGATGATCTCTTTACCATCAACAAGAAATGGCTGCTGGAGCTGGCGAACCATTACCCGGAGCACCTCAAGCGCGTCAACTTCATGGTCAACGGTCGCGTCGAGACCATCGATCGCGAGGTCCTGGAGGCGCTGAAGGACATGGGGTGCAGTCTCATCCAGGTCGGCGTTGAGACGGGTGATGAAGACCTGCGCACGCATATCCTGAAGCGCAGGATGAAAGACCGGCAGATCATTGAAGTCTTTGAGCTGGCTCGCAAGGTCGGCATTCCGATGCACTCGTTCAACATGGTGGGGGTGCCGGGCGAGACCAGGGAGACGATGCGCAAGACCTTGGCGTTCAATCGCCGCATCAAGCCGGCGCGCGCGCAGATCAGCATCTTCTATCCCTATCGCGGCACGGCGCTGGGCGATGAGTGCTTCGAGAAGAAACTGGTGACCGGCCACTACGACAACTACTTCGCCCACAGTGTCATCAAGAACGACCTCCTCTCCGAAGCCGAGATCGTGCGCTTCGTGAAGTACTTCCACGTGCGCCTCTACGCCTGCTATGCCCCGGGCCTGGCCTGGCGTGCGTTGAAGGACGTGGTGCGGCGGAGCGCCACTTACAGTCGCGTCCGAGCCGCCTGGCGCGCCCTGGCGACCACCGTGCGGCATCCGGCCTACGCCTGGGCTGCCGTGGTGAAGGAGCGCAATCCCAGGTTGCTCTACTCGCGTTCAGTCCGATAACGACTCCGGTCTCAAAGGGGAGGAGGATGCGTGGTCTTCGGCGCGTGAAGAACTATCTTGCCGCACTTGGTCTCATCCCAGACCCACGCTGGGCTGAAAGGCCTGCCCACGGGTATCTCGAAGATCACCATCCCGATCGTGAGTGGTTCGTCTCCTTCATGCTCCTGCGGCGTCTTTCGTCGATCTTGGAGGTGGGGGCAGGGAGCTGTCATGAGCTGCGAATGTTGGCGGCGCGGGGCGGTCTGGCGGCAACGAACTACACTGTTGTTGACGGTGCCTCGCAATTCCTGCGGGCGGGAAAGAAAGAGTTCCCTCAGGTGCAATTCAGGAAAGCAAATATCCGGCGTCTCCCCTTCTCCGATGGCGCTTTTGATGTAAGTTATGTGAAGAGCGTGATTGAGCATCAGCGACACTATGAGAGACCAGTAAGTGAATTGATCCGGGTGTCAAGGCGGCTGATTATCATTAACATGTTTCAATGGGCAAAACCTGGTGAGGGGGACATTATTACAAGGAAAAAGTATTACCAAAATAGTTACGCATTGGTCCCTCTTATTGACTTTATGCGCAAGCGGCTCCATGCTGTTCTGAGCTTCCTTATACTTAAAGGAGACGCCATCGGCGAAAACTACTCCGATGATCCACGCGGTGTGCGCACAGGAGATCATCTCGTTATCCTTGGCATGAAGGAAGATGTGCCGGAGCTCTCCCGCCTGGCGCTGGATGCCGTGGCGCAGCGCGGTCTGCGTGTTGTTCATCCCTATCCGTGAGAGTTTGGAAAGAAAATTCCGACTCGTGTTTTCGCCTGCGATCAGCAAGGTTCCCATGAAGTCGGTGCGGACGCCATGGCTTCGCTTAGCGCTCGGCAGGCTGCTTGTCTTTCCAGATGGCTCTAAGATCCAGACCCAAATTTCAGCGTGGACCCAAGGAGGCAGTCGATTTCTCACGGGGCACGGCACATGAGCGTAGTTCTCTAGCTAGGGAAGCACCGGAAAGCAAGGGAAGAATTTTCCGGAACCGATGCAGCACTTCACGGGGAGAGCAGGGTTGCAGATACCAGGGGACGCTATCCACTTGAACGGAAGAGAGGGAGATGATCTCTCCGGCTTCGTCCTGCCGAGTGAGAGCTCCAATCACGAACATTATGGCCTCGTCATTGTTGGCCGCGTGCGGCTTTCTCTCGCTGACCTCCACTTTCAGTATCGTGGTGAAATTGCAGCAGCCGGGCTGCACGATGACCCTTGTTCGCGGCCGAACACGCGCATCATCGGCAGCCCCTTGTGTCGCGTGCTCGAGTCCTATGAAGCGCGGGGACTGAGGAAACTGCTCAGCTCGTACCGAGACACGGACTACTACCGCATGTTTATGCGGAGACGGAGCCTTGGGTACTACATCAATTGGGCCAGCGGAGCGCGGGAACCGTTCAGCTATTCCAATGAGCAGATCAGAGACAAGATTAAAAAATTCGTGCGCATCCACCAAAGTATCAAGCAGGTAGGTTACCTTGGCAGAGGTTTTGAGAATCGTTCGATCCTGGTCCTCGAAGCACCGTACGAAGTCCAACGGTTTGGGAAATGCCTCTCATGGAGGCCGTACGAAATCTGGAGCGGGCATCATCGTGCCGCGAGTCTGGTGGTCAATGGCTCCCATGCTGCCGAGGTGATTCTTTTGCGGTTCAAAGGGTGGAGCGGATCATCCCGGAATGCAGGTGCTGATCGAGATCAGGCGTCCACCCTCTCTCCAGGCTGCGGTTCCCGAGCAGGGGAACCGAGCGCCGGGTGACCGGCTTATCTCGAATTAAGGGCTTCGGCTGATCGTATGTGCGGTATTGCGGGTATCATCCAACTCCATGCCAGCGAGGCGATTGACGAATCGGCTCTCAGGCGCATGTGTGCGTTGCTCGCACACCGCGGACCTGATGATGAAGGGGTCTACGTCGCGGGGAACATCGGCCTGGGGAATCGACGTCTCGCGGTGATCGACGTCTCCGAGCAAGGTCACCAGCCGCTCGCCAACGAGGATGGCTCGGTGTGGGTGACCTTCAATGGCGAGATCTACAATTACCAGGAGCTGCGGCGCGACCTTCAACAGCGGGGTCACACCTTCGCCTCGCACACCGACACCGAGGTGATCGTGCACGCCTACGAGGAGTTCGGGCTGGAGTTCGTGGATCACCTCGACGGCATGTTCGGATTGGCCGTCTGGGATCACCGCAAGGAGACGCTCGTCCTGGCGCGCGACCGCCTGGGCGAGAAGAGCCTCTACTACTACCTCGACGGCCAGCGCCTGCTCTTCGCCTCGGAGCTGGGCGCGATCATCAAGAGTCGCCACGCCGAGCTCGACCTGCGCATCGATGCCGCAGCGCTGCGCCAGTACTTGATCTTCGGGTGCATCCCGGCCCCCGCCACCATCTTCACGAAGGTGCGCAAGCTCTGTCCCGGCGAGTTCCTCGTGCTGCGCCGGGGAGCGTGTACGACGAAGCGGTACTGGGAGGTTCCAATCGCGGCGCCGCGCGGCGAGGCGCCCGAGGAGGAGTTGCTGGATCGCTTCCACGAGGCGCTGCAAGCGTCGGTACGCCGGCGCATGCGCAGCGACGTGCCCTTGGGCGCCTTCCTCAGCGGCGGGGTGGACTCGACGTGCGTCGTCGGGGTGGCCGCATCGCTCGCTGAGATGCCGGTGCAGACCTTCTCCATCGGCTACGACGACGCAACCTTTGATGAGGCACGGCATGCGCGCGACGTCGCCGCCTACTTCGGCACCAAGCATACCGAGCTGATCCTCAGCGACGAGGACCTCTCCTCGACCATCGTGCGGATCATGGGGAGCTTCGACGAGCCCTTCTACGACCACTCCGCCGTTCCCACCTATCTCGTCTCCGAGCTGGCGCGGCGCTCGGTCACCGTCGCCTTGAGTGGCGACGGCGGCGACGAGCTCTTCTTCGGTTACAAGCACCTGCTGCAGCGCCTGGTCAGCTACGAGCGCCGCCGGGCCTATGAGGAGCAGGCAGGCGGCAACGGGACGCGGCGCGCCTGGTTCGAGCGCCTGCCACGGGCGATGCGCCGTGCCGCCTGCGCGGCCATCTCCCGATGCGCTCCGGCTGGAACGTTGCCCCAGGCGAAGCGGCGCCTCGAAGACTCGCTCTTCTGCAGACCGTACCGGGATTGGCCGGAGCAGTTCCTGGCAGGTTATGCCCACACGCCGCCGGAGCTGCGCCGCGGCCTGCTCGGCGAGGCGGGCGAGGAGGACGACGCCGCGGGGCTGCGCGCGACGCTCCGCCGGACGGCGGCGTGCGAGCCTGTGACCCAGCTCGCTCTCCTTGATCTCCACACCTACCTGCCGAACGACATCCTCACGAAGGTCGATCGGATGAGCATGCAGCATGCGTTGGAAGTGCGCATCCCGCTCCTCGATCACCGCATCGTGGAGTTCGCCATGAGCCTGCCCACGCAGGTCAAGCTCCGCGCCGGCGTGCAGAAGTACTTCCTGAAGCGCTACCTGCAGCGGCACCTCATTGAGGATCCGCGCGTCCTCGCCGCGGTCACCCGGGAGAAGCACGGCTTCCGGTTCCCTATTGGCCGCTACATGGACAGCCTGCTGAAGCCGCAGATTCTCGACTCCCTGCGCAGCCGTTCCTTCCAGCAGGCGCTCGGCCTGCGGCCCGCCGGCGTCGAGCTGGCGATCCGGCGGCACGAGCAGCGCCGCGCCGGCAAGACGGTGTGGCTGCTCTTCTGCCTCTCCCTCTGGTGGCGCCATCACCTCACGTAGCCGGATGAGGTGCGGACTGCCTGCCGGCGCCGGCGGGCGTACCACCGGGCTGCCGTGGAGCTCAGCCGTGGATCGAAATCCCGGTGAACGCCCAGCGGCAGGATCCGGCGCCCGCACCTCTTCCGCGTGCCGGACCGTTCGTTGGAGAGATCTCGGTTGACCGGTCAGGTGGAAAAGAGCTTCGAGTTCGGCAGGAACTGGAAACGGTTCGTGAAGAGCTATCTCACGGACGAGCGCCTCGCCGCGGCGCGCCAGCATCTCAGCCAAATGCTCGTGCTGGAGACCCTCGAGGGGCGGACCTTCCTCGATATTGGCTGTGGATCGGGCATCCATTCACTCGCCGCGTATGAACTGGGCGCAGAGCGCACCGTCAGTTTCGACGTGGACCATGAGTCGGTCGAAGCGACGAAGATGCTGCGGGCCACGGTTGAGCATCCAACGCACTGGGACGTCCGCACCGGCTCCATTCTCGATGACGCCTTCGTCGCGAACCTCGGGAGTTTTGATATCGTCTACGCCTGGGGATGTCTCCATCACACCGGCGCCATGTGGACGGCGCTGAAGCATGCCGCGGGGTTAGTCAAAGCGGGCGGCCAATTTTACATCGCCATCTACAATCACGACGAGGGAGCGAAGGGATCACACTACTGGGCGCAACGCAAAGCCGGTACGTCGATCATGGACGCCTGATGCGTGGGTGGATGGTGGCAAGCTACATCCTCGAAAACCAGGTGATTCCGAGCCTCAGGAACTTCGGCAATCCCTTCAAGGTGAAGAAGAAAGCCCGTGGCATGGGCTACCTGACGGACGTGATCGACTGGTTGGGCGGCTATCCCTACGAGTTTGCGAAACCGGACGAGATCATCGCCTTCTGCGAGAGGTCGCTGGGGATGCGGTGCCGGAAGACGCGCATCAAGGGTGGGTTGAGCAACAACGAATTCGTCTTCGAGGCGCCGGCCTCCTCCAGCGATGGGGCCACGCTGCCGTGATCAGGGTGCTCCTCATCCTCGACCGTCCCGGCTGGGCCTTCGACGCCATCGCCAAGGCGTTGCTCGGCAACCCCGTCGGCGATGAGGTCGAGTTCGGCGTCGCCTATCTTAAGGACACCACGCGCCCGCTGGCGGAAGTGAGCCGCGATTACGACGCCTACTTCGCCATGCACTGGTCGCTCCTCGCCGACCTCGATCCGCCTTGGTACCTGCGGCGGTTCCGGTCCCGCAAGCCCAGCACGGTGACCCACCTCCGCGAGCGCTTCTCCTTCCTCGAGCCGAGCCGCACGATCACCGGCATCCACGGGCACCACGACTGGGACGAGCGCCGCACCGATCCCGGCTCCTACGTCCCGCCGCCGGCGCCGCTCGTCGAGTTCCTCGCCAGGTACCGCGGCGTGAACGCGGTGAGTCAGCGGCTGGCGCAGCTCTTCCGCGAAGCCGGCCTCGACGGCGTGGCCTACACCCCGAACGGAGTGGACCACAAGGCCTTCACGTCGGTGGAGCCGTTGAGCAGCTCGGGGCCGCTGCGCGTTTGCTACGCGGGAACGAAGAAGCGCGACTGGAAAGAGGGCATCAGTGAGTTCATCGAACCGCTGCGGCAGGTCTCCTGGCTCGATGTCCGCATCGCCATGCCGGAGGAGGGCTGCTACGTTCCTCATGAGAAGATGCCGCGGTTCTACAACGCCAGTGATGTCTACGTCTGCGCCTCCAGGTCCGAGGGCTTCTCGCTTGCCGTCCTCGAAGCGGCGGCCTGCGGGCGGCCCATCGTCACGACGCCCGTGGGCGGCTGCGAGGAGCTTATTCAAGACGGCGTCAACGGCTTCTTCATCGAGCGGCGTCTCGAGAGCATCACCGCCAGGCTTGCCGAGCTGCACGAGGACCGGCAGCTCCTGAGACGCATGGGGGCGCAAAGTCGCGCGGAAATCGAGGCGAAGTGGACCTGGGAGATATGCGCGGCGAGATGGCATCGCTTCATCCGCTCCTCCCTCGGGCTTCCTACTTGATGGTTAGGCGCCTGCCCCCCTCTGGTCACAGAGGCGCCATGGGGGTTGCGGGCGGGCCTCCTGCAACGCCTTGGACCAGCGCGTAAGGATGTCCTGAACGGATGGTCGAACTCAACAACTACAACCGCAACGTGCAGGCGGACGAGGCGCGCATCGGCCTCTGGCGCAGGAAGCCGGTTCTCTGGCGCATCTTCACGGCGGACGAGGCGCGGGTGCTGCGCTCCTTCCTGCGCCCGCACGCCTTCGCCTTCGCGATCCTCACAGGGTTGTCGTTCGGGCTCGCCGCCCTCCAGGGGATGAAGGCGCTCCTCATGGTGGGGGTGATCAAGGGCCTCGTGGCCTCGCCGGCGGAGCTGGCGCGGCTCCTCTCCTTCTCCCTCCTCGGCCGGACCTACGATCTTGGCCGCTGGGCGCCGGCCGCGACGCGCGAGGGGTTCCTCATCCTCCTCTTCCTCCTGCTGCTCGGCGCCGTGCTCCTGACCGCGGGGGTGAAGCTCCTCAACGTCTGGCTCCTGGCCCGCCTGCAGCTCCGCGTCATCCGCGACCTGCGGGCCGCCGCCCTGGGGAAGATTTTCTCTTTTGATCTCGACTTCTTCTCGCAAGCGTCGAGCGGGGAACTCATCTTCCTCATGAACACGGAGGTGAGCCGGTTCTCCAACATCATTGCGCTCGGTTGTGAGTTCTTTACTTACGGCATCCTCACCCTCATCTTCGCGCTCTCCCTGGCCTACCTCTACTGGGATTTCACGCTCGTCGTCTTCGTCGCCGCGGCGCTCTTCTTTGCCCTGCATACCCGGATTGACGCGCGGCTGAAAGAAAAGAGCTGGATAGCCAACCTGTCGAAGAACCGCCTGTCGCATTTCTTCCACCAGATCATCTACGGCATCAAGATGATCCGGATCGGCGGCATGGAGGAGTGGGAGAAGCGCCGCTACTTCAAGGAGCATCGCCACTTCGAGCGCCAGACCATCCAGCAGGTGCTGCTGCGGGGCGTCTCGATGCTGGGGCAGGAGCTTGCCGGCGCCGTCGTCCTCCTCCTTGTTTTCCTCTACCTCTGGCTGGCGCGGGACGGCGCCGCCCTCCTCGGCGACCCCGGCAGGATTCTCGCCTACCTCTTCCTGTTGACGCGGACCTTGAACGCCATCACCGGCCTGCACCAGACGCGCACCTCGGTCATCGAGACCTATGGCCCGCTGGCGCGGGTTGTGCAGCTTCTCTTGAACAACGAAGCCGCAGCTCCCACCCGGCGCGAAACGACCGATGGAACCGCGGCCCAGGCGCGGCAGAAGGAAACGATACGGGAGCCGGCAGCGGCCGGAGCGCGGGCCGGCTTGCCGGCGGGGCCGATCACGCACCTGGCGGTGCGGAAGGTGAGCTACCGCTACCGCACCGCCCCGGCGCCCGCCCTCGAGGGGATCAGCCTGGAGTTCCCCGCCGGCCGCCTGTCGGCGCTGGTGGGTTTTTCAGGCTCCGGCAAGTCAACCCTCCTGGACCTCCTCTCGGGGTTGCGTTGGCCGGGCGCCGGAGAGGTCCGCATCAACGATGTGCCGCTGGCGGAACTCGACGCGGCGGACTACCGCCGACTCCTCGGCTACGTGAACCAGGAGCCGATCATCTTCCATGACACGGTGCGGGCCAACGTCGCCTACTTCCGGCCGGAGGCGAGCGAGGCGGAGATTTGGGAGGCCCTTCGCCTGGCCGCCGCCGAGGAGTTCGTGCGCTCCCTGCCGCAGGGCTTGGAGACCGGCGTGGGCGAGCGCGGCCTCACCGTCTCGGGGGGAGAGCGGCAGCGGCTCGGCCTCGCCCGCGTCTTCCTCCAGGACGCCCCCATCCTCCTCCTCGACGAGGCGACGAACGCCCTCGACTACGACACCGAGATGCGCATCTACCGCAGCCTCGAGGCGCTGAAGCGCAACCGCATCGTCATCGCCGCCGCGCACCGCTTGAGCGCCGTGCGGGATTTCGACTGGATCTCCGTGCTCCACCGTGGCCGGGTGCACGAGGCGGGGACCCACGCCATGCTCATGGAAGAGAAATCCCTCTACTTCCACTTGATCAAGCTGCAAGAGGATGGCATGCTCGACACGGCCCGCCAGCCGGGCGCGGCGAAGTAGAGGGGGGCTACGGCTGCCCGGCCGGAGAGCGGCGTGGCGAGCTGCGGCAGGCGGCACCCGAGCCCTTCTGAGGCTTCCTTCCAGAGGCATCCCGCGGTGATGAACGCCGCCGAGGCGCGGGTTGGCGCAAGAAGCCTTGAAGAGCCGGGCGCCCACGAAACGAGACGGATCATGAAACCGCGCATCGTCATCTCCACCTCCTCGTTCGGCGTCATGAGTCGCCGGCCGCTGGAGCTGCTCGAGGCCTTCGGCGCGGAGTACGCGCTGAATCCCTATGGCCGCAAGCTGCGGGCGGAGGAGAGCATGGAGCTGCTGCGGGAGGCGCACGGCGTTATCGCCGGCACCGAGCGGCTGGACCGCGCCGTCCTGGAGCAGGCGCCGCGCCTGCGCATCATCTCCCGCTGCGGCACGGGGGTCGACAACATCGACCTCGAGGCCGCCGCGGAGCGCGGGCTGCGGGTCTGCACGACCCCCGAAGCCCCTGTCGACGGCGCCGCCGAGGTGACCCTCGCCGGCATGCTGAACGTGCTGCGGCGCCTGGGCGAGGCAGATCGGCGGCTGCGCGCGGGGGCGTGGGAGAAGCCGATGGGGGGGCTGCTGCGCGGCAGGACCGTGGGGATCATCGGCTTGGGCCGCGTCGGCAAGGCGGTGGTCAAGCTCCTGCAACCCTTCGCGGTGCGCCTCCTGGCCTTCGATCCGCAGCGCGACGACGCCTTCGCCGCGCAGTACGGCGTCTCCTACACCGACTTTGCGAAGGTGGTGCAGGAGGCGGAAATCCTCACCCTGCACTGCGCCTACAGCCCCACGCTGCACCACCTGCTGGACCGGGCCACGTTGTCGGTGATGAAGCCGGGGGCGATCCTCGTCAACTGCGCGCGGGGCGGCCTCGTCGACGAGCAGGCGCTCTACGAGCTCCTGCGGGCCGGGAGGCTGGCGGGCGCCTACCTCGACACCTTTGAGCTTGAACCCTATGTGGGGCCCTTGACCGAGCTGCCCAACGTCCTCCTGTCGCCGCACATCGGCTCCTACGCGGCCGAGTGCCGCGTCCGCATGGAAGTCGAGGCGGTGGAGAACGTGCTGCGGTTCTTCCGCAATGAGAGGGGCGCATGAGACGCGCGCTTGTCACCGGCGGCTCCGGCTTCCTCGGCAGCCATATTGCCGACACGCTCTCGACGCGCGGCTACGCGGTCACTCTCTTCGATACGCGGCCGTCGCCCCACCTGCGTTCGAACCAGCAGATGGTCGTCGGCGACGTGCTCGATGGCGCCGGCCTCGAAGCGGCGGCGGCAGGCTGCGAGGTGATCTTCCACCTGGCGGCGCTTGCGGACCTTACGACGGCGCGGCGGGAACCGTTTGCAACCGCCCGCCTCAACATCCTGGGGACGATCAATGCCCTGGAAGCGGCGCGCCGTGCCGGGACGCAGCGTTTCATGTTCGCCAGCACAGTCTATGTCTACAGCCGCCAGGGGGGGTTCTACCGCTGCAGCAAGCAGGCCTGCGAAGCCTTCATCGAGGAGTACTTCCGCACCTCCGGGCTGGAGTACACGATCCTGCGCTACGGCAGCCTCTACGGGCCGCGCGCCGATGAGCGCAACGGCGTCTACCGCCTGCTGCGCCAAGCGCTGCTCGAAGGGCGCATCCGCCACGTCGGCACGCCGCAGGACAGCCGCGAGTACGTGCACGTCGAGGATGCGGCGCGCCTCAGCGTCGAGGCGCTGGCCGAGGAGTACGTCAACCAGCACATCATCATCACCGGGCACTCCTCGACGCGTCTCGCTGACCTCTTTACGATGTTCAGCGAGATTCTGGGCCGGGAGCTGGAGATCGAGTACGTCTCGCCGGTGGGCGAGGAGCAGGACGGCCACTACCGCGTCACTCCCTACGCCTACACCCCGCGGCTGGGGCGCAAACTGACCTCCTCTTCTTACGTGGACATGGGACAAGGCATCCTGCAGCTCCTCGAGCAGCTCCACCACGACCTCTCGTCCTCCGCCGCCGAGGAAGGATCGAGGACCTGAGCGAACGATGAACGCCGCCATCATCACGGCGCGCGCCGGCAGCAAGTCGATCCACAACAAGAACGTCTACGAGGTGGGCGGCCGGCCGCTCGTGGCGTACCCGCTGCGGGCCGCCCTGGCGGCGCATTCGATCAGCGTGGTCTACCTGTCGACCGACGGCCCCGCCATTGCGGCGGTGGGGCGGTGTCTTGGCTGCCGGATCATCGACCGCCCCGAGGAACTGAGCGGTGACCACGTGAACCACGGCGAGGTGATCAAGCACGCGGTCGAGGTTGTCGCCGCGGAGCGCCCCGAGCTGCGCAACGTCGTCCTCCTCCTTGGCAACACCGTCATGGTGGACGCGGCGCTCATTGATGAAGCCATGGGCATCCTTGCAGCGCAGCCGGAGCTGGATTCCGTGATGACCGTCTGGGAGGCGGCGGATGACCACCCCCTGCGCGCCCTGGAGATCCACGAGGGGCGCCTGCGTCCGTGGGGTGATCCGCACCGGCAGGTCTCCACCGAGCGCCAGTCGTACGCCAAGGCGTACTACTACGACCAGGGCATCTGGGCCTTTCGCAAGGAGTGCGTGCAGCGGCGGGAGGGTCCCAACCCCTGGTGGTGGATGGGCAAGCGCTGTCATCCCATCATCAGAAACTGGGTGACGGGACGCGACATCCACACGCTGCTCGATGTGAGCGTGGGGGAGTGGTGGCTGAGCCACGAGCCGCACATCAAGAACCTCTGATGAACAGCCAGCGAGTGGTAGGGCAAGAGCTGCGAGCGATCATCTTCGACTTCGATGGGGTGATCCTGGAATCGAACTCCATCAAAACGTCCGCCTTTCTCGAGCTCTTCGCGAGCTACCCCGAGCACCAGCCGGCGATTCTGCGCTACCACCTGGAGAACCTAGGGGTCTCCCGCCACGCCAAGTTTGCCTGGATTTACCGGGAACTGTTGCGGCGCGAGCTCTCCGCGGCGGAGGGCGAGGCGCTGGGAGAACGGTTCTCGGCGCTGGTGCTCGACAAGCTCCTGCGCTGCCCGTTCGTGCCCGGCGCCTGCGAGACCCTGGATGCGCTCTATTCGCGCTGCCTTCTCTTTGTCGCCTCCGGAACTCCGGAGGAGGAGCTGCGCTTCATCATCGAGGAACGGAGGCTGGGCAAGTTCTTCAGCGGCGTCTGGGGGGCGCCCCGCGGCAAGGTCGAGATTGTCGAGACCATTCTGCGCGACTTCGCGCTGCAGCCGCGCGAAGCGCTCTTCATCGGCGACGGCGTCTCCGATTACCAGGCGGCGCTGCGGAGTGGGGTGGCGTTCGTTGCCCGGGATACGCCGGAGCAGCACGAGGCCTGGCGGGAGCTGGGAGTGCCCGTCCTGCCGGACTTAACGGAGGTTGGGCGGTTCGCGGGATTGACGGCGCACTAAGCGGTTGGGGGAAGGGGAGCGACGGAAGGTTTGGGTGGGCAGCGGAGGTCCAGCCTGGACGCCGTGGCGACCGCGGACGACAGGGTGGAGAAGGAAACGGGACAGGAGCGTATGATGCGCCGCAAGACTGTACTGCTCACCGGCAGCGAGGGCCTCATAGCAACGACCATCATCAAGCCCGCCTTGAGCGACACCTACCACCTCATCGGCTTCGATCTCAAGTTGGGCGATGACCTCGGTGATCAGGACAGCATTGCCGAAAAGATCAAAGGGATCGACTACGTCATCCACACCGCCGCCATCCGCGGTCCCCTTGGCGCCCCCTCGCCGGAAGCCTACGACGCGGTGAACTTCCAGGGCACCTGCCGCCTCCTCCGCCTCGCCAAGGAGGCGGGGGTGAGGAAGTTCATCTTCTTCAGCTCCCTGGCACGCTACGGCGTCGATTCCTGGATGCGCAATCGGGAGGAGACCGGCCCGATCACCGGCGAGGACGTGGCGGTGCCCCGCTACCTGCCGATTGATGAGGACCATCCCTCCATCCTGGAGTACAAGAACCTCTTCGAGTGGGGCGGCAAGTGGTACGGGGAGAGCAAGGCCCGCGCCGAACGCGAGGGGGAGGCGCTCGCCGATGAACGGTTCACCTTCATCAGCTTGCGCTTAACCGGGGCTGGGGAGAAGACGTCTAAGTGGGTTCGCCGTCTGTTGCAGTTGCGGGATGACGCGCGACGGGGCGAGCCTAGGTCCAGGAAGCTGTTTGTGTATGGCGCCGGCGGCGTGGCAACCGCCGGCCTCCTGCGGAACACGCTGCGGGCGTCCTTGCAGGCGGAGCTCGAGGGGGCGCAGGCCTTCAACGTCACGGAGGCCGAGACGGGCCTGACGGACGTCGTGCGCCTCTACTTCCCCGAGACCCCCGTGGCCGATTGCCTCTTCGGGACGCAGAAGCTTCTCGTCTTCCTGAACAAGTCCGGCTTTGCCTACGAGCCGACCACGCTGCCTCCCCTGCCGCAGCCACGTCGTTGGCCGATGCTGGCGGCGCGGCTGCGTGGGGTCTTGGGGCAGTCAACCTGAGGCGGGGCCGGCGTCTTCCTGTCGGCCGGCGCGCGGGGCGCGGTCGAATGGGCAGACCGCCGTTGTTGACCACCATCGCCCATCACGACATACACACCGCTTGCCCACCTACCTGGAGGGAGCACCTCATGCAGCAGAGCGCAAAGATTCTTCAACGTCGCCGGTCCAGCGCGATCGCCGTGCGATCCGGCTGGCGGGGAGGCGCGTGGCTCCTCGTCTTCCTCCTCGGCGCCAGCCTGGTGCCGGTTCCGAGCGCGGCGCAGTCGAAGGTCTTCAAGGTGGGCACGTCGCCCATCGCGCCTGCGCTGGCCCTCTTCGTCGCCAACGACAAGGGGTTCTTCAAGGAGCTCGGCTACACCGCCGCCATCAAGAAGATGGTGGGCGGAGCGGTGACGGTGCCGGCGGTGGAGTCGGGCGACATCAACTTCGGCTTCGTGAACATTACCGCCATCATCCTCGCCCATGAGCGCGGCTTCGATATTCAGTACGTGGCGCCCGGCTGGGTCTTCAACAGCGAGAAACCGGGCGCCCTCCTTCTGGTGCGCAAGGATTCCCCAATTCAGAGTGTGAAGGATCTCGAAGGGAAGAAGATCGCCGTCAACACCATCGGGCCGAGCGTCATCACCATGGGGCTGCGCGCCCTGGCCAGGAAGCGCGGCGCCGACTATGCCAAGTTCATCTCCCTCGAGCTGCCGTTCCCGCAGATGGAGACGAGCCTGAAGAACGGCTTCGTGGAGGCCGTCGTGGCGCCGGAGCCGTTCGTCGCCCTGCCGATCGGGCACGGCGTGGCGCGCCGGCTCGACGACCCCTACGGAGCGATCGCGCCGCGCTTCCTGGTGGCGACGTTCGTCGCCAAGAAGTCGTGGATGGCGACCCACCGCGAGGAGGCGCAGACCTTCCACCGTGGCTTGATGAAGGCCATTGAATACCTCAACGCGCATCCCGACGAGATGCCCCAGGTGCTGGAGACCAACACGGGCTTGAAGGCGGAGCTGGCGCGCAGGATGGTGATGCCGGAAATCCCCCCGGAGCTGCGCCTCGCGCACCTCCAAGTGGTCATCGACCTGGCGGCGGAGTTCGGCTACATCAAGGCGCCCTTCCCGGCGCGGGGGATCATTGCTGATTTCGTCCCCGTCAAGTAGCCGCCGGCGGAGCGGGAGTCTGCGGCTCTGCCGCAAGCAGGGAGAGAATGGCCCAGCGCTGGGGTGAGGGCGAGGCGGCATGCTCCAGCCGCCCCCGCAGCAGTGGTGCGCTGCTGCGGGCCGCGAAGCTGAGGGTCGAGAATCTTGCCCAGTCGCTCCGTCTGCGCACGACCTACACCTGGCAGGAGGTGAAGAGGTGTCCCCTCTGCGCGGGGACAGTGCTGCTGCCCTCTGCCTCCTACCGTCAGGGCCTGCTGGGGCTTCGATTCCAGGCCTGTCAGGAGTGTGGACTGGTGGTGCAGTCGCCGCGGCTCACCAGCGGCTCCCTGGCGCGCTACTACCGGAGGGAGTACCGCGCCAGCCTCAAACGCGGCGTGGATGCGGCGCACTGCGAGCCGCTCTTCCAGCGCGGCATCCGCCGCGGGACCTACATCGCCGGCTTCCTCGAAGAGCATGGTGTCACGCTTTCGGGGAAGCAGGTCTACGAGGTGGGGTGCGCTTACGGTGGAATCCTCGCCTACTTCCAGAGCCGTGGCTGCAGGGTGCGGGGCTGCGATGTCAGCGCGGTTGCGGTTGCGTACGGGCGGTCGAGGGGACTCGACCTGGCGGTGGGCTCGGTGGAGCTGCTGCAAGGAAGCCGCCAGCAGGTCGATCTCCTCATCCTCAGCCACGTGCTCGAACACATCGAGGAGCCGCATGCCTTCCTCGAAACGGTGCGGCACGCCCTCGCCTCGGCCGGGGTCCTCTACGTCGAGGTGCCGGGCCTGGCCGCCGCGAAAGACAGGCGCCGGCAGTTCCTGCAGCTCGGGCACCTCATGCACTTCCGCCTCGACAACCTGCGCCGCCTGCTGGAGAGCGCTGGCTTCTCGTTCGTGGCGGGGAACGAGGTGGTGCAGGCGCTCTTCCGCGTGGGGCGTTCGTCTGCCGGCAAGCCTGAGGATGCCGTCGGCTGAGCCACAGCTTGGCGCGGCGCGGTCGATGATCCGTGGCCTTCCCCCGGTCTGATTTCTCAGGTTGATTCGGCGCAACGCCCCCTCTTCAGGAGGGCAGGGAGTACCCATGGACGGTAAGGTTGGGGCGCTCGTGATCGGCTCCAAGGGGGCGGTCGCCACCACCCTCTTGGCGGCGCACTGTAGCCTGCGGCTGGGGACCGATCTCGGCTTCCGCGTCCCCTCCGAAGTCGAGCCGGCCTACAAGTCGCTCGGTCTCGTGGACCTGCGGGACGTCGTCTTCGGCGGCTGGGATATCGTGCCGGACACCTATGCGGAGTCCTGCCGCGTCCACAAGGTGGTTCCGAAGGAGCTGATCAGCCAGATCGCCCAGCTCATCGACGCCACCGACACCTACCCGGCCATCCTGGCGGAGCGCGATGCCACGATCGAGAAGATTCTCGAGTCGCGCGCCTCGCAGCCGCGCATGCAGGACATCGAGTTCGCCACCACGGTCTTCACCCGCCGTCCCCTGGCCGAGCTGGTGCGCAGCCTGGAGTACGATATCGAGGCGTTCAGGACGAAGCACCACCTCACCCGCCTCATCGTCGTCAACCTCTCCTCGACGGAGCCCACGGTGCCGCGCACCGAGGTGCACGCCTCGCTGGCGGCCTTCGAGGACGGACTGCGCGCCAACAATCCGGGCATCACCTCGGGCATGCTCTACGCCTACACGGCGATCAAGAACGGCTGCCACTTCATCAACTTCACGCCTTCCCTGACGGTCGATATCCCGGCGCTCGTCGAGTTCGCCCAGGCCCGCCGGGTCGTCGTCACCGGCAAGGATGGCAAGACCGGCCAGACGCTCTACAAGACCTCCATCGCGCCGCTCCTCAAACACCGCGCCTTGAAGCTCACCGGCTGGTACAGCACGAACATCCTCGGCAACCGCGACGGCCAGGTGCTCCACGACCCGGCGCACCGCGACAGCAAGGTGCGGAGCAAGACCTCGGTGCTGGGCAAGATCCTCGGCTACGACGACTTCGATCACCAGGTGCACATCCACTACTACCTGCCGCGCGGCGACAGCAAGGAGGCGTGGGACAACATCGACTTCACCGGCTGGTTCGATGTCCCCATGCAGATGAAGATCGACTGGCTCGGCGATGACTCGATCCTGGCGGCGCCGCTGGTCGCCGACCTCATTCGCTGGGTGGACTTCTTTGCCGGCAAGGGGGAGGTGGGGGTCCTGCCGCAACTTGCCTCCTACTTCAAGCAGCCCATGGGCACGGATGAGTGCGACTTCTTCGAGCAGGTGCGCATGCTGAAGACGCACGTGATGAAGCACTACCTCACGCCGGGGGAGCAGACGTGAGGCCGGAGTTCTTCGGCGGCTTCCCCGGGGCGCGCTTCTACGGCGGCGAGGAGCGCGACGCCGTGGCCGAGGTGGTGGCGGCGCAGTCGCCGTACCGATTCTACGGCCTGGCGCTGAAGGGCAAGGCGGAAGAGCTGGAGCGGCGGGCCTGCGAGCTCTTCGGGCGGCGCCATGCCGTGGCGCTCAGCTCCGGCACCTCGGCGCTGCACGCGGCCCTCTTCGCCCTCGGGGTGGGAGCCGGGGACGAAGTGATCATGCCCGCCTACGCCTGGGTCTCCGACCTCATGGCGATCCTCGCCCTCGGCGGCGCGCCGGTCATCGCGCCGATCGACGCCACCCTCGGCCTCGACGCGGAGCGGCTTGGGGCGTGCTGCGGCGAGCGCACCCGGGCGATCCTGGCGGTGCACATGCGGGGCGTCCCCTGCGACCTTCCCGCCATCCGCGACCTGGCGCGGCGGCGCGGCATCGGCGTGGTGGAGGACGGCGCCCAGTGCCTGGGGGGCGTGGTGGCCGGCAAGCCGGTCGGGGCCGGGGGCGACGTCTCCGTCCTCTCCTTCCAGTACAACAAGCTCATCACCGCCGGCGAGGGGGGGATGCTCCTGACGGATGATCCCCAGCTCCATGAGCGCGCCTATCGCTTCCACGATCTCGGCATGCTGCGGCACGCCGGCGGGGGCGACCCCGAAGGCCTGGAGGCCATCGCCTCGTTCGGCATGAACTACCGCATCACCGAGCTGCAGGCGGCGCTCCTGCTGGCGCAGCTCGAGAAGCTGCCGCGCATCCTGGGGGGACTCCAGGCCTCGTATGCGGCCGCGTTGGAGATGGGCGCGGAGAGGCTGGCGGCGCTGGGCCTCCGCGAGCGCCCGACGCCGCCTGGAGCCGCGCGCAACCACGCCTTCCTCTGCCTCGTCGCCGAATCGCCCGAAGCGGCGCGGCAAGCAGCCGCGGCGCTCGAAGACGAAGGACTGCCGGTGCAGCGCTGCGCGCGCCTCGATGGGCATCATGTCGATGTCTGGGAAGCCTACCTCCAGCGAACCGGCCTCACCTACCGCAGCCTCGCCGGCGAGGAGAGCCGCGCCCGGCTGGAGCGCAGCCTCTTCCTCGAGGTCGCAAGCGTTTCCGTCGGAGCACCCTGACCCCGATGGCGGAGGCCGGCGCGCCTCCCTCGGAAGAGGAAGAGTTCATAACGATGCATCGATGTGAACCCGCCCCAAGGGAGCCGCGGGCGCTGAGCGCCAGGGAAACAATGCCGTGCTGTTGAACTTCAATCTCCAGCCAGGGCGCTACGAGAAGATCACGAACTACGAGCTCTTCACCTGGCCGAACGGCATCTACCGCGCCAGGGAGATTCAAGCCGACAACTACCTCTACCCGATGTACTACCTGCGGGACGGCGGCGACTACCTCGTCAGCAGCTCGGTCTACGCCCTCATCCACGCCAAGCAGCGCTTCGTGCGCCAGCCGCGCTTCCAGACCACCCACTTCTACCGTCCGAGTTTCCTCACCATCGACGCCGAGGTCATGCGGGCGCGCACGACCTACCGCCGCAGCACCATGGAGCTGCTCGAGCCGGGCGCGATCATCGAGCTGGGGGCGCGGCTCATCCAGGAGTACGTGAGCGAGATCGAAGCGCGCTACCCGGGCTGGGTACACATCCTCTCGATGGGCGGCAAGGACAGCGAGAACATCATCCTGGCGCGGCGCCGCGAGCGCTGGATCGTCCTCAGCGGCGAGCCGAACGCGCCCTTGAACGAGACCTTCCTGGAAGAGAACGGCATCGAGGTCGAACGCTTCGTGCCGCAGACGAACGATACCGACAACAGCCTGCTGCGCGAGGAGATCATCGCCAGCGACTGCATGTTCGACCCGGCGCATTTCCGCTGGGTGCGGACGATCCGCGACCTGGTGCTCGAGCACGGTAACAAGGCCGTCCTCTGGCTAGGGACCTCTGGCGACGGCGTCTTCTCGCGCAACAACAACCACCGCGACCGCGACTACTACGCCGTGCACGACCTGCACGTGGGCATGGCGATGGGCATCTGGCACCAGATGTTCAAGAACATCCTCGGCATCCCCGTCGTCAGCCCCTACCAGTCGCCGCGCTTCCTCGACACCCTATTCTACCGCTTCGACCCCTACTTCGTGGACCGCGCGGGGGACGTGCGGCCGGCGATCGGCGCCCTCCTGCTGGGGCGCGAGGTGAAGTACCCGCGCACGAACCCCCGGCCGGAGCCCTGGCAGCGCGACCGCGGCGCCTCGATCGGCGTCTACCTCGAGCAGCTCAAACAGGACGGCATTCCCTGCCGGGAGCGGCGGTTGCCGAGCTGGTGGGTGGGGAAGCGCGAGGCGGTCGCGAGCATCCTCGATCGCCACTCGTCGAAGCGCCGCACGAGGGCCTCGAAGGTGCTCTTTCCGTTGCGCCGCTCCCTCGGCAAGGTGATCCCGGCCATCCGCAATACCCGCCACGATATCAGTGCGCGGGAAATCTGCTAACCGGGGGGCGCAATGAGCGCGGCAACGGCCGTCTTTCCTGCCACTCAACGAGCCGCGACGCGGAGGGTGCCGCGGGCCGGTGATCGTGAGCCACAAGGAGCCTGCGTGGAGCAAGCGGGGCGGCGCGCTGACCTCCTGCGGCTGGTGGCGACGCGGCAGGGCTACGACCTTGGTTACCTCGGCGATATCAGCTTCGGCGGCTGGCGCTTGCAGCGGGACACCTGTCAGTTCCTCGGCAGGTACTGCGAGGAGGTTCGGCCCAAGCGGGTGCTCGAGTTCGGCAGCGGGGTCTCGACGCGCATCCTGGCCCACGAAGCGGCTCGGGGCCATGTTCAGCAGGTCTGGTCCATCGACCACCTGCCGGACTTCCCCGGTCATCCGCGCTTTGGCCTGGCCGCGCAAGGGCTGCAACAGTTCGTGCAGTTCGTCACCTGCCCGATCAGGTTGCGCTACGTGGCCGGCAAGGTCTTCCAGCACTACGCCCTGTCGCGCGCCTTCCTGAAACAGCTCGGCCGCCTTGATCTCGTTCTTATCGACGGTCCCCCCTACTTCTTCAACAGCCGCGAGCCGGCCCTCTACCTCCTCTTCGAGCATCTTGCCCCCGGCAGCCTCGTCCTCCTCGATGATGCGAATCGACGCCAGCGCGAGCAGCGCTACCTGCGCAATTGGCAGGCCTACTTTGGCCCGGCGGTGGAGACGCTGCTGCTCCTCGACGAGTTCAAGAAAGGGCTGGCCCTCACCTGGCGCACGGAGGCCGCCCCGTGGCCCCGTCGCTTCCCGCCGCGGGAGCGCCTGGCTGAGTCGTGGCTGAGCCTGCACAAGGAGTTCCAGCGGCTGCGAGGCGGGATCATGCGCCGCCTGCGGCCTCAGGGGTGCTGATGGACCCCGTCATCATCTACTGCGTCACCGGCCTGACGCACCTCGTCTACTGCGTCTGGTCGGTGCGCTCGCTGCGCGCCCTCGACTACCAGTGCATCGAGGTCATCGTCGGCGAGCCGTGGGAGAAGGCGTTCCTCGAGGCGCGCCTCGGCGCGCTGTCGTGCGAGGTCATCCCGGTGGATCGCCAGGGCTACGGCATGTGGGCCTACCGGCCCTTCGCCCTGGAGCAGTACCGCATCAAGGACGCCGACCGCGCGGTCGTCGTCTGCGACGCGGACATCCTCTGGAAGCAGGACCCGCGCCCCCTCTTCGCGCGCTTCCGCGGCCGCGCCTGGGTGCACAAGATCACCTCGCTGGACCCGCGCGACCTCGACATGGTGGAGATTGCCCAGCGGCGCATCGGGCTGCGCACCATGGTGCACTACAAGCAGCAGCGCGGCCTCGCCGTCTACCCGAACTACCACCTCAACTGCGGCCTCTTCATGCTGCCGGCGGCGCAGTTCCGGCCGGTCCTGGAGCGCTGGGTGGCGATGATCCGCGCCGTGCCGCCGTCGCAGATGATCATGACCGAGGCGCTGCTGTCGCTCGCCTACGCCGAGCTCGGCGTCACGCCGGTCTGCGACCGCGCGAACATCAAGCACCTGGGCATCGAGCACGGCGCCGCGACGCGGCCGACGGCGGTCTTCGCCATCGCCGAGACGCCGCCGGGAATGGGTACCGGCTACGAGACCGCGCAGCACTACTACGGCAACCAGCGGCCCTTCCTGCACCGCGATGCCGTGGCCATGCAACTTGACGGCGATCACCTCCTGGCTCTCGTCGAGCGTGAGCTGCGGCGCGCGAGGCTGCGCCGCCTGCGGCAGGCGCCCGCCCGGCTGGCGCGGCGGCTGCGGCGCGTTCTCCTGGGATGATGGGCATGCGCGGCGCTTCCAGAACGACCCCAGCCACGACGATCTTCTACGTCGTCGATAGCCGCGGCTGGATCCAGCACTCCCGCCTGGAGTCCCTGCGGTGGCACCAGGCGCGCTTCCGCTTCCGCCTCCTCACCACGCGGCGGTTCGCGCTCCTTTGGCGCTGCGGCCTGCTGCGCCGACGGCCCATCTACTTCGCCACCTGGCGCATCGTGCATGGCCTCCTGAAGAGGTCCCCGCGCCTCTTCCGGGGCGACGATTTCCGCTACTTCATGGCGGCCGTGACCAGCCACTCGAATATCGGCGGCGGCCTCGATCCGCAGAACCCGATTCCGGGACGGACCGTCGAGGAGGCCTATCGCCTCGCGGTTGACCTGCTCGGCCGCTTCCGCTACGTCACCGTGAACTCGCGCATCCTGCACGAGCTGCTGGCGCCGGGGCTGGAAAACCTTCTCTCCTGCCCGAACGGCGTGGATGCGTCCTTCTTCACGCCGCCGCCGCAGCTTACGTTCGACCCGCGGCTCATCCGCATCGGCTGGGTGGGGAAGGAGCGGGGACCGAAGAACTTCGCCGCCATCGAGAAAGCCTGCAACATTCTGCAGGAACGGGGCGGGTTTCGCGCCGAGCTGCTGCGCGTGCCGAAGGAGTTCAAGCGGGCGCCGCTCAATCGCGACGAGATGCGCCGCTTCTATCACGGCATCGACTTCTACCTCTGCGCGAGCTGGAACGAAGGGACGCCGAACCCCGCCCTGGAGGCTGGCGCCTGCGGCCTTCCCGTGGTCACCACCCGCGTAGGGAACATGCGCGAGCTGATCGAGCCGGGGGTGAACGGCTTCTTCATCGAACCGGCGGTGGAGTCGATCGTCGATTGCTTCCTCTCCCTGCGCGCCTTGCGCCGGGAGGACTACGCCGCCCTGCGGCAGGCCATGCGGGCGCGCATCCTCCAGGACTGGTCCTGGCAGGTGCGCATCGAGAACTTCGTCGACGCCTTCTCCCGCCTCACGGCGCCGTGACGGAGAGGCAGACGACAAGCTGCGAAGCAGACACCAGGTGAAGCACGGATGCGGATTCTCGGCATAGGCTTGAGTCACTGCTGCGGCGTCTGCCTGATCGAGGACGAACGCATCGTCTTCGCCCAGGAGGAGGACCGCTTCTCGAGGCGGCGGCGGCATAAGGGCTGGCCGGAGCAGAGCCTGCGCTACCTCCTCGGTCACTTCGGCCTGCAGGAGGCCGACATCGACCTCTGCGTGCTGAGCGACGTGCAGACGGCCGAGCGCCTCGGCAAGCGCCTCAACGCGCGCCGCACCATCCTCGTCCACCACCACCTGGCGCACGTCATGAGCGGCTGGGCCCTGGCGCCGTGGGGCGACTTCGACTGCGTGAGCATCGACGGCGGCGGCGATCTCGGCTCCTGGGAGTCCTTTGGGGCGGTGCGCGACCGCAAGCTGGTGCACTGGGAATCGAACTGCGGCAGCCGGCTGGCGAAGGGCAACGTCGTGCGGCGCGGTCTCCTGGGGCGCCCGAAGACGGGGCATACGTTCGGGTCGTACTGGTCGGTGCCGTCGGTGATCAACTTCGGCCTGGTGGACCGCCACGGCGTCGCCGGCTACGAAGGCAAGCTGATGGGCCTGGCGGGGTGGGGCGATGCCGACGCCTTCGACTGCCGGCAGGCCGGCTACGACGCGGCATTCGAGCTGAAGCGCTACGGGGACTACCACTACCTCGTCACCCGCGGCCACCCGAAGATCGGCGAGGAGCACCTCTGCCGCACCTCCGACGGGCGCCAGCTCACCCTCCAGGAGGTGCGCCGCCTGCGCAAGCAGGAGAAGGTCATCGTCGCGGAGTACGACCTCGACAAGGTGGACGACCGCAGGTTCGCGGCCAACTTCGGGGCGCTGTTGCAGCAGCGCACGAACCGCATCCTCCTCGACCTCTTCGCGGCGAACTTCACCCCCGAGATGCCGGTCGTTGTCTCCGGCGGCACGTTCTCGAACGTCGTCACCAACGGCCTTCTCAATCAGCGCTACCGCCTCTTCGTCACGCCGCCGATGGGGGATGACGGCCTGGCCCTGGGGGCGGCGGCGTGGGGGGCGTACCTGGAAGGCATCGAACGCCTCGAGTGCCCCGGCATGACCCTGGGGTTCGATGCCGGCTCGAATGCCGACGTTGACTCCGCCAGGGTGGCCGAATGCCTTGTAAACAGGGAGATCGTCGGCCTCATCGAGGGGCGCATGGAGTTTGGGCCGCGGGCGCTCGGGGCGCGCTCGATCCTCTCCGATGCTCAGGACAACCACGCCAACTGGACAATCAACGAGCGCCTCGACCGCGTGGAGTATATGCCCTTCGCGCCGGTGATCATGGAGGAGCACGCCGCCGAAGTCCTCGTCGGCTGGCGGCCGGAGCACCTCTCCGCGCGGCACATGACCCTCACCTACCAGGTCAACCCGGCCTGGGCGAAGAAGCTCGAAGGAGTCGTGCACGTCGATGGCACGGTGCGCCCCCAGGTGATCGGTCGGGCCGAAAACCCGGTCTACTACGACGTCCTGCGCGAGTACTTCAAGCGCACCGGCATCCCGGTGCTCATCAACACCAGCTTCAACGTCCACGGCGAGCCGATGCTGCGCACCGTCGAGCACGGCCTCCAGTCCCTCAAGGAGGGACGCATCGACCTCCTGGTGGCCGGCAACCGCCTGCACCGACCCGGCGACGTGCGCCTCGAAGCTTGACCTTTCTGGCGGCGCCGTGGACGGAGGGATGCTCGCCTTCGCCCTCGAGCGAGCAGCCGACGGACTGACCGATGAGACCGCAGTGGTCATTAGAAAAACAGCCTGATCCGCTCAACTTCGGGCAGGCCAGACTGGTGCCGCGCTGGCGGCTGGACCTGGCGGTGTGGCGCAGGCGGCGGCGCGCCGCGCGCGTCCTGGCGGCCGGCCGCGGCTACTGCGACTTCGAGCCGGGGCTGGTTTCCCTCGTCGTCCTCTCCTGCAAGCGGCTGCCGGCGCTGCTGCGCCTCTGTGACAGCCTGCGGCGCTTCTTCGACGAGATCGAGGACTACCCCAAGGTCGAGAAGATTCTTGTGGACAACGGTTCCGGCGACGAGCTCCTGGCCGCGGCGCGCCAGGCGCGGTGCTTCGACCAGATCATCGCCCATCCCGTGAACCTCGGCATGGCGGTGGCGCTCAACGATGCCTACCCGAAGTGCCGCGGCGAGTACATCCTCTTCGTCGAGGACGACTTTGTCCTAGACCACCCGCGCCCCTTTCTGCGCACCTGCCTGGAGGTCTTCGCCGAGCATCCCGAGATCGGCATCATCCGACTGAAGAATCAGAACAACTGGTGGAAGCCGTACCGCATCATCGGCCCGCTGCGGGCCACCGCCAGCGGCGCGGAGTTCTGGACCTGGCTGCCGACGCGCGGCGGCGAGCTGAACGTCTGGGCGGCGGGGAGCGTGCTCTTCCGCAAGGTGAGCTTCTTCAGCGTCGGGCCGCTGCCGGTGGGGCCGAACCTGAGCCGCGACCAGCAGCAGCACCAAGGGTTCCTCTACGAGTGCGTCTACGGGCGGCGCTACAGCAAACGCTGGCTGGCGGCGAAGATCAAGGACTGCTACCCCTTCTTCCAGCCGAACGACAACCCGGACTCCCCAGGGTGGGGTGAGGTGGCGAATGCCGGCCGGGGATGACCTGACGGTCTTCCTCCTGCGTAGCGGCGAGGAGACCACCGCCGACTGCTTGGCCGCCCTCGACAAGCAGAGCCGCGCCTTCCGCCTCGAGCACATCCGCGACGTGGCGCCGATGAGCCGGGCGTTCCAGGCAATGCCCGAGCGCTGCGGCACGCTCTACTTCGCGCAGGTGGACGCCGACATGATCCTGGAGCCGCACGCCATCCACACGCTCTACGAGGCGATCCGCCGCAGCGGCTGGCGGACCTACATGGTCTACGGCCGCCTCTACGAGGAGGGCTTCGGCGTCGGCGGCGCGGTGAAGTGCTGGAAGCGCAGCCTCTTCCGCTTCTTTCGCTTCCGCGACGTGCGCACCGTGGACCGCGACCTCTTCCAGCGCACGCGGCGCTTCGGGCTGCGGCGCCAGGACCTCGCCAGCGTGCTCGGCATCCACCGGCCGCGTCACTCTCTCTTCTCGCTCTACCTGAAGTCGAAGAGCGATGTCGAGAAGTGGCGCTTCCTGAAGCGCCCCGCTGGCGCCTACGCCCTGGCCGCCCTCGACGCCGCCATCGCCGCCTACCCGGCCGAGCCGCATCGCCTCCTCGGGGCGCTCCTCGGAGCGCTCACCGGCCCGGCGCGGCTGCTGCGCTCGAAGGACGTTCCGTACGAGACGCGGACGTACGCGGAGGTGTTGCGTTTCCTCGGGCAGGAGGAGCCGCTCGCCCGCCTGCCCGAGTCACGCGCTCAGACGCCGGAGACCTTCCGCGCCGCGTTCCTGGCGGGCTATGAGGACTACCGTGGTCGTTCGACCGCGGCGCGGCAGGCGGTGGCCCGGCTGGTCATCGAGAGCTTCGCCCTGACGCCCCAGTCGCCCCGTAACCTGCTGGAGCTCCTCGACGCCTGATGCGTCTCCTCTTCGCGCACCACCAGTCGCTCTATGCCAAGGTGATCCTGCCGCTGGCCTGGTACTTCGCCGGTCAGGGACACGAGGTGGCCTACCACATCAACCGCCCGCAGTTCCTCGGCTGGTCGTGGGGGTTCTCCCAGGGCAGCATCCGGCGGCACCCCACCACGGTGGGGATCGTCAACCCGCAGGCGCTGCGCTACGTGGCGCGCCTCATCGACTACGAGCGGCAGTGGGAGGAGCTGCGCGGCCGGCTGCGCTACCATCGCGGCAAACGCTACGGCGGCTATGACGCGGTGGTGGCGACGACGAAGGACCTGCCGTGGCTGCGGGAGGTTGCGGCGGAGTGGAAGGTGCCGGCCTTCGCCGTGGGCTACCAGCACCTGCCGTTCGTGGCGCGGGTGGATGGCGGGTTCGCGCTGCCCGACGAGGCGCCGGAGGTGACCAGCCTCTTCCTCTCGGAGCATCCATTTGCCCAGGCCCACGGGGTGAGCGAGATTTTCCAGGGCTACGCGCTGCGGGCCTGCTCGTTCCTCTACCTCGACCGGGTGCACGCGCGCGTTGCCGGCGGCGGCCAGGCGGGCGAGGAAGCGCAGTCGGGCGGCGTGCCCGCGGCAGAGCCGGCCAGCCCCCCCCGACCCCTGGCCTTCCTCTTCCACCCGGGGGGCTACCGCGGCGTGGTGACGCAGTTCGGCGAAGGCAAGGCGGCCTGCTACGCGAAGCAGAAGGTGTTCCTCGAGCGGCTCTGCCTGCCCCTCATCGAGGCCGGGTTCAGGGTGGTGATCAAGATCCATCCGCTGCGGGCGCGCCACCACGACCTGGCGGACGTGCAGGCCATCTTCGCCGACATCGCCCGCGAGCGGCGCCTGCCGTCCGGCTGCGTTGAGTGGCTCGGCCCGGAGGCGTGGTACTGGGAGAGTGCCTTCAGGAGCCGCGTCATCCTCACCTTCGGCTCCTCCTCGATCTACGAGCTCTGGTCAGCCGGGCTGCGCAATGTCTACGTCTGCAACTTCGAAGGCAAGGCCCGCAGCGAAAAGTTCTCCTTCTTCGAGAGCATCTTCCTCGACAGCTACGCCGCCTACCTGAAGCGCATCGAGGCGTGGGCGGGCGCGGAGGCGACGGCGTGCCGCGAGACCGATCCGGTGACGGACGAAGTCTTCCGCGCCTACTCTTGCCTCTTCACCGGCCGCGCCGTGGAGACCGCCTACCGCCTCATCACCCACGAGATTAGTGCCTGACCACGCCATGCCTCCCTCTGTCCTTGCCCTTATTCCGGCGCGCGGCGGCTCGAAGAACCCGCCGGACAAGAACCTCCTGCTGTTTCAGGGAAAACCCCTGGTCGTGCACTCGATTGAGCACGGCTTGGCGGCGCGGCTCATCGAGCGCGTCATTGTCAGCACCGACAGCGAGCGCATCGCCGAGGTAAGCCGACAGGCCGGCGCCGAGCTGCCGTTCCTGCGCCCGGCGGAGCTGGCGGGGGACTACTCGACCGACCTCGAGGTCTTCCAGCACGCCCTGAACTGGCTGTGGGAGCACGAGAGCTATCGGCCCGATCTCATCGTGCACCTGCGCCCCACCTCGCCGCTGCGCCCACCCGAGCTGATTGACGCCGGCATCGAGCGCCTGCTCGCCCACCCCGAGGCCGACGCCCTGCGCAGCGTCATCCCCGCCCCGCACACGCCGTACAAGATGTGGCGCCTGGAGGGGGACTACCTCGTGCCCCTCCTCACCCACCCGACCTACCAGGAGCCCTACAACCAGCCCCGGCAGCTTCTGCCGGCCGTCTACTGGCAGAACGCCAACCTCGACATCACCCGCTGGCGCACGGTGATGGAGCAGGGGTCCATGACCGGCCGGCGCATGCTTCCCCTGGTCATGTCGGCGGACGATGACGTGGACATCGACAGCCAACGCGATTTGACCAATGCCGCGCTCCGGGTAGCCCCTCCGTCCGCCAAGGACCTCTGAGTTCGTGAGCATCCTTATCGCGGGAGTGGGATCGATCGGCCGCCGCCACCTGCGAAATCTCCGGCACCTTGGGATGCGTGATCTCCTGCTGCTGCGTTCAGGCCGTTCCACCTCTCGCGATGAGGAGGTGAGCGATCTGCCCGTCGAAACCGAGGTGCGGAAGGCCTTACTTCACCATCCAACCGCGGTGATTGTCGCCAATCCGACGGCGCTTCACCTTGATATCGCAATCCCGGCCGCCGATGCCGGCTGTCACCTTCTGATCGAGAAACCTGTTTCCCACACGTTGGAGCGAGTCTCGGAGCTGCTTCGGATCGTGAGAGAGAAGTCACTGAAGGTCTTGGTGGGGTATCAGTTTCGCTTTCACCCGGCGCTGCGGCAGATCAAGCAGTGGCTCGCAGAGCAGGCGATCGGCACGGTAAGCAGCGTCCATGCCCATTGGGGTGAGTACTTGCCGGGCTGGCATCCCGGCGAAGATTACCGCCAGGGGTATAGCGCGCGGAGCGACCTGGGGGGCGGCGTGGTCTTGACCTTGAGCCATCCCTTCGACTACCTCCGCTGGCTGCTGGGGGAGATCCACGCGGTGTCGGCGGTAACCCGCCGCCTCAGTGACCTGGAACTTGACGTGGAAGACGTGGCGGAGATCACCCTCCACTTCGCGTCTGGCATGATCGGCACCGTGCACCTGGATTACGTGCAGCGCCCCCCCGGCCACTGGCTGCAGATCACGGGCCACGGCGGCACCATCTATTGGGAGGCCGCGAATGGGAAGGCCTCGTGCTACCGCGCCTCAGACGGCCAGTGGACGCACCATGCTCTCCCGCCGGGTTTCGAGCGCAACACCATGTTCCTCGATGAGATGCAACATTTCCTGGCGTGTCTCGAGGGAGAGGTTGCGGCTGGAGCGAACCTGGAGGACGGCGTGCGGGCACTGGAAATCGCCGTGGCGGCGAAGCGCTCGGCGAGCGAAGGGCGCGTCGTAGAGGTTTGAGATGGCCGGACTGCCGAGGCTTTTCAGCTTGGAAGGTCGGACGGTGATCCTCACCGGGGGGGCTGGGCTGCTCGGCCGCGAGTACGCCTTCGCCCTCGCGGAAGCCGGCGCGCACGTGGCGGTCGCCGACCTCAGGGGCGACGCGGCTGAAAGGCTGGCGCATGAAGTTACTGATGCCATCGGGGTCACGTGCGTGGGGATTGAAACCGACGTGACCCGGAAACCGTCCGTACAAGAAATGGTGCAAAAAACGCACGCCCTGTTTGGCCGGGTGGATGTCTTGGTCAATAATGCCGCCATAGATCCGACATTTGACGCCCGGTCGGCTTCAAAACGTATCTCGAGGTTTGAAGACTATCCGCTCGACTTATGGAACGAGAGTCTGGCGGTGAATCTCACCGGGATGTTCCTGTGCGCCCAGGCTGTGGCCCCGCTGATGCTCACTGCTGGGCGCGGCGTCATTGTGAATGTCTCCTCGATGTATGGGCTCGTAGGGCCGGATCAGCGGTTGTATGAACGCTCGGACGCTGAACCGCAAGGTTATAAGCCGGTTGATTATCCTGTGACAAAAAGCGCCGTTCTTGGTCTGACACGGTACCTCGCCACCTACTGGGCCGGAAAGAATATCCGCGTCAACGCCCTCACGCCGGGCGGCGTGTTCAGCGACCACCACCCGGAATTCGTGCAACGTTACAGTTCGCGGGTGCCGCTCGGCCGCATGGCAGAGCGAGCCGAGTATATCGGCGCCTTGCTCTTTCTCGTTTCCGATGCCTCGTCCTACATGACGGGAGCCAACTTGGTCGTAGACGGCGGATGGACCGCATGGTAGGGACGGCACGGAACCACGTTGCACCGCCGCGGTCACGCAGACCTGGGAGAGCGGTCTCCGGCTCACTTGCCGCCGGGTCTCACAACAGCCACTGGTCAATGCCTGCAGCGGTTGCAGGGCATTGATTCTTTCGTGAAACGACGAGAGGAAAGATCAATGCGTCAGACGACGATTCGCATCGGCGATCGCTCGGTGGGAAACGATCATCCTGTTTACATCATTGCCGAGATCGGCATCAACCACAACGGCGACATGCACATTGTAAAGCGTCTGATTGATGTCGCCGTGGAAGCCGGCTGCGATGCGGTAAAATTTCAAAAACGCCATCTTAAAAGTATCTATACCACGAATGTTTTGACCAACTTAAACCATTGCGAGCAGGCTTTCCAATACATCATACCTATCCTGAACCTCTACGAGTTGTCACCTGAGCAGATGTGGGAGATCAAGCGGTATTGCGATGAGGTTGGCATCGTGTTTCTGTGTACGCCGTTTGACCCGCACAGCGCAGCGCTCCTCCAGAGCATGAACATCCCGGCGTTCAAGGTTGCATCGGCAGATCTCACCAACTTCGAGCTGATTGACGAACTCGTGACGTTCCAGAAACCCCTCCTGTTGTCTACGGGGATGAGTCTTGAGAGTGAGATCGACTGCACCGTCGAGCACCTCAGAAAACGTGACGCGCAGTTCGCCCTTCTGCACTGCGTGTCTGCTTACCCGGTGGACCCTCGGGATGCGAAGCTTCGACGTATTACCCATATGATTGATAAATACCAAGTGCCGGTGGGCTATTCTGGGCATGATATCGGTACGGCCCTGTCGATCGTTGCTACAACGCTGGGCTGCTGCATTATTGAGAAACACATAACTCTCGACAGGGAAATGAGAGGACCGGATCATAAGATATCCCTGCTGCCGGAGGAGCTTAAGCGCCTGGTTGCCAGCGTGCGGGAGTGCGAAGAGGCTATCCTTGATGTACGAGACCATATTCTGCCGGGCGAGGTGCTCAATAAGATGGTCTTTCGTAAGTCTGTCGTTGCCCTAAAGCCAATCAAGAAGGGAGAGCGGATCGAACGAGCTATGGTCGGAGTCAAATCGCCGGGCATCGGCCTCAGCGGCCAGCGGATGCCGGAGCTCGTCGGCAAGGTCGCTCCGCGGGATTTCGAGAAAGATGCGATCTTCTATGAATCAGACCTTGTAGATGACAACCGTGGGATGGCTGTCGCCACTCCTAATTGGGGAAGGTTGGGATTCGTCGTCAGGTATCACGATTTTGAGACGGCGCTGCCGTATGCGCCCGAAGCCCTCGAGTTTCACTTAACCTACAACGACACCCTTCTTGAGGCGCCCCATCAAAAGCTGAACGATTTTCGTCAGGAGCTTTCACGGATCGCGCTTCGCGTCCATTGCTGTGAATACATCGGCGAGAATCTCTTTGATCTTTGCTCGAAGTATCCTGATATTCTCGCGCGTTCAAGAGCAACGTTGCAGCGTGTCATTGATCTTACCGCCGAGCTTTCAGGGTACTTCAAGCCTGAAATTCCGTTGATCGTTTTCAACGTCGGGGCGATGTCATTAAGGAATGATTTTCGCGATGTACAAATAGACCCTGATGCCTTTCATGCGATCATCAAAAGCCTCGATCTCAGGAATACTCATCTAGTAGCTCAGAATATGCCACCTAATCCCTGGTATTTTGGAGGTCAGTGGAAGGGACATTATTTCATTAAAGCGGAAGAACTCATAGCATTCTGCGAGGCGACGGGGCAATCAGTCTGTTTGGACCTCTCGCATGCCCAGATGGCCTGTACGTATATGCATGTATCGTTTGCGGAGTACATCAAGAAGCTCAAACCCTATGTGAAGCACGTTCATGTGGCCGATGCGCGAGGCATCGAAGGAGAGGGAGTTCAAATCGGCACGGGTGACATCGATTTTGAGCAGTTCTTTCAGGTTTATCGCGACTACGGGGAGACGTGGGTCCCGGAGATTTGGCAGGGGCACATCAATCGACACGAAGCGGCCAGGCTTGCGTTAACGAAGCTTACCGGGATGTACGCAAATGTGCCATCGCGGGCATGGGAGGCGCGGAGGGCTAATCCAACCTGAGATGTTCTCAACGCAGGCATGCGTGGATGGCTCCGTGGAGCGTAGGCGCGTCGTGCTTGATTCGAAACGAGTGAGATTCTTGTGAGGGATCGATGATATCGCGTACCCCCTTGGAGGCGTTGCCGCAACCCTGTGGCGAGCCTTCGTGCGGGGGAGAGGTTCCTCGGCTGCGCATCCTCTTCGTGCATGAGACGTTGCGCATCGGCGGCGCGGAGAAGGTGCGCGCCATGGCGCTGCGGCACTTGCCGCGGCAGCGCTATGAGGTGGAGGTCTGCTGCATTGAGGAGGTGGGCGCCATCGGCGAGGAGCTGCGGCGCCTCGGCGTGCCGGTGACCTGCCTCAACACCCGCGGCAAGAGCTACAACCTGCGCGCCGCCTGGCGGCTCTACCGCTTCCTGAAGGCGAAGCGGTTCGACGTGGTGCAGTCGAGCCTCTTCCTCGCCAACCTGCATGCGCGGCTGGCGGCGATCCTGGCGGGGGTGCCGCATCGGATCATCGAGGAGCACAGCGTCGCGGACCGCTTCGGCAAGCGCCTGACGTTCCTTTACCGCTGGCTCGATGAATGGCTCGCTCGCCGCACCGACATCATTATCTGCTGCGCCGAGGCGGTGCGAGCGCATGTCGCGGGGATGGAGCGCATCGACGCGCGGAAGTTCCGCGTCCTTCACAACGGCCTGGACGCCACCGACATCGAGGCGCCGCTGCGGGCGTCGGAGCAAGCAGGGCTGCGCGAGGAGCTGGGCCTGATCGGGGCGGGGCCGGTCATCGGCAGCATCGGCTCGTTCGCGCCGTGGAAGGGGAAGGACGATCTGGTGCCGGCGCTGGGGGAGGTGGTGCGCCTCTTCCCCGAGGCCAGGCTGGTGCTCGTCGGCAACGCCGCGACGGAACATGGCCGCAGGCTGCGGGCGCAATTCGAGGCGGCGGGCCTGGCGAAGCACGTCCTCTTTCCTGGCGAGCGCCGCGACGTTGGGCGGCTCCTCCACCTTTTCGATCTCTACGTCTCCCCTTCTCACTATGACGCGCTGCCGATGGCGGTTCTCGAGGCGATGGCCGCCGGCCTGCCGGTGGTGGCGACGCTAGTGGGCGGCGTCCCGGAGATCGTCGCACCCGGCGAGACGGGCCTCCTCGTGGGGGTGGGGGAGAGCCGCGCCCTGGCGGCGGCGATGCTCGAGCTGCTGGAGGACCCCGCGCGGGCCAGGCGCTGGGGCGAGGCGGGACGCCGGCGCGTGCGGGACCTCTTCTCCGTGTCGCGCTACATCGCCGGGCTGGAAGCGATCTACGACGCCTTGCCCGTGGTGCGAGGCTGAGGGGGCGCCGTGGCAAGGCCGGGCCGCTGCTTGCACGCGGCTGAGATGACTCCGAGGCTGAAGCGTCGCCTGCGCCGCATCCTGGCGGGCATGGCGCTGGTGGCGCTGGTGCTGCGCCTCCTCTTCGGGGTGCTGTGGGCGAAACCCGTCTCCTACATGCTGGGCGGCGATGCGGAGACCTACCAAGCCATGGCCGTGAATCTCTGCCTGGGGCGCGGGGTCTCGGAGACGTCGCCCGAGGTCAGTCCCGCGCGGCCGAGCTCGGGTCGGGTGCCCTTGTACCCCATCTTTCAGGCGTCCATCTACTGTGTCTTCGGCGTCAACCACGTGGTGCTGCGCATCGCGCAGGCCATCCTGGGGACTATCGCCTGCCTGCTGATATACCGCCTCGGCCTTCTGGCGTGGAACTGGCAGATCGGCCTCACGGCGGCAGGGTTCGCCGTCATCTACCAGCCCTTCATTCACTACTACTACTACGGCGGACCGGGCTCGCTCTTCCCGGAGTACTTCTTGAGCTTCCTCCTCGTCTGCTTCGGCCTGGCGTTCCTGGCGGCGCTGCGGAGTCGCCGCGCCTGGTGGTGGCCGACGTCGGGGGCACTCCTCGGCCTGGCCGCCCTGACGCGCCCGGAGGTCGCCCCCTTCCTCATCTTCGCGCTCCTGCTCATCCTCTGGCACGAGGCGCCGCGCTACAAGGCAGCGCTGCTGCACGGCGGCCTGGTGGCGGCGGCCATGCTCGTGGTGCTCTCTCCGTGGATGGTGCGGAACTATTACGTCCACGGACGCTTCGTGGCGCTTGCCACCATGGGAGGGCGAAACTTCTACCTGGGGAACAACACGGGGGGAAGGGGGCACGTCGGCGAGGACTTGACCCCGGCCGACAAGCTGAGGCTGGCTGCCCTGCCCGAGGCGCAACGCGACCGGGAGTACTACCGGCTGGGCGTGGAGTTCTGGCGCCGCCATCCCGGCAGCCTGCCGAAGCTCTTCACCAAGAAGCTCCTGACGCTGATGGCGGTCTACAACGAGGATGTGCGCGTCCTCTTCAACGCCTTCTACAGCTTCATGCTGCCGTTCGCCCTGCTGGGGGCGGTGCTGGCGCTGCGGCGAGGGCGCGCCAACACGCTGCCGCTGCTCTTCGTGGCGCTCCTGGTCCACTACTTGGTCATCGCCATGCTCTTCTTCGGCGAGCCGCGCTACCGTTACAGCATCGAGGCGTTTTTGATCCTGCTGGCGGCGTACGCCGGCTGGGTTCTCGCGGAACGGCTGGCGCGGCCCGTCGTTGCCACCGGCGTTGGTCTCTGGGCGGTGGCGAACGCCCTGGGCTATTTCTACTGGGAGGAGATCTTCCCGGCACTTCGCGGCGTTGCGAGGCTCATCGGCCTGGGGTAACGATGGCGCGCGGCCGCTGCGGGGGGAGCCGCTTTTTGCCGGCGTGGGTGAAAAGAAACGCGTCCCGGGGTCCGGCTGCCGGGGTGGAGCAGGGCGGTGGTTTCTGAAGCGGCTGTCAAGGAGAGGAGCAGCTCGCGGAGTTGGCTGAGGCTCATTCTTCTCCTCTGCCTCCTGAGCATCGGGCTGAAAGTGCTGTATGCGACGCTGGTGCTCCAGCAAGCCTCCAGCGCTGATGAGGGGGACTATCTCGCACTCGCCCGCAACCTCCAGCACGACGGCACCCTTGGCACCACCTTGCGCGGCGTGGGGTACCCCGCCTTTCTTGCGCTCCTCATGTCGATCTCGCCGGGACGCCCCCTCCTGGCAATCCGGCTTGGGCAGGCGGTCCTTCTCGGACTTCTGCCGCTCTTCGTCTGGAGAACCGCGGAGCCGCTCTTCGGGCGCTCCGCCGCCGGGGCGGCCGCCATCCTGGCGGCGTTCTACCCGCCGTTCCTCTTCTACAGCGGGAAGTTCCTCAGCGAGTCCTTCCTGACGTTTCTCCTCGCCTGGGCGCTGATGCTCTGCGTGGCGTTCCCGCAGCAGGTGCGTGCGTCCGCAGCCGTGGCGGCGGGTGCGGTCCTCGCCGTCGCCACGCTGACGCGGGCGGAGTTCCTGCCGCTGCCGTTCCTCCTCGCCGCGGCCCTGGCGCTCTGCTGGCGCGGCCTGCGGCTGACGCTGCGGCGCACCGGGCCGCTGTTCCTTGCCTTCTTCATCGTCCTGGGTCTTGGGTTGGCGCGCAACTACGCGGAGTTTCGCCGCTTCTACCTGGCGACGGATTTCGGGCAGACGCTCTGGCTCTCCACCTATCCCGAAGATTGGCAGGAGTGGCGCGAGCATGAGACCATGAAGAGGACGCAAGTCCTCTCCCCCTGGGAGCGCGATCGCGCCCTCGCCGTCGCCGGGCTGCGCAACCTGCGCGACTATCCGGGCACGTACCTGCTGATGTCGGCGAAGCGCTTCTTCCGATTCTGGATCGGCAGCCACAGCAATATGGTGGCGGGGCTGGAGAGGAGCTTCACGCAGACCTGGCGTGACGGCCACTACCTGCGCCTGCTGATCAAAGGGATGCTGCTTGGGATCAACCTCTTCCTCCTTGCCCTGGCGGGCGTCGGCCTTGTCGCTGGACGCGGCGCCTGGCGAACCTGGCTGATCCTTGCCGTTCCGTTTGCCTATACGGCGTTGGTGCATACCTTCCTCTTCTCCACGTCGCGCTATCAAATCCCCATCATGCCGCAGGTCTTGATGTTTTCAGCCCTCGGCATGGTGACGTGCTATCGCTACGTGCGGCGCGCGCCGGCGGTGTTGCCGCGCGACCGCTCTAAGGCCGTCCCGTGAGCGCCCTTGCTGCCTTTTCGCCGCCGCCCTGGTTCCAGCAGCGACACAGCTTGAGGAATCGGGACAAAGCGGCAGAACGATCCGGCGCCGCTCCCGCAGGCGGGCGCACGGCTGGGTCAACGGCGAAGATGAGCACCGCGGCGCGTGCCGCTCTTCGGCGATGATGCGGGAGGAGGGGATGAATCAGGCGCTGCACGGAGAGAGACTTGTTCGAGGAGTTCTTCCCCGCTCCGGCAGGACCTTCGCATGGCTCTTCTGTCTTGGCGCCGCCACTGGAATTGCACTCTTCATCTCGCCGGCCGGAACGAGTCTCGTTTTTGCCGCCACTCTCGTCCTTGTGACAATGGTTGCTTACTTCATCGAGGAGGACGAGCGAAGCTTCGTGCTCATCCTTCTGCTTGTAAGTATGGCGGCCCGCACGACGCTAATTCTCCTCTTTTCGTACTATGAGCTGTCAACTTCCGTGAGTGAAGATGTGCTGGGTATCGGCGATCAGGAGTTCATCACTTTGTGGGGCAGATTGTATGCGGAGTATGCTTCGGGTGAGTCGCAACCGCTTGTTCATGGTTCGTCCATTGGCTACATGATGCATCGAGACTACTACGGATATTCGATCAACATGAAGCTGCTGGGGATTCTCTACTATTTGTTCGGCTATAGTCCAATAGCCAGTAAGGTCTTCAACGCCATGCTGGCAAGCACGACGGGCGTCGTTTTCTACGCGATTGCGAGGCAGTACTTCGGCAGATTGGTTGCACGCTTCACGTTCTTTCTCGTGCTGCTCTGGCCGTCGTTGGTGATGTGGTCGATCACGAATCTGAAGGAGGCCCTGCGCATCTTCTTGGTGGGCGTTATCATGCTCTTGTACACGAGAGTCTGTCGAAACTTTCGCGTCGCCAGGGTGGTGGTGATCGGCGGACTCCTCGTTCTCTTGACGCACACCTTGAGGACAGGGCTCGTGGCGGTTCTCGCGGCGGCGCTCCTCCTTGCCTCCTTCTTCGAACTCGGAATGAGGCTGAAGGTAAAGGTCGCCATCCTGCTGGGGTTGGCGCTGCTTCTTTTGTTCGTTGGGCCGCTTCGCCAGGCGACGACGCAACGGCTTGGCGGTGAAGTGAAGAATCTTATCAACTACCACCGTGGCGTGGTGAGTACGGGAGGTCAGATCTACCATCTCTACGACGATCCGAGGTACTACACCAGTGATCTTGGGGCGCTTGATGTCTCCGCGTTCGAGGTGCTCAAAGCTTTCGCACGGGCCTGGTGGCATTTCTTGTTGGAACCGTTCGTCTGGAATGCGGAGAGCCTGCGCGAGAAGGCGGTCATGCCGCAGAATCTCTTCTGGTATCTGCTCCTCCCCCTTGCAGGCCTGGGGTTGATGTGTGTGGTGCGGATCGGCGCGGCTGGCGCGTGGGGTTTTCCGCTCGTTCTCTTCTCCTTCATCTCCGTTATTGCGCTGGCCAGCGGCAATGTCGGCACTGCGTTCCGCCATCGCGACATGATCACGCCCTTCGTGCTCCTCTTTGGAGCTGCCGGGATCACCCGCCTCCTCTGCGGTCTGGGAAGGGATGAGGACTCGGCAGGATGAAGATGACAGGGCCGACGCCCTGACGCGCGGGAACTGAGGTGAAGTTTCGCGTGCTGCGTCACCTCGGGATGGGCGCCCTCGACGCGCCAGGCACGCTCGACCGCTGGGCCGGGTGGGATGCCCGCCAGCGAACAGGCCTGCCTGATCGGCAGGCAAGGATGTTACCCTCGACATGATCGTTGATCGACACGGCAGACTTCTCGGCAAGGTGAACCTGCTGGACGCCTGCGTGCTGGTGATCCTGGCTGCACTCATTCCCCTTGGGGTCGTCGCCTTCCGCGTCCTGAACGTGGAGACGCCCAAGATCGTCTCGATTCACCCGGCGCGTTCATCCTCCAACGATGTGATCACCCTCACCATTCGGGGAGAGAACTTTTACCCACCCCTCCAGGTTCGCGTTGGACCGCTGACCTTGACGCCGAAAACGCCCGCCGATGGGCGAGCCATCTCCGTGGAGTTGCCGGCTGCCGAGCTTCCTCCTGGGGAGCATGACGTTCTCGTCATGAATCCGAATGGGCTCACCGCCAAGTCGGCCATGAAGTTCGCGCGCCTCGTCAAGCCTGATATCGAGGTTGATGCCTTTGTCAGATTCCAAATGCTGCGCGCGGAAGATCGCGCCTTCCTCACGCCGGGCCAGGTCTTTCAGGATCGCGATGGCCAGGAAGTGGCGCGGCTCCAGCGTCTGGGGAGGTTCCGGCCGGCCGTCGAACGGATTCGTCTCGGCAAAGAGCAGTTCTTCGAGCGCGCCGTGCCCGAGCACTTCGACGTGACTCTGAGGCTGCACCTGCTCGCGTCCTACCGGGACGGGCGGCTCCTGTTCGGCGACAAGCCGCTGGAGGTGAACGCCCCCCTCACCCTCCAGATGCCCCGACACGCGATCAGCGGCAAGGTCCTCGGCTTTCCGCCGGTTCAGGGCGGTCTTGCCGCCGAGTTCCTGACGGTGTGGAGTCACCTGCCGGCTGGCCTGGTGGCGCAAATCGCCGTGGGCGACGCGCAGCGGGAGGAGCGCGGCACCGTCGTCGCCGAGGTGCTCGACATCGTGGGGGAGCGGCCAAGCGGGACCAAGCCATGGCTGCCGTCCGGACGGGGGCGCGAGGTTGCCTCCGGCGATGTCCGGCGCGACCTCCTCGTGCGCATGCGCCTTGCCCTCGATCTCGGCACGCCGCCGGTCTACCGCGGTACGCTGCTCGAGGAGGGAGTCCCCTTCACCTTCACGACCTCCAAGTATGAGGTGGAGGCGAGCATGCAGGCGCTGCTCACCGGCAGGGTTAAGGTGCTGGAGGTGGACGTTAACTTCGAGAACCTCATCCCCTCCTTGGCGGAGGTCATCGGGGCCGGCGATATTGGCTACAGCGACAAGGATCCCTTGCGGGCGCGCGTGGTGCGCGTCATCTCGCGCCAGCCTTCGGCGCTGCCGCCGGGCACCATGTTCCCTGAACGGGCGCCTGAACGCCGGGATGTCAGAGCCCTGCTGCACGTGGAGGCCCATGCGCCGGTCAATTCGGAAGGAACCTACACCTTCAACGGCAAGGAGCTCCTCATCAACGAGAGCTTCATCCTGAAGACCTCCAGCTATAAGGCGGCGGGGGTCGTGCTCGGCTTCCGGGAGCTGCCTGGCCTGCGGCGCCTGCCGTAGGGGCGTGCCGCTCCTCTCTCCGCGGCGGCCGGCAACCCGGGAGGTGGTGGCGAGGTGGCGATCCTCTACATCAGCTATGACGGCCTGCTGGAGCCGTTGGGCCAGTCGCAGGTCCTCCAGTACGTCACTAGGCTGGCGGCGCGCTACCCGCTTACCCTGCTGACCTTCGAGAAGCGCGCGGACTGGCGGCAGACCACGAAGCGCCGCGCCATCGAGGAGCAGGTTCGCAAGGCTGGCGTTCGCTGGATTCCGCTCCGCTACCATAAACGAATCTCGCCCATCGCCACGAGCTATGATCTGCTGCGCGGCCTGCTCGTCTGCGGCGCCATCGTGCTGCTCTACCGCATCCGCGTCGTGCATGCCCGCAGCTACGTGGCCGCGCTGCTCGCCCTGGCGATGAAAAAACTTTTCGGCGCGCGCTTCCTCTTCGATATGCGCGGCTTCTGGGCTGACGAGCGCGTGGAGGGAGGGCTGTGGCCGAAGGGGGGCAGGCTGTATCGCCTGGCCAAGTGGTGGGAGCGCCGCTTCCTCACGCATGCCGATGCGGTCGTCTCCCTCACCCATGCGGGCGTTGAGGCGATGCGTCGGTTTCCCTGCCTGGAGGTTCGCGCGCCTCGGTTCGCGGTGATTCCAACGTGCACGAACCGCGGCCTCTTCAAACCTCAAACCTGCGCAGAGCCCCGGCGGCCGCCGGGCGCGGCCGGCGAGCCCTTCACGCTTGGGCATGTCGGCGCGGTGGGTCTCTGGTACCAGTTCGAGGCCACCGCGGCCTGCTTCGCGCTCCTCCTCTCGATGCAGCCGCGAGCGCGCTTCCTCATCCTCAACCGTGATGCCCACGAATTTATCCGCGACCGCCTCGCGGCGCACGCGGCGCCCTCCTCGCAGGTGGAGGTGAAGGCCGTGGACTACCCCGACGTCCCCCGCGAGATGGGGCGCATGCATGCCGGCGTCTTCTTCATCAAACCGGTCTTCTCCAAGCTCGCCTCGGCGCCCACGGTGCTCGGCGAGTTCCTGAGCTGCGGCATTCCCTGCCTCAGCAACGCGGGGGTGGGGGATGTGGAAGAGATTTTGGAAGGGGAGCGGGTCGGGGTGGCGATCCGCGAGTTCACGCCCGAGGCGATGCGCCACGGTCTGGCGCGCCTCCTCGCCCTGACGGAGGAGCCGGACATTTCGCAGCGCTGTGTCGGCGCGGCCGCGAAGCACTTCGACCTCGAGGCCGGGGTGGCGGCCTACGCGCGTCTCTACGCCGACCTCCATGCCGGGGCAGCCTGAGGTACGGCCGCGGCTCCTCTCAGCGGACCGTGCTGCGCCGCGCCGAGCCGACCGCGGCCGCGGCGGCGACGCAGCAGAAGAGGAGGGTAATGCCAAGGGAGATCGCGGCCGGCGGAAGCTGACCTGCCGCCACGGGATTGGCAAGGTAGAACGCCCGCCGCAAAAGCGTAATCCCGTAAGTGAGCGGATCGACCGTCATGATCCAGGCGATCCACCAGGGCGCACCAGTGGCGGGAAAGAAAGCGCCTGAGAGCAGCCAGAGGGGCAGCAGGAGCAAGTTCATGATGGCGTGGAAGCCCTGCGTGGAGGTCATCCGCCAGGCGATCGTCAGGCCGAGGTTGCTGAGGCTGAACGCCATGATGAGCATGACCGCCAGCGCCGCCAGCGCCGAGAGGGGCGTCAGCGGCACGCCGGCGATCGGCGCCAGGACGAGGAAGAGCAGTCCCTGGAGCATGGCGAGGGTGGTCGAGCCGAGGGCCTGCCCTAGGACCACGGCCGCGCGGCTCACCGGAGCGACGAGCACGCCTTGCAGAAAGCCGGCCTGGCGGTCCTCGACCACGGAGATGGTCGAGAAGATCGCCGTGAAGAGCAGCATCAGGGCGATGATGCCGGGGTAGAAGTACTCCACCGAACTCATGCCGTCCGGCAGGCCGGGGGGCCGGAAGGAGGCGCGCAGACCACCGCCGAGCAGAATCCAGAACACCAGCGGCTGCGCAAAGGCTCCGGTGACCCGGCTGCGTTGGCGCGCGAAGCGCACTATCTCGCGCCGCCAGAGGGTCATCACGGTCAAGAAGTGATGCTTCACGGCGAGCCTCCCTGAACCCGTCCCTGCCGATCTCCCCCCTCCTGCGCCAGCCACAACCGGTGCCCCGTCAGATGGACGAAGACGTCTTCGAGCGTCGGCTTGCCGAAGGTGATGGACTGCACCTCCTCGGGAAACGCCTCCACCACATCCCGCACGAACTCATGTCCCTGCGCCCGTTCAATCCGCACCATCCCGTCGACGAGCACCGCCTCGCAGGCGAAACGCGCGCGCAGCTTCTCCAGCAGCGCGTCGGGCCGCGCGGCCAGCAGGCTGATGACGTCTCCTCCGACGCGCGCTTTCAGCTCCGCTGGGGTCCCCTCCGCGATGACGCGGCCCTGATCGATGATCCCCACGCGATCGCTCTGCTCGGCGTCGTCGAGGATATGCGTCGTGAGCAGGATCGTCGCGCCGCGCTCGTGGCGGACGCGCTGCAGCATCCTCGTGAGGTCGTGCCGCGCGCCGGGATCGAGGCCGGTGCTCGGCTCGTCCAGGAGCAGCAGCCGGGGCTCGTGGAGGAGCGCCTTCGCCAGCTCGACGCGCCGCTGCAGCCCTCCTGAGAGCGTAGCGACGAGGTCCGCGCCGCGCTCCGCCAAGCCGAACTCGGCCAGCAACCCCTCGAGGCGAAGGCGCAGGGGTCGTCCATGGAGGCCGTAGAGGTGTCCCTGGTGGAGCAGGTTCTCGCGCACGGTGAGCTTGGGGTCCAGGCTCGGATGCTGGAAGACGATTCCCAGGCAGCGCCGCACGGCGTGTGGCTGGCGAGCCACGTCATGGCCGAAGATGCGCACCGAGCCTGCGACGGGGGGAAGCAGCGTGGAGAGGATCTTGAACAGGGTCGTCTTGCCACTTCCATTCGGACCCAGTAAGCTCACGATGTCGCGCTCAGCGACCCGCAGGCTCACGCCCGCCAGGGCCTCGCGTTTGCCATAGCGGTGGCGCAGGTTCTCGACCTCGATCGCGGCGGCATCACTCACGGGAGGGGGTTCCTTGCAGGGCGTGGGGGTCGGCATGGCCTCGGCGTGCATTCCAGGATTTTTTGCGAACCGACCGATCCTAGCATACCTCGCGCCGAACAGGGAGGAGGCGCCGGCTCGCCGCCGGCGTCTCCCTGCCTCCTGGTCGGCTCCCTTGGTGGTGGAGCGGCTGCGCTGCCGGGCGTCCCGCGGCAGCCCTTGCATGAAAGGCTTGCGGAGAGGAGGGCGAGGCTGAATGTTATAGTGCGAAGATCTCACGATCGAGGCGGTGGCGCATTCCCGTGGGTCGTGCGGAGGCGGAGTGGAGGCTGCGCCGGGAGGAGCCGAGCACCCTCCCGCGCACCCCTCTGCCGACCGAGTGCATAGGTCCAGCATGGACCGGAGGGACAAGCTCGGGGAAAGGAGTGCACGGTGAGGTATCCAGTCTACGTCATCCTCGCAGTTCTCGCCTTGGGGGCTCTCTATGTGCTGCTGCCGGTGGTCGCGGGCGCCTGGTCGAGCTATCGCAAGAAGCGTCTCCTGCGGTGTCCCGAGACGGGAGAGACGGTGGAGGTGAACATCGACGCGCGCAAGGCCGCGGTGACCGCCGCCTTCGGAGACTCCGTCCTCGAGGTGGAGAACTGCTCCCTCTGGCCGCAGCGTCAGGGATGTGAGCAGGAGTGCGTGGAACTGCCGGAGAGCGAGATGAAGGTGCGTGAGGCGAGGAGGACGGTTGCCGCGCATTAGCGGCGCCCGCGGACACCCCCCGCGCTGAGGCGGCCGGGCGCCAGCCGCGGGGGCGCGCGCGGCGTGAACGGTGCGAGGAGGTGCGGCGCCGGAGAGCCGCGGCCCACAACACGGGCCGCGGCTTTCGTGTCTCTTCGCCTGCCGCCGCGCTCAGCGGTAGCCATAGATGTGGTACAGCAAGACGTACACCACCACTCCCGTCACGGAGACGTACAGCCAGATGGGGAGCGTCACGCGGGCGATGCGCAAGTGGCGCGGGAACTGGCCGCGCAAGGCGCGCCGCAGGGTGACGAGTACCAGCGGCACGACCGCCGCCGCAAACAGCGTGTGCGAGATGAGGATGACGAAGTAGACGAGGCGGACGGCTCCTTCGCCCGCGAACGATTTGGACCCAACCTGGTAGTGGTACGTCAGGTACGAAACGAGGAAGAGGAGCGAGACCACAAAGGCGGCGATCATGCAGCTCTTGTGCGCGGTGATGCGCCGCCGCCGGATGCAGAGGTAGCCGGCGCAAAGCAGAATGGCGCTCGCGCTGTTGAGAACGGCGTTGACGGTGGGGAGATTGGAAAGGGAGAACACGGTTACCGTTGCCGCAGGAGCCGCTCGGCGTCGTCGATCAGGCGGCGCAGCGCATCCGGGTCGTTACTGTGGTAGTAGCCGCGTATCCTGGCCTGTCGGTCAACAAGCACGAAGCGGCTGCTATGGGTCACCTGCGCGGTGGGAGCGGTGTGCTTGATGGAGGGTCCATGTCCCTCGTGGGCCCAGGCGACCGCCGGTGACAAGGCGCTCCGCACCTCGCCCAGCTTCCGCCAGGCGCGCTCCCACCCGCGCCCGACGCGAGGCTGCGCTGCCATCCTCGAGGTCCCCTCGGCGCCACGCCGCGCTGCGCTGAAGCCGGGCCGGACGGCGCCGTTCACGGAGGTCCTTTCTCCCCCGGCGCGGTCATCGTCCCTTTCCCCTAAGCTGAGCTTGAACCCGTCGCGGATGAGGGTCCGGATCGCCTCCTTCTCACCGGTCAGGAAGAGCCAGCGTTGGGGATCGGCGTGGAAGCGCCGCGCATAGGCCAGCAGAACGGCAGGCGTGTCGTACTCCGGGTCGACGCTGAAGGAGACGAGCCGCAGATCGGCCTCCTCGTGGAAACGATCCTGGAGCTGCGCCAGGCGCGCGCTGGCGAGCGGGCACTCGAGCTCGCAGCGGGTGTAGATGAAGTCGGCGATCCACACCTTGCCGATGAGGTCAGCCAGATCGAGCGGCTGTCCCGTGCGTTCCAGGAGCATGAAAGGGGGGACCCTGCCATACGCCGGCAGGGAGGTGTCTCGGGCGAGCTGCGCGGCGCGCAGCGTTGCGGCCTTGCTGAACATCCTCCAGGCGCCGACGCCGAGCAGCAGCACGAGGATGAGAACCACCAGGGGAAGCAGGACCTTCTCCTGCCAGCTCCGCTGCCCGTCCGGAGTCTGCCTGGGAGTGGGGAGTGCCTCGCTGCGTTCCTGGTGGGACATGGCGATGGACCCTACTTCTGCTGAATGATGACCTTCTGGGTCGGGACGTTGGACGGCTGCGTCTCGGTGGAGAGGTCGGGAAGCAGCATCAGGACCAGGAAGACGCAGAGGATCAACGGCGTGACCGCGATCACACCGAGGGGCACGCGCTCGAAGCGCAGGTGCATGAAGTACATCGCCACGAGCGTCGCCTTCGAGAGGGCGAAGCCGACAAGGAGCACGACCACCATCGAACGGGGGAGGGGAAGGAGGACGGCGATGACCTCCCCGATGGTAAGCCCCAAGAGCCACCAGAAGATGGCCATGTAGTTCGGATGATGCCGCTCTGCCTTGGAGTGCGTCGCCATGGTTACCTCTCCCGATGGTAGCGCTGCTTGGGGTGACGGCCGAAGTCGCCGGCCTGCCATGGCCGGGACCGTGGGCCCCCCTAGCCTTACAAGAGATAGATGAAGGTGAAGACCATGATCCAGACGAGATCGACGAAATGCCAGTAAAGCCCAGCCACCTCGACGGGTTGATAGCGTGCGGCGCTGTAGTGGCCCCCGACGCCGCGCAGCATGACGATGCCGAGGTAGATCACCCCGCCCGTGACGTGCATGCCATGGAACCCGGTGATGATGAAGAACGTGGTGCCGAAGAGCGCGCCGCCCCATGGGTTGCCGCTGAACCCGAGCCCTGTGTGGATGAGGTGGTTCCACTCATACGCCTGCAGACCCAGGAAGATCGCCCCGCCCAGCATCGTCAGGAGGAGGAAATTGCGCATCCGCTCAGGTTTGCCCATGCGGATGGCTTCCAGGGCCTTGACCATCGTCACGCTGCTGCAAATGAGCAGGAACGTCATGAAGGCGGTGAGGGAGATGCCCAAAACGTGCGCCGGGACGGGCCAGGTGAGGCTGCCATACCGGAGCGCGCCGTAACCGGCGAGCAAGGCGCCGAACATCATGGCGTCGCCGGCGAGGAACACCCACATGCCGAGCTTCCCCCAGCTCTCCGGGGTCAGTGGAGATTCCGCCGCGTAGGCGACGCTGTGCGATGCTACGTCACTCAATTCCGTTCCTCCCGAGCAGTTTGGACGAGTCGGTCTCTCAAGGACCAGATCGGCTCGCCGCGCATCCGTGGGTGGAGGCTCGTCGCCAGGTATGGTTGCGCCGCTTCCCTCGTTGGCGACTGCGACCTGGCCTGGCGCCGCTGCAAGTAGAGCACCAGGCCGATCATGCCGCCACCGAGCATGAACGGCGCGCCGGCAAGGAAGAGGGTGCTCCAGAACAAGCCGTTGCCCAAAGGATCATCGGCGATCCAACAGACCGCGCAGGCGAAAGCCTCCGCCGGTGCCAGGAGGAGCGCCCCGCCGGCCACCGTCGCCCCGGCCAATCCGACTCCGCCCACGAGAGTCCGGATAATCGCTCCCGCCACGCTCCCGAGGCGTGGCGAAAGGGAGTGCGCTAGGACTGCTAGATAACTCCTGCGAGACCGCCCGATGACCATCTGTCTATCCTCCTCGCAGCCGAAGCCCGGCTGCGCGTTGGACCCTCTGCGCGTGCCGCGGACCCAAGCCTACCGCCGCGCCACATGTCGGGCGCCTTTGGGCCTGCGCCTCCGTCCGGCATGTTCCCCGCCTTTCCCCCATCGCCCTTCCCCTCCCTTCTCGAAGGGTCGCCGCGCTTAGTGGAGGTAAACGAGGACGTAGAGCAGCGGCCAGACCCCCACGACGAAGAACCAGTACATGCCGCAGAGTTCGAGCGGCAGCCGCCGCGCCGGGCGGAAGCGGCTCCTCGCCAGGAGGAGGGAGATGATGAGCAGCCAGGTGACGGCGCCCACCACATGCAGCCCATGCGTGCCGATGAGGGTATAGAACGTGGCGCCATAGATGCCGGAGGCCATGGTGAGGCCGAAGCTCACCAGCCGCACCCACTCATACCCCTGGACGGCGAGGAAAAGGATGCCGAGCAGCGCCGTGGCGATGATGGAGGCGCGGAGCTGCGCGGGCTTGCGGCGCGCCGCCGCGCGCAGGGCACGGATCATCGTGTAGCCGCTCAGCAACAAGATTGCGGTATTGACGCCGGTCACCGCCACCGGCAGGCGCGGTTGCATGGGCGGCGGCCAGCTTGCGTTGCCGAAGCGAAAGACGAGGAACGCGCCGATGAACCCGGCGAAGAGCATCCCCTCCGCGGCGAGGAACATCAGCATGCCGAGCTGCGCGGTTGCCATGCCTGGCATCGGCGAGTCGTCGCGCCGCGGCCCTCCCTCGTCATCTCCCCAGCCTGGTCGCCGTCCGGGGGGTGGCGGAGCGCCCGGCAGGGGCTGCGCCGGCGCCGCCCTCGGCGGCTGATCTTTGAGCAGGGAGGTCACGGTACTCCTCCTCCTCCAGAGGAACGAGCAGTCGTTCCTCGCACGCTATCGCCTGCCGGTACGTCCTCCCCCGCGTCCAACTCACCCTTCCTCGTACTTCCCACCCGCATCACCACGGCACCTTATCCCAGGCCATGATGGCGAACTGCACCGGCAGGTAGAGGAGCGAGGCGAGGACCACGCGCTGCGCCGCGGCGTTCGAGAGGCGCAGCGCCAAGTGCAGGCAGCAGGCCAGAAAGGCCGCGCCGAGACCGAGAGCAACGAAGAAGGAGGTGCTGCCGGTCATCCCCACGAGGCTGGGAAGGAGGCCCGCGGCGAGGAGGGCGACGCTGTTGAGCGCCACCTGGAGCGCCGTGCTGCGACCATCGGGCTGCACCACTGGCAGCAATCGGAAGCCGGCCCGCGCGTAGTCTTCTCGGTACAGCCAGGCGATGGCCAGGGAGTGCGGCAACTGCCACACGAAGAGGAGGGCCACGAGGACCGCCGTCTCGACGTTGATGGTTCCCCGCGCGGCGATCCAGCCGGTTGCCGGCGGCAGCGCGCCGGCGAGGGCGCCCGGGATGCTGCACCACGGTGTCCGCGACTTCAGCGGCGTGTAGGCGAAGAGGTAGCCGGCGACCGTGGTGGCAGTCGCCGAGGCGCTCAGCAGGCTCACCGCGGCGGCTTGGTGGAGCAGCCCCGCCGAGATGAGGAGGGTGCCGAAGATGAGAGCCGCCCGCGGCTGCAGGCGCCCATCGGGGAGGGGGCGTCGGCAGGTGCGCTGCATGAGGGCGTCGAGATCGCGCTCCAGGTACTGGTTCAGTGCCATCGTGCCCCCGGCGGCGAGGGCGGTGGCGATGAGCGTATGCAGCAGCGGCCACCAGCTCGCCTCGGCGCCAACGCCGAGGTAGTAGCCGATCGCCGTGGCCAGCAGCACCATGGGCACCACGCGCGGCTTGGTGAGCGTCAGGTAGTCCGCCACGCGTTGCCGCATGGTCTCCCGCTCCAAAGAGAAGGTCTGCGATTGGATCATCATGCCGGCGCCTGCTCCGAGATGAGGCCATGCGTGGCGGCGAAGCGCCCGGCGGCGGCTCGCCAGACGCGGAACGAACGCAGGGTCAGGATGAGGCTGACGGCCAGAAGTGCGGCGCCTCCCGCAACGTGCAGCGTGGTGGGAGGCACGGCACGATGGCTCCAGATCGTCGCCGCGCCCAGGGCAAGCTGCGCGAAGAGTATCCCGAGGAGCATCCAGGCCGTTCCCCGCAGGCCATCGTGGGGACCGCTGCGGGCGCGCACGCGCGTCACCAGGTAGATGACGGCGAGCGTGACGGCGAGCGCGCCGAGCCGATGCAGGTAATGGATGATGACCGGCGGGAAGGCGAGGGGGGGCACCAAGCGGCCGAACGCCAGGGGGAAGTCTGGAATCGCCAGCCCGGCGCCGAGGTGTCGCATTACCGCCCCAAGAATGATCTGGGCGTAGATGAGGAGCGTGGTGAGCAGGCTGCCGAGGAAGAGCATGCCGGCGGAGCCGCGCGGGCCCGCCGCCTCCGTCACCACGGCTGCGCCGTGCTGCTCAAGGCGCCGCCACCAGGGACCCGTGCAGACCGCCAGCGTCACCACGAGGCCGAAGAAGAACTGCGCCAGGCTGGCATGCAGCACCGAGACCGCCGTGGGCAGCCGCAGCAGCACGGTGAGCCCGCCGAGCAACCCCTGCACGATGATCGCCGCCAGGCTTGCGGCGGCGAGGCGGCGGACCCACGGTCGCGGCTCCCGCTGCCAGACCCAGATCGCCAGGATGACGGTGAGAATGCCGACCGAGGCCGCCACCATGCGGTGCCCGTGCTCGTAGAAGACGCCGCCGACCATGGGCGGGAAGAGGCGCCCGAAGGAGAGAGGCCAGTCCGGCACTGCCAGCCCCGACCCCGTGCTGGTGACCAGCCCCCCCACGAAGATGAGGAAGAGCGTGGCGGCGGCCGTGGCGATGGTGTAGTGGTGCAGCGCGCGGGAGGCGGCCGCCCCGGCGGCGTCAGGCTGATGCTCGCGTGTGGCCGGGAAACCTGCCGGCATGGTTCTTCTTCCTACGCGACATTCTCGTTCACGAGAAGCGCGGCGATGGACGCGGTGGCCGCCTCTGGGCGGGGCCCTTGCCTCATCCGCGGAGCAGCGACGCCACGACGGTCATCTCGAGCGCGGCCGCGGGCCGACTAGCCGGCGGCGGCCCTGGCAAGCTTGCCTGGGAGCTCCTCGTTCTGCGGCGCCCAGTCCTGCGTACTCCCAGGCAGGCTGTAGACATAAGGACCGTGATGCACGATCGGCGGCGTGAGGAAGTTCCCATGCGGCGGCCGCGGCGGCGCGGCCGTCCACTCCAGGGTATTCGCCTCCCAGGGGTTCTGCTCCCACGTCTTCTTCCCGGCCAGGCCCCAGAAGAAGTTGATCATGAAGAGAATCTGCGATGCCCCGAGGAGGAAGGCGCTGACGGTGATGAAGACGTTCATCGGCTGCAGCGGCTCCAGGAAGGGGTACTGCAGCGGGTTGTAGATGCGGCGCATGTGGCCGCCGATGCCCAGCATGTGCATCGGAAAGAAGACCAGGTTGAAGGTGATGAAGGTGGCGAGGAAGTGAATCTTCCCCAGCGTTTCGTTCAGCTTGCGGCCGAACATCTTCGGGAACCAGAAATAGATGCCGGCGAAGATGCCGAGGATGCTGAACCCGAAGACGATATAGTGGAAGTGGGCTACGACGAAGTAGGTGTCGTGGAGGAAGATATCGGTCGGCGCCAGTCCCAGGAAGATGCCCGACAGGCCGCCGATGATGAACATCGAGACCACCCCGAGGGCGAACAGCATCGGGGTGGTGAAGCGGATCGAAGCGCGGAAGAGGGTGGCGATCCAGTTCATGGTGATGAGGGCGGCGGGCACCGAGATGAGGATGGTGGTGATCGAGAAGCCCACCGCTAGGCTCGGGTTCATGCCGCTGATGAACATGTGGTGGCCCCAGACGATGAAGCCGAGGAAGGCGATCGAGATCATCGCCACGGCCATGGCCTTGTAGCCGAAGATCGGCTTGCGGGAGAAAACGGGCAGGATGTCGCAGACAATCCCCATGGCGGGCAGGATGAGGACGTAGACTTCGGGGTGCCCGAAGAACCAGAAGAGGTGCTGCCAGAGCAGCGGCTCGCCGCCGCCGGCGGGGAGGTAGAAACTCGTTCCCAGGGTGCGGTCAAAGAGCAGCAGGACGGCCGCCGCCTGCAGCACGGGAAGCGCGAAGAGCAGGAGGACGGCGGTGATGAACAACGACCAGATGGTCAACGGCATGCGGAACCAGGTCATGCCGCGGGCCCGCATGTTGATGACGGTGGTGATGTAGTTGATCGAGCCCATGAGCGAGCCGACGCCCAGGATGAAGAGGCTGATCAGCCAGAGGTGCTGGCCCCAGTTGACGCCGGTGTAGATCGCCTGGGCCGAGAGGGGGGCATAGGCGGTCCAGCCGCCGGCGGCGTGTCCGCCCGGGACGAAGAAGCCGGCGAGCATCACCAGGCCACCCAGCGCCGTGGTCCAGAACGACAGCATGTTGAGGACCGGAAAGGCCATGTCCGGCGCGCCGATCTGCAGCGGGATGAGGAAATTGCCGAAGGTGCCGACGAGAATGGGCATGACCACGAGGAAGACCATGATCGTGGCGTGCATGGTGAACAGCGAGTTGTAGGATTCCGGGCTGATAAAGCCATTGGGGATCATGCGGGCGATCCAGGAGCCGGATTCGTTGAGGGCCTCCCAGGTCTTCTCGGAGATGAGGTTCATGAGAGGAAGCTGGGTTTCGGGCCAGGCGAGTTCCCAGCGCACCATGAGGGCCAGCAGCCCGCCCAGCAGCATCATGATCAAGCCGAGCCAGAGGAACTGCTTGGCGATCATCTTGTGATCGGTGGAGAAGAGGTAGGTCCGCACGAATCCAGGGGATTCATGCGTGGCGTGCGCAACGGCGGCGGTTTCGTTCATCGGGGAACCTCTCTCTGGAATCGCACCAACCTGTGGCGGTTCACGGTGGCGTCCGCGGCTCGGCCCTGCCAGCGGCTACGAGGAGGGCCACTGCTGCCGAACCCAGGCTTGGTAGTCCTCGGCGCTGTGGACCGTGATCTGGCCGTACATGCCGGAATGTCCGAAGCCGCAGAGCTCCGCGCAGGGCATCGGGTAGGTGCCGGTCTTGGTGGCCTTGAACCAGCCGTCGATCTCGCGCCCAGGGAGGACATCCTGCTTGAAGCGCAGGTTTGGCAGGAAGAGGCTGTGGATGACATCCTGCGACTTGAGGCGGACCTTCACCACCTGGTTGACCGGCACATGGAGCTGGTTGTCCATGACGAGGTCATCAGCCGTGCCGAGCTTGCCATCGGGGCCCGGGTAGTGGACCTCCCAATTGAACTGCTTGGCCTGCACCTGAACCAAGACGTTGCTCGGCGGGATCGCCGCCTTGACCTCGTTCCACACTGGCGTCCCCTTGAAGTCGAGGGAGAGGTCGATCGCCAGGATGACGGCCAGGGGGACGAGGGTCCAGAGCGCCTGCCTGGCGCGGTTCCCGGTGATGTAGGCGGCCGGTCGGCCCGGTTTCCTCCGGTAGAGGATGAGGAAGATGATCAGAGCCAGCTCGGTGACCACGAAGGCCGTCCCCGTGATGTAGTACACGAGGTACATGAGCGAGTCGATCTTGTCGCCGTACGAGGCGATATTCTCAGGGAGCCAACTCAGCATGTGGCGGTTTCCTTCCTCTGGGGATCAGCGCGGTGTCGAAACGGCAAATCTGCCCGACGCCGAGCAGGAGCCGAAACCAGCCGCCGCCGTCGACGGAGGCGGGCCGCGGCGGGCCTCGCAGGCTTCAGCCGCGACGGCAATCCTGGCCTCCTGGCGGGCTGTCTCTGGGCCATGTGTTAAGGGCGCGGAGCCAAACGTTATGAGTCAGGCACTCTCAGGGATGGGCGGGCACTTGCGGCGACTGAGTCGTGAGTGGGCTAAGAATTTGGTAGAAATCCGCCCGGCTCAGCACGGCGGGCCACTTCGTACCAACCCTCAGCAACCCTCCTTAGCACCACCGCGGCGCGTTTCCCCCTGAAATAACATCACCATCTATAGGCTAGGTGCCCGCAGCGGCACCATGACACGAACTGCATCACCCTCGCCTGCGTGGAGAAGAGAAACTCAGGCTCTCTTCGTGCAACCCGGGAGAGGCTGGCCTCCGTGCCGGCATGAGGCTCCTCCGGTGGCGCGCATGCTCACAGTAAATAGTAGAACTTCCGGCAACAACAAAGACGAACTATAGCCAATCTCCTGCCGCGCTGTCAATTCTACCTGGAAACCTTCATCCCTGAGGCTTCAGACCTAAGGTCGCCGCACGACCTGCCGCGAAGAGAAGCGCCGCTCTCTCACGCCCCGCTCTACGGGGTAAATCTCTTCCAGTATGAACAGGCAGGCGATCTGCTGCAAGGTGATTTCGAGGCTCGCCGCCCAAAATTTGCGGCATGGCCATCGCTGCGACGCAGGGCGCGGCGCGTCCGAGATGGGACCTGGAAGGAGGCGGAGAGGCGGCGTGGGGAGGCCGTGCGATGCGGCGGGCTCGTGTGGCGTCTCGCACGTTCGCGCACCTATGTGCGGCGTTGTTCGCTGCATTGCCAAGGGGCTGGTGAGGGGCCCAGGCTCTCCCACACCCCTCCTCCCCGCGAGCTGCGTAGCGGCTTGCGTAAGCGGGGTGCGCGAGGGGACAAGGTTCCCTCGCCGCCTTGGTTTCGGGCGGGGAAGCCCCGCCCCTACGATCAGCCCTTGCGGGTGCGTGAGGGGAGAAGGTCCCGCAGAATTAGGTGATGGAACTTAGGGGATGCGCTAGGCTTTGATCTGCCGCCGATTGAGGTAGGAGCGCAAGGCCCGCCGAGAGCGCGTCGGGCGCGTTCGGGCCCGCTCCACCCATTCGACCCCCTTCACCTTGCGGATGGCGTCGAGCACGCGACGCAGGTGGGGAAGATCGGTGATCTCCACCGAGAACTCATGGAAGGCCCGGTTGTCCTCGGTGGTGGCAACGTTGGCCTGGGTGATATTCGCCTGGCTGGCGGAGATGGCGCTGCAAATCTCGCTGAGGATGCCGGTGCGATCCTCGGTGACGGCGCAGATCTTCATCGGCCGGCGCTCGCCGCTGGTCTCTTGAACCCACTCGACCTCGACGCGCCGCTCCGTCTCCACGCCTTCATCAAGGAGGGTGGGGCAGTCGTGCACGTGCACGGTGACGCCGCGCCCTCGGGTGATGAAGCCGACGATGGAGTCGCCCGGCACCGGGTTGCAACAGCGAGCGAAACGGATGAAGACGTTGTCGATGCCGTCGAGCTTCACCCCGCCGGGCGCGCCGAGCTTCTTGGCCGCCGCGGGTTGGGGCTTGGGCGCGATCTCGGCCTGGCCGTTCTCCTGCCCAGCGGGCTGCTCCGCGGCCCGCTCCGCGAGTAGCTTCGCCGCCACCTGCTTGGCCGACACCTTGCCATACCCAATGGCGCCCATCAGGTCATCGAGGGTGAGGAACCCGAAGCGTTTCGCCAGCTCGACGCCCTGTTTTCCCTTCAGCGTCTGAGCCGGGCTGAGGCCGCAACGGTGCAGCTCGCGTTCGCAAAGCTCCCAGCCGAAGGCGATGCTGCGATCCTTCTGCTCCTTCTTGATCCAGGCCCGAATCTTCGCCTTGGCGCGACTGGTCTTGACGATCTTCAGCCAGTCTTTGCTGGGAACGTGCCGTGAGGAGGTGAGGATTTCGACGATCTCGCCGTTCTTCAATTCGCTCTTCAGCGGCACCATGCGGCCGTTCAGCTTGCACCCCACGCAATGGTTGCCGATCTCTGTATGCACGGCGTAGGCGAAGTCGATGGGGGTGGCCCCGCGAGGAAACGCCTTCACCTCGCCGCGCGGCGTAAAGACGTAGACCTCGTCGGGGAAGAGGTCGATCTTCACCGTGTCGAGGAACTCTTGGGGGTCCTTCAGGTCTTGTTGCCACTCGATGAGGTGCCGCAGCCAGGTGAACTTGGGGTCAATGGACTCGTCCGCCGGGCTGCCCTGTTTGTAGCGCCAGTGCGCGGCGATGCCGTTCTCGGCGATGCTGTGCATCTCCTCCGTGCGAATCTGAAACTCGACACGCTTCCCCTCCGGACCGATCACCGTGGTGTGCAGGGATCGGTAGAGGTTGCTCTTGGGGATGGCGATGAAGTCCTTGAAACGTCCCGGGATCGGTGTCCAGAGGGAGTGGATCAAGCCCAGGCTGGCGTAGCAGTGCTTCACCTCGTCGGTGATGAGGCGCAACGCGACGATATCGTAGACCTGGTCGAAGGAGATCTGTTGATCGTGCATCTTCCGGTAGATGCTGTAGAAGTGCTTCGGTCGCCCGCTGATCGTCGCCGGCACCCCCTCCTTGGCGAGCTCGTCGGAGACGATCTTCGTCACCTTGGCGATATACTCTTCACGCGCCGCGAAGTTGCTCGCCACGTGGGCGGCTATCTCCTGGTAGGCCTGCGGGTCGAGGTAGGAGAGGGAGATATCGTCCAGCTCGTTTTTCACCCAGCCGATGCCGAGGCGATCGGCGATTGGCGCATAGATGTCCAGGGTCTCACGCGCGATGCGACGCTGCTTCTCAGGGCTGAGGTACTCCAGCGTGCGCATATTGTGGAGCCGATCGGCCAGCTTGACGATGATGACGCGGATGTCCTTGGCCATCGCCAGCACCATCTTGCGGAAGTTCTCGGCCTGCCGCTTCTGGTGGCTGCCGAACTCGATCTGGCTGATCTTCGTCAAACCCTCCACGATATCGGCTACATGGGTGCCGAAAATCTCCCGCAGCTCCTTGATCTGAATGCTCGCGTCTTCGACGGTGTCGTGCAGGAGGCCGGCGGTGACGGTGATGGCATCCATCTTCATGTCGGCGAGGATGCCCCCTACCTCCATGGGGTGGGAGAGGTAGGGTTGGCCGGAGCGGCGCACCTGCCCCCGGTGCGCCTTGGCGGTGAAGACGTAGGCCTTGCCGATGAGGTCAAGGTTGTCCTCCGGGTGGTAGGAACCGACCATTTCGATGATCGTTTCAAGCCGTCGCATCATAGGTTACGCCTGAAAGCGTCTCAGGTTGCGGTCATGAGGTCGCCGCCGGCAGCCACGCACGGTGCTAAGACCTCTCTGTTGGTAGGGCCGGAGAGCAGTGCCGACGCGGCGGGGAAGTTGTACCCCCCGCGGCAACTTCGCCCCGACAAGGGAGACGACCGTCATCCTCTCCTCGCCCGCGGCGTTGCGTTGCCGCGGCGGCGCGAACCGCCTGCCTTGCGGCAGGGGAAGAGCGTCGCCGCCTGGCTCAGGTGAAAAAAATGCCGAGCCGCACTGGGCTCGGCACCCCAGCTCGCTCCATCCCACAGGTTCACGAGACGCCAGGGCTGCTTTCCTTGACGCTGCTCCGCCTCCGCCAAATGCCACGGCTTATCAGGGAGGGAAGCTGGCGAGGCTCGCACCACTGCTCGCTGCTGGTCTAAGCTGGGAGGGGAGCTTAGGATTCGGGAAGTTTTTCGGTCTCCGCCTTTTTCTTGCTGTTGGACTCTTCGACTTCAGCCCGCTGGGTTTTGGACGCCGTGGGCGTCACGTCGATCTCCTCTTTGCCAGTGAGAGCGCGCTTGAAGTTGCTGATTCCCTTCCCCAGGCCGCTGCCCAGCTCCGGTAACCTTCCCTTGCCAAAAATAACCAAGACGATGAACGCAATGATAACCAGCTCAAGTGGTCCGGGCATGCCGATAAAGCCGAGCATTCTGGAAGGTCCTTAGGGAGGGGAAGGGGATAGCGTACACTCCTCAATCATACGGTACGATAGGTGTTGCCGCAAGCACTGTCAAGTGCAAACCAGTGAGCCTCGCGCACCCCTGGGCGCCTCCGCACGCTCTCTCCCCGCGCCTGCGCCTGCCCTCCCCGGCGCCGCAACGCCTGGGGACCCCCAGCCGGGGGCGGCTGGGCGTGCAGATGAGATCGGCGCCGAGCTGTTGACAGCTAACGTCAAGATTCTCCTCAGAGCGTGGTGCTGCTGCGCCCGGCAGCCCTGCCGGCCGCCTGCCGGTCCGCCTTCACGCCTGAGGGGCGATGGACGTCCCCGACGCCTGTGGCGGCCCTGCCGCCGCGCCGGCGGCGGGGAGGAACCCTTGGGCGAGGGAGGTGACTGCTGGCTCAATCCTTGCACGCGGGAGGATAGAAGACTCAGGGACGGTGCGGTCCGCCGGGGGGCCTCCAAGATTGTCGGCAAGCGCGCCGTGGAGAGCGGCGGTCGTGGTGCTTCAGATGCCCATCGGCCGCCGGCCCAGCCGTGGGCGCGGCCGACGTGGAAAGCGACAGGCGTGATGTTCAGGCTCCTCAGGTACTTCACGATCACAAGTTTCCTTGCCTTCAGCCTGGTCGTCGTCGTTGCGGGCGTGATCGCGCCGTCGTCGATCAAACGACACCTCCTCGAGTTCGCCGAGAGCAAGAATGTGGCGCTCGCGCAGGCCTTCGCCAACTCACTCTGGCCGCGCTTCGCCCCCTTCCTCACCCATGTGGAGGAGCTGAACGACGAGGCCCTCCGGGCGCATCAGGAGACAGCCGACCTGCGGCAGGCAGTGTTGGCGATGATGCGGGGACTTGCGGTCGTCAAGGTTAAGGTCTACGACCTCGAAGGGCGCACGGTCTTCTCCACCGATCCGCGCGACATCGGCAAAAAGGCGCGCAACATCGGCAAGGAATATAAGGGGAACAGCGGCTTCCTGAGGGCGCGCCAGGGCGACGTGACGAGCTTGCTGACGCACCGCCACGCCGCCAGCTCCTTCGAGGGAACCGTTGCGGAACGCGACCTGCTTGCGAGTTACATTCCCATTCGGCAGCCGACCCAGCCCGCGGCGATCGCCAGCGTCCTCGAGATTTACTCCGACGTGACCTCGTTGGTGGAGCAGACGAATCGCGAGCAGCGCTCTATCATCCTGCGCATCATCGTCATCTTCCTGGGCCTCTATGCCTTCCTCTTCTTCATCGTGCGCCGCGCCGATCGCATCCTCCATCGCCAGCACGATGAGCTGCAGGCGGCGCGCACCGAGCTCGAGTCGCGGGTGAAGGAGCGCACCATGGAGCTGGTCGCGGCCAACCGCCAGTTGCGCGCGGAGATTGCCGAGCGGCAGCAAGCGGAGGAGGAGCGCCGCAAACTTGAGGATCAGCTTTTCCAGTCGCAGAAGCTGGAGGCCATCGGCACCCTTGCCGGCGGGGTGGCGCATGATTTCAACAATATCCTCACCGGCGTCCTGGGCTACGCCGGGCTGTTGAAAATGCAGTGGCGGAACGAGAGCGAGATTGAGCACGCCGCCACGGTGATCGAGAAAGCGGCGCTGCGCGGCTCCCAACTGGTGACGCAACTCCTCAGCTTCGCACGCCATGGCACACGGCAGAATATCCCCATCGACCTCGAGGCAACCATTGAAGAGGCCATCAGTCTGTTGCGGCGGACCCTGGAGAAGAACATCACCATCTGCCGCTCGGCGCGCCTCGAGAAGGCCATCGTGCTCGGCGATCCCGGGCAGATGCAGCAGGTGCTCCTGAACCTTGCCGTGAATGCGCGCGACGCCATGCCGGAGGGGGGGGAACTCTGCTTCGGCCTACAAAGGGTGGAGCTGGATGCCGCCTGGTGCCGAGGCCGGGCTGGGCTCACCCCTGGGCCCTACTACCTTCTCACGGTGACCGATACGGGCTGCGGCATCCCGGAGAGCATTCGCACCCGCATCTTCGAGCCGTTCTTCACCACGAAGGAGCAAGGGAAGGGGACGGGGATGGGGTTGGCCACCGTCTACGGGATCGTCAATGCCTACGGCGGCTCGATTGAGGTTCAGAGCCAGGAGGGGGTGGGCACGACCTTCGGCCTTTACCTGCCCGCCGCCTCCGCCTCGGCGGATATCGCTGTGGCCGCCGCTGATGAAGAGCTGGTCTTTGGCAGCGGCCGCATCCTCCTCGTCGACGACGATGAGCTCGCGCGCACCGCCGCGGCCGACATCTTGCGCCGCCTCGGCTACGAGGTGGTGACGGCAGGCGACGGCCAGGAAGCGGTCGAGCGCTTCCAGAACCTGGAGCCCCACTGTGATCTGGTGATCCTCGACCTGCTCATGCCGCGCATGGGTGGGGCGCAGTGCTTCCAGATCCTCAAGCAGTTGGAGCCGGGGGTGAAGGTGATCCTCTCCACGGGGTATGACTTTTCGGAGCGAGAGCAGTTGAACCTCACGAATGGCATCTGCGGCGTCATCCAGAAGCCGCTGCGCATGGTCGAGCTCTCCAGGGTCGTCGCCAAGGCCCTGCAGTCTTCCTAGGCGCCCACCCCTGCCCCTCCCCCATGCCTCGTCGCGCCGGCCGCGGCTACCTGGCCGCGGCGCCCCTCCTTTGACTGTCCAGTCCCGCCTAGCCGCCAAGATAGAGGCGCTTCACCTCCGGATCGTGGAGAAGGTCCCGACCGCGTCCGCTGTAGCGGTTGTTCCCCAGCTCCAGGACGTAGCCCCGGTCGGCGATCTCAAGCGCCTTGGCGGCGTTCTGCTCCACCATCATGATGGTGATGCCGTGTTCTTGCAGCACCAGGAGACGCTCGAAGATGAACTTCGCGAAGTTTGGCGCCAGGCCCAACGAGGGCTCATCCAGCAGAATCAGCTTCGGCTCCACCATGAGGGCGCGGCTGATCGCCAGGACCTGCTGCTGACCGCCGCTGAGGGTGCCGGCTTTCTGGCTGCGCTTCTCGTGCAGGACCGGGAAGAGCGTGTAGGTGCGCTCGAGAGCCTGGCGCACCTTCCGGCGATCGGGCTCGATGAACGCTCCCATCTTCAGGTTCTCGAGCACGGTCATGTCGCGGAAGACAATCCTGCCCTGGGGGACGTAGGCGAGGCCGAGGCGCAGGATCTCGTAGGAGGGCAGGGTGTGAAGGGAGCAGCCCTTGAACGTCATCTCGCCGCCGGTGCAGCGCACGAAGCCCATCATGGTGCGGAAAACAGTGGACTTCCCCGCGCCATTGGGACCGATGATCGCTACCACCTCGCCGGGGTCGACATGGAGTGAGACCCCGTGCAGCACCTCGATGCGGCCGTAGCCGGCGCGCAGGTCTCGAATCTCAAGGAGCGCCTTGGTTGCGTCTGGCATCGGAGGCTCCCGCGCGCCTTGACCTATCCCCTGCCGCCGGCGCGAACCACGCCGGCCCGGCCATGGGGCAAGCGAGCCGAGCGAACCGCCGCGCGGCGCCCGCCACGGACTCGCACCCTACCGCGGCGATCGCTGGCTGGCGTCCAGGCAGCCTAGACGAAGCTCACAGTTCACACAAGCGGGGGAGTTGCAACGGAGCGGAGCATCCCCCCGGCGAGCGGTTCGTGGTGACGTTTGCGAGCGAAGCTGGGAGCGGAGCGCCCTCGTCCCCTGGCGCCTCATCCTCCGGCGCCTCGACCGGGGCGCGGCGCGCTTACAGCCACACCAGGATGGCCACCTGCACAATGCCGATGAAGAACCCCAGCACGCCGCCGAAGAGCTCGATGAGTTTCAGTTCGCGGCGCGCCACATCGAGGGCGAGCTTCTCGAGCTTCTCGTAATCGTAGGAAGCGAGGCGATCCACCACGATGCGCCGGATATCGATCTTGTCGTGCAGGCCCTGCACGATGTGATCCGTGACCAGGTGCAGCTCGTTGCGCACCTCCTCCTTCACCAACCGCTTGAACTCCTCGTACATCTCCTCCGTCATCAGGCTGGCGGCCGGCAGCATTTCCGTGACCCGCTCGCGGATGCGCTCGCCGGCGAGGTCCACAAGCCGCTCGATGGCGGCATGCACGCCGAGCTCGTCGATCATGGCCGTCACGTCGGTGAGCATGACGAGGTCGTTGGCGACCAGGGTGCCGATATTCTCCGCGATATGGTAACGCCGCTTCGGGGCGATCCCCTGGAAGGTGATGCCGAGCACCCTCACCGGCTCGAGGGGACGGAAGATCATCTTGATGGCGAAGTAGTTCGTGATCCAGCCGATGAACGCGCTGATGAGAGGGAGCAGGAGGAGCTTCACGGCCCGAGCCTCACCGCTGACGGGGGAGGAGGGAACGCCCCGATTGCCCAGGCGCCGTCCCAGCCCCCCGGCGGGAGCGAAAACGACCACCTTCATCTCTGGGGAGGGTGACGCACGGAGCAGGAGCGCAGGGGGAGGAGCTGCTCCCGTCTTGGCAAATTCCTCCCCGCGCCGTAAGATGGAGGGTGCGTGGCGGCCCGCCGGAAGCGCAGCGCCGAGGGATCGTCGCCGGCTCTCCGAGGGGCTGCCTGCCGGGGCCTCGGCGCGGGGCGTCAGGCGGGTCGCTGCACGCTTCCCGAGCGCAGACAACGGGTGCACACCTTCAACCGGCGCACCGAGCCCTGGTAGAGCACCCGCCTCTTCTGGAGGTTGGGAAAGAACTTCCGATGCGTCACGTTATGCGCGTGACTGATCGCGTTGCCGTACTGCGGTCCCTTGCCGCAGATGTCGCAGCGCTGCGCCATCTCCATCACCTCCGTTGTACACTCGACTGCGGCCTGGCGCGGTGCGGCGGAGACCAACGCTTGGCAGTGAGCTCCCGCCTGGCGAAAATGTCATGAAGAACAAGAGAATATCACATATAGCTGATGCGGCGGAGTTTTTCAAGTCCCTCTGGAGAGATCTCCACGCCTGGAGCGCGGCATCCCCTCCAGGCGATCCGTGAGGCGCTCTGGCGAGCGCCCTGGGGAGCGGTGGGCACAGGACCGCGCGCCGCGGCGATCGAGACGGCGTGCGGCGTGGCAATCGAGAGCTGGCGCCGCCGGCGCAGAGGAGGAACCATCATGAGCGCGTCCTTTCCTGGGACCCCGGCCCGGCCGGCGCCTTCCCCGGCGGCTTCGGCGTCCCGGCGTGTCACCCTCGTCTCACCGGTGTCGCATGCGGTAGGCGAGGCGATCACCTCGGCGCCGCGCACCGGCAATCTGCGGGGCAAGGCGTTGGGCATCCTCGAGAACCGCAAGCAGGGCGCCGCGCCGATCCTGGAAGCTGTCGCGGCGCAGCTCCGGGAGGAGTTCGGCGTGGGGGAGATCATCTTCCGCCGCAAGAGATCGATGTCCTCGTGGGCCGAGGAGGAGATTCTGGCCGAGCTCGCCGGGAAGTGCGCCGCCGTCCTTGTCGGCATCGGCGACTGAGGGTCGTGCAGTTCGGGCAGTGTGCTCGACGGCATTCAGTTGGAGCGGCGCGGCGTACCGGCGGCGGTGATCTGCACCGAGGAGTTCGAGGTCACGGCGCGGGCCACGGCGGCGCAGTGGGGTTTCGCGGATTACGACATGGCGCTCATCGCCCACCCGATCGCCAACCTCTCGGCGGAGGGGTTGCAGCGGCGCGCGCAGCAGGCGCTGCCGGCGGTGCGGCGCTCCTTGCAGCTCGGCAGGGCGTAGGCCGGCCGCCCCTGGGAGCGTTCCAGGGGGGAGCTGCGCAGATTCAACATGCGGCCGGCACGGGGGCGGGGTGATCGTGCCGGCTTCAAGGGAGGCACGCAGGATGGGTGGCACTGCAGCGAAGGCCGCGCGGCTTACGGTCGAGGAGGGCCGAGCCCTTGACTACTGTTTCGAGCAGGGGTGGACCGATGGACTGCCCGTCGTTCCCCCGACGGTCGAGCGTGTTGCAGCGATGATTGCGGGAGCGGGTCGAGACCCCGAGCGTGACGCCCAGGAGATCGTGGGAGAGTTCCCGCTGCGCCGTCGCACCCTGACCCTCGAGCAGGTGGCGGCCAATGCGGTGCTGGCCGGCTGCCTGCCGGAGTACTTCCCGGTGCTCCTGGCGGCGGTGCAGGCCATCTGCGAAGAGCGCTTCTGCCTGAACGGCCCGGCCTCCAGCACCGGCGGGGCCGGACTCCTCATGATCGTCAATGGACCCATCGTCGAGCGCCTGCGGATCAACTGCCGCGGCAACATCTTCGGGCCGGGGGTGCGGGCCAACGCCACGCTGGGGCGGGCCCTGCGCCTCGTCGTCATGAACCTCTGCGGCGCCGTCTCCCAGGTGACCGACCGCTCCACCCTCGGCAGCCCCGGCAAGTACACGTTCTGCATCGCGGAGAACGAGGTCGACAGCCCCTGGACGCCGTTCAGCGTCGAGCGCGGCATGCCGGCCGGGCGCAGCGCGGTGACGGTCTTCGCCTGCTACTCGCCGGTGCAGATCAGCGACCACATCACCGACCGCCCGGAGGGCATCCTCGACCACATGTCCATCGTCCTCTCTGCCCTCGGCGAGGCGCGCACCCTCGGCCACCCGGAGATCGCCGTCATCCTCTGCGGCGAGCACATGCGCCTGCTGGCGGAGCATGGCTGGTCGAAGAATGACGTGCGGGCCTACCTCGTCGAGCACGCCAAGGCCGAACGCATCAACCTGAAGCATCGCGGCCTCGACTTCGCGGAGTTCGGGCCTCATGACCATGAGCTCGAATCCGTCGTCCTGGCTCCCGAAGACTACTTGATCATCGCCGCGGGCGGCTCCGGCGGCAAGTTCTCCGCCTTCATCCCCGGCTGGGGAGCGAACTACAAGGGGCCGGTTTCCCGCGCCGTGACGAAGCTCATCGCCGAGCCGTAGCGCAGGCGTGGCCGGTCATCCCCAGCGCGACGAGCCACCCTCCCTCGCCACCCCAGGGAGCCAACGCCGCGGCCCCCTCAGGATCCCGCCGGCGCCAGGAAGTCTTCCAGCCGCACCTTGCCCCAACCGCAGGGCCGGGCCTTGGATTGGAAGAAACGCTGCCGCTCGTTCTTCGGCGGCGGGCAGGTGGCGTCGATCCCCAGACGATGGCTGCGTTGGCTGCGTTTCTCGGGATCGAGAATCTCCAGGACGGCCCGGCGGGTGTTGGCGCGCACGCTCACGGCCCACCAGACATCGCGCGCGTCGTAGATGTCCACGTCGCGGTCCACCGCCACTCCGAGCTTTGACATGCGCGCCGGCGTGATGGGCCATTTCACGGCCAGGTCCAGGGCGCGCGCCACATCCTCCTCGTGACGCGGCGTCATCTGCACCACCGTGAGACAGGCGCAGCCCCAGGGCGGGATGTGGACGTCGTGCACCTCGAGCCCGGCTTCTCGGCAGGCCCGGTAGACGAGCGCCTCGGTCTGCATGCAGAAGAGCGATTGATGGTCCGTCCAGGTGGTGGACTGGATGTGCCGGTAATAGGCATCCTCGCGCATGGTGATGCAGCGCACTTCGAAGACGGGGCTCGGCGTGAAGCTGAACTCGTAGTTCCCCATGTAGTTGCCGAACGGGCCCTCTTCCTCGAAATCGGTGAGCTTCAGCTCACCCTCCACGACGATCTCCGCGGCGGCGGGCACGAGGAGATCGCACGTCTCGCACTCGATCACCTCGAGCGGCTCGCCGAGCAGACGCGGAGCCAACGCCTCCTCGCCCCAGCCGGGGTGCTCGCCGCTGTACCCCGCGGCCACCTCGTAGGCCGGGTGGTGACCGATGACGAGCGCCATCGGCATGCGTGGATGTCCCTGCCGGCGCCAGGCATTGATGATCTCCCAGGTGTGGCGGGAGGAGATGAAGACGCGAGGATGCCGGCCAGGAAGAAGCTGCGTGCGCGGGTAGGTGGTGTTCTGCACCCCCGACGTCGGATCGCGGACGAGGCTGATACCGGCTCCGATGTACCGCCCCCCATCCTCCTCCGAGTGGCGGCAGACCGGCAGCCGAAAGAGGTCCGCCGCTCCGCCGCTGAACTTCTTCGCTTTTACGGGGGCGCGGCTCACCCGCGCGATCTCACCCGGACCCTCGGCGAAACGGGCCGCCAGATGCGACACCACGTCGCCCGTGGAGCAGCCGAGGGCCAGCGCCTGATCGACGCGGCCCTGCATGAGCGCCGCCGCGACCCTCCAGCCGGGGTAGCCCTTGACGCTCTCAAACAGCAAAGGGTTGTCGCTCTGCGAGCAGAGCTCCCCCATGTTCGCATCCGGATCAACCTCGCGCCGCACGCGGCGAACGCGGCCGGCCTCCTCGGCGGCCCGCAGGAATGAGCGAAGATCGGCAGCCACAGTCTCCCTCCCCTTCGGGTATCCCCTGTTTGCTCCACCGTCTCTTTATGCAAGCGGAACGCCGGGGCGGATGCCGGCCGGTTCCCTGGCCCAGCTCCGCCACGGCTCCTCTGCTGGAGCATGCCGCGCAGCGTCCCGCGCCTGCCTCGCCGGCGGCTTTTCTCCCACGGGGAGGCGGCCTCGCGCCAGGCAGGCATCTTCTTCACATCAGGTAAGCATCACGAGAGCCTTTCGCAAGTGGTTGGCGAGACCGCGGCGCCGGCTCGCGGGGGCGCGGCTGAGCGGGCCATTGAGCTGCTCGGCGCCGGCACCGGCGGCAGCGCGCCATTCCCAGGGAGGGCGCGTCTCGGGCGCCGGCTCGCGCAGCGCAACGTAGAACCGCTGCCGCAGGATCACGCCTCCACCACTTGCCACATCACAAAACCTGTTGCCACGGCTCCGGCGCCCCGATAGAATCCCTGCCAGGGGGGCTTGCCCGTGCGCGGCGAAGCTTGATCGCGGCGCGGTTTCCCCGCGGGCAGCACGCGTACCAGCAGAGCAGAGGGGGAGAGCCAGTGAAGCACATCCGTACCTTTGTCGTTCTTTGTCTCCTGGGCGGCTTGGGCCTGACCGTGGCGAGCAGCGCCCCGGCGAAGATTGCCGGCTCTGAGATTCGCATCGGCGCGTTGCTCTCGAAGACGGGTATCCTCGCTTACTATGGAGACAGCCAGGAGATCGCCCTGAACATCGCTCTGGAGGAGATCAACGGCGCCGGCGGCATCGATGGGGTTCCCGTCAAGGTGATCATCTACGATACCGCCAGCAAGGGCGACACCGCCATCTCGGTGGCCAAGCGGCTCATCGAGAGTGACCGCGTCCTCGCCATCCTGGGGCCCATGCTGAGTAGTAGCTGCCGGGTGGTCTTCCCGGTGGTGAACCGGGCCCAGGTGCCAACCGTCAGCGCCTCGTGCGCGGCGCCGGGCCTGGCGAAGGAGAACCGCCCCTGGACCTTCCAGTACGAGGCCACCAGCGACAAGCTCACCGATCCTATTGTGGAGCGCTTCAAGCGTGACACGAAGGCGAAGCGCGTGGCGCTCATCCACGACAACAAGGACGTGGTGAGCAAGCTCTACGCTACACTCGTGGCGCCGGTCTTCCTGAAGAAGCACGACATCGAGATCATCACCACGCAGACGTTCGTCACCACCGACATCGACTACAGCGCCCAGGTGACGACGATGAAGGCCGCCAAACCCGACGCGGTCGTCATCGGCGCCCTGCCGATCCAGGCGGCGCACGTGGCGCGCGAGATGAAGAAGCAGGGCTTCACCGTGCCGATCCTCGGCGACGTGCCGATCTCCGGGCCACAGTACACCGACCTGGGCAAGGATGCCACGGAGGGGACGTACGCCGTCTCCGAGCTCTGGTATGACAAGCCGTCGCTCTGGCAGCGCGAGTTCATCAAGAAGTTCAAGGAGCGTCACAAGCAGGGTCACCTGCCGCACACCGTGGCGACGAGCATGTACGACGCGATCCACGTCATGAAATGGATCATCGAGACGCGCGGGGTGACGAACAAACCTGAGGACCTGCGGGGCGATCGCGAGAAGATTCTCAAGGGCTGGGCGGAGCTGAAGGATTACCCCTCCATGGTGGGTCGCATCAGCATGAACCAGGACGGCGAAGCGCTGCGCGAGTACTATCTCCTCAAGGTTGTGAAGGGCGCCTGGCAGCGGCTCTTTTAGACGCTGGCGGCCAGGCGGGGTGGGGCGATCTCAGCATCCCCTCAGCGTGCGCCGCCGAACCCACGTGCCTGGAGTGCACTCGCCAGGATATCCGCAGCAGGCCCCCTGGCCCGGGGGGCGCGGCGAGCTGTCGGAGGGGAGGTGAGCGTGCCGGAAGCCTATGACCTGATCGTGATCGGCGGCGGACACAATGGTCTGGTGTGCGCCGCCTACCTTGCCCGCGCCGGTCTGTCGGTGTGCGTGCTGGAACGTCGGCCCGTGGTGGGGGGAGGCGTGATCACCGAGGAGGTCACCCTGCCGGGGTTCAAGCACAACACCTGCTCGAACGTCCATGGCTGGATTCACTACGGCCCCGTCTACAAGGACCTCGAACTCGAGCGCCTGGGGGCAGCCTACATCTTTCCCGACAAGCCCTTCGGCGCGATCTTCCCGGATGGGACGGGGCTGATCTTCTACAGCAACCTGCGGCGCATTGAAGAGGAGATCGGCAAGTTCTCGCGCCGCGACGCCGAGGCGTTCCACCAGCTCCACGAGGAGTTCACACGCTTCAAGGACTACGTGCGTTCCTTCCTCTTCCTGCCGCCCACGCCGCCGGCGACGGTGCCGGCGCTGCTGCAAGGGACGCAGGATGGGCGCGAGCTGCTGCGCTTCATGATGTCGAACGCCCGCAACATCGTGCACGAGCGCTTCGAGGATGAGCGTGTGCGCGCCTGCCTCCTCATGCAGATCACGCAGGCGGGAATCAGCAGCGACATGTACGGCAGCGGCATGTTCGTGCCGGCGCAGGTGGTGCTTGAAGGCGGCTGGGGCTTGGCGGTCGGCGGCAGCGGCAATCTGGCCCTGGCGATGCGCCGTGCCGTCGAGGAGCAGGGGGGGGTGGTGCGCACGGGCTGCCACGTCGCCAAGCTGGGGCTGAACGGCGGGCGGGTCGAGGCGGCATACCTGGAGGATGGTACGAGGCTGGAGGCGCGGCGCGCCGTGGCCAGCAACCTGGAGCCGAAGCAGACGTTCCTGCGGCTCGTCGGCGTCGAGCACTTGCCGGCGGAGGTGGTGCGTCAGGTGGAGCGCTGGCGCCCCGCCGAGGCGGCGCTCTTCACCGTGCACTTGGCCCTCGAGGAGGCGCCGCGCTGGCGCGCGGCAGCCTCGCAGCCAGACCTCAACCAGTGCTGGGCGGTGTGCGCCGGCCTGAGCTCATCCGCCGATCTCGACAGCCAGTTCGCCGACATCCGCATGGGCATCCCGCCGCGGCGCATCGGCTTCCTCGCCGTCACGCCGACGCTCTACGATCCAAGCCAGGCCCCGCCGGGCAAGCATACGATGCTGCTCTGGCAGTATGCCCCTTCCCGCCTGGGCAGCGGCGGGGTGGATGCCTGGGACCAGGCGAAGGAAGGCTATGCCGATAAGATTTTGGAGGTGCTGCGAGACTACGCGCCGAACATGACGCCGGACGTCATCCTGGCGCGGCACGTCATCAGCCCGCGGGACCTGGAGCGCAAGAACATCTCCATGATCGGCGGGGACTTCTCGGCCGGCGAGCTGTCGCAGGACCAGATGGGCATCTTCCGACCGATCCACGGCTATGGCCCCAACCGCTCGCCGATTCCCAACCTCTTCCTGTGCGGGCCGAGCACCCATCCCGGCGGCAGCGTCGGGGGCGCCTGCGGCTACAACGCCGCCAATGCGATCGCCGAGGAGCTGGGGCTGAAGAAATGGTGGCAGCGGCGAGGGTAGGAACCCCGCTCCAGGACGTGAGGCAGGGTTCCTGATTCTCGGTTGCGGCGGGAAGGGGCAAGAAAGGAGACGTGCCCTCCACGCTCGTGGATTGGGCACGCCCGGATCGCCGAAGGTGCTACGCGGCTTGCAAGGCCAAAAAAGGGGCTATGAGGGATCAGTTGATCCCTCATAGGAGATTCTCCTTCCTACCTTCCGCCTTCAGCGCAATCAATGCGCAGAGCCACATCCGGGACACCACACCAGGAGGCGAGGTTTCGGTAGCGGACCGCTCCCTCCAAAATGGCGCGGAGGCGCATCTCGTCCGACGCCGACGAGACGGCCATGCCCCGGTTACGGTGGTCCCCCTGCGTCACGGTGGTCTTCTCGGATCGCCGCGCTGCGCTCTCGGCGACTCGCTCAGCGTCAACGGAGAGAACCGCGAACTCGATCCTAGGCCCAGCAAGCAGGGTGGCTTCCCGCGGCTCTCCCTCGATGATGGTAGTCCGCTCACCCTCCACGGTGACCCTCGCTTCGCCGACGAGCTCCACCTGCCCCTCCTCGATCGAGTTTGCCGGCACGCGGGCACGGATGACCGTCTCACCCGGCGCTTCCGCCCGGATGTTTCCACTGCCATCGACCGAGGCGATCTCAGGATCCTTCGAGGACCACTCCATGGAGAAGCCCGTCAGGTCGCGGCGTGGGTCGTCAAGCCGAAGGCTGCCGAAGACCTGCAGCGAGCGGCTGTCGCCCACCTGCATCACGATGTTCTCCGGGATGAGGAAGAGTGAGAGTTGGACCACGCCGCTCGTCCCATCGCTTGGCTGAGGCTGCTCAGGTCCCGGCCCGGTGCTGGGGCCTGGTCCGCTGCTAGGTCCTGGCCCACCGCCCGGGATCGGCTCAGGTTGGCGGGGTCCCGTGGGGGTCGGCGCCGGGCCTTGACGCGGCGGGCGATCGGTGCTCCTCAGGGCGTTGCCGGAGTTCTCGTCCGCGAAGAACCCAACGGAAGGGCCGAAGAATCGCTCGCGGAAGGAGAGATACTGCTGCGGGATGATCTCCTCGAACCTGATGAAGAAGTTGGGTTGCTGCGCCCGCACGAAGCCTTGCTCATCGAGGCTCAAGCCGGGCGGCAAGGGGACCTCATCGGGCCGCGTGAGGACCAGGAAACCGTCCACGTTCTGGAACGGAGGTTCGACGCGCTGCGGCCCCTGGATGGGCTCTTGATCGGTGCCGCGCATGCGGAGGCCGAACTCCGGATCAGCGATGAAGCCGATCGTGGGTCCGAAGAAACGTTCACGCAGGGTGGCGAAGCGCGGCGGGATCAGCTCCTCGAACCTGATGAAGAAGTTTGGTTCCTGAGCGAGCACGAAGCCGTTCGCATCCAGACTCAGCCCAGCCGGCAAGGGGACTTCCCCGGGCCGCGTGATGACGATAAAGCCGTTGGCGTTGCGGAAGGGTGGTTCAGCGCGCTCCGGCGCCGGCACGAAGGGCCGGTCGGTGCCGCGCAGGCGGCCGCCGAACTCCGGATCGGCGATGAAGCCAATCGTGGGACCGAGGAAGCGGCGATCACGGCAGGCTTCGGGCAGCAGCTCCTCAACCCTGAAGAAGGCGTTGGGATTGCTGGCGACGAGGAAGCCGCGTTCGTCAGCACTGATTCCTTCCGGCAGCGGGCCAAACTCATTCAGGTCAAGCACGGCGATGAAGCCATCGCTCATGACGGCCGGACACCTCTGTTCCTCCCGACGTGGCTGCGGCCGTGGACGGCGGTCGGTGAAGCGCAGGAGGCCGTCCGGTTCCTCGGCCTGGAGGCCGACGAGACGCTCGCCGAAGAGGTTCACCACCGCCTCGCCGAGCTGCCCAAACACCTCCTCAATGGTAAAGAACGACCCTCGTTCAGCGCCGAGGAAGCCATCATTCCGCACCCGCACGCCGGCAGGAGGCGAGAAGTGATCAGGCTCGGAGATGTAGACGAACAGCTCCTCCGTGATGAGGAACGGCACGTCAGGGCACTCCAGAGTGGCGAGGCGGGGAATCTCCGGCAGCCGCCGCGGCTTTGGTCCCATCTGCAGCAGCCCGAATCCTTCCGGGACGCGCAGCGCCAGGCCCAGCTCCTGGGGGGCGCGCACGGTAAATCCTGCATCGGGCGGGAAGAAGTTGCCGTACGGTTGGGGCAAGAAACTCAGGGGATCGAGGAAGATGAGGTCGACGGGACAGAGGACGATTCCCTGCTCATCGAGCCTGCAGTCATTCGTCAGCGGGAAACGTTCAGGTTCGGTGACGACCAGCAAGCCCTGGTCGATGATGGCGAACGGGGGTGGTCCTATGTTTTGGTTGGGCTGCCTGCCAGGACCCCTTCCCGGACCGCCGCCAGGGCCGCCGGGACCAGGGGGGAAACGCCCGTCGCGCGGGATGGGGCCGCCCGGCTGTCCGCCAGGAGGAAGCGGCCCGGGGCCTTCAATCCCGCCGCCGAAGTCTTCGGGACCTCCGGGGAACTCCTCTTCCTCCTGGAGACTCAGGGTTCCCAAGAGGTTGAAGGTGATGCTCTGCCCGTCGGGCGCAATGACTCCCGAATCACTGAATGCCGCCATGGTGCCGTCGGGCAGGCTGAGATTGCCCTGCAGCCGCAGGATGCGACCCCCCTGCTCATCCGTCTCTTCTGTACCCGTCGCGGTTGCCGTGGCAACCACATTACCGAAGAGGCTTCCCTGCAGCTCCGCCCGCAGAACCCCATCGACGAGCCCTGTCGAGTCCATCATGATCTCGAGCGGCGAGAAACCGATGAGTGTCCTGCCGACGAAGTGACCGCCAAGGTCTCCACCCGCGGTGAGGCTTCCCAGGGTGGGGCAGGTAATCGACTGGAAGCGCTCCCCAACCTGACAGACCTCGGTCACGTTGAGGGCGTCCGGCACCCTGGCAATCTGTACCTGAAGCTCTATCGTCAGGCTCGCCTGCTCGCTGTCAAACTGAGCGCTCAGAAGCCTGCCGGTTGCCACGCGGATGTCCGTTGCGGAATCGAAGAACTCGGCGGAACCGGTGATGGCGGTGCCGTCATCTTCGAGGCTGATCTCCGAGCAGATGCGCGAGATGCCGATAACCGCGCATCCTTCGTACTGGGCCGTCAGCCCTTCGGGGGGAGAGAGGAGGGCGCTTCCCGCCTCGTTCGTCTCGCCATTGCCCAGTCCCAGCGCATCCAGGAGGCTCTGGCCTTTCGCGGCGCTGCTGGCGAAGCGTCCATCTTGACCGAACGGACTGATGCAGCGATTGAGTCCTGTTGGGTCACCAGGACCTCCTGGCCCACCACCAAAGGAGGGCCCCCCAAATCCCGGTCCCGGGCCTTGCGGTCCAGGGAATCCCGGTCCCTGGCCCTGTGGTCCGGGGAATCCTGGTCCGGCGGGACCTTGCGGTCCAGGGAATCCCGGTCCCTGGCCCTGTGGTCCGGGGAATCCTGGTCCGGTGGGGCCTTGCGGTCCGGGGAATCCCGGTCCTGGGCCGGCGAAGCTTGTGCCAGGTCCTTGGAACCCCCCAAAGCCAGCATCGGGGCCGGTGGGGAAGTCGGGACCGGCAGGGCCGAACCCAGGTGCGGGGAGAGGACCGAAGTCCGGCCCCTGGGCGGCGGCAGACGTCCAGCCGAGGGCAATCATCCCCAGGCACAGCGTCAAGGGCAAGACGACCCTGCGATACCAGTGCGAGGAATGGCGTGCGCAGCGACGAATAGAGGTTCGACGCCCGACCATGGTGGTAGTCCTCCCGAGGTCTGGGAATATCCAAACAGGCGTGCAGCCCTCATGGCAGAGGACAGCCTCGACCTCTCTCGCACGCCCGGTGCGCTCGTTGGCATCGCATGGTGCGAACTCATGAAACTCAAGCCATGCCGGCAGGAAGCAAAGTTTGTGCCGTACCCACGAGCGAAGCTCACATCGGCTCCCCCGCCAGGGCGGCGACGTCCGGCAAGCCGAGCGCTGGCGCGGCGATGAAAGGAAGGCAGCGCTCCCCTCGTTGCTGGGCAGCCATATGATCAGCGTTGGTTCCTACGCGTGCCGGAAGGAGGGGGTAGCGATCGCCCGCAAGGCTGCACGCTCTGAAAGCGCGGGCGAGCTGGAGATGGCGATCAGCGCGGTCTCGTGCTCCGGGCGTAGCTCCGAGCCAGACCAGAAGGCGGAGTGGATGTCTGGTGTCGCCATCCATGGCCAGGATGTCCGCGGGCTTCACCGCGGCAGCCGCTGTGGCGCCCGCACCTCACCCCACGGTGGCGCGGCGTTCATCGTGGCAGGTGCTGGCCAGGTGCCGGGAAGAGTGTGGAAGATCGGCGTCAACTTTTTGTAGGACAAGAAACGGAAAGGCAGGGAGATGGGGCAGGTGAGGAATGGCGGGCGGGTCATCCGGCTGTCGCGGCGGTGCCAGGGGAGTGGAAGCTGCGAGCCTGCTGCGCGGTTCCTACCGCCGCCGATCGGCTGAAGCGGGCATGAAGCTGGGACGCCGAGGCGCGGCGGTCATTCGTCGAGTCCCAGGAAAAACCCGCCAGCGAGACGCTTTTTGTGAAACGACTTTCCTCTATTGGGGTCAAACGGCAAAAGTGCAGAGGCGTGACTCAGCGAGAACGGCCGCCTGCGGGGTGCATGGGGGACGGGTAGCGAACTCCTGATGGCCGCTTCGCAACGCTCCAAAAGCTCCCTGAAGAGCTTCCCTGCGCAACGTTGCCAGGCTGAAAGCCGCGACAGGAACGGGCGTAGGCAGTTTCGAGGAAAAGGAGAGGAAGGATGGAATCGTTGCTGGGTCGCCGGATCGTTCTCCTGCTGGTGTGGGTTTTCGCGGTGGTGACGCTGACTCCTCACCTCGCCCCGGCGTTGGAGATGCGCATCGCCGTGCAGCCGACGCCGAGCGCCGCGCCCCTCTATGTTGCGCAACGACAAGGGTACTTCAGGGATGCCGGCCTGACCGTGCGTATCGTCCCGGGGCTTACTCCGGAGCTGGCGTTGGAGAAAGTGGTGGCGGGCAACGTCGATGTGGCGATGACCGACTACGCCACCCTCTTGCAGCGCATCGACAAGGGCGCCGGCCTGGCGATTCTCGCCAACCTGGAAATTGCGCGGGATGCCATTCCGGATGTCCTGGCCCTGCAGACGCCGAGGGCGAACCCCGTGGTGAGCATCAAGGCGTTGGAGGGCAAACAGGTTGCCATCGGCGCAGGGGAGGAACTCGCCAGGCTCGCTCTGCTTGAGCTGCTGCGCCAGAACAAGGCGGACCCGAAGAAGGTCATCTTGCAGCCCGTGAACGTGCGGGAGCTGCCGTTTGTGTTCCAGCGGAAGGAGATTGCCGCAGTGGTGGCGCCGGAGCCGTACGCCACGATGCTGAAGGCGGAGCAAGAGATGCTGACGCTGGCCTATCCCTACTTCGAGTTGGGCCAGGGTATCCCCCTGACGGGGCTGGCGGCGAATCGGCAGTGGGCGGAACGGCGTCCCCACAGCTCCGACCGCCTCCTGCGCGGCTTGGAGGAGGCCGTCGAGTGGTTGCAGCGGGATCGGGGCAACGCCGTGTCTGTCCTCCAGGAATGGCTCATGCTCAGCGACGCCGTGGCCCCGAACATGCTGCTCAGTCGCTGGTCCACCCGCCTGAGCGTGGAGCGCCTGCAGCTCATCGCCGATGCGCTGCACCGCCACGAGTTGATCAAGACGCCCCTAAAAGCCGCGAGCCTGCTGCTGCGGCCGGAGCGCATCTCGCAGCGGTAGGCGGCCCGGCGATCACTGATTCGTTCTACGACGTGTTCTCAGCTCTCCACACACCAGCGGCGTGCCCCTGGCGCGGGAGGCTGCCCTAGCGCGCCTGGGTGACCACGTCGACGAGGGCGGGGCGGCCCTCCTTGACAACCCGCAGCGCCTCCTCGAGGGCGGGCCGCAGCGCCTCGGGCGCTTCCACGGGGCCGATGCCGTGCACGGAGAACGAGCGCGCCAGGGTGGCGAAATCGACGCAGGGGTCGGCAAGGACGGTGCCGATCCCTCGCTTCGCCACGTTGCGGTCGCGGGCCAGGGCCACCTCGGCGGCGTGCTCCTCGGAGTTGTAGTAGCTGCGGTTGTTATGCATGACGATGAGGAGCGGCAGCTCGTGCTTGGCGACGGTCCACAGGCCTGAGGCGGTGTAAAGGAGATCGCCGTCCGCCTGCAGGTCGAGGCAGAGGCGGGGGCTGCCGCGATGCGCCAGGGCGGCGCCGATGGCCGCGCCGATGCCGTACCCCAACCCACCGCCGCCGCTGCGTCCCAGGTACTGGTGCGGCTGCGTCCACTCCCAGAGCCGCTGCGCCCAGCCCGCCAGCTCGCCGTTCGCGATCACCCAGTCCTCCCCCTTGACCACCTCCCAGACTTCGTGCGCCAGACGGGGCACGGAGATGGGCCTCTCGTCCCATGTCGCTTGCAATTGCTGCCGCCAGCCCCGCCGCAGGGCCGCGTGCTCGCGCCGCCAGTGGGCGGCGCGGTGGTCCCGCTTGGCCTCCCAGGCGCTGTTGCGGCCGATGGCGCGGCGCAGCTCGTCGAGGAGGGCCGGCAGGGCAACCGAGGTGTCGGCGGCAATCGGCAGATCAACCGCCTGCAGCTCCTGGAAATCGGCGGCCCAGCTCTTGATGGCGAGGTGGTCCAGGGTGACGTGAATGACGCGGGCGCTGTCGGGCAAGAGCAGCCGAGTCTGGCGCGTCTGCTTGTCGGTGGTGCGCAGGGCGCCGAAGAGGTCCTGCACGTCGAGCGCCAGGAGCACGTCGGCGGTGGCCAGGACCTTGGCGTTCGCCCCCGTGAGGTTGAGGGGATGGGTGGTGGGGAAGTTCATGCTGTTGCCGCGGTCGAGGAGCGGCGCGCCGAGGAACTCGGCGAGGGCGACGAGGTGGGCAACGTTCTCGGGGTGGCGTCCGGTGAAATCGGTGACCAGCGCCGGCTGCTGCGCCGCTGTGAGGAGGCGGGCCGCCTCGCGCAGGGCTCCGGCCTCCGCCTGCGGCGGCGCCGGCGGTGCGAAGCGCGCCAGGGGGGGAAGGGGAGGCGGGCCGTCGATGGCGCGCTCCTGCATCTCGGCGTCGAAGCAGACGTAGACAGGGCCCCGCGGCTCAGTCATGGCGACGCGGTAGGCGCGGATCATCGAGGCCGGCACGCTCGCCAGGGTGTGCGGCTGGTCGTCCCACTTGACGATGTCGCGGATGGCATTCCCCTGCACCAGCGCGGTGTGAATCCAGTCGATCCAGGGTCGCCGCCGGGTGGTATCCATGGGACCGGTGCCGCCGTAAACGAGGATGGGGACGCGGTCGCACCAGGCGTTGAAGATCGCCGCCGTGGCGTGCTGCAGGCCGACGATGTTATGGACGGCGGCGGCCATCGGCTTGCCGGCCGCTTTGGCGTAACCGTGCGCGATGGCGACGGAGATCTCCTCGTGGGTGCACAGGATGATCTCGGGCGCGCGGTTGCCGCCGTAGTTGACGAGGGAGTCGTGCAGACCCCGAAAGGTGGCGCCGGGATTGAGGGCGACGTACTCGATGCCTTGCGCGCGCAAGAGATCAACAATGACATCCGAGCCGAACTCGGGCGCGGCGGCTCTGGCAGCCGCCACACCGCCCGCGGCGGACTGCGTCGTGCGCCGCCTCGGTGCGCGAGCACTGGCCTTGGGATCGCCCGCACGTGGTCTCTGCATGCGTCTCCTCCTCAATTCCCTCAACGCCAAGGGTCCGGCGACTTAGCCGAGATGCACCTCGGGAAACGCCAGGCGGCAGTTCTCCAGGTAAGCGAGGGCGCAGCGGGCGTTGTTGGCGATGAACGCCTCCTCCACCGTGGCCAGCTCCTCGAGCAGCGCGATGACCTCCTCGATTTTGCTCCGGGCGACGTTCAGCTCCATGCTCTCTCCTCCAGCGCGCGCGGGCCGCGCACGACGGCGATACCGGTGCCGCCGCATCCATCGTTGCTCTGCTCCCCCAGCCATCAGAAGGGCACGTCGCGCTTGTCGATGAGGCGCTTCCAGCCCGGCTTCAGGACGTTGGCGTAGCGCGGGCCGATCTCCCCCGGCGGCGCGATCCGCACCTCGCAGCTCAGCATGATGGCCGAGGCCAGGGCCTTGGCGACCCGCTCGGTGAGATCCGGCCAGCGCTCCCGCGGGTAGCCGGGGCTGGCTTCCACCGAGACGGTAATCGTGTCAAGCTCGCGCGGGCGGTCGATCACCGCCTCCCACTCGTGGCTCAGCTCCTCGAAGCGCGCCAGCGTGCTCTCGATGGCCGGCGGGAAGAGGTTGACGCCGCGCACCTTCTTGATGTCGTCGAGCTTGCCGCGGATGCCGCCGACCAGGCGCCGCGTCGTCCGCCCGCAGGGGCAGGGTTCCTCGGTGTAAACCGCGAGGTCTTTCGAGCGGTAGCGGACCAAGGGCAGGGCCTCGAAGCCGCGCACCCCGATGCTCGTCCAGATGATCTCGCCCTCCTCGCCTGCCTTCACCGGCTGGCGCGTCTCGGGGTGGATGAACTCGGCGATGATCTGGTCCTCCATGATGTGCATGCCGCTGCGCTCGCCGCACTCGTACATGATTGAGCTGCCGAGCTCCACCATGCCGTAGTTGTCGTAGCACTTCGCGCCCCAGAGCTGCTCGATGCGCCGCTTCGTGGCCGGAATCGAGGCGCCGGGCTCGGCGGCGTGGTGCGTGCCGACAATCGGCGTGGTGGCCGGGTCGATGCCCATCTTCTGCGCCGTCTCGCCCATGTGGATGGCGTAGGAGGGGGTGCAGATGAAGTTCGTGCAGCCGAACTCGAGGATCATCTCGACGCGGCGCTCGGTCGAGGTGGCGCCGGCGGGAACCGTGATGCCGCCCACCTTCTCGATGCCGTGGTGCGCCCCCCAGAAGCCGATGAACATGTTGTAGCCGGAGGGCATGAGAACGACGCTGCTGGGGCCGACCCCCTGAGCCGTCAGGCAGTAGGCCCAGACCTCGGAAACCCAGTTCCAGCTCCGCAGGCTGTCGAGGTAGAGGAGCGGCTTGCCGGTGGTGCCGCCGGAGCCGTGCAGCTTGGCGCCGTTCTGCAGGCTGACGAGGTGGAAATCCCCCAGCGGCGGCTTCTCGAGCTGGCTGTGGCGGTGGTCCTCCTTGTCGGTGGTGGGGAGGCGCCGCAGGTCGTCGAGGGTGCGCACGCCGGTCGGATCGACGCCGGCTTCCTTGAACTTCCTGCGGTAGAACGGCGACTCGCGGTTCAGCTTGTCCAGCAAAGCGCGCAGCTTGGCTTCCTGGAGGCGGACGTACTCCGCGCGCGATAGCGTCTCGGCCGGCCGATTCCACAAGCCACCTTTTCCCCCATTGGATCCCATCAGACGTTCCTCCTCTCGCCGAGGTGATGGCGACCGCGCACTCCCCAGCCCAGCCTGGCAGTACGGCAGGTGTTCCTCGCAAATGCTTTCGGGGCTATATGTTTCCCACGCCATGCCGGTATGGCGCGAACCGACCGCGGCTGCGGAACGGAAAAGCGGGCAGAGCCTGCGGCCCTACCCGCTTGAGCATAGCACGAATCGCCGCGCGCCTGAAGGAGGAGGTCAACGAGGTTACGGTTTTGAGGTACGCGCGGACAAGCCGGGGTGCGAGGTTGTCGAGGATGTCGTCGTGAAGCGTGTTGAGGTTAAGAGGCGCACGCTTGGGCAGCCTGTTCACTTGACCACGAACGAATGGTATAAAGCAGAGCAACTGGCTGAGACGTACCGACTTGAGGTGGCCTCGGATTCGCTGGACAAGGCCCCGAGCTGGCCCGCATCCAGGACCTCGCATTCCGGCTCGATCTTGAGAAACAGGAGATTCCGGCACGGCGGTTCTTCGAAGTTTGCGCGGAGGCTGTAAAGTACGCTGGCCATCGACGGGAGATCGGAGCACCATGATTCGACGGATCGAAGCCTTACGCTACCGCTGCCTCCGTAATCTGCAACGCGACGTTGCTCCCTTTCAAATCCTGGTGGGACCAAATGCAAGCGGCAAGACAACGTTCCTGGACGCAGCCCGCTTCCTCGGCCAACTAGCGTCGGGAGGACTGGAGGCCGCGGTGCGCGAGCGCACGGAGAACCTCCGGGACCTATTCTGGCAGCAGGAGGGGAATAGGTTTGAACTTGCTGTCGAGATGGCGATACCAGAAGAACGCCAGAGGCTCTTGCAACAACCTGACTACCATACGTGTCGTTACGAAGTAGCCATAGGCATTGACCGAACGACGGAAGAAAATGCCATACTTGCCGAACGCGTCCTTCTTATGTCGCGGATGCCAGAAGCTTCTGTCCAAAAGGAATTGTTCCCGGATTTGCCGACCCCACCCAACTCGATCTTAACCAGGGTTCCTTCAAGGGGAGCTAAAACGGTCGTCAATAAAGTGCGGGGGGGGAATGACAATTTCTATGACGAAACAGGAAAGGGCTGGGATCATGCCTTCAAGCTTGGCCCACGCAAATCTGCTTTGGCGAACCTTCCGGAGGACGAATCGAAGTTTCCCGTTTCCACATGGTTGAAAGGAGTTCTTAACGAGGGAATTGAGACCCTTGTCCTCAACAGTGCGATCATGCGGAAACCAAGCCCACCCGGACAGCCAAAGGGATTCCGCCCGGATGGTTCCAATTTACCATGGACGATTGACAACCTTTCCCGAAAGAGCGGCCGTGCGTTCGATCGCTGGATAGCGCACGTGCGCACAGCGCTACCAGATCTAAAAACCATCGAGACCGTTGAGCGGCCGGAAGACAAACATCGATACCTCCAGGTGGTCTATAAAACCGGCTTGAAGGTTCCCTCCTGGACCGTATCGGATGGGACGATGCGGTTGTTGGCGCTCACCTTGCTGGCCTATATTGGTGAGCCTGGGCACATCTACCTCATCGAGGAACCCGAGAACGGCATTCACCCGAGGGCGGTGGAGACGGTGTTCCAGTCGCTCTCTTCTGCTTACGAAAGCCAGGTTCTCTGCGCGACTCATTCCCCGGTGATGCTGTCGCTTGCTAATCCCGACCAGATCCTGTGCTTCGCGCGTTCCCCCGAAGGAGCGACCGACGTCGTCCGTGGTGATGAGCACCCCAACCTTCGCGAATGGAAACGAGGCACGGATTTAGGGACATTATTTGCCACAGGGGTCCTCGGATGAACCATGGATTCGATTTGGACCTGATTGCCCTCCTTCCGGGAAAGGACGATAGCGAAACCCTTGATTGCCTGCTGTCGCATCGGCAAAAGAGCCTTGGCATTCGACCGATTCGTTATGAACTCCTTTTCCACCCACGACGTGACCCCGGTTGTTTTCATGAGGCGCCGGAGGTTCTTGAAACCTATCGGCGTCGCGCCAAGCATTCGCTGGTCATGTTTGATTACGAAGGATCAGGGCAGGAAGATCGCCAGGCGGATGATGTTCGAGCGGATCTCGAAAGAAGATTAGCTGCTGCAGGCTGGGAAGATCGGTCGCGGGTCTTGATTATCCAACCGGAACTGGAGAATTGGGTTTGGAGCGACTCTCCAGAGGTCGGTCGGGCTCTTGGTTGGGAAGGTCGCACACCACAACTGCGAGATTGGTTGTCGGAGCGGCAGTTTTGGCCTCCTGGTGCGTTAAAACCGCCGCGCCCCAAGGAAACGTTGCACGCGGTCCTACGCGAAGTTCGGACTCCGCGTTCCTCGGCCATCTATCGCGCTCTTGCAGAGCGCGTGAGCCTTGAACGGTGTACCGACACCTCTTTCCAGCAATTCAGAGATTTGATGAAAGCCTGGTTTCCTGTTTCAGGACCACCATGACTGAGGTTGAAAACCGGCTCATCGAGAATGGATTGCCTACCGATTGAGGACATCGGTGAAGAAATATCCGGACCTGCTCCTACCCCCCCGCAATCGGCATCAGCAGGATCAGCTCATCCCGTTCGCTGACCAGCGTCTCCAGGTTGTCTTTCAGGTTGATGCTCTCGTTGTTGAGGATGAACTTGAAGTCCTGGCTGAAGCTGCCGTCCTCCTCGCAGACGGCCGCCCGCAGCTTGGGATGGTCGCCGCCGGCGGCTTCGAGGACCTCGCGCAGCGTCCCCTGGCGCAGCTTGACGGTCAGCTCCTTGGCGCCGATCAGGCCCGTGAGGGGCGGGCGAAGCTTCACGGTGATCATGGCGTGTTCCCTCCCGCCGGCCGCCTCAGTTGGCCGCCGCCATCCTCACCTCGGTGATGCCGAGGGCGAGCGGCTCGCACATCTTCACGCACTGCGGATCGCCGCCGCAGAGATCGCAGACCACCGGCTTCCCGCCGCCCGCCTGGAAGATGGCGTCGAGGTGGCACGCCGCGACGCAGATCGAGCAGCCCGGCAGGCAGGCGTCGTAGTTGATGATGATGGCGCCGTGCTCGCCGTCGCGGGAGATGGCGCGCACCGGGCAGGCGTCGATGGGCGGGCAGACCTTGCACTGGCGGCAGATGTTGATGCCGTAGTTGTGGCTGAGGGCCTCGCCGCGGGCAATCTGCACCCGCGCCCGCTCCAAGTTCGCCACGCCTTCGTGGAAGAGCGAGCAGGCCGACTCGCAGAGCATGCAGCCGGTGCAGTGGTTCTTCTTCACCACGAGCTTCATCATGGCAGCGGCGCCCTTCCTCGTGCCCCGGCTTTCCAGGTGGTCTTAAACCGTTGCGCTCGCCTCGATGCGCAGGTCGATGCCCAGGCGTTGCAGCGTTGCCTCCGTCGGCACGCCGTCGCTATCCCAGCCGTGCAGCTCGTAGTAGCGCTCGAGGAGCGGCTGGAAGTGCTCCGGCTCCACCCGCGTGCCGGCGCGCGGGCCGTGCGTCCAGGCGTGGTAGAACTTCAGCGGCACGTCGTCGTCCTTGCGGCGGAAGCCGTGGCGCACGAGGAAGAGGCGCTCGACGTTGTAGATGCGCTCGCCCACCTCGAGGATTTCCTGCGCCGTCAGTTTCAGGCCACTGGCGGCCCCCAGCCACTCACTGAACTCGTCGAACCCCAGCAGCCCGGCGCTCAGCCACTTGGTGAGGAACTTGCAAATCCCCAAGGCGTCGGCGACGGCGCAGAGGGATTCGGTCCAGAAGCAGGCCCACTCCTTCCCCTCGTAGCTCTCCGCCGAGGCCGGGATGGCGCGGCCGGTGAGCTTCGCCGTGACCTGGGGCGGCAGGCTGAACTCCTCGAGGGTGTAGCGGCTGCGCAGGTGATCGGCGCCGCGCGATGAGGTGGCGAGCCCGAGGGCCTGGGCGCGGTGACCGCGCACGTCGTCCGGCTCGATGGTCAGCCCCTTGACGTGGTCGATGTAACGGCCGGCGTCGTTGCCGAGGTACGCGGCCGTCTTCATCCAGCCGTCGGCAACGAGGTTGCCGAATCCCTTGCGGAAGGTCGTCTGCTCGAGGATGCCGAAGATGGCCTCCTGGTTGCCCCAGGTGAAGTCGAGGTCGGTGTGCTCGCGGGTGAGGATGCCTTTCTCCCACAGCTCCATCAGCCAGCCGGTGTAGGCCGTGGCGGAGCCGACGTCGAGGCCCCACTCGTTGCAGCGCGCGAAGGCTACCAGGATGGTGTTCCAGTCGCCGCTGCCGCATTGGCTGCCCCAGCCGCCGGCGCCGTAGTACTCCATGGAGCCGCCCTTCGTCCCCGCAAACGGTCCCTCTTTGATCTCGTAGTGGTGCCGGCAGTGGGTGGGGCAGTTGAAGCAGGAGGTCTTGGCCGACTCGTAGCGCTCCAGGAAGATGTCGGAGTCGAGTTCCTCCCCCCCCTCCTCCATCATGTTGAACTGGTGGTTGTGGCCCCCCTCGTAGCCCTGGGTGCGGGTGTTGTTGAGGCGGATGAGCGTCCCATACACGGAGGTGGCCAGGAAGCCTTTCGTCGTCGTCACCTGGGTGTACTGCCGGTTCGTCACTTCGAGGAGCTTGGCGGGGTCGTGCACCTGCAGCGGTTTGGTGCCGCGGGCGGCGATGGCCCAGATGTTCTTCGATCCCATGACGGCGCCCATGCCGGTGCGACCGGCGGCGTCGCTCGAGCCGTTGAGGATGCAGGCCCACACCACCTTGTTGCGCCCTGCCGGGCCGATCGCCGCCACCTGCACCCGGGGGTCTCCCAGCTCCTCCCTGATGCGGTCCTGAATGCTGATGGCGTTCGTGTCAGCGAGGTGCGCCGCGGCGTGGAAGCAGATGGCGCCGTCCCGCACGGTGACGTAGATGGGCTCTTCGGCGCGCTCCGTGAAGACGATATGGTCGAACCCCGCCTGGCGCAGCTCGGAGGCGAAGAAGCCCCCCATGCTGGAGTCACCCAAGTGCCCTGTCTCGGGCGACTTGGCGGAGAAGTTGACGCGGCAGTTGGCGATGCCCAGCACCCCGGAGAGTGCGCCCGCGCCGACGATGAGGGGGTTTTCCGGCCCGAGCGGCTCGGTGGAGTTATCGACGAGCTGGAAGAGGAGGTACTGATTGATGCCGCGCCCGCCGATGTATTTCCGCCGCCACTCCTCCGGAATCTCCTCTATCCGCACCTCACGGGTCGCCAAGTTGACCCATGCAATCTTGTTGCTCATTCCTGAACCCTTCTCGCCTCCTTCTGGAACTGCGTCCAGTTGAGCGGCGCGATGATCATGCCCACCCCGGGTCGAAACCAGCGCATCTTCCAGCCCTGGCCGCATTCGGGACAGACAACCTCCTTTTGGCCGTCGGGCACGTCGAAGCGGCAGTTGCAGGACTTGCAGCGAATCGCGGCGGTTTTGACGTCAGCGGCCATGCCACCATCTCCACAACCGTAACGTGAACGATCGCCGTGCGAGGAAAAGGGGTAGCAAGCGAACAGGGTGCTTCCCGGCCAGGCGGAGGCCGACACGCCAGTTCGACGCTGTTACGGTAGGCAAGGCGAAAAAAGATGTCAAGGACAATTATTAGCCTCGCAGGGTATCGCGGCCGGCGTCCGGGGAGCGACCAGTCGGCAGGCACCCTCGGCTCTCATGCGGTATCGTCTTGACGAACCAGGGAGGGGCGCGCTAGGGTACGGTAATGAGAGGTTGTGCCGCGGTCTTTGGGTGAAGGCGCCTGCCGCGAGAGGAACCTCGGGGGGATTTCCGGAGAGCGAGAATGACCTTCACGAGTGATCCGCGTGATCTGTTCATCCTCATTTTCGCCGCAGCGGCGCTCCTCAGCATCGGCATCGCCCTGGGCCGCCTTTGGTGGGGGCGCAAGTTCCGCCGGCTGGCAGAGGACCGGAACCAGCGTCTCTTCACCATAGAGCGCGCCCTGAACGACTTCTGGGACGCCCACAAGGTCGGTCTTGAGAAGGAGGTGCAGAAGCTGCGCAGCCGCATCGAGCAGCTCGAGACCCTGAACGAGAACTACCGGAAGAAACTAGCGAAGGTGGGGCTGTTCGGGATGCGGCGCAAGGAATCGCACCTCGTCATGGCGCTGTTGACGGAGAACGAGGCCCTCGAGGAGCGTCTTTACCGCGCCACGCGCAAGCTTCACGAGGAGCGGGATGAGTACCTCAACGACGATCTGCGCCGCATCAGTTACAACCGCATGCTCCTCTCGGAGCTCCTCAGCTCGGAAAACGTGCAGCGCGAAATCCAGAAAGTGCTCCGGGACACGGACTCCATGCGCCGCATGGAGCTGAAGGCGTTGGATGGGACGGCGGGAGCGGGATGGAGCACGCCGCCGGAGTGATGGCACGCTCCCGCGAGGCGTCCCGGGACAGCGAGCGCCGCTGCGCCGGTTCTTGGGGGAAGAGCGCACCCTCTTGCGCCCTCCCTACGGCCTGCCGCCTGCCGCGGGTGGGGTGGCGCGATCGCTGTCAGGTCGCTGATGCCGGCTCCTCATCATGAGCAGCGTGCACCGCTTCCGCTGGCTCCGTGGCTTCCTCCGGAAAGCGCGCCAAGGTGTTCCCAGCGATCACCTCGCGCAGGGCGACCTCCAGGTGGGACTCGCTTTCGGTCTCAACGAGAGGATGCGAGCCGGCCTTCAACTGCTTGATGCGCCGTGTCACAATATTGATGAGCAGGTAGCGGTTGCCGACTTTGGAGGCGGCCTGGGTGATGAGGCTATCGTCCATGGTTCTCCTTGACCTCCTACAGTCGCGTTTGCGTGCAAGCCCTTCAGATTGCGTTGCGCGCTGGGCTGTCAGAGTTCGGCGTGAGGCGCCGACGGCGAGTTGACAATGCTCAGGATACCGGTCGCGTCGCGCGTGGATGCCGCTGACGACGCAAAACATACACTATGGAGAACTTCCTCTCGCTTCGCAACCCCATTCCCTGCCGCATGGTTGCCAGCCACTCCGCTGCCCCATTGCCCGACCCCACGCTCGCGCTCCCCTCACACTTCCAAGGGGCGGTGGCCGCGCCGCTAGCCAGCGGCCGCGAGCCTCCGCCGGCGAACCTCTTCGGCTTCTGCCGTTCGGAACCTCGGCGCGCCTTCATGGCGCGGTCTTTTGACGTTGCGCCTTGATGACCTGGGGCGACAGGTCGGGCTCGAGGTGCAGGGCGTCCGCCAGCTTCGTCGCTACATTGAAGAGCTGCGTCACCTGGATGACCTCGCGAACCGCCTTCGGACTCACGCCCAGGCGCCGCATCTCCCGCAGGTGGAAATCAGCGCCATAGGCCGACTTGCCGGTGAGCGAGACGGCGAAGGCGAGGCACTCCTTGAAGCTGCGCTCCAGCTTTTTGGTCGTGAACGTCCCCTTCACGTAGCTCCACGTTTCGCGCAGGTAGGTGGCATCGTCGGCGATGGCCGTGAAGACGTTCGGGACATCATCCATGGCGTAATAGGCCTTGATGTCGTCATAGATGCGCCGGACGCTGCCGGACGCCTCCTCGTAGCTCAGCAGAGGGATGAACGGCGGCGCCCCGCCGTTGCCCGTCCCCGCCGCGCCGGCGAAGTCGAGGGGCAGGCGCAGGCCATCGGCGACCGCGTTGAGCCCATGGGTGGCGGAGGCGGTGTAGGCCATCTCGAACCAGAGGTCCTCATCATCCAGGCCTTGCTGCATCCCGGCAGCGATGTGGGCCTGGCCTCAGTACTCGCAGACATTGATGGCGCTCACCGCCCCGGCGATCATCTCCTTCTGGCCGCGGCTGAGATCGCCATCGGGCATCGTCACTTTGGCGGCGCGCCGAAACCCGTCGCCGAACTCGGGGTAGTGGTTCTGCGCCCGATCCATCTTGGGGACGAAATCGACCCCGAACCAATCCTTGACGCGTTCAAACACCCGTTGACTCTTTGGCGGGTACTCGTGGGGCTCCTTGATTCGCACGATTTCCATCAGAGGCTCCTCTCGACGCGGCGCCGGCGGCGAACGTCACGCTTGGATGCGGCGGCATGGCGCCGCGCAGCCGTGCGGAGCGACGCGCGCGACGTCGCAGGGAATTACTTCCCAGCATTGGTTTCTGGTTTTGGTGGGAAAGGTCAGGCGAGAACCTATGAGCGCCTCCCCTCGCGCATCCCTACCCCTGGCTCTCTCCCAATGGCAGAGGGAACGGATGAGGGCGGGGTGCGGGGGAGCAAGGGTCCCCCACCAGAAAGCCGCTGAGCAATCCTGACTGCAAGGCGTCACATGCGTCAGCGCCCTGGTGTGACGCAACGCTAACGGTTGCCGGGCGCGGGCTGTGCGCGCCGCGCCTCCTCCTGCAGGCTGCGCGCCCGCCGCGCGATGCTGGCCGCGTCGGTGGCGGCGGGCGCGAAGGCGACGTAGCTCCAGTAGGCGGCGATGGTGCGGGCGCGCTGCTGCTGCGTGAGGTAGATTTCCGCCAGCCGCTTGTGCGCCACGGCCAGGTTCCCATGCAGGCGCAGGGCGCTCTGGTAGGCCGCCGCCGCGCGCTGTGACAGACCGAGAAGCTGGTACGCCTCGCCGAGCGAGAACCGCGCCATGTAGCGGCTGGCATAGCTCGGCCCCAAAGCCAGCGACTGCTTCAGGGCTGCAATGGCGCGCCGCGGGCGTTTCAGCCCCAGCTCCGCGATCCCCAGCTCGCAGTAGGACTCCGCGAAGTCCGGCCGCAGGGCGATGGCCTGCCGCAGGGCAGAGATGGCAAAGTCGTACTGCTTGCGGTCGAGCGCCAGCGCGCCGGCGTAGTACAAGGAGAAGAACGAGGCCGGCTCCTCCCCAGCCGCCGCCGGGCGGCCACGGCCGGGGAGGTTCTCTGCACCAAGGGGTGGAACCGCCGCGCTGGGCGCCTCGGCGGCGCCCACCGCGGGCGCCGCAAGCCAGCAGAGCGCGGTCAAGGCGAGAAGCGCCAGCCAGACGTTGCAGAAGTAAGTCGTGGCAGCTTGGGCGGCAGGTCTCGTGCGAGGCAACCATCCCTCCTTGCCTGCCGCTGCGCCGCAGGCAGGGCGCCTCGCCCCATCCTCGCGTCTGCTCCGCGGGCGCGACGACAGGCGCGATACGCTATCAGTGATCCAGCCCAAACCTATCTGCTCGACGAGCCGGAGACCAACGGGCGAGCTCTCAGCCCAGGCTCGTTCTTTGGCCCGAAGGTTCAAGGCGCCGCCCTAAAGGGCTTTCAGGAATGCCACCAGGGAGCCCTCTTCGTCCGCCGTCAACTGCAGCTCCAGCAGCTCGTTAAAGAAGCTGACCACCTCGCCGAGCGCGGCATCAACGTCGATGCGGTCGATCGGCGCGTCATCGGGGAACCGCCCGCCGAGGCCGTCGAACCGTCCATCGTGGAAGTAGGGCGCCGAAAAGCGGATGCCTCGCAGGGTCGGCACATTGATCATGCCGGAAGGCGGATTCTCGCCGGAAATTTGCAAGTTGTACGCCTTCAGGTCCGTGTAGAAGGGCGGCTCATGACACTCCGCGCAGCGCGCCTTGCCGAAGAAGAGCTCCTGACCGCGCAGCTCGGCGGCCGTGGCCCTCTCCGCCTTCAGCTTGCCGAAGCGATCGAGCTTCGGGTTGGGCGGGAAATCCAGGGCGCGGATGAATGCCGCCATGGCGTCAAGCTCCTCCTCGGTGAGGCTCGGCCCTCCGCCTGTGAAGGGAATCTGCATCTGGGGCTCCCACGTGAAGGCGACGTGCGCGGCGCGGATTTCGGTGAAGATGAAACGCTCCAGCGAGTTGAGCTGCCGCTTGAAGGCGTACGGGAAGGTGAACGCGGCGCCGCGCAGCGACGGGGCGTCATAGCGCAGGCCGGAGCCATCCGGCGCCGCCACGAAGCTGCCATTCGTGTGCCCGTTCGGGTGGCAGAGGAGGCAGCTCGTGAGCTCATCCGGAATGCGCTCGGCGTAGCGCCGGTTCTGCATGATGAGGTAGAGCCGGGTGTTCTCCAGCAGGGCTTGCCCTACCCGCTGCAACCCCGTCATCGTACCCCCCGACTGCTCTTGCACGAGGAAGAGCGACGGGGTCTCGGCGGCGTCGGGCCGGATGACCGGTCCATTTGGGGGGGGCGGTTTGACGACGACCTGCGACACCGCCGGCGCGCCACCACCGAGGAGCAGCGCCAGCGCCAACAACCCCGACATCCAGAACGTCCACATCGCAGAAGTTACCTCCTCGCAATGCGTAGCTCTCACCTCCATGGCAGAGCTTCGCATCCCTGCCCCCGCGATACCTCTACGCGTTACCTATAGTAGACGAAAACCGGTGCAATTTCTAGCCGGAGTCAAGCAGGGTGCCAGCGGAGGAAAGCGACGGAGAGCCATGGGGAGGGAGCTGAGGTTACACGCGGTCGAGCTGCGCGCTGGAGCGACTTGCCTCCCCGCGGCCAAGGGGGAACACCGCTCCGGGCGCACGGTCAGAAACGTGAAGGCGCGCCTCCGAGAGTGAACGTTCTGTCTCGCGCCGGCGGGCAGGGAGACGCCCGCCGCCAGGCCGATGATGATGCACGCGGCAGGGGCGCCTGAGGTTCCGGCGACTTACGACACCGCGCCCACCCGCATCTCCTTCATGAAGCCCTTCACCAGCCCCACGGCGCCGGTGGCGTCGGGCGCGTAGCCGTCGGCGCCGATCTCGTTCGCGAAGCGCTGGTTCACGGGCGCCCCGCCGACCATGATGCGCACCTGCTCGCGGTAGCCGGCATCGGTCACCGCCTGGATGGTCTCGCGCATGCCGATCATCGTGGTGGTCATGAGCGCCGACATGCCGAGGACCTGCGGCTTGTGCTCTTCGATGGCGCGCACGAACTTCTCCTCCGGAACATTCACGCCCAGGTCCACGACCGTGAAGCCGGCGCCCTCCGTCATCATGCCGACGAGGCTCTTGCCGATGTTGTGGATGTCGCCCCGCACCACGCCGAGGACCACGGTGCCGGGTTTTTCCGCGTCGGTCTCCTTCAGGAGGGGGCGGATGATCTCCAGGGCGTGCTGCATGGCGCGCGCCGACAGCAGCACCTGGGGCACGAAGTACTCACCGTCGCGGAACTTGATCCCGACCACGGTCATCCCCGCGATGAGGGCGTCATTGATGACGGATTTGGGCGCCGCACCCATGGAGATCACAAGCTGGGTGCAGTCGTAGCACTCCTTCTGGCGACCGAGGATGACGTGCTGGGCGATCTCCTTGTAGATCTCTTCAATTGACTGCGCGGAGGGCGACTGCATGGAGGGTCTCCAAAAACGTGGTCGGGGCGAGACGGAACTATCACATGATAGGCGCGCTGGTTCTGAAAAGCAAGGGCTGTCTGCGGCGCCGCCGGCGGCACCGCGCTCCCTCGACCGAAGGACCTCGCGCTCGCGCCCAGCGCTTGCCTCTGGCCTGCCGATGCGCTACGGTGAAGGCAAGCGGTCCAGGCGCGCGCCACGGCGTCGGCTCCAGAGTCTTCCGGGCGCGCGCGCTGGCGCGAGAAGCAAGTGGACCAATCAGGGAGTGTGCCAGCCATTCTGGTTCGAGCCGAGGGGAGGCCCCCCGAGGTGGAGAGAGCGTATGACAGAAGATCGTCTGACATCCCGGCAGCGTATGCGCGCCCTCTTTCTGGGCGAGCCGCTCGACCGCGTGCCGTGCGTCCCCTTCGCCATGGCCTTCGCGGCGAAGGTGGCCGGCATCAGCATCAAGGACTTCTACACCGCTGCCGAGGCCTGCTACGCGGGCCAGGCGCGGGCGGCGCAGATGCTTGGGTACGAGGGCAGCCCCAACTACGGCTTTGCCTCGTTCGGCGGCGGCGAGTTCGGCGGCGAGGTGATGAACCCGGAGGATGAGCGCCTGCAGGCGCCGATGGTCATGAAGCCGGGGCTCGACACGCTGGAGAAGGTGGAGCGGCTAAAGGTGCCGGACCCTCGCACCGCCGGCACCATCCCGATGATGCTCGAGTTTGCCCATCTCTGCCGCAAGAACAAGACCGGCATCTCGGTGCAGTGCGGCACGCCGTTCACGGTGGCCGGCAACGCCATGGGGGTGGAGAACCTCATGCTCTGGCTCATCGACACCCCCGACCTCGTGCACGCGGCCTTGAAGAAAATCGCCGAGTTCTGCATCCGCGTCGTGGAGCTCTTCGCGGGGGAGTTCGGCGCCGGCAGCCTGATGGCGGCCTTCGGATCAACGATGGACTCGAACATGCTCATCTCCGGCGAACAGTTCGAGGAGTTCTCGCTCCCCTACGCGCAGCAGGTCGCCGACGCCGTGCGGGCCATGGGGGTGCGCTCCATCTCCGCCCACCTCTGCGGGGACCATAACCTCAACCTGCCGCGCTGGGCGAAGGTGGACTTCGGCAAGCCCGGCTTCCTGAGCCTCGGCTCGCAGACGAGTCTGCCGACCGCCGTGCGCCTGCTCGGCGAGCGCAACATCCTGGCCGGCAACCTCGACACCGCCGAGGTGATGCAGGGTACCCCGGAGCGCGTCAAGGAGCTCAGCAGGATCGCCATCGAGCAAGGGATGAAGAGCGCGCGTGGCTTCGTGCTCATGTGCGGCTGCGAGGTGCCGCCGCCGACCCCGCGGGAGAATATCCTGGCGATGGTCGAAGCCTGCCGCGAATACGGCCGCTACGCCTAGCGCCCACCCCCGGCTCCATGCGGCGAGCGGCGCCGCTCCGCCGTGCCGCCGGGGGGACCGTGCTCTCTCGCAGCGCCGCCTGATGCCGCCTACACGATGATGATGTCCCGCGCATAGCGGCTCATGCCGCGGCAGCCGTCGGCGGTGACCACCACGGTGTCCCCCAGCGGGATGCCGATCTTCTGATCGCCGGTGGAGATCATCGGCTCCAGGGCGATGACCATTCCTTCCTCGAACTTCAGGCGGCGCGGCGAGGGGACCATGGGGGCATGGCTGCCGAAGCGCGCCGTCGGCTGCTCCAGGCCCGACAGCCCCAGGCCGTGGAAGGGGCAGTGCACGTAGCTGTAGCCCTTCTCCCGCAGCGGCACCGTGAGGAGGTCCTCGATCTTCCCCACCGTGACGCCGGGCTTCAGCGTCTCCATCGCCTTCAGGAAGGCCCCCTTCAGCAGCTCGAACATCTGCTGGTACTCTTTCATCGGCTTGCCGACGCAGACTGGCTGGTGCGGATGGGCGACGTAGCCGGCGTAGCGCGGCGTGATCTCATCGCAGATGAGGTCGCCCTTCAGGAGCGGCCGATCGAGGGGCTGGTAGAGGGCGACATGGGTGGGCGTGGGGCCGCTCTCCCAGAAGATCATCAGGTAGCGCTCGGAGCCGGCCTCCAGCATGCGCTGCACAATGGCGGAGTAGACCTTCAGCTCGCTCACCCCGGCGCGCGCCACCTCCTTGATCGTTTCGATGCCCACGTCGGCGATGTCGGCGGCCTTCTGGTGGCAGGCGATCTCCTCGGGGCTCTTGCGCAGGCGCTGCTTCTCGATGATCCAGGTGACGTCCTCGACGATGGTGGCGCGGGGCAGCCCCTTGCGCAGGTTCTGCAGTGTCGTGTAAGGGAAGAGACCCTCCGGTTCCCAGTCCTGGCTCGTTCCGACCATGCCGATGGTGCCGCGCTCGTAGCCGAAATCCTTGATGGTGCGGATGATCTGCTTCGACCAGAGGGGTCCCGCCTGGCGCAGGTCCCTGATCCACGGCGCCTCGAGCCGCCACGGGTTGGGGAGCTTCTGGCGCTTCTTGGCCTTGGCCAGGATCGTCTTCGTCAACGCATCGGTATGGGTGCGCTGGCGAATCTTGTAGGGGCCGATCCACCAGGTGAGGAGCGCCGGCTCGCCTTCCTTCGGGAAGATGGCGAAGCCGCGGTCGCCAATGCCCGTGAGGTAGCGGGGATTGGCCATGTTCCCGCCCCAGTTCCCCTGGTCCCCTGAAACGACGAGGCAATCGATGCCCTGGGCGACCATCTCCGCTCGCACGGCTTTCCAGCGCCGATCGCGTTCAGCCAGCGACAAGGTAGGCCAGAAGCCGTTCGACCCGTTTCCGCTCATGGAACGTTCCTCCCTTCTCCTCCTGCTTCCGAAGTGTGACTGGAGAACCTCAAACGACACGGTTGGAGGAGCGATGACCAGCTTGGCGCCGCCCGAGCACCGCGCCTCACCCCGTGGGGCGCGACGGCTTCGCCGCGGCGGGGGGCCCGGCGGTGGCCGCGGCGGCCTGCGCGCCGGCGAGGCCGGTGTACTCCTTCTTCAGCCTCTCCCGCTCGACTTTGCCGAGGACATTGCGCGGCAGCGTCTCAACGAAGACGAAATGGCGCGGCCGCTTGAAGTTCGCCAGGCCCTCATGACAGCGGCAGTAGGCGTCGAGCTCCGCGGCGCTCAGGGCGGCGTCCTTGGGCACGATGATGGCGGCGACGGCTTCGTCCCACTTCGGGTCGGGCACTCCGATGACGGCGGCTTCGCGCACCTTCGGATGATCGAGGAGCACCTGCTCGACTTCCTGCGGGTAAATGTTGATGCCGCCGGAGATGATGATGTTGTCGATGCGGTCGACGAGGAGCAGGTAGCCGTCGTCGTCCACCTCGACGATGTCCCGCGTGTAGAGCCAGCCGTCGCGCAGGCGCAAGGGCTCCTCCGGAGCCAGGTAGTAGCCGCTGACGTTCTGCTTGCCGCGCACGATGAGCTGTCCCCGGCCGGGCGGCGTGATCACCTCGTCGGGGCTCACCTCGCGTTCGCGATCGTCGGTCACCACCCGCAGCTCCCAGAAGTGCGTCGCCTTGCCGATGCTGGCGTACTTCTCCGGGGGATCGATGGCCGTCGAGAAGGCGGTGGTGTTGGAGCAGTTCTCGGTCATGCCGTAGGTGTTCAGGATGTCGCTGCCGAGGGCGGCCTTGACGCGCTCCACCACCCCGGGGGTGAGGCGCGAGCCGCCGCTGCGGATGAGGCGGAGCGTCGGCGTGGCGTTGCCGCCCTGGGCGGCGCCGAGGCGGGCGAGCTCTTCCATCTGGGTGGGCACCGCCATCAGCTCGGTGACGCGATGCTCGGTGATCTGGCGCAGCACCTTGCCGGCCTCGTAGCGCCCGCAGAGGACCTGGGTGGCGCCGAGGAAGTGGAAGGCGGCGAAGAAGTTCGTCGCGGCGCCATGGATGATCGGCGCGGCGCTCAGCCCCACGTGCCCACGGTCCAGCCCCATCTCCAGGCTGTACTGGAGGGCCGACAACGCCTGGCTCGTATGGGTAAAGGCCGCCCCCTTCGGTCGCCCGGTGGTGCCGGAGGTGTAGATGACCGTGCAGGGGTCGTCGGCCTGGGGCGCGGCGTCCGGCGGCTCGTGCGCGGGCGCCCCGGCAAGCGCGCCGGCGAGGTGCTCCACCTGGCCCGCGGCGTCTGCCGTTTCGACGCAGAGGTAGCGCGGCCGCACGCCGGCAAGGGCGCCGGCAGCCAGCACCGTGGCCTGGAAGTCGGCGTTGAAGATCACCAACGGCGCCTGGCTCTTCCGCACCAGGTAGCCGATATCGCCGCTGGCCAGCCGGAAGTTCCACAGGCAGGCCACCGCACCGACCTTGTGGAGGGCGACGAGCGCCGTCGCCAGCTCGGGGCAGTTGACGAGCACCAACCCGACATTGTCGCCTTTCCGGATGCCCGCGTCGCGCAGGTAGTGCGCCAGGCGATTGGCCTCCGCATCGTATTCGGCGAAGGTGAGCCGGCGCTCGTCCGCCAGCAGCGCGGGCTTGTCGGGCCAGCGCTGCGCCAGCTCGCGCAGACACGTCCCCGTGGTGCCGAAGAATGGGGCCGCGACCATGCTCCCGCCTCCCTCTGCTGCTGCCACCTGCCCCCGTTCCGCTCCTGCCGCGGCCCTGGGTGAACCGCGGTTCAATGACGGGAGCGACGATCCCCCGCACCGCAAACGCCTGCCTTTCGCTGCTGGGGCGCGGCTTCGAGGGCGAAATGCCGCGCGCCGGGATCATACCATAGTACGCCTTGTCGCACGACGTCACCGCGCCCCGCATGGACCACTGTCAAGAAGAGCAGGGGTGCGGCGCATCCGCCGGCGCTTTCCGCTCGCCTTTACCGCCCTGCGGGAGCGCCCGCCAGGTAGCGCGCCCCGGCGAGGGTATAGATGCGCGCCGCCTCGACCAGGCGCTCGATCTGGACGTACTCGTTCGGCGTGTGGGCCTTCGACGGCAGGCCCGGCCCGCAGATGACCATCGGCGCCTTGGTGGCGGGAATGAAGACCGAGGCGTCAGTGGCGAACGTCGCCCCCTGTGCCTGCTCGCGGCGCCGCGTGATCTCCGCGTGCGCCGCCATGAACTGCTGCACGGCGGCCGCCTGCGGCGAGACCTCCACGGGGGGACGGTCGATGATCAGCTCCACCTCGGCGGCGAGCTCGGCATCCCCGCCGCGGAGCTGCTCGATGGCAGCCTGGATGGCGGCGATGACGGCCTCGTTGCTCTGGCCAATGACGGTGCGCACGTCGAGGGAAATCTCGCAGGCGTCCGGGACGATGTTCGTCTTCACCCCGCCGCTGATGGTGCCGATGTTGAGGGTGCAGCCGCCCAGCAGCGGGTGGGGATGATGCGGCAGGCGCAGCGCCTGGAGCGCCTCGATAACCTTGCCCATCTTCACAATGGCGTTGACGCCCAGGTGCGGCAGCGAGCCGTGCGCCGTTCTGCCGACGGTGCGGAGGCGCAGCCAGAGCACCCCCTTCTCGGCGGTGACGATGCCGTTCTCGGTCGGCTCGCCGATGACGAAGAAGCCGGGATCAGCAAGCAACCCCCGGCGGACGAGCTCCTTGGCCCCGAGGCTGTCCACCTCCTCGCCCGCCGTGGCCACGAGGAGGAGGTCGCCCCGGCGCGGCAGGCCCGACTCCTTGATGGCGCGCACCGCCTCCACCATGGCGCCAAGGCCCGACTTCATGTCCGTCGCGCCCAGTCCCCAGACGCAGCCCTCGGCAACCTCCCCGGAGGTGACGGGGCGTTCCCAGGCCGAGGCGCCGGGGGGGACGGTGTCGAGGTGGCCGGCGAACACCAGGGCGGGCTGCTCGCCGCCGCCGCGCAGGCGGGCAAGGAGGGTGGCGCGATCGCTGCTGCCTTGATCCTCCCCGGCACCGGCCGCGCCCGTGCCGTGCGGGATGATCTCCACCTCCAGGCCCAGGGCGTCCAGCCGCTCGCCGAGGTGGCGGGCGGCGGCCAGCTCGCGCCCCGGCGGGTTGTGGCTGTCGAGGCGCACAAGCTCGCTGGTGAGCCCCACCGCCCGCTGCGGGCTGACGCGCTCCACGGCGTCGCGCTGCGCCTTCTCGAACGCCATGCCTCAATCCTCGAGCAGCTCTGCGAAAGTCTTCGCGGCGAAATCGACAAAGCCTTTGGGGTCGCGGTTGAGGAAGGTGACGCCGCTGGTGATCGGGTTCTGCGGCTCCCTGTCTTCGATCACCTGCTCCACCTCGAGGTGAAACATGCTGAGCCCCGGCGCGGTCTGCATCGTTGCCTTGATCTGCCGCACGTTGAGCTTGATGTAGTAGGACATCTCCTCGTCCAGCACCATGAGGGTCGCCTTGCCGCCGCGCTGCAGGTTCTTCGTGGTGGAGGAGCCGGCGTAGGTGGCCAGACGCAGGCTGCGGCGGTCCTTCGCCGCCAGCTCGCGGTGCGACAGCAGGCAGAAGTGGGGAAATCCCGCCTCGTCCAGGCTGCACAGAGGGAGGACCTTGGTGAGCTTGGCCTCGGTCTGCTGGGGCCGCAGGCGCTCGAAGAGATCATCGGGCAAGGTGTTGCCAAGTTTGCGGCTCATGGGGACTCTCCTGCCCGGCGGCGCCCTGACGTGGAGCGGGGGTGCGCCGCCGCGGCTGAGAAAGGCGTTCACTGGCCGAGAGGGCCCAGGGCAGAGCGGGGGAAGCTGCGCAGCCATGGCTCACGGGCCGACGCTACGCCACGCGCCGCGCCTTCACGATCACGTGGCTCTTGGCGGTGAAGGTGCGACCGCCGGCGGCGAAGTAGCTCCGCAGGCCCTCCAGGCGCCCGTCCTCCTGCCAGCGCTGCACGAGGTCGCCGGCCGTGAAGTAGTGCGAGAAGGCGATCTCGGCGCTCTCAAAGCTGACGATCTCCTGCTCGACCCCCAGGAACTCAACACGGAAGCCAGCCGCCGCGAGGACCTGGGCAAGCTGCTCCTCGTCGTAGGCAAAGCGCGAGCGGCGGCCCGTTTCCGACCACTGGTCCCCATGGAAGGCCACGAAGCAGAGGCAGTGGCCGGCGGCAAGCGCCTGGGCCGCGCGCTCGATCATCGCATCCGCCATGCAGAGATGGGCAACGATCAGGTCCCAGCGCGGGAAGGCGCCCGCGGCGGGCAGGAGGGCGTCGTAGTCAATGGCCTCGGCATCAGCGATTCGGAACTCGCAGTTCGTCAGCCCCGCTGCCGCGGCCTGCCGACGCGCCGCCAGCACGGCGGCTTCCGACCAGTCCGCGCCGCATACCCAGGCGGCGTGGGGCGCCAGCGCCAGCGCCAGCCTTCCCGTGCCGCAGCCGAGGTCGAGGACGGCCGCGGTCGCCAGCGGCTCGGCGTGGATGAGGCGCAACAGCCGCGGGCTGAGCTGGGGCTGGGGGAGGGTAGGAGGCGGCCCCGGCCTGAAGCGGCGGCGCTCGATGTAGTAAGAGCACGGGCTGATCATGCCACGGGCACCGAGAGGGACGAGGGCTTGCGGCTGCGGCATCCGCCGCGGCCCGGCGGCCGAACGGCAGGGTGAACAGGCGGGGGTGACGGCGGCGGTGGTGCGGTCGTCACGGGGTGGGGGGTTGCTCACCGAGGCGTGCCGCAAGCTTCCGCGCAGCCGGGGGGAAGCTCGCGGCACCTGTCTCGTACCTGGCTGCACGGGCCGTGGCGCCTGCCCTAGCCAGCCTTCACCCACTTCCCTCCCTGCGCCTTGACGGTGTAAATCGGTTTCACGCCGTCGCCATCCTTGTCAAAGCCGAACTTGCCGGCCAGGCCGGGGAAGGCCGTCGTCTTCGTCATCCCTTCCATGATCTTCGTGCGGTCCGCCTTCAGGTCCTCCGGCTTGTTCGTCACGCCGCCTGTCTTGATGATCTGGATGAAGAGCTGCCCGATGTCGTACATGTTCACGTCGTACATATCGGGCGACTTCGTCTTCAAGGTCGCCTTTCCCGCGGCGCGGCGCTCGAACTCCTTCACGAACGCCTCGACCTCCGCGCCCGGCATGTCTGACCAGAAGGTGCAGGGGGCATAGGTGTTGTCGGCGACGCCGCCTTCCGCTTTCGGCAGGTCGGGATGGATGAGCGGGCTGCCGCCGGTGATCGGTTGCTTCATCCCTTGCCGGCGCAGCTCCTTGGCGAAGGCGACGCAGTCGGCGTACAGACCGCCGAAGAGGATGCCGTCAAACTCCATCTGCTTCATCCGCGTCACCTGGGCCTTGAAGTCGAAGTCGCCGGTGGTGAAGGTGACGTACTTGTCAGGATTGACAATCTGCAGCCCCACCGCCTTCGCCACGGTGGGGAGGACCATCGTGCCGAGCGATAGGCTCACTGCGTCCTTGGCGTCGTGCACCACCGCCACCTTGCTGACCTTCATCTCCTTGGCGAAGATCGGCAGGCAGGCCTTCGCCAGCTTCGCTTCGTCCATGGTGTTGCGGAAGGCATACGGCCGGTTGGCCTTCGAGACCCCCGGCTTCGAGGAGGCCTGGGCGCACATGACGATGCCGATGCGGTTCCCCACCGGGAAGGCCACCTCGCACTCGGAGCTCGAGAGCGGCCCCACGATGGCGAGCACGTTGTGTTCACTGGCCAGCTTGCGCACGGCGTTCGCGGCGCCGGTTGGGTTGCTGCCGGTGTCTTCCCAGATGAACTTCACCGGCACGCCGCCAACGCCCCCGCTGGCATTTACCTTCTCAGCCAACATCTCCATGGCGACGGCGTGTTTCTGCGCCCAAGTTGCGAAGACGCCCGTCACCGGCTGCGCCACCCCGAGGCGCACCTCGCTCCCCGCCAGCGCGTAGGCCCGGCGCGCGCCCCAGCCGAGCACGCCCGGCACGGCCATGGCCCCCACCAGCCCGGTGCCGGCAATGCCGAGCTGCTGGAAGAACTCGCGGCGCGTGGACCCACCGATCAGTTCACCTGCTGGTTCATGCACGTCTCTTTCCATGCTGCTACCCTCCCAGAGAGAAACGAGTCACACCGTGGAGACGGCGCCCCGCTGGCCGAGGCCGTGGTTCAGCCGCCGGCGCGGGCGGCTGGTCCGTCCAGGCTTGGCTCTGCCGGCGCGCTCTCCGTTGCTGGGCTCCCCTTGGGCGACCCTCCAAGATACGCCTCACCGAGGCGCTCACTGTGCAACAGCTCCTTCGCCGTGTCGGCCATGACGATCCGGCCGAGCTCCATGACGTAGCCCCGGTCGGCGAGTTTCAACGCCTGCAGGGCATTCTGCTCCACGAGCAGGATGGTGATCCGCTGCTGGCGCAGGCTGCCGATGATGCGGAAGATCTCTTTCACCACCAGGGGGGCCAGCCCCAGGGACGGCTCGTCGAGCATGAGGAGGCGGGGCTTGGCCATGAGCGCCCGGCCGATGGCGAGCATCTGCTGCTCGCCGCCGCTGAGCACGCTCGCCGAGGCACGGCGGCGCTCGCGCAGGATCGGGAACGTGGTGTAGACCTCTTCCAGCTCGTCGGCCACCCGGTGCAGGTCCGATCGGGCGTAGGTCCCCATGAGGAGGTTCTCATGCACGGTCATGCGGCGCAGGATCATGCGCCCCTCGGGGACGAGGACAAGCCCGCGGCGCACCCGCTGCGCCGGCGGCCGGCGCTCGAGGCGTTCCCCGGCGTAGGTGATGCGGCCGGTGGCGGGCGAGAGCACCCCGCAGAGGGTCTTCAGGAGCGTCGTCTTGCCCGCGCCGTTGGCGCCGATCAGCGTCACGATCTCGCCGGCCTTCACCTCGAGGGAGACCCCGCGCAAGGCCTCGATGTGTCCGTAGCGGGTGCGCAAGTCCTCGACCTTCAACATCAGGCGTCATGTCCTAGATAGGCCTCGAGGGCACGGGGGTCTTGGCGCACCTCGCTGGGCGTGCCCTCGGCGATTTTCTCGCCGAAGTTGAGGACGGTCACCTGGTCGCAGACGTCCATGACCACCTGCATGTCATGCTCGATCAGCAGGATGGTGACCTGCCGGTCACGGATCGTCTGCAGGAGCTTCACGAGGGCGCGCGACTCGCTCGGGTTCATGCCGGCCGCGGGTTCATCCAGGAGGAGGAGCGCCGGCCGCGTGGCCAGGGCCCGGGCGATCTCCACCCGCCGCTGCTCGCCGTAGGGCAGCGTGTCCGCCGGCAAGTGGCGGCGTTCCCAGAGGTGCAGGAAGTTCAGCAGCTCCTCGGCCTCGGCGCGCCGCCGCTTCGCTTCCCCGTACTCCACCGGGATAAACCGCTTCCAACCGGGGTGGAGGCGCACGTTCTGGCCGACCAGGACGTGTTCGAGAACGGTCATCGTGGCGAAGAGGCGGATGTTCTGGAAGGTCCGCCCCACGCCCACCCGCACGATGCGATGCCGCGGCAGATGCGAAAGGTCGCGGCCGCGGAAGTGGACCGAGCCCTCATCCGCCGGCAGGACGCGGGTGATGAGGTTGAAGACCGTCGTCTTGCCCGCGCCGTTCGGGCCGATGAGGGCGGCGATCTGCCCTTCTGCGACCGCAAGGTCCAGCGCCTCGACGGCCAGCACGCCGCCGAAGTGTTTCGTGAGCTTCTGGAGATGCAGGAGCGGCGGCGTCACTCTCCCACCTCCTGCACGCGCGCCGGCACCTCCTCAGGCTGCGTCGGGCCGCGGCGGTTCGTCAGCAGCCGGAGCAGCTCGCGGGTCAGCAACCCTTGGGGGCGCAAAATCATCATGAGGACGATGATGGCGCCGAAGAAGGCGCCGCGCCACCGCTCGAGGAAGCGGAGGTACTCGGGCAGGAGCGTGAACACGGCGGCGCCGACGAGACAGCCCCAGAACGTCGTCATGCCGCCAAGAATGACGTAGAGGAGCATGTAGATCGACTCGAGGAACCCAAAGAGGCTCGGCTCGATGTAGAGGAGGTAGTGCGCGTAGAGCCCTCCGGCGACGCCGGCGATGAACGCGCCGATGCCGAACGCGCCCACCTTGACCCGGGTGACGTTGATGCCGGTGAGTTCGCCCACCTCCTCATCGTCGTGGGTGGCGTGGATGTTCAGGCCAAAAGGGGAACGCATCAGGAGGAAGAAGAAGAGCGTGACCGCCAGGACCCAGAGCCAGACCATCGGCAGCGTCGTCCCCATCATGCCGCGCAGGCCATAGGCGCCGCCGGTGTAAGAGAGGTTCAGGAAGATGGTCCGCACCACCTCGCCGAAAGCCAGCGTCGCCATGGCGAGGAAGACTCCCCGCAGGCGCAAGGCGGGAAAGCCGACGAGCACGCCGCTCACCCCGGCGCTCAGCCCGCCGAGGATGAGCGCCGCTTGCAGGCCAACTCCAAAATTGAGCGTCAGAATGGCCGAGATGTACGCCCCGATAGCCATGAACCCGGCGTTGCCGAGCGAGAGCTGCCCGGTGGCCAGCGGGCTGTAAACGCTGAAGGCCGTCAGGACATTGATCCCCAGGAGGACAAGGAGGCCTTCTTGATACGAGCTGAACATCCTGGAGTATCCCGTTGCACGCCGCCGGGGTTTGCGCGCCGTGCCGTGGCCCCCGCGCCGCCTCCCCCTGGCCGGTTTACGCGGGCGGAGCGGCGAGGTCGGCGCGGGCGGCAGCCTAGGCCCGTCCCTTCTCCTGCTGCACGGTGCCGAGAATGCCCTCGGGACGGATGATCAGGGCCAGGAAGAGAAGGCTGTAGACGAAGACATCGCGGTATGAAGCGCTGATGTAGGCGACGCTCAACGTCTCGGTGATGCCGATGAGGAGGCCGCCGATGATGCCTCCCCGCATGTTGCCGAGGCCCCCTACGACCATGGCGGCGATGCCCTTCAGCCCCACCTCCAGGCCGATCGTCGGGGCGATCAGGGAGAACGTCAGGCCGAAGAAGACGCCGCTGGCCCCCGCCAAGAGACCCGAGACGAAGAAGGTGACGAGGATGATGCCGTTCGGCTCGACGCCAAGGATGGAGGACGTCTCCAGGTTCTCCGCCACGGCGCGCATGCCGCGCCCGACGCGCGTGCGCTGGATGAAGAGGTCCAGCGCTAGGATGAGCGCCACGGCCGACCCCAGCACCAGGAACTGCACCGAGGGGATGACCATGCTGCCGAGCTTCAGGTCGGGGAGCGCCGCCACGCCCGGGAACTCGAGGCGCTCGGTTCCCCAGACGATGTTGGCGAGGTTCTGTAGTAGGATCGAGAAGCCGATGGTGCTCAGGAGGGGCACCAGCAGGGGCGCGTGGCGGAGCGGCCGGAACGACAGGCGCTCGATGACCAGGCTTACCACCCCGCTGCCGATCATGGCGAGCGGCAAGGCGAAGTGGAAGGGCACGCCGGCCATGATCAGCGACATGCCGAAGAACGCCCCGAGCATGAACACCTCGCCCACCGCGATGTTGAGCATGCCGAAGATGCCCATGATGAGCGTGAAGGCGATCGCCACCAAGGCGTACATGCTGCCGAGGAAGATGCCGTTGACGACCTGCTCGAGGAACATTCCGGCTCACCACGCTCTCGGTGCGCTGAGACGCAGACCCTGCCGCGGGATGACAGCGCTGCGGCGGCGTCGCCCCTGTGAAGTGGCTCCGCCATGCCGCCCCCCGCGGGCAAGTCGAGAACTTCTGGATGCGGAAGGGTCCTTTGCCACCCAAGCAGCCAGTCTAGCGCAGATGACCGTACCGAGGCAAGGCCCCGCGGGCGCGCTCATCGGCGGCGGAGCGCAGCCGCCGGCTGCTCCCGCGGCCTCGACAGCCGCGGGCGGCGGGGGTTGCCGGGAGGGGCGGCGCGGCGGTAGCAAAAGAGGGCAGAGTCAAGGTATGGTAGGAGGCCGAGGTCCGTAGCGGAGCGGCTGCGGAGCCGGCAAGCCCGAGTGCTGGGCGGCCGGACGGTTCCTTCCCCTGGCGCTGCCCGAAGGGGAAGAGCGGCGCGCTCCTCGCCGTGGAGCGGAAAGGCGGGACTCCATGAAAGGCATTCTCCTGACGCTTATCTCCCTGATCTTCTGGGGATCAGCGGGGCTGTTCGCCAAGCTGGCGACGAACCGGGTGCAGGCCCTCGTCGCCGGCTTCCTGTCGCTTGTCGCGGCGCTCCCCACCATGCTCGTGGTGGCCTACCTGGAAGGCTACCCGCCGCAGACCATCCTCACGCTTCCCGCCGGCGTGCTCCTGGCCTTCACCGCGAGTGGCCTCCTCACGGCGCTCTGCGGGCGCTCCTTCTATTTCCTCAGCGTCTCCCGCATCGGCACCAGCGTCAGCACCGCCATCGGCTCCTCGCGCGTGCTCATCGCGCCGATCGCGGCGGTCTTCCTCTTCCAGGAAACGCTGCGCTGGAATATCGTCCTGGGCAGCCTCCTCGTCTTCTCGGGCCTCTACTTCCTGACGCGAGAGTAACCTTCGTGGCGTGAGAGCATCCGGGTCATGATGAAGTACCTCTTTGCCTTTCTGGCGGCGCTCTCCTGGGGGCTGAGCCCGAACTTCGCCAAGCTGGGGGTGAACCTCGGGGGCGCCGCGGCGGTTGGCGCGCTGATGGCGCCCATCGTCAGCATGCCCGTCTTTTACCTTATGCTTCGTCTCCTCGGCCTGCGCTTAACCCCCTGGGGGTATACCTGGCAGGCTTATGCGGCCATTGCTGGATCGGGGGTCTGCAGCATCCTTGGCACCTACTTCTACTGGAAAGGGCTGAGCTACGGGCAGGTCTCGGTCATCGTGCCGTTGAACAGCACCTACCCCCTCGTCACCCTGTTCCTGGTGATGCTGTTCCTCCGGGAGGAGCGGATCACCGGGCGCATCCTCATCGGCACCTGCCTGACGATCCTCGGCGGCGTGCTGGTGGTGCTCTGAGCGCCTGGCGGGGGCCGGGGGGGGCGCCGGGCGGCGCCGCGCTCGGGGAGCCGTCAGAAAGCGGTGACGAGGAGAATGCCGGTGAAGATAACGGGGGCGCTCAAGATCACCCGTAGCGTGAGGATCTCGGAGTCCTTCAGGAAGAAGTACGACAGGATGACGCTGAAGATGTTGATGGTGTACAGGAGGGGGGCGACGCGCACCACGGGGGCCATGCTCAGAGCGGAGTAGAAGCAGAGGTAGCCGACCGCCGAGGTGATGCCGGAGAGAGCGAAGAAGAAGAAGCTGGTGCGGTTGCAGCGCAGGCTGCCGGCCGGGGCGAGCGGCGCATTGACGAGGAAGACGAAGAACGTGGCGGCCCCGGTGGCGATGGCGGAGCCGAGCAGGGGGTAGGCCCAGCTTCGCGTCGCGAGGCGGGTCAGGTTGTCGCGGGCGCTGAAGAGGAGCGCCGAAGCCAGCGGGAAGAGCAGGTCGGACCGTTTCCAAGTGATGCGCACGTGGCGCTCGAGCGACAAGCCCGCCAGCCCGCCGACGACGCAGAGGGTTCCCAGGGCGGTGAGGAGGTCCGGACGCTCCCGCAGCGCCACCATGGCGACGATGGTCGAGAAAATGGGCGCCGCGCCGATGACGGCGGTGGCGCGCGACACGCCGAGGCGGTCCATGCCCGTGAAGAAGAGGATGCGGGCCAGGCCGGGGACGAGGATGCCGACGAGGATGAAGATGAGCGATTGCGGCGCGGCGAGGGCGCCAAGGGGGGTGAGGAAGAGGGCGAGGATCCACAGGCAGACCGCATTCGAGGTGATGTTCACCAAGGTGCAGACCGTCGGCGTGGCGCCCGCGAGCAGCCCTTTCTTGACCAGGATGTGATTGACCGCAAAGGTGACGGCGCCTAAGAGGGCCAGGAACTGGGCGAGCATCGTCGAGGTTTCCTCAGCAGAGGTGGGGAGCGGGAAACGCCGCAAGATAGCACGTCGGAGGCCCGGGACACAGCCAGCCGGCGTCGCCCTTGGGCTTGCCTCTTCTGGGAGTCGGCCTTAAAACCTCAGGGGTAAGCCCTGCCGCGGTCGGCACGTGGGAGAGAGCAGGATACCACATGACGTTGCCGGAGTCTGGAGGCCTTATGTTTGTCTTTCTCCAGGAGCAGGATATTGCCCGGCTTTTGGCCAAGCTTCGTGCCATGCGACTGGGATTCCCGAAAGGAAGACGATGAACAACGAAGACAAGAAGCGGTACGAAGCGAACCATCCGCCATCGGTGGATGAAATCCTGCGAGGCTCAACCCACGCCCTGACCATCTTCAAGCCCAACGCCATCGCTCGCCTGTCCATCACCTTAAAGCGCGGCAAGCCCTACCTGACATGCTACGCAACCGGCACGGAACGCCCCGCCAAGCCCGAGGAGGTAGTGCGGCAGCTTTACGTGAAAATGCTGATGGACCACTACGGCTACCCAGCAGAGCGCATCGCCATCGAGAAGCCTGTCCAGTTCGGATCTGCCGTCCATGAGAAGGCGGCGGACATCGTGGTGTGGGATAAGGACGACCCTGGTACCGTTTTCATCATCATTGAGTGTAAGGAGCCCAAGCGGTCCGACGGCTTGGAACAGCTCAAGAGCTACTTACACGCCGAGGGGGCGCCCATCGGCGTCTGGACAAACGGTGGCGAAACCATCATTCTGCATCGCCGCGACCCCAACTACTTTCAGAATCTTCCCGATATCCCCCGCGCCGGCCAGACCCTCTCCGAGCTGCTGGGCGAGCGCTGGACGCTGGACGACCTGGCCAGGGGTAACGTCCTGGTCAAAGAGCAAACCACGCTGAAGAAGATCATCCTGGACATGGAGAATCTCGTCCTGGCCAACGCTGGCGTGGACGCCTTCGAGGAAGTCTTCAAACTCATCTACGCCAAGCTCTATGACGAAGCCCAGGCTGCCCAGGGCGAACGACAGAGGCGCTACCTTCAGTTCCGGGTCAGCGGGGCCACCCCCAGCGAGTTCAAACAGAAGATCAACGACTTGTTCGACAATTCCAAGGTTAAATGGCCAGGCGTGTTCCTGGACGGCGAGCGTATCGACTTGACCCCGGAGCACTTGGTCACCTGTGGGTCCTACCTGGAAAACGTCAAGCTGTTCAACAGCAACCTTCAGGTTATCGACGAAGCTTTCGAGTACCTGGCTGTCGAGGTCGGCAAGCGCAAGATAGGGACAGTATTTCACGCCCCGCCACGTCATCGACATGGCGGTGAAGATGCTGAATCCCGGCATAGACGAGTACGTGATTGACACCGCCGCTGGGTCTTGCGGCTTCACGGTTCACACGATTTTCCACGTCTGGGGCAACGAGTTCACCGCCAATGGCCCGACACCGTGGCAGGCCGAGTACGCCCGCGAGCACGACTACGCCATCGACTTCGATCCACGAAACATAAAGATCGCCAAAGCCCTTAATCTGATCGCCGGAGATGGTCGAAGCAATGTTTACCGCGCCAACACCCTGGATCCCCGCACTTGGCCTGATGAGGTCAGGGTTGGCCTACGCGACCGCCTGCAACGTTTTCCAGACGACCCTCAGCGCGACCGCTGGAACCAGGAGCACTACCGTTACTTCGCCTTCGACGTGCGGCTGACGAATCCACCCTTTGCTGGCGACATCAAGGATTCACGGATCATTCACCAGTTTGACCTTGCAAAGAAGGCCAACGGCAAGTGGCAGACCAAGGTTGGCCGTGATGTCCTGTTCGTCCAGCGCAACCTGGAGTTCCTGAAACCCGGCGGACGAATGGCAATCGTCCTGCCACAAGGTCGGCTCAACAACACCACCGACAAGAATATCCGCGACTTCGTTGCCCAACACGCCCGCATCCTGGCCGTGGTCGGCCTGCACGGCAACATGTTCAAGCCGCATACCGGGACCAAGACGAGCATCCTCTTCCTACAGAAATGGAACGACGATCCTGGCGCCTCACCGCGCCTGCGTTGTCCCCGAGTTGATGACTATCCCATCTTCTTCGCCGTAAGCCAACATGGTGGCAAGGACACAAGCGGTGAGTATGTCTATCTAACCGACGACAAAGGAAGCCGGCTTTACGATCTGCACAGCCACCCGATGGTTAACCACGACCTGTTCAACCTGCGGACCTATGTAGCGAAGCAGCTCGAGCAGCGGCTGGCCGCGGCGCGAACCGATGCGCAAAGGCGGCCCATTCGTGATGCCTATGCCTTCAAACTCCCATTTGTGCCCGACCGCCCTGGCATCGCCGATGCGTTCCGTGAGTGGGGAAGAAAACAAGGTTTCGCCTTCTGCTCAGATAACGGGGAGGGCGGGTAATGGCGGTGTGGAGCGCAATTCCCCTCTCACAGGTGGCAACTGCTGCACGTCTAGATGCCGAGTATTACAAACCGGATTACCTTACGCTCGCTAACTCCCTCGAGCGCATGAAACCTATAACGGTAGGGGCCTTCGCCTATGTTACTGATGGCATTCATGCATCACCTGATATCGTTGAAGAAGGTGGTGTCTGTTACCTGTCGGCGAAGTGCGTCAAGGATAACGAGTTTGCCCTTGGAGATACGCTCTTTATCAGCGAAGCCAAGCATAGAGCGAATAAGCGCACACAGATGAAGATTGATGATGTTTTGCTTATTACTGTCGGTACAATTGGCAACGCTGCTGTGGCCACTATAGACTATAGACCTGTTGCCAGCGAATGCTGACCGTCACCTTGGTATCATACGAGTTAATCCTGGTAGTGGTTTTGACCCCTACTTTCTTTCCACTTTCCTAAATACCAAGTTGGGTCGTTTCCAGATATTTCGTGAATCGACCGGCAATGTACAGCTTAATCTCTTCATTGAAAGGATTAAGACCCTGCGCATCGTTCGTACTGCGCAGCACGATAGAATTGCCAGTCTTACGAGGGAAACATACGCACGCCGTAGGGATTCTCGGCGACTTTACTCCGAAGCGGAAGCGCTGTTGGAATCAGCGTTGGGCCTCGACAAGCTGGACTTGACCCCTCGGTTGTATTACGAGCGGTCCTACGGTGACACACAAGCCGCTGGCCGGTTCGACGCTGAATACTTCAGCCCTCGCATGCAGAACCTAATCACGGCTTTGTCGCGCGATGGCTTGATCATCGCTGACGTAGCGAACCTGTCCAAAGAGCGATTCAAAGCCAGGCCCGGCATCCAGTTCCAGTACATCGAAATCGCTGACGTAACCGGCAGCGGTACAGCGGACAGTAAGGCGGTAGTCGGCGAGGCGGCGCCGAGCCGGGCAACGTGGGTCGTTCAGCCAGGCGACATCATCACAACCACTGTCCGCCCGATCCGCCGACTGTCGGCCATCATCACCGAGGATCAGAGCGGCTACGTCTGTTCATCAGGCTTCGCGGTCCTCGAGCCACGGGAAGATATGGCGCCTGAACTGCTGCTGCTTTACCTACGCCTGCCGCTTGTTTGCGAAGTACTTGATGTGCACACCACAGCCAGTATGTACCCGGCCATTTCGACTCCGGACCTTATGAGGATTCCGATTGCCCTTCCGTATGACGCGACTCGGCGGAAAATCGTCGCCAACGTGCGCGAATCCATCGCCGCCCGCCGCGAAGCCCAGCGCCTACTGGACGAAGCTAAGCGGGTGGTGGAGGAAGCGATCCTCGGCGAAACAGCGGTGTAGAGCTGTTCTCACAGAGAGCGGAAGGAGCCAATCACGACTGCCGCCTGAGGCTCATGCGCGTGGTCCGCGGCAGAGTGTGAGACCAGCTACCGGGAGTGGATATCGCTGCATCGTCCCGGCCCCATTTGGGGGAGCGCGTGTGATCGTGGTCACCCTCCCCATACGACGCGAAGGGCGCGATTTCACGTCGTACCGGCAAGGAGTATGCTATCCTACCTCGACGCGGAGGGAGCCAAGCATGGGTGCGCCCGGCGCTGCCGGTGCGGGTGGTTCCCCGTGATCATCGGAGAAGGTGCGATGCCGCTGCCCGTGGGGGAGAGGCTTGATGGTCAAGGATCTGCGCGAGTACTTTCAAACTTTGGAAGCCGCTGGCTCGAACGACGTCCTGCGGGTGAGCCGCCCGGTTGATCCCCGCGGTTTCGACGTCGCGGCAATCCTGCAGCAGCTTGAGAACCGCGGCGACCGGCGCGTCGTGCGCTTCGAGAAGACGCTGGACCTGGAGGGCCGCCCGACCGACTTCTCCCTCGTCTACAACCTCTTCCTCACCCGCGAGCTCTGCGCCCAGGCCATCGGCCATCCCCGCGGCGCCGTCAAGATGCCCCTCAGCCTGGAGTTCGCGCGCCGGGGCGAAGAGCACCGCGAGCCGGAAGTCATGGACCCCAGCCGCGCCCCGGTGAAGGAGGTGGTGCTCAGCGGCGAGGCCGTGAACATGACCACGGTGCCGATGTTTCGTTACCACGAGCAGGATATCGGGCAGTACCTCACCATGCTGGCGGTGATGAAGGACCCCGATGACGGGTTCTACGACATCTCCTTTTGCAAGAATATGTACCTCAGCCCGCGGCGCCTAACGGTCTCTTTGCAGCGCAAGCTGAGCAAGCACCTCCTCACCATCCTGGAGAAGAACGAGGAGCGCGGGCGGCCCACTCCGGTGGCGTTCATCCTCGGGCACCATCCCGCCCTCTCCCTGGGGGCGAGTGCCCTTACCACGTTTGGCAATGACGACTACGGCACCCTCGGCAGTTTTCTGGGGCAGCCCCTGCGCCTCACGCCCTCCACGAGCCTGGGCGATGACTTCCTGGTGCCGGCGGACGCCGAGATGATCATCGAGGGGGTCATCCCGCCCCACGCCGCCGAAATCCAGAACCCCTTCGGCGAGTTCAGCCGCTACTACCAGCCGCAGGTGGCGGTCCCCTACATGGAGGTGACGGCCGTCACGCACCGCCGCAAGGCCGTCATCCAGGGCGTCTTTCCCGGCCACGCCGACCACTTTAACCTCGGCAGCCTGGCCAAGGAGGGGGGCATCTACTCGGAGATCAAGCGCGTCTATCGAGGCGTGCAGGCGGTCTATCTGCCGCACTCCGGCGTCGGGCGCTACACCTGCTACGTCTCCATCAAGAAGCGGCGCGAGGCGGACGCCAAGCTTGTCGGCATGGTGCCGCACCTGCACGTGCACCATATGCAATTCGTTGTGGTCGTGGATGAGGACGTGGATGTCTTCAACGAAGAAGATGTCATCTGGGCCGTCGTCACGCGCGCCCGCTTGCACCAGGACATCAACGTCCTGAAGGGGATGCCGCGCGCCGACCGCGTGGTCATCGACGCCACCGTGCCGCTCGACGAGCCGTTCCCGAGGAAGGCGCAAGTGCCGCGGCAGGCGGTGGAGAGCTGCAAGCTGGAGGAGTGGCTGGGGTAGGCGGCGGTGGGCCGCGGGCGGGTGTGCGCGGCCGTTCGCAAGAGGGAAGCAGGCGAGGGAACCTTGTCCCCTCGCGCACCCATGATCTTACGGGCGGTTCGCGAACCGCCCCTACAGCTCGCGGCGAGAGGGGGTGTGGGGGATTAAGAATCCCCCACCAACTACCTCTTTTCAGCACCCCTTCTCATGCACCGGGGTTTCCGGGCTGATTCTAGGACGCGACATGAAGCGAGGTGAGCCATGCCGGTTCGCGAGGATATTTTTTGGGTGACGTGCCCGCGGTGCGGCGAGAAGTTCTACTGCGACAACCAGCTTCGCCACAGCTCGATCAAGCTCATGTGCCCGAAATGCCGCCACCGCTTCCTCGATAGCGACAGCCCGGAAATCCGCGAGTAGCGCTCGTTGCGAGTCCGCCAGCGACGCTGTGGGGGGATGCGTGTGGCGCTCGGTAGCTGGCGGTCGCCGCGCCCTTCACCTCCGGAGGTGGGATGCGATTCGGTCTCGTGCTCCCAGTGCAGCATCCCGTGCAGCCCCTGCAAGGGGGCGCGGCGGCCCTCGTGCGTGAGATTGTCGCCTTCGCCGCGGCCGCCGCCGGCGCCGGCTACCACTCCCTCTGGGCCGTCCAGCATTTCGTCACCGCCCCGTACCAGATGTTCCAACCCCTGCCGCTGCTGGCGCGCCTCTCCGGCCAAGTCCAGGGCATGACGCTGGGCGCCGGCGTCCTTCTCCTCGCCTTCCACCACCCGGTGGCGCTGGCGGAGGAGACGGCGAGCCTCGACGCCCTCTGCGCCGCGGACGGCAACCGCCTTGTCATCGGCGTGGGGCTGGGCTATCGCGCCGAGGAGCTGGCCGCCTTCGGGATGACGCGCCGCCAGCGGCTGGGACGCTTCGAGGAGGCGCTCGAACTGCTGCCGGCGCTGTGGACGCAGCGCGACGTGAAGTTCCAGGGACGCCACTTCACCTGCGAGGGGGTGTCGATCAGCGTCCCTCCCGTCCAGCAGCCGCACCCGCCGCTCTGGATCGGCGCCAACTCCCTGGCCGGCATCCGCCGCGCCGCCCGCCTGGCCGACGCCTGGCTCATCAACCCGCACGCCAGCCTTGCCGCCCTCGAGGACCAGCTTGCGGTCTACCGCGACGAGCTGGAGAGCTGCGGCAAGTTCGAGCCGGAGGAGCTGCCGATCATGCGGGAGCTCTTCGTGGCGCCCACTCGGCAAGCCGCCATCGACGCCTGCCGCCCCTACCTCGAAGGCAAGTACGCCGCCTACCAGGCCTGGGGACAGGATGAGGTGATGGACGAGGAGGAGCGCTTCAACGCCGGTTTCGAGGCCATGATCGAGGACCGCTTCATCATCGGCGACGCCGCCTTCTGCCGCGACAAGATCGCCGAGTACCAGCAGCGCCTCGGCGTCAACCACTTCATCTTCCGCCTGCACTGGCCCGGCATGCCGATGGAGGAATCACTGGCGGCGCTGCGGCTGTTCGGGGAGGAGGTGATGGGGAAGGGGTAGGGGGAAGTATCAGTTAGGACTTTTTTGTGGGGGAGCAACCGCTCCCCCACGCCCCCGCACAGCGCGAGCTGCGGAGCAGCTCGCGTAATTGGGGTGCGCGAGGGGGCAATGCTCCCTCGCAGAAAAGCTGCTTAGATTGAAAAAAGCTCCTGCCTTTTTACTGAAGAATGTATGTGACGGAACACTACGCATTGAGATTCTTGATGAAGCCATACTCTTGCATAGCAGTTTGAAAGTTCTCAACGATACTTTCCCATTCTTCCTGCATGAACTCAGAAGGGAGAAATTCAAAGAAAATTTCCAGAGTGCGTAGTTGAAGGAAGAACCCGAGAACAAATATGCGAACAAAAGATTTCGGATTTTGCTCTATTGTTTTGATATACCAGTGGTATCTAGGTTGTAGACCATCAGGTTGCTCAATAATCTCCACCAAGGCAGTAAGGACTTCAGGATTCGGGTGTGCCGCATAAATACTAAACTTGTCGTAATACTCGTCATAAAGACTCTCAAGGACAGGATGTTTAGAAAACAACTTTTTCTTTATCCCACCGTCACGAAAAGCTTTGTTAAATGCCTTCGGATCCTTGTTGCGTTTAAGATATATTGGGATTAAATTATGATTCTTGCCGAGCGTATAGCTATAGGCCGCAGTTTCGAGAGCAGATCGAAATAAGCTCATTGCTTCAATATCATGAAATTGAAGGATATGGATGTAGCCTCGAAAAAACAGTCGATTAGACAAATGTAAGAGAGAAGATGCAATTCTACTCCTTATACGGAATTGTTCACTCTCGATTACCTTGCGATTAAACTTAAAGAGTTTATTAAGCAACTCGCGAAGCAGTGGGTGCGTCGCTAACTGTCGCCCTAACTTTTCCTGATCTGATTCAACAAGGTCGTCGAACTCTTCCACGAGAAGGCTCCCAGGCTGACTATTCTCGTTTAGTCCCCATCCCCGCCCAGCCACGGCGGCACGGGCACGCGCTCGCGCTGGAGGCGGGTGAGGCGCTTGAGGATTTTCCAGGAGCGCTCGAACTCCTCGATGGGCCGCGTCTCGATAACCCCCTGCTCGATGAGGCGGGTGAGGATTTCTTCGCCCTTCTTGGTGCGGGCGATGGTGATCGTCCAGCCCATGGCGCCGACGCCGCCGCAGCTTATGTCGGCCAGCTCCGCCGAGAAGTCGCCGCAGTGGTGGCACTCGGGCCGGGCGTGCTGCTGCGCCTCCTTCAGGTTCAGCTCCACGACCTCGCGGTCCTTCTTGTAGATCAGCACCTTCCCCTTGACGTTGAACTTCTCCACCTCGCTCAGGGGGATGCCCATCTCCTGCTCGATCTTCTGCTCCATCAGGCCCTCGTAGGTAAAGACCTCGGAGCACAGCAGGCCGATGCTGAAGACGACATTGGTGGCGAAGCCGTGCAGGTGATCCTTCTGGCGCTCGATGTTCTTGGCCTTCTTTTTCGGTCCCTCGAGGTGGGCGTCGTCCATGTACTGCATCTTGCGCAGCGGCGTGATCTGGCAGGGCGTGCCGACGAAGGCCACCTTGCTCAACCCTTGTTCGCGCGCCTGGCGCAGGGCGAGGTTGTTCGGGCAGTAGGTGTACCAGGAGCCCGCCGAGGCGATCAGCTCCTCCTCCGTCGTCACCACCTTGGGGACCGGCTGGCAGAGCTTGCCGCCGTCGAGGGCCGAGACCACAGCGCCCTCGATGAACCCCTGGCGCAGCGCCCAGGCCAGGATCGCCGTCACCACCCCGCCGTCCTGGGCGCCCTGGAGCACGCGCTCGTCCTTGCAGCGCGCCGCGAAGATGCTGCGGTAGACGCCGAAGTTCTCGCTGAATGGGCGGTCGCCGCCGAAGACGCGGTCGTAGAGGTCGCCCTCGCGCGGGGTGAGACGCGGGCAGACGGAGGCGCAGACGTCGCAGCCGATGCCTTCGCTGACGGCGCAGTAGTCGAAGGCGGCGTCCGGCTTGGCCACCTGCTTCGGCTTGCCGTCGATGTAGTGGATGACGTCGTAGGGGCAGACGACCACGCAGGACCCGCATTCGCAGCAGCTCCCGTAGTCCACCACGTCGTTCATCATGTCCTTGAAGCTTGGGAACGGCTTGGTGTCGTGACGCATCATCTCCCCCGTTTCGTCCCTCGCCGCGACGGAGCCGGCGCGCTGGTCGGGCACGTCCGGCCGTCGTCTTACCTCATCACCGCCGGCTGAACCGTTCGCCCCTACGCCGCAGCAGGACCGGCGGCGGAGCTCGTCACGCTCACGGTCATGCTGCCGATCGACTCGATCTCGATGCGCACGACGTCGCCGGGCGCCAGCGGCCCCACGCCCGCCGGTGTGCCGGTGGTGAAGACGTCCCCTGGCGTCAGGATCATGTGCCGGCTGGTGTACTCGATGACCTCGGGGATGGACCAGATGAGGTCGTTGGTGTTGGCGTGCTGGCGCAGCTCATCATTCACCCAGAGCTTGATGTCGAGGTTCTCCGGGTTGGGGACCTCATCGGCGGTGACGATCCACGGTCCGATGGGGGTGAACCCCTTCATCGACTTGCGGAAGCAGCGGTCTCCCTGGCCGCGCACCGTCACGTCGATGAGCATGGTGTAGCCGAAGATGGCGTCCATGGCTTGGCTGGCTGGGCAGGAGTCGAGTCGGCTCCTCACCACGAAGGCCAGCTCGCACTCGTGGTGGAAGACCCGCCCCGGCATGTCGGGAAGCTGGATGCTGCCGCCAGGGCCGATCACCGAGCCGGGCGATTTCAGGAAAATCTCCGGCTCCGGCGCGGGCTTCGGACCATACCCCATCTCGATGGAGTGGGCTTTGTAGTTCAACCCCACGGCGACGATCTTCGTTGGGTGCGGCAGCGGCGCCATGAGCCGCACGTCGCCGAGGGGCTGGGCGGGGCCCGCCTCGGCGCGCGCCCGGAGCTGGGGCGCCAGCTCCTCGTAGTCGTAGATGACATGGTGCATGGCGGTGAGCGGAAAGAGGACCTGACGGTTGCCGAGCGCCTCCGTCACATCGACGATCGTGCCGTCCCGTACCACGCCCAGCCGGTGGTCGTTAAAGGTTGCCAGTCGCATCGTGCCGCAGCCTCCTGCCCCACCCCTCGCCTCGCCGGCCGGCGGCGCGTGCGCTGCCGCGGCGGGATGCAGCCACCCCGCCCGTAGCCGCCGGCCGACTCCCGCAACCTCGTCCCATCACGCCTGCCTGGGCCGGCGTGAACGGTTGATACGCGCCGGCGCCCGCCGCAGCTCAGGCTCCCGGCAACGGCGTCCCAAAGGTTTCAAGGTGGGCGATCTCCGCCAGCGGCTTGCGATCCTTCCTGCGTTTCGTGGTCGGCTCCTTCGGGTAACCGTAGGGCATGATGGCGGCCACCTCCATCTCGGGGGGGATGTGGAGCGCCGCCTTCACCTTCTCCTGATCGAAGCCGCTGTTGAAGCAGGTGCCGACGCCTTCCTCCCAGGCCGCCAGGAGCATGTTCTCGATGCAGCGGCCGCTGTCGAACTGCGGCATCTTGGCGTTCTGCAGCACCACCGCGATGGCCAGCGGCGCGCCGGCGATGTAGCCCCCGTAAGGGGCCGCCTCGGCAAGGCGCCGCAGCGTCTCGCGGTTCTTCACGACGATGAAGTGCCACGGCTGGCGATTCCGCTGGCTGGGCGCCAGCCGCCCGGCATGGAGAATCTTCAGGATCACCTCGTCGGGCACCGCCTTGTCGAGGAACTCGCGGATGGCCCGGCGCTTGCGGATGCACTCCTGGACATTCATCGTTCTCTCTCCACCGGCGTCCTGCCCATGGTTCGCAAGGAACCCAGATGCCGTCGCCGCTCCCAGGTCCGCTCAGTCGCTCGCTTCGGAGAGGTGCTCGTGCACCATGCGCCAGCCCTGGGCGAGCTGGTGGTAGACCTGCGTCTGCCGCAACAGGTAGCGCTGCGTCTCCTGCCCGACCGCGGCTGTCACTGCAATATAAGCAGAAACAAGGCCGGTGGCACCCATGATCACCACGTCGCGGTGAAAGACGTCGAGCTGCAGCGTCGTCGTGGCCGCGAAGAGGCGGTCGAAGCTGCGCCGCACCGCCTCCCAGCCCTCCACACGGAGCGCCAGGCGGGCGGTGATCTGGCGCAACGACTCATCCTGCAGGTAGAGGTTCGCCAGTTCGCCGAGGTTCTCGCGCTCGACCGCCTGCACCCAGCGCTGGTGCAAGCGCGTCACCACCTCGCGGGCGTTCGGCTGGCCTGCCCCCGGCGCTTGGGCTGGGGCGGCGACGGGAGCGCCAAGCAGAAGGCAGGCGCCGAAGAGCGCGGCGACGGTGAGTCGCCGGAGTCTCCCCGGCGCAGCGTCAGCAGCACATGGGGCACGATGTTGTTGCGGCATACCAGCACCTCGTTGCGTGAGAGCGGCTACGGTTGAGGGCGGACCTGCGGTTGCTCCTGCGGCCGCCAGGCGGGGCTGCGCATGCCCTCTGGCCCGATCCGAGTCGGCGCCGGGGGGAAGAGTTCCCTCTCCAAGTCGATCCGCGGGCAGACCCCTTGTTTCCTCGACAGCGGCGGGAAATCCCCACGATAGGAGCTTCCTGCCTTGCGGGTCAAGGGCTTACGATCCCCCGGGGAGCCTCCCGCGGCTGGGCAGCCGGCAGAGCCTCCGGCGCGGCGACAAGCTCCTGCCCCTTCCCCCGGGCAGGGTGGGCCGACAAGGGCGATTGCGGAAGTGGAAGGCGCACTTCAGGAAGTGGATGCCTGCGGGAATGCGGCTTCCTCTGCCTTGTGTTTGGAGAGGAAAGAACCATATTTTTATATATGGAGAGATGTCGGGAAAGCGAGGTGATGGGAAGTGGCAAGGACATTGCGTGTCAAGAACTTACGAGATATTCCAGCGCGCAGGAAGCTGGGTGCGAAGGTGAAGCTCTGCGGACACAACACGGCCTTTCGCGGCCGCATCGGGGTCATGCAGGTGACGCTGCCGCCGCTCGGACGCTTGAAGGAGCATCGGCATGAGGAGTCGGAGTCGCTGCTCTTCATCCTGCGCGGCGAGGGGAAGCTCATCCACAGCGAGCGGCGCAAAGAGGTGATGGTCTACCCAGACGACCTCATCAACATTCCAGCGCGCACCTGGCATTGCCTCGAGGCAAGCGAGAAAGGCCTGGAGTACCTCAGCGTCCAGGAGCCGCCGATTCAGTTCCAGGGCCGCATTTTGGACACCACTCTGCGCGGCGCGGCGGCGCGGCGACCCGCCACCGCGACGAGTCGCCAGCCGTCGAAGGCGGTCGCGTAAGGTCACGCGGGAGGTGAGCATAGATAAAGGGGGCCGCGCCAGCGCGTGAGGCCCGGGGGAAGCCATGCCGTTACCGGTATGGCTTTTCTCATTCGTCGCTCAGGCTCCACGCCCCAGGCGGCACGGAGCCCGCCTGCCCCACGACGCGCAGGAGGGCGAGGTCGAGTCCGCGCAGGGTCTCCACCACGGCGTCCGCCGCGCGCAGGTGCGCAGCGGGCACGGAGTGGGTGACCGCCAGGCAGCGCATGCCGGCGGCGCGGGCCGCCGCGACGCCTCCCGGCGTGTCCTCGATGACGAGGCAGTGCGACGGGGGAATGGAGGACTCGCGCGCCCCCCGCGCGGCATTGAGGAGGCGCAGGGCGGTCGTATAGGTCTCCGGCTGGGGCTTGCTCTCGGCGACCTCATCGGCGCTGACGATGCAGGTGAAGCAGGCGAGCAGCGACAGGTGCTTCAAGACCGCTTCGATCTCGTCCCGCCGCGCCCCCGAGCCGAGCGCCAGGGGGTAGACCTCGGCGCAGCGGCGCACGAGCTCGACGGCGCCGGGGAAGATCACCATCCCCGAGCCGAGGCGCGTGTGGTAGCGTCGTGACTTCCTGGCGAGCAGCTCCCGCAGCTCGGCCTCCGAGAGGGAACGCCCGCGATCGGCGAACATGCGCCGGAAGCAGGCCGCATCATCATAGGCAAGGTAGCGCTCGTCGTACTCCTGGCGGCTGAGCGTGAAGCCGCGCTCGGCGAGCAGCTCCTGGAAGAGCTCGCAGTGCACCCCCTCGTCGTCGATGATGACGCCGTTGAAGTCGAAGATCACCGCTTCAAGCATTATTGGTTCCAAGGATCGCCATGCCGCCATGGTTGAGGGAGACGTCGGTGAGGATCGAGCCCTCGGCTTGCGCTGGCAGCGGCAGGCCCGCCAGGTAGGCGAGGGTCGGCGCGATATCCACCATCTGGATGGGAATGCGGCGCGCGTACCCGCGGCGCACACCGGCGCCGACGATGAGGAGCGAGGTGCGCAGGTGCTCCTCGTACGGAAGGAAGGCGGGATGCTCGCCGGTGAACCCCTGGAGGAGACGGGTGGGGCGCAGGAGGGCGAGGTCCTCGGTAACCCCCGGATCGCCCGCCACGAGCGAGCGCGCAATGGCGCCGCTGTCGTAGCCGTCGTGGAGGCAGTAGATGAGGTCCCCCACCCCATCACCGTAGAGGCCCCAGGGCCTCATCTCCTCCCGGCGGAACACCGCGTCCACGATGGGGCGCCCGGCCGCCGGGTCGCGCAGGTCCTTGAGCAGGGTGCTGATGCGCTGGCGCAGCTCCTCGTACTCCCCGCCCGGCTCGACGATACCCTCCGGCTCGCGGCCCTTGACGTTCAGGAAGATATGGCAGGCGCTCATGGCGTAGGCCCGGCTCTTCGACCAGTCGACGCGGAAGCGACCCTCCTGGGGGACGGGCTCGACGTGCAACAGCCCATGGTGCACGAGCAGGTTGTTGAGATGCACGGTTTGGCGGTGGAAGCCATGCCCGTGATCCCCCATGATGCCGACGAGGAGGCCGGGGTGGTCCTCCATGAGTTCGAACGCGCAGCCCACGAGGCGATCGGCCAGCACGTGGGTGCGGGCGATGAGTTCGCGGTAGTACGGCTCCCGCAGGGGATCGTAGTCCGGATGCTGCGGGTCGATGCCGCCGCTGAAACCGTGCAGGATGAAATCAATGGGGTGCCACTGGGTGCAGAGGAGGTCCCACGCATGCGTGCGGCCGAGGTGCAGGATGGTGCGCTCGAGCCAGGCCGTATGCTCCTCCCACAGCTCCAGGAGGGTGGCATCGTCAATCCAGCCCCGCAGGCGGTGGCGGATCGAGATGTTCTCGGCGAACGGGCCGACCGCCGCGTTCAGCTCGGCGGCGAGCTCCGGCGGCTGCGTGTACCCCTCCTTGGGGTGGTTCTGGGTCATGAAGAGCTGCAAGCCTGAGCCGTCCGGTGCCAGCTCGAGGAGCTTCAGGCGAAAGACGCCGGTTACCGCGCCCTCCCGCAGGGCGAACTCGTCTTCGAGCCAGCGGCTCCAGGCTCCGGGCGCCAGGATGGTCAGCGCCTCGCGCGCATGGCGGCGGCGGGCCACCAGGAGGCGGTCGTAGGCCGCTCCCGCGGCGGCGTAGATGAGGCCGTGGTAGAGCCTGGGCCGACCCGCTCGACAGGGAGCCACGACGAAGATCGTTTCCAGCGGCGGCAAGTGGCTGGGGGGCGGCTCTTCCCAGCTCGTCGCCGGCTCGAGGCTTACCCGGATGGCGCCGGGCAGATCGCCGCGCGTTGTGTAGCAAGCGGCGTGGCTGATGTCGTTCGGGTTGATGTCGCGGGCGTAGCCTCCCGCTCCGCCCACCTGCACCACGCCGGCGGACCGCGGCGGCCAGGTGCCGGGGAACTTCACCACGATGGCGCGCCGGCCGGCGCGCGCCGCCGCCTCCCAGAGGTACTCGGCGCGGCAGAGATGGCTATGGAAGGGGGGGTGCTCGAGGTCCAGCGGCTCGCCCGGGAAGTGCAGCGTGAAGCCTTCGATGCCGTGCGTGCTGGGCCAGGCGCCGGTGCCGACGGTGGCCCAGCCGGGGGGCGTCCAGGGGGGAAAGGTCGGGATGACGTCGCTGGAGTATCCCTCCGCGAAGGCGCGCCGGAAGTTCGGCAGGCGACCCGCCGCGACGAGCTGCTTCAGCATGGGGGGGACGATCGAGTCGATGCCGAGGATGAGGAGCTGGTTCTGCATGGTCTCGAAGCGGCCGCCGCAGGATCGTTCGGGGGTCTCTCGTCCCTGCGGGTGGTAAGGAGGCCTGAGCCGCGCGCTCACGGAGGTGGGCCGAAAGGAGCGTGCGCTGGCCCGCCGCGCCGGCCTGAGAAGCCGGGCCAGCCAGGGTGGCGCCAGCCCGCCTTGGAGTGGTATGGTAGCCGAGTGCCGGCAGGCTGTCCAGGTGGCGGGGGCGGATTCCCCAGCCGCTCCCGGCCGGGAGTGCGGCGCGGGGAGTGCCGAGGGGAGGGTTCTCGTTCTCCCGGCGCCGTCGTGACAGAGAGGGATGGATGCGGCGCGCAGGCAAGCCCCCAGCTCATCCGAAGGCGGCGCCTACCCAGATCGGCGACGACCCTTCGCGGCTCCCAGCTTGGCTGACGAGCGATACCGCGATGCTCCTCCTCCTTGGAGGGCTGACGCTCTTCTACTTCCGCTCGCTCCTTCTTGCCGAGCCAAACTCAATCCTCAGCAGCTTTCAGCCGAACATCAGCGATATCCGCTACCAGTTCTACTACTGGCGGAAGCTCGGCTTCGAGGCCCTGGCCCGCGGCGAGCTACCCTTGTGGAATCCCTACCTCTACTCCGGCACGCCGTTCATCGCCGGGATGCAATCGGCGATCTTCTACCCCCTCAATGTCATCTACCTCGTACTGCCGGTCGGCACGGCGATCAACGTCAGCATCATTCTGCACCTCTTCCTGGCGGGCGCCTTCACCTACCTCCTGGCCCGCGTCTATGGCCTCGGCCCGCTCCCCAGCGCCTTCGCCGGCGTCACCTTCATGTTCAGCGGCCCGTACGTGCTGAACATCTACCCCGGGCATCTCTCGAACCTCAACACCATTCCATGGACGCCGCTGCTCCTCGTCTGGGTGGAGCTGTCGTTGCGCCGGCGGCCGCTGCGCTATGCGCTCCTGGGCGCCTGCACCTTGGGGCTCCAGCTTCTGGCGGGGCATGCGCAGTATGTCTTCTATGGCGGCCTGGCGGTCATGGTGCGCTACCTCGTGCACCTGGCGCGCCATCTCCGGAGCGAGGAGCGCGCAACCCACCTGCGGCGCGCCGCCGTCTCGTTCGGGGTCCTCTTCGGCATGGGCGCGCTGCTGCCGGCGCTGCAGCTCCTGCCGGCCTTCGAGTTCGTGCAGCACTCGATGCGCCGGCAGGCGACGCTGGAGTTCGTCGGCTCCTTCTCCGTGACCTTCGAGAACCTCCTGCTCTTCCTCACCCCCTCGCTGTTCGGCAGCAACCTCACGGAAGGGTACTGGGGAGCCTACTTCATCTGGGAGATGTGCGGCTACCTCGGCATCCTGCCGCTCGTTCTGGCGGGCTGGGCGGTGCGCGAGGAGCGCTCGCCGCACTACCGCTTTTGCCTCGGCATGGCCGGCCTCAGCCTGCTGCTGGCGCTGGGGAAGAGCACGCCCTTCTTCTACGTGATGTACTACCTCGTTCCGGGGTACCGCCTCTTCCGCGGCAGCTCGAAGTTCCTCTTCCTCGGCGCCCTCTTCCTCTCGCTCGCCGGTGGGTTCGGCTTCCGGCTGCTCACCGAGCGGCTGGGAACGATCAGCCGGCGGACCTGGCGCGCGGGCTTCGCCGTGCTCCTCCTCGTCCTGCTTGCCGGCACGGTCGGGGTGAGTCTCCTGTACTTGCGCTACGGACGGCACCCCGCGGCGTGGCGACAGGTCGTCAAGGCGACCATCGAGAGCGGGGTGCGCGGGCCTCTCGAAATCTACGAGCGGGACCCCCGCTTCTACGAGACCGCCTACCGGGAAACGTCGGAGACTAGCTGGCGCTTCCTGGTGGTGCTGGCGGGCTGCCTGGTTCTCCTCGCCCTGCGAGGCAGGCTGAGGTGGCGGCACCTCTGGGGAGGGCTGGCGCTCCTCTTCCTTCTCCTCGATCTCTGGAGTTTCAGCAGCCGCTACCTCCTCGTCTACCCGGAGCGCCTGTCGCTCTGGGAGCCGGAGGTCGTCGACTTCTTTGCGCGCGACAAGGAGCCCTTCCGCATCAGCTACATCCACAACCCCCACCTCATCGACGTGAACACGGGGATGGCCTATGGGATCAGCAACGTGGGAGGCTATGACGCCCTCGTCCAGCGCCGCTACCATCGCTTCATCAACGTCAATGACGGCAGGATGATCGACGAAATCCGGCTGACCCTCAGAGTGAACCGCATCACCAAGTTCGCGCGCATGCTCAACCTGAAGTACGTCATGATCGACAGCGATGCGGAGCGCCCGCAGGGCCTGGAAGAGGTGCTGCGAACGCCGAAGCGCGTCATCTACAAGAATCCGAAGTACCTGCCGCGCGTTTGGAACGTGGCGGATGGGAAAGTCTTGTCGGAGGAGCGGGCGATTGTCGCCGCAATGGCGAAGGAGAGTTTCGAGCCGCGCTCCTTTGCGATCCTGGAGGAGCCCCCCGATCAGCCTGCCGGGGCGAAGCCGCCGGGCGCCGACGAGGCGCCGCCGCGCATCGCGGCCTCGGGGTTGAACTGGGTCCGCATCGAGACCTCGCAGCCGCGCTACGCCCTCCTCGTCCTCAGCGATCCCTGGTTTCCCGGCTGGAAGGTCTACGTGAACGGCAGGGAGTCGAAGCTGTTGCGGGCCAACTACGTCATGCGGGCGGTCGTCACCCCGCCGGGGGAAAGCGTCGTCGAGTTCCGCTACGAGCCGCTGTCGTTCCGGCTCGGCGTGCTGATCAGCCTGGGCGCCATGGTGCTGGTGGCGGCCCTGCTCTCCTGGGAGGCGCGACGGGAGGGACGACGGCAGCGCTCCCCGGCCCTGGTTCGGGAGGGGAAAGGCGCCCCGCAAGGAGCCAGGGGGTGAGGCGTGGAACCTCCTCGGCTCACACGAGCTGCACCACCGGCTCCTTCCGCCAGAGCTGGATGTCGTGGTTCGGCACCGCCAGGCTGTCACTCGAGGCGATCGTGAGCGCGCGCTCCAGGGCGAGGATGGTGGCGGCGAAATCGTGGTAGAGGCCGATCGGCCAGCGCTGCGCGATGTTCTCGTAGACGTAGGCGACGTCGCTGCAGAGCACCAGCGTCCCCTTGCTCGTGTCGATGGCCACCATCTGCATGCCGGGGGTATGACCGCCGACGGCAACCAGACGCAGCCCCGGCTGCAACTCGTGGTCTCCGTCGAGGAAGACGAGCCGCCCTTCGGCGTGCAGGCTGCGCAGGCGTTGCACCACCGCCGCGGGGCACATGCGGGCAATGGGCGGATAGGCGCTCATGGGGCCGGTCCAGAACTCGTACTCGCTGCGCTGCATGATGAACCGCGCCCGCGGGAAGTGATCCAGGCCGGTGGCGTGATCGAGGTGGAGGTGGGTGAGGATTACCGTCTCGACCTCGTCGATGTCGACGCCGATCTCCCGCAGCGCCTCCGCCTGCGGGCGGTAGGAGAAGTTGCTGGCCCAGGCGTCGCCCGTGAGGGCGCGGTCGAAGGCGGTATCAACGACGATGGTGCGGCCATTGCGCTGGATGGCCCAAATGGGCACGGGAACGGCCTCGGCGCGGCGTTCCTCGGAGCGCCATAGGGGCATGATGCCGGTGGGCACCCAGCTCGCTCCGGTGCCGATCAGCAGGCCGTACACGGAGTAGTCTCGACTCATGATGCGGTCTCCTTGCCCGGAGCTGCCCGACGCCGCTGCCGGCGGCTGATGATGCATCGCGGCAGCCACGCGGGTTGTGGGGTTGTCGCGTCGTATAGTACCAGGCTGGGCCAAGGTTGCAACTCGACTGGGTGCCACCGGGAGGAAGCCCATGAACACCAAGCTGCCGCTGCTGCCGACCAGCGTTGTGGGGAGTTACGGTTCGCCCTCCTGGCTGCTCACCGCCCTGGGCGAGATCGAGGCCGGCAGGTACGGCGAGACCGACCGGAGCGAAACGTTCGACGACGCGGTGCGGCTTGCCATGCTTGACCAGGAGCGCGCCGGGGTGGACATCATCTCCGACGGCGAGCTGCGGCGCAGCGGCTTCTTCCACGGCTTCTACCCGCGCTTCGCCGGCCTCGATCCGCTGCCGCCGCGCCGCCGGGTGGGCCTGCCCTCCTACGACACGCAGGAGCGCTGGCGGGTGCGCGAGCGCCTCGGCGTGCCGCGCGGCCTCGGCATTGTCGAGGAGTTCACCTTCGCCCGCGCCCACACCAGCAAGCCGCTGAAGGTCGCCTGCCCCGGGCCGCTGACCTTCACCATCCTGCTCGAACTCAACGACGTCTACCCGCACCACTTCGCCGCCGCGGAGGAGATCGCCCCGGCGGTGAACGCGGAGCTGCGCGCCCTTGTCGCCGCCGGCGCCGATTTCATCCAGATCGACGAGCCCTCCTTCGTTACCATGCCGGGAGAGCTGACGGAGTGGGTGCGGCTCTTCAACCGCGTCGTCGAGGGGGTGCAGGCGAAGATCGCCCTGCACGTCTGCTTCGGCAACCTCGGCAGCCGCCCGCGCGGCAAGCGCACCTGGCGCCGCATCTTCCCCGCCCTCCTGGAGGCGCGGGTGGACCAGTTCGTCCTGGAGTTCGCCAACCGCGAGATGAGCGAGATCGAGCTCTGGAAGGAGTGGGGGAGCGACAAGGAGCTGGGGGCGGGGCTGGTGGACGTGAAGTCGTGCTACATCGAGCGCCCGGAAGACGTGGCCGAGCGCATCCGCCAGGCGCTGCGCTACGTCGCGCCGGAGAAGCTCACCGTCAACCCCGACTGCGGCTTCCTCGCCATGCCCCGCTGGATCGCCTACCGCAAACTCGTCGCCATGGTGCAGGGCACCCGCCTCGTGCGCCGCGAGCTGACCGGCAGGGAGGAATAGGGGGGACAAGCGGTCTCTGCTTGGTCTGCTTCGATGGGTGTCCCCAAGGATTGTCGAGTACGGCCGGGAGCGGGTTCGAGCAGAGGTGGGGAATTAGAAACTCCTCCGCGCCCCTGTTCCCGCGAGCTGCGCAGCAGTTCGCGCCGAAGGGGTGCGCGAGAGGGCAAGGCTCCCTCGCAGACATACGTGATGAAACTGCGGCGGGCCGACTTCCTACCCGAACTTCTCGTTATGGATTTGCTCCTTCGGGAAGCCCAGGTCGGTGAGCTTCCGCACCACTTCGTTGATCATGGCGTCGTTGCCGCACATGTAGGTCTCGGTGGTCTGCAGGCCGTCGACGTAGTGCTCGAGGTGTGCCGTGCAGCGCCCCACCAGGCCCTGCCATTCCCCCTTCGGGCGGGAGAGCGTCGGCCGGTAGGTGAAGTTCGCGTGGCGCTCGGCGAGCCGGCTGAACAGGTCGCTGTAAAAGACGTCCTCCTCCGAGCGCAGGCCGTGTAGGAGAGTGACGTTCTTCTTCGTGCCGTTCGCCAGGAGGTGGGTGATCATGCTGCGCAGGGGCGAGATGCCGGTGCCCGTGGCGATGAAGAGCAGGTTCGTGCGCGGGCTTTCCGGCTGGATGGTGAAGCGCCCCAACGGCCCGCGGAAGTTCACCGCATCGCCCGGTCGCAGGCCGCGCAGGAAGCCCGAGCCGATGCCGCCGTCTTGCAGCTTGACGCAGATGCGCAGCAGGGCGCCGTTCTCCGCCGACTCCTCGGGAGAGATGGCGAGCGAGTAGGGACGCATCACCTTCTCGGCCACCGTCACCGAGATGAATTGCCCCGGCTTGAAGGAGAAGTCGGCGGGCTCTCTCACCCGCATCTCCACTTCGCGGACGTTCGGCGTCAGGTCCTGAGCCTTTTGCACCGTTGCAATCCCTGGTTTCATTGAAACCTCCTCCTCAACGATTTCCCGCCCGCCACTCTCTTCACTGCGGAGAACGACAGGCAGGGGTGATTTTATTTCACGCCGCACCGCTCCTCTTCGCGGCCCCCTGAAACCGTTGGCGAGCGCCATGCCGCATCCCCCCTGTGGCTGGCGTGCGTGCGGCGGCGGTCTCAGAGGCGGCGGAACGATCCCGGCTGCGTCGCCTGCTGGCGAAGGAAGCCGCTGTAGGTCAGGCAGTCGCGTCCCGCCGCCACGGCATCGAGGAAGCGGAGCACCGCCGTGAACGGGACGCTGCCGTGCAGGTCGTGGGGGTGGATCGCCACGCCGAGGACCGGCGAGCGCTGCCGGCGCTGCGCCAGGTAGCGCGCCCGCAGCCGCAGGAGGCCGTCAAGCCATGGCGGGGTGGTGGTGAAGCAGGCGGTGGGAAGCGGCCAGCGTTGTTCGCGCCGCAGGTCCACCAGGCCGCGCGCCGTGCCCACGTAGTGGAAGCCCGCGTCGCGTACGGCGCGCCAGGCCATCCGGCTCAGTTGCCAGCACGGGGCGACGAAGCCGGCGGCGTCGAATCCGGCCTGCCGCAGCATGCGTCGGCCGGCGGCGAAGCGTTGGCGAGCCTCGATGTAGCCCGTGGTGAGGAGCTCGGCGCGTCCGGCGCAGAGGTAGCCGCCGACCAACCGCGCGCGCCAGCCGTGCGTCGGCTGCGGGACGTAGCGCTGGGTGAAGCCGTGCTGCACGATCTCATCCCCGGCCTCGTGGAGCCGGTGCAGCCAGGCTAGGAACGCCGGATCATCTGTGACGCGGTGCTGGCCGTGCAGGCACGGCGCCACCAGCAGGTTCCGCGGCGCCAGGCGGCGGCGGTCGAGCTGGCTCAGAATCTCGAAGAGCTCCTCCCGATAGAGAGGCGAGACCTCCTGCACGGCGATGATCAAGCTGGGGCGTTGGGACGTCTGCATCACTCGCGGAACTGCATGCTGCGATACGGCTCGAAGAGGTGCTGCAGGCGGGTGCGCTGGTACTTGCCGGTGGAGGTGACCGGCATGTCCTCGCCGAACAGCACCACCTTCGGCATCTTCGCAAACGCCAGACCGTCCTTGCGGCAGTGCTCCTGGATCTCCTGCGCTGTCAGGGAGGCGCCGGGCTCGCGCTGCACGTAGGCGCCTACCTCTTCCCCCATATAGTCATGCTCGAAGCCCACGGCAATAGCGCTCTTCACCCCTGGGCAGCGCTGCAGCACCTCGTCGATCTCGAAGGGGGAGAGGTTGACGCCGCCGCGGATGATGAGTTCCTTGAGCCTGCCGGTGATGAAGAAGAAAGGGCGGCCGCGGGCGTCGCGCCTCATGAAGCCCTCGTCGCCGCTGCGGAACCACTGGTAGACGAAAGTCTCGGCGTTGGCGTCGGGGCGCTGGTGATAGCCGACCATGACGTTGGGGCCACGGATGGCGATCTCGCCGCGTTCCCCCTCCGGCTGCTCGACTCCCTGGCCCTCTTTGTCGAAGATTGCCATGGCGTTGCACGGCAGGGGCACGCCGATGGAGGGGAAGCCGTAGTGGCTCAGCCAGCGGCGGTGTTCCTCGGGGGTCAGCTCCAGGGGCAGGAAGCAGGAGTAGCAGGTGGTCTCGGAGAGGCCGTAGCCGTGCATGATCGGCACGCCGAAGCGCTCCTCGAAGCGCCGCGCCAGATCGACCGTGAGTGGGCCGGCGCCGCAGATGAAGTGGCGCAGGCGACGGAGGTCCAGCCCGTCGCGGCGCTCCTTCGCCTCGAGGAGGAACTGCAGCAGCGTCGGCACGACGCTGATGATCTCGACGCCCTCCTCCGCAACGCGGCGCCAGAAGCCGGCGGAGCGGAAGCGCCGGTTCAGAACCACGCTGCCGCCCGCCACCAGCGGCGTCAGCAGTGTCACCACCGTGCCGTTGACGTGGTGGATCGGCAGCACGCACATCATCCGCGCGCCGGCGCCGATGCGGTGCCAGGCGGCGATGGCGGCGGCATCGACGAGGAGGTTCCCCTGCGTCAGGATCACTCCCTTGGGGGTGCCGGTGGTGCCGGAGGTGTAGACGATGAACGCCTCGGTATCGACGTCCGGCGCCTGCTTCGGCGCGAAGACGGGCGAGCAAGCGGCCACGCGGCGGCGGAAGCGGGAGTCGCCCTCCCAGCCGTCCGCCTCGATGCTGACGATGTGCTGGAGCGACGCCAAACCCAGAACGAGGTGCTCCGCCTTCTCCCGCAGGGGACCGTAGACGAAGAGCGCCCGCGCCTCTGAGTTCTCCAGCGTGAAGCGGATGCGCTCGGGCGACTCCTCGACGTTGATCGGTACAACGGTGAGCCCGGCGCACCAGGCCGCGAAGTAGAGGAGCACCGTATCGCTGTGGTTCACCATCAGCGTGGCCAGGCGATCGCCGGGGCGCAGGCGCAGCTCGCCGGTGAGGTAGGTGGCGAGCCGTGCGATGCGCTCCCAGCACGCGCCGTAGCTCAGGCGCTCGGCGGCGCCGCCCTCGTCATAGAACGTCAGATAGGGCTGCTGGGGTGACTCGCCGGCACGCCGTCGCCAGACTTCGAGGAGCGAGGCGAAGCCGCCCGTATCCGGGGTTTCGTCCCGCCGCGCGCCGGGGAGCGTGCGGGCGGCTGCAATGTTCGCGCTGGTGCTCTCGTCCATGGGGAACCTCGTCAGGGTCGGGGAGGCGTCGCAGCTCGGCGCGATGGCTGCCCGCGCTCCTCCGCTCCAGGTTCATTCCTCTACCATAGCGGCGTCCTGCCCGCAATGTCCTGGCGCGGCGACGGAGTTTCCCGGGGGGATGGAAGGGGATTTTCGCACTGGACAGGGGGGAGGAAGCGGTCCTACACTCCCCAGCAGAGCGCAGGAGAGCTGATCCCGCAGTCGTGCTCGTGCGCTGGCCAGCATCGTGGCCAGGTGGGCGAGAGGGTCGCGGTTTGCCGCTCTGCCCGGCCATGGTGCACGCCACCGACCGCGCCTGGACCTCCTGGCTGGAGCTGACCTCATGTTGAGCGCCAGGTCGTTCGCTTCCAAACTCCTCCTGAACGAATATCTCTGGCGACCCCATTGCAACTAGCGATCGGCAAGGGAATGGCGCATGGAGATCCATGCTGTCGTGGGTAGCCTTGCAACGCAACGCGCGGCGGCGATAGGGCTCGGCCTCTTCGCCGATGGCGGCGTGGTGTCGGGGGAGGCTGCCGAGCTCGACGCGCGGAGCGGCGGGCTGATCCGGGGGGTCCTGGAGCGAGGTGACTTCAGCGGCAAGGAGGGCGAAGAGCTGGTCCTCTACCTGCCCCCGGCGGCCCGCGCCGGGCGTGCGATCCTCATCGGTTTGGGGAAGGCGGAGGGCTTCACCCTGGAAAAGGTGCGCGAGGCCAGCGCGCGCCTCGCCGCGGCTGCCGCGAGGTTGAAGGTGCCGCAACTTGCGCTCAGCATCCCCGGCCGGCAACGGCTCATCGCCGGCATCGGGGAGGCCGCGCAGGCCGCGGTGGAGGGGATGCTCCTCGGCACCTACGGCTTCCGGGAGCTGAAGACGAAGGCGGAGGAGAACGGCGCGGCGCACCTCACCGCCCGCCTCCTCTGGCAGGATGGGGATACCCTGCCGACGTTCGAGCGCGGGCTCGAGGCGGGGCGGAAGATCGCGGCGGCCGTCTGCTTTGCCCGCGACCTCGTCGCCAGGCCGAGCAATCTGCTCACCCCCACGACGCTGGCGGAGTGCGCGCGGCAGGTGGCGGCGGCCCACGGGCTGCGCTGCACGGTGCTGGAGAAGCCGCAGCTTCAGGAGCTGGGGTTCGGCGCCCTCCTCGGCGTCGCCCGGGGAAGCGCCGAGCCGCCCACCCTGAGCATCCTCGAATACCGGGGCGGGGAGCCTGAGGCTGCGCCGATCGTCGTCATCGGCAAGGGGATCACCTTCGACAGCGGCGGCATCTCCCTGAAGACCGCCGAGAACATGGAGCGCATGAAGTACGACATGGCCGGCGCCGCGGCCACGCTTGCCATCCTCAAGGCGGTGGCCAGCCTGGGCCTGCGGCTCAACATCGTGGGGCTGCTGCCGGCCACCGAGAACCTGCCGGGCGCCACGGCCTACAAGCCGGGCGACATCCTCCGGTCGCTCTCCGGCAAGACCATCGAGGTGGTGAACACCGATGCCGAGGGGCGCCTGATCCTGGCGGATGCCCTCGCCTACGCGCAGCGCTTCTCGCCCGCGGCGATGATCGATCTCGCCACCCTTACCGGGGCGTGCCGCATCGCCGTGGGGCCCTTAGCGATCGCCATGATGGGGAACCACCGCGCCCTGCGCGAACGTTGTGAAGCCGCGGCGGCGCTGAGCGGCGAGCGCGTCTGGCACCTGCCGCTATGGGACGAGTACTTCGAGCTCATCAAGAGCGACGTGGCCGATGTGAAGAATTCCGGCGGGGCGCCGGCCGGCACGATTACGGCGGGGCTCTTTCTGCGGCAGTTCGTGGGCGAGGTGCCGTGGCTGCACCTCGACATCGCCAGCACCGCCTGGGTGGACGAGGCCCGCCCCTACGTGCCGAAGGGTCCCTCGGGAGCGGGGGTGCGGCTGGTTGCCCAGCTCCTACGCACCTGGGCCGCGCACCCGGCGGCAGCCGTGCAGGCCCTGCGGGCGGGTGTCTGAGGCGGGGCCGCCCCTCGCCGGCCAGGGAACGCGGCCGCGGACCGTGGCGTCACGTGGGGTGAGGCGAAGAGAAGGAGCCGGGGCGTGCATATCGTCATCAGCGGTGCGGGTGAGGTGGGGTCGTTCCTGGCCGCCAAGCTGGTCAGCGAAAACCACAACATCGTGCTCATCGACAGCGATCCGGAGCGCATCGCCAGCGCCGGCGGCAAGTACGATCTCTTGGCCCTCGTGGGCAACGGTTCCAGCCCGCAGGTCCTCGAGAAGGCCAGCATCAACGCGGCCGACATGTTCATCGCCGTGACAAACCACGACGAGGTGAACATCGTCGCCTCGATGGTGGCGTCGCGCTACGGCGTGCCGCGCATCATCACGCGGGTGAGCAACGAGGAGTACTTCGCGCCGCACCACGGCCTGCACCAGGAGGCCCTCGGCATCGATCTCGTGGTCAATCCGGAGAAGCTTTGCGCCGACGAGCTCATGCGCCTCCTCATGGCCCGCGAGCTCATCGAGTCGCAGACCTTCGCCGACGGTCTGGTGCAGCTTGTCGGCTTCGAGGTGGAGGAGGGGAACCCGCTCATCGACCACACCTTGGCGGAACTCGCCGGACACCCGGGCGTGCAGCGCGTCCGCCTCGTGGTGATCGAGCGCAACCAGCAGTCCATCATCCCGCACGGCGATGAGCTGATCCTTGCCGGCGACCACCTCTACGTCATGGGCGCGGTGGAGCAGATTCCCCAGGCGCTGCAGATGGCGGGCATCAGCCAAACGCGCGCCCGGCGCGTGGTCATCGCCGGCGGCGGCAAGACCGCGCGCTACCTCGCCCTTCGCTTGGAGGCGGAGTCGGTGGACGTGCGGCTCATCGAGGAGAACCGCGAGCGCTCCGAGGAACTCTCCCGCGACCTCCACCACACCCTCGTCATCCAGGGGAAGGCGCGCAACATTCAGACCCTGCGCAACGCCGGCATCGAGGCCTGCGACGCCTTCGTCGCCTTGACGAACGAGGACGAGGACAACATCCTCGCCTCGATCCTGGCGAAGCAGTGCGGCGCCGCCAAGGTGACGGCCCTCATCCAGCACCCGGAGTACCAGGCGCTGGTCACCTCGCTGAATCTCATCGACGCCACCGTGAGCACCCAGCTCATCGCCGCCGGCGTCATCCTGAAGCTCATCCGCCGCGGCCACATCGAGTCGGTAGCGGCCCTCCATGAGATCAAGGCGGAGGCGATCGAGCTGGTGGCCACGGCAGGCTCGAAGATCCTCAAGAAACCGCTCTCCGAACTCAATTTCCCCGACAAGGCGATCATCGGCGCCATCGTCCGCAATGGCCAGCCCCTCGTCGCCAACGGCGATCAGCAGATCGAACCCGGCGATCACGTCATCGTCTTCACGCTGCCGGAGGCTATCTCCAAGATCGAGAAGTTCTTCTCCACCTGACCCAAGGTTGGTGTTTTCCTCTCTTCCTGCCATCCCCTGGCCTGTGGCCTCTCGCCGCGCTGTGCGATCCGGCGCCTCGCCGCGTTCGGCGCGCGCGCCGCGCCCATGAAGCCCGCAGACCCCGCCGCCCGTCTTCAACCTTGCACTCGCGCCTCGTTTCAGGGTTCAATGCGCGGGCGTCGCCGGAGGGGGGGCCAGCGGACCCTCGGCGGGTGATGGAGCAGGGTGACCCCATGAACCTCAAGCTCGTCCTCCACATCATCGGAACGCTCTGCATGGTGCTCGGCGGCTTCATGCTGACGCCGATCGTCTGGACTTGGTACTACGGCGATGGGGAAATCCTCACCTGGACCCTGGAGCCGCTCGCGGTGTTGCTCGGAGGCTGGCTCCTGCGCCGGCTGACGAAGACCGACGAGGAGCTACGCTTCAAGGAGAGCTTCGCCGCCGTCACCCTCGGCTGGATTGTCATGGGGGTGACCGGGGCCCTTCCTTACCTGCGGAGCGGCGCGCTCACCAACTTCACGGACGCACTCTTCGAGTCGATCTCCGGCTTCACGACCACCGGCGCTTCGGTGATCACCGATGTGGAAGTGCTGCCGCACGGCATCCTCTTTTGGCGCATGCTTACCCACTGGCTGGGCGGCATGGGCATCATCATGCTGGCGGTGGCGATCATCCCCTTCCTGGGGGTGGGGGGCATGGAGCTCTTCCGCGCCGAGGTGCCGGGGCCGGTGACCGACCGCCTCACCCCGCGCATCGCCTCCACCGCGAAAATTCTCTGGGTCGTCTACGTCGTCATCACGGCGCTCGAAGTGGTCCTCCTGTTGTTGGGGGGAATGTCGCTCTTCGACGCCATCAACCATGCCTTCGCGACCGTCGCCACCGGCGGCTTCTCCACCCGCAACCTGAGCATCGGCTTCTACCACAGCCTCTACATCGAGGTGGTCGTGGTCATCTTCATGGTGTTGTCAGGGGCGAACTTCGTCCTTCACTACCGTCTCTGCAAAGGGGACCTGAAAGCCTATTGGCGCAGCACGGAGATGCTCGTCTACCTCGGCGTGCTGTTGAGCTTCACCCTCTTCATTACGTTCAGCCTCGTCCTGCAGAGCGCCCGGCCCGTCGGCGCGGCGCTGCGGGAGAGCTTCTTCAACGTCGCCTCGATAGGGACGACGACGGGCTTCGCCACCGCCGATTTCGCGCTCTGGCCCTCGGCGGCCCAGTTCCTCCTTGTCATCCTGATGATCATGGGGGCCTGCGCCGGCTCCACGGGCGGAGGTTTGAAGATGTTTCGCGTCGTCGTGTTGGTGCGCCTGCTCCTGCGCAGCGTCAAGCGACAGCTCTACCCTGAGGCGGTGATTCCGGTTTACTTGGATGACAGGTTCGTGACTGAGCAGGATGGGATGGAAATACTTGGGTATTTCTTCCTGTACCTCGGGGCGCTCGCCCTCAGCTCCTTCCTCTTGGCGGCGAATGGGCTTGATCTCCTCTCGTCCGTGAGCGCCACGGCCACGACGCTTGCCAACGCGGGTCCGGGGTTGAACGTCGTTGGCCCCATGAGCAACTTTGCCGCGCTCCCCGTGATGAGCAAGTACGTGCTCATCGCCGACATGTTCCTGGGGCGGCTTGAGTTTTTCACCGTCCTCGTCCTCCTCTACCCCGCTACCTGGAGGAAATAGAAGGGGAGGCGAGGGGCGGAACGCGGGGAAGGGCTGGCGGATGCGCCGCAAGCGCGGCTTTCCCCCCGAAGCAGGAAGTGCCGGCGTGGCGACGGAACGGCTGACAGCCAGGAACAGCAGGGGCGAGCGCTTGGCGGGGATCCTCCACCTGCCGGCGGGCGACGGGCGGCGGCCGCTCATCGTCAGTTGCCCCGGCCTCATGAGCAGCAAGGACGGCACCAAGCACGTCGCCCTGGGAGCCGCCGCGGAAGCCAGGGGCCTGGCGCTCCTGCGCCTTGACTACAGCGGCATCGGCGAGAGCGAGGGGGAGTTTGCCGCCTCCGTCATGACGCAGCGCGTCGAGGACGCCGGCGCGCTGCTCCACGCGGCGCTGCGGCGCCTGCCGGCGACGCCCGCGGTGGCCTTTGCCGGCAGCAGCTTCGGCGCTCCCGTGGCGCTCCTCTGCGCCGCTCGTGAATGCCAGCGGACGGCGCCGCGCGTCGCCGCCGTCGTCACCTGGGCCGCCACCTGCGACTTCGCCGCTGTCCTCGCCGGCAGCGAGCCGCGGCACCTCGCCGCCCTGCGCCGCGGCGAGACCGTCAGGCGCGCGGAGGAGGGACGGACCTACGTCATCACCCCGGCCTTCCTGGACGACTTCGCGACCTATCGCTTCGCCGACTGCCTTGCCGCCCTCGGGGGTGTGGCGACCCTCTTCGCGCACGGCAAGCGCGACGACGTGGTCCCCTACGCGCAGAGCGAGCAGCTCCACGCCTGGGCGCGCGGGCTGAAGCGGCTCGTCCTCTTCGAGGAGGGCAGCCACGGCCTGCACGAAGTGCTGCCGGCGCTGCTCGATCTCACCCTTGAATGGTGCTGCAAGGCGTTTGCGCGCGCCTGAGAGCTGGGCTGCGCGACCCACCTGGGGGGCCGGTCTCGGCTGGCGGGGGAGCGGCGGTCGGCACACCGTGGGTCGGCGGCAGGAGGGCATGGCGCAGCCGCCTCGGCGGCAGGCGCTGTGAGCTTGGCGCGCCGCCTGCCGGCACGCCGCGAGGTGGGGCTATTCGCCGCTGAAGATGGGCTTCTTTTTCTCCAGGAAGGCCTGCACGCCGGCCGCGTAGTCCCTGCTGGCGTAGCAGGCGGTGAAGAGATCCTCGATCCTCTGGCGGTCGCGTTCGCGCGGCTCCTTCAGAATCTGGCCGATGTAGAACTTGGCGCACTGCACCGCCAGCGGGGCGTTCTCGGCGATCGTGGCCGCCAGCTCCTGGGTGTGGTGCTCGAGCTCTTCAACGGGGTGGACCGCATTGACGAAGCCGAGCGCCTGGGCCTCGGCGGCGCTGAGCAGGCGCGCCGTGAACAGCAGATACTTGGCGGCGATCGGACCCACCACCTGCACGAGGCGGCGCACCCCGCCGAACTCGTAGGCCAGGCCCAGCTTCGCGGCCGGGATGCCGAACTTGGCGCGCTCGTCGGCGATGCGCAGGTCGCAGCAGACGGCGATGCCGCTGCCGCCGCCCACACAGTAGCCGTGCACCATGGCGATGAGGGGCTTGGGGAAATTCCAGAGGGCCTCGAAGGCGCGCGTCGTCGTCTGCTGGTACGCGTCGGCCTGCTGCGGGTTGCTGCGCAGCTCCTTGAACTCGGAGATGTCGGCGCCGGCGGCAAAGGCGTCGCGCCCGGCGCCGCGCAGGATCACCACGCGCACGTCGCGGCTGGCGGCGAGATCGTCCAGGATGCCCGGCAGCGCCTGCCACATCGCGTAGCTCAGCGCGTTGCGCACCTCCGGGCGATTGAACGTGATCAAGCCAAGATGCTGCCGGCAATCGACGAGGAGCGAGGCGTCACCCATGGTATCCTCCGCGGCATCCGGGGGTGGGGAGGTGTGTCAAACTTGCCACGCGGCGTGTCATTCTCCCTCACGCCTGGGGTGAAACTCCCCCGCCCGTGGCGGAAGGAGGCGCGCGAGGGGTCCTCAGCGCATTCTGGGTGTCCTGGGAGGGAATGTCAAAAGGGGCGCGTCGGGGGGGCGGCGGCGGCGGCGCGGGAGCTCGGGAGGACACTTGCGGGAAGAGGGGTGGCAGGCTGCGACCCTGCGGCGCCACGCGGCGATGGACCGCAGCCTGCCCTGGAGGAGGAGGTAACTGGGCCTGGAAAACAGCAAGAGTCGTGCCACACACCCCACCACTGGCCGGCATGGCGAGTCAAAGCCGTCCTCCGGCGTGAGCGGGGGAGGGGCCGTCAGCGTGACGGAACGTTCCCATCCAAGGCGGGGCTCAGGGCCAGCGTCTCACCGAGGACCACCATGACCATCGTCAGCACGAAGTTGACGCGTGAGCGCCGGCGCAGCGCCAGCCAATGCCGGCGGAAGAGGGCGAGGTCGTCCGGCGCGCTGCTGTCGTGCACGCGCACCAGGGTGGCGATGTGGCGGTGCTCGATAACGATGCCGTTGACGACGAGCGTGAGGTAGAGGAGGAGTTTGGCGAAGAGGAGCCAGCCGTACAGCGACGGCAGGAGGAGGAGTCCGGGTTGGCGCCAGACGAGCAGCCTGCCCACGCCGCTCACCAGCAGGAGGAGGATGCCGAGGCCGTTGAAGTTGGCGATGCGCGGCAGCAGCCCCACGATCACCCGCGGCACCAGCCCCGGCATGTCTCCGTGGCCGGCTGACGCGCCGCTGCTGGCCAGGGCGGCGGCGAGGGGACCTGGAGAGTCGAGAATCTCGTCAGCCTCGGCGGCGCTGGTGATGATGGCGAACCAGAGCTGCCCCCCGGCGAAGAGGATGAGGCCGAGGATATGGAGCAGCGAGAAGATGACCTGCCAGTGCTCTCCAGGCATGGGACTCGAGCTTCAACGGCTGAAGGGTTGCGGGCGAGGGGAGGGGAAGGAGGGCGCCGCTCACGGGGCGCCGTCAGCCGCTCCCCCACGCGCAGGGTGCGCCGGCTCCTTGCCGGGCCGAAGCTCCCGCCGCCGCGAGGTACGAATGGGTGCCCGCCGTCCCGGCTCGCGCGCGGCGCGCGCGGCGCTTAGACCAGGCGCCCTCTCGACGGCGCCGCCGCGAAGGCGCCTTGCGATCAGCCTTTCTCAGTACCGCGGACGGCGCGTGGCGATGACGAGCAGGATGAGGAGCGTCACGAGCGACAGGCCCAGCGACAGGTAGCTGAGCGTGGTACCCTGGCGGGCGACGGTGTGCGCCGCCGCCTCGGCATCGGCGCGGCCCGCGGGGAGGACGCGGGACTGGGCATTCCAGGTGCTGCTCCGGCCGTCGGCGTAGGCCTGCGTGGCGATCCACTTGTACACCCCCGGTTTCGCCGGGTTCTTGGCGAAGAACTTGAGCTCCTTGAAGGTCGAGGGGGGAATGGTGCCGCCGCTCCAGCGCACGCTCGTCACATGGCCTGCGGCGTTGCGCTCGGTGACAAGCTGCCAGGCCGGCTCGTGGTGCACCGCCTCGATTTCGAACTCCTGCGGCACCCGCAGCTCAACCTGCGTGGTCGGCGATTCCGTTTCCGTGGGGACGACGAGGGCGTAGATTTGCCACACCTCGGGCTCGCCCTCGAGGGGTCGGATGTCCACGTGGGCCTGGGCGCCGCCGCTCCCCCACGCCAGCGTGGCGAGGCAGAGCAGCAGGCAGGGAAGGAGGCTGCGAGAAGGCCGGCGCTGAACATTCACGATGATCACCACTCCTGGAAGAAAACAGCCCCTGGGGCGGCAGCGCAACCAGCGCCTCAGCCCGGCGCGAGGGGCTCGTGGGCGGCTGGCGATCTCCTTGCCCGGCAAGCGGCCCACCGGCCCGCCGTGGCGGGAAAGGCGCCACCCTCCTAGGGTACCACATGAGGCAAGCGAAATGCAGCCTGCCTGCACGCGCTGCGGCTGCGGGGCCACGAAAGGCGCGGCGCTCCCAGCCTTGCGGCTCCGTCACTGCGGCGCTAGAGGTCCAAGGCGCGAGCCCGGCCGGCCGTGCCGCCGAGGGTCGCTGCGGGGTATGACGGGCGCGGCCAAGCCTCGACGCTGCGAAGGAGCACCATGCGCATCCCCCTCCTCGATCTCCAGGCCATGCATGCGCCCTTGCGGGCCGAGCTCGATGCCGCCATCGCGGCCGTGCTCGATAGCGGGGCCTTCGTGCTCGGCCACGAGGTGAGCGCCTTCGAGGCCGAGTTCGCCGCCTTCTGCGGGGTGGCGCACGGGGTTGGCGTGGCGAACGGGACGGATGCGCTCATCCTCGCCCTGGAGGCGTGCGGCATCGGACCGGGGGATGAGGTCATCGTGCCGGCCTTCACCTTCATTGCGACGGCCGGGGTGGTCAGCCGCCTCGGGGCGCGGCTGGTCTTCGCGGATGTTGATGCCGCCCATGCGGGGCTGACCGCGGCCACGGTGGCGCCGGTCCTCGGCCCGGCGACGAAGGCGGTGATCGCCGTGCACCTCTATGGCTATCCCGCGCCGCTCCTCGATCTCCGGCGCCTGCTCGAGCCGCGCGGCGTAGTCCTCCTTGAAGACGCGGCGCAGGCCCATGGAGCACGGCTGCACGGGACGCGCGTCGGCGGCTTCGGGCGCGCCGGCTGCTTCAGCTTCTACCCCACGAAGAACCTCGGCGCCCTCGGCGACGGGGGGATCGTCGTCACCCGGGAGCCGGAGGTGGCCGAGCGCCTGCGGTTGCTGCGCAATCACGGGCGGCGCACCCAGGTCGAACACCTCACGCCGGGGGTGAACAGCCGCCTCGACGCGCTCCAGGCGGCGGTGTTGCGGGTGAAGCTGCGCTACCTGACGGCATGGAACGAGGCGCGGCGCCGCCTGGCGGCGCTCTACGATGCCCTCCTGGCGCCACTGCCGCAGGTGACGCGGCCGGGCGTCGCGGAGGGAGCTGAGCCGGTGTACCACCAGTACGTCGTGCAGGTCGAGGAGCGCGAGCGCCTGCGCGCCTTCCTGGCCGAGCGGGGTATCGCCACCGCGGTCTACTACCCCCTGGCGCTGCACGAGCAGCCGGCCTACCGCAGTCCCCGCTGGCCGCGCGGCTCCTTCCCGGTCGCTGAGGGGCTGGCGCGACGGGTCCTGTCGCTGCCGCTCTTCCCGGAGCTTCCTGAGGAGGCGGTGCGAGAAGTCTGCGCGGCGATTGCAGCCTTCTATGCTGGTGGGAGTGGGTGACAGCCCTGGTGCGGCAGGAGACGTGGCGAAGGTTGGGAGGCGGCGCTGGCGTCCCAGGATCTGAGGCGGAAGTGAGAACCCGACGGCACGCGCGGGCCCGCGCCTGCGCCGTGGCGGCCACCGGTTCGGCGCCGCCCCGCTAGCGCGTCACGAGGGAGCCGCAGAGCGCCACGGGATCGCTCGCCGCCGGGCCGGCGTGCACCGCCGCGGCGAACGGACCGGCCCGCAGCGCTGCAACGACCCCGCCGGCCTCCACCAGGGAGGCGAACTGGCCCAGGGCTAGGATCGTGAGCTGCCGTCCCGCGCCGGCGTCATCGAGGTGCACGTCGTTCAGCCCCGCGATCGCAGGCCCCAGGCTTTGGGGCGCCTCGGGCGAGGGACAGGCGCCGCTATGGAGGTGGCTCGCCAGGACTCCCGCCGCACCCATCCCCCCCACGGCGACGTTGCCGATGAGGGTGAGTCCAATCGGCCCAGGCTCCTCGCCGTCCCGCGCGATGATGAAGGTGGCGGTGCCGAATCGCGCCTCGGCGGCGGCCGGTTCGAGGATGGCGTCGGCCTCGACCTCGACGACCGGGGAGCGCAGCGGGCCGCAGAGCTGGCTGGCGCTGCTGAGTCGCGGGTCGCTGCGCACGTTGAGGTAGTACGAGCCGGAGAGCAGCTCGACGAACGAGGCCAGCGATTGATCCACGCGGCTGGCGTCCGTCCTCGCCACCCGCGTCGTTGCACTCCCCGCTCCGTCCGCCCCGACGCTGAGGTCGTTGAGCGTCACGACTGGCGGCCCCTGGCGATCGACGGCGCCGGGGTCGCTGGAGGGGCAGAAGCCGCGGTGGAACGCGTTCGCGTGCGTTGTCCCAGGCGGCAGCCCGGCCACGGAGAGCGTCACCTCCAGCTCATCGCCGTTCGTCAGGATGGAGACGAACGCTTCGCCCGACGCCCCGGGCGCCGCCGTGGGCGTCAGGCGCGCCATGCCGACGGGCAGCGGGATCGCCGCCGTGAAAGTGGTGCGGACGGTCCTGGTTCCTTCCTTGAAGCTCAACTCGAAGGCGCCCTGCAGGCCGGGGGGAAAGCGCACGTCATCGAGCGCGATGGTAAGCGACGTGGGGACCGCCGGCGGCGCGGGGTTGAGGTTCACCAGATTCTCCCCCAGGAGAGGGATGACCTCCCTCGAGACGTCGCGGCCGTTGAACGAGATGCGTGGTTCGGTGACGAACTGCAGACCGAGGGGGAAGGTGGCGGTGATGCGGATGTCAACCGGGTCGGTGCTGCGCACCTCGGAGGGGACGATGCTGAGGCTCGCCGCCGCTTGGCCCTCGGCGGCCGGAACCAGGGGAGGGAGCACTGCCGCGAAGCAGAACAGGACGAGCGCTCCAAGGGCGACGGCCACTCTCGTCTGGAGCATGCTGAGTCTCCTCACGCTGGCGCACGGGGCGTGCGGGACCCGCTTCCCCCGCTCTCCCGCGCCGGGCCGGCGGCCTGCGCCGGCGCGGCGCCGCCGCGGAGCGGGCCGCGACGAGGCGAGCTCCCGCGCGCCCCGGGGCACGGTGATGGGCACGTCCCCGCCAAACCATGCGGGGCGACGCCGCCTGCCGCGCCGGCTCCGCGCGTCGTGAAGCTCCTTACTCCTTACAATGTACGACATTTCTCCCGCCCGTGCCGCGTCAAACCTCAGCTCAGCGCAGATCGAGGCGCAGGTTGGAGAACTCGAAGTCGTCCAGGTTGTTGGGCACGAAGTCGATGCTGCTGCTGGAGACGGAGGTGATCTGCAGGATGTTGCCTTCCCGGCGCAGGAGCGTTGGGGGGAACGAGAAGGCGATGCCGTCGCCGTTCTGCGCCACCGCGCCGAGGAGCGTGCCGTTCAGGGTGATGGGGTTGTTGAGCTGCACCCCAACGACATTGAGGAGGATTGTTCCCTGCCGGAAGATCCCGGTGAAGGAAATGACCTCGCGCAAATCGAAGCTGAGCGTGTAGGTCGCCCCCTCCGACGGCAGGGTAAGCCCAGTGTTGACCGACGTCGAGAAGTCGTCATCGCCAAGGTGGTGACGCGCGGCGTCGAGGACCCTGCTGAAGGGGGAGATGGGGAGGATGAAGTCGACGGTGAGGGGCTCGAGGATGATGGTGAGGGTCTGCGTGACGGTCTCGAAGAACGGCGCCCGGGCGATGATCTGGATGCGCAGGTTGACGCTGCCGAGCTCCTGGGGGATGCCGAACTCGTAGGCGCCGTTGGCGTCGGTGGCCACCACGCGCTGCAGCACCGGGACTTCCACGGTGGCGCCGGGGATCGGCCGGAAGGCCGCGTCGAGGACCGTGCCGCGCAAGGGGATGGTGCCCGGCTCAATGCCCTCCGCGAAGAGTTCAAAGTCCACCGCCAACGGCGCGCCGGTGAAGCGCACCGTCTGCTCTCCCATCAGGAAGCCCGCGGCGGTCGCCTCCACGCTCAAGCGGATGTTGGCCGCTCCGAGGGCCCGCGGCAGGGCGAGGCGATAGCGCCCCTCCGCGTCGGTGGTCGCCTCGCGCTCCAGGGCCGGGAGGCGCACCGTGGCCCCCGCCAGCACCTCACCCGCGGCGCCGCGCACGACGCCGGTGAGAGGGGTCGTCGCGGCCAGGAAAGCTAGGTGGTTGCTCGGCACCCCGAAGAGCTCGAGGTGCAGGGTGCCGCTCTCCACCTCCACAGGCGGCGTCACGATGAGGCTGGACCGCGCGGGATTGACACTGTCCGGCGTGACGACGCGGCCGTTCGGAAAGACGACGCGGTAGGCGGCGGGGGTTTCGCTGATGAAGCCGCTGCCGGTGATCGTCAACGGCTGATCGCCGGCGGGCTCGCTCGGCTGCAAAGCGCTGAGGCTGAGCGCCAGGAGGCGCACCTGGGGGATGCGGGGAGGCGTCCGAGGCGCCTCGTCCGGATTCGTCAGCACGAGGATGGCCCCGGCGTAGGTCTCCGGCGCCGCATTGAGCGGCCCGGCCTGGCCGATCCCCGGCGCGACCGCGGGCTCCGTCGCCGAGAGTGCGGCGAGGAACTTCGCCGACAGCGTGCCGTCCGAGGCTTCCCGCAGGCCGAAGAGCGAGCCTCGCAGCCCGGCGTTCGCCTCATCGACGAGCACCAGCGTGGCCCCCGCCGCGGTCTGCGCGTCGGGCGCCATGAGCCAGGCGCGGGAGGTGCGAGCCGGGCGGGGCTCGGTGGTCAGCAGGAGTCCCGTACGCAGCGTGGCGGGGGTCAGGAGCAGCCGATTCGGCTCGGCCACGCCGGCCCAGATCGACAAGGGTGGCTGTTCGAAAAGCCCCAGGCTCTCCAGCGTGCGCCCCAGGGGGGCATCGTTCGCCTCGCGCACCTGGCGCAGCTCCCGCGTTTCGCCGGCGGCCCAGAGCTGCTCGGCGAAGTCGTTGAGCAGGGGGTGGGGCGAGCCGGTGATCCCCAGCAGGATGAGGGCCTGCTGCACGTTATCGAAGGCTGCGAGCTGAGGGCTGAAGTTCTGGTAGAGTGTCTCCAGGAGCGGAGAGGCGGCGCCGGGGAGTCGCGCCGGGGCGATGCGCAGCAGACCCTCCGCGTCGCCCATGATCCCCTCGGCCTCCGCCGGCAGGGCCGCCGCAATGCTCGCCGGCAGAGCGCTGCGCGACAGGAAGCTGCCGCGCAAGGTGTGGACGCCGCCATCGGCGTTCTGCGCGGCGCGGGCGAGGAGGGGCGCGAGCAGTGAGAAGCTCTCGGCATCGAGAAGGAGCAGCCCGTCATCGCGCACGACGGCCGGCGCTGCCGGTGTCGGCGGTTCTTCGCTGCCGGCCTGCATCGCCGTGTCGCCTGGCGCCTCGCCGGCTGCAGTGCCTGAATCGTCGAGCTGCTGGCGCTTCGCCACGCCCCGCGCGGGCGTCGCCGCAGCCGTGCCGTGGTTCGCAAGACGGGCGAGGTCGTCGAGCATCATGAGGAAGAGGGCGGGGCCGCGCTCCGGCACGAGCGCCCCGTCCGCCCCCTCGGCGGAGTACGCCCACTCCGCGGGCGGGTGGTTCAGGAAGCGGTAGGTCAGCAGGCTCCGATAGCGATTGCTCGCGTCCTCGAGCAGGTTCTCGATGAGGAGGGCGCTGGCCTGGCGCAGCCAGACGTAGTTCTCCGCCAGGACGACCTCATCCTCTCCCCGCGCGGCGAAGAGCCGGTTGAGAAGGAGCTGAAAGAGGGTGCGCGTGGCGAGGGAGCTGAGGGAGGCGGCCTCGGCGTCCGGTGGCATCTCGATGATCGAGGCGCCGAGTAGGTAGGCTGCGGCGGGCGCGCCGGAGTTGAGAGAGACGAGGGGCCGGACCACCCCGCCGGGCGGCGCGCCGGCAACGAGCCGCACCGTCACGGGTGGTTCCGCGATGGTGGGGAGGAAGGCGCCGAAGAAGGGGAGGGCTCGCAGGCGCGCGAAGGCGTTGCCGAATGCCTCGATCAGGCGACTCACCGCCGTGCCGGTGACATTCGTGGGCGACAGGGCAAGGATGTGCCCGTCGTTGCTGAGGGTCTGCCGCGTTGCCAGCGGATGGACGAGGGCGATAAACCCCAGCGTCGGCAGCTCCGCCTGCACCTCGCCGCCGATCGCCGCCGGCGGAGTGGTGGCGAGGCCTTGCCAGGCAGCCCCATCGAGCGAGTGGAGGAAGAGGAGGTTGTCAACGGTTTCACCACTGCGCAGGTCTCCCGCCGCCGCCAAGCGGCTGAGGATCGCCGGCGAGGCAAGGCGGGTGAGGAACTGCCCCTCCAGGTTGAGGTCGTAGACGAATCCGCCCACGAGGCGCACGAAGGAGTCAGCCAGCGGGCGCGGCAGGGACTGCTCCTGCATGGCGCTGAGTGTCAGGGTTCCGGATGCAGGCAGCCCGTTGGCGGGAATGGTGACGGTAAGGCCGCCCAGGCCCTGCAGCGCCGTCTGCCGAGCCTGCTGGGCGCTCACGCTCGAGCGCTGCGCGGCAGGGACGGGGACGAGCTTCGCCTGGGGAATCCGCAAGCCTTCGGCGGCGTCCGCGGTCTGCGCCGTGACGGCGAAGAAGCTGAGCTGATCCTGCGCCAGGCCCCCGAGCCGCGCCTCGGTGGCATCCTCCAGCTCCAGCGAGCGCGTGAAGGCCGGGCTGTCAAAGGCTGTCGGCTGGCCGACATAGACCCGGAAGGTGGTGGGAGCATCGCCGACCGTGCCCCAGCGCATCTGGATGCCATCCGCGAGCGGCGTTGCCGCAACTTCGGGAACCTGGGGCGCCAGGCTGGGGAACGCGGTGATGGCGTAGCGGACCTCGGCGCCGCCGACCCTTCCCTCCATGTCGGCGACGCTGATGCTGATCGCCGCGCGTCCGGGGGGCAGGGTGAGCCCGGCCACGGAGAAGGTCGTGGCCGCGGCGGAGATGGCCTGCTGGCTGATGGTCTGCGCCGCAATCCCCGCCCGCACGGCCTCGGAAACCTCCGCGCCGTTGAAGGTGACGCGGAGCGTGCCGAGGTCGAGCGAGGCAACGCCATCCGCATCGGCGAGGGTGAACTGGAAGGTGAAGGGCTGCCGCCGCACCGCCTGGGGCTGGATCGTCACCTCCGGCGTTCCCGGCGCCGGCCCGGTCGGCGTCAGGCGGATAGTGAGCGCCGTCTCCTGATCGGCCTGGACGGTGACGCTGGTGGTCAAGGGGGTGAAGCCGTCGGCCTGCGCGGCGATGGTCAGCTCGCCGGCGGGGAGGTTCCCCAGGGTGAATTCCCCGGCGCTGTTGGTCTGGGTGGCGGCGCCGGCCTGCACGCGGGCTCCTGGCACCGCCGCGCCGTTACGGTCATTCAGCACCACGCCGACGATGCGGCCGCGTTGCTCGCCCGCGCCGCCGTCCGTGGGCGTGGGCGTCAGGCGGATGGTGAGCGCCGTCTCCTGATCGGCCTGGACGGTGACGCCGGTGGTCAAGGGGGTGAAGCCGTCGGCCTGCGCCGCGACGGCCAGCTCGCCGGCGGGGAGGTTCTCCAGGGTGAACGCTCCCGCCGCGTCAGCCTGGGTGGCGGCGGCGCCGGCCTGCACGTTTGCTCCTGGCACCGCGGCGCCGGTGAGATCGTTCAGGACGATGCCGACGATGCGCCCGCGTCGCTCACCCGCGCCGCCGTCCGTGGGTGTCGGCGTCAGGCGGATGGTGAGCGCCGTCTCCCCGCCTGCCTGCACCGTGACCGTGGTGCTGAACGGCTCGAAGCCCGCTGCCTGGACGGAGACGGTGGCCCCTCCGGCTGGGATCGACGTCAACGTAAAGGCGCCTTGGGCATCCGTGCTGGTCGAGGCGGTCCCGGCGCGCACCGTGATGGCGGGGAGGGCGGCGCCGCTGACGGCGTTCAGGACCCGGCCGCTGATCCCTCCCGCGGCCGTCGTCACCCTTGGCAGGGAGAAATCGATCGTCTGCACACCGGCGCTGGTGACCGCCACGTTCTCCACCTGCGCCGACAGGAAGCTGCTGAGCGAGGCGGTGAGCGTGTAGGTGCCGCGCGGCAGGTTGAGGAGCTGGTAGTCGCCGCTTGTTCCCGACACGGCGCTGCGACCGAGCGGCGTGAGGCTCACGGTGGCTCCCCGCAGGGGCTGGCCCGTGTCGGTGGCCAGGACCGTGCCCAGGATCGACGCCGTGCCGACGCCGTAGCTCACGGCATTGCTCGTCTTCCTGCCGCGCGAGACCGTGACGCTGCCGGTGGCGGCGGTGGCTGGCAGGAGAGCCGTGAGGAGGACGAAGCTCTCCTCCACCGTCACCGCGGAGACCTGCAGCGTCTCGGCGCCGAGGCGTACGACGTTGTTGGCGGGCGTGCGATCGAAGCCGCTGCCGCGAATCGTGATGCTGCCGCCGGGGATGGCCCCCTGCGGCGTGATTCCCAGGATGAAGGGGTCCGACGCCTCTTCGACGATAATCCGGGCAAAACCGGTGGAGGTGGAATCCTGGACAGACTCGAGCACGCGGATCGGCGCTTGAAAGATCTGCTCCGTCGTGGCGGCGGGGATCGTCACGCGGGTGGTGTAGGTCTTGTCGCCGGCGACGCGGTCGCCCCCCTGACCGTTGTCGAGCAAGGTGAGGAGATCGGTGACGCCGAACTGCCGGAGATCGACGGTGACCGACTCGATTGCAGGCTCGGGTTGGAATCGCGCCAGCGGCACCACTTCGAGGAGAAAGGAGCCGACGCCGCTGTTGTCGACGCGGTACTCGTTCAGCGCCGTCAGCACGTCGAAAGCGGCGTCGATGATGAAGCTGCCGGGGGGGATGGAGATGCTGTTGGTGGTGACGGTGACGGTGCGGTTTTGGCGCGGCGCCGTCGCCTCGACCTGCACCCGGAGGCTGAGCCGGGTGGCGCTCTGAACGGTGAGGGAAAGGACGCCGACGCCCTCGCCGCTGAAGCGCACGCTCGTCGTGCTGTTGAAGTTCGTGCCGGTTGCGTTAATCGTAACGGTGAGGGTTTGCCCCTGCAGCGCGCCCTTGGGTGAAATAGAGGCGATGCCGCCCTGCGCCGCGGCCGTGGCGCTCCACGACATGCACCAAAGGAGCGAGGCCGCCACGAGCCGGCAGCCGAGGAGGGCCCCGCCTCTCCAAGCGGCACGGTTTCTGTGCAGGTGATCGGCTGAGGTGCGAAACGACATGCTGTTGAGTTGAACGGGAAGCCGGCGACCCGACCGGTGGTCGGGCGCGCCGATGTTCACGCCGGGGGATCCGACGCGCACCGGAGCGGCGTCAGAGCCCAGCCCTGCGGTGGTGGCGGCGCGAGTCGGCCTCCGCTCGTTGAGATCGTTGGCGCTTGGTGGCGACACCTCGGTTCGGGTGAGAGGCATGTGGCGTGCCTGGCTGTGGCGAAGCGCGCTCGTCCTGCTGCTGGCGGGGTTCACCTATGCCGTCACCCTCTCCTTTGCCTTCACCGGCGACGATGGCGGGGTCGTTACCGAGAACACGTTTATTCGCAGCCTTGCCCATTTGCCGGAGCTGCTCAGCCAGGGGTACTTCCCGCGGGCGGGCGAGGTCAGCTACCGGCCGCTCGTCACCCTCAGCTATATGTTCGACTGGGCGCTCTGGGGCGACCGACCAGCGGGCTTCCACCTGACGAACGTCCTCCTCCACGCCCTCGCCTCGGCAACCCTTGTCCTGGTGACAGCCGCGCTGTTTGGAGACCTGGGGCTGGCCTTGCTGACGGGGGCCTTCTTCGCGGTGCTGCCGGCAGCGTCGGAAGCCGTTGCGGCCGTGGCCTTCCGCGAAGACCTCCTCGCTGCCTTGTTCAGTCTCCTCGCCATGCTCTGCATCCTGGCCCCGCCGGCGGCGCGCCGGGGTCCCGCCGCGCGGCCCCGCTGGGGCGGGCGCGGTCCCGCGGCGCTCGTCTTCCTTGCCCTGGCGCTGCTGGCGAAGGAGATGGCGCTGGCGACGCCGCTCGTCCTCGCCCTCCTGGTGCTGCGGCGCCAGCCCCCGGCGCGCCGACCGCCGCGCCGGCTTGCGGTGGCGCTCGCGCTGGAGCTGGGGCTCTACCTGCTGGTGCGCTTCGACTGGCGGCAAAACCCCACGCCCCCGCCCCTGCCGGACGCGGCGGATGGCGCCGTGACGATGGCGCTCAATGCCGTGCGCATCGCGGTCTTCTACGTCCTCCACAGCCTCGTGCCCGTCGGCGCCAGCATTGATTATAGCACGTCGCTGCACGTGGGTCTCCGTGATCCGCGCGCCCTCGCGGCGCTCTCGCTGGCAGCGCTCATCGGGGTGGGCCTGTGGCGGGCGCCAGGAGCCGGGCCGCTGCGCCTGGGGCTCCTCTGGTTCTTCCTTGCTCTCCTGCCGGTCAGCAACCTCGCGCCACTCCATAGTCCCGTCGCCGCACGCTACCTCTACCTCCCCAGCTCCGGCTGGAGCCTGGCCCTGGCGGCGGCCTTCACGAGTGCGGCGCGGGGGGCGCGGGCGCGCGGCGTCGGGAGGAGCCGGGCGCCGGCGGGCGAGGGGCGCCGGCGCCGGCTGGCCGTCCGCATGCTGGTGGGCGCCGCACTGCTCTGCTTCGTGATCCTGACGGTGTGGCAGACCCGCGTCTGGGAGTCGAACTACACCCTCTGGCGCTTCGGGGCGGCGCGCGAGCCGGGGAGGGTGCGCGGCCACCTGAACTTCGCCCAAGAGCTGCAAAAGCGCCGGCGCACCGACGCCGCCCGGCACGCCTGGCTCACCGCCTTGTCCATTGATCCACGCCAGCGCGACCCGTACAATAACATCGGCAACCTGCAGCGGCAGGCGGGAAACCTCGACAAGGCGGTTCTCCTCTACCTGCGCTGGCTGCGCTATGAGCCGCGGACTGCCGAGACCCTCAACAACCTGGGGATCGCGCTGCGGCAGCGGGGTCTGGTTGATCGCGCCATCCTCACTTACCAGCAGGCGTTGCGCTCGGTCCCCGAGCAGGCCGCGGCGTCCGCGAACCTCGGCATCGCCCTGCTGCAGCGTGGCGCGTCGTCGGCCGCGTTGCGGCAGTTCCGCCGCTCCCTCGCCCTCGACCCGAAGCAGGAACAGGCCGCGGCGCTGCGGGCCATGGTGGAGCGGCTGAGCCGAATGCCGGCCGCTGGCAGGCCGTAGGCAGGCCCGGCGCCGGCCCGTCTCCACCCCGACGCAGCGGCGCGGGCCCGGCGGCCGGCGGAGAGCGCCTCGCCGCCCCATGCAGCGGCGCAGGGCCACCCCTCTCATCATCAGCCACGTGAGATCGAGATGAAGCTGCATCGCGCTGCCGCCGTCCTCCTGCTCCTCGTCGCCCTGATGGCTTGGTTGGGGTTCCGCCATCTCATCGCGCCCTGGCCGCTGGCGCCCGCGAAGCTGAATATCTTCATCATCACCATCGACAGCCTGCGCCCCGGGCACCTCAGCGCCTATGGCTATGGACGGCCCACCTCGCCGAACCTGGAGCGCCTCGCCCGGGAGGGGGTGCGCTTCGATCGCGTCATCAACCAGGCGAGCTGGACGAACGCCGCGCTCATCTCGATGTGGACCTCCCGCTACCCCTCGGTGCACGGCGTGGAGGGGCGCAGCGACAGCTTCCCCGCCGGGGCGCTGTCGCCGCTCCACCTCTTGCGGAACGCCGGCTACGCCACGCCGGGCATCTCCTACCTGACGCAAACCCCGAACTACGCCAACCTCGGCTTCCAGCCGACGCGCGAGCGCGATCCGCTGGCATGGCTTGACGCGCACCCCCAACGGCCCTTCTTCCTCTGGCTGCACTTGACCGGGCCGCACCTCCCCTATGACCCCAAACCCGCCTCCCTGGCGCGCTTCGACCCCGACGGGCGGATCGTGGGGGGCGCCAATCCGGCGGTCTTGAAGACCCTGCGCCAGGAGGTCATCATCAAGCGCGGCACGCTGCGGCTCGGAGAAGCGGAACGCCGCGCCATCGCGGCGCTCTACGATGCCGAGGTGCTGGAGGAGGATGCCGAGATCGGCCGCTACCTGGAGGGGTTGCGAGCGCGCGGCCTGGAGGATTCCACGCTCGTCATCGTGGGGGCTGACCATGGCGAGGAGCTGGGTGACCATGGGCACGTCGGGCACGCCTCCACCTCGCTGGCGGGCACGCTCTACCAGGAGGTGATTCAGGTGCCCCTCATCATGCGCCTGCCGGGGGTGCTGCCGCGCGGGGCGCGCGTGCCCCACCTCGTCGAGGGGGTCGACCTGATGCCGACGCTCTTCGACCTCCTGCGTCTGCCCCCACTCCCCTGGAGAGCCGGCCGTTCGCTGCTGCCGCTCCTCTTCGATCGGCGCCCCGCCTGGGAGCACCTCGCCTTCGCGGAGACAACCCCGTGCGGCTTCCAATGTCCCGAGGGCGACCAGCCGCGCCTGCGCATGCTGCAGTCCCCGCGCTGGAAGTACATCCAGACCGCGCGCGGCCAGGTGATCGAGCGCGAGGAGCTCTACGACCTCGAGGCCGACGCCCAGGAGACGCGGGACCTGGCGGCGCGGCAGCCGCAGGTGCGCGCCCAGTTCGCCGCGCGCCTGCAGGTCATCCGGGCGGCGAACGAGGAGCAGCGCCACGGCCTGCTCCCGCCGCCAGGCGCCGTGCCGCCCGCGGAGGACGGCGGCGGCGTCGTTGTCCTGGCGCCCAAGCCGGGCGAGGTGCTCACCTTCGCGGCCACCGGCGGCAGGATCGTCGTGCGTCTGGGAGGGGAACCCGGCAGCCGCTATCGCATCCAATACGATATCGGCGAGGAGACCTATCGTGTCCGGGGAGAGTTGCACCTCGAAGGTGGAGAGCACATCTATGGGCCGTTCTCCCCCGCCCTCTGGCTGCGCTTCCTGCTCTACAATCCGTGGCGCTTCCGCGTGGCGCGCGAGGGGAGCTCGCACTGGTCTGCGTGGATTTCCTTCCGCCTGGCTTCGTGAGGCGGCGGAGGGGTCTCGACGGTTGAGGAGCGTCTGAGCATGTCGTACCGGCTGCCCGTTCAACGCCTGCTTGCCGCGGCGCTCACTGCCTGGCTGATGGCCATCCTCTCGGCGGGTTCCGCCATGGCGGTGAAGGTGAAGCTGACCGACGAGGACGTCCACGCCGTCAAGGTGATCGGCAAGGACAAGGACCGAAGCTACTACCTGGAGTACCTGAAGCAGTACGCGATTCCCAGTCCGAAGCGGCCTCATGAGCAACTCATTGTCTTCACTCCATTCCTGGATATGCTGGGGGTCTACCTGCGCACGAAGAAGCCGGATGGGACCGCCAGCGCGTCGCTGCTTCGCGACGCCAAGAACAACGAGGACATCTTCCTGCAGGTGGAGACCTTCGGGCCGGTCCTGGACTTCCACGCCAACTACAAGCTGGTGCTGCGGCAGAAGGGCAAGGTTGTGCCGGCCAAGCGCGCGCTGCGCGTCCCCACCCGGCGCTCCAACCTGGGTGCCGATGCTCCTCTCTACCGTGGGGTGTTCCTCGTTTACTACCGCCTCGCCGACGTCGATTTCTCGCAGGCGGCCACCTTTGAGGTCATCCGCGACGACGGCGAGCCGAGCGTCTACACCATCGACTGGTCGAAATACCGCTGAGCAGCCGCGCCCGGCAGGCGCGCGATCGTTCAGGAAGCGGCGAGGCGGGATTGCCCGCGGGGCTGCGCTGGGAGGCGGCCCGCGCCCCGTGCCCGGGCCGGGGGAGGAGCGGCGGCGGTTGCAGTGCCTGGCGAAGTCGGCGAAGATAAGCGCGGCTCCGCGACGGATCGGAGCCTGGTGAGCGCGCGTCGCGGTGTGCTGTGCCGCGCCCACGAGCCGCGCGCCCACCCGCCCCCTCACCCTTCAGCCCCGCCAGGCCCATGGCTGCTTCGTTCAAGGGTGACCTGCCGCGCGACTGGCTGCGGTGGCTGGCGCCGCTGCTGATCGCGGCGCTGGGCTTCCTCATCTATGCCGGCACCTTCCACGCCCCCTTCCACCTCGATGATGCCCACGGCATCGTCCGCAATGAGTGGATTCGCGACCTCTGGGGGACGGTGCAGCGCATCGCCCGCGGCGAAATGCGCTCGGTGGTCTGGTTTTCCTTCGCCGTCAACTATTCGCTGCACGGCCTTGCTCTGCCCGGCTACCATCTCGGCAACATCCTCATCCATCTCGGCAACGCCCTCCTCGTTGTTTGGCTGACGCTCCTCCTCTGCCGCACGCAGGCGCTCCGCGTCCGGCAGGCTGCCGCCGACGGACGCTGGATCGCCCTCGCCGCGGGGCTGTTCTTCGTGGCCCACCCCCTGCAGGTGCAGTCGGTAACGTACCTCGTGCAGCGCCTGGAGTCGCTGGCGGCGGGCTTCTACCTGCTCAGCGTGGGGTGCTACCTGCAGGCGCGGCTGCGGCGCGGCGCGCCGGAAGGCGGCGGGCGCCGGTCGTGGGGCTGCTGGTACGGCGCGGCGCTCGCCGCGGGCGTGGCCGCCATGCTCTCGAAGGAGACCGCCCTCACCCTCCCAGGCGCCATTGCGCTGCTCGAGCTCTGCCTCTTCCCCGGGGTGCGACGCGACTTCAAGGGTCGCTTCCTCTTTGCCAGCCCATTCATCCTTGTCGGCCTGATCGTCCCCATCTCGGTGTTTTTCAGCTACACGCAGCCGGCCGAGTCCATCGGCAGTGGAGTCAGCAGGATGGCCGGCGGGGAGCCGAGCCTCGCCGGCGGGGTGTCGCCGTACACACGCAGCGAGTACCTCCTGACGCAGGCGCGCGTTCTCGTCGCCTACCTGCGCCTCACCCTGCTGCCGACCTGGCAGAACGTCGACGCCGATGTGGGCGCCTCGACGACGCTCTGGGAGTGGCGCACTCTCGGCTCCCTCGCGCTGCTCCTGGCGCTGTTCGGCGGCGCCCTGCGCCGGCTGCGCCGCTGGCCCCTGCAAGCCACCGGGCTGTTCTGGATGCTCCTCGTCCTGAGCCCGAGGTCGAGCCTCCTCCCCTTCCGCGATGCGCTCTTCGAGCACCGCCTCTACCTGCCGCTGGCGGGGGCGGCCGTGGCGCTCGCCGCAACGTACGTCGGGGCGGTGCGGCTGGTGGCGCGGCGCGGCCTCCCCGTCTGGCCGGTGCTGGCGTGTGGCGTCCTCGTGGCGGCTCTCCTTGCCGGCCTCACGGCGCGGCGGAACTACACCTGGGCGAGTGCGCCGCGGCTCTGGGAGGATACGGTGCGCAAATCCCCGCGCAAGCCGCGCCCCCACAACAACCTCGGCAACGCCTATGAGGCCGTGGCGGCCTTCGATCGAGCCATGGCCGAGTACAAGACCGCCCTGGCGCGGTTCCCCACCTTTGCCGAGGCGCACAACAATCTCGCCGTGGTCTATCACCGCCGCGGCCGGTACGCGGACGCGGCCGCCTCGGCGCGGACGGCGCTGCGCTATTGGTCCTCGTATGAGGCGGCGAAGACCACGCTCGCCGCGGCGTACCTGCAGCTCGGTCGTCCCACGAAAGCCCTGGCGGCGGCGCTTGCGGCGGTGCACGCCGATCGCCGCTCGGCGGCGGCGCGCGACAACCTGGGCATGGCGTACCTGCAGCATCGCTTCCACAGCCGCGCGGCGCGCGCGCTGTTCGAGGCGCTGACCCTTGCCCCCCAGCAGGAAAACGCCTGGAGCCACCTGGGGGACCTCCTTGGTGTGCTCGGTCGGGATGGCCGTGGCCGGGCCGGGGGCATCTCGGTCTGGGCCTATCGCGCGGCGCTCCGTCGCAACGCTGCGAATGCGCTCACCTGGAACAGCCTCGGCTCGGCGTGGTTCAGCGAGCGGAAGATGGAGCGCGCCGCCTCCGCCTTCCTGCAGGCACTGGCCCTCAAGCCGGACTACGCCAAGGCCTGGAGCAACCTTGGCAACCTCTATGCGCAGCGCCGTCGCCTGGCGGCGGCGCGCCGCGCCTTGCAGGCGGCGCTGCGCCTTGATCCCGCCTCCGAATCGGCGCATATCAACCTGGGATCACTCCTGAGCCAGGAGCAACGCTACGATGCGGCGATCCTCCAATTTCATCTGGCGCTGCAGCTCGATGCGACTCGGCTGGAGAGCATCTTCAACCTTGCCAGCATGCTCGCGGCGCGGGGACGTCACGCCCAGGCCCTCGCCTGGTACGAGCAGTTTCAGCGTCATTGGCGGGGCGCCCCCTCGCTGGCGCAGCTTGCCGGGGAGGAGATCCGGCGCCTGCGCCGCGCCCTGGCGGCGCCGCGGCGGCGGGAATGAGGCGGGGAAGGCCCAGGATTGCGCGGTCCCCAGGATTCTCCCTGCGTCAGGCGGGGAGGAAGGCAGGGTTGTGATCTCGGCTGAGAGAGCATCCAGATGAACCGGCGTGTCGCGGTGGTGGTGCCGGTCTACAATGCAGCGGAGAGCGTCCGGCAGCTCGTCGAGGCCTGCCTGGCGCAGGACTACCCCGCGGCATGCTTGGAGCTCATCTTCGTCGACGACGGCTCCATCGACGGCACGGGGAAGCTCCTCAGCTCCTACCCCGTCACCCTCCTGTCGCGCCCCAACGGGGGGCCGGCCTGCGCCCGCAACACTGGCTGGCGCGCCGCCCGGGCGGAGATCATCGGCTTCACGACCGACCGCTGCCTTCCGGGGCCGGACTGGGTGGCGAGGCTGGTTGACCTCTTCGACGCCCCGAAGGTGGGGGCGGTCGGAGGCTCCTACCGGCTGGCGAATCCCGCCTCGGGGCTGGCGCGCTGCCTGCAGGGAGAGCTCGAGGTGCGCCGGGGGCTCCTGCCAGCCCGGGTACAGGTGCTCAACAGCGGCAACGTCGCCTATCGTCGCACCCTCCTGGAGGCGCTCGGCGGCTTTCCCGAGGACTGCGGCCCGGCCGCGGACGCGATGCTGGCGGCGGCGATCGTGCAGCGCGGGTACCAGCTCCGCCTTGATCCCCTCCTGCGGGTCGGACACCGCTGGGAGGAAAATCTTGGCGCCTACCTCCAGAGTCAGGTGCGGCACGGCTACTTCCGTAGCCGCGCCTACTGGCGCATGTGGGAGAAGGAAGGCCGGCTGGGCCTCCTCCACAGCGCCGATGACAGCGGCTGGCTCGACCTGCTCCACCCCCACCTCACGCTTGTCTTTCTCGGCCTCGGCATAGCAAGCCTGAGGTTCTCCGCGCTGCAGCCCTGGCTCCTGCCGGCGGCCGTCGTTACCATCGGCCTGCTGCTCCCGGCGGCCATGGTGCTGGCCGAACGCCGCAAGCCGCGGGAGGCTCTCTGGTTCGTCCCGGTCGCCCTCCTGCGCAGCCTCTGCCGCGGCGTGGGGATGAGCGCCGGCCACCTGGCCTGCTGGGTGGAGCATCGGTCCAAGGCGCGCCAGGCCCGGCGTCGGCGGTTCTGAAGGCCTCCTCCAGTGAGCATTTCGAGCACTTCCCCGAGGCTCTCGGCGGCGCCCCGGGCGGAGGGCCGAGCCGCCCTGCCCTGCCGTGGGGAGGCGCGCTGCCCCTGCGACCGGCGCCGCTTCGCCCCCGCCGTCAGCGGGCTTTGCTTGACATGCCCCGCCAGTGCGGTAGAGTATCGGGACGGCTGGCGGCAGGGTGAGGGTGGGCCTCGTAACCCAGGAAGCGGAGCTGTCAGCGTCCGGCGCGGAGCCCGCCGGCGGGCGCGGGGCTGTGGGTGCGGGCGGTCCGGCGGGGGCCGCCAGGGGGCTCGCGGCGGCAGGGCTGTATCGCGGCAGCGCGGCATGATCGTTGCCATTCATCAACCTGAGTACCTCCCCTGGTTGGGCTTCCTCGAGAAGGCGTGGCAGGCGGACCTGCTCGTGCTCCTCGATACGGTGCCCTTCAGCAAGGGGGGGTTCCAGAATCGCAACCGCATCCGCACCGCCCAGGGCTGGTCGTGGCTGACCGTGCCGGTGCTGACGCGGGGGGGCTTTGGCCAGCTCATCCGCGAGGTGCCGATCGACAACCGCGCCTCGCCCCGCTGGCGGGAGAAGACCTGGCGCAGCATCGAGCAGGCCTATGCGCGCGCGCCTTACTTCCCCGCTTCGGCCGCGGCGCTGGCCGACATCTACGCCGCCTCGTGGGAACGTCTTGCGGCGCTGAACTTCTGCCTCATCCGCGTCCTGTTCGCCGCCTTCGGCCTGCGAACGCGCCTCGCCCTGGCGTCGGCAGAGGGACTGGCGGGCCGGAAGGAGACCTTACTCCTCGACATCTGCCGTCGCTTCGGCGCCACCACCTACCTGTCGGGCGTAGGCGGCCGGGGCTACCTGGACGAGTCCTCCTTCCAGCAGGCGGGCATTGAGGTGCGCTACCAGGAGTTCCACCATCCCATTTACCGCCAGTGTTTCGAGCCCTTCGAGCCTGCCATGTCGGCGATTGATCTCCTCTTCAACTATGGTCCGCAGAGCCTTGATCTCTTGACGAGCACGGCCACCCCGCGCCTCGGCAAGGTCTTCACCTGAGACCGACGACCGCGGCTCGAAGCTCGTCGCGGAGGGGTGGTGATCCCGCATTCACGTCCCTGGTTCACCGAAGAGGATGCCGAGGCGGTTGCCGCCGTGGTGCGCCGCGGCCAGGTTGCCGGCGGTGCCGAGGTGGCCGCTTTCGAGGCCGAGATCGCGGCGTGGAGCGGCCAGCGCGAGGCCGTGGCGGCGAGTTCGGGGACGGCGGCCCTCTCCCTGGCGCTCGGCGCGCTGGGGGTCGGCCCGGGGGATGAGGTGGTGATCCCCTCCTACGTCTGCAGCGCCCTCTACCACGCCGTGCGCAGCGTCCGGGCCACGCCGGTTCTGGCCGACTGCGCCCCGGGGAGCTACGCCGTCAGCGCGGCGACGCTGCAACCCCACCTGGGGCCGGCGACGCGCGCGGTCATCCTGCCCCACCTCTTCGGTTTCCCAGCGGCGGCGGCGGAGGTGGCGGCCCTTGGCGTGCCGCTCATCGAGGACTGCGCCATGGCCCTGGGGGCGACCCGGGAGGGTCGGCCCGTGGGCAGCTTCGGGCGCCTTGCGGTCTTCTCGTTCTACGCCACGAAGCTCCTTGCCACGGGGGAGGGAGGCATGGTGGCGACGAGCAGCGACCACCTCGCAGCGCGGCTGCGCCGCGCCCGCGCCTACGACGAGCGGCAGGAGCTGGAGGTCTGCTTCAACTACAAGCTTACCGATCTGCAGGCGGCCCTCGGGCGCAGCCAGTTGCGCCGCTACCCCCTCTTCCTGGCGCGCCGCCGGGAGATCGCCGCGCGCTACGCGGAGGCGTTCGCCGACCTCGCGGCGCAGCTTCCTGTCGCCTCCGCCGAGAGCACGAGCTGCTGGTTCCGCTACGTCGTGCGCTGCCGGCCGCCGCTCGATGGCCTCCTGGAGGCGGCGCGCGCCGCGGGGGTCGGCTGCGCCCGGCCTGTCTTCCGCCCGCTCCATCGCTACCTCGGGCAGCCGGACGAGGCGTTCCCCGAGGCCGCGGCGTTGCAGGCCATGGCGCTCTCGATCCCGTGCTATCCGGCGCTGAGCGATGCAGAGGTGGAGCGGGTCATCCGCGTCATGCGACCGCTGCTCCAGCGGCAGGGTTAGGTGCGCGCCCCATCGTCTCGGCGCCTGCGCAGGGACCCCCTGAGGTAACCGCCGCCGGAGAGGCGCCCGCCCCCGCGGGCGGGGTGGGGCAGGCGCCGGCAAGAGGGGGCGGCGCGCCCGTGGCGCGGGCCGCGTTGGAAAGCCGCGATGAAGGTCCTCATGCTCAGTCCCTATCCTTACGAAGCGGCGGCCACGCGGGTGCGCTGCGCACAGCACATCCCGTACCTCGAGGCGCGCGGGGCGCGGGTGGTGCTGCTCTCCTTCATGTCGTCGCGCCTCTTCCGCATTGTCTACCGGCCTGGTTACACCGCCGGCAAGCTGCGCTACGGGCTCGTTGACGGGACGCGGCGTCTCGCTGACTGGCTGCGGGCGCGGCGTTTCGACCTCATCTTCCTCTACCGCGAGTTCCTGCCGATCGGGCCGCCGCTGGCGGAGCAGCTTTTGGCCTGGCTGGGCGTTCCCCTGATCCTCGATTTCGATGACGCCATCTTCCTTGCTCCCAGCAGCCCGGCGAACCAGTGGCTCAATATCCTAAAGCCACGCGGCAAGGTGCCCTGGCTGCTGCGCATGAGCCGGGCGGCGACGGTGGGGAACGCCTTCCTGGCGCGCTACGCGGGTCGCTACCAGGAGCGGGTCGAAGTGCTCCCCTCAAGCGTCGATACCGAGGTGTTTCGACCCGCGGAGAGAGGCTCGGTGGGGCGCCGGGGAGAGCCGGTGACACTGGGGTGGGTCGGCTCGCCGACGACAAGCCCGTACCTGAGCATCATCGCCGGCGCCCTGCGGGAGCTGGCCCGCCGCTACACCTTCCGCGTGCGCGTGGTGGGATCCCTGGAGGCCTGGCGCGTGCCCGGGGTGGAGATCGAGCATCATTGCTGGCGGCTGGCGACGGAGGTGCATCACTTCCAGAGCCTCGACATCGGCCTCTACCCGTTGCCCCGCACCCTCTGGGCGGAGGGGAAGTGCGGCTACAAGGCGCTGCAGTACTGGGCCGTGGGCATCCCGGTGGTCTGCTCGCCGGTGGGCGTGCTCCGCGGCATGGTCGAGCCGGGGGTCAACGGCTACTTGGCGGAGAGGCCCGACGAGTGGGTGGAAGCCCTCGCCATGCTGCTCGGGAACGGGGCGCTGCGGCGCAGCATGGGCGAGGCGGGGCGCGCCATGGTGGTGGCGCGTTACTCGGCGCGGGTCGTCGCCCCGCGTCTGCACGCGCTCTTCGCGTCGGTCCTCGAGGGCGCCTGAGGGTGGTCGATGGAGCGCATGGGTTTCTGGCGCGACACCATCCTGCCGCGTAGCCTCACGTGGGGCGTGCTCTGCCGGCTGGGAGGCGTGGCGCGGGCCAGTGTGACCGCTCGCCTCCTGCTGCGCGTGGGAGGCGGCGCGCGCCAGGGATGGGCGGCGTGGCGGCGGCCGCTCGCCGGCCTCGGCGAGGCTCTGAAACGGGCGGTTGCCGGCAGCCGGGTGGTGCGTCTGGTCACCTGGCCCGAGGAGCCTGAGCGCGCCGTCGAGCAGCTTGCCCATGGCAGCGTCATGGTGCGATGGTGCAGGAGCGCCGCCCGTCCCCTTCTGCGAGGCTGGCACGCCTGGCGTCCGGACAGTCTGGTCTTCGGGCGGCCGGAAGCCAGGGGCGACGGGGGCGGCAAGGAAGCGCCGCGGGGAGCGCGTGCGACGCGCGAGCAGGGCGGGCCCGGCGACCTCTGGCGGCTCCCCTCCCTCGGCTGGGCCTTGATCATCGCCCTGGCGGTGAACCTGGCCCTGGTGCTCCTGGCGGGGCGGGAGATCGCCCTCTGGGGCGTCTTCGGCCGCGCCCAGCTCCTCCTCCTCGGTCTCCTCTGCCTGGGTTGGCAAGGGGACGCGCGTGATCTCTTCGCTCGCAGCCTGACGCGGCGCCTTCTCCTCCGTCACACCCTGGAAGTGAGGAAGCGCGCGCCGCAAGCGGAAGAGCCGGGTCGGGAAAGGGGAGGGCAGTGCTGATGAGGAACGAGGTGCATTCGCCTCCGTCCGCCTGCCGGGGCCATGAGCGGGCGATACCTGCCCGTGGGACGCCTGCGGATGCGCGCCCGGAGCCGGTGCGCGTGCTGCGCCTCATCACCCGGCTGAATGTGGGCGGCCCGGCGCAGCACGCCATGATCCTCTGCCGGGACCTGGACAGCTCGCGTTTCGCCACGACGCTCGTGAGCGGGGCGCCGCACGCGTGGGAGGCCGACCTGACCCCCGAGGTGCGCGCCGCAGGGCTGTCGCCGATCGTCCTGCCGACGCTGCGGCGGCACGTGAGGTGCTTCGATGACCTGCGCACCTTCGTGGCGATCATCCGTCTGCTGCGACAGGTGCGCCCCGCCATCGTCCATACCCACATGGCGAAGGCCGGGACGCTCGGTCGCTTGGCCGCCTGGCTGTGCCGCGTGCCGATTCGCCTCCACACCTTCCATGGGCACGTCTTCCACAGCTATTTCAGTGGCTGGAAGAGCCGCCTCGTCGCCCTCATCGAGCGTCTCCTCGGAGCGCTGAGCGACTGCCTCATCGTCTTGAGTGCGCGCCAACAGGAGGAGATCTGCGATCGCTTCCACGTCGCCGCCCGCAGCCACACCCGCATTGTGCCGCTGGGGCTCGACCTAGCGCGGTTTGCGGCGCCCTCGGGGCAGGCCGGGCGATTGCGCGCCGAGCTTGGCATTGATCGCGGCACGCCCCTCATCGGTTTCGTCGGCCGCCTCGTGGCGGTGAAGGACCCGGACCTGTTCCTGGAGATCGCCGCCGCTTGGAGGGACGCTCCCGCCACGGCGCCTTCCCTGCCGCCCCCGTGTTTTGCGATCATCGGCGGGGGCGAGCTGGGGCCGGCTCTCGAGCGGCGCTGCCGCGCCCTGGGCCTCGCGGGGAGGGTGCGCTTCTGCGGCTGGCGGCGCGACCTCGAGGCGATCTACGCCGACCTCGATGCCGTCGTGCTCACCTCCCGCAACGAGGGGCTGCCGGTGGCCCTGCTGGAGGCCATGGCGGCTGGGGTGCCGGTGCTCGCCGCCGACGTCGGCGGCGTCGCCGACCTGCTGGAGCTGCCGGCGGGCGGCGCGGCGGAGAGCGCGGCCGGATGGTGCGAGGCGCCCTCTGGCCTCCTCGCGCGCAGCCGCGATCCACAGGTGTGGCGCGCCGCGCTCGTCACGCTCCTGACGCAGCGGCAGGCCACTCGGCGGCGGTGCGAGCGCGCCCAGCGCCGCGTCCTCGAGCAGTTCAGCGCCAAGCGTCTTGTCGCCGAGATCGAGACGCTCTACCTTGAGCTGTTGGAGCAGAAGGGTTTACTGCCGTGGGCTGCGCCCGGCGTCGGAGCGCCCGCGGCCGCGCCCGGCAGCCGTGGGCATGAGGGCGCCGCACTCCCAGGTGAAAGGCGTCTGCCGCCCGTGAGGTGAGTGAGCACGTCCATGAGCCTGAGCTATTTCAACGCATCATCCCTCGGGGGAATCGTGGGGCTGTTTGCCGGCTCCTTGGGGGTTTCCCTCCTCATGACCCGCTACATGGAGCACCTTGGCCACCGTATCGGCCTCCTCTCGGCGCCGCATGAGGGGCGCTGGCACCAGCGCAGCACCCCGACGCTCGGCGGGGTGGGCATCTATACGGGCTTCCTCGTCGCCCTCGTCCTCGGCGGAAGTGCGCTGCGGCGGTCCTGGTTCCTGACGCTGCTGGCCGGAGGCACGACGGTCTTCGCGCTCGGCCTCATCGATGACCTGCGCCGGCTGCGCCCGCAGACCAAGCTCATCGGCCAGATCATCGCGGCGTGCATGGCGGTGCTCTTCGGGGTGGTGTTCGCACCCGAGACGCAGCGCTTCATCACCATCCCGTTGACCATCTTCTGGATCGTCGGCATCACGAACGCCTTCAATCTCCTCGACAACATGGACGGCCTGTCGGCCGGGGTTGCCACGATCGCCTGCGCGGTGCTCTTCGTGCACGCGCTCCTCAATGGGCTGCTGGGCGTCGCCGCCGTGGCGGCGATCCTCGGCGGCGCCACGCTCGGCTTCCTGCGCTACAACTTCCATCCGGCGCGCATCTTCATGGGGGACAGCGGCAGCCTGCTGCTCGGCTACCTCATCGCCGTGATGGGGGTGCTCGGCACCGGCATCCATGCGTCGAACGTCGTCATCACCCTCATCATCCCGATCCTCGTGCTGGCGGTGCCGATCTTCGATACGACGCTGGTGACGCTGCTGCGCATGCTGCGGCGGCAACCGGCGTCGCAGGGCGGCAAGGACCACTCCTCGCACCGCCTCGTCTACCTCGGCCTCTCCGAGCGCCGCGCGGTGTTCGTCCTCTATGGCATCAGCGCCTTCCTGGGGATGTGCGCCCTCTTCTACTCCAGATACGCCGCCGGGGTTGTCTCGGTGATCGTGCTCCTGGCGCTCATCGGCATCATCTTCTTCGGCTTTTTCCTCAGCCAGGTGAAGGTGGAGGAGATCAGCGGCAGGAGTGCCCCGCCGCCGTCCCCCAACGCGGTCGCCATCACCACGGCTTTCCTTTACAAACGGCGCATCCTCGAGGTGCTCGTAGATCTCATCCTCATCTGCGTCTCTTATTATGGCGCCTGGCTCATCCGCTTTGAGGGCGTGATCAGTGAGTGGAACTACCTCCTCATCCTGCGCTCCTTGCCATGGATTGTGGCGCTGAAGATGGTCTGCTGCTTCTCCTTCGACGTCTACGGCGGCGTCTGGCGCTACTATGGGCTGACCGACCTGAAGAACATCGTCAAGGCGGTCACCCTGGGCTCCATTCTCAGCGTCATTATCATTACGCTTCTGTTTCGATTCATCGATTACTCCCGCGCCGTTTTCGTCACCGACTGGATGATGAGCTTGCTGCTGATGGCAGGGATTCGTATACTACTCCGCATGTTGCGGGAATCGTTCAGCCGGGTGCCGCCGAAGAGAGGCAAACGGGTCATCATCATGGGTGCTGGCGATGCCGGGGAGATGCTGCTGCGGGAGCTGCGCAACAACCGCAGCCTGAACTACCACCCGGTGGGGTTCATCGATGACGACCGCGAGAAGCTCGGCCGCAGCATCCATGGGCTGCCGATTCTCGGAACTCGCGCGAGCGTTTCGCATCTTATTGAAGAGATGGGTATTGCCGAGGTGCTCATCGCCATTCCCTCGGCGCGCGATGAGGACCTCGCGGAGGTCTACCGGATGTGCGCCGAGGCCGGAGTGCCGTACAAACGCATGGCGAAGCTGCTCCAGTAGCCTGCTGGCGGCTCCCGGACGCCGCGGCCTGGCTGGCGGACGCAGCCTCGCGCCGCATGCGCCGGCCCCGCGCACCAGCTCGAGCCTCTGAGGATACACCGCCGCATGCCATTGAGACTCCCGACCGCACATGAGGTGTCCAAGGCCCTGGGGCGTCTTGGCAGGCGGAGGTTGCCGGGAGGCGCCGCCGTTTTGGTGGGGATTCCGCAGGCGGACCCAGCGGGCGACGCGGTGCTGCAGCCCTTGGAGCTGGCGGAGAAGCTCGGCTACCGCCGCTGCACGGCTGCTGAGTTCCCCTCCTCCCCGATCATCGTCAACGAGCTGCCGCTGAAGTTCCTCAAGCAGCACGCGCTTCTGCCCCTTCTCCGGCAGGGGAACCGCCTCACCATCGCGGTGGCGGACCCCGCGGACCTCCATACTTTCGACGCCCTCGCCACGGCGCTCGGCTGCGAGCTGGAGGTCTGGGTCTGCACGCGGGCGGAGATCGAGGAAGCCCTGGAGCGTTCCTACGGCTCGGGAGCGACCACCATCGGCTCCATCATTCAAGACCTGAAAGCCGAGGAGGGGGAGTACGACGATCTCGTCGACGGCGACGAGGCGCACCTGCGCGACATGGCCTCGGAGGCCCCCGTCATTCGCCTCGTGAACCACCTCATCACCCGGGCCGTGGAGGTGGGAGCGAGCGACATCCACATCGAGCCGTTCGAGAACGGCCTCTTCGTGCGCTACCGCATCGACGGCATCCTGCAGGATACGGAGGCGCCGCCGGCGCGCCTGCAGGCGGCGATCATCTCCCGCGTCAAGATCATGGCGCGCCTCAACATCGCCGAGCGGCGGCTGCCGCAGGATGGGCGCATCAGGGTGCGGGTCGCCGGCCGCGAGATCGACCTGCGCGTCTCCACCGTGCCGACGCTCTATGGCGAAAGCCTGGTGATGCGCATCCTCGACCGCAGCAGCATCGTGGTCGATCTCAACCACCTGGGGTTCCTCCCCGACACCCTGAAGCAGCTCGAGGGGCTCATCCGCCGGCCGCACGGGATCATCCTCGTCACGGGGCCGACCGGCAGCGGCAAGACGACGACGCTCTACGGCGCCCTGGAGAAGATCAACACGCCGGAGAAGAAGATCATCACCATCGAGGACCCGGTTGAGTACCAGCTCAACGGCGTGAACCAGATCCACGTCAAGCCGCAGATCGGCCTCACCTTCGCCAACGGCCTGCGCTCGATCGTGCGCCAGGACCCGGACGTCATCATGGTGGGGGAGATCCGCGACGCGGAGACCGCCTCCATCGCCATCGAGTCGGCGCTCACCGGCCACCTCGTCCTCAGCACGCTGCACACGAATGACTCGGCGGGGGCCATCACTCGCCTGCTGGACATGGGCGTCGAGCACTTCCTCGTCGCCTCCTCGGTGGTCGGCATCATGGCGCAGCGTCTGGTGCGCCTCCTGTGCCGTGACTGCCGCCGCGCCGATCCCCCCGAGAGCGCCTCGCTCAGTGCCCTTGGGATGCCGATGGAGGAGCTGGCGGGGGCGCAGATGTACCAGCCGAATGGCTGCGAGGCCTGCAGTCACACCGGCTATCGCGGGCGGATCGGAATTTTTGAGATGCTCCTGATGACCGACGAGATTCGTGACCTCATTCTCCAGAAGACGAGCAGCCAGATTATTAAGCAGTGCGCCATGCGTCACGGGATGCGCTTGCTGCGGCAGGACGGCTGGCTGAAGGTGAAGGCGGGGCTGACCAGTATCGCGGAGGTGCTGCGCGTCACCCAGGAGGAGTAAGGCGCCGGCGGGGCGCGGCGCCGCCGGGTCGAGGGCGCTCCTCCGAGGCGAGGCTGCGGCCGAGGGCGTAGGAGTCGATGAGCGAGTTTCTCTACCGAGCCACGGATCGTTCCGGCAACATCGTCGAGGGCGCCATGGAGGGCCGCGACGAGCGTGCCGTCATCGACCGCCTGCAGGAGCTCGGCTACCTGCCGCTCAGCGTTGACCTGCCGCAGAGCACCAACGGGCTGTCGAGGGAGATCAGCCTCAACGCCCTGCTGAGGCGGACCAGCCAGAAGGATATCGCCACCTTCACCCACGAGCTGTCGGTGCTCCTGAATGCCGGCTTTCCCCTCGAGCGCGGCCTCACCACCCTTACCGATCTCAGCGAGAAGGCTCCGTTCCGCAAGATCGTGCAGGATCTCCTCGAGGAGCTGCGCAGCGGCACCTCGTTCTCTGACTGTCTAGCGCGGCATCCCCGGGTCTTCTCGCGGCTCTACGTGAACATGGTGCGGGCCGGCGAGGTGGGGGGCATCCTCGACCTTGTCCTGGAACGCCTCGCCGGCTTCCTCGAGGATACCCAGGAGCTGAAGGAGTACGTCGCCTCCTCCCTCCTCTACCCCGTCCTCTTGACCGCCGTGGGCGGCGGGGCGGTGACCCTCCTCCTCACCCTGGTGATTCCCAAGTTCGCTCAGATCTTCGCCGATCAAGGTCAGGCGCTGCCGCTGCCGACCCTCATCATGCTGGCGATCAGCGGCGCGGTGTCGGGTTACTGGTGGGCCATCCTGGGAGCGCTCGTGGTCGGGGCGCTGGCGTTCCGCGGCTACGTCCGCACCGCGGCGGGGCGCTTCGCCGTTGATCGTCTGCTGCTGCGTCTGCCGGTCCTGGGGACGCTGATCGGGAAAATTCAGGTGGCGCGTTTTGCCCGCACGCTCGGCACGCTCATCCGCAATGGCGTGCCGCTCCTCCAGGCCCTCACGATCGTCCAGGAAGCGTCCACGAACAGCGTCTTGCGGGCGGCCATCGGCGAGGCCCGCACGGGGGTGGAGAAGGGGGCGACCCTCTCGACACCCCTGCGCCAGACCGGCGCCTTTCCGTCACTCTTCCTCCACATGCTGGCGGTGGGAGAGGAGACGGGAAGCATGGAATCCATGCTCATCAAGGTGGCCGAAACCTATGACCGCCAGGTGAAGAGCTCCCTGAAGAGTTTGATCGCCCTGATCGAACCGATGATGATCCTGGTGATGGGTGGGATCGTTGGCTTCATTGTCCTGTCCATGCTCATGGCGATCTTCAGCCTCAATGAACTGCCTCTCTAGTTGCTGCACGTGCGCCTGACCCCTGGCGCTCGCCTCGCGCTCGTCGCGGCGCGCCGCCCGGCGACGGAAAGAGGCCGCGCGGCGGGGGCGGCGAGCACGAGGGCGGACGCACCTGATTGATCCAAGGCACCCTGGCGTCGACGCCGGAACAGGTGAAGGGGGCGAGCGGCCGCCTGGCCGTCGCCGCGGCCGGGGGAACGACCCGCCGGGGCGAGGCGGGCCCCTTGACACAGGCGGCGCCTTGTGGTCCCCTGCCGCACGCCGCCGCGGGGCGGCCTGGGAACTTTCCCACGCGGGAGCCTTTCTAAATCGGTGATCGTGAGTGGCCACCGTGCCTCCGGGAGCTGCGGGGGGTGCTGTGGCGAGGCACCCACTCGCGCTTCGGATGAGGATGAACCATGCCAGCCTCAAGCCTGTTCTCACGCTCTCAGCGCGGCATCACGCTGATCGAGCTCCTCGTGGTGATGGTGATCCTGGGCCTGCTCGCCGCGCTGGTGGGGCCACGGTTGTTCGGCAAGGTCGAGCAGTCGAAGTTGCAGATCAACAAGACCCAGATGAGCCTCCTTGAGGAAGCGCTCGACCGCTACCGTCTGGACATGGGGACCTACCCTGACAGTCTGGAGGACCTCGTCAAACGGCCGGGCGGCGAGAACAGCGATCGCTGGGAAGGTTCCTATCTGAAGAAGGGGGTCCTCCCACGGGATCCCTGGAACCACGAGTACACCTATTCGGCAGGTGAGGATAAGCGAAGTTACTGCCTGGAATCGAAGGGCCCGGATGGGAATGCCATCAAGGAGTGCGGGAGCTGAGCGCGTCAGGCGCTGGCGCGAGGAGAAGGCGCGCTGGGACCTGCCCTTCTCCCTCAGCCGGCGTGCGCTGGGGCGGCTGCATGCCCGCCTCCTCCGCGTGCCGGGGGGAGGGGGCGTCGGTCAGGCCGGCGTGACGCTCATCGAGCTCCTTGTGGTGCTGGTGATCCTGGCGGCTGCAAGCGGGCTGGTGGCGCCCTCCATCGGCGCCACCCTCGAGAACCTGCGCTTTCGCACCGCGGCGCGCCGGCTGATGGGGGCGATGCGCGAGGCGCGCAGCACCGCCGTGGCCACCAAGGTTCCCTACGAGGTCTACGTCGATATGGCGGCGGGACGTTACGGGTTCCGTCCCCTAGGCCAGCAGTCCTCCGCCGAAGAGGGCTGGACGGTTGAGGATGACGGCAGTTTCGGGGAGGCGGCCGCTGCGGGAAAGCCGTCACGCCGCCCGCCGGCCCCCAGCCAGGCGGTGGCGCGACCGGCGGCTCCTGCGGCGCGGCTCTCCCGAGCCAACGAGGCGCCGGGCAAGCCGGGCAAGGAACCGGCTGCGGCTCGCTCCAGCCGCGGCCTCGAGCCGGCGGCGGGTGGGGGTGGAGGTGACCTCCCGGAATCCTCCCAGCAGCCGCTGCGGCTGCTGCCCCAGGTCAGGACCGCGCTGCCCGAAGGGCTGAAGCTCAAAACCGCCACCGGCGAGCCGCTCACCCCGATCATCTTCTTCCCGAAGGGGAATGCCACCGGGCGGGTATTGCGGCTGGAGTCCCCTCGCGGCCGCCTCCTCTTCATCACCATCGACACGCTGACCGGGCGGGTGCGCCTGCGGCAGAGCGTGGAGGGCCTCTCATGAGCCGCCGGCTGGCGTGGCTTGGTGCGGGCGGAGGCCCATCCAGTGCCGCGGCGCGCGGCTTCTCGCTCTTGGAGGTGATGGTTGCCCTGGCAATCATGGGGGGGAGCCTCGTCCTCCTTATCGAGCTCTTCGCCGGCGGGCTGAAGAGCGCTCGCACCGCCCAGGAGTACACGAAGGCGGTCTTCCTCGCCAGCACGAAGATGGAGGAGACGCTGGCTACGCCGGAGATTCAAGAAGGCAGCTTGAGCGGGCGTTTCGAGGGCACGCCGTATGGGTGGCAGGTCCGCATCGCGGAGCGCCAAGCGGAGAACCAAGAAGGAACGGGGGAGCAGAATCAAGCCGCGGCCGCCGGGCGCTCCAGCAGCGAGCTGCGGCAGCTCATCGAGCCGAAGTTTTACGACGTCGTCGTGACGGTGACGTGGGGCGGCCAGCCGCCCCGGGGCAAGAGCTTTGAGCTGCGCACGGTGCGGCTCGTCGCGGGCGGGTCGGCGCAGGAGAGGCAGACGGGAGGTCTCCTTGGCTCGTAGGACGCTGTGTTCCCCCAGAGGCCGCCTCACGGCGCGCCGCGCCGCCCAGCCGGCAGGGCGCCTCGAGCCGCGCCGCGGCGCGAGCCTGGCTCCGCAGCAAAGCGCGCCGAGGCAGGCGGGCTTCACTCTCATGGAGGTGGTCATCTCGATCACCATCCTGGCACTCACGCTCGGCGTGCTCTTCGGCGCCATGCACCTCGGGGTGCGCACCTGGGAGCGGGATACGAGCCTGGCGGATACTTTCCAGCGTCATCGCGTGCTCGTCGATCAGCTTGCCCAGGAGCTGCGCTCGAGCGTCCTGAATGCCCGCAACGAGAAGATCGTTTTCCAGGGGACGCGCGAGGAGCTGAAGTTCTTCACCGCCACGGGGAGCCTGCAGGACAAGCGCGGCGCGCACCTCATGCGGGCTGTCAGCTACCGTGCCAGGCAGAAAGACGGGCTGGTGCTCCACGAGGGGCCGCTGGGCTTGCCGCCGAGTGACGATTCCTTCAGCAAGGGAACCGATACAGTGCTGTCCCCTGACGTGCGCGAGCTGCGCTTCGAGTACCTCGATCCGGAATCAAGCCAGGGGGTGTGGCTCAACGCCTGGGACTCGAAAGTGAAGCGCCGCTTGCCGGCGGCGGTCCGCCTGGCGATCCGCTATGAAGACGAGAAAGAGCCGATGCCACCGGTCGCCGTGAGTCTGCCGGTGAACGTGCAGCTCAGCCGGGTCGCTCAATCCACCTTCCGGGAGCAAGCCGGGGAGAAAGAATGAGGCGTGTGCCGCCCATGGACAGGCTGCCGAAGGCGCTAGGCGCCGGCTGGGCGCGGCGGGCGGGCGGTGAGCGCGGCATCGCCCTCCTCATGGTCCTCTTCGTCATTACCATGCTCTCCATCATTGCCAGCGAGTACATTGAGAGCCGGCGCATCGATTCCCTGGCGACGCGGAATTTCATGGATGAGACGCAGGCCTACTACGCTGCGAGAGCCGGCCTCAACCTTGCCGCGACCGAAATCCTGCGCCTGCCGCGTTGCGTCTATCGCGATCCCGACCTCAACATCCTGCAGGGTTGCAGTGGCTCGCTCGTTTACACCCCGGAGGGAGAGAGCAGTGAGCCGGACAAGAAAGCCGAGGAGACCTCGGCCAGCGCACCCCTCTCGCTCTTGGGCCGGCTGCAGCTCCCCCAGGGGGTGGCCATCGGCCGCGGCGCCGTGCGGGTGATCCTCGAAGATGACGAGAGCAAGCTGAACCTGAACTCCCTGTCGAGTTACCAGCTTGAGCGCTTGCTGCGCTTCACCGGCGTGGTCGACGATCAACTCCGCAGCATCATCGTCGATTCGATCCTGGACTGGCGCGACCACGGGAACGCCCGCCGTCTGAACGGCGCCGAGAGCGACTACTACAAGAGCTTGCCGCAGCCCTACGAGGCGAAGAATGGGAACTTCGACAGCGTCGAGGAACTCCTCCTCGTGCGCTGCGTCTCGCCGGCACTCTTCCACGGCACCGGCGGCCAGCTCCCCCCCTATGAGCCGCCGCCCGACTGCCCGGCGCCGAGCGACTCCGATGAGTACCTTGGGCTGGTCCATTTCCTCACCGTCGGGGGGCGCGGGCCGGTGAACCTTAATACGGCGCCGCTCCTCGTCTTGCAGGCCCTCGGGGTGTCGCAGACGGTCGCCGACCACATCGTCGCGGGGCGCCCGCACCGCTTGCTGCCGCGTCAGGCGCGGCGCTACCGTGGGCTGACGACGACGTCGACGAGTTTCTACGTCGTGGCGGAAGGCTTCTTCCCCGGCAGCCCCAACGTGCGCCGCGTCGCCGCCCGCATCGAGCAGGGAGGGGCCGGCTCGCGCAGCGGCCCGATCGTCGTGAGCGCCTGGGATGACAACGTCCTGCGGGCGCCGCAGCCGCCGAGCTTCGCCGGCTTCACCGATGGCCTCGCAGAACGGGAAGAGGAGTAACGCCCGCATGAGCGCCGGAACGTGCCTTACCCTGGAGTGGCGGAGCGATGCCCTGGTGTGCGGCTGGGTGCGTGGTCGCTCGCGCGTCGCCCTGCATGACTATGAGGTCCTGCCCCGCCCGGGCGCGGCAGCCGGCTCAAGTCCCGCCGCCGCGCCGGGGACCTCCGCCACCGCCGGCGAGCGCAGCCTCGCCGACCACCTGCGCAGTTTCATCGAACGCCAGCACGGCGGCGGGCCGCAGCACGTCGTTCTGGGCATCCCACGCCATGTCGCCATCGTGCAATACGTCGAGGTGCCCGCCAGCGCCGCCGAGAACCTGCCGCAGCTCATGCGCTTCGAGCTCGAACGCCACCTCCCCTTCGCGCCCGCCGAGGCCTATACCGACTACTGCCCAGTCCTGCAGCGCAATGGTAATCTCCTCACCCTCACCTTGGCGGTTCGCAAGCGCGATCTCGATGAGATGACGGGCGTCCTTAAACAGGCCGGCGTCGAGCCGACCCACATTGACCTCGCAGCCTCGGGATTGCTGCGCTTCTGGCTGGCCACCGCCGCCAACGAGGAGCCGGTGCTGCTGATCAATCTGGAAGCGCCGGGGGTGGCGCACGGTGAAGTCCAGGAGGGCGCCGGCGGCGTGCCGCGGGCCGATATCTCCATCGCGCATCGGCGCCGCCTGCTCGCCTGCCACGCGGTGCGCCTTGACGCCGGGGACCCCTGGTCTCCCCTCGAGCGCGAGCTGGAACGGGTGCTCCTCGTCGCCCGCTCCACCCTCGGCGTCCCCCTGGTGCGGCAGGCGGTGCTGCACGGGCCGCGGGGGCTGCGCGAGGCGGTGCTGCCGCACCTCGAGCAACGCTACCCCGGCAGTGTGCTCACCGGCATGGGGCCGGCGCGGTTGCCGGATGCCGTGCGGCGGCGGCCGGACTACGACCCCGGCATGGTGCATACCGTGGCGGGGCTCGCGGCGCTGGCGTACGATCCGCAGGATCCCAGTTGCAACCTCGTGCCGCTGGAGCAGCGCAAGAAACAGAGCCGGGTCAGCATGGTGAGCACGGTGGCCCTCCTTTGCCTTGTCCTGTTGCTTGGCGGGGCGTACGTCGCCGGAGGGGCCGTGCAGCAGCGCCGCACCCTGGCCGAGCTTGAGCGCCAGGTGAAAGAGCTGCGGCGCGAGGTCTTCGAGGTGCGCGACCTGGAGAGCAAGCTGCAGGAGCAGGAGAAACTGCTGCGCCAGTTCGAAGGGATGAAGGAAGAGGCGATCGTCAAGCTCGAGATCCTGCGCGAACTCACCGTGACGATTCCCAAGACGGCCTACATCGAACGCCTGCGGTACAAGAGTGGCCGAGTGGAGATCAACGGCCTGGCCGAAGCCGCCTCCAACCTCATCCCCACCCTGGAGGCCTCGCCGCTCTTCGAGAACGTCGTCTTCACGGCCCCGATCACGAGCAGCGGCGGTCGGGAGAACTTCCAGATTCGGCTCGATCTCGAACGGTAACGACGTGCCCCGCGCTGCCATACCGCCGCGGGCGGGCCGGAGCAACGCGGCACTCAGCAGAGGGACCTCGCATCCATGGCCCTGAAGCAACGTGATCGCCGCGCTCTTCTTCTCTTGGGGGTGGTCGTGGTCGGCTTTCTCGCCTATGCCTACGGGATCGAGCCGCTCATCCGCCGGCAGCGCCACGTGCGGGAGGAGATCGCCCGGCAGCAGGAGCAGCTTCGCACCTACCAGCGCATCGTCGCCCGGCGCAAGGGTCTGACGCTCTATCGCCAGAGCCTCACGGCGGCGTTGCAGCAGCTCGACGCGATCATCTACACGGGCGACAAGGCGCCCCTTACGGCGGCGGAGGTGCAGCAGGTCCTGAAGGAGCTGGCGCGGCGCGCAGGGGTAAAGATCGAGCGCGAAAAGATCCTCGACCCGGTCGAGGCCGGCAGCTTCCTGCGCATCCCCGTCGAGATCAATGCGCGAACCTCGATCAGGAATCTCAGCCAGTTGATCTACCTGATCGAGGCGTACGCCAAGTTCCTGGCGATTCCGGAGCTGTCGATCGAGGTGGCGAACCGCCAGAACCCCAGCACCATTCGCGCCCGCTTCGTCGTTACCGCCCTGTTGCGGGAACCGAAAAAGCCGACCGGAGCGGCTCCAAAGGGGTCCTGATCGCGCTGCCCGGAGGGAGCAGGCGGCAGGCGGAGCAGCCCGGCGAACTGGCTCGGCCCCAGCCTGGGTAGACGTCACAGGAGCCGACGTCAAGGGTCACCCCTAGGGATTGGGGTGGTTGCTTGAAAGTTGCTCAGCATATAGAATAGCCCCTTGCAGAGAGCGAATCCCATCGCTGCTCCGTCTCGAGCAGTGAGGCGGCAGGGATTGATGAGGTGGGCATGCGGGTAGTTCTCTTCAACCTGGCGCTCCTGGCCCTGGCGCTCGGCCTTGGGTATTCGGCGCTTAACGTCTGGACGACCACGCCGCCCCAGCATCTCCCCCTGCCGACGCTCAGCCGGCGTGATACTCCGACGCCGCCGCGGTTTACCTTCCAACGCGCCATTCGGCCGCAGAACGACTACGGCATTATCGTGGACGAGAGCCTCTTCTATCCGACGCGGCGCGAGCCCCTGCCGCCGCCCACCCCGGTGAAACCCGGCGCCGCCGAAGACGAGAAACGCACTCCAGCTCCAGTCGCGGCGCCGGAACCCACCATCGTCGCCCCGAAAGACGAGAAGCCAGTGCGCCTCGAGGACGTGCAACTTTTTGGCACGCTCATCTACGGCCCGAAGGCGCGCTTCGCCATCCTGAAAGTCGGCAGTGCAACGCCCCGCCGACCGGGAAACCTCCAGCGCGTGGTGCCGCCGCCGGCCCAACGCACCACGCGCCACTATCGCGTCGGTCAGAAGGTCGGCGACTTCCGCATCGTCGAGATCGAGCGCGATCGCGTGGTCCTCGAGAGCAACGGCCAGAAGGAGACTCTCCTGGTGCGCGATCCGACCATGCTGAAAGACCGTCCGAAGGCGCCTGCGTCACCCCCGCCGGCGGCTAAGGCTGCGGCGCCGCCGCAACCAGCCAGACCGGCCGCGGCGGCCGCGGCGCCCGCGGCACAGCCGGCGCCGGCCGCCAAAGCAGCCGAGAAACCGGCCGAGAAGAAGTGATGGCAGAAAGCCTCCCGGCGAGCCACCCTTGCAGCACGGTTCCCGCCGCCCGCAGAGCCGCTGCGGTCTGCAGCCGGGGTCTGCCGCGGGCCGAGAGGGTGGGGCGGAGGATGGGTCTGCGCTGGCCGCGACGGCTCCTCGCGCTGGCCGCCCTGAGCCTGCTGCTCAGCGGCTGCGTCGTGGACCGAGCGGCCCGGGTCCTCCCCTGGCGCTCGGCGAAACCAGTGGCCCAGAGCCGATCATTGCCGGCGGTTGCGCAGTCCGATACCCCGCCAGCGCCGCTGGAAACCCCTGCCGAGCCACCATCTGCTGCTTCGCCGGGAAGTCCTCCCGAGCGTGGGCGGGTGGCGGGGAGCGTCGCCCGGCAGCAAGCGGCGCAGCCGGGTGAGAAGCGCGCCGCCATGGCGGCCAAGCGTCGGCCTGCAGCGGAGGCTGGGCGCGGGCGCGCGGCCGCTGTCGCCGGGAGCGACGATCCGACAGGGGGTGCAGGGCGTGAGACGGCTGGAGACGCAGGCGGAGCCTCATCCCCCGGCGTAAGTCCCTTTCAGCAGGGGGGGTCGCCTGCGTTGCGGCGCCGGGAGCAAGCCGCGGCAGCTCTGACCCGGCAGACAGGGAGGGGGAGGCCGGGGCGCGAAGTTGCGGTTGCGCACCCCGTCTTCGAGGCGGACCCTGCCCTGCAGCGTGTCGGTCTGGCGGGCGAGGTGGCCGTTGGATCCCTCCACCTTGCGCAACTGCGCCAAGAAGAGGGAGCCCCGGCAGCTAGTGAGGAGGCGGCGCAGCCGCAGCCCGCCCCTGTGGCTCCCGCCGCCGAGCAGCCGCCTGTTGTCGAGGCGCCCCCCGCGGTGGAAGCGCCGCCCGCCCCGGAAGCCCCGCCCCTCCCGGAGCTGCCTGCTGCGGAAACAGCGCCGCCCGCAGCGCCGGAGGGAGCGCCGGAAGGGGAGGCGGCGAGGCAGCCCGAGGTGCCGCTCCCTGCGCCTGAGGCGCAGCCGCCCAGCGCCGCGCCGGCCCCTGCGGAGCCCCCGGCGGCGCAAGCCCCGGCCGAGGCGGCGAAGGAGCCGGCGCCGGCCCGGCCCGCCGCGCCGCCGGAGGCACGCCGCCCCGCGCCACGGCGGGGGGAGGGCCTGCGGCTGCCGGGGCGCAGTGTGCCGCGCATTGACGCCGCCACCCGCTTCGTATCGTTCAACTTCGACAATGCTGACATCTACGAGGTCATCCAGGTCATCAGCGAGATTACCGGCCTGAACTACGTCGTTGCTCCGGGTGTCAGCGGCAAGGTGACGATAGAGACCGCGGGGCGCATTTCCGTCGACGAGGTCTTTGATCTCTTCCACACCATCCTGGAGACCAACAACCTGACTGCGGTTCGCTCCGGGAACGTCTGGAAGATCCTGCCCATCACCCAGTCGCGGCAGACGCAGGTTGAAACCGAGTTCGGGCGTGAACCGGGGCGTCTCCGTCCGATTGATAAGGTGGTGACGCGGGTGCTGCCGCTGTACTTCATCTCGGCCAGCAAGATGGCCGAGCTGCTGAAGCCGTTCGTGTCAAAGAACGGCGAGGCGCGGGCCTTCGCGCCGCGCAACCTGCTCGTCCTGGTGGACCTGGCCTCCAACATCCAGAGCCTGCTCGACCTCATCGAGATGTTCGATGTCGACACCTTCGAGAACATCAGTTTGAAGCTGCTGCCCGTCAAGCATCTGACCGGCACCGACCTGGTGAAGGATCTCGACAAGATCTACACCATGCTGGGGATCGACAAGATTTCGAAAGGGGGCGGAGTCGAGTTCCTTCCCATCGACCGCGTCAAGTCAGTCCTGATCCTCGCCTCGACGCCGGCGCTGATGGACTCGGTGGAGAGCCTCATCGAAAAGCTCGACATCGAGGCGGAGGCCAAGGGCCTGCAGACGTTCGTCTACTTCGTCGAGCATCGCAAGGCCACGGAGCTGGCGTCGCTGCTCACCGGCCTGTATGGCGCGGATGCGAAGCGCCCCGGGGCGCCGCCGACGGAGGGGCAAGCAGCGGCCCAGCCGCCGCGGCCCACCACCCCCCTGGAGCGGGCGGCGCGGCGCGGGCAGGAGCAGCGGCCGGCGCAGCCTCCGGCGGCCCCACCGCCGCCGACCCCCGCCGCAGCGCCAGGACTCCAGGAGGGCCTGCGCTCGGCCACCGAAGGCCCGGTCCGCATCATCGCCGACGAGGTGACGAACTCCCTCATCGTGCAGTCGACCCCGGGCGACTACCAGCTCATCGAGGCGACGATCAAGAAGCTCGACCTGCGCCCCAAGCAGGTGCTTTTGGAGATGCTCTTCCTGGAGGTCACCCTTGGGGATGACCTCGAGTATGGCGTGCAAGCTTTGCAAGGGTTTGCGGGTGGCATATTCCGCCAGGGGGAGGAGAAGTTCGTCGACTTCCGCGGCGAGGTACAGACGGCGTTTCCGGGAATTGCGCTGCCGCCCTCGGGCGGTCTGGCCTTCAACTTCGTGGATGCGCCGCGGCTCAACCTCCTGTTCAATGCCCTGGCCAGCGAGTCGCGGGTGAAGGTCCTCTCCAATCCCCACCTGCTGGCGACGAACAATAAGCAGGCCTCGATCAACGTCGGCGATGAGGTGCCCATCGTCACCGGCGAGACGACGACCGGTGTGGCCGGCGTGCTCGCCCAGGCGGGCGCCCAGGCGGGCCAGCCGCAACCCGTCGTCGATCGCAACGTGCAGTTCCGCCCCACCGGCGTGACCCTCACCTTCACCCCCTCGATCAACACCAACAACCTCGTCACCCTGGACCTCGACCAGGAGTTCAGCAACGCCAGGCGCACGGTGACCTCGGGGATCGACGCGCCGACCATTCAGACCCGCAAATCGAAGTCGACGATCGTGGTGCAGGATGGGAACACAGTGCTCCTGGCGGGCCTGATCTCCGAGAACGAGACCTCCACCGACTCGAAGGTGCCCCTGCTGGGGAGCATCCCGGTGCTGGGCAGGCTCTTCTCGCGCGTGACGAAGCAGTCGCAGCGCACGGAGCTCTTGGTGGCCATCACCCCGCGGGTGGTGAAAAGCAGCGAGGAAGCCGCCTCGCTGACGACCGAGTTCCAAAACCGCGTACTCCGCCTCAAGGAACAGCTCGAGCGAGCGGGCCGGGGGGGCTCGTAGCGCGGGAAAGCCGCGCGCGCTCCGTGCCGGACAGCAGGCAGCTCCTGGGGCGGAGGCGTACCCAGCCGACCTGGAAAGGTGCGGCACGGGCAACCGCAGGGCGCCCCCGAGAAACCTCCGCAAACCGGCAGGGGGCAGGCGCCGCGCGGGTGCCGGCTCGTGCGGCGCTCGCCGACTGTGAGAGCTTCGTTGACCCCCCATGGTGAGCCGCGTCGCCAGACGTTCCGCACTGCCAGCGCTGCTGCTCTTAGCCCTTGCCTACGCGGGCAGCCTGGCAAACGACTTCACCTACGACGATGGCTTGGTGATCGCCGGGAACCCTTTCATCCTCTCCTGGGCGAATCTCTCCGATTTCCTCAGCGCGCGCTACCTGGCGCGCAGCGGCGAGCTCAGCTACCGCCCGATCGTGACCCTGAGCTACATGGTGGATGCGGCGATCTGGGGGGTGCGCCCGTTCGGCTTCCACCTCACGAACCTCCTCCTGCACGCGCTGAACGTCACGCTCTGGTGGCTGCTGGTGCGCACCTGGCTGTCGCCGGTCCCAGCCTTCGGGGTCGCGCTGCTTGCCGCCGTCCACCCCGCCCCCAGCGAGGCCGTGCTCGCCATCGCCTATCGGGAAGAGCTCCTCTTCACGCTGTTTGGTCTGGCAATGCTGTTGCTTCTGGCAACACGGCTGCGCCAGGGGCGGGCGCTGTCGTCCGGCGCCTGCGTCGGCGTTTGGGTCTGCTTCGCCCTGGCGCTCCTCAGCAAGGAGATGGCGCTGAGCCTGCCCCTCATCGTCCTGCTCCTCATGTGCTGGCGCCCCGCAGGGGTGGCGCGCATCGCGGTGGAGCGCCTGCGGCGGCACGGCCTTCTGCTGGCGGGGCTCCTCCTCTGCTCCGCGGCCTACCTCGTGCTGCGTTTCCTGGTGCTGCGGGAGCCATCCGAGGCGCGCCTCCCGCCGCTGGACCCCGGCTGGTGGCGCGGACCCCTGACCATGCTCACCGTGGCGGCGCACGACGTGCGCCTCTTCCTGCTGCCGGTGACGCTGCGAGCCGAGCACGACCTCAACGTCGTGGCGGCGCCATACAGCGCCCGCCTTCTCGTCAGCCTCCTTATCCTGGTCGTACTGGCCTGGCTGGGCTGGCGCAGTCGGCGCCGGCAGCCGCCAGTGACGGCGGGGCTCCTCTGGTGCGGACTGGCCCTCCTGCCGGTGCTCAACCTCGTGCCGATCGCCAATCCAAGTGCGGAGCGCTACCTCTACTTTCCGTTCCTCGGCCTCGGCCTGGCCGTGGGGGGCGGGTTGGAGCGCGCCCTGAGCGCCAAGCGCCCCACCGACGTTGGGGCCGCGAAGCGGGGCGCCGTCGGGAGGAAGTTCTCTTGCACCCTCGTGGTGCCGGCGTGCCTCATCCTGGCGAGTTTCCTCCTGCTGACCCGGCAGCGCGGCGCGGTCTGGCACGATAACCTCAGCCTCTGGCAGGCGACGCTCGCCTGGCCCTCCAGCCGCAGCCGGCCCTACCATAACCTCGCGGATGCCTGGCTGAGCCGTGCCGAGAGCCTTGCGGCGAAGGCCGAGCAGCTTGGCGCGGCCACGCCCGGCCCCGAAGACAAGGTGCGCCGCAGCCGCGCCGAGGCGCGGGAGGCTCGCCGCCGCGCCGCGCTGCTCTATGGGGAAGCGCTCCGGCGCAACCCCGCGGGGTACGAATCGTTCAACAACCTTGGGAACCTCTACCGCGATGAGCGGGCCTACGCCAGGGCGCTCCTCGCCTACGCCCAGGCGCTGCGGGTCAATCCCGGCTATGCCGATGCCTGGAATAATCTCGGCATCACGTACAAGCGTTTGTGGCGGCGCGACCGCGCCATCGTTTCCTACCTGCGCAGCATCGCCCTGCGGCCCGAGGCCGCGGCCACGGCGGCGGCCTACAAGAACCTTGGCATCGCGCTCCTCGAGGCGGGGGGGCGCAGACGCGCCCGGCAACTGTTCGTGCGCAGCCTCACCCTCAACCCCGGCATCGCGGAGCAGGAGGAATTGCGCCGCGTCGTCGAGCGTCTGGCGCCGTAGAGAAGGGCGCGGTCTGCGGCGCCTTGCTGGGCAAGGGGCCGTCCTGGCGTTGGCGCGAAGCGCCAGCGGCGGCGGCCGGAGGTGTGACGGTGCAAGCGGCTGGCGCATGCCCAGCCTGAATGGTATGTAAGTTTTACATAGCGCATGCTGTCCATACGACACAGTTGATGCCCCGCGCTTGGCATCGCCAGCACGCAGGGTGCTGGGACGAGCGCGGGCGCACATGCGGGAGGCGAAGCGGCATGGGCATTTGCGCGATTTTGGGTGGCTCCAGAGCGGAGCAAGAAAAGGGGAGCAATGTCAATCGTTTTGGCATTGACCTTGCTTCCAATTTACAGCGCGTCCGCGGATGGCGCGGCGCGGCGCGGAGCGGCTGTGTCTGCTCTTTTCGGTCTGGCGCGAGGCGGCGGCCGCACCTGCAGAGGATGTTGAGCGAGCGCATGATGCCAACTCCCCCCCCGCACAGTAGAGGATGGTGGCTTGGCGGCCGGAGGGGGACGCAAATCCGCGCGGCGCAGGCTCCCGGGCGCGGCTGCAAGCTCAGGCTGGGGAGGATTCCTTGCAATCCGGCAGCCAGAGCCGCCGCGCGCGCCCTGCTGGTGATTCTCCTTGTCCTGGGGTGGATGGCGGGACCTGCGCGGGCGCAAGGCGCGGCGCCGACCGTGGAGACCCTCCTGGAGGGGGTGAACCTCGCCGGCATCCCCACTCTCTTGGCGGTCAGCGGCGCCGTCCTCGCGGCGGCGCGCGGCAATAACCTGGACCTCTTCGACATGGCATCGCCCGCCGGGGTCACCCAGCCCAGCGCCACCATTCAGCTTGCGGCGGAGGTCCGCGCGGTGGTTGCGGCGGGGAGCGTCTTCTACCTCTCCAGCGGCACGGCGCTCACGGCCGTGGGCATCGGCAATCCCGCGGCGCCGACGACCACCACAGTGGTGCAGAACTTGTCCGCGAATGTCCAGCACCTGAAGTTCGTCGATGACTTCCTCGTGGCCGGGATCGGGCAGGTGGCAACCTTCTACGATGCCACGAACCGCACAAGCCTGACGAAAGTGCGGGAAGTCTCGCACCCCTCCACCATCGGCGGCCTCGAGGTGGGCAGCGGGCGCGCCTATGTCCTGTCGGGGAACAGGCTGAGCGTCTTTGGCCTGACGGCCGCCGGTTCCGGCGCGGCTGGCGAGACGCCGCCGCCCGCCCCCACGGGCGCCCTGGCCGGCACGATCACCGCTGGCGCCACGAATGCGCCGGTGCAAGGGGCCGTGGTGACTCTGCCGGAGGCGGGCGTGGCGACGCGCACGGATGCCGCCGGCAGCTTCCGCTTCAGTGACCTGTCACCCGGGACCGTCAGCCTGAGTGTGGCGGCGAGCGGTTTCGAGGTGGGGCAGGCGAGCGGCCTCACCATCAGCGCCGACGCCACCACCACGCGGAATCTCCAGCTCACCGAGCTGCGGCGCAGCGGCGGCATCTCCGGCACGGTGCGCGCCAGAGACGGGGCGGCGGTCGCGGGGGCGAGCGTGCGCATCCCCGGCGCCTCCTTCTCGGCCGCCAGCGACAGCGCGGGAGCCTACAGCATCGCCGGCCTCTCCCCAGGCACGGTGGAATTGACGGTGAACGCGCCAGGGTACCGCGAGGCGACGGTGCGGGGGGTGGAGATCCGGGCCGATGCCACGGTCACCGCCGATGCCACCCTGGAGCCCCTGCCGGCCACCTTGCGGGGAACGGTGGTGCAGGCGCGCAGCGGCGAAGCTCTTGCCGGGGCATTGGTGCGCAGCGCAGACGGAGCGATCGAGGTCCGTACCGATGAACTCGGCGCCTTCCAGCTCAGCGACCTAGCCGTCGGGACCCTGCGCCTGGAAATCTCCGCGACGGGATTTCGCACCGTCGAGCAGGAGGTGACGACGAGTCGCGGCGAGGTCCGCGAGCTGAGCGTGGAGCTGGCGCCGGAAATTTCCGGCCCCCTGCGCATCCTCTCGGCAGGATTCGCCGACAGCCCGACCAGCTTTTCCGCCGAGGAGGGCGGCGAGGTGACCATGCGCGCGGAGGTGGGGGGTGGTGGGGGTGGAATTGAGATCGAAGCGGTGTATCGTCCGTCCGACATCACCGACCCCACGGGCGAGGTCCCCCTGGGCAGGTTCTCCCCCCGCGATGAACAGACCTACGAACTCATCATCAGCGACCTGCCGCCGCGCACCCTGCCGGCGGGTGAGTTCGGCGGCATCGTCTTCGTCGCCCGCGACGCAGAGGGCGCCACGGCCACCTGGCCGGCGCTGAATGTCCCCGTGGCTCTGCCGGCGGCAGCGCCCGCGGACTGAGGCGCGGGGAGCCAGGGAACGCCTCGCGGGCCGGCCTCGCGGACGGGGCGAGAAAAATGAGACGGGAACTCAGGTGAATTCTTGAAGAACGCAGGCAAGTGGTCGATCTCGGAAGGAAAAGGCTTGAAATTCTTGGCAAAAAAAGATACAAAAAATTGCTTGACAGTCCTCTGGACTGGCGGTAGAATCCGTTTCACTACCCGAAGTGGGTGAGAGGTGTGCCGTGAGTCTGGACACCGGCCAGCACGCGACGTTTAGGGCAGCAACGGCGGACTGGGGGGCTGGCGTGACCTCGCGCTGGGGAGTTGGGGCGCGATTCCCGCGGGCCGCGGATGCGCGCCGGGAGCGAGGAAGGGCCGGCGCGGCGAGGGAGGTGTTGCCGCCCCCTATGACGCCCTCCATACCAAGTCGGTGGCGATGTTCCACGTGGAACATTGAGGTGTTGCCGCCCCCTATGACGCCCTCCATACCAAGGGCCGGACCGTGTGGCGCGCAGGAAGCTCCCGCGCCGAGCGAGGCGGGGTCGTGAGGAGGGCGGCGGAAGGCGGTGAGCCGCGCTGGAAGATGCGAGAGCCGGCGCGTTGGGGTGAGTGGTCCAACAAGGGGGGAGGCCAACGGAACCGCGCGGAAGAGTTCTCATCGAGACGCAGCAATCGTCAGGTCTAAAGAGCCTACGAGAAGAATTGGGGAAAAGTTGGAAAGCGCACGGCATGAAACCCGCACACAAGGAGGTGAACGGATCGCATCAGGAGGGACTCTTCCTAACCTCTTCAAGCAGGAGTTCATGGCGAGGACGTTCGACCTCGGTGAAAAAGGAGAGATCAGGCATGACTAGTGTACGACACAAAACGCAGTTGCTGGCGGTGGCGGCGCTTACGGTGCTGGCCGTGCTGCTGGCGGGGCCCGTGGTGCCGCGCGACGCGGCGCTGGCGGCTACCGTGCCGGTCATCAGTACGGACCGGTCGCAGTACCTGCCGCCGCACGTCACCACGGACACGATGTACATCTCGGTCGTCGATGGCGACGCCCGGGGGTCCGGACCGACGACCACCGGCGCGACGTTGACAGTCACGGTGACCGCCAGCGGCACTGCCGCTTCGGTAACGAAGGTCCTCTCGAACTGTAACTCCACGTCGGCAGCGACTGACTGCGACACGAACGGCACACGGTTCGGGAGCTTGACGAATTTGACCGACGACCCGTCCGGCCTTCGGGCCGCCAGGGGCGTATTGTTCTGCGCCGGCCTCGGCTGCGGCGGCGGCAGCGGCGCCCTGACGGTTTCCACTACCCTGCAGGTGACGGCGGGAACCGAAGTCGTCACCATCAGCTACACGAACCCGAGCGGCAACACCGCCTCGATCACCCGCAACGTCAAAACCAGCACCGGCACCTTTACCGGCTCGACGAGCACGATCGCGGCGACGAGCACTGCGATCGTCTCTTCGTCGGCGGATACGCCGAACATGACGATCGTCTACAACGATCCGGACGATAACACCAGCAGCACCTCGCAGCAGACGGTCACCGTGACGGTCAAGTCGCAGATTCTCGGCGGCTCCGGCGTCAGCCAGGTGCTCAATGAAACGGCCAGCAACACCGGCGTCTTCACCGGCAAAGGCTTCGTGACCAGCGGTAGCGGCACCGAGCGCAGCGGGGACACGAGCCTCAGTACTCCGACGACCTTTGCGTTGAAGGCGAGCAGCAGCGGCGACACGATCACGATCAGCCGCGCCAGTGACCGCGTTGACGCCGGCACTACGGCCACCACCTCGACGACGGCGACGTTCACCCTGGGAAGCGCGGGGACGATCGCGCTCGACAAGTCGGAGTACTCGAACGGCGACACCATGCTCGTCACCGTGACCGATACCGATGTCGGCACCCCCAGCGCCATCGATACGACGGTGACCAACACCTCCACCGATATCAGTTCGAGCGGCACGCCGACGGATGGCTCGGTGCGCATCATCACCGCCGGCAGCGGCGCCTCCGACTCGCTCGAGAACGTCACCTTGACCGAGACCGGCCTTGCCACCAACGTCTTCACCCTGCGCGTCGGCTTCGATTTCGACGAAGGGACGACGGACAACAGCACGGTGGACGCCGGCCTGAACTTCACCTACACCGCGCAGTACCGGGATGCGCAGTCAGGGAGCACGACGGCCGCGACGCGGACGGCCACCGCGACGTTCCTCACCGAGTCCGGCACGCTCACCGTGACGCCGAGCGCCGTGCGCAACGGCAGCGTCCTCACCATCACCGTGGTGGATAAGGACCTCAACCTCAGCGGCTCGGTCACCGATACGACCACGGCGGTGACGCTGCGGACGGCGGATAACGTGAACGACACGTTGATCCCGACGCTGCGCGAGACCGGCATCAACACGAATGAGTTCACGGCCCTGGTCACCGTTGCGGTCCTGGTGGCGAGCACCGATTCCAAGACCGCGACCCTGATCGACGTCCTGGACGGCAAGGACATCACGGTTGAGTTCGGTGATGTCTGCGCCACCACGAGTTGTAACTTAACCAGCAGCACGACGACGGCGTCGGCGCTGGCCGTCGCGACCCGCACGAGGACCGTCTCGGCGGCTTCGAACCAGGGGGTGGTCTCCCTCAACAACACGCAGTACACCGTCACCAGCACCGCCGAGGTGACCCTGGTCGACCTCGACCTCGACACCACCACCTCGGCCAACTCGTTCCTGACCAATGGGCTCTACGCCTTCAGCACTTCCGACGTGGAGAACACGACGCAGTCGGGTAGTACGATCACCGACGCCGGCACCGACTGTACCACGACCCCTGCCGGTTGCGACCCGAACATCCGCGTCGTGGAGACGGGGGGCACCACCGGCATCTTCACCGGCGCCCTGAGGTTCAGGACCGGCAGCACCATCGTCAGCACGGATGGGACGTCGGCGGCGTCGGCGATCCTGCACGTCAGCCCCGGCGACACCATCACCGTCAAGTACCGTGACCTGTCGCCGAGCGCCGCCGTGGCCTCCACCGCCTCCGCCACCATCCCCACGAACACCGGAACGATCAGCATCGATCAGACGATCATTCCAGGCGTTTCCGGAACCGAGGGCGATGATAGTGTGCTGGTGACGGTGACGGATGCCGACCTTAACGTCACCACCGGCTCGGATACCGTGAACGTCGGCGTGAAGAGCACCACCGACAACGCCACCGGCATCACCGTGAACTTGACGGAGACCGGCGGCACCACGGGCATCTTCACCGGCATCTTCAAGACCATTGTCAATACCGACGGCAGCACCACCGTGGTTGGCACCACCAGCGATGACACCAACGATCGCCTGATCGTGCAGAACGGCGATGGCGTCACCGCCACCTACTCCGACACCAAGAACGCCAGCGGCACCCTCGCCACCGCCTCGGCGAACGCCACGGCGCGCTTCACGGATGCGACGATCGCGCTCTCCGTCCTCGGCGGCAGCACCACCACCGCGGCCTCCGCCGGCGCGAAGAAGCAGGCCACGACGACCTCCTTCAGCATCGGTGACACCGTGGTCATCACCGTGACTGATCTCGACGAGAACACGAAGTCGGATGTGGCGCAGTCGCGCACCGTCTCGGTCCGCACCACGACGGACGTGGTCGGCACGACGGCCACCGTGCGGGAAACCGGCCTCTCCACGGGCATCTTCACCGGCCCGATGGCGCTGAGCAGCACCACCACCATCGCCAACACCTCGATCAAAGCCGGCGTTGGCGACACGTTGACTGTCAGCTATACGGATCGGACGCCGTTTAGCGATACCACCTTCCCGTATACGGCACTGCGGGTTGAAGGGACGGCGAGCGTTGCGGCCGTCGGCCAAGTGGTGGTCTCTCCCACGACCGTCTCGGTCCAGGTTGGCGCCACGCAAACCATCACGGTCGTTCGGGGCGGCCCGGCGATCTTCACCTCCGCGAATGCCGCTACCGCTTCGGTGACCTCGGCTGGCGTCATCACCGGCGTGGCGGTTGGAACCACGACGGTGACGGCGAGGAATACCACCACCAACCAGTCGACCGCAATCCCGGTGACGGTTATCGCGGCCGTCGTGACCGGCGCGGCCCGTTCCGGCGACTTGGATGGTGACGGCTCGGTGGGCTCGGACGACGCCCTGGACGTTCTTCGAGCAATCGCCCGCGGCGAAACGCTGACGGCAGAGCAGATCGCCGCGATTGACCTGGACGGCAACGGGCGCGCCGGCGCCATCGATGCCGCCTGCATGCTCCGTCTCAACGCCGGCTTGGCGCTGCCGAGCTTCTGCAGCACCGGCGCCACCACCACGGCGGCGAGCGAAGCGACCAAGGATCAGGCTGCCGCGCCGACCATCGTGGCGGGGAATGGCCAAGGCACCGCGGGCGCCACCGGCGTAGCCGTGGCCATCACCTCGGCGAGCGCGCTGGAACAGTTGCTGGCCATCGACGGCTCGCTGACCTACGACGCCAACGTCCTCAACGCCACCTCCGTCACCGTGGCCACGGGCTTGCAGGGCACGCCGGAGCTCAGCGCGGGCACGGTGCGCTTCGCCTTGTCCTCGGCCGAGGGCATCAACGTGGCTTCCGGTGGGACGATCCTCACCATCACCTTCACCGTCGCCGCGGCGGCGAGCACGGGCGACAGCGCCCTTGACCTCGCCATCGGCGACTTCGCCACCTTCTCCGGCGTCGCCACGCCGACCGTGACGGACGGCACCTTCACCGTCATTCCGCCGCCCACCACGGTGGTGGTGGCGAATTACCAGACCACCAGCAACTGGGTGGCCTTCGCCCTGATCGATAGCGCGGTGGGGGACGCCACGCAGACGCTGACCATGACGGCCTACCCGGACGGCGCGTCGGCCGTGACTTGCAGCACCGCCAGCCTGGCCGGCGGCGAGACCGTCGCGAGCTTGGTGAGTGACCTCTGCGAGGGCACCGCCGGCAGCGACGGCTGGGTGAAGATCGTCAGTTCACCGTCGTCAGGCGGCGTTGCCGCGACGATCGCGAGCTTCCCGCCGGATGCCCGCGTGCTGATCAGTTCCGGCGCCGCGGCCACCGGCAACCGTCTCACTCTCCCCTACGTGGTTGGGCTGAACGACCGTTACATCATCGTCAACCCGAACGATGCCGCGGAGGAAGTGACGCCCTCGTTGTGGATCACCTCCCCCGGCACCGGCGGCGGCGCGGCGAGTGTGCGCCGGGTTACCGGCACGGCCATCAGCATCCCGGCCAACTCACGTATCAGTCGGTCCTTCGCCGCCCTCTTCCCGGCTGAGAACATCTCGGGCGCCGCCCTGGTGTCCAACGTCTCCGTCTCTTCAACGAACCCCATCGCCGGGGCTAATTGCATTGGCTCGGCGGACTTCGGGTTCAGTGACTGCGCGGCCGCGCAGGCCCGCACCCAGTAGTCGGGCGAAGATGGCCTAACGGGGACGAGGCTGGACTGCTTGCAGTTCAGCCTCGTTTCGTTCCGAAGGAGAACCATGAAGCAGGGAAGAGAGGTGAAGGTGACGCGGATTGAGAGGATGGAAGGTTGAGGAGAGAGCTTGACCGGAGGGGGGATCAGTCGCTGTAAAGCAGAACCGAGCTCTCACTGGCGAAGATCAGCTCGGCGGCAAGGTGGAGAGCCACCTGCGGGGCGAGGACCAGAAGGGCCTCGACAGGGGATCATTCCGTTCTTAAAGTGTGCATTGAAGCCAGGGGGGGCGACGTGGCGAACTGCTGAACGGGGGAAGTTTCCAGCAGCGATCACGACATGGACGAGATTCAAGGTTTCGGAACGGAGGCGTCGGTTTCGTTTCCGAGGGGTTCTTCAGCCCTGGCGCTGATCTCCCAGTCCCATTTTTGAGAACAGCCCGAAGAGATACGCTGCCCGCATGGAGCTGCACCTCGATTGCCGCTACTTCGTTGGTGAGAAGCCGTGCCGCTTCAATCGGCTGTGCGGGGGGTGCCCGCATTATGAGCCGTTTGGTAGGCGCATCCTCATCATCAAGCTGGCGGCGTTGGGAGACGTGCTGCGGACGACGCCTCTGTTGCCGGCGCTGCGCAAGCTCGACGCCTCGGCGCAGATCACCTGGGTGACGGATGAAGCGGCGCTTGATCTCCTGCGCCACAATCCGGCCATCGACCGACTCCTTGGATGGAATCTCGAGACCGTGCTGCGGCTGGAAGTCGAGCACTTCGATTGGTTGATCTGCCTCGACAAGGAGGTGCGCGCCACGGCCTTGGCGGCAAAGATTCGGGCGGCGCGAAAGTCGGGCTTCGGACTTCATCCCAGCGGCAACATCGCCCCCTTGCACCCGGAAAGCGACGAGCTCTTTTCCCTTGGCATGTCCGATGACATCAAGTTTCGCCGCAATGAGCGCACCTACCAAGCGCTCACGTTCGAGGCCCTGGGTCTCACGTTTGCAGGCGAGCCCCTCATGCTCACGCTGCCGCAGGAGGTCGCGCGATGGGCGGAGGAGAAGTGGCTGAGCTGGGGCCTCGAGGCCGAAACGCGCTGCATCGGCATCAACACCGGCGGCGGCGAGCTCTTTGCCAACAAGTCACTCCCGGCCTCCGCCTTGGTGGAGTTGATCGAAATCCTGTCGCGGCGCCTGGTCGGCATGAAGAGCGCCATCCTCCTCCTGGGAGGGGCGCTCGAGCGCGACAAGAACCGGGATATCCTGCGGGCGGTGTCGGCGCCTGTCATTGACGCCGGCACCGGCAACAGCCTGCTCGAGTTCGCGGCGCTCCTGGGCCGCTGTCATACGGTGCTTACCTCCGATTCCCTCGGCATGCACCTTGCCGTGGCCTTGCAGCGGCGCGTTGTGGTGCTCTTCGGCCCCACCTGCGAGCAGGAAATCGAGCTCTATGGCAGGGGGAGTAAAATCGTCGCCGGCATCGCCTGCTCCCCTTGCTACCGGCGCACCTGCGACAAGACCATCACCTGCATGAACACCCTGAGCTTGGAAGAGATTGTTGAGAAGCTCCTGCGGGAAGTGACGAGGTAAGCCCACGGCGGGACCCGTTTTCGCGCCGCGAGACGGCGCGGCGCTCCGCTGGCGCGGGGGTTGACCGGGGACGCTCCTTCGTTGCTCGAGGCCTCGAGTGTTATACGCGGATACGCTCGTCATCCTGCCAACCTACAATGAGGCAACCAATATTCGGCCCCTCATCGAGGCCATTCAGGGCTTCCTCCCCGGTGTTCAGGTTCTGGTCGTCGATGATGATTCACCTGATGGAACGGCGGACGTGGTGCGCCGCCACTGCCAGGGGGAAGCAGTGCGGCTGCTGCTGCGCACGAGTGATCGCGGCAGAGGTCGGGCGGGAATCGCCGGCTTCCGCTGGTCCGTCGAGCGGGCCTTTCCCTACGTGGTGGAGATGGATGCCGACTTCTCGCACCACCCCCGACACCTGCCGGCCCTGGTGACGCCGGTGCGGCGCGGAGAGCTTGACGTCGCCATCGGCTCACGTCAGGTTGAAGGCGGCGGAGAGCGCGGCCGCTCCCCCATCCGCCAGATGGTCACAAAACTTGCCAACGCCTATGTGCGCGGCGTCATGAGCCTGCCGGTGCGGGACTGCACCTCCGGGTACAGGTGCTTTCGCCACGAGGTGCTGGCCGCCATACCGTGGGATTGCCTCACCTCGGTTGGGCCCTCCGTGGTGGAGGAGGTGCTGCACCTCGTCGCCCGGCTCGGCTTCCGCATCGGCGAGGTGCCGATTCTCTTCGAGGAGCGGCGGCAGGGGAGTTCGCAGCTCACCCTGAGGAAGCTCCTCGATACTGCGGTGAAGGTGGTGGAGTTTCGGCTGCGGGCGGAAAGCAAGCTGGCTCGCCACCGACGGCAGCGCCTCCAGGGCACTTCCACGGAGTGACGCATGCACATGGTTCGCGCGCACGGCTCAGGGCGGCAGCACCGAGAGAAGGTAGGCGCCGCGCGGCACCAGCAGGCGGAAGCTGCCGTCGCGGATCGCCGTGGTGCTGGCGATGAGCGGCGTCTCGTCGATGATGCCGCTGAAGACGAGGCGCGCGCCGGGCAGGGGTAACGCGCTGATGTCCCGCACCACGCCGCGGATCAGCACGCCATCCTGAAGGGTCACCGCAAGAGGCGTATCCTCCGTGTAGCGCGCGGTCGGCACGACCGTGCGAACGGCGCCCCCTGATGCACCGGATGAGGACGCTGGGTCGATCTGGAAGAAGTAGCTTCCTGGCGCCAGCGCCACGCTGAACGCGCCGTTGCGATCAGCCCGCAGCGAGCCGACCGAGCTGCCGGCAGGCGGCCGGCGGATTGTCACCTGGGCGAAGGCCGCCCGAACTCCCTGCCGATCGACAATGCGGCCGGAGAGGAGGATGCCATCGGGAAGGGTGATCGACAGCTCCGTGTCGGCGTCATGGATGACGCGCTCAATCCGGTGCGGGACCGCGCGGCCGCCGGCGGCCGAGTCCAGCAGCGGCTCGATGTCGAGGTCGTAGACGCCGGCGGGGAGGGGAAGGGAGAAGCGCCCCGCCTCGTCCGCCGACAGCGCCAGCAGCCCCTCGCCCGAGAAGTGTTCCGCCAGCCGAAGGTTGGCGAAAGGGAGAGGCAGACCTCGAGAATCGACCACCTGCCCGCTCATGGTGAAGCCGTTCGGGAGTGTGATGCGCAGCTCGGTGTTCTCCTGAAAGCGCTGGTCGAAGAGGCGGTGCTCCATGGGATGCGTTGCCGGGGGACGAGTCAGAGGAGGGAAGGCGGCTACATCGTAGCGGCCCGGCGGCACGACAATCTGGAAGCGCCCGAGCGAGTTGGTGGCGCCGTGGGCAGTGCCGCCCGCTCCGCTGCTGGGCGTGAGCCGTACCAGCGCCTGCGGCAGTTCGTCGCCGATCACGTCCCGCACCGTCCCGGCTACCAAGATCGTGTCGGGAACCGGCGCGGGCGGCGGCGCGGGTGGCAGGCTGCCGCTGAGCCGCAGGTGCAGGGACGTAGGCCCGGCCACCGCGAGGGGCTGGCGTGGGGTCTCCAGGCGGCCAGCCGCGTGGGGTTCCGCCAGTTCGAGGTTGTAGAGAGCCGGCGGCAGGAGGAGGGCGAACGCGCCGTCACCGTTAGTCTTCGCCACAGGGGGAGAGGTTTCTCCTTGCCCAGCAGGCGCTGCGTCCACCGGCGTGAAGCGCAGGGTGGCTCCGGGGAGGGGCATATCTTCCCGATCGCTGAGCGTCCCTGCAACGAGGTAGGCCGGCGGCAGGCGCAGCTCAAGGCGCGCCTCTCCTTGGGCGAGGTAGCGCGTCTCGACGCCGAGCTGCGAGGGTGGGGCCTCGGCGACGAGGAAGGTGGCGCGGGCGCTGCGCCGGGTGCCGCGACGGTCGCTGATCTCGACGACTAGGTCATGACGGCCGGGGTCGAGGGAGGGGAGGGCGACGAAGGCGCGCAGAAAACTCGCCGAGCGCCGCTCGATCTCCAGCCCGGCGCCGTCCTGGAGGAGGCTCTGCACGCCTTCCGCCAGCGTCTGGTCGTCGAGGAGCAAACGAAAGGAGCCGAGGTCGGACACTTCATTGCCGAGCGGCGTGGTGATGGCAAGCTCCGCCGTTGCCGGCGAGGCGAGGAGGAAGCCGCCTGGCTCGATCTGCACCTGGGGCGCCGCGACAGCCGATCTGCTTCCCAGCGTCACGTCGATGCCGCGCAGCATGTCGCCGCCGCTCACCTCGAGCGAGAGCGCCGAGTTCGCCTCGGGCGCCCCGGCGAAGAACTGCGGTGCGGGAACGCGGGCGAGCTGCATGTCGAACTGCTCGCCCAGGAAGACCGCCGCGGTGATGCCTCGCGGCACCTCGCGCACCTCGATCCGGTAGCGCCCGGTAGCCAGTCCGTCGAGGCGATACGCGCCGCTGCCGGGCGGCTGCTCGAGGCTCAGCCCGGAGAGCGTGCCGACGGCTCCCTCGTCAGGGGCGTCCAGCGGCCACGCCAGCACCAGGGCGCCGAAGAGGCCGCGCCCCAGGAGGTTCGTCACCCTGCCGGCGATGCTTCCGGACCGCGCCGCGCCGCTGGGGGGGTAGACCGCCGCCAACCCCGCCAAGTCGTCCGCCGCCAGGGTGCGCTCTTCTGCTTGTCCGGAGCGGTTGAAGGGGAACATCGTGGCGCGCTGTTCGCTGTCCGGGGACCCATCGACAGGGCTGTGATCGAACCCGAGGAGGTGGCCAACCTCGTGCGTCACCACGGCCTGGAGATCACGGAGGAAGGCTGGGGTCGGCGAGGTGAGGGTGAAGGGCTCATTGGCGTTGATCAGGATGTCGGCCTCGCGCAGCCGCGCTTCCTGCTCGTCAAGGCTGGGGAACTCGACGAAGAAGAGCGTCGTCGCCAGCGTGGTGGGGCCGCTGAAGTCTCGGGCATCGGAGGAAAAGAGAACGGTATTCCTGCCATCCATGCCGGGGGTTGCCAGGCTGGTCAGGCCGTCGAAGGCAAAGCGCACGCTGCCGCCGCCGGCGTTGGCCCAGGTGCGGAACGCCTCCTGAACGGCCGCCAAGTGGGCCGGGCTCGAGGAGCCGGCGGCGGCGAGGCGCGGCGGAGCTTCGCGCTGCACGCTGTAGGCAATCGGGAAGTCCGAGGCGCGCCAGGCCACCGGCAGGATGCGGTCGGTCATCGGGTCGCGCACCGTGATGCGGAGGAACGCCGGCGCGGGCGAGGTCAGGCCGATGACGAGCGCCACGGCCAGGATGCCGAAGATGCACCGGAGGATGGGTTGACGGCAGGGAGGGCATGAAGGTCTTACGGGCGAGGGGGTGCCGGCGCCGAGTCCTGTGCCGCGACGGACGCAGCAGTGGGATGTGGCGCGCTCGCGGGTCTGCAGGTCAGCATGCGCCAAGGGGATCCCTATCTGCGACTCAGTGGATGACCTGTACGTGGTGCCTGGGCGGCCTCAGCTCGGCCTCAAACGTGCCGCGGCGTTGCTTCCAAAAGCTTTTCCGTTCCTGCTGAGCTCCAAGAAGGAGAGCTCGCCGATGTTCGCCGAACTTCGTCAATGGTATACGCTGCGGCACGTGCTGATCAACTTCGTGCGGCGCGACCTGCGCCTGCGCTACGTCGGCTCGGCCATGGGCCTCTTCTGGTCGGTCCTTAACCCGCTCATCATGCTCGTCGTCTTCACTTACGTCTTCTCCGCTGTCCTGAAGATCAAGTTCGGCAGCGATCCCAGCACCCGCCACTTCGCGCTCTACCTCTTCTGCGGCATGCTCCCCTGGATGACCTTCCAGGAGACGACGCTGCGCTCTACGAACTCCATGGTGGAGAACGCCAGCCTCATCAAGCGGGTGAGCTTCCCGCCGCAGATCGTGCCGGTCTACCTGTGGATTTCCAGCTTCACGGCCCAGCTCGTTGGCTTGGCGATCCTCTCCCTGGCGACCCTCTACCTCGTGCGCTCACTGAGCCCCGTCATCCTCTTCCTTCCCGTCCTCGTCCTCCTGCAGTTCCTCTTCACCCTGGGGCTGAGCTGGTTTCTGGCGGCGCTCAACGTCTTCTTCCGCGACACCCTGCAGATCATGAGCGCGCTGTTCATGCTCTGGATGTACCTCACGCCGATCTTCTACCCCGCCTCCATCGTCCCCGAGGAATTTCGCTTCTTCCTAACCGTCAACCCCATCGCCCATCTCGTGCAGGCGTACCGTGACCTCTTCCTGAACCAGCGGCTGCCGGCGTTCAGCTCGATGCTGATCCTGACGGTGGTCTCGCTTGTCGTGTTCGTACTCGGCTCGCGGTTCTTCCGCCGCTTTGCGCCGCGTTTTCCGGACCTCGTCTAGTACTACTGTGTCATAAATCTATTGCCTTGGCTTTGCGGGTGTGGTACCTTTGGGGTATGAGGAGGATGCCCGGAGGTTCCCCGCAGCGCTTTCAGGAGTACCTGGACCATTTGGCCCAGGCGGTGGGCCACGCTGATCGTC
>JACPUC010000011.1 GCA_016192455.1 Candidatus Tectimicrobiota bacterium | reverse complement strand
TGGCTTGCCGCCGATCTTGCGCAGCACGGCGCGTTGGCCTTGGTGGCTCAACTTCACCAGCTCGTAGGCCAGCCTCTTGCCCATGCGCTGCTCAGGCGACGCGGTGAGCATGTGCCGCACCTCGGGGGCCAGCTTGAGCAGATCAAGGTCCCGTTCGACGGTGGCGGGTTTCTTGCCAACGGTGCGGGCCACCTCGTCGAGCGAGTAGCCGGCGTCGAGCAGGCGTTTCATCCCCTCCGCTTCCTCGATGGGGTTCATGTCCTCGCGGACCATGTTCTCCAACACCTGCTTGCGCAGCACCTCGCCGGCGTCGCGTTCCGGCTCTACGATCGCCCGGATGGTCCCCGGCTTTGCGATGCACGAGGCGCGGTAGCGGCGCTCGCCGGTGACGATGATGAAACGGTTGCCGTCCTGCCTGGCCGTGATGGGCTGAAGCAGCCCCTCCCTGGAGATGCTGGCAGCAAGCCCCTCAAGGGGCTCGCGGCTGAACTTCTTGCGCGGCTGGGTGGGGTCGGGGGTGACAAGAGAGAGGGGCAGGGCGATGACCTGATCATGCTCGAAGGGGATCACCTGGTTGCGGTAAGTGTAGCTTGGCATGCACGTCTCTCCTTGCCTCGGAGTCAAAGAGGCTCATCTGCACCGCGGGTTTCTCGCTGCACTCGACGATCTGTCCGTGCTCGTCGAGTTCATAAGGCTCCTCGGCGCCGTCGATGGTGATCTGCCACACGGTTCGCCTCACGACAGCCTCCTTCTGCAATCGGTTGCAGTGGTGGACGCGGTGAGTTTCTTCGTCTTGAGCGGCAACGAGATGTGCGACAGGTCAACGTTGGTGCTGTACGTGCCGCTCGTTCCCGTGCTGCCGATCCTCGCGGTCTTGCGGTTGATCTTCTCCACGATGCCGCGCCCGAACCACGCCGTCTCCACTTCCATGCCGACACGCAGATGCTTGCGCACCATGTCTCGCGCAGCCTGCCGCCTTCGCTCGGCGTCACCCTCCACGCGCACACGCCGGAGACTCTCGGCCTTTTCCTGGAACAGCCGTGCCGTCGCCAGGCTCTCATACTAAGTTGCAATCATAGTGATACATATGGTATGCTTTCCTCCTGGTCTCTTGGAGAAGGAGGAAAGCATGCGACGACCCCAACCTTTGCCGGAAGGCGCCGCGGCCCGGCTGCGGACGCTCTTGCAGCAGGCGCGCGGCAAGGGCGCCTTCCAACGCGTCCAGTGTGTCTGGCTGCGGGCCGCCCTTGGCCTCTCCGCCGCCGCCGTCGCCCTGGCCCTCGGCTGGCATCCCAGCTCGGTGCGGCGCCTGCAAGCCCGCTACCTGAAGGAGGGCGAAGGGTGCCTCGGGGTGGGGCAGCGGGGCGGTCGCCGGCATGAGAACCTCAGCGTCGCGCAGGAGGCGCAGCTCCTTGCCGGCTTCCTGGCCACGGCTGACGAGGGTGGGCTGCTGGAGGTGAGCGCCGTGCAGGCCGCCTACGAAGCGGCGGTGGGGCACCCGGTTCCCAAGTCCACCGTCTACCGCCTGCTGGCCCGGCATGGCTGGCGCAAGCTGGCGCCGCGCCCGCGCCACCCCAAGGCCGACGCGGGGCGCCAGCAGGCGTTTAAAAAAACCTCGCCAGGCTCGTCGCCAGCACCCTGAGGCGCTGTGCCCCGCGACGTGGACGCCCGGTGCGCCTCATGTTCCAGGACGAAGCGGCCTTCGGACGCCTGAGCGATCCGCGGCGCCGCTGGGCGCCGCGCGGCATGCGGCCCCGACCGGGACGCCAGCTCGTGCGGGAGTACACCTATGCCTTTGCCGCCCTCAGCCCCCATGACGGCGTCCTCGACAGCCTCGTCTTGCCGTACGTCAACGCCGGGACGATGTCGTACTTTTTGGCGGAGGTCGCCCAGCGTCATGCCAAGGAGTTCATCCTCATGGTCCTGGACGGCGCCGGCTGGCATCGCGCCAAGGAGCTCGTCGTACCGCAAAACGTCCGCCTGGTGTCCCTGCCGCCCTACAGCCCTGAACTCAACCCCACCGAACACCTGTGGGACGAGCTGCGGGAGAAGTGGTTCGCCAACCGCGTCTTCCCCAGTCTCCAGGCCGTCGAAGATCGCTTGGTCGACGCCCTCCGCGCCTTGGAGCACGATCCCGCGCGCATCGCCAGCCTCACCGGGTTCGACTGCATCGTTAATATCCATATGAACGCAACTTAGTATCAGATAGATAGTTATGGAGGTTCCGCTAGAACATCATGCCCAGCCCACAAAAATTCAGTGATGAAGAGCTGTTGAGCTTTCGGAAACAGGGGTTGAACGCCAACCAGATCGCCAAGCAGGTCGGGGTGCATCCGAACTCCGTCAGGGAGCGACTGCGCAAGCTCGGCGCCCGCACCGCCGCCCAGGCCGTCGATGTGAACCGGGCGAAAAAGATCGTCGACCGGGGCCTGGCGGTGATGGAGCAGCTCTTCACCATCAACGAGCGCGCCCACAAGCTCCTGAAGAAGCTCGAAGGCGACCCGAAGGTGAAGGCCACGGCCATCGTGCGGGTCATCGACTCCATCCTGGCGCAGCTCAGGTTCCAGGTGGAGGCCTGGAAGATGATGTGGGACGTGAACGAACACAAGAACTTCCAGGCTGTCGTCTTGAACGCCATCGGCGCGGCGGACCCGGCCACCCGCGACAAGATTGTTGACCGTCTCAACCGCGAGCTGTCGGTGCGGTCCCTGCTGAACCACTCGCCCGACGTCGACGCACCTATGACGACGTGAGACACTTTCATCGGGCGTGCCGCCAAAAGAGGAGCAGGGAGCAGTCTCCACTTCGCTAACAGCCCATCAGTGAGAACGCGACCGCGGCGTAGAAGGCGCGATCTTAACGGGCTGGCTCAATAGGCGACTCGGAAGGTCATGTGAGCGGCTCCCTATCACCCTCCGGCCTTGCTGCTCCGTGCCGTGGTTGGGCTCGCAAAGCTTCCAGATGCGGCCGCTCCGGAGGCTGAGGCAGGGGCGGGTTTGCTGCCATTCTCCAGTGAGGGTGGAAGCAGACGGAGCCGAGCACTCAGCAACGAAGGGAAGGCCGGCGCGTTACACTGGTCGGCTGAGTTCACGCTTGTCGGTCCGCTGCGAGGGCCGGAGCCAGGAAAGCTCCCTGAACCTCGGCCTCTCGGCGGACTCATGCCGGAGTCTTCCAAACCCTCCTGCGGTGTGCCACCGCTGCATGCCATCCAACTCCCGCCCCCGGCATCCTCGGACGCCGCGCCTACCTCTCAATGTCAGTATCGGCTCCCATCGTCTCGGCAAGCCCTGGGAAATCAAAGGGCGGCTCTCCTGAAAACGCCTTCGTTCTCATCTAAAGATGACAGCGGGAGAGTTGCCTGCTAAGCTCCTTGCCGGATCAACGAAAAGGAGGGCAAGCATGGCAAGCCAGCAGCGGTGCGCGGCGATCTATGTCAGGGTCAGCAACGCCGGTCAGAAGCACGCCAGCCAGGAGCCGGACCTGAAGCGCTGGGCGGAGCAGAACGACGGTCCCGCGCGATGGTACCGCGACACCTTTACGGGCACGACGATGCAGCGTCCGGGCTTCGAGCGGCTCATGGAAGCGGTGCGCGCGGGCCCGGCCTGCACCCAGGCATCGACCGCGTGGTCGAGGTTTCGATCATCCGCATCGAGCCGGGAAGGGAACCGCGGATGGTCCTCGACAGCCTGGTCAATCCGAGCCGGCGGATGGCGGCCACGGAGATTCATGGGATAACGGACGCCGATGTCGCGGCTGCGCCGCGCTTCGAGGAGATTGCCGGAAACGTTGTCCAAGCTCTCCAGGAGTCTGTCGTGGCGGCCTACAATGTCTACTTCGACATCCGCTTCCTGCAAGATGAGTTGCAGCGCGTTGGGCTGCGCGATTCTCCGCCCCATCTCTGCCTGATGTACTTGCGCCCGATGATTGGTCTCGGCGGGCGCTGCTCCCTCGACGATGCCTGCCAGGCGCATGGTATCCCGCATGCCGCGGCGCACCAGGCGGCGGCCGACGCGGCGGCGGCACATCTGTGGGGGGTGTACCTGCGGGCGATGACCGACCGGCGCCTGCGGACCTTTGGAGACCTTGCCAAACTCAAGGCCTACAAGTTCATCGAGAGTTTTCATGAGGATTGCCTGGGAACGCAAGCCGCCGCTGGTCTCCAGCGCGGCGCGCGGTTCAAGACCCGGGGAGGCGGCGGGGCGCCGCTCGGCGTGAGCGCGGTCAGCAGGGCTGCCGTGCCAGGCCAACGGCAGGATGCCCTGCACGGGTACTGGGAAGCGCTGAAAACGGTCTTGAGCGACCTGGAGGTGAGCGAGGAGGAACTTGCTCTCTTGGTCGAGAAAAAGAAACATCTCGGCTTGACTCAGGAGGAAGTTCGCAGCCTCCATGCGCGCGCCTTTGCGGATGTGATCTCCACCTGCATCGACGACAAGGCCCTCGATGCTGACGAATGCGAGCTGCTGCGCCGCCTGTACGGCTGTTTGAAAAGGTTGGGTTGGGCTCCGGGAGAGTGAGCCTTGGCGCGCCGCTATTGCCGCTACCCTCCCCGCTGGGCGGAGGCGGAAGTCGCTCCGAGGCGGAGGCGTGCCTTGCGGAGGCATCGGTCGGGAGCGTGACGCGCTGCTGCGCTCCCGGCCCGCCGCCGCGCTTCGTTGCACCCAGAACTCCCCTTCCCGTGACCGTCGGCTTCCCCGCCAGTCGCCCCCTGGCGAAGCCGTCGGAGGCGGCGATGCGGGAAAGGTTCCGCCGCGCAGTTCCTCCCCAACGCCCGCCCAGCGCTGCCGCCCATTCCTGGCAGCGCCGCGGCTCATGCGCGTCTTGCTCCCTCCTCCCGCTGGGCGCCGGACGCCCCCCCGCCAACGTAGCCGCGGCCCCGCCCTGCAAGAGACCGGGCCCCGGCGGGATGCGACTTCTCCATAGCCTTCACGCTCCCCCTTGCTGCAAACGATCTCCCTTGGGGTGGCGCGGGCCCCCCCCGCCGCGCGGAATGCCGGCCCCCGCCGCCGTCGCCGCCCCCGGCACGACGCCCAGGGACCGCCGCGGGCGCGCCGGCAAGGCTCGCCAGAGGCCTTGGCTGGTGGCGTTCCCCCTTTGAAGAAGCACAAACGCGGAGAATTTATCCAATACTTACAGTAGTTACTAGCCAGCATTAATTTTTTTATTTCTGAACTATCTACCTCGAAAGTAATATATTGTTATTTTATCGTTATACCTATAACACAACTATGACTCTATCGTGCGTTGTCATACATTTTTTTCTTGACAGAATCCTCATTATGGTGGTATGGTCGCTCTACAGTCCAACGCAACAACGATGATGAAGGCGCCATGCCACACGGTGAAAAGCTTTTTTGTAACGCAGAGGGCGGAGCTATATCCTCGATTGGAATACCGGCGCGCCTCGGGCAGTTTCAGCGCGCCGCCTCAGCGATGCTCATTGCCATGCTTCACCCCCACGCCGCGACGCCGAACCTTGCCACTGAACGAGCTTTTGTGAGGGTAAGGTAGCGAGTCTATTTTTCGTTTTCGCTCTACGACGCCGAGAGGTTGGTCCACGCATGCGAGGAGGACTGCCATGGCGCGACGCGGACGACCGCGAGCCAGACTGAACCTCGATCCAGAGGAGCAGCGGAGGTTATCCGCCCTGGCGACGGAGCGCACGCAGGAAAAACGCCTGGCGCAACGCGCCAAGCTCATTCTCCTGGCGGCTCAGGGGCGAACTTGGAAGGAGATTTGCCAGCATACCGGGCTAAGTTTGTGCAACAGTTTGAAGTGGCAGCGACGCTTTCTACAGCATCGCCTCGACGGCTTGAACGATTTGCCGCGCGGGCCGCGAGCGCGCATCTCAACCAGGGAAAAGATGCAGGTGCTTGAGTTGGCCCGCTCGGCGCCGCCTGACGGCAACCGGCGCTGGACCTTGCAGATGCTCGCCACGGTGTCGAATCTCAGTCCCGCCAGCGTCTACCGCATCTTGTCCACCGGCATGCCCGCAACCGCGGCGGGCGGCGGCGGCAATGGGAGCCCGCACGGCGACCCCAGCCCCCAGCAAGCGAGGATCGTTGGCTTCTATCTCAACCGCGAGGTCCACGCCCTTGCCTTGGCGGTTGACAGGAACGCGCCGAGGGCGGGCACGGACGAGAGCGGCCGGCCGAGAGAGGACTCAGTCAGGGGAGAGCAGGCTCCTCGCCTTGTCGCCGCGGCTGACCAGGTCGAACCGAGCACGCTGCTGGCGGCGCTCGCCGGACACGAGAACGGCGACGCGCCCGGCGCCCCCAGCGCCAGCCGGCATGGCGACCTGCTCACCTACTTGAGGCGCCTTTACCGCAAGTTTCCACGCGTCCGCCTCCACATCGTCTGCGATAAACTCACGGAGCGCCAGCGCCGCCGGCTGCAAGAGTGGGCGAGCAGCCGCCGGCGTCTGACCCTGCACTTCACCACAACCTCCAGCGCCTGGTTGGACCACATCGCCATCTGGTTCACCATCTTCAGCACCGAGACGCGGAGAGGCGGCGCGGCGGAGCCAAGTACGTACGCGGTTGATATGCTTTTGGAACACATCAAACATTTGAGCGACAGCGCGCAGCCATTCCATTGGACGTTCGCCGGCAAGCTATGAAAAAGACGAGAAGCCGGCGGCGCGTGGTGGCAAAGATCCTGACAAACTATCAACTCCTTCCCCTGGCTCTTGCCGATCGGCGGCATCTTTCTCCCCGTCGTCGAGACACGGAATAGTCCACACAGATTCTCCATAATGACCGACGGTTCTCCCCGCTTCCTCCGCATGGCGATGTCGACGCCTTTCATCCCACAGCTTGGGTTACTCCGGAGAGTTCCGCCCTCCTGCGGAGCGCAAACCACCGACGCAACCGGCCGCCGCGCCTCTTCTTCAGAATCCTTGCGGGGTTGTTTTTGAAGCAGCGTTTCGCAGCGTTGAAACGACCACGGCGCGCCCTGTTGATTCTGGCATTGACGGCGTTGTCCCTCTCTTCTTATGCGGCAGCGGCAGGGGCGCAGAACCCAAGCCTGGTCTTGACCGCCAGCCGCACCTCGGTCGCCTTCGGCGAAGCCTACACCCTGAGCGCTCGATTCAGGCGCGGCGAGCGCAACAACACGGTCAACCTCTTCCTCGCCCTGCGGCTCCCCGATGGGACGCGGCGCTATTTCCCCAGCTTCACACCGGAGCGCGCTCCCCTGGCGATCTTCTGGAACGTTGCCGACATCACGGTGCCCGATTTCCTCGAGGTTCGCTTCGGGCGGTTCCCCGCCGTGCCGGAAACCAGTCAGCCCGGCGCCTACACATGGGTTGGTCAGCTCGTTTCCATCGTCGGCAACCAGGTGCTGGCGGAGTCCATCGTGGAGGTCGAGTTCACCGGCTTGCCGCAGGGCAAGCTGCTGCTGAACCAGCAGCAGTTCCAGGCGGGCGACCTGCTGCGGCTCTCCGCCAGCCTCACCGAGGGGCTGCGCGGCAACCGCGTCACCTCGTTCATCTCCGTGGATGTCCCCCTGCCCGACGGGCGCTTGTTCACCTTTTACCTCGACGAGACGCTGACCTTCAGAGAGGAGCGCGTTCCCTTCCTCTCCTTCACCTCGGTGGACCTCGAGGTCCCCGTCTTCCTTGAGATCGAGGTCGTGCCCGAGCTGCCCCACGGCATCTACGCCTGGCGCGCCCAGTACGTTGATCCTGACAGCGGGGAGCCGCTCTCCGAGCGGCTGACGGAATTCACCGTCGGGCGCGGCAGGCTCGCCGGCAGCGTCCAGACCTTTGAAGAGGATGACCTGGAAGGCTACGCCATCACCCTGACCGACCTCTCCGGAACGCTGCTGGCCAGAACGATGACCGACGCGAACGGCGGCTACACGCTGCAGGGGATTCCCTTCTCGAAACGCTCCCCTTACGTCCTCGTGGCTGAAAAGGGGAACATCATCCTGCGCAAGGTGCTGCCGGACTTTACCCACGACACCCTGGACGTAGGTATCAGCGCGGCCACCAGCGCCGTGACGCGGCTCATCGAGGAGCGCCTGAAGGAGGCGGCCGGGGGCAACGGTGAGCCGTTGGTCCTGGGCACGCCGCTGGTGCCGGAGAACATCCAGGCGATCACCGACCTCGACTTCCCCGAGCAGGGCTTCACGGTGAACATCGCCACGGTGCAGCGCGCGCTGCAACAGGCGGCGGCGCGTGAGGAGAGCCTGGTGGCGCAACTCGCGGCGGCCACCCAGGCGGCCTTGAAAGCGCTTGCCGAAACGCCCACGGTCTCCTCGCCGATCATCGCCGCCGGAGTCGAGCCGCGGGTGGCCCGCGCCTACCAGCTCGCGGCGCTCCTCAACCAGCTCGACGCCCTCGTCGAACAGACGGTGGACCCGGCGCTGCGGGCATCGCTGTTAAGCATCGTGCGCGTCCTCAGCGATGCCGCCGTGGTGGCGCTCGACCTGCAGCGCAAGGGGAACGAGGCGGCGGCCCGCTTCGCGGAGCAAGCGACCGGCGCCGTGGGCGACGCGGTGAGCGGCGCCACGAACACCGCCGCGCCGGTGCAGGCGCTGATCCAGGCGGCGCTCCTCACCATCCAGGTGGCGCAGACCGGCAACGTGAGCGCGGTGCAAGAGGTCGTCAGCGTCGCGCAGAACACCTTCGAGGTCTTGACCAGCGGCGATCAGACGGCGGTGGCCGTGACGGCGGCCGTGCTGCAAAGCACCAACCAACAGCTGACGGAAGAGGGCGGACCGGCCAACGTCGAGGCGGTCTCCCGCGCCGCCACCTCGGCGCGCGTTGTCAGCCAGCGCGTCACTGAAGTGACCCGCGAGGTGGCGGCCCAAGGCCGCACCAATCAGGCCGCCGGCGAGATCACCGGGCGCGCCATCGAAGCCTTGCAGGAGAGCGCAGCGGGGCTGACGGCGGCGCGCCGCTCCAGCGTGGCCCGCAGCATGGTGGGCGCGGCGGTGGCGGCGATCGACGAGTCGGGCGTGGCCGCCGGCAACTCCCACCTCGTGGCCGGCGACATCATCCGGCAATCCATCGCCGCGGTGGGGCGGGATCAGGCCGCGGGCGCCGCGGCGCGCACCGAAACCGCCGCCACCCTCATCGCCTCGGCGACGGAGCAGCTCGGCGCCGGCGGCATCCGCGGCTCCATCGTGCGCACCGTCGTCAGCGAGGTCGTCAGCGCCGGCACCACCGCCATCTCCCAGAGCCTCGGCGTCAGCGGCGACGCGCTCGTCACCTCGGCGGTGCGGGTGCAGTCGCTGGTCATCGGCGCCCTGCGGCAAGGGACGACCAACCGCGCGGACGCCACCGAAGCCGTCGTGGGGCTGGCCGCGGGGACCTCGAGCGGCCTGGCGCAGTCCCTCGGCGCCAACGCCGCCATGAGCGGCAGCGCGCGCGTCGTCGGCGAGATTCTCGGATCGAGCGCCGCGCTGTCGGCGTTGGGGGTCAGCCAGCAGGCAGTATCGGCAACCGCGGTGAACGAGTCCCTGAGGGGCCTCTCTTCGGGCGGCGTCAGCGCCACGGCCATTGCCCAAAATGCCGCCTCCTTCACGTCAACGGTCATCACGACGGTCGGCCGGAGCGCCGGCGGCTCAACCGCGGGGGCGCTGACAGCCAACGTCGTGGCCGGCACCGGCGCCGCCCTGACGAGGACGGTCGGCGCCGAGCAGGCGCGCGCCCTGCAGGAGACGGTGACGCAACAGGCCGTCACCGCCGCCACCGGTGCTGGCGCGACGAATGTCCAAGCCGCGGACGTGAGCGCCGCCTTCACGGCGGGGAGCCTGGGGCAACTGCCGCAGCCGGTGCCGCCGCCGCCACCACCGCCACCACCGCCGCCGCCGCCACCGCCGCCACCGCCGCCAGCCGCGGGGCAACCGCCTTCAGAACCAACCCCAACACCGACGCCGACGCCAACGCCAACACCCACGCCCCTCGCGACAGCCTGCGCCATCGTTGCGCCGACCACCCTGACGACCAAAGGACAGACGGCTTCCCTGACGATCCTCGTGGACACCTCCCTGGGCACCACCGAGACGCTCGCGAACTTCGCCCTTGCCAGCCTGGCGAGCAGCAACCCCGCCGTGCTTTCGGTTGACGGCGGCAGCGGCACGATCACGGCGGAGGGGGACGGCGCCGTCACCCTGACGGCGAGCAGCGTGCCGGCGAGCGGCGGCGGCAGCGTGAGCTGCATCAAATCGATCGCGGTGAGCTTCGCCGTCAAGCCGGTGCTGAAGAGCGTCCGCATCGTCGACAGCGGCTTCAATGAAGGCTCCAACCTCATCCGCCTGCTGGACACCGTGCAGATGGTCTTCTCCGAGCCGGTGAAGATCGCCGACGCCTCGAAGGTGGCCGTGGCGATGCTGCGCGAGCAGTCGCCGGACTCCCCGGCGGCGAGCGTGCTGAAGCACAGCAACCTGGCCACGGCGATCGCGGCGGCGCGCACCGCCCTGCCGGCGAACCTGCCGCAAGTCACCCTGGGGCGCGGCGCGGCGGTCTCCGGCAGCGGCTTCAACAACGTCGTCGGCGCCAACTTCACCCTCGACAACAGCTTCCTGAAGCTCTCCACCGGCGGCACGAGCTGCGCCAGCGGCGGCGCCTCCGCCGGCGCCTTCCAGAGCGCGGCCATCGCCAGCACGACCTGGAACCTCTGCTTCAACCTCTCCCTGCTGCGCTCCCTCAACATCGCCGACAGCACCGATCGCCTCATCGACGGCTTTCGGGTGCGTCCCGGCTCGCTCTACTTCCTCCTCGTGACCCTCGACGGCGCCGCGGTCCGCGACATCAGCGGCGACCCCGTGGCGGGCAGCCTCGAGCTGGCGCTGCGCTTCGAGACGCCGGCGACCGCCGCCGTCACCGACCTCGAGAACCTCGAGGCGCTGCTCCAGAAGGTGGAGTTTGACCGGCGGCGGGAGAGCGGCCGAACGCTGCCGATTGTGAACATCCTCTTCGACCGCGATGTCGAGAACGCCTCGGTGCTGCAAAACACCACCCTGAACGTCACGGCGAGCGCCGGCGGCGCCACCGTCATCGCCACGAACACGCTGGCCGCCTTGAACGCCAGCGGCAGCGCCGAAATCTCCTTCCGCGAGCCGCCGGCGGCGATCCGCAAGCAGCACGACGACTCCGTGACCCTCAATGACGCGGTCGGCGTCAGTATTGACAGCGGTCCGGAGATCATGCGCGTCAAGACGTTCCTGCCCCAGCCCGCCAGCCCGGTGGACCTGACGCTGGTCTTCACGAGTTTCCCGCATCCCGCCAACCTGCCGAGCGGCGGCGCCGAGCTGTCGATCCGCGCCACCTTCACGGACGTCGAGTTCCTCTCCACACCCCCGATCGTGCCGCCGGACACCACGAAACCGACCCTGGAGAGCCTCCGCATCGTGGACAGCGGCTTCGATGAAGGCTCCAACCTCATCCGCCTCCTCGACACGGTGCAGATGGTCTTCTCCGAGCCCGTGAAGATGGAGGACGCCAGCAAGGTGGCGGTGGCGATGCTGCGCGAGCGCGCCCCCGATACGCCCGCGGCGAGCATCCTGAAGCACAGCACCCTGGCGACCTCGATCGCCGCGGCGCGCAACGCCCTGCCGGAGAACCTGCCGCAGGTCACCCTGGGACGCGGCGCGCCCATCTCCGGCACGGGCTTCAACGATGTCGTCGGGGCGAACTTCACCCTCGGCAGCAGCTTCCTGAAGCTCTCGACGGGCCGGACCTCCTGCTCCTCCCAGGGAGCCTCCTCGACCGCCTTCCAGAGCGCCGGCACCTTCAGCTCGGTCTGGAACCTCTGCTTCAACCTCGACCTGCTGCGCAGCCTCAACATCGCCGATTCGAGCAACTCCCTCATCAGCGGCTTCGCGGTCAGGCCGGGGTCGCTCTACTTCCTTCTGGTGACCATATCCTCGGCGAGCGTCAAGGACGCCGGGGGGAACCCAGCGGCGGGCGGCCTCGAGCTGGCGCTGCGCTTCGAGACGCCGGCCACCGCCACGGTTACCGACCTGGAAGACATCGAGGCCCTGCTGCAGAAGATCGAATTCGACCGGCGCGAGGAGAGCGGCCGGCCGCTGCCCATCGTCAACGTCCTCTTCGACCGGGACGTCAACAACACCTCGGTGCTCCAGAACACCACCCTGAACGTCACGGCGAGCGCCGGCGGCGCCACCATCATCACCACGAACACCCTGGCGAGCCTCAACAGCAATGGCAACGCGGAGGTCTCCTTCCTGGAGCCGCCGGCGGAGATTCGCCTCGACAACGACGACTCCGTCACCCTGAACGACGCGGTGGGGGTCAGCCTGAACAGCGGCCCGGAGATTCTGCGCGTCAAGACCTTCCTGAGCCAGCCAGACGGCCCGGTGGACCTGACGCTGGTCTTCACGAGTTTCCCGCATCCCGCCAACCTGCCGAGCGGCGGGGCCGACCTGTCGATCCGCGCCACGTTCAGCGACGTGGAGTTCATCACCGAGGCGCCGAGCGTCCCCTCCGATACGATCAAGCCGACCCTGAAGAGCATCCGCATCGTGGACAGCGGCTTCACGGAGAGCTCGAATCTCCTCCGCCTCCTCGATACCGTGCAGATGGTCTTCTCCGAGCCGGTGAAGGTCGAGGACGCCGGCAAGGTGGCGGTGGCGATGCTGCGCGAGCGCGCCCCCGACTCGCCCGCCGCGAGCATCCTGAAGAACAGCAACCTGGCGACGTCGATCATCGCGGCCCGCAACGCCCTGCCGGCGAACTTGCCGCAGGTGACCCTGGGACGCGGCGCGCCGATGCTGGGAACGGGGTTCAATGACGTCGTGGGCGCCAATTTCACCCTCGGCAGCAACTTCCTCCGGATGTCCACCACCACCACGCCCTGCGCCGCGAACGGCGCGGCCGCCTCCTCCTTCCAGGCGGCCGGCACGTTCAGCTCGGTGTGGAACGTCTGCTTCAATCTCGATCTGTTGCGCAGCCTCAACATCGCCGATTCGAGCAACTCCCTCATCAGCGGCTTCGCGGTCCGCCCCGGCTCCCTTTACTTCCTCCTGGTGACCATTGACGGCGGCAGCGTCAAGGACGCGCGGGGGAACCCCGTCGCCGGCGGCATCGAGCTCGCCCTGCGCTTCGAGACGCCGAGCGGCGCCTCGGTGACCGACCTCGAGGACCTCGAGGCGCTGCTCCAGAAGGTGGAGTTCGACCACCGGCAGGAGAGCGGCCGCGCCTTGCCGGCGGTCAACATCCTCTTCGACCGCGACGTCGACAACAGCTCGGTGCTGGAGAACACCACCCTGAAGGTGACCGCCAACGCCGGCGGCACCACGGTCATCTCAAGCAACACCCTCGCCAACCTGAACGCCAACGGCAACGCCGAGGTCAGCTTCATCGAGCCGCCGGCGGCGGTGCGGATCAATAACGACGACTCCGTCAGCCTCAATGACGCCGTGGCGATCAGCGATAACAGCGGCCCCGAGGTCATGCGCGTGGAGACGCGCCTGAGCCAGCCGGCCAGCCCGGTTGACCTGACCCTGGTGTTCAAGAACTTCCCGCACCCGGCCAATCTGCCGGTGTCCACGGCCTCCGGCGCCGCCGAGCTCTCCCTGCGGGCCACGTTCACGGATGCCGCCTTCCTCACCGAGTCGGCCAGTACGGCGAAGCCGGCCATCCACAGCGTGCGCATCATCGACGCCAACGTCGAGAGCGGCGTCAACACGGTCGAGCTCCTGGATACGGTGGAGTTGCGCTTCAGCCGCCGGGTGAAGATGGCCGACCCGGCGAAGGTCGAGGTGGCGCTGCTGCGCGAAGCCATACCGACCGGCAGCAGCCTCAACAGCTCCAGCCTGACGACCGCCAGGAACGCCGCCACGCAGGCGCTGCCGTCGAACCTGACGCAGGTGAGTCTGGGGCGCGGCAGCCCCATCGCCAGCCCGCCCGGCTTCACCTTCAACAGCGTCTCCGGCGCGAACTTCACCCTCGCCACTGAGTTCCTGCGGCTGTCGGCGAACGGCGTCTCCTGCGCGGCCAACGGCGCCGCCGCCAGCGCGTTCGCGGCCGCGGGGACGTTCAGCCAGACCTGGAACGTCTGCTTCAACCTCGACCTGCTGCGCAGCCTCAACATCGCCGATTCAAGCAACTCGTTGATCAGCGGCTTCGCCGTGCGTCCCGGCTCCCTCTACTTCGCCCTCATCCGCATCAATGGCGCGGCGGTGAAGGATACGCGCGGCAGCGCCGTGGAGGGCGCCATCACCATCGCCGTCCGCTTCACCGTGCCGGCCAGCGCCAGCGTCACCGACCTGGAGGAGATCGAGGCGCTGCTCCAGAAACTCGAGTTCAACCGCGACGGGGTGACCAGCCGCGCCCTGCCGGATGTCAACATCCTCTTCGGGCGGGATGTGAGCAACGCCGGGCTCCTCAATGGGACGACCCTGAAGGTCACCTCGACGACGGGCGGCACCACGGTGATCGCCTCGAACACCCTCGGCGCCTTGAACCTGAACGGCACCGCCGAGACGAGCTTCATCGAGCCGCCGGCGAGCATCACGGCGTCGGGCGATGACGCGGTCACCCTGAACTCCGCCACCGCGGCTTCGGATAACATCGGCCCGGAGATTCTCCGCATCGACACGACGCGCACCACGCAGGCCAGCCCGGTGACGATCTCCCTGGAGTTCAGCGGCGGCTCCTTCCCGACGCCGGCGGGCCTGCCGATCAGCAGCGAGGGGATTCTGGTCGAGGGGACGTTCACCAACACCGAGTTCAGCACGCCGTGAAGTCTCTCCCATTCCACTTTAATGCCCCAACCTCGATGAGCAGCGATGGATAGACTTCCAGAACACCTTGCGGACCTCCAAGAAACGGAGGAGGCGCCCTCCCTCCGCGACTACCTGAAGATCCTCCGATCTCATACGAGGTTGATCATCGCCTGCCTGCTGGCGGCGATCCTCATTGCGGCGTTCATGAACTTCAACACTGACCTCGTCTACCAGGCTTCCACCACGCTCATCGTCGAGAAGCGGGAGAGCGGGCTGCAAATCTTCGAGGGGTTGGACCTGGCGCCGCAGTCCTCCGCCTATGAAGCCGAGCGGGAGATCATCAAAAGCCGCGGCTTGGCCATGCAGGTGATTGACCAACTGAAGCTGAATTATCGCCTCGAGTGGAGCACGACGTTCGATCAGCTCCGGGTGGGATTGAAAACCTTCCTTGACCGCCTGCCCGGCATCAGCACCGAGCCGCCGCAACTGCCGAGCATTGTGCTCCTGAAGGCGGAGCCGCCGTGGCATGGCAGGAGACTCCTGTTGGAACCCCTGCCGCCAAGCTTGCGGGGGGCCTACGCCGTTCGGGATGAAGCGGGACAGCGGCTCGCCATCGGCAGACCAGGGATAGAGGTCTCTCTTCCCGGCCTGAGTTTCGCGCTCAAGGAGGGGCTGAGCGCCGAGGCGTATCCGGTGGCGCTGAGTTTCCTCGATCCGACGGACGCGGCCGAAGACTTGCGCGAGCGCATCATCGTCGACCAGGTCGGCCGCAGCACCAATGTCCTGCATCTGCGCGCCCAGTCCAACCAGCCGCGGATCGCGCGGGACATCGTCAACGAGCTGGCGCGCAGCTACCACTTGCAGAACATCCAGTACCGCTCGCAGGAGGCGGCGCAGACCGAGAAATTCCTCGATGAGCAGCTCCTCAGCCTGCGCGCGAAGCTTGAAGAGGCCGAGAACAAGCTCATCGCCTACAAGCGCAGCGAGCATGCCGCGATGTTGAGCAGCGAGGCGGACGCCCTCGTCACCCAGGTGGCGAACTTCGAGCTGGAGAAATCCAAGCTGGAGCTGCAGGAGGCGCAAATCGAGGGTCTTCTCGCCAGCCTCGCGGAAGGGAAGGACCCGAGCTTCGTCCTCTCGGGCGGCATCCTCACCGATCCGGTGATTGCAAGCCTCGTCGGCACGCTGGCGCAGCTCGAAATCGAAAAGCGCGCCCTCCTGGAACGCTTCCGGGAGAACAGCCTGGAGGTGCGTCAGGTCGACATCCGCATCGAGGCGGCGAAGGAGCGCATCCGGACGTCGGTCCGCAAGAGCCTCGACAACCTCCGCAACCATAAGCAGGCGCTCGGCGTGGTGCTGCGTCGCTACCAGGAGGACCTGCAGAACCTGCCGGCGAAGGAGCAGCAGCTCGTCGCCCTGACCCGCACGGCGAAAGTCAACGAGAACCTCTACACGCTCCTGTTGAACAAGTACGAGGAGGCCCGCATCGTCAAGGCCTCGACGGTGGGGAACGTGCGCATCCTCAATCCCGCGCGCACGCCCAGGATGCCGATCGAGCCCCGCGCGCCCCGCTCCCTGCTCCTGGGGGCGGTGCTCGGACTCATGGCCGGCATCGGCCTCAGCTTCCTGCTGGAATGGATCGACCAGACCATCCACTCGCCGATGGAGCTCGAGCAGGTGACGCGGCTGCCCCTCTATGGCGTGATCTTGGATTTCACCAAGCCCCGCTTCAGCTTGAACGGGAAATCGCCGGCCGCCCAACAGAGCGACAAGCTGGCGCTCGTCAAACATCCCAAGTCGCACATTTCGGAAGCCTATCGATCCCTGCGCACGAACATCCGCTTCACCGGCTTGAACCGGCCGCTGAAGACGCTCCTGGTGACCAGCTCGCTTCCCGGCGAAGGCAAGACGACCACCGTGGCGAACCTCGGCGTGGCGATGGCGAACTTGGGTCTGAAGACGCTCCTTCTCGACCTGGACCTTCGCCGACCCGCACTCCACACCCTCTTCGGAATGGAGCGCCAGCCCGGCTTCACGGATGCGTTCGGCGATCGTCAGCGGACCGCGGCGCAGGCGCGTCCCACCTCCATCGAAAACCTCTCCCTGCTGCCGGCGGGGTTTATCCCCCCGAACCCCTCCGAGCTTCTGTCGCAGCAGAGCTGCGGGGGAATCCTGAGAGAGCTGGCCGACGCCTATGACCTCGTGCTCATCGACAGCCCCCCCCTGCTGCCGGTCTCGGATGTGGCGGTGCTCGCTCCCAAGGTGGACGGCATCCTCCTCATCTCGCGGCATGGGATTGCGACGCCGGAGTCGGTGCGGCACAGCATCGCCCAACTGCGTTCGGTCAACGCGCCGATCCTGGGCTGCGTCTTCAATGCCATGCGGCTTGGGCATCACACCTATGACTACTACTACCGCTACTACCGCTCCTACTACACCGACAGCGGTGGCCCAAACGGCGCGGCGATCTGAGTGGTCTTGTCTCCACATCGATCGATGGCTGCGAGGGGAAAGAGACCTGCGTGGCTGACGATAGCCTTCTTACTTCCGCCTGACGGTGAAAACACCTCTGCCAAGAAAAAAGACTCTCTACGTGGTTGAGCTGTCACGAGAATGTACCTGTACACCTCGGCGTTGAATCTGGACCGCTGAGGTGCGCGGAAGCGATGAGAACCACAAGGGAGACGGAGCATCGCGTAGGGGCGGGGCTTGCCCCGCCCTTCCCCCGCAGGTTCGACCCCGCGCACGTGTGAAGAGGTGTAGGGGCGGTTCGCGAACCGCCCCTACAAGCGGTGCTCATCCACTCCACGGTTCTTCCCTTCGACGGATTGGAACGCACCTCCGAACGCGCGATGTCGTACCGTAAACGGTACCGCCAGGCATATCCCATTTTCATCGCTTCGCGGGTGGGCGGCGCGCCCATGGGGAACTGCCAAAAAACCGCATGAGGAGAAGGGCTACGACGCGGTCCGTCACGTTTCTCAATCGCTCCTTCTTTCCGGACGTCGAGGCGACCGGTCAGTTTTTGACGGAGCTCTGCGAAGACCTCTCGGGAAGTCTGCCGATCACCGTCGTGGCGGGAAGCCCCCTTGTCGGCGCGAGCACACTCAATGGCCGGCGGCGGCCGATGCTCCCCTTCCGTCGGGAGCGGTACAAGAACATCGAGGTCCTGCGCTGCCGGCACACGAGATTTGCGAAGCGGAACTTCATCGGACGGTTGTGCAACCTCGCCACGTTTTTCATCTCCGCCGCATGCGCGCTCTGCTTCCATCGCCCATCGTTGCTCGTGACGCAGACGGACCCGCCGGTGCTTGGGGTGTTGGGTCTTCTGGTCGCCAGGCTGCGGCGCTGTCCCATGATCTTCAGTTGCCAGGACGTCTTCCCCGACATCGCGCGCCTCAGCGGCAAGGTGAAGAACCGCTTCATCCTCTGGACGCTCGAGCGCATCACGCGCGCCACCCTGCGAGGCGCCGATCACGTTGTCGCGCTGAGCGACGACATGCTGGAGCTGCTGGCAAGGAAAGCCCCCATCAGGACGAAGGCGACGGTGGTTCACAACTGGGTTGACACGGCGGCGATCAGGCCCGTGGCGCCTGAAGAGAACTGGTTCCGCGCCCGGCACGCGCCGGAAGGCGCCTTCGTCGTCGGCTACTCCGGCAATCTCGGCGTGGCGCAAGGGCTGGAGACGGTGCTGGAGGCCGCGGCCGCCCTGCGCCGCGAAGCGGACCTCCTCTTCCTCTTCATCGGCGAGGGGGCGTCGAAACGGGTGCTGCAGGAGAAGGCCACGGCCTGGGGTCTGCGGAACGTCCGCTTCCTGCCCTACCAGCCCAGGGAACACCTCGCCTACAGCCTGTCCGCCGTGGACCTCCATCTCATCCCGCTGCGGGGCGGGCTTCATGGGATGGTCGCGCCGAGCAAGGTGTACGGCATCGCCGCCGTCGGTCGGCCCTTCATCGCCCTCGTCGAGGAGTCGAGCGATCTCGCCCGCCTGGCGCGAGAGCACGACTGTGGGATTGTCGTCCCACCCGGCGATGCCGACGCCTTGCGGCAAGCCATCCTCCGGCTCCACGAGCAGCCGCCGCTGCGGGCGCGGCTGGGAGAAAACGGGCGGCGGGCGGCGCTGCGCTGCTTCGATCGGACGATGGTGACCCGCGCGATGCGCAAGCTGCTCGTCAAGGTGCTGGCCGCGAACGGCGCTCCGAACGGAGGCGAGCGCCGGGTGCCGGCGCCGCGTCATGGGTCAGCCAGGATGGCGCCAAGCTTTGTGAGACCCTCCGAATGATCACCATCACCCTCTCCTTCTTGATGGCCGCCGCGCTCAGCCTGTCGCTGACGCCGCTGGCGCGCCGCTGGGCGGTTCGACTGGGAGTCTTCGACTATCCCGGCGGCCGCAAGCTGCATGCGAAACCGATCCCCCTCCTGGGTGGCGTCTCCGTCTTCCTCGCCTTCAGTCTCACCGTGGCCCTGGCGACCGGCGCGGGGCTGCTGGCCCCGAAACAGCACCTCGTGCGCGCCCTCCTCCTCGTTGCGCCGAGCCTCTTCCTCCTGGGGGTGATCGACGACCTGCGCGGGGTGTCGGCGCGCGCGAAGCTGCTCGTCCAGGGGCTGGCGGCCCTGTCGCTCACCCTCCTCGGCTGGCGCATCCGCACCCTTGGCGTGCCCTTCCTGGCCGAGACGATCGAGCTGGGTTGGCTGTCGATCCCGATCACCATCCTCTGGGTGGTCGGCATCACGAACGCCTTCAACCTCATCGACGGCCTCGACGGCCTGGCCACGGGCGCCGCCTTCATCGTCGCCCTCAGCATCGGCGGCATCGCCTTCATGAATCAGGATACGGCGCTCCTGCTGGTGGCGGCGATCCTCGCCGGCGCGGCGATCGGCTTCCTGCGCTACAACTTCAATCCGGCATCCATCTTCCTGGGCGACAGCGGCAGCCTCTTCCTCGGCTTCGTCGTCTCGACCATCACCATCGAAGGCTCGCTGCGCAGCGCCACCATCGTCTCCATCCTGACGCCGATCCTCTGTCTCGGCATCCCGCTCACCGACACCCTGCTGTCGATGGTCCGCCGTTTCCTCAAGGCAACCCACCTGCTCGACCTGAGCCGGCAGGGGAAGCTGCGCGTCCTCTTCTACGGCTCGAAGAGCATGTTCGAGGCCGACCGCGACCACATCCATCATCGCCTCCTGAAGCTGGGCCTCTCGCACCGCCGCACGGTGCTTTCCCTCTACGCGGTGTCGCTGGCGCTCTGCGTCAGCGCCTTCGCCAGCGTCGCTTGGAAGAACCTCAACGCCGGCTTCCTGCTGGCGACGGTGGTGCTGGCGACCTGCATCGGGCTGCACCGGCTGGGCTACCTGCACCTGCCGGGCCGCGCCGCGGAACGGGTGAGCCGCATCTACGCCCTGCCGATTATCGAGCGGCGACTCGTGCAGCTCGGCGCCGATGTCCTCTTCATCGCGCTGGCCTTCTGGCTCGCCCTCTCCCTGCGCTACGGCTGGGCGGAGCGGCACCTCCTGCTCGACCTGCTGCGAACCGGCCTGCCGGTGATCCTCTTCGTGCAGCTCTGCGTCTTCTACCTCGGCGGACTCTACCGCAGCGTCTGGCGCTACAGCAGCGTGCACGAGCTTCTGAAGTTGACGCGGGTGGTGGCCCTGGCGACGTTCTTCGCGGCCGCCCTCCTGTTCACCCTCTACGATCTGCCGACGCTTCCGATCTCCGTCTTCCTCTCCGATTTCCTCTTCCTGGTCCTCCTCTGCGGCGGCTTCCGGCTCTCCTTCCGCATCGCAGCGGGAGCCCAGCCGTCGCGCGCGGCACGCGAACCCGCTCAAGCAGAGCAGCGGCATGGCATGCTCATCTACGGCGCCGGCTGGCGGGGCGCGCAGCTCCTCCACGAACTCCACCACCACCGCCGCGCCGAGTGGGAAATCCGCGGCTTCATCGACGACGATCCGAAGAAACAGGGATTCTCGCTGCACGGCTATCCGGTCGTCTGCACCTCGAAGACCCTGGCGGCATTCCTCGACCAGCGTCCGGTCTCGCAGATCGTCCTCTCGACGCCGCGCGTGAACGGCGGGCAGTTGGAGGAGGTGGAGAAGCTCTGTACCGCGCGCGGCATCCTGCTCTCGGAGTTCGTCCTGGACCTGCGGAACGTCTCCTACCCCTGGGGCGGCGAGGGAACGAAAGAGCAGTACCAGCCCACCTCTCGTCCCGCCTCGCGGCCGCTCGGCCCGCCTGTCGGGGTTGCCGCGAACGGCTCCCCCGCGGTGCGCGCCGCGTTCCCCGCTCCTGGCGAGTTGCTCCGGCGCGAGGCGGCATTGGCGCGACCTGGAGTTGATCGCGCGCGACCTCGCGAGGCGACGCAACCACGGGAGCGGGCAGAGTGAGGCTCGGCTTGGCGGGCGAGGGAACCGCACTTCTCCTGGCTCGAGACAAGGGGCCTCAGAGCAAGCGGTAGGCGTCCTGTTCTCTCTCCTCGCGAACTGCCCAGCAGCTCGCGTAACCGGGGTGCGCGCGGAACATTGTTCCGGGGGCGCGGCTGCCTCGCCAAAGGCTCTAGGGAGAAACAATGCGAAAGGTGCTCATCACCGGCGGCGCGGGCTACATCGGCTCCCTCCTCACCGGCACGCTCCTGGCGCAGGGGCATGAAGTCACCGTGGTCGATGCGCTGATGTTCGGCGGCGAGTCGCTGCTGGGGTTCTTCGGGCATCCGCGCTTCCGCTTCGCCAAGGCGGACGTGACGCAGGACGCCCTCGACGAGCTGCTGCCGGGCATCGAGATCGTCTACCACCTGGCCGCCATCGTCGGTTTCCCGGCCTGCCAGCAGGTGGGCGACGCCGTTGCCTACAAGTACAACACCGAGGCGACGAAGCGCGTCTTCGAGGCCAGCGAGCGCGCCGGCGTCGAGCGCTTCATCCTCGCCTCGACCTACAGCAACTACGGCATCGCGCCCAACGGCGAGGCGGTCACCGAGGAGTCGCCGCTCAACCCGCAGTCGCTCTACGCCCGCACCAAGATCGCCGCCGAGGAGTGGCTGCTCGAACGCGGCCGGGCGTCTCGCTGCGCCCCCATCATCCCGCGTTTCGCCACCCTCTTCGGCATCTCGCCCCGCACCCGCTTCGACCTCATCGTCAACCAGTTCGTCCTCGAGGCCCTGCGCCACCGCAAGCTCGTCATCTACCAGCGCGACTACTTTCGCTCCTTCGTGCACGTCGCCGACGTGGTGGATGCGCTCCTCCTGCTGCAGGAGGCGCCCCTGCCCACCGTGCGCAATCAAATCTTCAACGTCGGCTCGGAGACGGGCAACCACTCGAAGCAAGAGATCGTCACCCTGGTACAGAAACACGTGCCGGGCGTCACCGTCGAGGTGCGCGACCTCTCCTTCGGCGAAGACATGCGCGACGTGCGCGTCTCCTTCGAGAAGATCCGCTGCATGCTCGGCTTTCTCCCCCTGCGCACCGTCGAGGACGGCATCATCGAGGTGCTGACGACCCTCGAATCCGGCCTCATCCCCGAGCCCACCAGCCCGCGCTACCGCAATCATCAGTTCATCGTCAACTAGCGGTATGTCTCGCAGGTTAGCTGACAAAGTTGATGCGCTAGAAGGGACTTTTTTCGTGGGGGACCCTTGCTCCCCCACACCCCCAACTCCCGCGAGCCGCGTAGCGGCTCGCGTATGCGGGGTGCGCGAGGGGGCGCCGCTCCCTCGCACCCTCCTTACCCAATAACCAGGAGCCACGCCACGACGACCCTCACGAACGCAAGCGAAACCGCGCTTCTGCCCTCCGAGCTCGCCGCCAACGGCCAGCCCACCTTCGTCATCCAGCCGACGCGCGGCTGGCGCTTCCTCGACTTGCGGGAAATCTGGGCCTACCGCGAGCTCGTCTACTTCCTCACTTGGCGCGACATCAAGGTGCGCTACAAGCAGACCGCCATCGGCGTCGCCTGGGCCGTCATCCAGCCCCTCGCCATGATGATCGTCTTCACCCTCTTCTTCGGACGCCTCGCCAAGATACCGTCGGAAGGCGTGCCGTACCCCATCTTCGCCTACGTGGCGCTGCTCCCCTGGCAGCTCTTCTCGCGCACCCTCTCGGAGACCACCAACAGCCTCGTCACCGACCAGCGGCTCATCACCCGCGTCTACTTCCCGCGCATCATCGTCCCCCTCTCCGCCACCCTCGCCGCCCTCGTCGATTTCCTCGTTTCCAGCGCCCTGCTCGTCGTCCTCATGATCATCTACGGCATCGCCCCCGGCGCCGCCGTCCTCCTGCTCCCCGCCTTCGTCCTGCTCATGCTCGTCACCTCCCTCGGCGTCGGATTCTGGCTCTCCGCCCTCAATCTCGAGTACCGCGACGTGGCGTATGTTGTACCTTTTCTGACCCAATTCTGGCTCTTTCTCACCCCAGTCGTGTACCCAAGCAGTATGATTCCTGACTATTGGCGCCCTCTATTTGGCCTCAATCCGATGACCGGCGTGGTCGAAGGCTTCCGCTGGGCGCTGCTGGGGATCGGCGACGGCCCCTCGCCCATGCTCCTCATCTCCGCCGCCTTCTCCGTCTGTCTCTTCCTCAGCGGCATCATCTGGTTCCGTTACCGCGAACGCACCTTCGTCGATGCCGTCGGTTCGGGAGGACGATAGTGTTACGTCTCATAAATTCGATTCTCTCTTCGACGCCTTGGTCATGCCATGTGAAAGGGAAATTTCTTGTGGGGGACCCTTGCTCCCCACACCCCCAATCCCCGCGAGCTGCGCAGCGGTTCGCGTAGACGGGGTGCGCGAGGGGACACGGTCCCCTCGCAGAATTACGTCATGGAATTAAGGAGACACAACACGACCATGAGCGACGTCGCCATCCGCGTCGAAGGACTCGGCAAGCGCTACCGCATCGGCGCGCGCCAGAAGTACAAAGCCCTGCGCGACACCATGACCGATGCGCTGTACGCCCCCTTCCGCGCCGCCGCCTCCCTCTTCAACGGACGCAACAAGGCCGGAGACAACGGCCAACCTGACGACACCCACATCTGGGCGCTGAAGGATGTCTCCTTCGACGTGAAGCGCGGCGAGGTCGTCGGCGTCATCGGCCGCAACGGCGCCGGCAAGAGCACCCTGCTGAAAATCCTCTCCCGCATCACCGAACCGACCGCCGGACGCGCCGAAGTCTACGGCCGCATCGGCTCCCTCCTGGAGGTCGGCACCGGCTTCCACCCGGAGCTCACCGGACGCGAGAACATCTACCTCAACGGCGCCATCCTCGGCATGCGCAAGGCCGAGATCGTCCGCAAGTTCGACGAGATCGTCGACTTCTCCGAGATCGAGAAGTTCATCGACACCCCCGTCAAGCACTACTCCAGCGGCATGTACGTCCGCCTCGCCTTCGCCGTCGCCGCCCACCTCGAACCCGAAATCCTCCTCGTCGACGAAGTCCTCGCCGTCGGCGACGCCGCCTTCCAAAAGAAATGCCTCGGCAAAATGGGCGACGTGGCGAAGGAGGGGCGGACGGTCTTGTTCGTGAGCCATAATATGAGGGCGGTGCAGCGGCTTTGTCCGCGATCCGTCCTCCTAGGTGGCGGTATAATCATCCTCGACGATTCTTCGTGCATAGTTATCAACTCCTATCTCAGTGATTCGCTACATACGAGGAATACATGGAGTAGAGAAGGCTCAATGCCAAGCTGCAAAGAGTTGGTGTTTACGAACATTTCTGCTTGCCAGGAGCAAGAATCACCGGGGCGTTTATTCCGTGCTGATAAACCGATAACCATCACTATCAGATACATCGTTAGTCGTCCGTTAGACGCGTGCCAAATCGGTTTGCGGATTCATAATGCTGAGGGGTTGCCCATTTTCACAACAGCGGATTCTGACGCAAGTGGAACGTCGGCACTCCAAAAAATGCCAGGATCTCATCGAGCATGCGTTCATATTCCCGAACACTTTCTCGCCCCTGGAATGTATTCCCTTGTTGTCGGAGCGCATTTACCTGGACGAAATTCGTATGACCGCCTTGACGATGTGGTTACATTTGAAATAGCTCCAGAATATTCTGTTAAGTCTTTGGATGATCGTCTTGGTTTGGTCGCCCCACTCATCAAGTGGCAAATCACAAAGGAGCCCTAGTGTCTCTACGCTTGCGGCACTTTTTTCATCCTTTCCGCTCCGCACGAGGAGTGCATCGCCGGTTTTTAGGATACATGTCCATGCGGCGCTATAAGCGGATTCGTCGCCAGGAGCGCGACCGGTGCTGGTGCGGGGGCTCCCTCGGGCCATTCCCCTGGCACGAAAGCTATGGCGTATGTGCAGAGTGCGGTTGCTACGTCAACAAACGCCCACCTCTCGCCGAAGAGCTTGAAAAGGTATACGCCTTTGACCTCTACTGGCATAAGAGGCAGCAAATGAAGGGCTTCCCACCCATAGAAGGCCGTACTAAGAATGACCTAGGAGATGGTAGGGTAGACTACTGGCTTGACCTCGTCAAGCGCTACGGGCCGAAGCAGGGAAGTGTAATTGAGGTTGGCTGTGCGCATGGCGTCCTCTTGTCGCTATTACAGCGGCAGGGTTATGAGTGCATCGGCGTGGAGCCGGACGAGCGAACGGCGCAATGGACGCGACAGAAGACCGGGCTTGACGTTCGCGCGGGCATATTCCCAGCCTGCGAACTCCCCCCTTGCGACCTTTTTCTCGCCTTCGATGTTATCGAGCACTCGCTTGATCCTGAGGCTTTCCTCAAGGGCGCGGCAGACCTCTTGAGACATGGCGGCATCGGAATTCTCCAGTGCCCGATTAATCGCTACGACTTTCAACCGCCACTGGGCAATATGTTCCCCATCGCATTCGATGAAATTGAACACATTCACATATTCACCGACAGGGCAATGGAAGAGCTTGCAGGGCGCGCCGGATTGCGGATTCTCGACCTGTCCGAGCGGCTGTGGTTGGGGCATGAGGTGTGCGTACTGAGGAAGCCGGCATTGGGGGAGGTTCAGCAATCTCTTGCGTAGGGAATTCAATATGCCTTGGCCGTTTGTGCTTTTTAGGCCTTTGGTGGCGGCCTTGCGGCGCTGTATTCGCCCCCTCGAAACGCTGCCGGACGCCCCAGATTTGTTTCACGTTTATCGACACTTGTATCAACATACCGAGCTTAAGCGTGAACCAGGCGGGTGGCGGTATAAAGCCAGGTTCTATCCCGACTACCTCACTATCGGTGGAGCTGCTCACGCCATCTTTCGGGTAGCCTCTCCATTATGCAAGGGAAATGGTATTGACATCGGTGCAGGACTGTGGCCGTTTCCGGGTGCGATTCCTGTAGATGTGTGGAGAGGACGAGGTGTTGGAAAGAGTTGCTCTGATTTTGTGAATGCTAGTCTCGACTATATCTTCAGTTCACATTGTCTAGAACATATCGAACATTGGCACGAGGCTCTCAGAGAATGGATCAGAAAGCTAACAATAGGCGGGATCGTATTCCTCTACCTACCGCATCCCGATTGTGCCATCTGGCGCCCTGGATCGCCATTTGTTGGTGATGGACATAAGTGGATTCCAACGCCAGAGATTATAAAAACTGGATTGGTAGGCCTCAGATGTCAAATTGTACAATATGATGACGGGCCTGATGCGATGCAGAGCTTCTATGTGTGTGGGCGAAAGCAAGGTGACGTCAAAGCATGAGTATTACGAAAAGAACAAGGGCCCTTGCTCGTAGCTGTATCCGGCAAGTGTCAGCGTTTCTTGAATCCCCGCGTGTTGCCTTCTTTTTGGGTGAGGCAGTGGTTAGATGTTTTAAAGATCGGCACGGTGGCAAAGGGACGAGCTTGGCCGTCGCCCCGAGTCTCCTTGTTGTGCGACTGGACGAGATCGGCGATGTAGTGCTGACTTCGGCGTTCTTGCGCGAGCTACGGCGGAATGCGCCCGATTCCTGGATCACCCTGGTGGTGAAGCCTGACGTGTACAACCTGGTGGAACTCTTCCCCTATGTGAACGAGGTGCTCACCTACGATTGGAGAGTTGCCCGATATGCAGCTCCTTTGCAGCGCCGTTGGCGCGCCCTCTGGCTTTCATATAGGCACCTCTGGCGTCGCCGTTTCGATATGGCGATCGTTCCGCGTTGGGATGCTGATTACTATCATGCCGTGTTTCTTGCCTACGTGAGCGGAGCGGACTTGCGGGTAGGCTACTCGGAAAACGTAAGCGACCACAAGCGTCAGGTTAACCGTGGGTATGACCGCCTGCTTACTCATCCTTTGACTGACCGTACCCTCAAGCATTCAGTGGAGCATAACCTGGAGGTAATTCGCTTCCTGGGCGGCAAGGTTCAAAAGGACCATCTCGAATTGTGGTTGGGCTGTGAAGATGAGGCATTCGCTGAACGGGCGCTGCGAACCCACGGTGTGAGGACTGATGACTTGCTGATCGGCTTCGGTCCTGGGTCGCGTTCTCCGAAGCGGATATGGCCACTCTCCGGCTTCGTCGAGCTTAGCCACCGGCTCGGCAAGGAATATGACGCCCGTATCATCGTCGTCGGGGGATCTGGGGAGGAACCGCTGGGCCAGGAGCTCCAGAAGCAACTCGGCGCTAAAGTCATCAACGCAGTGGGCAAGGCAACGCTGCGTCAAACAGCCGCCCTGCTGAAACGCTGTCACGTCTACGTGGGCAACGACTCAGGCCCGATGCATTTGGCGGCGGCGGCAGGTGTTCCTGTGGTTGAAATATCGGGGCACCCGAAGGACGGTGCGTCTGAACACCCCAATTCCCCCTTGCGCTTCGGCCCTTGGGGAGTACCTCATATTGTGCTTCAGCCAGAGGCGGCGCGCATGCCGTGTATTGATGCGTGCACGGCTGCCAAGGCCCATTGCATTCTTGCCATCACGGTCGAGCAGGTGAGGGCCGCGGTTTCCCAACTCCTCGAAAACAAACACACATCCTGCGCGGAGGTTGGTGCGTGCCCAGCAGATGTCCAGAGCGCCCCAGATCAACGGTAACAATCACAGAAAGCCATCGCATGCGCTGCCCAACCCTAAGTGAACTTCCCCCTCCGCCCCCAGGCCGCGCCGGCTGGCCGTGGACGGAGGAGAGCCCCCAGTTGCCGGACGCCATGCCGGACGGCTCCCCCTGGCCGCGCGTCAGCATCGTCACCCCCTCGCTCAACCAGGGCCGCTTCATCGAGGAGACCATCCGCTCCGTCCTCCTCCAAGGCTACCCCAACCTCGAGTACCTCATCATCGACGGTGGCAGCACGGACGAGTCAGTGGAAATTATCAAGAAATACGAGAAACATCTCGCCCACTGGGTCTCCGAGCCGGACAAGGGACAGGCATATGCGATCAACAAAGGCTGGCGCTTGAGTAGCGGCACAATGATTGGTTGGTTGAATTCCGACGATTTGCTGACTCCGTGCAGTATACATGATGCGGTGGCGTATCTCCATACACATCCTATGAAGCTCTTGGTGTACGGCAATTCCTGCTGCATCAACGTTCGCTCCCATCTCTTACGTAATTACCGCGCCAGACCGTTCAGGCTCACCAGCTTACGTCTTTCGGCCGTTCCTCCTATCTGGCAGCCCGGGGTGCTCATGCAACGTGAGGTATTGAAACATGCAGGTCTGTTAGATGAGACACTTCATGTAGCCCTCGATAGCGAATACTGGATACGGTTAGCGGTACGGGACGGGGGACTTGGATTTGTTCCAAGGGTGCTTTCCTGTCACCGTTCACACGATCTAACTAAGACAAGGACTCTGCACGCTAGGAAGGCAATAGAGATTGTACAGATATTGGAGTCCTACTTTAAGCAGTCAGATATTCCAGAGAGCATGTCCCGGGTGCAGAGAGAGAGCCTCGGGAGAGCCTACCTCCTTGCGGCACAGATCTTCGACAATGGTATCCTGTGGCGAAGCAGATCACGCGCCTATTTGCTGCGGGCACTGCGGTTACACTGGAAGGTGCTCTCGCCGCGCCTTTGTCTCCTTTTCGCGAAGAGCTTCTTGCCGGCGCGTATGCTGCGGCTAATGCGCAGCGTTCATGCTACGCTCAGGGCTGTGAGTCGGCAGTCGTCCGAGGCGAGGCTCGCATCGATTCCTGACGAGGAGCGTTACCTCCTACTGCGTGCCGGGAAGGCCTGAGGGCATGCCACGCATGGCGTTCCACTGCTCGATGACCCCCGGGGCTGGGGGAGGCATTACATACTACCATGCCTTGAAGGCGGGCCTCGCGCGGCAGGGCTGGGAGGTGCTGGCGGTGGCCGCGGGAGCCGAGGCGGCGCGGGGCTACGACCACGGCCTTGCCGATGCGGGCTGTTACCTCCTTGCGCCGACGACGGACTCGATACCTGATGCGATAGACAGCTTATGCGCCTGGCTTCAAGAGCATCGGGTCGATGTGTACCATGCGGGTGGCATGGGGGACATTGGTACCCTTGCCCTGCCGCACATCCCTGCGGGGATTCGCACGCTGGTCTCGGTGCACGATAACCCGCGGAGAGCGCTGCGTATCGCGACCGCACATCACCACCACGTAGATCAGTACGTGTGCGTCAACCCGGTGCAGCACGAGGGGCTGCGCCGCCTGGTGCCGCAGCGAACTCAAGTCGCCTTCATTGCACACGGCGTAACGTGCCCAGAGGAACGTCCTGCACCCCGTCCCGCTTCACCTGATGTTCTCGAGCTCGGCTACCTGGGCCGTGTCTCGCGAGGGAAGAAAGGGGCTGACCTCATTGTGCCCATTGCGCAGCTCCTAGTCGAAGCCGAGGTGCGGTTCCGCTGGCGTGTGGCTGGAACAGGAAGCTACGTAACAGAGCTGAGGCAAAAGGTCTGCCATGCTGGCATGGAGTCGCATTTTGCCCTGCTCGGCCAGTTGTCCCCCCGCAAGGTCTCGACGTTTCTTGCCTCAACGGACGTCTTTCTCTTCCCTTCGCTCTTCGAGGCGTTTGGCTACAGCTTGGCGGAGGCGATGGCCCACGGCTGCGCCGTCGTTGCATCACGCCTTCGCGGCGTCACCGATATGCTGATCGAGGATGGGGATTCCGGGCTGCTAGCGGATCCCGGTAACGCGGCGGACTTTGCCGCTAAGGTGCAGCAGCTCGCATCCCATCCCGAGCTGCTAGCTCGGCTTGGCCGAAATGCTGCGGAGCGTATTGCCACGCACTTCAGCGTTGCTGCGATGGGCGAAGGCTACGCAAATGTGCTGGCGGCGATGCAGCAGCGGCCAAGCCAACGCGCGGCGCCCGTCCCCCTTGCGCGCTTCAGAATCCCCCGGACCTTCCAACCAACCTGGCGGCGACACATCCCACCGGTGTGGAAGGAGTGGCTCCGCGCACGAACAGCTCGGTGGGGCTGGAACCTCTAACCGTAATCGTGATCCTTTGCCGATCGTGCAGCGTGTGAATCCGACGGGGCCCACCGTGGTGCTGCGGAGGAAGGGCTTACGATGGAGACTCTACCCCAAACATCCGATTGAGCAGAAATGATCACAACTTTAAAATGCAAACTGCCGCCGCGTGTGCGAAGACCCCTTACCACAATGAGTCGCTTCGTGCGCACCAGCAGACATTATGGTGTGCGTTACTGGAAACCGCGCTTCGCTACCCTTCGTCGTGTGCACCAGTATGGGCCAATGCCGGTTGGCAGGGATGGGCAATTTGAACTCCATATGTTGACATGCCACCGTGATGTTCTTCTGGCTCTCTGGGCTTTGACCTCTTGGTATAGTAGTCGGAGGGGAGAGGGTGAACCGATTTGTATACACGACGATGGCACGATGAGCCAAAGCGATTATTCCATCTTCAAGCGGCTCTTTCCAGGATGCCGGATCATTTCAAGGTCCAGGGCAGATTATGAGTTAGAGAAGGTATTAGCGAGTTATCCGCATTGTTTGAACTTTCGTCGCAACAATACTTATGCATTGAAACTTTTTGATTTCTTCTATTTCTCATCCACAAATAATTACATAATGCTTGATTCTGATGTATTATTTTTTGATCCTAGCAAAGCACGCACAAAATTAGCCGATATAGTTAGGAATGGTACGCAAAACGTCTTTACTAGAGACTATCAACATGCTTATTTTTTATCACAGGATGCCTTAGAACAATTGGCTGGAAAGCCAATTCGGGAGAATATCAATGTTGGATTTGCTCTCGTGAGGAGAAGTTCCATCGAATTGTCCGTCATAGAAGGAATACTAGAGCGACTTCCTTTACTTCTACAGAATACACCTTGGCCAGAGCAAACGATATACGCATTGCTAAGTGCATCATGTGGTATCGAACTGCTTGGACCCGAGTATGAAGTTGCCCAGGGCTTCGGCCTCGAGGGGCGGGTGATGAAGCACTACGTCGCACCCGTCCGCGAACTCTTCTACATCGAAGGCATCCCTGCCGTTGCCTCCCTCCTTGACCGGAATGGGTGAGCGCTCGTTCGTGGTGTCACGGCAACGCACCGGGCAGCACTCGTTGAGATGCCCTTCAAGGCAGCCGCCGGTGCTTTTCTATGCCGGGGGCTTCGCCCCCCTCGGCGGCATCGAGGTCTTCCTCCACGGCCTCATCCTCTACCTGCACGAACGCGGCTGGCCCCTCCGGCTGGTCTGCTGGGGCCCACGCTCGCCGCTTTTGGCGGACCTGGAGCGGCGCGGGGTGGAAGTGGCGCGCTCCCCGTGGCGCTGGGGTTGCCGCTGGCGCTGGCCCGATCGGCGGCTGCTGCGCTGGGGCAGATCGGAGGTCGAGCGCGCCGGCTTGGTCATCTTCACGAAACCGTTTAGCCCGCGCATCCACCGGGAGCTGGCGGCGCCGCGCGAGGGCGAAAGCTCTCCGCCTTTCCTCTTCATCACGCCTTACCGCCCGGCGGAGCTTTGGCCCCCGCCCCTCTCCGCAGGCGAGCAGGCGGCGGTTCGGGAAACGCTGGCGACGTTCGACGCGATGGTCGTGCAGGCGGAAACGTTCCGCGGCGACCTCGAGGCGCTCGGCGCGGACGCCGCCGCGATCACCCGCATACCTTATCTGCCGCCGCCACGCACTCCGGTGATCGACTTGCCGCCGCTGGAAAGCAGCGTGCGCATCGGCTACCTCGGACGCCTGGCGGCGCAGAAGAACCTTCCGTACCTCATCAAATCGTTTCACGTCCTACGCAGCAAGCCGGAACCGCCCCTGGTTGGCGTCACGCTTCACCTTTTCGGCGACGGCCCGGAGCGTCTTTCCCTTGAGGGTCTCGTACGCCGCCTGGACCTGGAGGCTTCTGTCTCGTTCCACGGTGAAATTCCACGGAGCGAAGTGGGAGCCGTCATTGATAGCTGCCACCTCTTCGCCTTCACTTCCTGGACTGAGGGACAGTGCCTGGCGGGGATGGAGATCTTGGCGCGCGGCCGACCACTCGTCGCCACGCCCGTTGGCGCACTGCCGGACCTCATCGAGGAGCCCACGACCGGAAGCATCGCACCTCTGCATGATGCCGAGGCATTTGCCCGCGCGCTTCTGGCCGTGATCGACGGTCTCCACGCCAAGCGCATTGCTGCGCAGAGCATTCAGGAAAGCTTCTCAGTGCGATTCAACTTAGAAATCGTCGGGCAGCAGTACGAAGCTCTTTTCGGTTCGCTCCTGGAGCCAGGACATGAGTGAGCACCAGCAGCGCGCGTTCCTCGTGGCCCAGCTCGGCGCGCGCATGCACTACGCCGTGCCGCGCATTTTCGCTGCGGCGGGGTGGCTGGAGCGGTTCTATACCGACCTTTGGGTAAGCAAGCGGTTGGTGGCGGTAGTAGAGCGGACTCTGCCGCGACGCGTCCAGCCAGTGCGTGTCAAGCGTCTTCTCGCGCGACGGGTCGAGGGCGTGCCGGAGTCTAAGGTCACCGCATTTCCCTGTCTTGGCTTTGCCTATGGGTTGCGCCTCGCTACAGCGCGAAACCATACGGCCAGGGCGGCTGTCAACCTTTGGGCGAGTACGTTGTTTTGTAAGGAGATTCTCAGTCGCGGTCTTGGGAACGCCAATGCAGTGTATGCCTTCAACAGCGCTGGGCTCGAGCTGCTTCGCCATGCGCGAGCGCGCGGTCTCTTCACGGTCATCGAGCAGACCATCGCCCCGAGGTCCGTTGAAGCGGCGATCATGCGGCAGGAGGCGGAATGCTGGCCGGGCTGGGAAGAAGAGGGGAACGATCCCTATGCGTGGGCGCTGGCTGAACGTGAAGAGGCTGAGTGGCGGGAAGCGGACCTCATCCTCTGCGGCTCGGAGTTCGTGCGCGATGCCATCGGGCAGGTGAATGGGCCACGGGAACGATGCCGCGTGGTGCCGTACGGAGTGGAGCTTCCCCTTTTTAGGCCGCGTTCAGTTCTGGAAGAAAAGCGCCTTAGGGTTCTCTTCATCGGAACGGTGGGTTTGCGCAAGGGGGTGCAGTACCTTGGGAGGGCTGCGGCAAAGCTTGGGAAGGAGAACTATGAGTTCCGGGTTGTGGGTCCAGTGCGGCTGACGCCCTTTGGTCTGCAATCGTTGCGACACTGGGGCAACGTCGTCGGTCCAGTGCCACGTTCCCAAGTGGCGGAAGAACTCGGCTGGGCCGATGTCTTCGTCTTTCCCTCACTCTGCGAGGGGTCGGCGACGGTCTGCTATGAGGCCCTGGCCGCGGGGCTGCCGGTGATCACTACGCCCAACGCCGGCTCCGTGGTCCGAGATGGCGTTGACGGCTTCATCGTGCCGATCCGCGATGTCGATGCCCTCGTCAGCCGCATCGAGCAGCTTGCGGCTCAACCTGAGCTCAGACGCTGGATGTCGGATCAGGCGCGACAGCGCGCGCTGGAGTTCACGGTGGAGCGGTATGGCGAGCGCCTGTTGGCGGCGCTGAGTTCCTGATACCATCATGATCCTTCTCTCCCTTGCACTGATGGCGGCGGCGGTTGCTTGGACGCTCATCCAGATCGCCCGTAAGAAGATGCACCCCTTGGGCCTGCCCACGTTGGCGGCGGGGTCGTTCGCGTTCCTCTACGTTTGGCAGCCGGCCTACCTGCTCGCCACTGGCAAGCTTCACTACTTCCTGAGCGAGGCGCAAATCGTCAAGGGCGTTCTCACCGCGTTTGTCATGTATATCGTCTTCCATTGGGGGTGGTTTTATGGCGGTAAGGGCCGGCTCGTCGCGAAAAACATGAGATGGGACTACCGGCGTCTTTACCATCGCGGTCTACTGCTGGGACTTCTTGGGATGGGGCTGTTCTTAATCTTCTTGAGACAGTCTGGTGGTGCAGTCACCTACTACTCCGCGGTGCATGGAGCGGCAGGGGCATGGCAACAGCAGACGGCGTGGGTCTACATGGGCAAGAAGCTCATTTTCCCCGCCTTGGTAATGATGATTATCGCTCGTCAACGAGCGCGCTTGGGGCGGACTGCTTGGTTTATGGTTGTAGTCTTAGGCGGATTGATATTTGCCGATGGCTTCCTTATGGGAAGTCGGGGCATTCTCTTTCCATGGGCGGTGACGATTGGAATGACTGCATACCTTACATCTGGTATACATCCGCGTGTGGGACGGGTCTTTCTCGCTGGGTTAGCCGTCGGTCTCGCGGTGCTTCTCCTAGTTGGGTATCGCAGTGAATTGCGGCTTGGGGGCGATCTTTCGAAAGTAAGTCTTCGGGAAGCACTCCTGGCCACCTCAGAGATCAATGAGGCGCATCTGAGCGCACAAACAACGGGCATCGAGTTTGTTTATCATAGCGGGATGATTGACGCCATCGACGAAACGAAGACGTATAACCTTGGGGTGAATTGGCTTTACATGACCACCATTCACCTCATCCCAAGGCTCTTGTGGCCCAATAAACCTTACGGTTGGTCTCTGGCGTCGGTGAATCTCAGCAAGGTTACAGGGTTAAATATTGCGGGTGGAGCAGCTTATGGATTGGTGGCAGATTTCTATCGCGAGTTTGGCCAGGCGTCGGTATTCCTCTGGTTCCTGCTTGGCTATTACTCGCGCCGGCTGTTCCGCATGGCCACGGAGCAACGAACGCCTGGGACGATCCTTGTCTATGTCCTGTGGTATGCCTGGGGATTGCACCTCTTCGCGCAGGGGTTCGGCGCATTGCTCATTCCCTACCTCTACACGCTCGTTCCGGGGGCACTCCTGGCGTTAAGTTGCCGACGTCGCATCACCACTGTTCTAAGCACCCCAGTCATGTCACCGACTGGCGGAATCGTTCAGGTTTCCCCGCATCTGGGCTGGAGGGCTCGATGATTCGGCGCGCAGTAGAGATGCGCTTGCCCACTCGGGAACAGGGCCGGTTCCACGGCACGCGACCTGAGGCCAAGGGTGCTGGGCAGGCGCCGCGGGCCAAGATCGCCGTCCTCTGGAAACAGATCGGACCCTACCATGTGGCACGACTGCATGCCTTAAGAGAGATAGCAGCGTTTGAAGTGGTTGGCGTGGAGTTGTCCCATCAGGAAGCGGTACGTGCGTGGCAGATCCCCGAGCGCCTTGCCACATCATATGTAACGGTCACTCCAGAACTTTACGAACAGTTAAACGAGCACGATCTCAGCCGTGAAGTCCTCGCAGCCCTCACAAAGCTCAACCCCGATGCCATCGTGGTCGCCGGCTACGCCTTGCGCCCCATGCGTGCCGCGGCGCGCTGGGCACGTGAGCAAGGACGAGTCTGTGTTCTCATGTCCGCTTCTCATTGGCGTGACCAGCCGCGTCTAATTTTGAAGGAGTGGTTTAAAAGCGTCTGGCTACGGCGGACCTATGATGCAGCGTTCGTGGGAGGTGAGCGCGCCGCCGCCTACCTTGAGCGACTGCATTTCCCGCGCTCAAGAGTGTGGAAGGGATATGATGTAGTTGACAATGATGGTTTTACCGTTGCTGCGGCAAAGGCCCGTACTGAGGGCGACCGCCTGCGCCTTAAGGTGGGCGTGCCTGAGCGTTATTTCCTCTACGTTGGGCGATTCACGCCAGTCAAGAACCTGCCGCGCCTCCTCGATGCGTACGCCGAGTACCAGCACCGGGTTGGGGACGCGGCGTGGGGTCTGGTGATGGTGGGGAGCGGGCCGGAAGAGGAGCAGCTCAAGCGCCGCGCCGAAGCTCTGCACTTGCACGCCGTTGTTTGGCCGGGATTCCAGCAGCTCGACACGCTGCCGGCGTACTACGCGCTGGCAAACTGCCTCGTCCTGCCGAGCACCAGCGAGCCGTGGGGCCTGGTCATCAACGAAGCGATGGCCTGCGGTCTGCCGGTGCTGGCGTCGGACCGCTGCGGCGCGGTCGGCGACCTGGTGCTGCCGGGGCTCAACGGCTACGTGTTCGATCCGTACGACATCGACGAGCTTGCGGGGTACATGGAGCGCGTTTCCTCCGGGCGCGTTGACCTGCGGCGCATGGGGGAGATGTCGCGCGGGATCGTGGCGAATTACACCCCGCAGACTTGGGCGGCGGCTCTGGCTGATTGCCTACAAGTGACGCTGGCGCGGCGGGAGCGCGGCGGACGGTGATGCGCGTCCTGCACATCGTGCCGTCGCTGAGGCCCCAATTCGGTGGACCGAGCACCCTCGTGCCACAGATCGCGCGTTGGCAGCGCAAGGCGGGGCTGGATGTCCGCCTCGCTGCATTATATGGCAGTTCATCGGAGGCGGTTGGCCCAGCGAGCGCCTCGAGGGAGCCAGTATGGGAGGTGCCGTATCACTTCTTCCGGTGCCGCGGACCTGAGGAGTACGGCTGGTCCTGGGGTCTCACGGCTTGGCTTTGGCGGAACGCGCGGGAGGTTGATCTCCTACACCTGCACGGCCTCTTCTCGTACCCCACCCTGCTTGGCAGCCGCCTGGCGCGGTACTTCCATCGCCCCTACATCGTCAGTCCACATGGCATGCTCGATCCTTGGGCGCTTGCCTGGAAGGCATGGAAAAAGCGGCCGTATTTCAAGCTTTTCGATCACCGGACGCTAAAGCGTGCCGCCGCCCTGCATGCCCTCACCGCCGCGGAGGGACGGCAGTTTGCGGCGCTCGGGTTGCAACGCCCGACGTTTGTCCTGCCGAATGGTATTGACCCGGACGACTACCGCAGCGTCCCGCCACGTGCGGTTCTTGACGCCCGGTACCCGGAGCTGCGAGGGAAGCGGTACCTCCTCTTCCTTGGCCGGCTGCATCCGAAAAAGGGCCTGGACGTCCTTCTCGAGGCGTTCGGCATGCTTGTGCGGCGTGTCGCCGGCTGCTCTGACCTACTGCTTGTTCTCGCCGGCCCAGATAATGTGGGCTACCGAGCCGCGCTCGAGTTGGCCGTCGCCCGCTACGAGTTGTCACAGCACGTCCGCTTCACGGGCCTCCTCGAAGGAGAGGAGAAGCTGAGCGCCCTGGGCGCGGCGGAGCTCTTCGTGCTGCCGTCGCACTCGGAGGGGTTCAGCATGGCGGCGCTGGAGGCGGCTGCCTGCGGTTGTCCCGTGGTGCTCTCCCCTGCCTGCAACTTCCCGGAGATTGAAGCGGCAGGCGGGGGCGTCATCGTCGAACCGCGGGGCGAGGCGCTGGCGAGGGCGCTCGGAGCGTTGCTTACCGATCCCGTGCGACGGCGGGACATGGGCCGGCGCGGCCAGGCGCTCGTCCGCGAAAAGTTGAACTGGGAATCCATTGCCGCGCGGATGATCGCGGTCTACGAAGACATCCTGCGGGGCGACCGGCTGGCGCCGGCATGGATCAACGGCCACTGATCGCCGGCATGATCGCAACCAGACCCTACCTTTGATGGAAAGGTAGACCGATGAGAAATATTCGGCATCTCTCGCCACGCTACATCGCGAGCCGCCTCATGGTGCTCACCTACGAACATACGAACAAGCAGACCCCGTGGCTCACCAAGAGTATGACGAACATCTTGTCGAGTTGGCTGAAACCTGAAGACAAGGTGCTCGAATGGGGTTCCGGCAGAAGTACGCTCTGGTTTTCTACAAGAGTAAAGTTCATCACAAGCATTGAGCATGATCCTTATTGGTATCGGCGGGTCAGCCGCAGAATACAGAGAATGAAGCTGACACATGTTGATTATCATCTCTGTGATGAATCGAAGTATGTTGAACGCGCGCTTTCCATGCAAAAGAACAGTCTCGACCTCATCCTAGTGGACGGCATCAGGCGGGATGAATGCGCAGTTGTGGCTCTGTCACTTCTTAAGCCCGGCGGGATCATTGTCATCGACAACTGTAATTGGTTTTTGCCCTCAGCGAGTCGTTCTCCTAATTCGCAACGATATGGCCATGCTCCTCCATCAGAAAGTTGGCAAACATTCCAGATGGCGGTTGGAGATTGGCGCTGTATCTGGACTTCAAGCGGCGTGACCGATACTGCGCTCTGGATGAAGCCCTAACACGATGTGGTCATGCAGCCTCAGCGTGATTGCAAGCTGACAAAGCCGATCAAAACAAGGCGCCAGACTTCGGCTAATTGGGAATCCCTCGCGGTGACATTGCGATGATCCTCCTCGGCATCAACGCCTACCACGGTGACGTATCCGCCGCGCTGGTGCGGGATGGGGAGCTGTGCGCAGCGGTGGAGGAGGAGCGCTTTCGGCGGGTGAAGCACTGGGCGCGGTTCCCGCGCGAGGCGATCCAGGCCTGCGCGGAGTTGACGGTGATTTACCACGGTAGCCTGCGCGGGCAACGGCAGGTGTTGGCATCGGTGAACGGCGAGCTAGGGGAGGGGTGATTGCCTGGCCAGAGGAGGCGCACCACCAATGCCGTCCGCTCCATGCCATTATTGAAAGCTGGAAATCTCCTCATAAGTAATCTTGTAAAGAAAGAGCGCAACGCGGTGTATCCGTACCCTAAGGTCCAGAATTAGAGATGCAAGGAGGGATGAATTTAAAAGAGTACGCACGAGTTCAGCATACGCGGAGTGCGTCATTAGGAAAACTTTTTTCCTGGTACCTTATCAATGCTCTCCTCTTTGACTCCTGGCTGCTTCCCTTCTATACGATAAAAAGGATCGTGCTCCGCTTCTTTGGAGCAAAGATTGGTGATGGTGTGATCATAAAACCTCGTGTCAATATCAAGTATCCATGGAAGTTGACGATCGGCAATCAGACCTGGATTGGGGAAGGGGTGTGGATCGATAACCTTGCCCTGGTCACAATCGGCGCCGACTGCTGCATCTCTCAAGGAGTCTATCTTTGTACGGGGAACCATGACTGGTCCGATCCAAGGTTTGCGTTGATAACGAGGGAGATTGTCATTGAGAATCAGGCATGGATTGGGGCTTTCTCGACCATCTGTCCTGGAGTGACAATTTCAGAAGGAAGTGTCCTTGCTGCGGGAAGCGTCGTTACCAAAGATACGAAGGCCTGGACTATTTCAGCGGGCAACCCAGCGGAGTTTGTGAAGGATCGAATACTTCAGCAGCATGAGGAATGTCATTTCTCACCACGTCAATGCACCTCTCATGGTGATCAGCAGGAAAAGCCTTTCTCCCTGCTCTAACCGGCGCCACACGAACCCGCGCTAACACCGCCTCATCGAGTCCTTCGCCGACCTCACCGGCGTCCCCGTCCTGCTCAACACCTCTTGCAACGAGAACGAACCGATCGTCCACCAGCCAGCCGAGGCGCTCGACTGCTTCCTGCGCACGAAGATGGATACGCTGGTGCTTGGGGATAATATCATCGACAAGGCACAGTAACGATAACTAACTGGTAAAGGGTAAAGCCCGGTAATTTAACTCCAGTTTGAATGAACCAGTTTTAGAATGCGACTACTTGTAACACGACTTAATGCGTTGGAAGCTAATGATCGCGGTGATCATTGTTTGAATATTGGGTGTGGAACCACTGCGGGAGAAGGCTGGATTAATATTGATGCATCCTTCTCATTACGCTTATCAAAGATTCCAGGCGTTCGCACATTAGCACCAAAGTACCTACATGTCCAATGGCCATCAAATGTCATGTATGGAGATATAGTTAAGGGATTAAAAGTTCAGGAAGGAAGTATTAGACTAATATTTGCCTCACATATTCTTGAGCATTTAAGCAAAGAGGATTTCCATTCCGCCATCTCCAACATTTACAAGTACGTAGCAATCAAAGGATATTTCAGATGTATCGTTCCTGATTTGGAACTGATGGCAGAGGAGTATTTAAATAGACTTTCATCTAAAGATTATGAATTATGCACATCAGCAAATACCTATTTCTTGACCAACTCACATTTAGGATTCTTTAAGACGAGGATGTCCTTCTTGGCTAGGATAAAGGAAGTGTTATCGAATGCTCGTCATCAATGGATGTGGGACAGATACTCCCTATCCAGGGCACTAAAGGACCACGGTTTTCGTGAAGTTAAGTTTTGTGTTTATGGTGAGTGGGCGGATGAAAGGTTTGGAGAAGTTGAAGATAGTGGACGGCATAAAGATAGTATCTGCATAGAAGCACGAAAAATGTAAGATGACGTGTAATCCGTTCAATTGTGGAGCCAACACATCCAGGATCTATAAGTAAACCCTAGAGGTAAGATTGTCAGGTAAGCCCAGTTTTGTTCGCAGGGAGCCTCGCCCCCTCGCGCACCCCGCTTAGACGAGTTCGCAGGGCGAACTCGCGGGGAAAGGGGGTCTGGGGGATCAATGATCCCCCAGGGAAGGCTTCCCCCACAAAATAACTCTCTCCCGCCATCGCAAGACCTACAAGTTTCAAGTAATCAGATGCCCTGAGGAGGAGGTCCTTCCATGAACCTAACAGAGAAGACCATCTTGGTGACAGGTGGTGCGGGCTTTTTGGGTCGGCACGTGGTGGGGGCGCTGCGGGCGCGGGGGTGCCGGCGCATCGTGGTGCCGCGCCGGCGCGGCTACGACCTCACGCAGGAGGCGAAGGTCAAGCAGCTCTATGCCGACAGCCGGCCCGACGTCGTCATCCACCTGGCGGCGGTGGTCGGCGGCATCGGGGCGAACCGCGCCAACCCGGGGCGCTTCCTCTACGACAACCTGATGATGGGCGTCATGCTGATGGAGCACGCCCGCCGCGGCGGCGTGGAGAAGTTCGTCGGCATCGGCACCATCTGCTCCTACCCGAAGCACACGCCCGTGCCGTTCATCGAGGACCAGCTCTGGAACGGCTACCCGGAAGAGACGAACGCGCCCTACGGCCTGGCGAAGAAGATGCTCCTCGTGCAGGCGCAGGCGTATCGGCAGCAGTACGGCTTCAACGCCATCCACCTGCTGCCGGTGAACCTCTACGGTCCCGGCGACAACTTCGACCCGGCGTCGTCGCACGTCATCCCGGCCCTCATCCGCAAGTGCGTCGAGGCGGTCGAGCGCGATGAGGCGGAGATCGTCTGCTGGGGCGACGGCTCGCCGACGCGGGAGTTTCTCTACGTCGAGGACTGCGCCGAGGCGATTGTGCGGGCCACGGAGCGCTACGACGGGGCGGAGCCGGTGAACATCGGCGCGGGGTTCGAGATCAGCATCCGCAACCTGGCGGAACTCATCGCCGAGCTGACGGGCTTCAGCGGCCGTCTCACTTGGGACGCCTCGCAGCCGAATGGCCAACCGCGCCGCTGCCTGGACACGACGCGCGCCGCCCGCCATTTTGGCTTCACGGCCAAAACCGATTTTCGCACCGGCCTCCGCAAAACCATCGGCTGGTACATGGCCACGCGCCCGCGGCTTCAGGCGGTCAAGTAAAGCGATCGGCGGCAATTGCTCCGGTAAAGCTTCAGAAAAGTGCGAGGGAGCCGCGCCCCCTCGCGCACCCCATTTACGCGAGCCGCTGCGCAGCTCGCGGGGGAATCGTTTGGTCTCGGCCGAAGCTCCCCTGAGAGAGCGAGAGCTACAGTGCGCCTGGGCCGGGAACCGAACACCACCGCCTCTGATCTCCCGCGGGGCTGCTTTCACAAGCACGTGAGCTTTTGACTTGCATGACAATTCCGCAACCTGGACGACGCGGCGTCTTCTTCATGGCGCTGCTTCTCTTCATTGTCTGCCGGTTTCTCTTCCCCGTGCAAAGCCCGGCGCAGGAGTGCGCGCCGAGGGTCCGGATTGCGCTCAATCAGCGCGTCTACACGACGGGAGATACGCTCAATCTCAGCTTCGTTGCCCTGGGAGATGCGTCCGCGGCGGATACCTCCGCCTTCCTCGGCGTCCGCGTCCCGGGGATTGAGGAACCCCTTTGGTTCCCGGATTTCGAGATGTCCGCCGCGCCGCGCCCCTTCCCGCTGCCCGCCGCCTCGCCGGCATCCCAGCCGCTCTTCTCCCTCCAGCTTGACGAGGCGCTGCGGCTTCCCGCCGGCGCCTACACCTGGGTGGCAGGGTTGCAGGTCCCCGGCGCCGCAACGCAGTGCGAGCAGTCCGCGCCGATCCTCTTCGACCCCGCCTTCGCCGCCTTCCGCGTGCAGCTCAACCAGGCGACGTACCGGCCCGGCGATGAGCTGGTGGTGACGCTGCGGTCGTCCGCGCAGGTGGTGGATCAGCCGGTCGACGCCTACCTGGCGGTGCAGTTCCCCGACCGCCGCACCGTGCTCTTCTATCCCGATTTCCTCCCCGAGGCGCGGCCCTTCATGGCCGATGTGGCGCTCCAGGCGGAGGAGCGCGAGCTGTGGCGGATCAGCCTGCCCGAGGAGGTTTCGCTGGTGGGTGTCTTCACCTGGTTCGCCGGCCTCGCGCAGGCGGGGACGCTGGACGTGCTGGGATCGGTTCAGGTCGAGGAGGTGGAGCTGCGCGCGTCGCCTCTACAGCCGCAGCCGCTGCAGATCGTCTCGATGACATCCGCCCCCTTCACGCCGGAGCTGCGGGTGGAGTTCAACCGGCCCCCGGACGCCGCCACCATCCTGCCGAACGTCGGCCTGACCGTCGGCGTGGCGAGCCTTCCCGACTTCCTGCGCGATGCCTTCCCGCGCACCTCCCTGCGCCAGGGCGAGGCGTCGAGGTTCTTCACGCTGCGGGTGGCCGGCGATGGGCGAACCGTCATCGTCACTCCGAAGCGCGATTTTCTGCCCTCGGACGACCTTGGGTTGCTTATCATCGCGCCGGTGACCTTCGAGATTTTCCCCGGCATTCGCGCCCTTGACGGCGGCGAACTGGCGCCGCAGGTGCTGGCGCCCGTAAACCTCAGCTTCGAGGCATGAGAGAAGGCGGCCTGGCAGGTCCTGGATGCCGTCGCTCCGTCTGGCCTTGGCCGATGTCATGCAGGATGCCGCGCAGGCTCTCAGCCCGGCGTAGGCCGCGGCGGCATGCGTGGCCGCCCTGGGGGAGCGCCGCCCTGGTCCTCCTCTCGCTGCTCCTTTCCTGGCGACCGGCCGCCGCGGACAGCCGCATCGTCCTCTCCTCGAACACTACGACGCTCACTCACGGCGAGGAAATCAGCTTCAGCTTCCGCATGCGCCGGGTGGGCGAGGCCGGGCCGGTGGACCTCTTCCTTGCCATCGAGGCGCTTGATGGGGAGGAGGCCGCGAACGCCGTAGACCCTTCCACGCTCGCCGGCGCTTCCTCGGGGACCACCCTCTATTTCCCGGAGTTCACCAGCCAGCCGCAAGCGGTGGCGCGGCGCTTTGCCGAGCAGGATTTCGTCGTCGCCGACTTCCTGTCGCTTCGCCCCCCTCTTGATCCCGGCCTTCCCCTGCTCCTCGAAGCCGGCGCCTATCGCCTCACCGCCTGGACCGCCGACCCCGAGAGCGGCGCGGCGCGCCAACGCAGCTCGGTGCGCTTCGAGGTGCGGGACGCGCCGTCGGTGCGGCTCCTCCTCAACCAGAGGACGTACTTCCCCGACGAGCGCCTTACCCTGGCGGGCCGCATTCATGCCGGGGCGCGGGCCGAGGAGGTGACGGCCTACCTGTCGTTCGAAACGCCGCTGGGGCAGTACTTCCTTATCCCGGGCGGGGGCGCGGGGCTGGACCTCACGCCGGGGCGCCGCCCCCTGGCCCGCTTCCAGCCGCTCGATCTGGAGCTGCCGGTCTTCCTCGAGGCGCCCATCGCGTCCGACCTCCCCCTCGGCGACTACGGCGTCGTCATCGAGCTGGAGGGCAGCGGCGGCGAGACGCGCTTCGCTGGGCGCGCGCCGTTCCTCGTGGCGCCGCGTTCGCTGCGGCTGAACGTGGAGAGCGCCGCGGGCCATGCCGGGGACGACCCCGCGGGCATGGCGGCGGGGGTCTTCACTCTGTCGGGGGAGCCGCTGCGGGCGGCGCCGGTCGAGGGTGGGGAGTTGCGGCTGGACGAGGCCATGCGCGCCCCCGATGGTCTCAGCCCTGACGCGGTGGTCATCCTGGCGACTCGGCGGGGCGGCATGACGCGCCAGGCCCTGTTCACGCCCGGCGCAGTGGCAAGCGACATCAACCTCGACGTGACCAGCACCGCCTCCGCGGCTCTGCTCGAGACCCTCCTGGCGCGCGCCGATGCGAGCTGCGGCGGGAACAGCGCGGGGAGCGCGGCCTCCTGCGCGGCCCGCCTTGACCCGCGCTTCCCGGAGCCGGGGTTCAGCATCGATCCCCAAGCCGCGCTGGCGCTTTTGCTCCCCGATGCCGCGGCGGCATCCTCGGCGAGTCAGGAGGGACAGCGCTATCCCTTGCTGGCCCAACTCTCCGCCGCGCTGCGAGATGAGCTTGCCGCGCGAGGGGCCGCCGAGGCGCCGGCCAACGGGAAGGCCGCGACCGCCCCAGGCGGGTCGGCGGAGCCGCTGAGGCGCCTGCCGCGGGGCGTCATCGAACGCCTCCTGGCTGGGGAGTTCCCGCCGAGCACGCCAAGCCTGCCGCCGCTTGTGGAGGCCGCTCTCGAAAGCCTCGGCGCCCTCTCGGACCTTAGCGTGCTGGCGCGCGACGCAGTCCGGCGCGGCGTCGCGCCGACGCCCGCCCTTGAGGTCGCGGCGCTCGCCGACTTCATCCGCCGCCTGGGGGCCGACGCCGAGGATCGTGACATCCTGCGCCGCCTGGCCGCCGCCCTCGGGGCAGTCCTGCCGGCCGCGGGGCCGGAGCAGGCTGCGTCCCTCCGGCGGCTCCTCGACGCGGCGACCCGCCTGCTGGAGCACGGCTACGTGCTGCGCGCCCTGCTGCTCGCCACGGTGGCCGCCGCGGAAGCCTCGGCGGCGGCGGAAGGCGCGGGGGCTGACCCGCCGGCGCATGACCTTGCCCGGCTCGACGAGGTGGCGGAGGCCCTGCTGGCGACCATCCCGGCAGCCGGGGAGAGCGGCGGCGGCGCCCTCCTCATCCGCATGTGGCGGCGTCTCGACGAGCTGCTCGGACGCGGCCGCCTGATGGAGGCGCTGCACACCTTCCTCGCCGGCGTGCGCGAGCGTTCCGTCGAGGAGCTGCTGGGCGCCCTCGCCGGCCTCGATGCGCCGCTCACCCAGGGGGAGGTGGAGTCCCTGCTGCGCGGCGCCCTGCAACCCGATTCGGCGGCGGGGACGAAGCTCGTGCAGGTGTTGGCCGGCATCGGGCGGGTGGGGGCAACCACGCAGCCGGCAGGCGCCTTGGCGGACACCGGATTGCAAGCCCTCTTCGCCCGCGGCCTCATCCGCGCCACCCGCGACCTGGCGCCCCGCCGGCGCAGCCGCCTGGTGGCGGACGGCATCGCGGCGCTCTTGAACGCGACGCCGGAGCCCGCCTTCATGAGCACGGCGCGCGCGGTGTTGGCCGCGGCGTTGGAGGCCAGCGCGGCGGGGGCGTCGTCGGCTCAGCGCCTGCAGCAGCCGCCGAAGCGGCAGGAGAACGACGACCTGGCGGCGGCGATTCAGGAGGCGATCTTCCTCGGCGCCCTGCGCGCCGGCCAGGTGAACGGACGGGCCGACGATCTGAACGCGGCGCTCGAGGAGCTGCGGCAGGTCATGAACATCCCCGAGACGGTCCTGCAGACGGCCCGGCAGCTTGCCGCCGACGCGACGCCGCCGGCCGCGCCCCGTCCAGACCAGGCGGTGATCCTCAGCAACGCCGCACAGGTTGAGATTTCCGGGGAGGCCGAAGCGGACGCCTTCATCACCCTGCAAGGGAGCGACGGGCGGACGGAGAGCGCGCCGAGCGCTGACGGGCGCTTCCGCTTCCTGCTCACGCAGGCGGCGGACAGCGTCGCGCGCTACGCGCTGACGGCCTTCGACCGGGCGGGGAACGCCTCCGAGCCGGCGTTTGTCGAGGTCACGGTGGATAGCCGCACGATCCCGCCCGAGGTCGAGGCGCCGGCGCCGCGGACGGTGAGCCGCGAACCGGCCCCCCTGGTGACCGGCGCCGCCGAGCCGGGGGCGGCGGTAACCATCACCCTGAACGGCCGCGCCGTCGGCGCGGGCACGGCGGACGGCGCGGGCCGCTTCGCCGCGCGCCTGCAGGCGCTGCCGGCCGACGGCGTCTACACCCTGCTTGTCGGCGCGCGCGACCGGGCGGGCAACACCGCCGCCGGCCCGGCGCCGCTCGTCTACATCCTCGACACGCAGTCGCTCACGCCGACCCTGCTGACCCCTGAAGTAGGGCAGGTCTTCCGGGAGGGAGGCATGCGCATCTCGGGGCTGGGCGAGCCGGGGGCGCGGGTCGTCGTCTTCCTCGAGCGCCTCGAGGCGCCGGGCGAGGCCCAGCGCCTCGAAGGCCTGGCGAACGCCTTCGGGAGCTTCGCCGTGCAGGCGCCGCCGGACCTCGTGGAGGGGACCTACGCCATCACCGCCCAGGCCTCCGATGAGGCCGGCAACCCGCCGTCGCCGCGGTCGAGTCAGGTCATCATCACCATCAATCGGGAAGGCCGCGTGGCGCCCATCATCACCAGCCCGTCGAGCGGCCAGGTCCTCAGCACGGCGCGGCCCCTGGTGAGCGGGCGGGCGCGGCCTGGCGTGGACCTCGAGCTCCTCATCGACGGCGTGGTGCTCGACAGCGCCCGCGGCGACGCCGAGGGCCGCTTCCGCATGCAGCCGGTGCGCGACCTGGCGGACGGCCTCCATACCGTGAGCGTCCGGCAGGCGGCCGGCGAGCCGCGGGACGTCGCCGGCACAGCGCCGCTCAGCTCCGTCGAACTGCCGGTGCGCATCGACACGGCAGCTCCGGCGCCGCCGCGCCTGGAGGCGCCGCTCCAGGGGGAGCGCAGCGAGGGGACGAACGTCACGGTGCGGGGTGTCACCGAGGCCGGCGCCACGCTCCTGCTTGAAACGTCCGCCGGGCAGCAGGAGCGCTTCTCTTCTGATGCCGAGGGGCGGTTCAGCTTCGCGGCGCGCTTCCCCGCCTCCGCCGACGAGCTGGGAATCACCCTCCGCGCCAGGGACGCGGCGGGCAACGCCTCGGAGGCCGTCAGCGTCACCGTGCGGCGTCCGCCGCGGGTGGTGGTTGTTCCCATCATCCGCAGCCCGATTGAGGGAGAGGTGCTCACCGAGCCGCAGCCGTTGATTCGGGGCACGGCGGGGCCGAACGCAACCCTGCGCCTGTTCGTCAATGACGCGGCGGTGGCCACCACGGTCGCCGCCGCCAACGGCGCCTTCACCTTCGGCCTCTCGGAGCGGCTCGCCGAGGGGGAGAACACGCTCCTCGTGCAGGCGCTCGGCGCGGCGGGGGAGGTGCTCGCCGCCTCGGCGCCCCTGCGCCTGCGCCTCGACACCGCCCCGCCGCGCACGCCGGTCCTCAGCGCTCCCATGGACGGCGTCACCATCGGCAGAGAGGTGAGCTTCCTGGTCCAAGGCCAGGCGGAGGAGAGCGCGCGGGTGCGCCTCCGCCGTGGACAGGAGATCGTCACCGAGCAGCCGGTCGTCGATGGCGTCTTCCACTTCGTCCTCGCCCTCAACCTTCTGGACCTGCAGGAGTTCGCCCTGGAGGGCATCGACGCGGCGGGGAACGTCTCCGAGCCGCTGCGGTTCACACTCTTCTTCAGTGAAACCGGCCTGCCTCGCGGAGGCGGCGCTGCGACCGCGGGCGGCGGAGGCGGCGGGGCAGCCGCGGGCGGGGGAGGAGGAGGCAGCGCGGCCGGTGGCGGTGGTGGTGGTGCGGCTGGCGGCGGGGGCGGCGGCGGCTCGGGCGGCGGTGGAAGCGGAGGAGGCAGCGCAGGCGGTGGAGGCGGTGGCGGAACGCCTGCCGCGGATACGCAGGCGCCGGTCCTCCTGAAGGTGGAGGTGCTGGGTTCCGAGGCGAGCTCTTCGCTCGGGCTGTTCGACAACATCCGCCTGACGTTCTCGGAGCCGGTGCGCCTGCGGCGACCCAATGAAATTCCGGGCGGCAGCGCCAACCGCGAGGTGCTCGGCAAGGTGTCGGTGGCCTTCGTGCGCGAGGCGGCTCCCGCTGGCAGCAGCTTGAACACCAGCAGCCTCCTGAACGGCCTGGCGAACCTGCGCCAGGCGTTCCCGACGAACATCAGCCTCATCAACCTGGCCGGCGGGCCGTTCAACGGCCAGGGGAACGACCTGAAGGGCGCCAACCTGAACTTGAACAGCGTCTTTTTGAAGATCGACGGCGCTCTCGGCGAGACTCTCCAGGTGACGAGCGACGCGTCGGCCCTGCGCAACACGCACACCATCGAGATCGACCCGGACGCCTTGGGGTTCCCGATCGACTTCTCGGCCAGCGGCATCCGCGAAGGGCTGCTCTACCTCGCCAGCCTCAGCCTCGACGGCGGCGCTTTCCAGGACGCCGCGGGCAACATCGGGCGCGGGCTGATCGAGGTGACCTTCCGCTTCTTCATCCCCGCTGACGCGAACGGCAACGGCCGAGGCGGAGAGCGGGTGGCGAACATCAACGAGCTGAACACCCGCGTCACGACGTTCGCGGTCTCGCCCGGCAGCGGCAGCCCGCCGAACCTGCCGATCGTCGAGCTGGGGCTGAACAGCACGCCCACGATCAGCTCGGCGATGCTCACCCAGGCCACGTTTGCGGCCAGCGATGCGCACAGCGCCTCACCCTTGGTGGCGAGCACGAACCTCACCGCCCTCGCCTCGGTGCAGCCGGACGGGCAGGGCGGTGAGGCGCTGCGCATCGACGCGGGCCAGTCGCAGGGGACGGCGAGCGCAGGGGACCTTGTCCCCTCGCGCACCCCCCTTGCGCGAGCTGCTGAGCAGCTCGCGGGGAGCGAGGATCAGGCAGCTCACTCCCATTTTCCACTTCGGAAGCCGGCGTAGGGTAAGGGCATCTGAGTGCTCGAACTGGCAACGTCGAATCGGCATGCTTCTCCAACACCTGAATCTGACCTTGGGCAAAATCTTCGCCATCCTCCTGCGCCGGCCGGTCCGGCTCCTGGTCGTGCTCTCCCTCCTTCTCAATGCTCCCACTCCAGGGCACGCCGCCGGCAACCGCATGCTGCTCGACCTGCCGATGGGGTACACCCTGGACCGCGGCCTCGTCGAGCTGTGGGGCGACGCGCGCTTCGCCAACAAAACCGTCGACGTCTTCAACGTCGTGGAGCAGACGGAGGATACGTTCAGCGCCTTCCGCTTCGGGGTCAATGCCGGCCTCTTCGAGCGCCTCACCCTCGGGGGCTGGCTGGAGGAGCAGCAGTACGACATCTCGCCGCGCCTGCCGGACGGCGCGCAGGTTGATCGGCGGCGGCTCGGGCTGCGCTTCAACCTGCGGCCGGAGACGGAGGAGCTGCCCGCCTTCACCCTCGGCTTCGACTACTTGCGCAACCGCACGAGCGATCTCACGGTCATCCTGCTGCCCCAGACCCGCGCGCGCATCCGGCAGGCGTTCGGGGATGAGACTTACCAGCTCTCCTGGCTCAGCTCGCGGCGCTGGTCCTCCTGGTTCGCCGTGCATCCGCTGCTCTCCTGGGCCTCGACCACCGTCCTCGGCGAAAGCCAGCACACCTGGACCGTCGGCACGAACCTGGAGTTTCAGGTCACCGAGAACCTGGTGCTGGCGGGGGGCATCCGCCGCCTGTTCATCACGCGGCACGGCGGGATGGAGCTGAACATCTTCGGCCCCAACGTCCGCTTCCGCCGGATCAACGTCCCCGAGACCGACTCGAACACCGTTCTGGAGGCCAGGGTCGTCTACTTCCTGCATCCGAACGTCTCCCTGCAGCTCTTCGGGGCGTTCTTTGCCAACGGTCTGGCGGGAGAGGTGCCGCACCTGAACATCCTCGCCGAGCAGTTCAGCCCGGGGACCTTGGCGCGCTTCGGCTACGTTGGGGTGGGGATCAACTATCGCTTCAGTTTCCCGGGCTGGAAGTAAGGCCAGAGGGACAGCGAGGCCCGCTGCGCCTGAGGCGCGGCGACGCCGCCAGCACGCCGGGCGCCGCGCCATGAAAGTGACCGGCGTGGGGCGCCGCGCGGAGTTTTCCTTTCAAAGACGGGGTATCCGGCGATGAACAGGCAGTTGAACCTGTGGCACACACAAGAGGAACGAGCGACACCCGGCGCCACGCTGTGGCCGCCGCGGCGGCGAGGCGAACGGGCGCCCCGCCTGGGGGCCGTGGCGGGGAGCCGCCGGCTGTTCCTCCTTGCGGTGATCGTGGTGGCGCTCGCCGGCCGAGCGGGCGAGGCCCAGCAGCCCCTCTCCGGCGACGCGCGGCGCGGCGAGTCCTTCGTCATCACGCGCCAGGGCGCGGACGGAAACCCGGTCAGGATGCGCTGCTCGCCGGTCGCCTCGCCCGGCGTCCAGGCCTTGCGGCTGGAGTGCGCGCCCGTCCGGCAGGAGCCGCCCAATGGCTCGTCCGAGCCGGAGCGCGGCGAGGAGGCGCCGTTCCGCCGCGAGCTGCCGTCGAGCCGCTGGTTCATGGAGCAGCAGGAAAAGGTCCCGACGCCGGGCGCCTTGCCGGGCCTGACGGCGGGCGAGGTGCGAGGAAGCCAACGGCTGGCGCCGCAGCGGGAGGGGGCGCGCATTCCGGAGGAGCTGCGGCGGCGAGAAGACGGCGCCATGAAGGTGGACCTCGCCGGCCCGGATGGAGCGGCGCAGCCCGTGATGCCGCCGGCGGGGGGACTTGACGGCGGCGGGGAGACTCCCTTCGCGGCAGGACCTTCCAGAGCCGGCGGGACGCGGCAGCCTCTCGCCGAGCCAGGGGCGCTGGAGCCGGAGCGGGGACGCGGGGGCGCTGCGGCCGCCGCCCGGCGCGACGCGCGCTCGGCCGTCGAGCGCATGTTCGCCACCGCCCAGGACCCCAACGAGATCGGCGCCATCCGGCAGTTTGGCTACGATCTCTTCGCCGCTGGCCGCGACCCGTTCCAGTCCTCCAGGGACCTCCCCGTGCGTGATGATCATCTCGTCGGGCCCGGCGATGTCTACCGCATCGATACCTGGGGGAACCTCAACGAGAGCTTCGAGGTAGCGGTGGACCAGACGGGTTCGTTCTTCCTTCCCAAAGTGGGGCTGCTGCCGGTGGCCGGGCTGCGCTTCGAGCAGTTGGGGCAGTATGTGAACCAGCGCCTGCAGCGCTACTACTCGAACTTCAACCTGAACATCGTGCCGAAGCGGCTGCGCTCCATCCAGGTCTTCGTGGTCGGCGAGGTGGAGGCGCCGGGGACCTATTCGCTCGAGGCGAACGCGACGGCGTTCCATGCCCTCTTCCTCTCCGGCGGGCCGACGAAGCGCGGCAGCCTGCGCCGCATCCGCTTGCTGCGCAACGGCAAGGTGGTGCAGACCATCGACCTGTACCGATTCCTCCTCACCGGCGACAAGACACTGGATGAGCCGCTGCGTTCCGGGGACACCCTCTTCGTGCCGCTCATCGGGCACGTCGTGGGGGTGGCGGGGAACGTCAAGCGCCCCGGCATCTATGAGTTTCCCGGCAGCCTGACGCTGGCGGAGGCCCTCGACCTGTCGGGGGGCGTGACGGCGCTCGGCTACCTGGCGAAGGTGAAGATCGAACGCATCGAGGCGCACAAGCGCCGCTTCCTCACCGAGGTGGACCTCGACGGCCAGCAGGGGAGCAAGGAAGCAAGGGAGTACGAGGTGGCGGACGGCGATTTCGTGCAGATTTTCAGCATCCTGCCGGAGAGGCGGAACTCCGTCTCCCTTGCGGGGCACATCTACCGGCCCGGCGAGTATCAGTTCCAGGAGGGCATGCGCCTGCGCGACCTCATCCCGTCCGCCGAGGTGTTGAAGCCCGAGCCCTACCTGGACTACGCCGAGATCATCCGCCAGGCCGGACCTGCCCGGGCGCGCACCATCCTCTCCTTCCAGCCCGCCGAGATCTTCTCGGCCAACGGCCATGGCAAGGAGGCGAACCTGCCCCTGCAGCCGGGGGACCAGGTGCGCATCTTCGCCGCCCAGGAGTTCCAGGACCTCCCCAAGGTGGGGATCGAAGGGGAGGTGCGGCGTCCGGGGTTCTATGAGCTCCTCCCCGGCATGCGCGTCACGGAGCTGATCAAACGCGCCGGCAACCTGACGCGCACCGCCTACCTCGACGAAGCGGAGCTCCTGCGGCGCGGCGACGACCATGGCCTGAGCTATATCCGCTTCAACCTGCGGAAAGGGTTGCAGGGGGACGAAAAGGAGAACCCGGCGCTGGAGGAGCAGGACCGCCTCGTCATCCACTCCGTTGAGGAGACGGAGTTCGCCAAGGCCGTCAAGGTAACCGGCGAGGTGCGCGAGCCGGGCGTCTACCCCCTGGCCGGGAACATGACGGTGCGCGACCTCATCTTCCGCGCCAAGGGGTTGAGCCCCTATGCTTACCTGCCGGAAGCGGAGATCACGCGGCGCGCGGTGCAGCCGGAAGGGATGGAGGCGACGCGCGTCACCATCAACCTGGCCAAGGCGCTGGAAGGCGAGCCGGCGCACAACCTGCCGTTGCGCCACCTCGATGTGCTGATGGTGCGGATCATCCCCGATTTCGGCACCGAGAAGACGGTGACGGTCGAGGGCGAGGTGCGCTTCCCCGGCGTCTATGCCTTGACGAAGTCGGATCGCATCAGCGACCTCGTCGAGCGGGCCGGCGGCTTCACCGCCGATGCCTACCTGCCGGGGTCCGTCTTCACCCGCGCCAGGGTGCGGGAGATGGAGCAGCAGCGCATCGAGGAGATGCTGAAGCTGCAAGAGCGCGAGGCGCTGCGGCTGTCGGCGGAGGAAGCGAGCCAAAATCAGAAGGATGAGGGCAAGCGCAAGGCGGCCCTGGAGACCCGCCAACGCCTGGCGAGCACCCTGCGCTCCATCAAGGCCGCCGGGCGCGTCGTCATCACCCTGAATCCGCAAGAGGGCCTGAAGAAATCGAAGTTCGACCTGATGCTGGAGGACGGCGACCGTCTCCTCGTGCCCCGCATCCCGAAAACGGTGACGCTTATCGGCGAGGTCCTCAACCCCGCCACCATCCTCCACACCCCCGATCAGGACGCGGGCTACTACCTGGAGAAAGTCGGCGGCTACACCGAGAAGGCGAACAAGTCAAAACTGTTCATCGTGCGGGCCGATGGGTCGGTCTATGCGCCGGGCTTCTCACAGGCGTCGCGCTGGTTCGCCACCGATGTGGCCTCGGCGGACGTCCAGCCCGGCGACACCATCGTCGTGCCCGAGAAGCTCGACCTGAAGCGCTTCAACTTCGGCGACTTGCGCGACCTCACCACCACCGTCCTCAGCACCGCCGTCCTGGCCGGCACCGCGGCGAGAATCTTCTAACCAGGTTTCAGTGGGACTCCGCCACCTTACGCGCCGCCGGCCGACAGAAAACCGAGCGACAGGCAGATTCTTCGAGTCCTTCGCAGGTACCGGCTCGTGCAGAGTTCCAGGCAGCGCCTGACGGGTCCGGTCTCATTCACTCCTTGACCGCCCTCCGGCCGCGCCACGCTCCTCCCCGCTTCCTCACCAGCATTGCCGAGTCCACGCGCAGCCTGCGAGGCGAACCATGGTCATGCTGGTCAGCGGCTTCGTTGGGTTCTTCGTCCTCCTCGGCTTGTGGGTCACCGTGCCCATGACGAGGAAGTGGCTGCGCTACCAGGAGTTCCAGGAGCCGGTCACCATGCGCATCGATGCTCGCAGAGCTGCGATTTCGTCCGCCCTCGGCCGTAAGCCCCGCCTCCGGGTTGCAGCGTGTACGCTCTGGCTGCAGCGCAAGGCCTGCAAACGGAGCTGCGCCGCCACGGCGGGCAGATGGAAGGTCAAGAAGCAGCGCAGTCGATTCCTCTGAGGAGAGAAAGCCGTCAATCACCTTGTGCCTCGAAGCTCGCACGTGTTCAGGCGGAGGAAGTCCGATGGCTGAACGCGCCGTGACGAGGATTCAAAAGAACCGAGAAGGGCAGATCGTCGCTCTCTGTCAACCCGGAGCGTCGTGGTCGCCGCGCGGCAAGGAGGAGGTGATGCGCGACATCGAGTCCGGGCGCCACGTCTACTTTGTGCCGCTGCGCCGCGGCCAGCGCACCTCCATCTGCGTGAACCGCGATGGGCGCTTGGGAAGCACCTCACGAGCAAACCTGCTCCGCCTCAAGAGTCCCGCCTCGAAGACCTCCCTGAGTACTGAGGCATTCTCCCCCTGGCCTTCGGTTCCTGATCGTACAGCAGGCATAAGCATGGTTTGGTATCCCGCGCGGCGCCGAGGGTTACCATCCGCCACGGGCACCGCGCCACATCACTCGTCGCCCCCCTCCGCTTCCTGACCCCTCCATCTCCCTCCCTCCTCCCTTTCTCCACGACTCTACACCATGACATCCTCACCTCTCACCTGCCGGCGGTGCGAGGGGAACGTGTGATCCCCGTCCTCCCCGCAGGTGGGGCTCGGGCTCGTGGCAAGCTGCAAGGCCAGCGGTGGAAGTACGCATCGAAAACTCAACCAAAGGCCGGCGCTTCGGAGCAGCGTAGGGGCTGAGAGGCATTGGAGCAGCGCGGGAACGCGCCATACGGCGACGAATCGACAGGGAGTCCATCGCCGCCCAGAAGCGCTCCGCCGCACCAAGAAGGAGGCCAAGGATCTGCGCACCAGCGACCTCCCCCGGAGAAGATCATCACGCGCCTCGTTAAATTCGCGCCGAGCGCGTGCTCATCCTTCGTGCCCTATCGCGCAGCAGTTTCATTCAGTTGTGGGCGTGGGTGACCCGGATTGGTGGACATGATGCTTTCCGGAGAATGTCTTCGTGATGCCAAAGACCAGACCACGGGATCCGCTTTGTACTTCCCTGTGGTGTGCGAGATTCTGAGCTGGTTTTTTCCACCACCCGCTGCTCTTCGCACCTCCGCTTATCTCCCTCCAGCATAGGCTCTCCAACCGCGCTTATCTGCCCTTCTCCTTACGAAACAAGGGGATACTTGCGTACCCCCTTGCCCTGTCGAGACTTCTAGGCTAAGGTCGAGCTGTTGCTGGATCCATTTGCAGGGGATCAATGATCCCCCAGCTTTTCCCCTTCTTTCCTCCTCAACCTTCCCCTTCTCCCCTTGCTTCTTACTTCCCCAGGAACTGCGGGGGGCGTTTTTCGGCGAAGGCTTTGGAGCCTTCTTTCATGTCGGCGGTATCGCGGAGCATGGTGGAGAGCATGTTTTCGAGCAGGAGGGCCTGGTCGAGGGGCATCTCGAATCCTTTGATGACGGCCTCCTTGGCGTAGCGGGTGGCGACGGGTCCCTTCGAGGCGATGGCGCCGGCGACCTCGAGGGCGGTCTCCATGAGCTTCTCCTTCGCCACGACGCGGCTGACGAGGCCCATGGCGAGGGCCTCGGCGGCGGGCACGTGGCGCGCCGTGAGGATCATCTCCAGGGCGCGGCCGACGCCGACGACGCGCGCCAGGCGCTGGGTGCCGCCGGCGCCGGGGATGATCCCCAGGTTCACCTCCGGCAGGCCGAAGCGGGCGTGCTCGGCGGCGACGCGGATGTCGCAGCTCAGCGCCAGCTCCAGTCCGCCCCCCAGGGCATAGCCGTTCACCGCGCAGACCATCGGCTTCCAGATGCGCGGCAGGACGACGCGGAAGTCCTTGCCGGTGAGGTACTGCTCGTGGAGCTGCGAGATCGTCTTGCCGGCGCTGGGGGCGATGTACTTCTTCACGTCGGCGCCGGCGCAGAAGGCCTTCTCGCCCGCGCCGGTCAAGATGCCCACCCAGATGTCCTCCTCTTCCATGACGCGGTCGGCCGCCTGGATGAGCTCGCCGGCGGTCTCCGGGTCGATGGCGTTCAGGGCGTCGGGGCGGTTCAGGGTGAGGATGGCGATGTGGTCGCGCTTCTCGAACAGCAGGGCCATGGCGTACCTCCTTCGCAACAGGGTGGCATCGGCGGCCTTGCTGACGAGGACAGCGGCCACCACGCGCTTTACAGAGACAAGAACCCCGACGGGGAGCATCGGGGTTCCTGGACGGGTCGCGGCGCTGGGCTGGGCGCGAGGCTTGATTCCGGGTGGGCGTCGCAGGCCCGTCGGTGCGTCACCTGGCTCCTTGGCTGCCGGGCTCGTCGCCTCCTCAGCGAAAGAGCGCACGCCCTACGCCGGCACGAAGTAAGGGAGGGTGATCTCCTCGGTGCACTTCTTGAACGTCACCTTCACCGGCATGCCGATCTTCACCAGCTCCGGCTTGCAGTCGATGATATTGGTGAGCATGCGCGGCCCCTCCGCCAGCTCGACGACGGCGATGACGTAGGGCAGCTCGCTCTTGAAGCCGGGGTAGTAGGCGTGGTGCACGACGCTGAAGGTATAGACCGTGCCGTTGCCGCTCAGGCGCTCCCAGGTGAAGCGGTCGCTGAGGCATTTCGGGCAGATGTTGTCCGGCTCGAAGCGCAGCGTCTTGCATGCGTCGCAGCGCTGCAGCGTCAGTTCGCCGCGCTTGCAGGCCTCGAAGTAGGGCTGGGTGTCTTCGTCGGGGATGGGGAGAGGCTTCGTGTAGTCACCTGCCGCCATGGCGCTACCTCCGCAGCATGAGGGATGAGTGGGTAGCTCCGGCGGAGCCGCCGTTGCCGGTCACCAGGCAAACCTCCGCATCCTTCACCTGCCGCGGGCCGCACTCGCCGCGAAGCTGCTTCACCCCCTCGGTGATGTGCAGCATGCCGTCGATGTGCGCCTGCGACAGCAGCCCGCCGTGGGTGTTCACCGGCAGCTCGCCCCCCAGCTCGATGTTGCCGTTCTCGACGAACCTGCCGCCTTCGCCCTTGGGGCAGAAGCCGTAGTCCTCGATCTGCACCAGGACGGTGTAGGTGAAGCAGTCGTAGAACTCCGCCACGTCGACGTCCTTCGGTCCCACACCGGCGTTCTTGTAGAGCTTCTCGGCGGCGCGCTTGGCGCCCCAGGTCGTCATGTCCGGCATGTTATAGAAGTTCTTGTGGGTGTGCTGCTCGGCGAAGGCGCTGATGTAGACCGGCTTCTTCTTCATATTCCTGGCGCGCTCCGCCGAGGTGACGACGACGGCGCCGCCGCCGTTCGAGATGAGGCAGATATCGAGGCGGCGGAAGGGCTCGCAAATCCAGGGCGAGGCGTGGTAGTCCGCGATGGTGATCGGCTCGCGCTCCTGGGCGTTGGGGTTGAGGCAGGCGTGTTTGCGCATGGCGACGGCGATGTGGCCGAACTGCTCGTTGGTGGTGCCGTACTGGTGCATGTGCCGCCGCGCCGCCATGGCGTAGGTGATGCCGACCACCTCGCCGTAGGGGTTGCCGAAATCCTCGCGCCCCATGCGGAACTTGCCGTGATGCTTGATCTTGCTGCGCAGCGCCTCGCCGAAGCTCACCACCACGGTGCTGGCGAGGCCCGCCTCGATGCCCATGACGGCGTGCTCGACCAGCGCCACCGGCGTGGCCCCGCCGAGGTTCAGGTCGGTCGTGTAGGTCGGCTGAATCCCCAGCTTCTCGGCGATCTGGATGCTGTACATGAAGGGGGGATCACCATACGGGTGCGTCGTCAGCACGCCGTCGATGTCCTTGTTCGTGAGCCCGGCGTCCTCGATGGCGAGCTTGGCCGCCAGCAGGTTGAAGCCGAGGTTCGTAATCCCGTCGACCTTGCCCACCGGCGTCTCGCCGATCCCCACAATGCAGTACTTGTCCCGCAGGTTCGACATCGGCTCTCCCCTGTTCATTGCCGCCTGCCGCTTCCCCTCTGCCCGGAACGCCGCCGCCGTTGCGTCCCTGGGTCACGAGGCCAAGCGGAGCTGAGGCGTTCTCCACGCATTCCCTGGCCCATGAGGCCGCCGGCCGCCGCCAGGGATGAACACGACGACTGCTGGAAGATAAAGTAACTCGTTGACCGCGGGAGGCAGGCCGCGTCGTTCTCATCCAATGAGGACCTGCTCCACGTTGTTCAGAATACGGCGCCGGCGAAACGGGTTCGAACTCCCCTCGACGGCTTGCCGCTCGACCAGGTCCACCTTGCGGCCGAAAATCTCCGCCAACTCGTCTTGCATGGTCACGATGTCAAGCAGGCTCCAGGTGGCCTCCGGGTCGAACGATACCAGCACGTCCACGTCGCTCTCGGGCCGGAAATCCTCCCGCAGCACCGAGCCGAAGAGCGAAAACTCGCGCACCTTCCACTTCCGGCAGAAGGCCGCGATCTTCTCTCTAGGGATGTCGATCTGGACCTTGCTGCCCATCGCTCACCTCGCCGCTCGGGCGACCCTCAACCAAGCTCAAGCGGGCATCGTTGCCTATTCTCATTCGTTTTCTGGTCGGGGCAAGAGGATTTGAACCTCCGAGCCCATGCTCCTAAAGAGCTTACCACAAGGCAAGGAAATGTCAAGCAGGCGGAAGTTTGCCTTATGTCTCAATAACTTACAGCCAACGAGCAGTTCAATGAGTTTCACAGATTATCACAATTACTCACTTCATTTGGGCAATGTTGGGGCAGTGGGGCAACCCCTTCTACGTTGTCTCCGTTCATTCGCGCCCCCGGAAGCCTCGATCTCCACCCTGTTACCCACACAAATATCTAATGAGCCGATTAAGAATCATCCTGCAACCATTGAAATAAGGTTGGTGGATCAATATCAATCCTCTCCATGTCTGGCCAGCTTGGTGAAGCAGTCAAATCTTCTCCGTTCGAAAAGATCGAAATCGGACCGTCCTCTGATATGACGACCACAATCGTGCCGGCGTGGCTCTTGCTGAATCGAAGGGCCGAGTTATATCGTGCACCTCGTGACCGATCTTCATTTGGCGTCGCTAGTCCATCCAGGAGGCATGAAAATGCACGTATCTGATTCCTGAAGTCTATGTGCAAGGCTCCATCAATCATGGTCATTGACTTGGCTAGAGATAAATTCTCATCTGTACTAAGGTCCAAGGGTGGATCAAGGAGCTGGCCAGGAAGACTAAGGGAATTTACACCTACATCCAGCACAAGTGTACAACCATGCTGTCGTTCCCAAGCAGTCTCGACTAGAGCCAATATCCTTTTAAGGAATTCAGGTTGATAATTATGATCTGCTTCAAGCGTAGTGAGAGCTTCTTGCAAAGCAAATAAATCTGGCCTCAAATGAGTCCCGCAAAATCGCCCATCTGCAAAAGTGCATACTGGCTCATCGTTAATAAGGAGTTCTCCTCGCCCAGCGTCATATCTTGCAAGGATCGCATACTCTGGTATTTGGTTTTGAATTATGCCAGTTACAATATGTCCATCTGAGCAAAGGTAAGCATTTGTTCGATCTACTGATGTAATGAGTTTTCGAAGGTGCTTGATACGTTCCAATTGGGGAACGGACCCACCAGGAAAGCGGCTTATGAAAGTAAGTGTTTCTAGTTGTTTAGTTTCAATAAAGACAAGATTACCTGATACTTTCTTGCCTTCTTCCCTAGTTATAGATACCGCCAAGATGGCGTTCAAGATTTTCTCGATTGGAAGCTTCGAATCTGTACCAAGTAGAGACTGCAGCCTAGCTTGTAAGTGGAACTGAATTGCTCCATTACCATACCACTCTATCGCTCCGCTAGATGCACCTGACATCAAAGCAGCCATGTTGCCCGTATCACTAGATCGCAGCGATGCTGCCTTTTGCAACCATCTTTCTGTAGGACCTTCGGAACAGAGATTCTGGTGATTCTCTGTAAACCACATCTGGTAGTAGACGTTCCGTGATTGCGAACCCCACGAGATGAGTCCTGGTATCTCAATCCCGCCTAGATTTTTCTCAATATTACTTCCCCAAGAACGAGTACTGCTCTCGACATGACGCTTCCATACATCCGTATCAATGTACCTATTTTTCAATTCTTTTTTCTTGGGACCTAATAAGCAATGATAATCGTATACTTTGATTGGATCATTCGAATTTACTGCCATTAAGAGGGCTACCCTGCTTGGGCCAGAGAATCGTGATAGGCCAGAGCGCAGCCCCTCAATCAGCTGAAAGGCGCTTATGTGGATAAGGGGATTCATAGGGGAAGAGAAAGTATTGACAGGTGGAATGGTAATCGCTTTTCAGATGACATTAAGATCGGTCTTCCAGATTAAGCCGTGAAAAACGCCTCAGCCAATCTACGATTTGTTAACGAGTGCGTCTGGCCTGCTGCCATGCTCTTTTATGCCCCGTCGATTTCCTGCATGAGACGGATAGATACATTCACGGCGACGACGTTCTCCTGGAAGTGGGTGATGTCGCCGCCAGTTAGCACGCGCTCTAGCAGGCGTTCCTGCCGCCTTGGCCTGACAGTCCTAGAGCCACTTTTCGCAGCATTGGTAGCCCCCGATTCTTGGGCAACCTACTTTCAATGATGAAGAGTCAGATTCTTATAACCAATTGATTTTATTGGTCGGGGCGAGAGGATTTGAACCTCCGACCCCCTGCTCCCAAAGCAGGTGCGCTAGCCAGGCTGCGCCACGCCCCGTCCATAGGTCAGTTTCTATTGATACCACCTCTGTGTCAAACCTGCAAGGCGCCCCGCCGGGCGTGCTTGAGCCTTGTGCCGCCGAGGGTTACGCCGTTCCCGCGGCGCTTTTGCCCTGCCCTGGCGGGCGATCGCCGGCGGGCCGGCCGGCGAGGAAGGCGCGCACCTTTGCCAGCGCCCGGGCCCGGTGGCTGATGGCGGCCTTGCGCTCGGGGGGAAGCTGGGCGAAGGTGAGGCTTTCCCCTGCGGGAATGAAAACCGGATCGAAGCCGAAGCCGCCGGCGCCGCGCGCCTCCGTCGCCAAGACGCCCTCGCAGACGCCTTCGAAGAGCTCGACGCGGCCGGGCGCCGCCGCCTCTCCGCCCCCCTCCCCTCGCGGCCAGGCCAGGGCGATCAGGCAACGAAATCGCGCCGCGCGCCGCTCCGGCGGCAAGCCCTCGAGGCGCGCCAGCAGCCGCGCCACCTTCTCGGCATCGCTGAGGTCGGCGCCGAAGTAGCGCGCCGTGTGCACGCCCGGCTCGCCGCCCAGGTCGTCCACCTCCAGCCCTGAATCGTCCGCCAGCGCTGCGAGCCGCGTCGTCTCCGCCGCAACCCTGGCCTTGGCGGCGGCATTCTCGGCATAGGTGCGGCCCGCTTCCGGCAAAACCACCCGCGACCCCAGCTCGGCCAGGCTGCTCACGTCGATGGCCAGGCCCGCCAGGGCGGCGCGCATCTCGCGCACCTTGCCGGCGTTGCGCGTGGCAAGGAGAAGACTGCGGGGCGCGGCGCGCGGCACGTCACATCGCCCCCAGCGCCTGTTTCTGCATCGCCACCAGCTTCTCGATGCCGCGCTGCGCCAGCTCCAGCATGCTGTCGAGTTCCTGGCGCTGGAAGGGCGCCTGCTCGGAGGTCCCCTGCAGCTCGACGAAGGCGCCCTTGCCGGTCATGACGACATTCATGTCCACGTGGGCGCTGGAGTCCTCGTAGTAGTTGAGGTCGAGGCAGGGCTCGCCGTTGACGATGCCGACGCTCACCGCCGCCACGTGGTCCAGGAGCACCTTCTCCCAGATGGAGCGCTCGCGTTCGAGGAACTTCACCGCCTCGCAGAGCGCCACGAAGGCTCCAGTGATGGCGGCGCAGCGCGTGCCGCCGTCGGCCTGAAGCACATCGCAATCGAGCCAGATGGTGCGGTCGCCGAGGTGCCGCCGATTCACGATGGCCCGCAGGGAGCGCCCGATGAGACGCTGGATTTCCAGCGACCGGCCGTCGGTGCGGCCGCGCTCGCGGACCTTGCGGGTGTTGCCGGCGCGCGGCAGCATGGCGTACTCCCCCGTCACCCAGCCCAGGCCGCTGTCGCGCAGGAACTGCGGCACCCCCGGCTCGACGCTGGCGGTGCAGAGGACGCGGGTGTCGCCCACGCTGATGAGGGCCGATCCCTCGGCGTACTTGTTGACGCCGCGCTCGATCGTCACCGGGCGAAGCTCGTCGAACCGTCGCCCATCGATGCGCACTGCCTGATTCATGCGGCATCCTCTATTCTCTGTGGTGCAATGCAGCGCGGCAGCGCCGGGAGGCCGCCCCGGGCCCCATACCTGTAGCGCCTGCCCGGCACCCCGCCGCGGCGGTGGAAGGCGTCCGGGGGCTTATCCCCCGCCCTCCCAGGGAGAACCGGCGTCCGGCGCCGCGTCGCCGCCGGGCTGGGGAGCGGGTTGAAGATTGGGCTGGGGGGTTGCCTGCGGGCCGACCTGGAGCGGCGTCAAGGCTCGCGCGCCGAGGGGGCGCGACAGGTCGAGGTGCCCCGCCAGGGTCGTCGCCGGTTTCCCCTCGACGAGGAACTGTACGCGCCGCACCTCGGGGAAGTTGCTCGTCAAGGTGTTGACGACGGCGTACGCGCCGACCGCCTCGCTCCAGCTCCCCTGGGGTTGGGCGCGAAATGCTTCATTTACATCGAGGTAGAGAGTCCCGTCAGGGGTAAGGAAGTAGGCCGCCAGGCGCGTCCCCTCAGGGATGCCCGCCGCTCCTGCCTCAGGATTCGGCTGGAAGAGCAGCGTCAGCACCTGCTCAAGCCGGGAGCGCGGCGGGTCTTCCCCCGGCTCCCCCTCCGCCGCTGTGGCAGGTGGCAGGGCCACCTGCGTCTGCGCGAGCTGCTCGCCAGTGCTGTCGGGGCGGTACCACACGAGGGCGGGCGCCGGCTCGGCCGCAGCCTGCAAGCCTGTGGCGGGCAGCCGCGCGGCCGGCTGAGTTGGGGACGTCTGCGGCGCTCTGGGGACGGGCGACTCGATCGGCGCCGTCGGTTTGAGGCGCCGCAGCAGCCGCGTCACTTCATCACGCTTGAGGTAGCCGAAGAAGCCGACGCTGCTTGCCAAGGCCAGCACCACCAGGAAGAGAAGGAAGAGCTGCGCCGAACCGGCCGCGCTCTCCAGGGCGCCTGGCAACGCCTGTGTTCCGCTCGGCGTGCCGAAAAGCCTGCCGCGCATTCGAGGCTCCACTCCCCCAGACCTCCACTCGCGCCCGCACTTTTCTCGGCGGCGCTGCCCGTGCCGCTGTTTCCCCCAGGAGAGCGACCTACGATGCAGGTCCCAAAATCTGCACGATCCCTGTCGCGAGAATCCTTGCCAGCTCGCGGAGGAATTCCGCGTTCTGCAGCTTCACCTCTTCGGCAGGGTTGACGAGGGGCGCCGCCTCCACCAGCACGGCAGGCGCCTGCAGGCCCACGAGCTGCGCCACCGGCAGCTCCAGGAGGCGCACCGGGTAGAACGGGTTGGCGGCTCGAAAAGCTTCCGCCAGGGAAGCCGCCAGCCGTCGGCTCACGGCGGCCGCCGATGCCGGCAGCAGCTCCCAGGACTGCAAACGGAGCACCTCGCCGCGCACCTTCACCTCGATCGTACCGCCCGTCTTCGAGGCCGCGCCGCCGGAGGAGGCGGGACTGACCGCCTCGGGCGGCGGCGCCACGATGAGGTCGGTTCCCTGCACGTTGGTGCTGCGGCCCCCCTTCATGTGGAGACTCAGGTAGAGGGAAGCATGCAGGCTGTTGGCGCGCGCCACGCGCTCCTGCTCCGCCATCGCATAGTCACCCTCGCGCGTCAGCACCACCCGTAGTCCAAAGCGGCCTTGTAACTCTCGTTGCATCTCCCTCGCCAGTTGCAGCGCCACATTCTTCTCACGGGTTCCGCCGGGGCCGATGATCCCCGCATCACTCCCCCCATGGCCGGGATCGAGAACGATGGTGGCCAGCGGCAGCGGCTCCCCCGAGGTCCGTCGGATCACCGCCGGTGTGGCCTCTGGCTCGCCGCTCGCGGGCAAGCCGCCGGGGGTCTCGGCGGGCGGGGCCAGTGCCGGCTGAGGACCCTGGCGGGGCGGTTCCCCCGCGGGAACGGGTGTCTGAGGCGGCGGAGGGGCTGTCCCTCCCGTTGCGGCGGAGGCGCTCCCTGCCGCGGGCTGGGAAGCAGACTGGAGACTCGGTTGGGGCGCCGGTTGGGCGCTCACCGGCGCCACAAGGAAGGCAAACGCCAGGAAGGCGAGGAAGGAGGCCGCCACGCCGCCGCGCGGTCGAGTTTGTGACGCCGATCGTCGAACTGCTGACGGTAAGCCTTTCAACACAGTCTCCCGAGCATCTGGCGACGCGTTTGCTGACTCGCGGGCCACAACCACCCGGCGCAGGCAGACAGGCGGAGCGCTCTCCGCGCACTACACCTTCGCGCGGCTGGTTCCGGGACATGAGGCTCGTTGCGGCGCGGGAACAGGCGTAGTGGCAGCGCTCGTCTCTCGGCTTCAACAGAGAGGGAGAAGGGTATGCGCGTTGCTATGAATCACGCCCAGGAAGCGCCCGACGGGAGCCGGCCACCGCGCCTGTGCCTCCGGGAGGGGTTTGCTTTTCCTGCCGGTTCCTGGCCAGGAAAAGAGGGGAACACCCATCGGCGCGCCTGATGCTCCGCCTCAAGCGACCCACGCTGCTCCCGGGCAGTTGCCAGAAGTCCTTGGAAAGTTGTACTATAGCGCGCTATTCCCAGAAGGTCAAGCAGAGCTCGGGGGGCGGTGAGGTGCTCGCCGCACGGGCGCCGCGGCAGGCGCGCGTCCAGGTGCTCGGCCGCGCCAGCCGGGATCGGCCAGCGGCAGGCCGCAGAAATCTGCTTGACATATTTTTCAACTTCATGTACCTTTCCTGTAAAACCAAGAAGATGCACATGGATATCTAGAAATTGGTTGAATTTCACTCCGAAGAACACGAAGGAGTGGGACCGCACCGCGCGCAAAGCCATCTGCTAGAAGGAGCGGGGATGAATCGACGAGCAACACTCCGGGCGCAGGCGACGGGGGGCCGAATCCGCTGTGGAACCGCACGCTCCCTAGTGCTCCCTCTGGCCGTGGCAATGGTGTTCTGGTTCGGCGCCGCCTCCGCCGCGTCACGCGAAACGCCGCCTCCCTCCGATGTGACATCCTCGCCGCTCGCGCGGGAAGTCGAGACCCCAGCCCACGAAGCCTTGCGGCTGACGCAGCTCGCCGGTCTCAACGGCAATGGCAAGCTCGAGCACCGACTTGGATTGGACTTGCGGGAAGAGTACCTGCGCTTCGACACCATTGAGAATGGCAGGTTCACCCTCACCACGAGCGAGGGACTGAAGCTGAACTTCACCCTCCTGCCGTGGCTGCAGCAGCGCTTGGAGAACTTCTTCCACGACAACCGGAACCGCTTCTCCTTCGGCGCCATTGTGGTGCTCGAGCCGGCGACGGGCAAGGTGCTGGCGATGGTCGAGCAGAACCGCTCCCGGGAGCCGCAACGCCACCATCTGGCTCTGCAAGCCAGCTACCCCGCGGCGTCGTTGTTCAAGATCATCACCTTGGCCGCGGCGCTTGAAGCGAACGACAGCCTCGATGCCGACTCGCGCTTCTACTACCGCGGCAGCCAGTTCAACATCAGCCGCCGCGAGCTGGAACAGAACCCCCGCTACCTCCCGAAGCACATCTCCCTCTCTCGCGCCTTCGCCAAGTCGAACAACCCCGTCTTCGGCGCCATTGCCTTCCGCTACGTGGGGCCGTTCCTCCTGAAGCAATATGCGCAGGCCTTCGGGTTCAACCAGAAGCTGCGCTTCGACTACCCGGTTGAGCGCAGTAATCTCGTCATCGCCGACGATCCCCTGACGCTGGCGCGCATCGGCGCCGGGCTCTGGCGCGAGACCACCATCAGCCCCCTGCACGCGGCCCTTCTGGCGGCAACCATCGGCAATGACGGCATCATGATGGCCCCCTACATCGTCAGCAGCATCCACGACGCCAACGACACCCTCCTCTACCGGGCCCGCCCGGACGCCGTCGGCCATCCCATCAGCGGCGTCACCTCCGGCGACATCCGCGAGATGATGTTCGAGTCGGTGCTGGACGGCACCCTGCGCGCCGCCTTCAGCCGCAATGGCAAGCCCCTCTTGCCGGTGCAGGTGGGGGGGAAGACCGGCACCCTGCGCGGCAACGATCCCCGCGGCAAGTATAGCTGGTTCGTCGGCCTCGCCCCCCTGCGGAAGCCGAAGATCGCCATCGCCGCCATGGTGGTCGACCCGCTCAGTTGGCGGGTGAAGGCGCACCAGGTGGGACGCGAGGTGGTGGAGGCGTTCTTCGAACGCTAGCCACCCGACCGGCGGGCTCCACCCCAAAACGCAGCGGCGCTGGCGCGAGCGCGAGCAGGTCCGCGCCCGCTCTCTCCCGCCATCGCGGGGGCGACACCCTGGGGATGATCCTCGCTCCCCGCGCCTCTCCGGCGACATGAAGCTGCGCAAGTTCCGCCCCGGCGGCATGTAGGACCAGGCCCTCAACTCAAGAACGAGGCGCGGGAGAAGGTTCGGTAGGGGGGGGCATCGGGCTCAAGGATGAGATGCCCGTACGGAACTATGTTGTCTTAACTCCAGCAGTTTTCTAATTTTCCTCTTTTCCCAGAACTCGCTATAGTATAAAGAAGTAAGTAGCATCATTGGCATAGCTACAAAAATAGCAAACAAAAACCTCGCTAGATATTTATTAACTGTATCGACACGAACACGCTTATTGATCCTAGACAATTCTATGAATTGTTCTACAGGAAGCACAGCATTGAAGCGCTCCTCTAATCCTCTCAGCTTTACAGTGTTGTCCGATTTAGGGCTAATCGCAACTTTGATGACTTGACCATTCTCTGTCTGATAATCATAGACTAATTCTGCTGGGAAGTCTTCAGGGAGAAGCTTGCTGGCAAAAAGAAAGGCTAGCAAGATAACGATAGCAAATAATGGCATCACCCTTTTGAGTTTCCTTGCCCCTACACCTCGGAATTCCAGGTCCCTAACTTCAATCATACGAGTGTCTGGGATTCTATGTTGCAATGTTATAGCATTCTGTAGTTTGTTGCTCATTGAAACTTGACTATCTCCACTTAATTCATTACCTGGTGGAACTTCTGCCAGTATTTCGATGCGGATATATTCACCAACTCTAAAGAGGCCACTTATAATAACTTGAAGCGAACGCTCATCCTTGATATCAACATCCGCATTAACATCATGTGATGTTGATACGACTCGTGAAGTTAGCCACCTATAATGTTCGGGCAAATATAATGTAATAGGTGTTTCTACCATTGATGCATCTATATCCTTTTTCCCTCTATTTAGCATGGCGGCTTTTAAGAAGACTAGACTAGGTGTTACCGGTGCCTCATTATAAAGTATCCTTAATTCTGGTAGATTCTTGACGATGGTATCAAAAAGCCCGATAATATCTTCTATTATAAACGTGATGCGTCCTGGATAACGACGTTGGATAATAGTTGTATAAACTCCCCATAAGCCAAATAACGATGACACTATTATCCCTAGAATTCCAAGGACTGTTGAAACTTGCATTACTTCATTCCTCAAATCGTGAGGCATTAGCTATTTGATCTAAAGGCGCTTACGACAACTCAGGTTGTGCAAAGTTTGAGCATAGCACGAATCGCCTACCGCCGCAAGTCTGAAGCGCCGCGTATCGACGACGTACAGATCACCGTGGACACTTGGACCAGTCGGGGGGACCTCGCCCTCTTCACGCGCTACCTGTCTGCGTGCAACGCACAGGCAGGTCTGGCAGCGCCTGCGCCTCGCCGACCTTTGGGGCGACGCACCGGCTGACTGTCCCGCTTCGCCTGGACGGCGTAGCCCGCGGCGCAGCCCACAGCCACGATCCAGGAGCCTCCAGAGGGAGTGGTCTGCCTCGCACCACGGCAGCGCGGTCAACTCTCCCTCTCGGCAGTTCCCCGCGGGACAAGGGGACTCCTTAGAAGGCGAAGCATCGCATCCTCACGCACCGGCACTCGCTGCCACGTCACCGCGCAAGCGACTCGCTACCACCTTTGCGCAGGAATCGCTCAATTTAAGTAAGATACGCGCCGGCTGTCTTCTTTATACCATCGCCACGTTCTTTAATGTTTTCTTTCATTCCCCCCTACCCCCCCGCAGCCTCTCCAGCTTCGCCAGCACCCGCGCGCGCACCTCTTCGGGGAAGGAGTGCCAGTCGCACACCGGCGGGCGCCAGGTGTCGTCGCGCGGCCAATTGGCGGGCCAGCAGGCGTCGAGGTGCACCTTGAAGCCGATGCCTTGCTTGCGCTCCTCCGGCGTCAGGCAGGGGTGCAGGGGATGGCCGTAGTCGTGGCCCTTGATGAAGATGTCGCGGTCGCCCTTGCAGCGGGTGCTGATGGCCCACCAGACCTCGTGCAGGTTGGTGGGGTCGATGTCCTCGTCGACGGTGATCACCCAGTTCACCTTGACGCCGAGGCGGCAGCTCCAGATGGCCGAGGCGACCTGGAAGGTGTGGCCCATGAACTGCGGCTTCAGGGAGACGACGACGATGAAGGTGAGGCTCCAGGGATCGGTGTAGACTCCCCGCACCGCCAGGCCGAGGTCGTCGAGGCGGTTCTTCAGCAGGGCGCTGTAGGCGACGGTGCCCTGCAGGTGGTCCTCCACCACCGGCTTGCCCTCGAAGCTGCCGGTGAGGATGGGGTCGTCGCGATGCGTCACGCAGTCGATACGCACCACTGGCCGCGGCGCCCGCGCGCCGCCGTAGTAGCCGGTGAACTCCCCGAAGGGGCCTTCGTCGCGCAGCTCGCCGGGGTTCACGTGGCCCTCGAGGACGATCTCGGAGGTCGCCGGCACCAGGAGGTCGCTGGTCTCGCAGCGCACTACCTCGAGGGGGGCCTGGCGCAGCGCCCCGGCCATGTCGTACTCATTGACGCCGTACTCGAAGGGCGTCGCCGCCACGATCGGCAGGATCGGCTCCGCCCCCATGGCGATGGCGATCGGCATGGCCCGGCCCGCGTCGTGGTATTTCTTCATGACGCGCACGAAGTGCTTCGCCGGCAGCGGCAGGATGCCCACCTCGTTGCGCGTGTGCACGACATTGCGGTAGAGTCCCACATTCACCCAGTCGCTGTCGGGGTCGCGGAAGACGATGGAGTTCCAGGTGCCGATGTAGCGCCCGCCGTCCTTCTCGTTCCAGTGCGGCGCGGGGAAGGCGAGCACGTCCACCGCCTCGCCGTGGCGGATGTGCTCCTTGCAGGGGCCGGTGGCGACCTCTTTCGGCGGCATGCCGCGCTTGATGCGCTGGGCGAAGGCCTCGATCACCTCGGCCTCGGTCGTCTCCGGCGGCAGACCCAGGGCGATGGCGAAACGGCGCTTCGTCCCCACGCTGTTGACGAAGAGCCGGTGGCCGGGGCCGTAGTCCTTCACATTCGTGAAGAGGAGGGCGCCACCCGAGACATCCGCCATCCTGCGGGCGAAGGCGCCGACCTCGAGGTACCAGTCAACCTCCTCGTCGACCTGGATCAGCTCACCGGCCTCTTCGAGCGCCTGGAGAAACTCCCGTAAGCTTGCATACGCCATGGCCGTCCCCTCCGAGTGGGTAGTGTGCCGCCGTCGGCGTGAGTCTGCTGGGGGGAATTCTACCCACGGGTGTGAACGCTGGCAACGGTTCGCCGGCGCGGGCCTGGGGGAAACCAGCGAGAGGCGCGCCGTGAGCGCGTGCGAGCGGCCAGCCGCGGGCCACCGTCAGGTCTGCGGGCGCGGCCGCCGAGGGCGATTGACCTGCCTACCCTGTTCTGCTACCCCTTATCTGCTGGCCGGCAGGAGGAGAGAGGGGAGACGCCGTGGAGGAGAACGGCAAGCCGCGTCCGCCGCGCAAGCCCGGCGAGGGTGTCCGGCCGCCGGACAATCGCGGCGCGCCGCCGGCTCCTCCCGTGACTCTGGCTCCTCCGGCGCCGCCCCAGGAACCACCGACCGAGCCGGGCGCCGTCAGCCGCCTGAAGATCCTGCGCGGCGTCCTCATCGGCTGCGTGACGGTGGTGGGGTTGCTGGCGCTGGGAGCCGCGCTCCTCAACCTGCTGTGGTACATCCTCTTTCGGTAGAGGGGGGAGCGAGGTTCAAGGGAGGAGGTTCGAGAGGCCGGGGAAGCGCCGCCCGGGGAGGCGTCATGACTTCGTGAGCGCGCGGCGGGGAAGGAGCGGCAGGCAGACTATGGGCATGTTCGACGGCAAGCAGGGCGTCGTTTTCGGCATCGCCAACAAGTACAGCATCGCCTGGGCGATCACCAAGCGCCTGCTCGACGAGGGGGCGCGGATCGTGGCCGGCGTGCTCAGCGAGCGGGAGGGGCGCAAGCTCGAGGCCCTGCTCGAGCCGGGCCGGCAGCTCAGCGCGCGCTGCTGCGACCTGACCAGCGACGCGCAGATCGCGGAGTTCTTCGCGGCCGCCGGCGCCGAGCTGGGGGGCACGCTGCACTTCCTCGTCCACAGCGTCGCCTTCGCCCGCGGCGAGGACCTGCAAGGCGACTTCGTGAACACCTCGCGCGACGGCTACCTGCTGGCGCAGAACATCAGCGCCTACACCCTGCTGGGGGTGGCGCGCGCCGCCGCGCCGCTGATGACCGCGGGGGGGAGCATCATCACCCTCACCTACATCGGCGGCGAGCGCGTGGTGCCGAACTACAACGTCATGGGCGTGGCCAAGGCGGCCCTCGAGGCGAACGTGCGCTACCTGGCCTGGAACCTCGGGCCGCGAAACATCCGCGTCAACGCCATCTCCGCCGGCCCGGTGAAGACGCTCTCGGCGCGCGGCGTGAAGGGTTTCGATACGATGCACAAGCAGATCAGCGAGCGCGCCCCCCTGGGACGCTCCGCCAGCCCCGAGGAGCTGGCGAGCACCGCCGCCTTCCTGCTCAGCGACGCCAGCAGCGCCATCACCGGCGAGGTCCTGCACGTCGATGGCGGCTACCATATCATGGGCGTCTAAACCCCGCTTCCGGCAGCGCCGGCGCCTGATCGCGGCGCGTGCCGCGCGCTTCGCTTCGGAATGACCGTTGCCAATGCGGACGCCGGCACCTGGCGGGAGGAGCCCATCTCCCCACCCACCCCACTCTCCACCCACGCCCGCCTGCCCGAAAGGAGCCCGCCACAACCGAGGAGCTGCAGTGCAGACTCCCGCCGTATTCCCGCAACCAATTGAAATCAAATGTTTTTCGAAATGAAACCCGCAAAGATCGTCGCACCGTCCGGGGTTGGCTCAGCTCGGCCGCCTGCGGCTGTCGGCCAGCCGTACTGCGTCTGCGGGTCACCTATGCGGCAGGTTCGATCTGCACCAAGTTGGTATAGAAGGTTGCGCCGCCGCCCATGTCGGCCAGGCGATCGCTGGTGAGCTGGTTGAGAGAGGCGCCGCGCGGGCTATGCGCGCTCCACCAGGTCGTGAAGGCCATGGCCACGCCGGCTTGCGTGCGGGCGACGACTTCGGCGTACAGGTAGCAGGCGCCGCGCTCGTTGAAGACGCGCACCAGGTCGCCGTCCGCAATGCCGCGCGCCGCAGCGTCGGCGGGGTGGAGTTGGATGACCGGGCGCTTGGCCTTGCGCAGCATGCTGGGGAGGTTGGCGAAGCTCGAATTGCAGAAGTACTTCGAGGAGGCGTTGATGAGCTGAATCGGGAAGCGCGCCTGCAGCTCCGGCGCGCCGTCGGCACCCTCGGCAAGCGGTTCGTAGGCGGGCAGTGGGTCGAGCCCCTGGGCGGCCAGCGAGGCGGCGTAGAGCTCGATCTTGCCCGAGGGCGTGCGGGGTGCGCCGCAGGCATAGGGCGCCGCGGGGACCGGCATCTTCACCCAGTGCTCCCGCCGCAGACGTTCCAGCGTCACGCCCCGCAAGCGCGGCTGCGGCGAGGCGAGCGCCTGGCGGATCAGTTCTTCATCGCGGTCGCTGAAGGCTGCCTCGGTGAATCCCATGGCCTGCGCCAGGAGGCGGAACAGCTCCATGTTACTCTTGCACTCGCCGGGCGGCTCGACCACCTGCTCGCCGAGCATCAGGTACTGGTGCCGATTCGAGCGGTAGAGGTCCGTGTGCTCGACCATCATCGTCGCCGGCAGCAGGATATCGGCGTAGCGCGCGGTCTCGGTCATGAACTGTTCGTGCACGGCGATGAAGAGGTCGTCGCGTCGCAGGCCGGCGAGGACACGGTTCTGGTTCGGAGCCGCGGCCAGGGGGTTGCTGTTGTAAACCACCAGCACCTTGACGGGCGGCTCGGCCTCGGCGAGCACGCGGCCGAGCTCGACCATGTTGATCGTGCGCGGCCGTCGCGGCATGAAGTCGGGGCGCTGCAAGGCGGCCAGGTTGAGCGGCGCCGCCTCGGAGTTGACGGCGAGGAGGCCGCCGCCGACGTGTCGCCAGGCGCCGGTGAGAGCGGGCAGCGCCAGCACGGCGCGGTGCGTCGCCCCGCCGTTGCTGTGGCGTTGCAGACCGGTGCCGAGACGGATGAGCGCCGGGTGCGTGGTGGCGTAGAGGCGCGCCAGCCGCGCAAGCAGCGGGGCGGCAATGCCCGTGATCGCGGTCACGCGCTCGGGCGGGTAGTCCTTGAGGCGTATCGCCAGCGCCTCGAACCCCACGGTGGCGCTGCGCAGGTACTCCTCGTCGTGCAGGCCATCCCGCACGATGAGGTGCATGAGGCCAAGGGCCAGCGCCGCGTCGGTGCCGGGCCGGGGTTGCAGGAAGAGGTCGGCTTCGTCGCTCATCTTCGTGCGGTGCACGTTGATGTCGATGGTCACCGCTCCGTTGCGTCGCGCCTGACGCCAGGCAGGGATGAAGTGGATGCTCGTGCTCAGGGGGTTGCCACCCCAGTTGATGAGCAGCCTGGCGCGGCCCACCAGCTCCGGGTCGACGCTGACGGCCTCGCCCATGGTGGCATCGTAGGCCACCTTGCCGGCGCCGGCGCAAATTGTGCGGTTGAGCAGCGACGCCCCCAGGCGATGGAAGAAGCGGCGATCCATCGACATGTTGGCGAGCACTCCCTCGGTGCCGCAGTAGCTGTAAGGAAGGATCGATTCCGGCCCGAAGCGCGCCGCCGCCTGGCTGATGCGCGCCGCGATCGCGGCAATGGCCTCCTCCCAGGAGACGCGCGCGAAACGGCCCTCACCCTTCGGTCCAACGCGCTGCATGGGGTAGAGCAGGCGGTCCGTGCTGTAGAGCCGCTCCGGGTAGTGGGTGAGCTTGGCGCACAGGAACCCCTGGGTCATCGGATGCGTGGGATCACCCTCGACCTTGACGACCTTGCCGTCGCGCACGTGCACCAGCAGGGCGCAGGTGTCGGGGCAGTCGTGGGGACAGACACTGTGCATGATTCTCGTTGACAGCTTGTCAGAGCCGGTCACCGTCGCCATACGAAGCCCCCCTGATGTCTTCAGCCGCTCTTTGCGCGCCCTCGGCGGCTCCAGCACCCGGTTCAACCTTGCGGAATCCCGCGCCGGTTGCTGAAGCCCATTTTCCACCAAAAAGTCCCGCGAATCTACCTGAAAACATCTTCTGAGTCTTGCTCGCGCACCGCCACCAACCGCGGAGAGCCCTCTTGATGGCGGCTTGGAAGATGGGACGAAGGACAACCCTCTCGCGCCGCGGCCGCGCCGTCGCTGACTACGTTGGCGGAGAGGCTGGGGCTCTTGGTGTCAACGCTGCAGCTTGTCGGGACCACTCCCGTCTGCTCGCTGATCTGGAGATGCGCCGCCAGGGGGTTCAGGAGTTTCCGCGGCGCGACGCGGGCCGGGCGCGGCGGGCTGCTCCCGCATGGCGGTGAAGAGGCGCTCGGAGGTGATGGGGAGGCTGCGGAGGCGCGCGCCGGTGGCGTGGTAGATGGCGTTGGCGATGGCGGGGGCGGTGGGCACCAGGCCGGGCTCGCCGATGCCCTTGGCGCCGAAGGGGCCGGTGGGGTCGGGGTCGCTGTAGAGGACCACCTGAGGGTCGGGGACATCGATGAAGGTCGGGATCTTGTAATCCGCGAAGGTGGGGTTGACGGCGCGGCCGCCGTCCAGCAGCAGCTCCTCCATGAGAGCGTAGCCGATGCCCTGCGCCAGGGCGCCCTCCACCTGTCCTTCGGCGGCCATCGGGTTGATCGCCTGGCCGATGTCGTGCACCGCCACCGCCTGCAGCACGCGCACGGCCCCCGTCTCCGGATCGACCTCCACCTCGACAGCCTGGCAGGCGGTGGAGAAGGTGGGGTAGACGTCGCCCCAGCCCTTCATCGTCGGCCCCAGTTCGTCCACGAACCGCCCCGTTTCCGAGATCGGCTCGCCCCGCTTCGTGTAGGTGAGACGCGCCGCCTGCGCGAAATCAAGGCCGCGGTCCGGCGCGCCGCGCACGAAGATCTTCCCCCCCTGGAACTCGAGGTCCTCCGGCGCCGCCTCGAGCCACGCCGCGACGCTCTGTGCCAGGCGCTCGCGGGCCCGCAGCGCCGCTTCCCTGGCGGCCTGGCCGTTCACCCAGGTGGTGCGGCTGCCCCAGGCGCCGAGGTCATACGCCGTCAGGTCGGTGTCGTTGCCGATGACGCGCACCTCGTCGAGGCCGATCCCCAGCACCTCGGCGGCGATCTGCGCCATGACGGTCTGGGCGCCCTGGCCCACGTCGGTGACCGAGCTGACCAGGGTGACCTTCCCCTCCTCGTCCACGGTGAGGCCGGCGCTGGCGGAGTTGTAGCCGTACATCCTGGCGCCGGCGCCGGTGTGCAGCATGGCGGCCAGGCCGAGGCCGCGGTTGGGCGGCAGCTCGCGGCGCCGCTGCCAGCCGATCTTCGCCGCCGCCTGGCGCAGGCACTCGGCCATCGGGCACGTTCCGGGACGAGCGCCCGAGGCCGCCGCCTCGCCAGCGCGGTTGGCGTTGCGCAGGCGCAGCTCGAGCGGATCAAGCCCCAGGCGCTCGGCGATCATGTCGAGCTGCGACTCGCCGGCGAACGTCACCTGCGGGTTGCCGAAGCCGCGGAACCCCGTGCCGGGCTGCTTGTTCGTGTAGACGATGTAGCCGTCGTAGCGCACGTTCGGCACGTTGTAGAAGGCCGCGAAGGTCACCCCCGCCGAGGCGACGGTGGAGGGCCCCTTGTCATTGTAGGCGCCGTTGTCGCAGATAACGCGGGCGGCTCGCGCCACGATGCGGCCGTCGCGCCGCACGCCGGTCTTCATCGTCACGAGGTAGGGGTAGCGGGTGCGGGCGGTCTCGAACTCCTCGGTGCGGCTGTTGACGATCTTCACCGGCTTGCCGGTCTGGCGCGACAGGATGGCGGCGATGGGCGCCTTCATGTCCGCCACCAGGCGGTTGCCGAAGGAGCCGCCGATGGGGGGGTAGTGCACGCGCACGCTGCCCGGCGGGAGCTGCAGGAGGCGATCGAGCTCGTGCTTCAGGGTGTGCGGCGCCTGGGTGGCGGCCCAGACCTCGAGGCGCCCGCCCTGGTGCGCCTGGGCGATGACCGCCTGCGTCTCCAGGCAGCAGTGGCAGACGCGCGAAGTCTCGTAGCGGTCCTCGAAGACCTCATCCGCCTCGGCGAAACCGCGCTCGAGATCGCCGAACTCCTGGTGCACCTCCCAGGCGACGTTGGAGGCGCCGTTGTGCAGGCGCGCGGCCTCCGGCTGCATGGCCGCCTCGGGGTCGAAGACGCAGGGCAACTCGTCGTACTCCACCTCGATGAGATCGAGGGCCTGCAGCGCGGTCGCCTCGTCGATCGCCGCCACCGCCGCCACCTCGTCGCCGATGAAGCGGACGCGGTCGGTGCACAGGAGGTACTTGTCGGCCAGGGCCTCGACGAAGCTGAACTTCACCCGCGGCGTGTCGGCGGCGGTGATGACGGCGCGCACGCCGGGGAGGCGCGCCGCCGCGGCGGTGTCGAGCCGCGCGATGCGGGCATGCGGCAGGGGGCTGCGCAGCACCTTGCCGTGCAGCATCCCCGGCAGCTTCATGTCGCCGAGGTAGACGGTCTCGCCCGTCGTCTTGGCCACGGCATCGAGCTTCGGCAGCCTCCGCCCCACCACCGCGTACTCAGTCATGCCGCGCTCCCGGTTTGGCCCTGGCGCAGAACGGCGCGAACGGCGTCCAGAATTTTCGCGTACCCCGTGCAGCGGCAGAGGTTGCCGAGGAGGTAGAGGCGAATCTGCTCATCGTCCGCGTCCGAGGGAAGCGCCGCAAGGAGCGACTTCGCCATCATGATCATGCCCGGCGTGCAGTACCCGCACTGCACCGCGCCGTGCTCGACGAAGGCCCGCTGCAGCGGGTGCAACCGGCCCTCCGCCGCCAGCCCCTCGATCGTCTCCACCCGGCAGCCGTCGGCATCGACGCTGAGGTAGGTGCAGGCGCTCACCGGCTGCTCGTCGACGAGGACGGTGCAGGCGCCGCACACCTGGAGGTCGCAGGCCCGCTTCGCCCCCGTCAGGCCGAGGCGCTCGCGCAGGGTGTCGAGAAGCAGCTCCTGCGGCGGCACCTGCAGTTCCAGAGGCGCATCATTGACGGTCAGGCGCAGCGGCATGGCCGCGGCGGCGTCCAGCACCATTTCTCCTCCCCCTCCCGTGGGTTAACGACGGAGGCTCGGCAGCCGATCTTCAAGGACCGGCCTTCGACCGCCGCGGCTTGGCGGAGCGCCGCGGTCGTCTGCCGGCGCCGCCGAGGCCACGGCTCACGCCAGGCCGGCGCGCTGCATCGCCCGCTCGAGGGCGCGGCGCGCCATCACCCGCGCCATGGCGCGCTTGTACGCGGCGGAGCCGTAGAGGTCATCGACCGGCCGGGCCGACTCGGCCACCGCCGCGGCGGCGGCGCGCAGGCCCGTCGGCGTCAGGCCCTCGGCGATGAGGCAGGCTTCGGCCTGCACCGCCCGGATTGGCGTCGGGCCCACGGCGCCCAGCATGATGCAGGCCTCCCAGCCGCTCCGTGCCGGGGAGCGCGTCTCGGCCGCCGTGGTCGATCCGGACGGCATGGAGCGCATCAACGCCACCATGACGCCGACGGTCGGCTTATCCGAGCGGCCGCGGTTGCAGAACTTCACGTAGGCGGCGCCGCCCCGGGGCGGCGCGGCGGGGATGCGCACGTGGGTGAGAATCTCATCGGGCGCCGTCACGGTCTCGTAGTAATCGACGTAGAACTCATCCAGCGACACCCAGCGCTCGCCGCGCGCGCTCTGCAGCCGCACCTCGGCGCCCAGCGCCGCCAGCACGGTGGGCGGGTCGGACTGCGCCTCGGCGAACGCGAGGCTGCCGCCGATGGTGCCGGCGGCGCGCACCCGCACGTTCGCCAGCTCATGCTCCACCTCAGAGAGAAGGGGGAGATACTCGTGGATGAGGGGCGAGAGCTCGAGGGCGCGGTGGGTGACGAGGGCGCCGATGGTGAGGGTGCCGTCACCCTCCTTCTCGATCGTGCGGAGATCGGCGAGGCGCTTCAAGTTGACGAGGTTCTCAACGTGAAAGAGGCCCTGCTTCATGAGGGTGAGGAGCGAGGTTCCCCCCGCGTAGGGGCGGACGTTGCCTTCGTAGTAAGCCAGCAGCTCGCAGGCTTCCTGCACCGTGACCGGCTGGTGATAGGTGAAGGCTCGCAGCATGCGGCGCGCTCACTGGTCGGTTCCGATGCCTGCTTGGGAAAAGGAACCTCTACGTAGTTGATTTCACGTGATCGTGAGGTTGACGTTCGCGCGGCAGGTCTCTTTCACCTCTGCACTTCCTGCGCCTCCGCGGTTACATGGATTGCACCGCCGAGGCGCGGAGGACGCGGAGGAAGAGTGAACCACTGATGAACACGGATTCACACGGATATCAGTGTCCATCAGTGTTCATCCGTGGTTCCTTGCATGCCGATGTAGGGGCGGTTCGCGAACCGCCCCTACGGTCGACAGGCTGGAAAACTGGCCTCCCATCTCTGCGGTCTCTGCGCCTCCGCGTTTACATGGATTGCACCGCCGAGGCGCGGAGGGCGCGGAGGAAGGGTGAACCACTGATGAACACGGATTCAGACGAACATCAGCGTTTATCGGTGTTCATCTGTGGTTCTGCCCTCGACAGGCAAGATGCCTCTCCTCCCACAAGGTCCCGGCGCTCCGGGAGGGGGATCACTGAACCCCAGGTGGCATCTCCCCAGCCGTTTTCCCTCTCCCCGCGGCGAGGTCGCTCGACTCCTTGCGGGGTAGCGATCAGTTCCGCGGAGTCCAGCCCTCGATGTAGTCCTCGAGCTTGATGCGGGCCCAGACGTCGGCCGGCGGGGTGATGCGCTCGGAGAAGGGAAGCGTGGCGGGGCGGGTGGCGTCGACGATCATCTTCGTGGTCATGTGGCCGCGCTCGAAGCGCTTCTCGCCATAGGCGGAGGGATCGAGGTGGGCGCCGGTGCAGTGGCTGATGGTGCTGAGGCCGATGTCCGCCTCCAGCCGCGTGGCCACGGCCCACAGGACCTCCTCGTCGTTGTAGATGTCCACGTCGTCATCGACGACGAAGACGTGCTTGGCGTTGACCGCGGCGGAGATGGCCGCCAGACCGGCCATCTTCCCCTCCCCTTGCAGGCGCTTGCTGATGGAGACGTAGATGTGGTAGAGGCAGCGGCCCGACACCGGCAGGTGCACGGCGCGCACCGAGGGGACGACGTTCTTCACCTGGCGGTAGATGGCGGACTCCTCGCAGAGGACGCCGGCGAAGTTGTGCTCGCGATGGGCCGGATCGAGGTCGTGGTAAATGGCGTCCCGGCGCATGCTGACGCAGCTCACGTCGAGCCAGGCCGACGGCGCCTTGTGCCCGTAGTAGCCGGTGTACTCGGCGAAGGGGCCGTCCAGCGTCTCCTTGGCGAAATTGATCGTCCCTTCGATGACGATCTCCGAGCGCGCCGGCACCGGCAGGTCCACGGTCTCCGCGCGCACCACCTCGAGGGGCTCGCCGAGGAGGCCGCCCATCACCTCGTACTCGTTCATCTCGATCGGCCCGCGCGACAGCATGCCGATGCCCACGGCGGGATGGTAGCCGATGAACAGAGCCACCTCCATCGGTTTGCGCATCTCCTTGTGGCGCCGGTAGATGTAGGCGCCGTGGTGGGCGGGGTTCATCATGCAGAGGATGGCGCGGTTCTCGCGCACCTCGTGGCGGTACATGCCGACATTGAGGATGCCCGTCTGCGGATCGCGGGTGACCAGGCCACCCACCACGATGTAGCGCCCGGCGTCCTTCTCGGCGTGCTTGGTGATCGGCAGGAGGGAGAGGTCCACCTCGCGGCCTTTCAGGATGACCTGCTTGACGGGCGCCTGGCTCGCCGGCACCTCCTTCACGGGCCGCGCGGCGTCCTCGCGGCGCATGTACTCGAAGAGAATCTCCGCCTTGCTCTTCGGCTCGGTGACGTCCAACGCCAGACCGAGAAGGTCGTAGCTCCCCCACAGGTTGGTCACCAGGGGAATCTGCGAGCCGCGGATGTGCTCGAAATAGAGGACGGGGTATGCCCCGGCGGCGGCGAGCTTTTGCTGGATCACCGGAACTTCGTGGATCGGATCGACCTCGCGCGAGATGCGCACGAGCTCGCCCCGGTCACGCTTCTCGAGCAATGCCAGGAAGTCGCGAAGGTCCTTGGCCATGACACTCCCTTCTCTGGAGCCTTCCTGGTGAAGGCCTGGACTGGCGGGCGCGCGTTCCGGGCGCCGCGAGCACACGGTGGGGACGGCCTGGACCGAGGAGCGCCCGGCGGCGGAACCTCTCGCCCCACATCACGCGCCGAAAGCGAGCTGTACCCCAGCGTTGGAGGGCAGTTCAAGCCAGCCGCCGCGGACCGCCCCTGGCGCGGGCGGCGCCTCTTGCGGCGGGCGCCCGCTGGGATGGGCTCGGCAGCCGCCTCACTCCCCGGCCGCGATGCGTTTCGCCGCCATGTCGAGGAGCGAGAGCGCGGCATGCTTGCTCACGTCGAGCTTCGCCGGGAGCTCTCCGAGATCGAAGAGCTGATTGATATTGTTCTGCAGCGCTTTCATGTTCGGGATGCCGTTGGGGTCGTGGTAGTAGTCCTCCTTGGTGTAGAGCCAGTCCTCGTACGCTTTCACCGGTCGCTTGGTGAACTTCGCCACCAGCTCCAACATCTCACTGCGGTTCTTGGGATCAAAGAGCCAGCGGTGGCCGCGCAGGTAGTCGGTCATGAAGTCGCGCACCGCGGCCTGGTTCTGGTCGAGGAAGTCGCCGCGCGCGGCGGTGAAGCTGATCTGCAGGTCCCCCTGGCCTTCGCGGACGGTGAAGATGGTGCGGAAGTTGAGGCCGCTCTTCTTCGCCAAGGCGTAAAACGGCATGATGAGCGGCACCACATCGACCTTGCGTTCCTTCAGGAAGGTGGCCATCGCCGGGAAACTCACCTCCACGGTGGTGTAGTCGCGCTGATCCTTCATGCCCAGCTTGCCCAGGAAGACGCGGTGGGCGAGGTGCAGCGCCGCCCCCTGAGCGTTCGTGGCGATGGTCTTGCCCTTCAGGTCCTGGGCTTTCTTGATCGGCGAGTCGGCGAGGACTACGTACTGCGTGGTGAAGTGCCCGCCCGGACCATCCTGCACGCCGTCAGCCAGGATGCGCAGGTCCATGTTCTGGCGGGTGATGGCGTTGGCGAGGGCGGCGTAGCTGAGGGTGCCCACATCGAGGGCCTTGGCGGCGAACGCCTGCATGACGAGGGGCGTGCCTTTGAAGGCCGTCAGCTCGACGGTGTAGGTCTTGCCGTAGTACTTCATGATGTCCGTTTTCTGCCAGACGAGCGGCAACGGATTCGAGGGAGTGGTCACCCAGCCGACCCTGATCTTGAGGGGCTCGGCCTGGGCGGCAAGCCCGGCCGCAAGGATGAAAACGACCACGAAGAAGATCACCCCGATGCGCTGTATCCGAACCATACGCCTCCTCCTTGCGGTGCGCGTCGCTGCCGCCCTTGCCCTGAGCGCCCTCGGGTCCTCGCGCGCCAGGAATGAGCAACCGGCGAAGAAGCTCGCGCACCATGCCAGGAAATTTCACACCCGCGGTATGCCGTCTATTGTATCTTTTCCGCGCCACATGTCCACGCTGATTCCATGGCGCGCGCCGTTCCGGCGCCGCGGACCTGCCGCCCCAGGCAGGTGAGCCGCGCCGCCACCGTTGCGTCCGTGAACCCCGGCGCCGGGGACGGGGTGGCCCGCAACAGCCGTTCGCTGCGCTCGCCTGGAGAGAGTAGTCCGGCAGGCAGGCACGCGAGGCGCGGCGACGGCCGCGGCGGCGCTCCGCAAACCGCGGGGCAAGCCTTGCGCGGTTGATCCCCCGCCGTGATTGACAGGTGAGCAGCTCGTTCTTAGGTTATTCTTACTGATGCAGGGGAGCGCCCCGGCGCCGACCCGGCCCCGAGTCGGCAACGAGAAGGAGAGGGAACTGCTTGGGCCGGCGCGGGTCTTAATCAACAGGATGAGTCGCGAGCTCAGCGGCCGCGCCGCGGAGGCAACAGCGCGCACACGGCGTAGCGCGATCCCAGTTCGGGAGCCCAGTCAGGGGGAGAGATCGTATGTGGGACGAGGAGGTCATGCACGGCACGGCCGGGCGCACGGCAACCATCCATGCGGCGGCGGAAGAACGGCTGGCGTTCGTGCGGCGCGTTTACAGCATCTTCCTGGGATCGCTCCTGGTGGCGGGGTTCGGGGTCTACGAAGCCCTCACGAATGACGCGGTCATGCGCTTCGCCTTCGGCCTGCTGAACACGCACTGGCTTCTCTACATCGGCATCGTCTTCGGCTCGGTGTGGCTGGTGCAGGCCCTCAGCTTGAAGCCGACGATCAACATCATCGCCTTCTACGCCTTCGCGCTCTTCTTCGGCATCGTCACCTCGCCGCTCATCTACCTCGCCGCGCAGCAGACCGGCGGCTACGAGGTGGTGTGGCACGCCGGCTCGCTGACCGTGCTGGTCTTCGGCGGCTTGACCGTGTATGCCTTCACGACGCGGCGCGATTTCACGCTCTGGGGCAGCATGCTCTTCACCGGGCTGATCGTGGCCTTCGGCTTCAGCATGCTCGGCATCTTCTTCGGCTTCGCTGGCAATCCCGGCTTGTCGCTGCTGTGGATCCTGCTCATCTCCGGCTACGTGCTCTACGACACGCAGATGATTCTGCGCCGCTACTCGCCCGAGCAGGCGATCCCCGCCGCGATGGCGCTGTTTATCGACTTCCTTGTCCTGTTCCAGCGCATCCTCTTCCTGTTCATGCGGCGGCGCTAGGGCAGCCGCCGGCCCCCGCGGAGGCTGCCGAGGCGGCAAAGGGGGATCACGGATTCCTCTCATCCCCCTTACCGCGAGCGCCCTGCCGTGGCGCGCAAAGCGGGGCGTCCGCCGGCGCCTCGCGCGCGGACAGGCGAGGGAAACAGGGTCCCCTCCGAGGGATTCTTCCGCCTGATAGCGGCAGAATAAGACGGCACAGCCAGACACTGTCCCCCTACACTCTCTGCGCCACCTCCACCGGCACGATCCACTCCGGATCCTTGAAGATCTCCTCCAGTTGCGCCTGGGCTTCCGGTCCCGGCAGCACCTCGGCGAGGTGTTTCTCGTACTCCTCCCTGTCAAGCAGCTTGCCGTCGATGCTGTAGGGCTGATTGGCGTCCCCGCCGATGCGCCGGTTGAACTTGAGGCTCGGCAGGCGCAACAGCGGCTGCCCGTGGGGGACGTGCTGGTTGAGAACGTCGATGAGGTTCTGGCACTCGGAGATGTAGAGACCGCGGGCGTCCTCGTTGAGCGTCTGCTTGTTGGCCGGCTCCTTGGCGGTGGCTTCGTCGAAGCGCCCTTTCAGGCCCCAGACGTACGACCAGTTGGCGGAGGAGGAGTGGTCGGTGCCGAAGAGGTCAAAACAGGCTGGCAACCACTTGTTGAAATACTTCTGCAGGAGGGCGCTCGGCACCCTGCCGGCGCGCAGGATGCGCGTCAGCCCGGTGTTTCCGGTGAACAGGTGGAACACCTCTTCCTGCAGCATCGGACCCATGCTGTGGGCCAACGGCGCGAAGCTGGAGCGGCTGAGCATGATGAGCTGGTACTTGCCGTCGCGGTCCTGGAACTGGGTGTAGGTGTAGAAATCGACCCAGTGCTCCACATTCAGGTTGAAGGCGCCGAGCAGGCGCGAGTTCTGGTAAGCGCGGCGCTCCAGCAGCTTCAGCGCCTCGCGCCGGCCGGAGTCGCCGAAGTAGTTCACCAGCAGGTGGCACATCTGCCAGCCGTGCCGCATCTCCTCCGCGGTGACGCGCAGGTAGCTCCGCAGGTCGTACTCGCTGGGAGCGCAGTCGATAAGCCGGCGTTGCTGTTCCACCGAGGCGAACTCGGTATCCCCCTGGTAGACGATCAGGTTGATGAGGGCGTCGCGGATGCGCTGATCGGGAATCTGCCGCACCGTCTCCCACTTCGGGCGGCCCGCGTAGTCCCCAAACTCGATCTCACTCGATTCCAGGTCGCCGAACTTCTCGCTGAACGTGTAGTCGCCGATGAGCGAGCGATCGAAGCCGATGTCCTTGATCCAGGCGTTGAACTGATCCACCCAATCGTCAAAGGTGCTGATTGTGGCCATGAAGCGGGACTCCTCCAATTCTGCGTCGTGGTAGCACTGGGAAGATGCGGCACCGTCGTGAAGGAGCGAGAGAGACGCAGGCGCGTCCTAATCCTGCTGTGAACGCCGCCCAGCCGCCGGCAAGGCGCCAACCATGCCGCCGGCCGGCGCGCCGCCGCGGCTTCCTCATATCTGCGAGGCATGCCTGGCACCGGTGGCGCGAGGCCGGGCAGGGAAACAGCTACTCTCCCGCGGTGCAAGAGCCACGCCAAACTAGGAGCTGATGTGTAACGTTTTTGTTCTCAATACATTAGCTGGGGCGGCAGGCGCTTCCCCAGGAGGGAGATGGGGGCAGACATGCCGAACGCGCACAGGGGGAAAAAACAATATACAGGCTAACTCCAGGAGAAATTAGAATATCCTGGCAACAACCGACTTCCCCTTGTTCGGGACAATCTGACACGCCTATGGGGCATCCTGTCCCGCGCTGCGGGGAAGCTCTTGCGCGGCGGAGCGCCGTTCGCTGTTTCTCCGGCGATGGCCGCACTCCATCCTGCCGGGCCCTGCGCAGCTCGCGGCGAATGGGAGACGAGAGGAGACCAACGGCTCCCCTTCTTTTTGCCTGGCATGGGGGATGCCGAGGCCCCGACCCCGCGCATCGGCGGCCGCGCTGGCGGATGATGGAAACCGTTGAGAAGATTGAGGCTAGAGGTTCAGCCGCCGCATGGAGGAGGATGATTCTTGATCAAGTCTGACTTGCTCAAGAAGTTTGAAGCGTCTTCAACACCAACTTGATCGCAGCAACAGCCGCCGCCACGATCCGCCATAGGTCTTTTACGTGATTACTCTACCGAGACTCGGAGGTCTGCGGCGAACATCATCGGAAACGTCCCGGAAATCATGTTCCGTGAAATTGCTGTGAACCACGGGGAACGATCCGCGAACTCAGCAACAATGCCTAAGCACCCTCCCATGGCCTCAATGTAGCCGCGCAAGGTTGTGACATCAACGGATCGCTTCGCTTCTCCAGGCGCGGACCGCCCTCCCGTCCGACGCCAAGAAGTTCGGCCATGCGTTGCTGCGTTGGTTGGTGGGCGCACCGCAAACCACCCAGAGACATCCCCGCCGCCATCAGATCGGCGGCTCGCGCCTCGATCTTGTCCCGGCGCGCCGCATCCATGTTCTTCAGCGTATCGCGCCGGCGCGTCGCCATGGCTCACTTCCCTTAAAGACCAAGTTCCGCATGTGAGCCAAGGCGGACAAGCTGCAACGTCTCTGGGTCCGGCTTGCGGTAGATGAGCACCAAATCCGGCGTGATGTGACAGTCCCTCAGGTCTTTCCAGGTTCCCGTCAGCGCATGGTCACGGTGGCGCGGTTTCAGCGTTTGGTCGTTCGCCAGAGCCTCCAGAACGGCCCGCAGGGCGGCATCGAGCGTTTCCCGATGCCGACCCTTGGCTTCGCGCTTATAGTCGCGCTTGAACTGGCTGGTGCGCTCAATCGTCCGCATGCAGGTCGGCCATGAGCGCATCCACGCTCTTGAACCGGGCCAGGCGCCGACCAGCGCGGGCCTCCTTCATCGCCTTGATGGTGGTGGGGTTCGGAACCAGCGGCTCGAAGGGGAGCTTCTTTTCCCGGGCCACTCTGGTCAGCAGCAGGCGCACCACGTCCGACACGGTAAGACCCATGGCGGCCAGCACCGCGGCCGCTTCTTCCTTCACCTCACCATCAATGCGGGCTTGCACAAGCGCATTGGCAGCCATACTGGTTTCTCCTTTCCACCCTCTGCTCCTGAATGACAATGTAATGCACTCTCTGGCGCCGCGCAAGCCCTGGGGCGTTTTATTGCGCCAACCCGAAGGACCGCCAGGGGCCCTTGGCCCCCCGATGCGCCAAGCGCCCGAAGCCGGCCTGGGCGATGCGCCATGTGTGAGGAGCATGGCGCCCAGCCGCCGTTTCAATCATCCTGGCGCGAATCCCTGGGTTGTCCACTCATGCTGTTGCCATTACCCCTATCGCTTCCGACCTTCAGCCCCAAACCCGATCCTGTGCTTCGACTGCTGCTCGCGTGGGATCATCAGCTCCTGGATGGCGTCAAATACGACCTTGAACTGCCGGTCGTACTTGCGCTCCAGGGCGGCCAACTTGTCGGAGAGGTCCTCGTGGGTCGCCAGCATTCGGCGCAGCTTGACGAAGGTGCGCATGATCTGGATGTTGACCTGGACGGCCCGCTGAGCGCGCAGCACGCTCGAGAGCATGGCGACGCCTTGCTCGGTGAAGGCGTAGGGCGGCGTCCGGCGTCCACCGCGGCCCTTGGGTTTTGAGGTCACAAATTGTGACCTCAAAAACGCCTGCCCCTCGTTGTTGAGCTGAAAATGAAATCTTCTGGGAACCGCGAGAGGTTGCGTTTGACCGTTTAAGAGGGTGCCTGTTTGCCGCCAGGCATCGCCGCGGCGCCGCCGTCCCGGCCGCGCCTTGCATCCCCCATCTCCTCCCGCCCGCAAGGGAGAGGGGGAGGCGGCAACTTGCGTGGGGGGATCAACGATCCCCCCATTTGCCGCTGCGCCTGCAGCGGAAGGGGACGCGACTGCGCGCGCACCGACGCCGCGTTGCACCCCTCAACCCGGCAGACGCCTCTCCAACTCAATCCTGGGACAGCGGAGGAGCACCATTCGGCTTATTGGAAGGAAGCTGTCGAGAACTGCACCTTGAAGCCGCCGCCGCGCGGATCAACGTTGAGAATCTGGTCGTAGCGGCCGACCTGCCGCTGGCCGAACTGCGTCTGCACGTAGGCCGCCGCCGCGATCCGATGCTGCCCCACATCGAGGTTCAAGGGCCGCACGTCGCCGGGGTTCATGGTTGCCGTCGGCGGCGTTCCACCCGCCGGCTCGCGGTCGATATAGACGTGGATCACCCAGTTCGTCCCGTTGACGAGCTGGCCGCCGGTTGGGTCTCCCTGGTAGCTGCTGGCGGAGGTGATGGAGCCGCCCTGGGGGGAACCCTGCGGCTGCGCCTGCGACCGATACGCCTGGCTTTCAGCGCGCTGCAGCCGCTCCTCGGTGGCCGCTTGGTCTTTCCCCTGGCCGACGGCTCCGCCGACGATGGCCCCGCCCAGGGCGCCGGCGCCGGCGCCGATCAGGGTGCTCGCGGTGTTGCGTCCGATCGCCTGGCCGGCCAGGCCTCCCACCACCGAGCCGATTCCCGCGCCAACCCCCGTGCCGGTCTGCGTCGAGGTGCATCCACTCAGGAGCACCACCACGCCCAGCACTGCCACGAATGTCACTCGCACCGCGTTCATTGCTTCACACTCCATCCCGCTGCCTCTGCGCAAGACTGGCAGGCACACGCCGTTCAAGGTTCCCCATCGCGCCGCTCACCCGCACTGCCCCTCCCCCGGGGCCGGACCAAGGAGCGGCCTTGCCCTTTTGTGGTGAATAGTTTGACATTCGGAGCCGGCGGCCGTTCCCACCACCGCCGTTCGGCTCCTACCTCGAACATAAGCGTCGAAGTGGTTGATTTCAAGACTTTGCAGGGTTGCCACCGTGCGGGTCACAGCAGACGGAATGTGAGAGCCGTAGGGGGCGGGGCTTGCCCCGCCCCAATGTTGCGTCTCAGAAGTTCGCTCCCATCATTGCGGCGTTGCTCGCTGCATTGGCAAGGCTTGTGAGGAACCCATGCTCTCCCCTACCCCTCCTCCCCGCGAGCTGCGCGAGGAGACAAGATCCGCTCTCAGAATGAGGCGCTGGAACTCCGGGGGCACGATCCTAGCCCTGTGGCGGCTGTTTGCGCAACCCCACGCCGCTGGCGCCGATGTGCCGGAAGCGCCCCAGCTTCGGGTCGAAGAGGGCGCGCAAGTCGGCCTCGAGCGTCTCGCCGGGGTAGAAGTACTGCGCCCGCTCGCTGCTCAACACCGAGCTGGCGATGATGCGCCGCTCGCGCGCCACTCCCGCCAGCCGCTGCGCCAGAAGGTAGGAGACGCCCGGGCCGAGCTTGAAGCCGGTGCCGCTGCCGCTGCCGACGTAGAAGAGGGTCTCGGCGGTCCCTGGCACCGGCCCCTCGAACGGGAGCTCCTCGGGGTTCATGATGTAGAAGCCGCCGGGGATGTCCTTGGGGCGCTTGCCAAGGCGCAGGCCGCTGGTGCTCAGGACCGGGAAGTAGTCGAGGTTGGCCATGATCTTGTCGACCAGGATCTGGTCCAAGCCGACTTCGATGGCCGTATCGTCGAGCACCAGCTTGCCGCCCAGGGGTGTGTAGGTCTCGTCGTGAAGCTGGCGATGGTGCGCCCCCACGGTGAGGCCGCTCCCCTCGGAGTGGAAGTAGAGGTCGCGCCAATGCGAGATCACCGGCAGGTCGGCGACGACGATCTGGCGCTGCCGCAGGACGCCGCTGTCGGGGTCCGGTTCGCTGCGCCGGTAGGTCGTCGGGGTGAAGTTCACATCCGCGGCGTTCTCGACCATCGGCGTCTGGTGGTAGGTGGGGAAGGTGGCCAGGCGCAGGCCGCAGGTGCGCTCGATGAGACGGCGGCTGCCGAGGCCGGCGGCGACGATCACCGTCCGCCCGCTCACCTCGCCCTCGCCCACCGCCACGCGCCGCTCGCCGCCGCTGCCGTCGGCCTCCGGGCGCCAGCGCTGGAAGTGCACGCCGCGCACCGCCTCGCCGTCGCGCAGGAAGCCATCGACGCGGCAGAAGGTCGCCACGTCGACGCCGTGGTCGAGGCAGGCCTCGAGGAACGCCACCAGGCTCGTGCCGCCGTCGGCGTAGCCGCCGTTGTCATCGACGAGGACGTGGCTGACGTCGTCCAGATCGACCACCTTGCGGAGGTTCGCCAGCCGCTGCGGAGAGAGGGTGGCGCAGTAGTCCGCCAGGGGGCTCGTCCAGACTCCGGGGATGTTCCGCTCGCGCGCCGCCGCGGCGAGGCGCTCGATCTCCGCCACGATGCCCGGCGTCTCGCGCTCGTTCACCATGCGCACCCAGCCGGCTGGCACGAAGCCGGTATGGACGTGGCTGCGCAGCTCCATCACGGCGGTGGGGTCGGCGAAGTACGGGCGCCCGAAGGCCGAGACGCTCATGACGTCGACGTTCGAGTAGCAGGCCCGAATGATGCCGCCGGTGTTTACGGTGATGCACTCCCCGGGGATGGTGTTGTCCTCCAGGACGAGGACGCGGCTGCCGGGGAGGAGCCGGCGCAGGAAGTACGCGAGCGGCAGGCCATAGATGCCGGCGCCGATGACGATGTAGTCGTACGCCTGGGATGGGACGGGCTGCCGCGAGCCGGCAACGGCGACGCCGCGCGCCCGCTCACTCCGCGAACGTTCCATGGGATGGTCCATCGGCCTCTCTCCGCGCAGGGGCTGCCTGCGCCGCCTCGAGCCCATACTGCTCGCGGGCCTGTTGCGCGCTCACCAGGCCCAGTGCCACATCCATCGCCACGGCCGAGGCCGGGCGCCGGCGCGGGTCTCCCCAGCCGCCGCCCCCCGCCGTGGTGATGATCATACAGTCCCCCTCGTTGATCTTCAGGGTCACCTTGCTCGGCAGGTCGTGGCTGGAGCCGTCGGCCTTCACCAGGCGCGCCGAGCCGCAGCGGCCGCCGCCGCCCCCGTCCAGGCCCCAGGGCTGGCGCCGCAGGCGGTCCATGCTCACGGTCACCGTGGCCTCCTTGCCGAGCAGGCGCAAGGCCCGCACCATGCCAAGGCCGCCGCGCTGGCGACCCGGCCCGCCGGAGCCGGGCACCAGCCCGTAGCGCTCCACCAGCAGCGGGTAGGCCTGCTCGATGGACTCGACGGAGGCGTTGCGCGTGTTCGTCATGTGCGTGTGCACCCCTGACATGCCGTCCTTGTCGCGGAACGCCCCCTGGCCGCCGCCGTACGTCTCAATATAGTTGAAGCGCTCGCCAAAGCCATCGCTGCCGCCGATGGTGAGGAGGTTCATGCTGCCGGTGCAGGCGGCGGAGACGCGCTCCGGCACGGCCTGCGCCATGGCGCCGAGCATGATGTCGACGAGGCGCTGGGTGGTGATGATGTTGGCGTTGCAGACTGCGGCCGGGTAGCGGGCGTTGAGGAGCGAGCCCGGCGGCGCCACCACCTCGAGGGGCCGGTAGGTGCCGGCGCAGGGCGGCAGCTCCGGATCGATGAGGAGCTTCATGGCGTACGCCACGCAAGCGAAGACGCTGGGCGGGAAGCAGTTGATGGGGCCGGCGACCTGCGCGTCCGTGCCGCTGAAATCGACGCTCAGCCGCTCTCCCTCGATGATCACGGCCACGCGCAGGGTGATGAGGCGGTCGCTGAGGCTGTCGCCTTCGATAACGTCCTCGAACTCGTAGCGGCCGTCCGGCAGGGCGGCGATGCCGGCGCGCATGCGGCGCTCGGCGTGGTCCTGAATGGCGTTGAAGTAGCGCCGCAAAAGCTCCGGGCCGTAGCGCTCGAGGAGGTGGCCGAGGCGCTTCACGCCGACGTGGTTGGCCCCCGCCTGGGCCAGGATGTCACCGCGGAACTCCTTGTCGGTGCGCACGTTCTGGCTGATCAGGCGGAACAGTTCGTCATCGAGCCGGCCTTCCTTGAAGAGGCGCACGGGGGGAATCTGCAGCCCCTCCTGGTAGATTTCCGTCACCCCGAACGGCATGCTGCCGGGGGCGAATCCTCCCACATCGACGTGGTGCGCCGTGTTCGCCACCAGCGCCACCACCTCGCCCTCCCAGAGCACGGGGGAGAGCATGCCGATGTCGTTCAGGTGCCCGGGCCCGGCGGGGTAGGGCGTGTTGAGGATGACCGCGTCGCCCGCCCGCAGCGACGACGCGGGGTAGGCTTGCAGGGCGGTCCGCACGGTCGGCGACATGGTGCCGAGGTGCAGCGGCGTGCCGAGCTCGCACTGCGTCACCACCTCGCCGTCCAGGCTGTAGAGCGCCGCCGAGCAATCGCGCCGGTCCTTGATGTTCGTCGAGTAGGCGGTGCGCACCAGCGCCGCCACCATCTCGTCGGCGATCGATTGCAGGCCGCGGATGAGCACCTGCAGGGTGATGGGATCGACTTCGGCGGCCACGTTCCGTTCCTCTAAAGCAGAGCTGGTGGCTCCGCCCCCAGACCCCCGCCAGGGATCCTTGATCCCTGGACCCTGTTGCCGCGAACCGCATGCGGCTGGCGGAGGCGCGGGAGCGCGCGGAACATTGTTCCGGGGGCCCGGCTCCCTCGCGGGGCGGTTCGCGAACCGCCCCTACGGGCACGGGCGCAAGCACGTAGGGGCGGGGCTTGCCCCGCCCGTGCCAACGCGAACCGCCGCTACAGTCGATGGGCTCGAAGCCAAGCCTGCCCCACGTTCATCCTTCGCCCGCCGCGCCTCCTCCATGCAGTCTCAGCGGAAGGTCAACATGAGGTTCCCGAAAGCGTCCACGAGCATCTCCTGCTCGGGAGAGACCAGCGTCGTCGAGTCCACCTGCTCGATGATCGCCGGCCCCGACATCCGCAGGCCGGTGGACAGCGCGGCGCGAGCGTAGACCGGCGTGTCGAGGTAGCGCCCGTGGAAGTAAACAGGTCGCCGCGCCACGGGAGCCGGGCTTGCCGCGTTGTGCGCGCCACCGTCCGTGGCGACGCCCGCCGCCAGGCAGGCGAGGTCCGGTTTCGGCAGCGCCCCCACGGCGGCCACGAGGACGTTGACCAGCTCCAGCTCGGCCTGCGGATGGCTGAACCCATACGCCGCCATGTGCGCGGCATGAAACGCGGCCGCCAGGTCGGCCAGAACCGCTGCGCCGTCAACGTCCGCGGCAACCGGCACCTCGAGGGCCGCTCCCTGCCCGCAATAGCGCAGCTCGACGCTGCGCCGCAGGCTCACGGAGGAAGGCGGCACGCCGTCCTGCAGGAGCTGCCGACGCGCCTGTTCCTCCAGCTCAACGAAGTGGCCTTCCAACTCGTCGGCCGACAGCGAGGCCAACGTCTGCACCTTCGTGCGCGCATAGTCGAAGCGGAAATCGGCGAGGAGGAGGCCGAGGGCGCTGTTCACCCCGGGCGCCGCCGGCACCAGGATGGCGCGCATGCCGAGTTCCGCCGCCAGGTCGCTGCCGTGCAGCGGGCCGCTGCCTCCGAAGGCGACGAGGATGCAGTCGCGCGGGTCGTACCCCTTCTCGACGGAGACGTACTTGATCCCCTTCACCATGGTGGCGTTCACCACCCGCAGGATACCCTCCGCCGCGGGGTCGCGCGGCAGGCCGAGGCGCGCGGCGATCTGCTCGTCGATGGCGCGGCAGGCCGCCTGCCGGTTGATCGGCATGGCGCCCCCCAGCAGGTGCTCGGGATGCAGGCGGCCCAGCGCCACGTTCGCGTCGCACACCGTGGGCTGCGTCCCCCCCTTGCCGTAGCAGACCGGACCGGGGTCGGCGCCGGCGCTTTGCGGGCCGACCTGCAACGCCCCGCCGGCGTCGATCCAGGCGATGCTGCCGCCGCCCGCGCCGACGGTGTGGATGTCCACCGAGGTCACCCGCAGCGCCTGCCCGCGCAGGTCGAGGTCGCGGGTGTAGGAGAGGCGGCCGTTGTAGGTGAGGGAGATGTCGGCGCTGGTGCCGCCGATGTCGATGGCGATGGCGTGCTCGTAGCCCGCGCGCGTCGCCAGCAGGAGGGCCGCCTGGGCGCCGGCGGCGGGTCCCGACAGCGCCGTCTGCACGCAGCGCTGCGCGGCCGTCGCGGCGGTCATGATGCCGCCGTTCGACTGCATGATGTGCAGGCGCGCCTGCACGCCGGCGCTCTTCAAGGCGGTGTCGAGGCGCGTGAAGTAGCGCGACATGACCGGCTGCACGTAGGCGTTCATCGCCGTCGTGTTCATGCGCTCGTACTCGCGCATCTCCGGCAGCACCTCGCAGGAGGCGCAGACGGTGACCTCCGGACACTGCTCCTCGACGATGGCCTTGGCGCGCAGCTCGTGCGCGAAGTTGGCGTAGGCATGCAGGAAACAGATCGCCACCGCCGTCACCCGCAGGTCGCGGAGCTGGCGGCAGATTTCCTTCACGGCCTCCTCGTCCAGGGGGCGAAGGATCGAACCATCGAAGCGCAGCCGTTCGGGAACCTCGAAGGTGAGGTGGCGAGGGACAATGGGGCTGGGACGCTCGACGCGCGGCTCGTAGAGGCGCGGGCGGTCCTGCCGCGCGATGCTGAGGATATCCTTGAACCCGGCCGTCACCAGGAGCGCCGTGGGCGCCCCTTTCCCCTCCAGGATGGCGTTCGTGGCCACCGTGGTGCCGTGGATGAAGCGCTGCACGGCCTGGGGAGACGAGCCGGTCTTGGCGAGGATGGCGGCGAGGCCGTTCAGGACGGCGCGCTCCGGAGCCGGCGGCACCGAGGGAACCTTGACCATCGCCAGGGTTGCCGCCGCGTCATCCATGAGCACGACATCGGTGAACGTGCCGCCAACGTCCACCCCGATATGGGTTGCCATGGTATCCCCCAGGAAAAACGCCGTCGCGGATCGAGCCGCAATATAATATATTTGAAATATATCCGCAACCGCTGCCTGGCTCTTTCACTTCGCCCGGTCATCGGCTACAATCAGCGCCGGCGGCAGGCGGGTTTCGCGGCAGGCCTTATCCGCGGCCCGCGGTTCTGGACGTGGAGGAGGGCAGACCAAGGTGGCGCGGCGCGCGGCATCTTCGCAACCACAGACCCTGCAGGCGTACAGCGCCCTAAAGGAGCGCATCATCACCCTGCGCTATCGGCCGGGGGAGCGTCTCGACGAAGCGCAGCTCTGCCGCGAGCTGGGTTTCGGGCGCACGCCGGTGCGCGAGGCGATGATCCGCCTGCAGGCCGAGCACCTGTTGGTCATCGAACCGAAGCGGGCCGTCACCGTCACCAACCTGTCGCTCCAGGAGGTGCGCGATTTCTTCGAGTGCTACCACGAGCTGGAACGGTTCAACGCCCGCCTGGCGGCGCAGCGCGCCAGCGCGGAGGAAATCGCCGCCTTGCGCGCCATTCAGGAGCAGATTCGACTGGCCGTGGCGGCTCGGGACCATCTCGCCATGACGCAGCAGAACACGGGGCTGCACCGCGCCATCGCGCGGGCAAGCAGGAACAGCTACCTGCAGCGAATGCTCTTTAGCCTCTACAACGACAGCCAGCGCCTGGCCTATATCTCCTTCAGCCACAATGACCTGCTCACCGCCGCCTACGGCCCCATCCTCGAGCTGGTGCTGGAGCAGCACGAGCGCATCATCGCCGCCATCGCCGGCCACGATGCCGACGCCGCCGAGCAGGAGCTCGGCGCCCACGCCCGCACCTTCCAGGAGCGCATCCTGCGCTACCTCAGCCATGACCTCCGCGCCGATGTCTCCCTCACCACCGACGCCGCGTGAGCGACCCGGCCGCGGCGCCGCCGCAAGAGGAGCACGCCGGCGCCCGTGGGGCCGCCCGGTCCAGAAAGCGCCTCGGGGAGGAGAGCGCAGGAGCTTGACGGAACGGCGCGCAGCACATACAGTACAAGGCAGGCTGGTAGCCGGCGCTGCATCGTGGTTCAGGCCGCGGTGCGGCGGAGAGGACTTCCCAACCCTGCTTGCCGCCGCGCGCGCACGTCGGTGGGCCGCTAGCTCAACTGGCAGAGCAACGGACTCTTAATCCGTAGGTTGTAGGTTCGATTCCTACGCGGCTCACCATGTAACCCAACTCGTATCAATGCGTTATGAGAAGCACCCAGTGCAGGGGGAGAGCTGGGAGTTGGAAGTTCTGTCACTCTTGTGGCTCACCTGGTTAAAGCCTACTTGGCCTCAGGGGAGGCGAACGATTCTGAGCTTGAAGAACTCGTCATCGTGGCAGCCAAAACCATGGGCTGGTGCGGCTTGATCGTCTGGGTGACGACGCCCGACGGTCTGTCGGAGATGCCGACGCCGTACACGGCCGCGATGCCGCGGAGACCGGTCCGCGCGCGACGCGCAGGCAGGCAAAACCCCCGCGGATGCCCGCCAGGCCTATGCGGCAGGGCAACTCCCCGGCGCCGCCCGAAGCCGCACCGCGTGCGAAGCAGCGGCGCCTGGCGCAAGAATCTCGAATCCGAGATGCTTTGCTCTTGACAAACGTGCGGCGAGGTACCATACTTTGCACACGAGGTAGTGCAGCCTGACACGAGTCAGACCTGCCTGGTGGAGCGTAGCGGCTAATAACCAGTGGCCCTGCGGTCTTTTCGTCTTTGTTCTGGTCAAGGAGTGAGTACGTGACAGGTGTCGTGAAGAAGCTGGTACGCGATCGTGGCTTCGGCTTTGTCCGTGCAGAGAATGGAGAAGAAATCTTCTTCCATTCCAGTGCTTTGCCGCAAGGGTCCTTCGACACCCTCGCTGAAGGTGACGAGCTGGAGTTCCAGGTGGAGCAAGGCGCCAAAGGTCCACGGGCATCCCAGATGTCGATCAAGGCGTAAGGGGTAGCTGTATTCCAAGGTCCTGAATTGCATGGAACCCTAACAGACCATTCATTCAGTTCCTGGACTACTGCTCCTTACTTCACAAGAGGGGCGAGGCTGTTCCTCAGAGATAGCTTGCCCCTTTTTATTCTTAGGAAGATGGTGTCCAGTGGCGCGTCGACTGCTGGCCAATGTTGAGAAGACTACGATGGCTCAACGACATATCCTAACCGGAAAGGAGATCAAAGACCGCAGGGAATCGGAGAACATCACTCGCCAACAATTAGCACATGTGACGGGGCTTCTATCGAGTCGGATTGCCGACATCGAGGGTGGGCGAATTTCGGCATCCTTCAAAGTCGGGACACGGCTCACTTCCGCGATGGAGCAGCTCCATAAGATACATAAGTTAACGAATAAGCTGCCAACACAACTTCTGGAGCACTATATTGATTGCCCCCCTTACAGGAGTCGGCATCGCATCACCCTCTGCATCGTTTACAAGACCGATGGTATCGAAATGCATCAGCAGAGCTGTACCAACTGTCCTTGGTTCAACGAAGCGCTGAAACGATCCTCTCAGCCAGGCTTCCAGCTTGTTACCCTCGATGATATTGTTGCCAGGAACTGACCCATAGCCGGGCAAGAGAGACGAGAGATCGTCCGTCAGGGAAAGAACTCTCTGCAAAAGCTACTTCCTCGTCACCTTCCTAAAATTCGACCTCAACTCATGCTTCCTGATCCGCACAGTCAGCGGAGTGACCTCGACCCACTCGTCCTCATCAATCCATTCCAGCGCCTCTTCCAGACCTAAGCCTGGGCGGCCTTTGAGCTTCGTTGAATCGTCTTTTCCTGCGGAACGCATATTGGTGAGTTTTTTTGCGACGACCGCGTTGCAATTGAGATTCGTATCCTTATTGTGCTCGCCAAAAACCATTCCCTCATACACATCAACTCCGGAGCCGAGAAAGAGCCTGCCGCGCGGCTGGAGGTTAAATAAGGCGTAGTCGGTTGTCTGACCTGCGCGATCTGCGATCAAGGCGCCGTTGATTCGACTAAAACGCTTTCCCTGATAGGGGATGTAGCCCTTGAACGAGCTTGAATAAATTGCCTGGCCCCAGGTTTCAGTGAGCATCTGAGAGCGCAAACCGATCAGCCCACGCGCCGGGATGACAAACTTCATTCGCACCCGGCTGGAACCCTCCAGGGGCTTCATGTTTTCCATGCGTCCGCCTCGGGAGGCGAGGAGGGGAGTGACAATGCCAACCAAGGTATCCGGAATATCAATGGTGAGAATCTCCTCCGGCTCCATTTTCTGTCCGTCAAGTTCAACCGGAATGATCTCAGGCCGTCCCACCATAAATTCCCAACCCTGTCGCCGGAGTTGCTCGATCAGGATGACCAGCGCAAGCTCTCCCCTTGCCTTGAGCAGGAATACGTTGGCGCCATTGGCGACATCGAGTTGCAGCGCGACGTTTTCGAGGCAGGCTGTCTGGAGAAGCTCATAGACTTTGCGCGAAGTAGCGTACTTGCCATCTCTTCCAGCAAGAGGTGAGGTGTTGATGGAAATGCGCACCGCCACCGTAGGTGGGTCCACCTTTATTCTTGGCAGCGCTTGATTGTATTCGGCGGTAGTTATCGTATCTCCGATGCGGGGATCAGTGACACCCGCTATGAGCGCCACGGTCCCTGCCCTTAACTCTTCAAAGTGGGCAGTTCCCAATCCAGAAAAAGTCTCCAGCGATGTTACATTGAAGCCGCTGGATTTTCCGTTTTCACCCAGCAGGACAAGTCGCTGATTCATCGTTACCGAACCCGACTCGATCCTTCCCACAGCGATTTGGCCGACGTAAGGACTGTACTTGAGATTGGTAACCAGCATCTGGAATGGGGCGCTTGGGTTTACGTTAGGTGGGGGGATTTCCTGAATGATGTGATCCAGCAAATCAGAAAAATCCGTCTTTCTGACATCTTTGTGCAGGCTGGCCCACCCCTCTTTTGCGCTTGCGTATAACGTCGTGTACGAAAGCTGCTGACTGTTGACAGCGACGTCGTAGAAGAGTTCCAGTAATTGCTCTTCAACCTCAGCGATTCGGGCGTCCGAGCGGTCCACTTTGTTGATCACGCAAATGATCTTGATCCCTTTTTCCAGCGCCTTTTGCAGGACAAACCGCGTTTGGGGGAGTGGTCCCTCGGCCGCGTCCACCAAGAGCAATGCTCCGTCCACCATATGCAGCGCCCGCTCGACCTCGCCTCCGAAATCGGAGTGTCCGGGTGTATCGACGATATTCACCTGAACCTCCTTCCATACAAAGGAGGCGTTTTTGGCGGTGATGGTGATGCCGCGCTCTTTTTCCAGCTCTCCCGAATCCATGACTCGTTCGGCAAGAATCTTGTGGCCTTCAAACAAGCCGGCGTTACGGAAAAGTCCGTCAATTAACGTGGTCTTACCATGGTCGACATGGGAGATGATTGCCAGGTTGCGAATGTTCACAGGAGGGTTCCTTCAAATTCATCGTTGGATAAGGGATTACGTACCCTTTTCCTCCGCACGCGGAGGCCAGGAGATGGAGTCGTGTGGCGCGGTGTGTTAGATAAAAAAGGGGATGGAAGCTCTACTTGGGGGGGTGGCCTCGGCTTTTCGAGAAGTTCTCAATACTTGTAACCAGCGCAGGAATAGTGCTCAAGCCGCGTCTCGACTCTCTGAAGTTGATTCTACCTGCTGTGCCACTTGCAGCTTTCCAAATGTGGAGACAACGGTCGCTCGAAGCTGGGCGCAGGAGAAAGTATACAGTATGCAGAGATATTAGGCGAAAATGAGTCCTTGTCAAGGGTTGTTTACGGAAATTGGTGTCCCGACTCGCGTGCAGGGCGGCCGCCCGCGTTCGTGGACAACGAAAGTCTTTCGCTCCTACGCCGCGGTCGACTTTCTCTGCTGGTCGATGGGGGGAGAGGGGTACTGTCAAGAGTGTTTGTAGACGAGCGTTTGAGAGGGCGTTTCTCCCGCTGGCCGTTGAGGCGCGGCGCTGGAGACGAGGCGCCGCGGGCAGCCCTGGGTTGAAGCCAGCCACCTGTCCGCCGCGCCGGCGCAGGCAGGTTGGGCGGGCGCCCCTCGCGGCGGCGGCGCTCCAGGGAGTTGTCGGCGCGGAGGGTGGGTCGCACCGCCGGCGACGGCCGGGCGGCTTTGTTCTTGGCCTTGGCTGATCTTGGGCCGCGCCGGTGTTGACCCTGCAAGAGTGAAGAGATTATTCTGCTCCAAGAAGGGGGAGCCGCTTGCCGCGAGAGGCGCCGCCAGGCGGCTCGAGCGCGCGCCATCGCCATGTCGTCGCGGCCCTGCGAGGCGTTGCGCCTCGGGCCCAATGCTGCCGGGCAAGCGCATGGGTTCTAGCCCGCCTGCCTGGCGGCGGACGGGAGGCGGCGGTCCCGCGGGAGTTGTTCATAGCAAGCATGGAGCGTATCCGCTGGTTGTAGGTGCTGACACCTTTACCGCCAACGGGATAACGCTATGATGACCGGAAACGTCTATCGCCGTATCCCTGACGAAGGTCGGCGTATCCTTTGCTCTTACAAGAAACGAGGCATCATGGGGGTAAAGGTTGAAAGAATGTGCCGGGCGGCGCTCAAGGAGGTTGGTGGACAACAATGATCGTCAAGAGCTTGCATGTTGCCGGCGATGGCGATCTCATGACGATGAGAAAGATCGGAGAGGTGGCAAGTCAAGGGGCGTCTGGGAAAAGCCGGTTAAGAGAGGACACACCCAAGGAGCTCCGCCCCAGCAAGGTCTGGGAAAAGGAGAGCCGTATGCTCGGTCGCTCTTGGAGAGCGGCGGTCGGGGGCGCGCTGTGGCTGGTCGTCTTGGCGCTGACAGGCCCCGCTTCTGCGTTCGAGGTCAACCTGATCCCCCAGCAAGAGGTCGGTCCCAATATGGCCTTTGCGCAGCGGGGCGTGTTCCCGCACTTGCGCTTGAACTTTCGCGACGGGGCGAGCCTGCGGACGACCCAGGAGCGGGTCGTCGACACCTACCTCGACGAAGAACGGAACCGGGCGCGTCTGCAAGGCTCGGCGCGCCTCGACGTGCGCACCGAGCCGGGCAGCCGGCGCGTGGTGCTGCTGAGTTTCAATGTCGGTGGATTCTTGCAAGCGGCCGGTCGCAGCCTGGCGGAGGTGCAGTCCGTCAGCCTGCATCTGTGGCAGGTCAATCGCGGCGGGCGCAATCCGCTGCCGACGGATCGTCTGGTGGTGTTCGAACTTCCTCCCGGAGCGACCTTCCAGGGAGAGCGCCTGAACTGGAACGAGGGGGTGACGCGCGGCCTGACTCCCAGCGGCCCGGTCTCGCAGCCTTATCCGCCCGATCTCAAGCTGGCCGATCTGCCGGACGTGCGCCTGGTGCGCCTCGAGGGCGCCAGCGCCTCCTTGCAGCGGGTGTTCGAGTTCCGCTTCCTCGACGAGCGCCTGACGGCCCACGTGCGCCAGCAGACGGCGGCGGGGCGGCAAACGGATGTCATCATTTTCGGCCAGGAGCTGCCGCAGGGGCCGGGAACCGATCCCGGGCCGTGGACCAATTCCCGCATGGGGGACTTCACCGGCTCGCGCCTGGCTAACGTCGCCATCCCCGAAATTCTTCGCTCCACGGTGGCGCGCGTGTTCGATGCCGACGACCTGCCCGTCAGGAGCCGTCAAGACCGCCCCATCATGGACGACACCATTTCCGCGGTGTCGTCGAGCAACACCCTGTACCTCGCCTCCGGGAGCGGTCCGAGCCTCAAAATCGCCGGCTACACCTCGGCCGGGGAGCGCGTGCTGCTGCACAACGTCGGCGCCAACTGCGCAACCTGCCCCGCTGACAGTCTGCCGCTCGTCCTGGCCGTCGGCCGCGATGAAAACCTCTTCCTGTTGATCGGCACGAACTCCCTCCTCCTCGATACCCCCGTCAATACGGTCTACGCGGTGACGCGCCGCGGGGAAAAACTCTGGGAGACGCCCCTGCCTATAGCACTCATCACCGCGGTGTCGGGCCAGGGCCCGGGTTTCTCCGGGTCGCCAGTGCGCGGCGCTGTACCCAACACCTTCCTGGTGAAGCCGGATGGCAACCTCTTCGGCGTGTTTGTGGATACCACGATGCCGCAACTCGGCCGACACGGCTTCTATGAAATCGCCGCCGCGTCAGGGGCGCTGCGCCAGGCGCCGGCGCCGACCTTCCTCGATGAAGTCTTTCACATCCTGGCGGCGCGATTCGCCGCCGACGGCACGATGTTCCTGGTCGGGTTTCAATTTCTTCTGGATTTACCAGTCAGAGTCATGGCCTTCGATGCGGACGGCGTCGAGATCGGGCGCACCGAGTTCACCGCCGTGGGACGAGTGGGGCAGCTCGCCGTCGGCCCGGACGGCCGGTTGCGCATCTCCGGCGACAATGCTGGGTCCAATGTCAACCCGGACGCTACCTTTATGACCACGCTGACCTTCACGCGGGGGGGAGAGATCACCCTCGCCACAGTGACGGGCGAGAGAAATCCACAGGGGAGCTTCCAGTTCGGCAAGGACCTTGCCATTTCACCGTCGGGCACCGCCATCGGCGACGCGATCACCTCCCTGCCGCGCGGGAACGGGCAAGCCTGGTTGCCGTTCGTCAGGGGAAACAAGGGAGGGTTCACCAGCAAGAACGGCTTCTACTTTCAACCGTCATTCAGCGGCAGCAGTTTCACCAGCGTGCGGGTCGGCGGGACGCGCGTGAGCGTACCCCTGTCCGGCGCCAGCGTACAGGTTCTCCATGCCGACCTCGGGCAATTCATCACGGAGGTCGATACGCGCAGCGCAAGGACGCCCGGCGGGTTCAGCGGCGTGAACGACATCCGGCCGGCGCGCAATGGCATCTTCATGGTGAGCGAGGATAAGCTGCTGTTTCTGACGCCAGGCAGTTACGATTTCAGCATCTCACCGACGCTCGTCATCCTGCCTGCCTGCACCTCCGACCAGCCTCTGAATTGTCCGCGCCTGCCGCTGCCGGTTTCCGGCTGCAACCTCCCGGTGGAGGTCCGTCCGGACGTTCCGCGCGGGCCCAAATGCGACCCTCGGGAGTTCTTCGCGGCGGGCTCCGGGACGGAAACCAACGATGTATGTAGCCTCAGCTTCCGCCAGTTCGGCATCATCCCGGACGGCTGCAACCCCTCGCGGCAATTCGTCTTCAGCGTCGGCGACGAATTGGGAAACGAGCTGGAAGGGCTGCGAACCTTCGCCGGCAGCGGCACGCAGCGCGATCCTTTGCCTCTGAATCGTTCGGTCGCCTCGCAGCTCTCCACCATCGTCGTGCGCATCAATCCCTTCACGATCGCGCCGAACGTGACGACGGCGCAAATCACCGAACGCGTCACCTTCACGGCCAGCGGTGCCCAGGAGCCGCTGCGCTGGGACCTCCTCAGCGGTCAATCGCTCATCGAAGCGTTCAGCCCCGAAGGCTCGATGCTGACGGTCACGGCCGGCGCGCGCGCCTCGCTGCAGCCGGTCGTCGTGCGCGCCACCGACAACGCCGACCGATTTTCCACGGCGCTCCTGGTCATCGACCCCAAACCGCGCCTGCGCCCCCTCAACCCCGATCCCAACCCGAAGGACGCGCAGGGGGCCGAGGTCTCGACCATCGACCGCGGCGGCACGGTCTTCCGCTATTATCGGCTGGTCCTGAGCGGCGCCAGCGATGAAGAAGAACCGGCGTTGAGCGACTTGCGGGCGCGATTCCTGGTGGGCGCCGGCGGCGCCGAGGTCATCGCCCAAGGGGCGACCGACGTGCCGTTGCCGTTTTCGGAAACGCTCTCCGACATCACCAACCTGGTGGCGGTGGCGGTGCCGTGGTCGGCCATCGACGCGGCGCCCAACGCAACCGTCAACGTCGAGCTGGTGGATTTCAGCAGCCCCAGCCTGGGACGCACCTTCGAGCTGCCGGCGGCCGAGCGCACCCGCTTCACCATCGCGGTCAAACCGCGCACCTTCAAGAACGCCCTGAGCATCGGCGAAACGGGCACCGTCAGCCCGGGCGTCGAGATTTCCGCCGGCCAAGGCATCACCCTCACGCAGGAAGATGACGACGCCCTCACCGACGGCTTCACCAAGCTCGTCTTCGACCGCGCCAAGAAAGGCGGCGTCGGCTTTTCCGCGGGGATCGACGGGGAACTCGACCTCGGCATCGCCACGGGGTCCGGCACCGCCGCAAGCGCCGGCATCTCGGCGTCGCTCCAGGTCACTCAACAGTTCTCCTTCGCCCCGCCGACGCAGTTTCCCGAAGTGCAAAGCCTGCTCCTCGCCGCTTCGCTGAACGACCTCGTCGGCCAGCTCAATCCGGCGGCCGGGTTCTTCAGAAGCCTGGTCGGCGCCCTGGAGGCCCTGGGGGCGTTCCAGGGGAACGTCATTCAGGCGCAGACCGAAGCCGGTGGCACGGTAAGCATCGCGGTGCAGGGCAGCGGCCCGAAGGTGGATTTCACCGTCGGGCTGGTGCAGCCCAACGGTCCCGAGGTGCCGCCGAGCAAGCTCGGCCTCAACCTGGGAGCCGTGTCGGCGGAGGCGTCCGTCGAGGCCGCGCTGGGCATCAAAGCCGGCTTCGCCGCTGGGCGCGCGAAGACCGTCAGCGGCGCCCTGGGGGTCAACGGCGCGCTCAATCTGGCGGCGGCGAGCGTGCCCGGCCTGCCCGCCTGCAAGCTGAGCGTCGTCTGCGCGGGCGCCGGCGTCGGCGCGGAAGCGAGCCTGGACCTCACCAGCGGCGCGCCGACCCTGAAATTCACCAGCACCGAAAAATCGCCGGGACGCTCCGATACGAAGTCCTATACCATCGAGGACCGCAATGCCGTGCGGCGGATCATTACCGGCACTCCGAATTACCTGGCGCAGCTCGCCCTGTCGATCTTGACGAATGACAGGCTGCTGCGGCTCCTCGCCGATCCCGGCGCCCTCGCCGATCTCGGCATCTCCCGAGTCGCCGGCAGCGCGGCGCTCGCCGACCCGACGCCTATCGTGGCGGGCAATCAGCTCGATTTGATTTTCAGCCTGCTGCGATCGCTGGGGGACGGCCTACGAATCAACACCGAAGAAACCAGCACCGAATCGTCGCAGATCACCGTCCCCATCGGCGCGCGCGTGCGCCTCGGACCCGCCACGCTGGGGGTCGGCCTGTCCATCGAGGGTTCCAGCGCGTTCGATTTCACCCGCCGTCGCGGCACGATCGTCGGCCTGCGCGAGTTCTTACTGGAAGAATACGACGAGGAGGACGAGTTCATCGCTCAGCAGAGCGTCCTCGAAACCGCCGACGCGATCCTGCAAAACGCCGTCGATCGCGCCGGAGAGACGCTGGTGACACTGCGCGACACCGTGCGCACTGGCGTACCAGCCGCGCTGTCAAACGTCCAACGGCGCATCCGGCTCCTGTTCACGCCGGTGGCCAACGGCGCCGTGACGGTGTCGAGCTGGCCGGCCGCCGGCACTTCGGGACAGACCGGCAATGCCCGCCTGGCGGCGAAATCGCTCAGCTTCGTCGGGCCGACGCAAGAGACCTTCGAAGCGATCGGCCACGTGCATAACATCCAGAGCGACGAGGGGGTGCTCGGCAGCGGCACCCTCGAGCTCGACTACACCGACGCCGAGCTCGCCGGCGCCGACGAGCCGCGGTTGCAGATCGCCCGCTTCGATGCCGCCGCCGCGCAGTTCGTCTTCCTGCAAACGAGCGTCGACGCCGCGGCCAATCGCGCCAGCGCCACCATCGACCGCATGGGCCAGTACGCTCTGTTCAAGCGCCTCGATCTCGGTTGCCCCAGCCTTGAAGCGATCGACGCCGAAGCCGCCCTGCTGCGCCTGCGCTTCACGGCCATCACTCACCCCGCCATCACCGGCTACAACATCTATCGCGCCACGCTCTTCGACGATGCGTTCGACCTGCTCACCCCGACGCCGGTGGCCGGCGCCGCTTTCGAAGACCGCGGCATCGACGGCAACACGCTGTACCGCTACCGCGTCACCGGCGTCACCAGCACCGGCGGCGAGACCTGCGCCTCGAACACGCGCACCAACGACGCCGACGCCGACGGCCTGGCCGATCAATTCGAAGTCGCGTTCGGCTTCAGCACCAGCCGCGACGACGCCGGGGACGATCCCGACGGCGACGGCTTGATCAACGTCGATGAGCAGGGGCTCGGCACCGATCCCCTGCGCGCCGACAGCGACGGCGACGGCCTCAGCGACGGCGAGGAAGTGATGATCTTCGGCACCGATCCCCGCAGCGCCGACAGCGACGGCGACGGCCTCGACGACGGCGAGGAAGTGATGACCTTCGGCACCGATCCCCTGCGCGCCGACAGCGACGGCGACGGCCTCAGCGACGGCGAGGAAGTGATGACCTTTGGCACCGATCCCCTGCGCGCCGACAGCGACGGCGACGGCCTCGACGACGCGACGGAGCTGGTCACCCTGCGCACCAACCCGCGCGCCTTCGACACCGACGGCGACGGCCTGGGCGATCGGCTCGAAATCGAGGTCTTCCAGACCGACCCCACGCGAGCCGACACCGACGGCGACGGGCAGGATGACGGCACCGAGGCAGACTTCGGCTCGAACCCCCTCGACCCGACGAGCACGGCGGCGCTCGACGGCCCGTCGGTGCGCATCGAGCCGCGCAGCATCCGCGCCAGGGAGGTTACCACCATCGTCATTACCGCCGAGGTGCCCGAAGGCTTCGGCAGCATCACCGGCGCCTCCGCGCAGTTGCGGGGGCAGGAGATCCTGCCGCTCCTCCTGAATAACGTCGCGGTGCAGGGCAACCGCGCGCGCATTACCCTGGAGAACGTCGTCGTTCCCGGCGGCTTTTTCGGCGACCTGGTCGTCCGCCTCGACACCACGGCCGGCACGGCCAGCGCCCGCCTAGCCGTCGAAGTGCCGTAATCCTCCTCCCCGTTGTTCCCCGCGCCGATCCTTGGAGGATACGCGCGGCGGCTTAGGGTGCGTCCGCTCCCGGTCATTACCGAAGTCCCGCCGCTTTCGTGGACAACGAAAGGCTTTCGCTGTTACGTCGCGGTTGAGTTTCTCTGCTGGGCGATGGGGAGAGGGGTACAGTCAAGAGTGTTTGGAGACGAGCGTTTGAGAGGGCGTTTCTCCCTCTGGGCGTTGAGGCGCGGCGCGGCGCGCCTCGCGGCAGCGGCGCTCCATGGACTTATCGGCGCGGAGGGTGGGTCGCAACGCCGGCGACGGACAGGCGGCTTTGTTCTTGGCCTTGGCTGATCGTAGGCCGCGGGGGTGTTGACCCTGGAAGAGTGAAGAGATTATTCTGCTCCAAGAGGGGGGACCCGCTTGCCGCGAGAGGCGCCGCCAGGCGGCTCGAGCGCGCCGTCGCCCATGTCGGCGCGGCCCCGCGAGGCGTTGCGCCTCGGGCCCAATGCTTCCGGTCAAGCGCATGGGTTCTAGCCCGCCTGCCTGGCGGCGGGCTGGATGCGGCGTGTCACGGCGGATACTGCGCGCGGCGGGCGCGCGGCGCGGCATTTTACCGGCAAGGCACCTTGACAGAGGAGGAGGAACATGAGGCACCCACTCCGTACCATGGCGCTGGGCTTCGTTCTGCCGCTCATCCTGGTGCTGCTGGTCAGCCCGCCCGCGCAGGGCAAGCTTGCCGGCAAGGAGGTGACCATCGGCCTGCTGACGTCGCTCACCGGCTTCGCGGCCAGATACGGGCAGCAGGATCAACCCGCCCTGCAGATCGCCCTGGAGGATATCAACGGCTCGGGAGGCGTCGGCGGCGTGCCGCTGAAGATGATCGTCTACGACACGGGCGGCAAGAACGAGCAATCCATCAGCATGGTCAGGCGCCTGGCCGAGAGCGACAAGGTGCTGGCGATGATTGGTCCCTGGCTGAGCGGCGAGGCCAACGTCGCCTTCCCGGTGGCGAACCGCCTGACGGTCCCGATCATCTCCAGCTCCTCGGCGGCTCCCGGCATCTCGGCGAAGAACCGCCCCTGGGCCTTCCGCACCACCATGACCGCTGAACGAGGGCTGGAACTGGCGTTCACGAAGTTTCTGCTGAAATACCCCGCCAAGACGGCCTCGATCATGTACGACAATGCTGATTTCGTGATGAAATTGGAGGGGACAGGCTTGTTTCCTCCTCTTCTCGCGAAGAAAGGGCTGAAGCTCATCTCGTCCATCACCTTTCAGACGGGAGAGATGGAGTTCGGCGCCCAGGTGACCAAGATCAAGAACGACAACCCCGATGTCGTGATGATCTCCGGCTTCTACCAGCAGACCTCCAACCTGGTGCGCACCATGCGCGCCCAAGGCATGAAGCAGCCGGTCTACGTCGGCATCGGCTCCTCCAACCCCGCGTTCACGCAGATGGCCGGCGCCGCCGGGGAAGGCGTGATGAACACGCAGGACTTCTGGCGCGGCGACCCGCGGCCCGAGGTGCAGAGTTTCGTGAAGCGCTACGAGGAACGCAGCAGCGGGGTGCCGACGCCGTTTCCGGCGGCAAGCCTGTACGACACCATCATGATGCTGAAGCAGGTCATCGAGACCGCCGGCGTGACCAACCGGCCGGAGGATTTGCAAAAGGACCGCGAACGCATTCGCGATGGCTTTGCGAACCTGAAGGGCTTCAAGGGTCTTGCTGGTGAGTTCTCCATGGACCCGAACGGCGACGGCATCAAACAGACCTACCCCATGGTGGTGCGCAACGGCACGTGGGCGCTGGTGGATTGGTAGACCGCGGGCCGGGAAGGGGATCAGCGCGTCGTGCCGCGAAGGAGTCATGCCGCCTCGCGCACTCCTAATCGTAGGGGCGGTTCGCGAACCGCCCCTACGGATCGCGGGGAATGGCGGCGTGGGGGAGCGAGGGTGCTCCCCCAAGACATCCCCCTGCCAATGCCGGCAGCCGGGCACGGAATGGAGCAGCTAACTTGCGACAGGCGAGACGAGATCAGGGGCGGGGGCAGTATCGAGGAAGCGGCTGGCGCGGGGCGACGGCACCTCGTAGCAGTGCTCCACCTCGCGGTGACTGCGGAAGCCGATCGCCTCGCGCTGCACGATGAGGTAGTAGTGCTGCCGGGCCGCCTCGGCCTGGCTGGCGTTGAAGCGCTCGATGAGGCGGCGCAGGCGGCGTTGCTGCTCCTCGCGCGGCTCGACGTAGCCGTTGAAGCCGGCCGGGACGGCGGGCCGGGCGAGGCGCTCCTCGGCGGCGCGGATGTCGCGCTCGAGCCGGGCGCAGAGGCGCAAGGCCCGCTGCAGCTTCCGCCCGCAGCGACCCAGCGAAGCGGCCTGCTCCGCCTGAATCTCACGCCGAATCGCCAGCAGGGCATCCTTCCCCACATCCGCTCCTTGGAGAATTCCGGCCCCGCCGCGTGGTAGCTAAAGCCACCAGGATCGGGGGGAGCCGCCGCTTGAGAGGCTGAGTAGTGCTGGAGAAGCTTCCCAGGTGTTTTTGAATAGACTCACATCTGTAGACGGTGTATCATGATAATAGTGAAACGTCCAGGTACGTGAGAGGCGCCGGGCCGTATCCCCCCTGATGTTGTTCAACATGGAAAATACCCTCTATTACGGCGACAACCTGGACGTACTCAGACGGTATATACCAGATGAGTCTGTGGACTTGGTCTACCTTGATCCCCCATTCAACAGTAAAGCGACCTACAACGTACTTTTCGCAGAGAAGGATGGCTCCCGGGCCGCCGCTCAGATCAAGGCCTTTGAAGATACCTGGCGCTGGGATAAGGAAGCTGCCGCCGCTTATCACGAGATTGTTGAACGCGGCCCGCAGAAAGTGTCCGAAGCCATACAGGCTTTCCGGATATTGTTAGGTTATAACGATATGATGGCGTACTTAACCATGATGGCTCCACGCCTAGTGGAGCTCCGTCGCGCCTTAAAACAAACAGGTAGTGTTTACTTGCATTGCGACCCAACAGCAAGTCACTATCTAAAACTTCTTATGGATGCCGTTTTCCAGCCAAGAAACTTCAGGAATGAGATCATTTGGAAGAGGACACCCTTCGCGGGTAGTAGTAAGGCTCGAGCACGACAATTCCCTAGGTCGCATGATGTAATACTGTTTTATAGTGGTTCGGAGGGGGAAACCTGGAAGTGGAATCAGCCCAATAAGCCATATTCCGACGAATACCTTGCCAGGTTTAAATGGGATGATGATGACGGACGTGGCCCATACCGAAAGACCTTGCTGAAAACCTATTCGCAAGAAACATTCGACAGACTAAGGTCAGAAGGTAGATTACTTCCTCCCCAACATCCTGAAGCCAAATGGTCTTATAAGCAATATTTGTCAGAGAGCAGTGGGACGGTTCAGATTGATGACACATGGACAGACATTAACGCGATCAATCCAATGGCCAGAGAAAGGCTCGGGTACCCTACGCAAAAGCCGGAAGCCTTGTTGGAGCGGATCATCCTAGCTAGCTCCAACGAAGGTGATACGGTCCTCGACCCCTTCTGCGGTTGCGGGACCGCCATTGCCGTGGCTCAAGAGCTTCAGCGCACCTGGGTAGGAATCGACATCACTCACTTGGCGATAACGCTGATTAAGCATCGCTTGCAGGATGCTTTTCCAGCACGGGTCCCCTATAAGGTAGTAGGCGAGCCTGTTTCCCTACCTGATGCTGATGCCCTTGCCAAGGAAGATCCGTACCAGTTCCAGTGGTGGGCATTGGGGCTTGTTGGAGCGCGCCCCGTGGAGCAGAAAAAGGGCGCCGACCGGGGTATCGATGGCCGTCTCTACTTCCACGACGAAGGCACTGCTGGTGGGAAGACCAAGCAAATCGTCCTGTCGGTGAAATCAGGCCATACCTCAGTCAAGGATGTACGCGACCTTCGCGGCGTACTTGAGCGAGAGAAAGCTCAGGTGGGAGTGCTTCTCACCCGTCAGGAGCCAACCCAACCAATGCGCGAGGAAGCGGCTGGGGCCGGATTCTACGAGTCACCCTGGCGAAAGCATCCCCGGCTTCAGATACTTACGGTGGCCGAGCTGCTGGGTGGCAAGACCATCGACTATCCCCCCTACAACCAGGTGAATGTAACCTTCAAGAAAGCCTCCAAGGTGAAGAAAAAGATGGGACATCAACTATCCCTCGGGAGGCCCGAGGAGGTTCACTGCCCAACCTGTGATGCGGTCGTGCAGCCAAGGCAACCGTTTTGCTCGAATTGCAGCAGCGAACTGAAATGGACGTAAAGTGAGCGCCGGGGAATAGACTGGGTTGATGCAAAGCAAAGTTTTACGAATACGAACTCCTCAGACTTACATTTTATGTTAAGCGATCATTTGTGGTGTTCTGTTGCTCAGAAACATGGCTGATTTCGCATTGGCTCTTAGGAACAATCCTATGTCAGGTATTCCGTAAGAGAATCCAACACAGCTTACCACAAGTTAGCTTTTTATTGCGCATGGCATATACCCAGCCTAGTGTATTTCGCTCTTCGTCGGCTTCCTCGGTGGGGTCGCCGTGACGCAGGCGCCGCGTCACGGGGGGCATGCTGCCCCGCTGGAGCGGTCGCTACGGGGCGGGCGCGGAATCACCATCGGGAGCCTCCTGCCAATGACGGCGTATCGTTTCGTCCAGGTGGACGTCTTCACCAGCGTCCCGTTCGGCGGCAATCAGCTTGCGGTCTTCACCGACGCGCGCGAGCTGGACGACCGGCGGATGCTCGCCATCGCGCGGGAGATGAATTACTCCGAAAGCACCTTCATCTTCCCCACCTCGACGCCGGGGGCGGACTGGCGGGTGCGCATCTTCACGCCCGGCGGGGAGGTGCCGTTTGCCGGGCATCCGACCTTGGGCACGGCCTTCGTCCTCGCCGACGCGGGCATGCTGAAGCCGGCGGCGGAGACGACGACGATGGTGCTCGAGCTGGGCGTCGGCCTCATCCCGGTTGAGCTGCGGCGGGGAGCGCAGGGGATCGACCTCGTGACCATGGAGCAGAAGCTGCCGCGCTACGGCCCGGTCTTCCAGGACGCCGGCCTCGTCGCCGAGGCGCTGAGCATCCCGGCGGCGGAGATCACCGGCGCCGGCCTGCCGATGGAGGTGGTCTGGACCGGCCTGCACTTCCTCATGGTGCCGGTCTGCTCGCTCAAGGCGATGCAGCGGATGCGCGTCAACCTCGATGCCTTCGAGCGCATCTTCGCCGACCTGCCGACGAACCTCCTGTACGCCTTCTGCCGCGAGACGGTCGCCGCCGCCGCCCAGGTGCACGCCCGCATGTTCGCGCCGGGGATCAACGTGCCCGAGGACCCGGCCACCGGCAGCGCCTCGGGGTGCCTCGGCGCCTACCTGGCGCGGCATGGCCTGTTGCCGGAGGGGCCGACCGCGCGCCTCGTGGCCGAGCAGGGCCTCGAGATGCAGCGTCCCAGCCGCATCCTCATCGAGGTGCGGCGCCGCGGAGAGGAAATCACCGCCATCCGCGTCGGCGGCCAGGTGGTGAAGGTGGCCGAGGGCTGGCTCTTCGCGTGAGGGGCGAGGTCTCTCGTGTGCTGTTTCTCAAATTAGATCGTATAGATTTGCGAGGGAGCCTCGCCCCCTCGCGCACCCCAACTCCGCGAGCTGCGTAGCAGCTCGCGGGGAGTGGGGGTGTGGGGGAGCAAGGGTCCCCCACAAAAAATTTCCCCCGGCAGATGGCACAAAGAAGGCGTCGAATTTAGGATGGAACTTGTGAGACGTAACACTAGGCGGCAGCGTCAGGTCGCAGCCGGCCGGGTATCCCCGCGTCTTCCGGATGCGGCGGCGCCGTAACTTTGCTACACTGGGGTTAGTTTCGGGAGAGTGGCGTCACGGTCGCCATACCAAGAATGGAAGGATATCATGGGCGAAATTGAAGCAAAGCTGGAACGCATGGGTCTGAAACTCCCCACCCCGATGAAGGCCGCCGGCACGTATGAGCCAGCGATCCGCGTCGGCAACCTTGTGTTCGTTTCGGGGGTGGGGCCGCGCAAGGACGGCGCCCTGGTCTACAAAGGCAAGGTGGGGCGCGACATCAGCATGGAAGAGGGCTACGCGGCGGCGAAGCTCTGCGCCGTCAACTCCCTCGGCAACATCAAGGCCATCGTCGGCGACCTCGACCAGGTGGAGCGCATCGTCAAGGTGCTCGGCTTCGTGAACGCGCCGGAAGGGTTCGAGAAGTCCCCCCTTGTCATCAATGGCTTTTCGGACCTGCTCGTCGAGCTCTGGAGCGAGCGCGGGCGCCACGCGCGCTCGGCCATCGGCGTCGCCGCCCTGCCCTCGAATATCTCCGTCGAGGTGGAGATGGTCGTGCAGCTCAAGTCGTGAGGACGGGGCGGCGACGCTGAGAGGTAAGGATTTCCGTAGCTTGCCGAGAATGTTCCACGTGGAACATTCCGCGGGCAAGGGGAGGCCACGGCGGGGCCTGAGAATGCCCGGCGGGGAGCCCCCCATGTTGATGGAGTGGCCCCAGGGGGCAGCGAACCAGCAGGAGAAGGGACGATGAAGGACGGCCTTCACGTAGGTGAATCAAATGAGACGGCGCACGTGGTGCAGCCGAGCGACGGCATCTCGCACATGGGGCCGAATGTCCAATCGGTCCTCTCCACCCCCTCGATGATTCGCCTCATCGAGCAGTGCTCCCGCCTCATCCTGGAGCGCCACTTCGAAGAGGGGGACGCCTCGGTCGGCTACCACGTCAACGTCTTCCACCTGGCCGCCGCAAAGGTTGGGGATACGATCAGGACCACCTCAAAGGTGAAGGAGATCAACAAGCGCCGCGTCACCTTCGAGGTCGAGTCGTGGAACGGCGAGACGAAGATCGGCGAGGGCACGCACGTGCGCGTGGTGGTGAATAAGCAGCGCTTCGCCGGCGAGAAGAAGAGCTGACGGCGCCGCGCCGGCATCGGGCGCGCTGGGGGATAAGGAACGGCCATGACCATGGCCCTGCGCTGGGTGGACCTGTCGCAGCCGATCTACGAGGGCATGCCCCATGGGCACGTGGTGCCGGGGCCGACGCTGAAGAGCCTGCAAACCTCGGCGAGCGCTGATTTCAGCATGATGGAATACCGCGGCGGCACGCACCTGGGCACCCACGTGGACGCCCCGGTGCACTTCGTGCCCGGCGGCAAGACGATCGACCAGCTCAGCCTGGACCGCTTCGCCGGGGAAGGGATCGTGGTGCCGATTGCACGTCCCGGCAAGGAAGGCTTCAGCGTCGCCGACGTGGAGCGAACGGGGCTGGAGATCAGGGCCGGCGACATCCTCCTCTTCAAGACCGGCTGGGGGGCGAAGTGGGGTGAGCAGGACTACCACCTCCATCCCTACCTCGAGGAGGAGCTGGCGCGCTGGCTCGTCGAGCGCGGCGCGAAGATGGTGGGGGTCGATTTCGTCACGCCGGATATGCCGTTTCCGCTGCGCGGCAAGGACTTTGCCTACCCCATCCACCGCACCCTCCTCGGCGCCGAGGTGCTGATCATCGAGAACCTGAACCTCACCCCCCTCGCCCCTGGACGCTACCTCGTGCAGGCCTTCCCGATGCCTCTGCGGGGCGCCGACGCGGCGCCGGCGCGAGTCAGCGCCATGCTGCGGGAGTGAGGTGCGCCCAGCTCCAGGGCGAGCAGCGGGCGCCCGCGGCGGCCCTCGGGAGCTGCCTCGGGCCGGTCAAGGCGAGGGATGCCGAGACGGCGCGGCGCCGGTTCCCGCGGCGAGGCCACCGATGGAGCTTTGCAGGAGGGCGAGGTGGAGCCGGCAGTGCCCTCTCCCACGCAGCGCAGGTCGCCGCTTGGCGGGCGCGTGAACGGGCCGCGGACTGCCTGGGAGGCGCGGCGCGGCGGGCGGTTGGGCCTGTCGGCGGCCCTGACGGCTGTCACGCTGCTCCTCGTCGCGGCACAGGGATTGACCACCCTGGCCCAGCCGACCGCGCCTCCCGCCATTCGGCAGGCGCCGACGGAAGAGGCTCCGCCCGCCCTCCCCCTTCCCATCGGCGTGCTCGGCCCCTTGAGCGGAGAGTTTGCGCCGCTCTTCCAGCCCTCGAAGCGGGCCATCGAGATGGCCGTCGCCACGTTCAATGCCGCGGGAGGCATCGACGGCAGGCACCTGCGCCTCATCTTCGAAGACACCCGCGGCACCGCCGGCGAGGCCCTTGCCGCCGCCGAGCGCGCCCTCTCCACCTATCAGGTGGCGGCCCTCATCACCGGCCTCAGCGGCGCCGAGGTCCAGGCCGTCCTGCCGGTCAGCGCCAATGCGAACATCCCGCAGCTCGTCTTCTCCGACGATGCGCCCGCGGTCACCCGCGGCGGCAGCCGCACCGTCTTCCGCGTCAGCCCATCAGCCGAGCTCCTCTACGGCAACCTCATCGACTACGCCGCCGCCGACCGCGGCTGGCGCAGCTTCGCCCTGGTGGGGCCGGACAGCGCCGCGGGGCGCGATCTCGCGGAGAGCCTGCGCTCCATCACCCTGCAGCGGAAGGACGGCACCTCGCTCCTCACGGTGCAATACTACGAGCTCGGCAGGACGGAGTTCTCGGCCCTTTTGCACAACCTGAACTTGCTGAAGCCGCAGGCGGTCCTCCTGCGCGGCCCGATGACGGAGAGCGCGCTCATCGTGCGGCAGGCGCGCAAGCTGGGCTGGGAGGTGCCGTTCCTCGGTGGTCAGGAGCTGGCTCACCCCTTCTTCTACGACATCACGGACACCGCCGGCAACGGCGTCCTCGTCGGCAGGGGGTACGAACCGGGCCATATCACGGGCAAGGCGTCGCCGGCCTCCCAGCAGCGGCTGCCGACCTTGCCGGGGGGAGGCGACGAGTGGCATGCCTTCGCCTACGACGCCGTGCTCGTGCTCGCCAACGCCTTCCGCAAGGCGGGGACCAGCGGCGACCAGCTCTTCAACGTCATGCGGCGCCTGGAGTACCGGGGCGTCACCGGAGACTTCAAGTTCTCCCGCAGCGGCGACGCGGTGCGCCCCATCTACCTCTCGGAGTGGCAGGACGGCGCCCACCTGCGCTTCCTGCGCGCCTGGGACGGCTTCAAGCTGGACCTGCGCTGAGGCGGGCCGGAGTGAGCCGTCGCGGACGACACGAGTGAGCCGCCGCGCCGAGCGCCTCGGACGGACTTCGCAGCGCCCCCGCTTCACGCCAACCACCTGCTTAGAAAAGAGAACCTCGAAGTGGTTGATTTCACGTGATGGTGCGGCTGACGGTCATGCGGCCAGTCTCCTTCACCTCTGCGTTCTCTGCGTCTTTGCGGTTGAATGGAGTGCACCGCGGAGACGCAGAGGACGCGGAGAAGGTAGGGGAAGGAAGCACAGATGGACGCGGGTTCACACAAATATCAGTGTCCATCCGTGTTCATCAGTGGTTCCTTGCATGCCGCTGGCAGGGGCGGTTCGCGAACCGCCCCTACGGTCGATGGGACGGAGGCCTGCTTGGGGAAAAGAACCCCCAAGTGGTTGATTTCACGACATTGCAGGTTTGCCACCGTGCGTCGTGTAGCGGACGGGATGTGCGGACCCTTAGGGGCAGGGCTTGCCCCGCCCTCCGAGTCGTCCCCGCTGAGCCGCCACGCCGGGGCGCAGACAGCGGTGCCCCTACACCCAGGGCGCCGAACCCTTCGACATGAGAGACGGTCGCTCCCTATAAACCGGAAATAAGCGTCTACGTGGTTGATTTCACGTGATGGTGCGGCTGACGGTCATGCGGCCAGTCTCCTTCACCTCTGCGTTCTCTGCGTCTTTGCGGTTGAATGGAGTGCACCGCGGAGACGCAGAGGACGCGGAGAAGGGAGGGGGAGGAAGCACAGATGGACGCGGGTTCACACAAATATCAGTGTCCATCCGTGTTCATCAGTGGTTCCTTGCATGCCGCTGGTAGGGGCGGTTCGCGAACCGCCCTACGGTCGATGGGATGAAAGCCTGCCGAGAAAGAAGTGCGCGCGCTTATTTTCATGACCTTGCGGGTGGGCCGAAGGCCCATGGGGAGCTGCCGGAACGTCCCTGCCTGCCGTTCGGCGCCGCGCGGGGATTAGGCCGCTGCGACGGGCAGGGCCCCTCGCCCGCCGCCGGCGGCAGGCGGCGCGCGACCATCAGATGCCCAGGTAGCGCGACTTCACCGCCTCGTTGTGCATGAGATCGGCCGGCGGGGCGTCATAGACGATGCGGCCCTTGCTCATGACGTGGACGTGATCGGCCAGGGTGAGGGCGAAGGGGAGGTTCTGCTCGATCAGTAGGATGGAGAATCCCTCGTCTTTGAGGGTGCGGATCAGGGCGTGCAGCTCGCGCACCAAGAGGGGCGCCAGGCCCTCGGTCGGCTCGTCCAGCAGGAGGAGCTCGGGGTTGCTCAGCAGGGCGCGGGCGATCGCCAGCATCTGCTGTTCCCCGCCGCTGAGCTTGACGCCGGCATGGGAGGCGCGCTCGCGCAGCCGCGGGAAGAGCTTGCCGATGCTGTCCGGGGTCCAGCGGCTGGCCCGGCCGGGCGGGCGGGCCAGGGAGGCCACCTCCAGGTTCTCCCTCACCGTCAGGGAGCGGAAGATGCGCCGCCCCTGCGGCACCAGGCCGATCCCCGCCCGAACGATCTTGTAGGCCGGCTGGCGGCTGATCTCCACGCCCTTGAAGCGAATGCTCCCCCGCCGCGGCGGGGTGAAGCCGATGATGGAGCGCACCAGGGTCGTCTTGCCGACGCCGTTGCGTCCGAGCACGGCGACGACGGCGTGCTCCGGCACCCGCAGCGACACCCCCTGGATGACGTAGCTGTCGCCGTAGTAGGTGTGGATATCCTCGACCTCGAGCATCCTTCCCTCACGTCAGCCCCGCGCCGAGGTAAATCTCGGCGACGAGGGGGTTTGTCTTGATCTCCTCGGGGGAGCCCTCGGCGACTTTCTCGCCGTAATGCAGCACGGTGATGCGTTCGGCCAGGTGCAGGGCCACGTCCATGTCGTGCTCGATGAGCACGATGGTGATGCTCGGATCGAGCTGCTTGATCAAGGCGGTGACGACGGCGGTCTCGGCGGTGGAGAGTCCCGCGGTCGGTTCGTCGAGCAGCAGGACCTTGGGCTGCGTGGCCATGGCAAGGACGATCTCGACTTGGCGCTGGTCGCCGTAGGAGAGTTCGCTCACCCGCGCGTCGCGCAGGTCCCACAGGCCCCACGCGGTCAGGAGGGCGTCGCAGCGCTCGGTCAGTGCCCGGTAGGCGCGCCAGGGGCGATAGCAGACGTAGCGCAGGCGCGTCTGGGCCTGCACCGCCAGGGCCACGTTCTCCGTGATCGTCAGCTTCGGGAAGAGGGTGTTGATCTGGAAGGTCCGCGCCAGCCCCAAGGCCGATCGCCGGTGCATGGGGAGGCGGGTGACGTCGCGCCCGAAGAGAACGACCCGGCCAGCCGAGGGCGGCAGGACGCCGGTGATGACGTTGAAGAGGGTCGTCTTGCCGGCGCCGTTGGGCCCGATGATGGCGCGCCGCTCGCCCGGCTCGAAGTCGAGCGTCACCCCGTTGAGGGCGTTGAAGCCCCCGAAGTTCTTCGTGACCGACTCAACGAGCAAGGGTTTCATGCCCGCCCCCATCGCGCGCTCCAGCTCTTCAGCAGGCCGATCACGCCCTGGGGCGCGAAGAGCACCACGGCGATGTAGATTGCCCCCATGACAATGGGCCAGCGCTCGATCTGCGAGCTGATTTCATTCTCCAGGAAGACAATGGCGAAGGAGCCGAAGATCGGCCCGACGAGGGTCCCCGTCCCACCCAGGATGACCATCAGGAGCACCCGGCCCGACATCGTGATGCTCAAGTCGGAGGCGCTGACGTGGCCGTTGTAGAAGACGAAGAGCATGCCCGCGACGCCGGCGAAGACGCCCGCGATGATGAAGCCGAGGTACTTGAAGAGCCAGACGTTGTAGCCCAGGGCGCGCATCCGCAGCGCATTCTCCCGCACCCCCTTGAGGGCCTGGCCGAAGGGGGAACGCACCAGCAGCAGCAGCAGGGCCGTGCTGATCAGGAAGGTGATGAGCACGAAGAAGTAAAAGGTCGTGTCGTTCCAGAGCGAGATCGGCAGCTTCAGGTCGGGCCGGCTGACGCCGGGCAGGCCATCCTCTCCCCCCGTGAACGAGCGCCACTTGAAGGCCAGCCCCCAGAGCACCTGCGCCAGCGCCAGGGTGATCATGAGGAAGTAGGCGCCGGTGGTCTGCAGCGCCAGCAGCCCGAAGAGGGCGGCTCCCAGGGCCGCCACGCCGAGGCAGGCGGCCAGGATGGGCCAGAAATTGGTGGTGACGTGCAGGATGAGCAGCGCCGCCGTGAACCCGGCCGCCCCGAAGTAGGCCGCATGGCCGAGGGAGGGGAGGCCGGTGTAGCCGAGCTGCACGTCCAGACTCATGGCGAAGATCGCCAGGATCAACGTCTGGATCATCAGGCCGCGCGTATAGGCGGGCACGACGAACGGCCAAACCACCAGGACCGCCAGGATCACCGCCGCGATGAGGGTGGAGCGACGCATCGGCTCAGGCTCTTCCAAAGAGGCCGGTTGGCTTCACCGCAAGCACGATCGCCATGGGGGCAAAGATGGTGAACAACGACAGCTCGGGAAACAGCGCCTTGCCGAAGTTGTCCAACAGCCCCACCAGGAGGCTGCCGATGAAGGCGCCGCGCAGGCTCCCCAGTCCCCCGACGATGACCACGACAAGCGCCAACACCAGAATCTCAAAGCCGGCGCCCGGGTACATCCCCACCAGCGCGCCTCCCATCACTCCCCCCAGGGCGGCGAGGAAGCAGCCCAGGGCGAACATCCAGGTGAACATCCGGGGGGTGTTGATGCCCAGCCCGCGCGCCATCTCCTCATCGTCCACGCTCGCCCGAATGATCGCGCCGATGCGGGTGCGCGACTGCAGCGCCCAGAGAGCCGCCGCGATGAGCAGCCCCACGACGACGATCAGGATGCGGTAGCTCGGCACGACGATGCCGCCGATCTGCAGTGAGCCGGCGAAGAGCACCGGCTTCTCCAGCAGGGTAGGGATGGCTCCCCAGAGCCACAGGGCGATGTCCTCGAGGACGAAGATGAAGCCGAACGTGAGGAGGACCTGCGGCAGCTCCTGGTTCTGCACCCGCCGCAGGAAGAGCCGCTCGATGACGATGCCAAGGCAGGCCACGACGGCGGCGGCCCCCAGGACAGCCAGGAGGAAGCTCCCCGTGAGCTGGCTGACGGTCAGAGCGAGGTAGGCCCCCAGCAGGTAGAACGAACCATGGGCGAGGTTCACAATGCGCATCAAGCCGAAGATGAGGGAGAGGCCGGCGGCAAGGAGGAAGAGGAGCATGCCGAACGTCAGGCCGTTGAACGTCTGGGTGAGCCAGTACGCCATTCCTCAGTTCCGCAGGGGTGGAAGGCTACGTCGGGCTGTCTGACCGCTGCGCGGCGCCCCGCCGCCTCGCTGCCACGGCGCAGCCGAGGCTTTCAAACCAGGCCAGGGCGGCTTGTTCGACGCCTGCTTCGGCGAAGCTCTGCGCCCTGGCGCCGTCCTTGTGGAGTTTTGTGGATCACTGGTGCGCGGCAAGCCTCGTTGTGGATCATTTTTCGCAAAAAGCGAGACACAACACCCTTTGACGCGCACCGGTGAGACTCAAGACACGCGCCGCCCCCCCTCCGCGATGTTCAGCAATTCCGGGAAAAACAGGAGTGCCGCGCGCCGACCGCTGGAGGGGCGCAACTCCAGCCGCAGCCCTGCGGCGCGCCGCCTGCCGGGCCGCGGGCGCGCTGCCTACTTGCGCGCTTTCCAGAACTGATCGATGTCGGGCATGCTGTCGGTGACCACATTCTCAAGCTGGCCGTCGACGTTGCGCACCTCCCTGATGTAGACGGTGACCACGGCGTTCTGCTTGTCATCGAAGCGGAATGGGCCGCGCGGCGATTCAAAGCGCACCTGGCGCAGGGCCTGGAGGAACTTCTCCTGGTCTTCCACCTTCCCCTGGACGGCTTTGAGGGCTTCGCCGACGGCCTTGGCGGCTGTGTAGCCGAGCTCGTGGTTACGGGTCACCCGCCGGTTGTAGGCCGTCAGGACTACCTGCGCGAAGCGTTTGTTCTCCGGGGTGTCAAGGACGCGCGACCAGATTTCCCAGCTTGGGATGCCCAGGGCTGCTTCGCCCATGGTGGGCAGGTAGGCGTCATCCATCGTCGCCCCATAGGCGAGGAGGGGAATCTTCCCCTTCAGCCCGTAATCCTGGTAGCCCTTGATGAAGTGAATGGAGGCCGCGCCCCAGAGGATGGCAACCACCCCATCGAGCCGGTTTGCCTCGGACTTGATGCGCGTCAGGTAGGGAGCCATGTCGGTGGCGCCGAGCGCCGGGTAGAGCTCGAGGCCGACCTCGCCGCCGGCTTCCTTGAAGCTGCCGATAAAGCCGTCGGCGTGCTCGTGGCCGGCGATGAAATCAAAGGCCACGATGGCGATGCGCCGCCAGCCCAACTTCTGCCGCAGGTAGGGCCCCATGCCGAGGTGGACCTGGGCCGAGGTATAGGAGGCGCGGAAGACGTAGGGGCTGGCCTGCTCCTGCGTCAGGGCATTGGCGGTCGCTTGGGTGATGACCAGCGGCACCTTGCGGCCGTGCACGAGGTTGCGGATCGCCATGGCGATGCCGCTGTGCACCGGGCCGAGGATGAGGTGCACCCCATCGCGCTCCAGGAGCTTGCGGGTCTTGGTGATCCCGGTGTTCACCGTGCTCGCCGTGTCCTCGGTGATGAGCTCGATCTTCCGCCCGGCGACCTGGTTATCGATCTCCGAGAAATAGAGCTTCACCGCCTGGGCGATGCTGGTCCCATTCTCGGCCAGGGCCCCCGTCATAGCGGTGAGCAGCCCGATCTTGATCGGCCCGGCCGCCTGACCGCCGGCGGCGCGCGGGGCGACGGTCGCCGCCAGGGTCGCCAGGGTGATCACCGCGGCCCACAAGCCTCGCTTCATGCTCAAGTTGAGTCGGCACATGGTCCTCTCCCCTCCCGTTACTCGCCTCGGGTTGGCGCGCCGGCGATGCGTTGGGGTGCGGCGGCAGGCGTCGTTTCCCGGGGCGGCAAGGCGCCCCCTCTGCCGCGGATGCCGCCCGGTGAGCGGCTGAGTGGTGCTTGGCGCCGGTCGACGGTCGGGGTTCACGGAGCCAAGACACCCTGGAGGCTTACCCCCGCGCTCCCCTCTCCCCGCCTCTAGGCCCACCCCTACGCCTTGGCGCACCCACCGCCTGCGCTGGGCGGCCGCCTATCTTCTCTATTTTGCCGCGGCGGCCTTCACGAAGCTGAGATCGACGATGCGCTCCAGCGGCACCATCGTCTTCACCGCGCCCTTGGCGTGGAACCACGCCTGCATCTCCATCAGGCTCTTGGTGTGCGGCATGGCGTCCTTGTCGAGGTAGAACGGAATTGACGCCTCGATGATATCCCGCGGCACCTTCGTCCACTTCTCCAGCACGTCCAGCACCTGCGGCGCTTTCATCCCGTGCTCGTTGTAAAAGCGGACCGCCTTCAGGTAGGCGTTCATGTACTTTTGCGCCGTGCCGCGGCGCTCGCGGGCGAACTTCCCGGAGTACATGATGACCGCGCCCTGGGCCTCCCTGGTGGCCTTGACATCCTCGGTGCTGAGGAGGCGCACGCCGAATCCCAACTTCTGAATGCGCGCCCCCCACGGTTCGCCGGAGACCACGGCCGCCACCGCCTTGTTCTGCAACGCCGCCGGCATCTTCGGGAAGTCGACAAAGACGATCTCAACGTCATTCAGCGTCATCCCGGCCTCTTCCAGACCGTTCCCCAGGAAATAGGTCAGGATATTCATCGGCGCGTTGGGCGCAACCTTCATCCCCTTCAGGTCCTTGAGCGATTTCACCCGACCGCTGTCGACGAGGTCTTTCCTGACAACAATGTGGTTGAAGCCGTACCCCAGGCGGAACTGGCCCTTATCGGCGACGACCACAAAGTCGCTCCCCTGGGCCAGGGAATTGAAGAAGCCGGCGCTGATGCTGCCCGCCGAGATGTTGAGGCGATCGGTCGCCAGGGGGGCGACCATCTTGGAGCCGGAGACGAAACGCTCGTACTCGACCTTCAGCCCCTGCTCCTTGAGGAATCCCTGGTCCTCGGCCAGGTAGACCGGGGCGAAGGAGATCACCGACAGGTAGCCGAGCCGAACGCTCTCCTCCGCCCGGGCCGGCGGCGCCCAGCCAGGCAGGGGGAGGTGCGCGCCGACCAGCGCCAGCGCGACGACGGCGGCAAGGACTGCTACGCTGCTGCTGCGCTTCATGGCTCCTCCTCCTCAGCCCCCTCAGATCGTGAAGGCCGCGATGGGCATGATCTCTTCCGAGGGCCAGTTCGAGACGACCTCGTGGCCGGTCTCGGTGACGACGACCATCTCCTCCATGCGCACCCCGCCATAGCCGAGCTCCCCCTCGCGCGACTCGACGGCGATCACCATGCCGGGCTCGATCGGCTGCGGATACTTCTCCGACCAGATGCGGCTGATCACCGGCTCTTCGTAGCCCATGCCAAGGCCGTGGCCGACTTCGGCCACCAGCAGCCGCTCATCGGCCTCGTAGCCCCAGGTGCTGGCGGGCAGGAAGTGCTTGGCGGCGTCCGCGGTGGTGGCGCCGGGGCGGATTTCGCCGATCACGGCGTAGATGCGGTCATACATCCTCTGGTACCAGTCCTTCTCCTTGGCGGTGGGCTTTCGTCCCACCTTGAAGCTGCGGTAGATGCAGACCCGGTAGCCCATGTAAGTGGTGCTGCAGACGTTCATGGTGATGAGGTCGCCCGGCTCGATGATGCGGTCGGTGTTGGTGATGTGGGTGACTTCGTAGGTGAAGGGGCCGGAGCGCGGCGTGGCCACGGCGGCCTCCGCGCCCGCCCGCCAGATGGCGTTGATGGCGGAGCCGCCGAGGTCGCACTCGCGCATGCCGGGGCTCGCTTGGCGGCAGAGGTCGGCGTAGCCGGCATTCGAGATGTTCACCGCCACCCGCATGCAGTTGATCTCGTCCGCCGTCTTGGTGCGGCGCGCCTCGCGCATCGCCGGGGTGACGCTGACGACGCTGATCCCCTCGGCGGCGAGGGCCTCGCGCGCCACGTCGTCGATGCCGTCCACGCCGAGCTTCTCCCCTTTCAGGCCGCGCTCCGCCAGGTCGCGGGCAATAGCGGCGGCCCACTTCCGCCCGGTCTCGCGCGACGCCTCCGGGCCGCCGATGCCGTTCAGCCAGCAGTAGGAGAAGCGCCAGTTCTCCGGCTTGATCCAGTGGCAGTGGTGGCGGTTGAACTCGAGGGTATCCCCCAGCTCGTAGATGATCGGCTCGTGCTCGGCGAAGGCCAGGGCGTAGCGCAGCCCGGGCACGAACTCCGGCGCGCCGCGCACGCCGGTGAGGTAGCGGATGTTATCGGAGCGGTAGAGCAGCGCGGCGGCGATGCCGTGCTTCTTCATGGCCGCCTGGGCCTTGGCGAGCCGCTCCCGCCGCATGCGGGCGAAGTCGATGCGCCCCTGCCAATCAACCGCTCCCACCCCGTACGCGAGCTTCTCCACGCTGCACCTCCCTGCCGCGGCAAGCCCCCGCCCCGCTGCGCTGGACGCGCCTCCCGGCCTCGCCTCCCCGCAGCGCGGCATGCGACGCGGACGCCGGCGCTCTTACGCCGCCCCCGCTCCCCGCTCCTTGTCCTTGTAGTGCCAGGGGACGGGGTTCTTGGCGTACTCCGCGTACGAGCCGGGCGCGGAGACGCCGGGAATCTCCGGAATCCAGTCCACGCGCAGCAGCTCATCGGGGTCGCCGTACTTCGTCGCCAGCCCGCGCACCTCGGGATCGTCAAAGGCGTTCAACCGGCCGCGCTCGATCACCTTCAGGGTCTCGCCGGACTTCGTCGTCACCTCCACGGTCGGGAAGAGGAGATGGACGTGCAGGTGGCCGTAGGTGAGCCCGTGCTCGATGGCATAGCGCTCCTCCGGGCCGCGCCACCCCGTGCCGAAGCCGAGGTGGATGACGCCCGCGCGGCGGCGCTCCCACTCGTGGCCGCCGGAGGAGTGCAGGTGGATGTTGGGCGGACGGCGGATTTTCGGGTTCGTGCCGATGGCCGCCTCCCACAGCCAGAAGAGGCCGGGGCGCGGGAAGCTGGGGTACTTGATGTTCTTCGTCTCTTCCAGGACCTCCCGCCAGGCGGCGCCGTACTCATTGCCCCCCTCAACCTTGGTGACGGCGCAGTTCTCCAGGTGGACGGTGATCTGCGGGAAGGGGCGGGAGAAGTGGTTGGTGGTGCCCTTGACGATCCCCGTGGCGTCGTCGCGCTCATGGATCGGCAGCGTGGGGTGGGAGAACATGTGGCCCCAGTGCGGCGTGTCGGTGAAGCCGTAGCGCCCGTCGTAGTACTCCTCGAGGAGCGTGAAGGAGAAATCGGTCCCTTCCGGGTCGGAGATGCGCACCTTGCCGCCGCGACCCTTCCCCCACAAGTTGGCCCAGGACTTCACGTTGATCAGCTTCTGCAGGTCGCGGGGGTAGATGGTGCTGGGGCCGGCGAAGTGATCGACGCCGAGCCAGGGGATCATGGCGTAGCGGTACGACGACGGCGCCACCGGCCCCCCCTTGCCGTGGATAAGGAGGTCGTACTTCTTCGTGCCGGCAAGCTCCTCGATCCAGGGGGTCCCCTCCCAGCGCCGCGGGTTGGTGTTCCACGACTCCCGCCTGATGCTGACGCGGATCTCATCCAGCTCGTCGAACTCCTTGTTGAAACCCTTATCGACGGTGATGATGTCCACCTTGGCGCCGCGCGCCCGCAGGGCCTTGGCAATGGCGTTCGGCACGATGGGGTCGTACTCGGTGTCAACGGCGATGAGCACCCGATCCCCCGCCTTGGTGCTGCCGTAGCCGAAGAAGCCGACGTGCGAGTGCCGAGCCTCCGGCTGGCTCGCCAGGTGCTCGGCGTACGGGCTCAGGCCGGAGATATCGACAATCGCTGGTCGGGATTGGTGCAAGAGCTCCTCGTAGCTCAGACTGGGTGTCGCCGTCGCCTGGCACATGTCAACCTCCTTGTGATTCGTACTGCCTTGGCTGTGGTGATGGAATGTCTCGGCGGATGGGGATGCCCAACCTCTCCGCCGGGCCGCCGGCATGGCGCCACCTTGGCGCGGCGACGGGCGGGACGAGGCGCCGCCCAAGTGCGCCGCGGCTGCGGGGCGGCGCGCGAGAGCGCAGTCCGCGCCGCCCCAAGCGAGCCCGGCGCGCCGCGCTACATCTTCGGCTTCCAGAACTGGTCGACATCCGGAATCGTGTCGATGACGACGTTCTCGAGCTGGCCGTTCACCTTCTCGACCCGCCGGATGTAGACGTTGATCACGGCGTTCTGCTTGTCATCGAAGCGGAAGGGGCCGCGCGGCGCCTCGAAGCGCACCTGCCGCAGGGCCTGCAGGAACTTCGCTTGATCTTCCACGTTGCCCTTCACTGCCTTCACCGCCTCGCCCACCACCTTGGCGGCGGTGTAGCCGAGATCGTGGTTGTTGGCCATGGGGCGGTTGTACTGCTGTTGGATGAGCTTCGAGACGCGCTTGTTTTCCGGGGTGTCGAGAACCCGCGACCAGAAGAGGTGGCTGAGAATCCCCAGGGCGGCATCCCCCTCGGAGGGGAAAAACGATTCATCCACCGTGGCCCCATGAGCGAAGAGGGGCAGCTTCCCTTTCAGGCCGAAGTCTTGGTAGCCTTTCACGAAATGGATGGCGGTCGGGCTCCAAAGGAGGGCCACCACGGCGTCGAGCTTCTCAGCCTCGGAGCGGATGCGCGTCAGGTAGGGCGCCATGTCGGTGGCGCCGAGGTTGGGGTAGAGCTCGAGGGCCACGGTGCCGCCGGCTTCCTTGAAGCTCTTGATGAACCCGTCCGCCTGCTCGCGACCCGCCACGTAGTCCAGGGCCAGCACCGCGACGCGCTTCCAGCCGAGCTTCTTGACCATGTACGGCCCCAAGGGGAGATGCATCTGGGCGCTGGTGAACGACGGACGGAAAATGTACGGGCTCGCCTTCTCTTGCGTCAGGGCGTTCGCCGTTGCCTGGGTGATGACGAGCGGGATTTTGCGGTCATCCACCAGGTTGCGGATCGCCATGGCGACGCCGCTGTGAACCGGCCCAATGATGACCTTCACCTGATCGCGTTCAATGAGCTTGCGGGCTTTGGTCAGGCCGGTGTTCACGTCGCTGGCGGTGTCCTCGATGATGAGATCGATCTTCCGCCCGGCAAGTTCGCTCTTCTGTTCCGAGAAGTAAAGCCTGACGCCTTCGGAGACATCGGTGCCGTTTTGGGCCAGGGCACCTTTCAGGGGGGTGAGCAGCCCGATCTTGATCGGCTCGCGCGATTGTCCCTCAGCCGCCGCGGACGCAAGCAGACCGACCCCCAGGCACAGGCAGCTCAGGACGATACCCACCGTGCATGCAAAACGCCGCAGACCTGAACTCATCTCCTCTTCCCCCTTGAACCATTGGAACCGGCCAGCGCAAGGGGCGAGCCCGTGGCGAGGCGGCGCGACTTGGAGCCGCGCGCAGCACCACCCCTCCTCCTCCCGCCGCTGCCCGCCGGCGCAGCGCCCGGCAAGCTGCAAGACGGCTCGCCCCACGTTGGAAATGCTCTTGACTTCTAGCACGGTTCTGTTAAGCCGTCAAACTTTTTTACTCCCATCGTCAAGGAGGGGGCGGCGCCCCGAAGCACCGAACGCCGCTTCCTATCAGGAGGCGCGAGACCCGCCGCGTCTCGCGAGGCCCGGCCAGGGGGCTTGCGGCGGCGCGCGGATCGTGACATGCTCAGCCTCCACCCCCGGTGTTCGGCGCGGCCATCCCCACGCGGTCCGGCAGCCCCGTCAGGTGCAACTAGGGAAGCCCAACGGCCTGTTTCGCTTCGCGGCCCCTGTCTGCCGCAAAGGCAGGCCGAGGCGGTCCGCGTCGGCGCAGACGGCGCCTCCCCGCAGAGGCAGACGACCAACGAGCGAGGGAGAGATGGAGTCGATCTGGGATCACTTCGCAGGAATCGCCGCCAGCCAGCCTGACCGTCTCGCCGTCAAGGATGCCGAGAAATCCTGGACCTACCACACGCTCATGCAGCAAAGCACGGCCTACGCCCGCGCCTTCCTGGCCCAAGGGGTGGAGCCTGGCGAGCACGTGGCGCTGCTGCTGAAAAACTGCCCCGAGTGGATCGCGGCGCAGCTTGCGCTGGCGCAGATCGGGGCGGTGCTGGTGCCCGTCAACACCCGCTACCGGACCGAGGAGCTGCGCTACTGCCTGCATCAATCGGAGAGCGTGGCGCTGCTGACCATGCCCGAGTTTCTCGGCTCCAACTACCACGCCATGCTGAGCGAGATCATGCCGCGCCTCGGCCATGCCGCCCTGCCGAGGCTGCGCCAGGTCATCAGCGTGGGGGAGGCCGCATTCCCCGGCGGCATGACGCTGGACACCTTCGTGCGCCTGGGAGAACGACGGGGCGACGCCGACCTGGCGGCGCGCCGCGCCGTCGTCAGGCCCGATGACATCTCGCTCATCATCTACACCTCCGGCACCACCGGCAAGTCGAAGGGCGCCATGCTCGACCAGGGGCAGGTGCTCCTGAATGCCCGCACGCTGCGGGAGTACGCCAACGTCACCCCGGCCGACCGCATCCTCATGCTGGGGCCGTTCTTCCACATCCTCGGCTTCTCCTATGGCGTCAACGGCGCCATCTACGCGGGGGCGGCCAGCGTGGCCCTGCCGACGTTCCACGCCGAGCGCGCCCTCGAGCTGATCGAAGGCGAGCACATCAGCATCATCTCCGGCACGCCGACGATGTTTCAGATGATGATGGCCCGCCCCGACTTCGCCTCGCGCGACCTCAGTTCCCTGCGTTTCGCCTGGATCGGGGGAGCGCCCTCCACGCCGGCCCTCATCGAGGAGATTCTGCGCAACTTCCCAGGGGTTCGTCTCTTCAGCGGCTTCGGCATGTCGGAGACGATGGGGGTGTCGAAGAATCGCCCCGACGACACGCCGGAGATCATCGCCACCACGGTGGGCGTGCCGCACGACTACCTCGAGGTGCGCATCGTCGACCCGCGGACGGGCAAGGAGGCGCCGCGCGGCGCTTCCGGCGAGCTCTGGCTGCGCGGCCCGAACATCACCCGCGGCTACTACAACATGCCGGAGGAGACGGCGCAGGCGATCACCCCCGACGCCTGGCTGCGCACCGGCGACCTCTTCGTGCACGAGCCCGACGGCCACCTGCGGGTCACCGGCCGCCTGAAGGAGCTCTACATCCGCGGCGGCACCAACATCTACCCGATCGAGGTGGAGAACTTCCTCAGCCGTCATCCCGCCATCAAGCAGGTGTGCGTCGTGGGGGTGCCGGACAAGGTTTACGGCGAGGTGGGCATGGCCTTCGTGGAGCTGCGCCCCGGCATGCGGCTCACGGAGGAGGAGCTGCAAGCTTACTGCAAGGGGAAGATCGCCAGCTACAAAATCCCCCAGCACGTCCACGTCACCGACCGCTTTCCCCTCACCGCCTCGGGCAAGGTGCAGAAGTTCAAGCTGCGCCAGGAGGGCTGCAAGCTGCGGGGATTGGGCTGAGGTGGTGGCGGGAGGGAGGGGGGGGAAAGCCGGGCGGTCCCGTGCGCACTCTTTAACTAGAACCGCACGCCCGCGGGCAGGTCGTCGCTCGCGGCTCCTCTTTGGGCAGCCGCTCAGACGAGGACGTTGACAAAGGACACGCTCATAGAGGAGGATTAATGTTCGTACAGGGTCAAAGCTGGCATTGGCGCGGCCTGGAGCAGATGAGCCAGCCACTTCGGCCAGCCGCCTGATTTGGCCGCTTACGGGGTGCCCCTGGCTTCCTTACGACGTTGCCGTGCCTGTAAGAATAGCTTGAGCCTTATTTAACCCGCACCTGCGGTTCTTGTTGATGAGTGTGAAAGCGAAGCGGATCGGTTGTGAACAGAATAGAGTTGCTCGCACCTTGGAGCTAAGGAAATGAGCATTCTTCACCAATGTCCTCACTGTAAGGTGAAACACGTTCAGACCAGTGATCTGTGGAAAGGATCTTTTGCAACAAATAGGCAGAAACAATGGTTCATTGCGCAATGTCAAAATCCAGATTGCGGAGGATTAATACTGATTGAAATCCAGGGAGAGAGCCTTGAGCGGATTTACCCTCCGACATCCCTAGAACTTGATCCTGACCTTAACATTTCCACTGAAATCCGCAGTGAATATGAAGAGGCCAGTCGATGCTTGAGTTTTGGATGCTTCTTGTCATCTATGACCATGAGCAGACGAGTGTTACAACGATGTCTCAAATCTCAAGGCTGTACACAGCATAAGCTCGCCCAGCAAATCGACCATGCAAAGCAAAAGAGTATTCTACCGCAACGCTACCACGCGTTAGCTGATGAAATAAGAGAATATGGTAATATCGGAGCACATCCTGATGATGACCAATTGAGCAATGTAACAAGGGAGAATGCATCAGTACTTTTAGGGTTTGTAGAAATCCTCATTGAGGAATTCTACATTACTCCAGCAAGAGTAAACAAACTTCAGCAACAGAGGCAACAGGCAAAGTAGTCTGATACAACGTAAACTCTGGACCTAAATACTTTGAGCAGGATTTTCAGCTCTTGACAGGAGGGCGGAGTATAAAGCGGTGTTACGTTAGCAGGGTGCGGCTGAGCGGCAAGCGGGTGCGGTGGCTGGTGGCGGCGGTGCTTCTGGGGGTGATGATCATCGGCGCGGAGCGCGGCGCCGGGCCCGCGGTTCCGACCGTCCGAAAAATGACGCATATCGCGACCAAAAGTGACGCATAAGTGACGACGCCATGGCGCGACAAGTAGTTACGGCGCGCGCCATGGCGGTGCATAAAGTACCGCAGAGTGGGGTAAAGGGCGTCGGGGACGAAGGACACCACCGGCGGACCACACACCGAAGCTGTCTTTGAGACCGCCATTGACCATCGCCTGCTCACCTCCGGTGGATACGCCAAGGCCGACCGCGACGCTTTTGACGGTGAGCGCTGTATCGATTGTACGGTTCTCTTGGCCTTTGTTCAAGAGACCCAGCCGAAGGCGTGGGAATACCTCAAGAACCAGCAGAAGGGCAAGGCCGAGGAGACGTTGCTGAAGGACCTCCGCCGGGCGCTCGACTTGGCGCACAAGGCGTGCCTACAAGTCCTGCGCCATGGCTTCAAGTGCTTCGGCAGACTCTTCCGCGCGGCCTGCGTTGCACGTCGTTCGTCGCTTGCAAGGGAGGGAGCACGATGAAGGGGAATTACGCTGGTTGGGTGCGGGCGGGCGGCGCGCTTGCGTGGTGGCCATGGGTGGCGCTGCTGGTCGTGGTGCTGATGACGGGAACCGGAGCCCCGGCGAACGCCGCGGAGCCTCTCAAGATCGGGCTTCCCATCCCCCTCTCCGGCGTCTTCTCGGATTCCGGCGGGCGCATGGTGAAGGGCTTCGAGATGGCGCGCGAGGAGATCAACGCCGCGGGCGGCATTGCGGGACGCCCGATCGAGTACGTCATCCGCGATGACGAGGGCAAGGTGAACGTCGGCTCGGCGGAGCTGCGCAAGCTGGTGCTGAGCGACAAGGTGCAGGTCATGATGGGCTTCTTCTCCAGCGGCATGACCCTGGCCAACCTCGATTACCTCGCCGGCAACAAGATTCTCACCCTCGTCACCGTGGCAGGCACCCCAAAGATCACCGACAGGATCAAGGCCGACCCGAAGAAGTATCGCTACATCTTCGCGGTGCGGCAGCACGCCTACCAGGCCGCGAACATGGTGAAACCGGCGATCAGCGGGGCCTTCTTTCCGGTGAAGCGGGTCTACGTCGTCGCCGAGGACATCGAGTTCGGGCACACCCTCATTGATGGCATCCTGCAGCTCGGCGTCATCACCAAGGAGCAGATCGTCGGCAGCAGCTACGTCAGCATGAACCAGAAAGACTTCACCGCCGTCATCGAGGACATCAAGGCGAAGGACCCCGATATCGTCGTCACGGCACAGATCGGCGGCGATGCCGTGCCCTTCGCGATGCAGTTCTACGACGCCAAGCTGCGCATGCCGCTGCAAGCCTTCGCCGGCATCCTGGGCCGTCCGCCGATTGCCGACAGGATGTCGCCGAAATCCGGCTACATCATCTTCGGCCAGACCTCCGCCGACGTCCCCATCACCCCGAAGACCAAACCCTGGTACAAGAAATACGAAGAGAAGTACGGCATCCCGGCGGACGGCTACCTCGACGTGCGCGCCTACGACGCCGTCTACATGTTCAAGGCGGCCGTGGAGCAGGTCGGTTCACTCGACATCGAAAAGGTCATCCCAGCGTTGGAAAAGTTGAAATGGGAGGGCGTCGGCGGGGCCTACCACTTCGACGAGTCGCATCAGGTGAACTGGCCGATCACCGTGGTCTTCCAGCACGGGCCGGATGGCAAGTCGCGCCACGTCATCTGGCCGAAGGAGCACGCCACCGGCCCGTTTGTGCGCGCCCCGTGGTGGAAGTAGGAGCGGAAAGCCGGAGATCGAAGCAGCGGGCCCTCGCGGCACATGCGGCGAGGGCCTGGGGCCTGACCGGGGGGATCCCGGTGGGGGGCGATGCGGCCTGCGTAGGCGGCGTGGATTCTCTTTTTTATACTGGGCTACCAGACGGGGCTGATCACTCTTTTTATATCAGAAGTGCTATAGTATGGCATGGAGCGTCGAACTCCTCAACAAGGCGGTGGCGGCGGAGCTGCTTGCGCTGCCCAAAGAGATGCAGGGGCGCTTCCTGCGCGTTGCGGAGCTGTTGGAGACGTTTGGACCTCAGCAGGTAGGGATGCCGCATGTGCGCCCGCTGGGTACGAAGATGTGGGAGATGCGGCTGAGCGGCAGGGCGGGCATCGGGCGGGCCATCTACGCGGCCGCGCCTGGGCATCGTCTGGTCGTGCTGCATGCCTTTCTGAAGAAGACAGGGAAGACCCCGAAGCGCGCCCTTGACTTGGCGCTGAAGCGGCTCAAGGAGGTGAAGCTGTGACCAAGCGATTGAAGGCGCTGAAGGCCGGGATGCTTGCCGACGCCGAGGTGCGCCACGCCTACGATGCCCTGGCCGCAGAGTTTGACCTGGCGCGGGAACTCATTGCCGCTCGCGCGCGGGCTGGGCTGACGCAGGCGCAGGTGGCGGAGCGCATGGGCACGTCGCAGTCGGCGGTGGCGCGCCTCGAGGGCGGACGGCGCCTGCCCAGCATGACAACGCTGCTGCGCTACGCCGAGGCCACCGGCTCGCGACCCGTCGTCAAGCTGGTTGGGGATGAAACCACTCGAAGGCGGAAGCGCGCAATGCGCGCCGGCGGGGGGCAGCACGTCGAGCAACGGTAAGCGACCATCGGCAGGCTGAGGGGAGAGCGACCGTTCACTTGGGGAGCCAACGGAACGCCGAAAAGCCGGCCTCGCGCCGGCCTGTCTGTTGTTTTTATCCGTGAGGGCTCATGGGAGGCAGCATGGACATGGAAGCGAGGCTGGAGAGGCTGGAGCGCCAACTGGCGAGCGCCAGGCGGCGCACCCGCTTGCTGTTGGCGGTTGGCGGATTCCTGGCCGCCGCGCTCCTCATGCGGGGCGCCCTGGGAGCCGCCCAAGCGGGCCTGGAGGAGGTGCGTGCGCGGGCGTTCATCCTCGTGGACAGCGCCGGTAGAGAGCGCGCCAGGCTGCGTATGGTGGCCGGCGTACCGGGCCTGTGGCTGCACGACGAGAAGGGGAAACTCCGCGCGGGCTTGGCCGCGACGGCCGGCGGACCGCGCCTGTGGCTGCACGACGAGACGGGGAAACCCCGCCTGAGCCTGGGCGTGTTGGCCGGCGGACCGCGCCTGGGGCTGCACGACGAGACGGGGAAAGTCCGCGCGGGCCTGAGTGCGACGGACAGCGGGCCGTCCCTGGTGCTGGCCGACGAGAAAGGGGGATCTCGCGTGGACCTGGGCGCGTGGGCCGACGGACCGCGCCTGTGGCTGACCGACGAGAAGGGGCAACCCCGCGCGAGCCTGGGCGCGTGGGCCGACGGACCGCGCCTGTGGCTGGGCGACGAGAAGGGGAAATCCCGCGCGAGCCTGGGCGCGTGGGCCGACGGACCGCGCCTGTGGCTGGCCGACGAGAAGGGGAACCTCCGCGCACACCTGGGCGTGGAAGACAAATGGACGCGCCTGGTGCTGGCCGACGAGAACGGGAAATCCCGCGTGGGCTTGGGCGTGGAGGACAGAGTACCGGACCTGGCGCTGTACGACGAGAAGGGGAAAACCCGCATGGCTATGATGATGACGGCCAGCGGGCCATCTCTGACGCTGGACGACGAGAAGGGAGTTAACCGCGCAAGCCTGAGAGTGGGGTCCCTCGGACCGACCCTGTGGCTGGACGACGAGAAGGGAGTTGGCCGCGCGAACCTGAGCGTGGGGTCCGCCGGACCGACCCTGTCGCTGGACGACGAGAAGGGGAACCTCCGCGCGCACCTGGGCGTGGAGGACAAACGGACGCGCCTGGGGCTGTACGACGAGAAGGAGAACCTCCGCGCGGTCCTGGAGGTGGAGGACAAACGGCCGCTCCTGGGGCTGGCCGACGAGAAGGGGAAACTCCGCGTGGGCTTGGGCGTGACGGACAAGGGACCGCTCCTGGCGCTGCGCGACGAGAACGGGAAACTCCGCGTGGACTTGGGCGTGGAGGACAGAGGACAGAACCTGGCGCTGTACGACGAGAAGGGGAACCTCCGCGCGGTCCTGCACGTGGAGGGCAAACTGACGCGCCTGCTGCTGGCCGACGAGAACGAGAAGGGGGAGCCCGTCTGGTGGAGCGCGCCGCGGTGAGCCTGGCCGATCAGCAGAGCCGTTCCCGCATCGTCGCGGGCGCGGCGGGGGCGAGGGATCCCAGGGAGCGCGTCTATCGCCTGGGGCGTTGAAAAACGGTGGCCACGGGCCTGAGATCGTGGTTCCTGGCTCATGGAGTGGCCGCCGGGAGCCGTAAAAGAACCTGCACCTGTCTGCGTGCAAGGCTCAGGCAGGCAGGGGAGTTAGGGGTGGGCACCCCGAACGGCGCATCGGCGACGGCGAGCCCGCTCTGCCGATGAGCCCGCCGGCGGCTCAGCGCTGCTCAGCCCTTTTGGCGGCTTCCGTGCGGTAGACCTCGGTGAAGCGCGCGAGGCGCTCCAGGCGTTGGTCGTAGAGGCGCTTCAGGGGCCGCGGCTGACAGGTGGCGAGGAGATAGGCGGTGATGATCGGCAGGGCGATGGTGGTATCGACGTAGCAGACGATGTTGCGGTTCAGGCTCTTCTCCGTCACCTTGCCCCAGGTGAACGCCTCGGCGGGGGTGGCGCCGGAGAGGCCGCCGGTGTCCTGGCGGGCATCGGTGATCTGCACGAAGTAGTCGTGGCCCTCGTACTTCAGCTTCAGCACCTCTTGAATCTGCGGCCCGGGCTGCAGCATGTAGTTCTTCGGCACGCCGCCGCCGAGGATGACCACGGCGCTCTCGGCGCCTGCCTGGCGGGCGTCGTAGGCCATGGCGGTGAACTCATTGAGGTCGTGGACGACGTCGATCTCGAGGTCGGGGTCCAACAGGCGGAGCGCCCCGAGGTTGAGGCCGATGGTGCCGTCGCTGGGAGCCGGCGTGTAGAGGGGGACGCCCAGCTCGTGGGCGGTGGCCATCAAGCCGTGGTGCGGCAGGCCATGCCGCCGCTCCGTCTCCAGCACGTAGCGCCCCATCTTGTAGTGCAGCTCCGCCGTGCCCATGCGGCCCTTGAACTCGGGGTTCTTCATGAGGCGGTAGGAGTACTGGTCCGTCTGCAGGAGCGCCTCGGCATCGAAGGTCACGTCGTAGATGCGGATGCGTTCCTCCTGGCGCAGGAGGAGGTCGTCCTTGCCGGGGTACTCCACCTCGAACGAGTATTGCAGCGAGTAGTGCATGTCGTGGTAGAGGTTGGCTCCGGTGGAGACGACGTAGTCGATGAACCCGGCTCGCATGAGGGGCGCGAACATACTGATGCCATAGCCGAGCGGGGTGAGGGCTCCGGCAAGGCTCCAGCCGACGGTGGTGCGGGGATTCCGCAGCACTTCCCGCAAAAGCCAGCAGATCTCGCGCAAGCGCCCCCCGTTGAAGGCGACGAAGCCTTCATCCACGAGCTTGACGAGGTCGATGCCCGGCGCGATGGGTTGGGGCCTGATCTCCATAACCAACACTCCCACGTGAGAACCCAGACGAGGAATGCCCCTCCTTCAGACGTTGCCGTGGCGCGGCACCGCCGCCGCCGCCGGGAGCCGGGCTCGCTGGGCGCGCGGACACAAAAAAACCCGCGCCGTCACCTGCCGACCGGGCACATCCCAGCGAGCCGCCCCCCTTCTATGTACCAACCCCGGCCGCAGAACGCAAGGCGGCCCGCGCGCCTCCCGCTCACGGCCTCGCGCCGGGCGCGCCGCCCCGGCCGGCGGCAGGGGGCGGGCGCCATGCCGCGGCAGGCTGCCTGGCTCCCGCGGCAGGGTTCGCCGAGGTTGGCTGGGGGGGTGGCGTGCTCCTCCTTGCGCGGCGGGAGAGAATGCGGCACCCTGGGCGCGCGCGGCAGGGCGGCGCCGCCGTGCCGCGGGCGGCGCGTCCCGGAACGAAGCTTCGAGGCGCGGCCGGCGAGAGGAAGCAGGCGATGAGCGCGGATCGTGTCCATCTTGGCATCAACGTCAACAACCGGGTGCCGGTAATCTTCCCGCAGGACTACCCGCCGCCGCGCATGCTCGAGCTTGCCGAACGAGCCGAGGCGCTCGGCTACGACTACGTCTTTGCCGGCGACAATTTCTTCGGCACGGCGCGCTACGAGAGCCTCACGACGCTTGCCGCCATTGCGGCGCGCACGCGGCGCGTGAAGCTGGGCACCGCCATTCTCATCGCCACGCTGCGCCACACTGTCTGGCTGGCGCTGCACTGGGCCACCATCGATCAGTTGAGCGAGGGCCGCACCATCCTCAACATGGCCGTCGGCGCCGCCAGCCCCGAGTACGAGGGGGGCGAGAACGAGAAGGAGTTCGCCGTCGCCGGCGTGGAGAAGAAGACGCGCGGCGCGCTCCTCGAGGAGCAGGTAGCGGTGCTGCGCGGCCTCTGGACGCAGGAACGCTTCACCTACCACGGCAAGTTTCACCACCTCGACGCGGTGCCCGCCGGCCTGCGCCCCAGGCAGGTTCCCTGTCCCCCCATCTGGCTGGCCAACAACCCGCAAATCTACGCCGTCGGCTCGAAGCTGCGCGAGCGCATGCTGCGGCGCGTCGGCCGCCTAGCCGACGGCTGGATGACGTGCACCGCCACGCAGGAGGAGTACCGCGAACTCTGGCAGGCGGTGCGCGCTTACGCGGCGGAGTACGGCCGCGACCCCGAGGCGCTGGAACCGGCCTACCAGATGACGGTGAACGTCAACCCGGATCGCCGGCAGGCGCGCGCCGAGGCGCTGGAGTACCTGAACGCCTACTACGTCTCGAGCCTCAAGGACCTCTCCGACTCGTTCTGGCGCCGCGACCCCTTCGGCAGCCCGCAGGAGATCATCGACCGCGTGGGCGGCTTGGTGGAGGCCGGCTGTCGCCACTTCATCGTGCGCTTTGCCTCGCGGCATCAGTTCCAGCAGCTCGATCTCTTCACCCAGCACGTCTTCGAGCGGGTGCGCGGCATGCGGTAGGCGCAGGATGCGTTCGCAGGCCTGGGGCGCCTCGGGCCGCGAACGCCCTGGGGCCGCCGGCGCCCCCGCGCGGCGTGCCGGCGCGGCATCACGAGGCAGGCGCCGGCGAGGCCTCCACCGCCTTGGACTGAGCTGGAGGATCATCTTTCGGGGCTGCGGCGCGGTAGATCGTGGGGTACGGAATGGGGCGTTGGTCGTGATGGCCGGGCTTGGGCACAATGAACTGCTTCGTGATCGTCACCCAGCGCGCCTTCGGGTTGAGGTCGCCGCGGAGCCTGCCGTCGCGCGGCGGCAGGGCCTGCTCGGTGTGCTCATAGACGCACTTGAAGATCACCACGCAGCTCTTCTCATCGGTGTCCACCGCGTAGTGCTCGGTGAAGGCGTCCGGCCGCAGGTTCTTGCGCTTCAGGATGGCGCGCAGGTCCTGGCGGGTGAGCGAGAGCAGCAACTGCTTGCTGATCGTCTCCTCGTCCAGCGAGGTGAGGCTGCGCCCCTCGGTGCTGCCGACGAAGACGGTTGACCCTTCCTCCCGCTGCCGCAGGAGTTGGTGCGCGATCATGGCGGCGCTGCGCCGCCCCGCCACGGTTTCGTGGAAGCTGTAGTACTCGAAGAACTTGTGCTCCAGGAGCTGGGCATACGTCTCACCCCGCTCGAAGAGGTCGCGCGTGATGTACTTCAGGCGCTTGGCAAGCTGCTCGACCATCTCGTCGAGGAGCACGTCGATCTTGACGTGGAAGTGCGAAACCGCGAAGCGCAGGCGCTCCCCCGCCAGCACGTCCTGCTGGATGAGGATGGCATAGTCCAGAGGCAGGAGACTCTCCAGCAGGTTGCCGAAGGGCGGCGCGCCGAGAATCTTCGCTTCCGAGAGCAGCGCCCGCGGCAGTTCCACGTCGAACTCGCGCAGGTTCTTCAGGATGAGGGCGTTCTTCTCCCGATAGCGCAGGTGTTTCTTCAGCCGATCCTTCAGGCTGCCCTCATAGAGGAGAAGCAAGAGACGGTTATGGAGGGGATTCTCGAAATGCGGCGAGAAGCCGCCGGGCTTCAGCTCCCGCATCTCGACGAAGGGATAGGGGGTGTTTGCCGCTTTGAAGTTGGCGTAGGAGCGCAGCAGCATGTAGTCGAGGAGGTACGCCTCAAGCTGATCGCGCGCCAGCTCATAGTAGTAGCGGCGATACCGTTCACGCTGCGAGAGATCGAGGCGTGAGAGCATACCTTCTCCGCCCCGGGGAGGACGGCGTTGACATCACGACTGCGCAAAGGGGATGTGCCAGACCTTCAACCTGGTGCTTCTGGGGAAGAAGCACCGCAGGAGTGTGCGGCACCGCATTATGAGCTTACGCTGCCACCGGCCCCGGCTGACTCGCGAGACGTAACGAGCTTTAATCTGTCGCACCTGCGTGGCGGAGAGGGAGGGATTCGAACCCTCGGAGGACTTTTAGCATCCTCACTCGCTTAGCAGGCGAGCACCTTCGGCCACTCGGTCACCTCTCCAGCCGGACTCCACCCCGGCGGGACGATGCACCCCACCAAGCCAGGCGTTTTCAAGTCTACGCCATCGGCGGCCTCCTGGCAACCCAAATCCCGCCGCAGCGCGCCAAGGCGCCGCTGATTGCGCCTGGTCCGCGCATCTGCCGTACCAGTCGCTCCTGATGACGAAGGCGTTAGCGCGCCGCAGGTTCGGGAGCGGCAGCGAGGGGATTCGGCAGGGTGGCGCGACGTTCTGGGGGCAGGGAGGGGTGGCGCAGGGTCCGTTCGTAGTACGCGCGGGCGCGCTCCGCCTCTCCTCTGGCGGCGTACAGGCGCGCCAGGTTGAACAGCGCTTCCCACAGGCGCGGAGCGGCGATTTCCAGGTGCCGCGCGCCGCCCTCGACGCGCCCCACCCGGATGAGGGCCAGTCCCAGGTTGTTGTGAGCGGAGGCGTTGCTCGGCAGCCGCAGCAGAGCTTCGTCGAACTCCGCGATGGCGCGGTTGAGCAGTCCTTTCTGCAAGGAGATCTCGCCGCGATTGACGCGCGGCGCGCTCAGGGTGGGGTCGAGGCGCATGGCGTGCTCAAAGAACCGCAAGGCGCGATCGGGCTGCCGCAGCCGGCGCAGGGCAAAGCCGGTCTGCAGGGTGGCCTTCACGTTCAGCGGGTTGAGACGCACGGCGAGGAGCAAGCCGTGGAGCGCCTTGTCGTGGCAGCCCGCCTGCGACAGGGCCAAGCCGTAGTTGACGCGGGCGCGCTGGTTGGCGGGGCTTCGCCGCACCGATTCGCCGTAGAGGGTCAGGGGCGAGGCCCAGACCGTCGCCCGGCGCCAGGTGCCGAGGCTCAATGCCGCCATCCAGATGACCAGAAGGCTCAGCGCGAGGCAGCGCCCGGGGCGCGAGCGCAGGCGCCGCTGCGCCGCGCGCACCACCGATGCCAGCATCAGCGCCACGCCGGCCATCGCCGGGTACATGCGGTACTCGAACATCGGGTCCCAGATCGGAATGATGCTCGAGGTCACCGACAAGGTCAGGAGAATCCAGAGCACGCCCGCCCGCATCAGCGGCAGGCGCCGTTCGAGACGCCACAGCGCCAGCGCCAGCCCGCCAAGCACCCCTACCGAGAAGAGGACGCGCCACTCCAGGAACGAGTGGCTCAGGCCCACGGCGCGGTCCAGGTGCTGTCCCACGGGGAAGGCCACCGTCGCCAGGTAGGTCAAGACAACGCGCGACTGGGTGAGCAGGTAGTCGATGCCACGCATGGCGCCCACCCCGCGCTCGAAATCGCTGAGCGTCGCCAGTAGCGGCATGCCGCCGAAGTTATCAACCTCCGGCGTCAGGATCACCAGCACGGGCACGAGCGGCAGGAGCGCCGCGAACGGCGCCAGCAGCCGCAGGCGAGCGGCGGGCCGCAGCGCGCTGCCGCGCCAGCCTTGCCACTCGAGCATGCCGAGGACGACGGGGAGGACGGCGGCGGTCTCCTTGCTCAGCATCGCCGCCACCATGGTCAAGAGCGCGGCGGCACGCAGGGCGCCCTGCCCGCCTCGCCAGCGGGGTCCGTCGCGCTCCGCCCTGCGGCGCGCCCCCCACCAGCAAAGGACCGAGCAGAGGAAGAAGAAGCAGGCGAGGAGCTCGACGCGTTGCCAGATCAGCAGCACGGCCTGCGTCTGAATGGGGTGGAGCGCGAAGAACAGCGCGCCGATCACCGCCGCCGGCAGCACCGCCGCGGCGGGGCCGAGGGCCGCGGGGCGCTGTCGCAGCAGCATCTGCAGGAGGAGGAAGACGATCAGGGTGTTGGCGAGGTGGAGCGCCAGGTTCGTCAGACGGAACGCCAGACTGCTGAGGCCGAAGAGATGGAAATCGGCAGCGAACGACAGCAGCGAGAGCATGCGGCGGGGATTGGCGCGCATGCCCTCCCAGAGAGCCGCCGCGGTCTGCAAGGTGGGATAGTTCTGCGCGATCATCTCCGAATCGAACTGAAACGGAGCGTCCCACGCCGGCAGATAGAGGAGGGCCACGTAGCTCAGTCCCAACGCGGCGCTCAGGGCAACGACCAACGCTCCGGTCTGCTGTGAGGACATCTGCTGGCTACCATCATGAGGGGCGAGCGACGTCGGCATCAGGCGGCACGGGCTACCGGCGGTCTCCTCTCACCGTGGCCTCGGCGGCGTCGCCAGGCATGCGATTCACCTAGCATACCCCAATTCAGCGCCGGGCGTGCCTGCCTGGTTGCTTTCCGCAACGGCCGCCGCGGCTGCACGGCCCTGCCCACGGGAACTCCGCGCCGCGGCCGCCGGCGTCTTGCCGCCCCCGCAGGCACGCAAATGTCTTGACACAGCGCTTGCTTCTTGACATGGTGAGCGCAGCCGTAGGGGGCGTGGCGCCGACGCTCGGATCGTCGAGAGGCGGTTTCGTGGGCGGTCCCGTGCGGCCTGCACGACCCAAGCGTTCAATGGAGGGCTTCGAACAGCCCAGGAGAACAGCGTTCCGGAGGAGGAAGACCATGCAGCGCTGGCTCAAGATGCTCGTCCTCGGGTTGATGGCGGCGGTGGCGGCGCAGGGGGTGGCGGGGACCGCGGCGCGGGCGGCGGATACCATCATCATGGGGGAGGTCACCCGCACCTCCTACCAGTGGCCGCTCTGGATCGGCATCGCCAAGGGGATGTTCGCCGACCTTGGACTGACGATTGACGAGAAATTCTTCACGAAACCCCCGGAGTCCGTGCAGGCCCTGTCGACGAACGCCACGAACCTCAACTACACCGTCCCTGTCGATAGCGCCGTGGTGGCCATCGCCAAAGAGGCCAAGATCGTCATCATCGCCGGCAGCCAGGAGAAGCTCACCTACGACCTCATCGCCGGCCCCAAGTACGCCACCATGGCGGCCCTGAAGGGGACAACGATCGGGGTCTCCAGCCTGCGCTCCGGCAGCACGGTGATCCTGCACAAGATGATGCGGGGCAACGGGCTGAAGTATCCGAGCGACTACAAGCTCCTGGAGCTGGGGGGCACGCCGCAGCGCTACGCCGGGGTGAAGACCGGCGGCGTCTCGGCGTCGGTGGTGGCGCAGCCAACCTCCTTCCAGGCGGAGGACGATGGGCTGAAGATCCTCGACACCGCGGCGCGGCACATCCCGCTCTTCGCCTTCACCTCCATCGGCGTCAACATCGAGTGGGGCAAGCAAAATCGCGACAAGGTGCTGCGCTTCCTGCGGGGCAACGCGAAGGCGCTGCGCTGGCTGGAGGATGAGAAGAATCGCGCCGCGGCGGTGCAGGTTCTCGTGAAGGAGACGCGCGTGGCGCCGAAGTACGCCGAACGCACCTACGAGAGCAACATCAAGCAGCTCAAGGCCTTCACCCCTGGCGGCCGCATCAACCTGGCTGCCCATCAGGCGGTGATCGACCTCGTGGTGGAGTCCGGGAAACTCAAGCAGGCCCTGCCGATGTCGTCGCTCATCGACACGTCGTACATCGAGGAGGCGCTGAAGGGTCTGTGAGGCGGCGCTCGTCTCCTTGCCGGGCGGCGCGTCTACCCCCACGGAAGCCGGGGTGGAGCGAGGGCCTCTCCGCCGGGGCGCCTATCGCTTCACCCCGGTGGTTCCCAACCAGGAGCCGCGCCTGCCCTCGTGGTCCACGTCACGTTCTTTACCCTGCCATGCCGACGAAGCTCGAGATCAAGGACCTCTGCAAGGGGTTTACCAGCCTGCGCTCGGAGCAGAGCCTGCCGGTCTTCAGCGGCCTCGAGCTGCGCGTGGCGGAGAACGAGTTCATTTGCATCGTCGGGCCGAGCGGCTGCGGCAAGACGACCTTCCTGCGCATCCTGGACGGCCTCATCCCTTTCGACTCGGGGGAGATTCTCCTGGACGGCCAGCGGGTGATCAAGCCGGGGATCGACAAGGGGTTCGTCTTCCAGGATTCGTCGCTGCTGCCGTGGCGCACGGTGGTCGACAACATCATCCTTGGCCTCGAGCTGCACGGCACGCCGCGCCGGGAGGCGCGCGCCCGCGCCCGGCACTACGTCGAGCTCGTGGGCCTGCGCGGCTTCGAGAACCACTACCCGTATGAGCTCAGCGGCGGCATGCAGCAGCGCGTCAACTTGGCGCGGGCGCTCATCATCGAACCGCAGGTCCTCCTCATGGACGAGCCGTTCGCCTCCCTCGACGCGCAGACCCGGGAGATCATGCAGCTCGAGCTCCTGAAGACCTGGGGCGGCACGCGCAAGACGGTGCTCTTCGTGACGCACCAGATCGAGGAGGCGGTCTACCTGGCAGACCGCGTCGTTGTCTTCAGCTCCCGCCCGGCCACCATCAAGGCCGAAATCCCCATCGAGCTGACGCGCCCGCGGCCTTTGGCGGTGAAGCGTTCGCCGCAGTTCCTCGCCTACATCGACCGCATCTGGTCGATGATCGAGGCGGAGGTGCGCCGGAGCATGCTCGAGCAGCCGGGCGCGGAGGTGTAAGAGCAACACCCTCCTGCCCGCGGACACAGGAGCTTCGGGAGCAGGGGCGCCGCCAAGGCAGCCGGCGGGCGCCGCGCTACTCCCCGCGCCGAGACTCCACAGGAACGGGACGAGCTTGCCATGCCGGATCATGCCTCCCGCGTACCGGCGCCGGCGCCACTGTCGCTGGCAGCCGGCAGTGGCGCGCGGTCCAGGCGTCGAGCGCGCCGGCGTCCTCTCGGGCGCGCCTGGAGCGAGGCGCTGAAGGGCGGCGCCTCGATCGCGGGCGGCATCGTGCTCTGGCAGCTCGTCTTCGATCTCTTCATCAAGCACTCCATCTTCGTCGCCTCGCCGGCGCAGATCGTCCGCGCCTTCCTGCTGCTGGCGCCAAGCGGCGAGCTGTGGCTGCACCTGCGCACCAGCGGCGTTGAGTTCCTCAACGGCTACCTCCTCGCCGTGGCGGTGGGAATTCCCGTCGGCGCCCTCATGGTTGCCAACGCCCGCCTCAACAACTGGCTGACGCCCTGGATCGCCTTCATCTACTCCACGCCGCGCGTCGCCGTGGCGCCGCTCCTCATCGTCTGGTTCGGCATCGGGCTGTGGTCGAAAGCGCTTATCGTCTTCCTTGGCGCGGTCTTCCCCGTCATCCTCAACACCTACACCGGGGTCACCCAGGTGCCGTTGAACTACCTGGAGGTTGTCCGCTCGCTGGGCGGCTCGCGTCCGCAGCTCTTCATCAAGGTCCTGCTGCCCGCCGCCCTGCCGACCATCATGACCGGCTTGCGGCTGGCCGTCGGTCGCGGCGTCATCGGCGTGGTGGTGGCGGAGTGGTACGGCGCCAACGCCGGCCTCGGCTACCTCGTCTACTTCAGCGCCCAGGTCTTCCAGCCGGCGCCGATCTACCTCGCCATCTTCTTCCTCGTCCTCTTCGGCTACGGCGCCTTCGCGCTCCTGGGCTTCGTGCAGCGTCGGCTGGCCCCCTGGCACACGCAGCGCCTGGAGGCCAGTTGATGTCGACGCCTGCGCTGGGCAGAGCGCGCCGCCTGCGCCGCCGCGATGCCGCCGCCTCGCTGGCGGTTGGCATCGTTGCCTGGGAGGCGATGGCGCGCCTGCTCGACCAGCCGCTTATCTTCGCCGGCCCGAGCATGATGCTGCGGGCGACGGCGTTCCTCGAGGAGGAGGGAGGGATTTACGTCCATCTCTGGACGACAGGCGTGGAGTTCGTGCTGGGGTACGTGCTGGGCGTGCTCGCCGGACTGGCTCTCGGCTTCGCCCTGGCGCTCTGGCCGCGCAGCCGACCCTACGCGCAGCCGTGGGTGACGATCGCCTACAATGCGCCCGTGGTCACCCTGGCGCCGCTCTTCGTCATCATGTTCGGCGTCGGCATCTGGTCGAAGCTTGTCGTCACCATGATCGGGGCGGTCTTTCCGCCGCTCTTCAACGCTTACGTGGGCCTCACGAGCACCCCGGAGAACCTGCGCGAAGCGGTGCGCTCGCTTGGCGCCACGCGCCGGCAGGAGCTGCGCGCGGTGATCCTGCCGTGGGCGCTGCCGCTGATCATGACCGGCCTGCGCCTGGCGGTCGGCCGCGCCCTGGTGGGGGCCGTGGTCAGCGAGCTCTTCGGAGCCACGGCCGGCATCGGCCACCTCATCGTGGCCGCCTCGCAGGAGTTCGAGACGCCGCTCGCCTTCTTCGGCATCACCCTCCTTGGGGCCACGGGCTGGATCACCTACGAGGCCCTGCGCCTCCTCGAGCGCAAGCTGGCGCCCTGGTACCAGGCGTGAGGAGGACGGCGATGCCGCCGCGCCCCGGAGGAAGCGCCCATCGAGGCGCGGGGGGAGCGCGGATGGCCAGCGAAGGGCGCCGCCGCGCCGTCCTGCCCGGCGCCTCGAGGTCACCGCCGCCGGCGAGAAGGAGGTAGGCGGAGAAGAGCGGAGTGGCGGCGTTAGGCCGCTTCGTGGGGCTCGCCGAGGTAGGCCTCGATGACGGCCTGGTTCCGCGCCACCTCCTGGGGCGTGCCGGCGGCGATCTTCTTGCCGAAGTCGAGGACGGTGACGCGGTCGGAGATGTCCATCACCAGCCGCATGTCGTGTTCGACGAGCAGGATGGTGATGCCAAGCTCCTCCTTGATGTCGAGGATGAAACGGGCGATGTCCTCGGTCTCCTCGACGTTCATGCCGGCCACCGGCTCGTCCAGGAGGAGCAGCTTCGGCTCCAGCGCCAGGGCGCGACCCAGCTCGACGCGCTTCTGCAGGCCGTACGGCAGGTTGCCGACGCGCGCATGACGGATGTGCTCGATCTCCAGGAAGTCGATGATCTCCTCGGCCCGCCGCCGGTGGGCGATCTCCTGGCGCCGTCCGCGACCCAGGAAGAGGCCGCAGGCCAGCACCCCCGCCTTGATCCAGCGATGCCGGCCGACGAGCAGGTTGTCGAGCACGCTCATGTGCTGGAAGAGCTCGATGTTCTGGAAGGAACGCGCGATGCCGGCCTGGGCGACCTGGTACGGCTTCAGGTCGAGGAGGTTGCGCCCGGCGAAGCGCAGGCGTCCCGCCTGCGGCCGGTAGATGCCGCTGATGACGTTGAGCACGCTCGTCTTGCCGGCGCCGTTCGGGCCGATCATGGCGTGCAGCTCGCCCTGCGCCAGGGTGAACCCCACGCCGCTCAGGGCGCTCACGCCGCCGAAGTGCAGGTGCAGGTCCTCAGCTTCCAGGAGCGTCTGCTCGCCCACCGTCGCGCCCACCCTTGCCGTCGCCGCGCCGCCCCGCCGACCGGGTTACGACAGCCAGCGTTTGCGGCGCTTGTAGTGCTTCACCTCGGCGTAGCTGCGCCGCTGCGCGGTCTCCGTCAGGCCGAGGTAGAACTCCTTCACGTCCTCGTTCGCCAACAGCTTCTGGCTGGGGCCATCGAGGACCACGCGGCCGTTCTCCATGATGTAGCCGTAGCTCGCCAGCTTCAGCGCCAGGTTGGCGTTCTGCTCGATGAGCAGGATGGTGAGGCCCAGCTCGGTATTGAGCCGGCGCAGGCGGGCGAAAATCTCCTCCACCAGGATCGGCGCCAGGCCGAGCGACGGCTCGTCGAGCATGAGGAGGCGCGGGCGAGCCATGAGCGCCCGCCCGATCGCCAGCATCTGTTGCTCCCCGCCGCTCAGGAAGCCGGCCCGCAGCGACAGGCGCGGCGCCAAGGGGGGAAAGAGGTCGAGGACGTTGCGCAGATCGGCGCGGATGCCCGCCCGGTCGTGCCGCAGGTAGGCCCCCAGGCGCAGGTTTTCGGCCACCGTCAGGTCCGCGAAGATGCGCCGACCCTCCGGCACTTGGCAGAGGCCCAGGCGCACGATCTCATCGGGGTCCTTGCCGATGACTTGCTGGCCGAGAAAGGTGATGCTCCCCTCCTCGATCTCAGCCTTCATCGACTTCAAGACGCCGGAGATGGAGCGCAGCAGCGTCGTCTTGCCGGTGCCATTGGCGCCGAGGAGGGTGACGATGCTCCCCTCGGGCACCTCGAGGGAGACGCCCTTGATGGCCACGATGACGTCGTTGTAGACGGTCTGCAGGTTCGTCACCTTCAGCATGGCTGCGGCTCGCTGGCTTGACGACGCACGGCGTGACGGATGAGGCGGCGGGCAGAGGAGGACGATCCCCTGCCCGTCGCCATCGCCTCTCCTGCCGCCGCGGGCGCCAGGATCAGCCGGCCGCGGCGCAGCCTGTCGCCCTGCATTCGCCTCTTCAACGCATGGCCTTGGGCACCTGGTAGGGCGCAACCGCGATGAAGTCTTGCGTCTTCACGTCAGCCCGCACGATCTTCGCCGCCTTGGAAGCATAGCGCTTCGTCGCCGTGAAGGTGACGGGAGGAAGCACCCCGCCGCTATCGAAGTCGCGCAGGCTCTCGAGCGCCGCCACCAAGGTGTCGGGGGTGAGGTTGCGGCCGGCGCGCTTCAGGCCTTCGTGGTAGACCACCGAGTTGGCGAGCCCGAAGACGTGGTAGAAGTTGAAGGTCTTCTTCTCATACTTCTGCAAGGCCGCCTTCAGGTTGCCCCAGGCGGGCACGTCTTCACCAAGGGTGGCGAAGGAGCTGGCCCCTAGGTAGCCCTCCGCCGCCTCTTTCGCCAGGGAGAAGAGCGGCGGCCCGAGGGAGGGATCGATCCCCATGATCTGTCCCTTGAAGCGGGTCAGCTTCGCTTCCCGCACGATCCCCGCCGCCTCGCGCACCGCCGCGCCGATGATGATGTAATCGACGTCGGCGCGTTTCATGTTGAGAACCGCGGAGCGGAAGTCGGTGGTGCCGCGGGGGAAGGCCTCTTGGGCGGCCGGCGTCTTGCCCCAGGCTTTCATGGCCTCCAGCGCCCCGTTGCGCGCATCCTCGCCGAAATCGTCATCCTGGTAGATGATGCCGACCTTGGCGTTGAGGTCTTTCTTGTCATCGAAGATGTAGTCGATGGCGCGCGCCGCCTGGATGGCGTAAGGGGCGGAGGCCATGAAGACGTAGCGCTTCACCGGGTCGTACATCTTGCGCGGGTAGGCGATCGGCAGCATCGGCACCTTTTCCTTCTCGACGAGGTCGAAGAGCACGACGGTGGCGGCGCTGCCGATGGAGCCGAGGATGCCGAAGACGCCGTCCTTGTACACGAGCTTGTTCGCCGCCGTCAGCCCCATCTTCGGCGAGGCGCCGTTATCTTCGTAGATGATCTTCACCTTCCGCCCGTGCACGCCGCCGGCGTCGTTGACGGCTTTCCAGTAGGCATTGAAGGCTTCGGTGATGAGGACGCCGGCGCTTTTGTACGGGCCGGTGTAGTCGAGGATCACCCCCAGGGTGACCTCGGTGTCGGTCACGCCGCGGACTTGCGCCTGCGCCGTCGTCCCCACGCTTACCCCCAGGGCAACCAGGATGACGCCCACGAAAACCGCCGCCTGTTTCAACCGCTGTGCCATTGTCGTGAGACCTCCCAAGAGCAGGATGTGGATGACCACGCCCGCAGGCCGCGCGAGCCTTCCGGGATGGGGAGGGAACGCCCCCGCGGCGGGCGCCGACGACTCCCCTACGAGTGCTTGTACGGCCACGTCTGCCAGTACCGCTTCACGTCCTGCCACCAGCCGAAGCAGCCGTCCGGCTTGAAGAGCAGGAAGAGGATGATGATCAACCCGTAGATGCCTTGCTTCACGTAGAGGAAGCGGAAGCTCAGGACCGGGTAGTCATCGCGCAGGAGGTCCGTCACCAGGCGCAGGGCCTCGGGCAAGAGCGTGATGAAGACGGCGCCGAAGATGGAGCCGAGGATCGAGCCGACGCCGCCGACGATGAGCATGGCGATGTACTCGATCATCAGCGCGAAGGTGAAGTGCTCCGGGGAGACCGTCTTCAGGTAGTAGACGTAGAGGGAACCGGCTACGCCGCCGTAGAAGGCGCTGACGATGAAGGCGACAAGCTTGTAGTGGGTGAGGTCGATGCCGAGGGTTTCCGCCGAGATGTCGCGGTCGCGGATGGCCACCCAGGCGCGCCCCACCTTGGTGCGCGTCAGGTTCTTGGCGAAGAGGGTGGCGCCGATCACCCAGGGGAGCTGAAAGTAGAAGAAGGCCAGGCTCGACTCCAGCGGCGCCCCGGCGAGCGTCGGTCGCGCCACTTTCATCCCCGTGGTGCCGGCCGTCAGGGACTCCCAGTGGGCGTAGACGTACTCGATGATGAAGGCCGCCGCCAGCGTCGCCATGGCGAGGTAGAACCCCTCCAGGCGCAGCGAGGGCACGCCGACGACGAGGCCGATGAGCGCCGCCACGCAGCCCGAGGCCGGGATGAGGAGCCAGAAGGGCAGCCCGAAGCGCTCCGCCAGGATTGCCGTGGTGTAGCCGCCGCAGGCGATGAAGGCGACGTGCCCCAGGGAAATCTGCCCCGTGGTGCCGATGAGCAGGTTCAGCCCGATGGCGCCGATCACCGCCACCCCCGCGAGGTTGAGCACCGACAGGAGGTACGGCCCCAGGAGCGCCGGCACGCCGAGCAGCAGCGCCAGGAAGATCGCCATCCAGGCCCGCGCCCAGTCGCTCTGGAAGAGCGCCATCTCCTCGGCGTAGCTGCTGTGGAAGGTCCGGCCCATGGCTCACGCTTCACTTCGCAACAGCCGGTGGCGGGAAACGCGGCAGCCCCACGCAGCGCGGCCGCGCTCGTTCCGCAGTAGGCTGGCGGGGTCACACGCGGCGGAGCTGCTGCGTGCCGAAGAACCCATACGGTCGCACCATGAGGACGAGGATGAGGATGACGAAGGCCACGATGTCGCGCACGCCGGTCCCCAGGTAAGCGCCGGCGAAGCTCTCCACCATGCCGATCGTCAAGCCCCCGAGGATCGCCCCGGCGATGCTGTCGATGCCGCCCAGGATGGCCGCCGGCATGGCCCGCAGCCCGATGAAGCCCATCTGGGCGTGCAGGTAGCTCTCCTCGGCGTAGAAGATGCCGCTCGCCGCGGCGACCACCGAGGCGATGGCCCAGCTCAGCGCGAAGACGCGCTTCACGCTGATGCCCATGAGGAACGCCGTGTCCTGATCCTCGGCGGTGGCCCGCATGGCGATGCCGGTGCGGGCGAATTTGAAGAAGAGCATGAAGAGCCCGAAGAGCACCGCCGAGGTGAGGATATTGAAGAGCTCCGAGTAAGCGACGTAGAGCTCGCCCCCCGCGAACGACCAGGCCAGCGTCTTGTAGGCGAAGGGCGAGGGGAGGGCCAGGTCATCTTCGCCCCAGATGAGGCCGACGAGGCTCTTCAGGATGCCCCCGAGGCCGACGGTCACCATCATGACCGTGAAGACCGATTCGCCGATCAAGCGGCGCAGGAAGAGGAGCTCGATGAGCATGCCGACGAGCGCCGCGGTCACCAGGGTGAGGAGGAAGGCGGGCAGGAAGGGGAGCTTGAGCTGGGCCACGTAAGCGAAGCAGAGGTACCCCCCCACCATCATCAGCTCGCCCTGGGCGAAGTTGAGCACATCGCTGGCCTTGTAGATGAGCACGAAGCCGAGCGCCACCAGGGCGTACGTGCTCCCCACCGCGACGCCGCTGACGATGACGTGCACCAGGGTGCCGAGGTCTGCGATGACCATGCGGAGCCTTCCAGGTGACGGGCAACCGGTTCCTCGCCTCGCCCCCTTGCGCACCCCTCACCCCTGGCCTCTCTCCTGCTGGGAGAGGGAACGGGCGAGAGAGGGGTGGGAGGAAGCACAGGTCCCCGACGAAGAAATGAGGCCTGCGACACATCCGATGTGTCGGCGAACTCTTGCGGCGCGACCCTAGCCCACCGGCGGCGCGCCGCGCTGGTAGAGGCGCTCGATCTCCGCGACATAGCGCCGCGCGATCGTGGCCCGGCGCACCTTCTGCGTGGCCGTCAGCTCGCCGTCATCCTCATCGAGCTCCTTGTCGAGGAGCAGGAAGCGCTTGATCGTCTCCACCGGCGGGAGCTGACGGTTCAGCCGCTCCACCTCGCCGCGGATGAGCTCGTAGACCTGGGGATGCGTCGCCAGACTCTTGAAGGTGGTGTGGGCGAGGTTGCAGCGCTCCGCCCAGTGGGAGACATTCTCCAGCTCGATCTGGATGAGGGCGGCGAGGAACCGCCGGCGGTCGCCGATGACGATCGCTTCCTTGATGTAAGAGCTCGTCTTCAGCAGGTTCTCAAGCTTCTGCGGCGCGATGTTCTTGCCGCCGGCGGTGATGATGAGGTCCTTCTTGCGGTCGGTGATGCGCAGGTGGCCATGCTCGTCGAACGTGCCGATGTCGCCGGTGTGCAGCCAGCCCTCCTCGAGCGCTTCGGCCGTCGCCGCGGGGTTGGCGTGGTAGCCTTTGAAGATGCCGCCGCCGCGCAGCAGAATTTCGCCGTCCCCCGCCAGGCGCACCTCCAGGCCGGGAAGGGGATGGCCCACGGTCCCCGGGCGCTCGTCGCCCTGCCGGTGCATGGCAATGGCCCCCGCCGCTTCCGTCATCCCGTACCCTTCGCGCACCGGCAGACCGATGTCGTGGAAGAACGACAGGATCGCCGGAGCGATCGGGGCGCCGCCGCTCATCATGAAGCGGGCCCGCCGCAACCCCAGCTTCTCCTGGATGGCGCGGAACACCCCCAGGTAGGCGAGCCACCAGAGCGGCCGCCAGGCCCAGGGCGCCTTGCCGCGGCGGCGCCGCGCCTCCACCCAGGCGCCGAGCCGCAAGGCCGCCGCATACGCGGCTCGCTTCAGGGGACTCGACTCCGCCACGCGGATGGTGTGCGCCGAGTGCAGCTTCTCCCAGATGCGCGGCACCGCGGCGAAGAGGGTCGGCGAAATCTCCCGCAGGTTGAGCTGCACGGTGTCGAAGCTCTCGGCGAAGCTGACGCTGTAGCCAATGTAAAGCGGCAGGTAGACGGAGAGGGAGCGCTCCAGGATGTGACAGAGCGGCAGGTAGGAGACGAGCGAGTCGCGCGGCCGGAAGGGGCTGATCTGCATCCAGCCCTGAGACATCACCCAGAGGTTGTGGTGCGTCAGCATGGCTCCCTTCGGGTGGCCAGTGGTCCCCGACGTGTAGACCATGATGGCGACGTCATCCGGCTTCAGCAGGGCCAGGCCCGCTTCGAACTCCTCCGGATGCTCGGCCTCGTAGGCTCGCCCCAGCGTCAGGAGCTCCGCAAACCGCATGATGAGCGGATCATCGTAGTGGCGCAGCCCCTTCGGGTCGATGACGACCGCTGTGCGCAGCTTGGGCAAGCGGTGCTGCTCCTGGAGAATCTTATCAAGCTGCTCTTGGTCGTAGACGATGATGATGGGGGCTTCGCAGTGGTTGACGATGTACTGCGCGTCGTGGGCGGGGTTCGTCGGGTAGAGGCCCACGCCGACCCCGCCCGCGGCCTGCGCCGCAAGGTCGGCGTAGAGCCACTCCGGGCAGTTGTCGGCGAGGATGGCCAGGCTGTCGCCGGGGGCGAACCCCAAGGCGCGCAAGCCGAGGCTGAGGTGGCGGACGTGCTCCAGGTAGCCCTGCCAGGTGATCTGCCGCCAGATGCCGAACTCTTTCTCGCGCAGCGCCACCTCCGCGCCCCGCGTTTCGGCAAGCTGCTTCAGGCGCGCCGGCCAAGGCTGCTCGGAGACCGGCGGCGCCTGCGATCGTCTGGCCATGGGCGCTCTCTCCCCCCGACCCTGCTGACGCGGCTGGGGCTCTCTCTTCTGGATGTTCCCGGACTATAGCACACCTGGCGCGGCCTCCTGCAAGCCAATTGCGTCGTGCCGAGCGCGCCGCTTCCGCTTGCCACGCCTGGGGTGCTCGATTTGGGCGCAATCGCCTGACAGAGAACGCCCTCGTGAACTTCCCCGCGCGGTGCCTTCCCGCCCTGGCGGCGACCGGCCGGGCGCCTCACGTCCTGTCCGAGGAAGCGCCGTCTTCCCTCTTCTTCTTGCCCCACCAGCGCCTCCAGCTCGGCGAGAGGTTCATCACGGTGCTATGCAGGCGTTTGAGCCAGCTCGGCGAGAGGTTCGTCGCGGTTCGGTGCAGGCGGTTGAGCCAGCGCCGCGCCCAGGCGAACTCGACGCCCAGGATGGCGAGCCCGAACACGGTCGTGGCGATCCCCGGTCCTGGCAGGATGAGCATGGCGAGACCCAGCAGCAGCACCGTGCCGCCGATGACCAGCACGACGATCCGCCGCGCCTGGCGATACGTGGTGCGCGCCAGGCCGCGGCTTGCGTGGCTGACGGAGAGGCGCCCCGGCGCCGCGTTGTTCCAGCGGTGCGCGAGCGTCGCCGCCACCCCGGCGCCGAGAATGCCGCAGATGATCGCCAGGGAGGCGAGGGTGGAAATGGGGTAGGCGTGGGAGAGGAGCATCTTCATGCCGATGAACAGCAGCAGGGTCACCAGGCTGGCCCGCAGGTAACGGAAGCGCTCCATCAGGCCGGCCAGGGCGAAGTAGAGCGCCCGCAGCCCGAGAATGGCGAAGACGTTCGAGGTGAAGACCAGGAAGGGATCGCGCGTGATGGCGAAGATGGCGGGGATCGAGTCGATGGCGAACATCACGTCGCTCGCCTCCACCAGGAGCAAGGCCGGCAGCAGCGGCGTCATCGCCCAGGCGCCGCCGGCCCGCGTGAAGAAGCGGTTCCCGTCATACGCGGGGCTGACGCGAAAAACCCGCCGCGCCAGCCGCAGGAGGAGGTTGCGACCGGGGTCGATCTCTTTCTCGCCCTCCTTTAGCATCTTGCCGGCGGCCACCAGGAGCAGCGCCCCGAAGGCGTAGTCCATCCACCAGAAGCGCGCCAGAAGCACCGCCCCCGCCAGGATCATCACCCCCCGCAGCACCACGGCCCCGAGGATTCCCCAGACCAGGACCGGGTGCTGCGCGGCGAGGGGAACTCCCAGGGAGGTGAAGATCATGGCGATGACGACGAGGTTGTCCACCGACAACGATTTCTCGGTCAGGTAGCCGGTGAAGAACTGCACCGCCGCCTGATGGCCGCTGAGCTGCCGGCCATGGAGGTCGGCCCAGCCCAGCCAGTTATGCCCGTACAGGTAGTAGACGAAGACGTTGAAGAGCAGCGCCAGGGCAACCCAGACGAGAGTCCAGGCCAGGGCCTCCCGCACGCGCATGACGTGCGGCCGTCGCTGCGTGACGCCGAGATCAAACGCGACCATGAGCAGCGTGAAGGCCAGAAACCCTGCCCAGACGAGTACGATCATGAGCAGCAGCCTCACCGGCGCCGCCGTGGCATCCCAGGCCCTCTTGACCTGGAGCCGCGGCGATCCCTATCGCCATGCGGTGTTCGAGAATGAGCCGCGGACCGACGCCCTCTCGACCGGGCGCGCGACCGGGGCGCCAGGCCTTCTCCCCTGGCCGCGAACCAAGGCCGTCGCGCCGGGATGGCCGCCGGCGGAAACCCCTCCCGCGGCTGCGGACGGGGAGTGCGGGTGGAGAGAGGTACGGGCGCGCAACAACTACTCTGGGGAGAGGGAAAAATCAATGGGGAGCGTCACCCACGCCCCAGGGTGTCCCGCGAGCTGCTCGCGGTAGTGGAAGCGCCAGCCGTGGGCGCTGGTGACGGCGGCGCGGTCGAGGCTCGGGTGGCCGGAACTCTGCGTCACGCGCACACCCCCCACGCTCCCCTCGGGGCGGACGAAGAGACTGAGCCAGACGCGCCCTTCAAGCCCTTGGCGGCGCGCCAGGAGGGGATACGCTGGTTTCTCATTGCGGGGGTCCGGCTGCACGAGGAAGCCGCCGGAGCCGCCCGCCGCGCCGCCGAAGCCAGGCGTGCCCGGTCCGGACCCATTGCCCCATGGTTCACCGGCATGCTCGCCAGGGCCAGGCGCGGCGTTGGCGCCGCCGTTCGCCAACCCGCTGCCCATCCCCGGCGGGCCGAGCGCCTCGATGACGCGGCGGCGCTCCGCACCGCTCGCCGTCTCAGGCAGCGCGGGGCTTGCCGAGAGCGCCATCACCGGGCGTCCCGGGCGCCGCCCATCCTGCTCCGCCGGCGGCACGGCGCCGGCCCGCGGCGATGCCTGCGGCGCCGCGTCCGCAGCCTCTTCGCGTGGCGCCGGCGGAGTCGCGGCGACCCGCCGCGCGCTTGCCTGAACGCGCCCGGCCGCCAAGCGCGCCGCGGGTCGAGCCGCCTGCGCGCCGAGCCGCCCCGCTGATTCCATCGGCGCCACCGCCCGTTGCAGCGTCACGGCGCCCGCCCACGCCGGCGCCAGGGGCGACACGTTGCGGTCGCGAGGCTCTCCCCCATTTCCGGCCGGATCTCCAGCCGGCGTGGCGGGAGTCCCGCGCCAGATCGACCCGGCGGCGACTCCTCGGTGATTCGAGCCTCCCTCGCTCGGTTGCAGGGCTGCGGCAGCCTTGACGCTGCCGCGCCCCTCGACGCCGCCTCCCCCCTCGCCCTCTTCCTCGACGTTCCCAGCGGCGCCGGGAGTCAGGCCGGGAATCGGGCTGGGAAGAAACCGCCAGTCCCTCAGGGTCAGGTGGTAGATGCGCGCCGGGTGAGGGGAGGCTTCTTGCCGCAGCCCCGCGCTCCAGACGGCGCTCCAGACAGCAAGTCCCCCGAAGAGGGCCAGGTGCAGGAGTACCGACAGCCCCAGCGATCCACGAAATGCGTGCTTGGTTCGCGCTACCTGTGGCATCGGAGGTCACACCGTTGCTGCATGACTCATCCCTCGCGGGGCGCCCGGCGGTTCCGTCTTCGCCCTCCGCCCGGCGTGGCGCGGACGCTATCCCTGGAGGTTCGGAGCAAGCGTCGTCCGGTACTTGCTCAGATCGGCGGGCGGGATGGGGATGCGCTTGTGGCGCTTGGTGAAACCGAACGGCAGCGTGGCGTCGATGCCGACCTTCGTGCGCACCCCCTCCTCGGAGACCGTCACGTACTCGTGCCCGCGCGACGCCGGCATGAGGATCAGCCCCTTCGAGGCGTCCCAGCGCATGGCGAGGGCCCACTCTACGTCGGTCCAGGTGTGGATGTCGATGTCGTCATCGACGACGATGATCAGATCGAGGTCCTTCAGGGCGGTGATGGCGGCGTAGATGGCGTTGCGCTGGTAGCCCTCGTCGGCGGCGCTGCGCTTGCGCACGGCGATGTGCAGGTGGAAGCGGTAGAGGCCGCCGGCGGTGAGGGCCACGTCGGTGACGCACGGCGCCGCCGCCTTCACCGCCTTGAGAATCGCCCCCTCGAGCACGTGCTTGCGGAAGATCGGCGACTCCTTCGTCATGATGACGTGCCAGATCGGGTTCTTGCGGTGGTAGAGGCAAGTGATCGTGGTGACCGGCGAGGGGCCGACGTCGGAGTAGAGGCCGATGAACTCCATGAACGGCCCCTCCTGCATCTCCTCCGTGGGCGAGATGAAGCCCTCCATGACCACCTCGGCGTCGGCCGGCACCTGCAGCGGCACGGTGCGGCAGTCGATCAGCTCCAGCGGCTTGCGGCGGATGCCGGAGGCGACGTGGTACTCGTCCATCTCGAAGGGGAGCTGCGCCCCCATGATGGCCGCGGCGTAAAGGGTGCCGATGTCCGGCCCCAGCACCACCGCGATCGGCAGCGGCTCTCCTTTGGCCTTGGCCCGCTCCCACAAGGTGCGCAGGTGCCGCCCCAGGTCGAGCTTGATGAGGAGGCGGTTGCGCTCGACGTGCATAAAGCGGTGGTAGGAGGCGTTGTAGACGCCGGTCTCCGCGTTCTTGGCGATGACCACGCCGGCGGAGATGTAGCGGCCCCCGTCGTTCGGCGCGTACTTCGGCAGCGGCAAGTGCTCGAGCAGGTCGGGGTTGTCGTGCACGACCTCCTGCACCGGGCCGGAGGCGACGCGCGTCGGCGGCATCGGCGATCCCAGCCCCTCGGTGATGTAGCGGCGCACCTCGGCCACGTCCTTCTGATAGATCGCCAGGACGTTCTCCTCGCTGCCCATGAAGTTGCCGATCACCTGCATGCCGTAGCCCTTCACGCGCTTGAAGAGCATGGCCCGCTCGGGCTGCTTGAAGAGGACGCTCGTCAGCTCGAGCTGGGGATCGACCTCATCCTCCACCTTCAGGAGGAGGCCGGCCGCATCGAGGCGGCGCAGCGCCTCGCGGAAACTCAGGTCGGGGGTCGCCGTGGACGCCTTCGTGGTCATGGAGTCGCCTCTCTGCTGGAGTTGCACCCGGATGCAGTCTGCCTGCGGCAAGTATAGCGGAGATGGTGCGGCGATGTCGAAGCCGGCGCCGGCCCCTGCCGGAGCGGGTCGCCCCCTTGGTGAGCGCCGGGGCGGCGGCGAGGGCAACGCCGCTACGAGGTCTCGGCCTCGAACAGCCCACCCCGCAGGTCCTGGGAGCTTTCGGCCTCGCCCTCCACCTCGCCTTCCGCCGGGGCCAGCTCATGGAAATACGGCGTGAACTTCTTGTAGAGGTCCTTCAGCTTCTTCTGGTAGTAGGCGACGTTGAAATCGGGGTGCGCTGGATCGAAGTCGCTGACCAGCTTGCAGGTTTCGTAGACGGCCACGTTCGCCTTCTCGCCGGTGACGTAGTAGGAGAGCTGGTCGCCCGGCTGGTAGGCGCGCTCGGCCCGCAGGGCAAGCTCGTAGGGCGCGCTGCGGTTGCGCTTCTTGCCGGCGATCTTGCCGCGGTAGGTCTCCAGCGAGTCCTGCAAGGTCTCGGTCTTGGCCAGCTCCTGGATGCCCATGCGGCCCTCGGCGATGGCGGCGAGGCGTTCTGTGTAGAGGGCCTCAACCTCGTCGCGCCGATCGCTGAGGACCAGCTCCAGGCAGCGGCGCAGGAAGTCGCGCTGGAAGAGCTCCAGCCCGCGCGAGCGCAACCCGGAGCCCTTGATGCGCACCTCGCCCTCGCTGTCGAGCAGGGCGTAGTTCTTCGACTTGTAGCTGAACATGGCCCGGTAGTGGCCGGCGCACTCGACGTCGATCCCCTCCGGCATGGCCTCCGAGAGCTCCGCCACCAGGGCCGCCGCCTGCGCCTCCCCGCCGAGCTGGGGCGGCGGCACGAAGTAGATGCCGTCGGTGTCGATCTCGATGATCCGGCAGTCGCGGTCGCGCAGCCAGTCGATCATCCGCTGCAGCAGCTCGCGCCCGGTGGCGGTGATGGCGGCGGCGGCCTCGTAGTCGGCGAAGTGCGAGAAGCCCGCGCCGAGGTAGCCGTAGAAGGAGTTGATGAGCACCTTGAAGGTGGCCTGCAAGGTGTGGAAGGAGCGGCGCTCCTCCTCGCGCTCGGCGCTCGCCGCGAGTTTCTTCGCCCCCAGGCGCAGGGCGCGCAGGTCGCGCAGGAGGTCCTGGAAGATGTTCAGGCGGTCCTGCCGCGGCTTCCTATCGTAGCTGAGCATGATCGAGGGGTAGAGGGACTGCACGTCGCAGGAGACGACGTTCTTCGCCACCCCTTGCTGGAAGGTCGCCGTGTAGCCGCCGGCGATGCGGCCCTGGCGCTGCGGCTGGCGCGGGATGCTCTGGCGCTGGCGCAGGTATTCGCGCAGCAGGAGGGCGTCGATTTTCGTGGCGTTGCCGCGCACCGCCACGTTCTGGAAGCTGTACGGGAACATGCGCGCTTGCAGGAAGTAGCTGGGGCTGAGCAGCTCGCTGATGGCGCGGGTCTCGCGGGCGTCGTCGAGGCAGTAGGCGAAGAGGGTCTCGGGCTGGCGCTCGAAGTACGAGGTGATCTGCGAGCCCTCGATGTAGGTGCGCTGCGGCGCCGCTACCTTGAAGGCGCGCGCCACCTCCTTCAACCCGTACCCCTCGAGGTCGCGCCCGCCGATGTCGTAGAACTGCGCCAGCATCCAGGTGTCGATGATGTGGCGGCCGTAGATGTCCCAGCGGGGGTAGTCGATGGTGCGCTCGGCGATGCTGAGGCGCGAGCTGCGCCGCTTCGGGACGCTGCCGTCGCGTCCCAGGCTGAGCGCCACGCCGCAGCGCTCGGCCCGCGCCGCCAGGTACGGCAGGTCGAAGCGGCAGAGGTTGTGCCCTTCGATGACGTCGGGGTTGCGCTCGCGGATGATCGCCGCCAGCCGCCGCAGGAGCTCGGGCTCGTCGCATTCCGTCCCCTTGAGCACCGTCTCGAAACCGCGCGAGTCGCTGACGGAGATGGCGATGACGCGGTCGGCGGGACGCAGCGGGTTGGGAAACTCGAAGCCGGGGCTGCAGGCGGTCTCGATATCGAGCTGCAGGCGGTGCAGATCGGCGAACTCCAGGCCCTTGAAGCTCGTCTCGCCGCTCAGCAGCAGGTACTGGTGCACTGGGTCGCCGAGGGCGAGCTGCGGCGAGGCCGGATCGCCCGGCGACACGCCGCTGCCCCGCTGGATGGCCTTGCGGGCCAGCTCGAAGTCCCCCCAGGTGGGGAAGCGCGCCAGGTGGCGGTAGAACCCGTCGCCCGCCAGCTCCTCGAGGTCGTACGCCAGCTTCGCCAGGTGCGGCAGGGCTTCAGCGTTCAGCAGGAGAAAGGGGGTGAAGGAAACCACCTCGCTCCGCAGCTCGCCGCCGCCGGGCACGGAACGCAGGAAGAGCCGCATCGCCGCCTCCCCCTCCGGCTCCACGGCGACGATGCCGGGGCGCTCGCCGTGGCCGTAGAGGACGCGGTTGTCGCCTGGGCTCAGGCGCCAGGGTGGGTGGCTCATCGCGGATGCTTCCGGAAGGGGTGCCGCGCCAGCAGGCGAGCTGCAACGCTTCCTTCAGGGTAGGGCGCCGAGAGGCGGCGCGCAAGCAAGGCAGTTTCCCATGGGCCTTTGGCCCGCCCGCGAAGCGATGAACATGGGGGTTACAGGGAGCGACCGTCTCTCATGTCGAAGGGTTCGGCATCCTGGGTGTAGGGGCGCCGCTTGCTGCGCCCCAGCGCGGCGACTCGGAGGGCGGGGCCAGCCCCGCGCCTACGGGTCCGCACATCTCATCCGCTGTACGACGCATGGTGGCAAACCTGCAATGTCGTGAAATCAACCACTTGGGGGTTCTTTTCCCCAAGCAGGCCTCCGTCCCATCGACCGTAGGGCGGTTCGCGAACCGCCCCTGCCAGCGGCATGCAAGGAACCACTGATGAACACGGATGGACACTGATATTTGTGTGAACCCGTGTCCATCCGTGGTTCCTTCCCCTACCTTCTCCGCGTTCTCCGCGCCTTCGCGGCGCCATCCATTGAACCGCGGAGGCGCGGAGAACGCGGAGGTGAAAGACACCGGCCGCGCGAACGTCAGCCTCACCATCACGTAAAATCAACCACGTAGAGGTTCTTTTTGCTAAGCAGCGGCGGTTAGGTGCCGAGGTAGGTATCGACGATGTAGTCGTAGTAGGCCAGCTCGGCGGTGGGGCCGTGCATGAGGATGCGCCGGTCCTCGAGGACGTAGGCGCGGTCACAGAGCTTCATGGCCCAGCCCGCATCCTGCTCGACCAGCAGGATCGTCACCCCTTGGCGCTTGATGGCTTCGATGCGCTGGAAGATGCGCTCCTTCAAGATGGGCGCCAGGCCCATGGAGGGCTCGTCGAGCAGCAGCAAGCGCGGGCGCAGCATGAGGGCGCGGCCGATCGCCACCATCTGCTGTTGGCCGCCGCTCAGCGTGCCGCAGCGTTGATGGCGCCGTTCGCGCAGGTCCGGGAAGAGGGCGAAGACGCGGTCCAGGTCCTCCGCGAGGCCGTCTCGCTTGTCACGCGCGTAGGCGCCGAGCTCGAGGTTTTCCAGCACCGTCATCTCCTTGCCGAGCCCTTTCCCTTGCGGGCAGTGGGCCACGCCGCGGCGGGGCACCGCGTGCGCCGCCAGGCGATCGAGCCGCTCGCCGTCGAAGATGATCTCCCCCGCGCTCAGCGGCGCCAGGCCGGAGATGGCGCGCAGGACAGTGCTCTTGCCGGCGCCGTTTGGGCCGATGATGCAGACCGCCTCCCCTTCTCCCACCTCAAGGTTGACCTCCTGCACGGCCAGGGCCTTGCCGTAGTGAACGGAAATCTCGCGCACGTCGAGCAGGCTCATGGTCATGGCCCAGGGCTACGAGCGCCGCTCCAGGGCAGCGCGGATGTCGCTGCACCGCGGAGACGCGGGGAGGGTAGGACAGGCTTCCAGCCCAGCCACCGTAGGGCCGGTTCGCGAACCGGCGCCGCCATCGGCAACCAAGGAACCACAGATGAACACGGATGAACACGGATAGTTGTGGGCGTCCGTGTCCATCAGCGGTTCACCCTTACCTTCGCGCCCACCGCGCCTCGGCGGTGGCCGCCGGCGGCAATCACCGCGGAGACGCGGAGAGGGTACGACAGCAAGCTACGGGTGCCGCTCCAGGGCGGCGCCGATGTAGGCGTGGATGACGTCGTCATTGGCGCGGATGTCGGCGGGGCTGCCGTCGGCGATGATGCGGCCGCTGTCGAGCACGACGAGGCGCGGGCAGAGCCGCACCACGATGCTCAGCAGGTGCTCGATGAGGATCACGGTGACGCGGCGACGCGGCAAGGCGGTGAGAATCTCCGTCAGGATGTCGCGCTGCTCCTTGTGCAGGCCGCCGTACGGCTCGTCGAGCAGCAGGAGGCGCGGCGACGCCGCCAGCGCCTTGGCGATGTCGAGGCGCCGTGACTCCCCGTAGGAGAGCGACCTGGCCGCGTGCGTCGCCTTGCCGTCCAGGCGGACGAGGGCCAGGAGCTGCCGCGCTTCGTCGGGCAGACGCCTGCGGTCCGACGCCGCTTTCAGGGCGATGAGCGGCACCAGGACATTCTCCAGGCAGGTCAAATCCTGGAACACCCGCGCCATTTGAAAGGTGCGCCCAATCCCTGCCTGCCGCACCTGGTGCGGAGCGCGGCCGCTGATCACCTGGCCGTCGAAGCTGATGGAGCCGGCCGTGGGCGGCACGAGCCCATTCACGACGTTGAAGAGGGTGCTCTTCCCCGAGCCGTTGGGCCCGATCAAGCCGACGAACTCCCCCTCCTCCACCCGCAGGCTGAGACGATCGAGCGCCACCAAACCGCCATAGCGCTTCGTGAGCTGTGAGATTTCCAGCAGGGCCATGGGCCGCAGGCTCACCTGAGATGCGTGGAGGACTTCTCGCGGCGCCAGGGGAGAGGGAACCAGGGGCGCCGCAGGCGGTTCCGCAGCTCCGGCACAATCCCCTGTGGCATGACGTAGATGAGGACCAGGACCACGCTGGAGAAGACCAGCAGGCGATAGTCCTCGAGGAAGCCGAGCTGGTTCGTCAGCAGGATGAAGAGGGCGGCGCCGAGCGGCGGTCCCACGATCGACGCCTCGCCCCCCAGGTGCGCGATGATGAGCGCCTCGCCGGTCAAGGCGATGGCCAGCACGTCAGGCGTGGTGATGGAGAAAAAGGCGGCATAGAGGCTTCCGCCCACCCCTGCCAGGTAGGCCGTCAAGCTCAAGGCGAAAATCTTGTAGCGCGAGGTGTTGACGCCGCACACTCCGGCCGCCTCCTCGTCGTTCTTGATGGAGCGCAGCAGGATGCCCCAGGAGGAACGCCGCACCAGGAAGAGGAGAGCGGCGCTGAGCACGAGGATGCCGAGCGTCAGCAGGTAGTTGCCGCCCATCGAGCTGAGGAGCGGGGGGATGTCGCGGATGCCCTCCTCGGCGCCGGTGTAGTCCCTGGCGGTGGTGGCGAAGATGCGCATCGCCTCCGAGTAGGCGAGGGTCAGGATGGCCAGGTAGCCGCCGATCAGGCGGAGCGCGGGCAGCGCCACCACCAGGCCGACCAGCACGGCGACGAAACCGGAGCCCGCGAGCGCCAGCCAGGGATCAACCCCGAAGCGAGTGGTGAGGAAGGCCGTGGCGTAAGCGCCGGCGCCGAAGAAGACCGCGTGGCCCAGGTCAATGAGGCCGACGACGGCGATCTTGAACCCCCAGGTTACGGCGAGGAGCGCCCAGATATTGACGATCACCAGGAGGTAGAGCCAGAGATCATTGAGAAAGAGCGGCGCGGCGAATGCCGCGGCGATCAGCCCCGCCCTCCACATCCAGCCCCGCCCGCCGCCTGCGCCGCGCGGTTCCGCCGGCTGGGGTTCGCGCTCGTCCAGCATGGATCAGACTCCCAAGACCTCGCCGCGGAAGAGGCCGGTGGGACGGCAGAGGAGCACCAGGATGAGGACGATGAAGATGCTGACGATGGCCAGCTTGGGACTCAGGAAGTAGCCGGTGAAGTTCTGAATGATGCCGAAGATGAAGCCCGTGGCGATGCAGCCGTTGATGCGTCCCAGCCCGGCCAGCAGCATGACGGCCATGGCGATGAGGAGGTACTCCGTTCCCATCGCCGGGTAGAGCACCTCGAGCGGCGTGACGAAGGAAGCCGCCAGGCCCGCGAAGGCCGCCGACAGCCCGAAGCTCACCAGGTACACGCGGTTGACGTTGATGCCGAGGAGCTGGGCCGCATCGCGGTCCTGGGCCACCATGCGCATCGCCCGCCCGAAGCGGCTCCACTTCAGGTAGAGGTGAAAGCCGCCGATCACCGCCATGCTGATGAAGAAGGTGACGCTGCGCTGGTACTCGAAGCGCACCTCCCAGAGGCTCGCGGTCCCCGTCAGGAAGGGACGGAAGGTGTGGAAATCAGTCCCCCACACGACCTTCGTCCCCTCCTGCAGGATGAACGCCAGCATCAGCGTGGCGACCACCACCGCCCCCACGCGCCTGCGGATCGGCCGGATGAAGACGTGGTCGACCAGCATGCCGACGCCGAACATCAGCACGGCGGTCAGGGCCGCCGCCAGGAAGAACGGCAGCCCCATCACCATGTTTCCTTGGAAGGTCAGGTAGGCCGCCAGGACGAAGAAGCCGCCGTGGGCGAAGGAGAAGAGGCGCATGACGCCGAAGATGAGGGTCATGCCGATCGAGATGAGGGCGTACTGGGCTCCGAGGAGAATGCCGGCAACCACGAGTTGGAGGAAACCACTCAGCTCCATTCTCTTCTCCTGCCCCGCGGCGCACCTCGCCCCCGCGAAGATTTCACGCCCGGCAGCGGACGCTTTAGAGCCTCTATTTCCGCTACTGTGCCTTCAGCTTCGGACTCAGATTCATTAACCTCAGCCATCGTAAGCGGCAATGCAGAAATCACGTTCGCGACATACTGGTACTGACTACTCCGAACCCGATCAATAAATGCCGACTTTGCATTAGAGATTCTCGTAAAGTAGCTACGGAAGGGTTCAGAGACCTTCTCTGCCCATGCCTTATTCATAGGTTTCGGTAAAAGCACTTCGCGAAATCGCAACCCACAATCCTCTCGGTTTGTCTGCATTAGGGCAATCCGATGCCACTGATCACGCACTGCTTTCAGCGACAGAGCCCAGAGTAGATAAAAGGGATCGAGTAGTGTTGAATCTATAACGCGCAAAACGAACACCTCTTTGGTGATCACGATCCGCTCTTCGCCAGGAAGGAGAATTGCAAACTCGCCGATGTTGCTGCTGGCCCGATTAGGGGTGATGAGGTCCCACGCTGTAAGGCCGCTGTCAGTCCCCCGCCAAAACCTCTTAGCAACACTCTCACTAACGAGATTCGTCGGGTTGATGTTAATCCGTAGCCCACGAACGTCCGACACTTTCACGTACGGGATATGCCCCGAACGCTGATCGTTCCCAGGGCTGCCATGTCCATAGCGCATATGGATGATGCGACCTTCAATCAGCTCACCAAGTGTGATACCATCAAGGCATTCCTTTTCAAGAAATTCCTTGATCTTCTCATTATAGCGGTTGTCATAATAAGTCGGGACGAGCACTTGCCGACCAAAGATCAAGTCAAGTTCAACCTTGGCCGCGCCTGTTGGAAGTTGACCGTCGAGGTAGGCGTTCACATGCTCAATCAATTCGTTGTCTACCTCGATTGTCCTTTTGCCACTCGACGGGTCGGTCTTGTACCGGGTGCCACCGTCCTTGTAAATGCCGCAGGTACTCGGATTCAGGAAAACCACTTTTGTCATAGCGCGCCTATCATTGGCCAATCTTCTCAAATATATAGAAATTTGTTTTGGCCCGGCAAAAGCCTTGGAAGGCTTCCATGGGAATGTTCACCACAATGAGCGGTCTGAAACGGGTCTTAATCCAGTCGAATACAAAGCTATAGTTCGGGGAAAAGAAATATGTCTCTGGCAGAATGATCCCTAGCCGACCGCCCTTCTTCAACCAGTGGTAAGCGCGTTCAAGAAACAATAGGCCAATCTCTAAGTCGGAGTACGTATTGGTCCCTTTCTTCGCGAGTTCAAGCGTCGCAAGACGGCTATCCTGAGCAGCTATCCTCAGATTCTTCCCAAAGGGTGGGTTGGTGGTAATAACCGTGAAACGATTGTCCTTAAAGTTCGCGTGTGCTAGGTGTGGAAAATCACGCGACCAATTGTGTGTGCGGATTGAATCACCACGAACACAATGCGCCGAACCGTCGCCAGCAATTTGCATAATGGCTTTGGTCAGCTTTACGCCGATTGCGTCTTTGTCGATCCCAAAAACGTGCGTCTGTGCCCAACGGGAAAGCTCGTCGAGAGGCATCGTGGGGTGGGTACGTTGCATCTCAAGCATGGCCTCGACCAGGAAACCACCCGTTCCGCACGCGGGATCAAGTATGAGGTCCTGGAACTCGATCTCCATAAGGCGAACACCGGCTTCAATAACTGCTTGTGGCGTAAAATATTGGCCTTCACCCTGCTTTAATGCCTCGCTCCGAAGGACCTGAAACGCGAGGGAGATGGTCGAAACGCCAAGGTCGATCAGCTTCAGCCCGGACAGTTGTTCCACACAGGACGCGAGCGTCCCGTCACTGAAGCGCAGCGTCTTGTCTTGCTCCGTGACAAAAACCTCAGGATAGAGGTCGACGAAGTTTCTGTAACGCGCGCGAATGCCCGTCGCCGTCCTCGCCGCTGACTCCATTGGCCGAAAGAAGACAGGCGCTGACGGGTCGGACTTTCCCTCTTTGTCGCTTTCTAGCTTCAAGAGAAGGAGGTTGCAAACTTGGTCAAGTTGGTCCTCTCGTCGTGTGACATTACTATCGCTAATTGCAATTTTATCGAGCAGGTCCTCCATCATTTTCTTCAGAATAATGTCAGTTGGCGTGATTAGGTCACCGAAGGTAAGTCGCTCGCTCACCAAACGTATCGCAACGTCTGGCCGTGGTAAATCATTTATTTTTCGGCGCTTCAGGACGAGCCGACCGTCAGCTTCTCGGTAGAGAAAGATCGCGGAGGCGCTGGCCGTTGGGTTATTTGCCCAGATACCGAGTTGCACATGCGGCTCACTGCCAAAGTACCATTCGAGCTGTGAGACCCCGGCGGTTTCGGTTTCCGGCTTGCACTCAACTATGAAAAGTAGGTGGCGAGGGTCTCCGACCGTCGACGGGTCGTCAAAAATGGCAATGTCAACGGGAAAGCCGTTAAAAGATTGCCCTTTTTCTCGTCTTGTCGCTTCCGACGGACTTTTTGGCACGCGCCACTCAGATCTACCGAAAACTATCTGATCCCGGCGCCACCCAATTCTCATGAGGTAAACGACGAGGGGACCCACAACGGTTTGTTGCTCGCGTGTGTCCTTCAGATTCTCTGCAATTTCCTGTGGAATCATGATTATAGCCATAGCAGGCTGCTGAAAAACTAGTTTCGGGCAGTCGTGCGTTTTACAACTTGAAAGCTGGTCTTTTCATCGCATCTGGTATACTGACTTTATAGGCACCCCCACAAGCTGGCCAAGAAATATTGCCAGAAATCTTATGTAGAATTCAACGTTTTCATTACGCTGTTAACTTTTCCTCCGCGATTCGAAACGTAACGTCTTCGGCCCAGGCTGCCGAACGTCCGGACCTTGGCCCTTTCTTACAAGTAGTTCCTTCTTTCTTGGCTATCTGAGCCGCCCTCTAGTGTCATCCCTTGAGTTTCCCATGGAAGAACCCTTGACGTCCGGAACCGCCGACGCGCGCCGCTACTTCCACCAGGCGGCGCGCTGGAGCTGGCCGGTGGCGTGCTCTTTCGGCCAGATGATGACCCGCGACAGGCCCTTGTTCTGGTGCTGCATGACGACGGTGGCCGGCCAGTTGACCTGGTGGGAGTCGTCGAAGTAATAGGCGCCGCCGGCGCCCTCCCAGCGAACCTTCTCCAGCGCCGCCGCCACCTTCGCCCGGTCGAACCCTCCCACGCTGTCCACCGCCTGCTTCAACATGTAGACGGCATCGTAGCTGCGCACGTCCACGTAGGCGTCAGGCGGCGAGCCGAATTTCTCTTGGTATTTCTTGTACCATGGTTTGGTCTTCGGCGTGATCGGGATGTCCGCCGTCGCCTGACCATACATGATGAAGTCGGACTTCGGCGACATCTTCTGCGCGATCGGGGTGCGGGTGAGGATGCCGGCGATAGCTTGCAGCGGCATGCGCAGCTTGGCGTCGTAGAACTGCGTCGCAAAGGGGACGGAATCGCCGCCGACCTGAGCGGTCACCACCAGGTCAGGGTCTTTCGCTTTGATGTCCTCGATGACTGCGGTGAAATCTTTCTGCTGCATGCTCACGAAGCTGGAGCCCGCCGCCTGCTGCTGGCTGATCACCCCCAACTTCATGATCCCTTCCACCAGGGAATGACCCCATTCGGTATCCTCGGCCACGAAGTACACCCGCTTCACCGGGAAGAAGGCGCCGCTGAGCGCCGGCTTGACGAGGTTGGCGGCCTGATGCGCATTCATGCCGACGCGGAAGAGATACAGGTACTTCGCTTTGTTCTCCCGCACCTTGGCGGTGATCGCCGGGGATGCGGCCGTGGTGACGATCGTCAGCACCTTTTGGTCCATCAGGTAATCGACGTTCCCCAAGACCACGCCGCTGTTCTGGAATCCCATGACGACGCCGACCTTGTCGGCCAGCACCATCTTGCGCAGCTCGGCGGCGGCTACATTCACCTTGCCTTCGGTGTCGCGGATGACGTACTCGATGGGACGTCCCGCCATGCCGCCCGCGGCGTTGATCTCCTCGCGCGCCAGCTCGAAGCCGTTGCGCATGCGCCCGCCGGAATCGGCGAAGGTGCCGGAGAGCGGCAGGGCAAGGCCGATCTTCAGCGGCTCCGCCGCCGCCGCCGCGCTTCCCGGCGGCATCCCGGCGACACCCAGCGTGAGAGCCAGCGCCATGACCCACCAGCCACGACTGCCGCGATGACGCTTCATGTCACCCTCCTGAGCGTTGGAACGACCGACCCCTCCGCCGGCTGCGATCACCGCGCGACCCGCCTCCTGGCGGCCATGCCGGAGCGCCCTGGGTAGTACCCCCTGGCATCCTACCCTAGACAAAGCGCAGGTTCTTGTCAACGAGCTTGGCGGGGCGACGGCGCGGGGCGCAACTGGTCGCGCCTGCCAACCGAGGTGATGCGACCCTGATCCTTGCGCTGCTCCGGCGTTCGTCCCGGCGGCGCGGCATCCATGGTTCGGCGCCGATCTCGACCGGCCCCCGCGCCAAGCCCGCTCCGCCAGAGGCAGAAACCAACGGACTGCAGGGGATGTTCCAGGATACGGCGCTACCGCGACGCCGGCACGGCCTTCTCGCGCAGGCGCTGGAACTCGTCGCGCCGGGTGAACTCGTAGTCCGCGTCCACCTCGCCCAGGCCGCGGCGCAGGAGCTCGGCGTTGAGGTCCAGGGCGGGGCGGTTGTCCGCCGCCGGCGCCTCGAGGTACGCCAGCAGCAGGCGGTATTGGTCCCTGGCGGGGCTGAGGTGGTCACTGCGCAGCACCAGGGTGCGCCCCCGCAGGGTCTCCTCGACGAACCGGCGGGCCGCGTCGGCGCGCCCTTTCTCTCCCTTGGGAGCCCGCACGCCGATGAGGCGGACGTAGTCGGTGATGCGCACCTCGATGACATCCCCTTCGACGGCGCGCACAAACTCCGCCTGCACCTGGCCGACGGTGGTCCTCACCGGCTCCGGCGGCGGCTCTCGAATGGCGAAGGTGTAGATCACCAGCGAGGCGGCGAAGATCGCCGGCGCCACAAAGAGGAGAACCGTCAGCTTCTTCATCGGCGTGCTTCCTTCAGGAGGGGACAGGGCGGCGCGGCGGCGATGGGCACGACGGAGGCGCACGGAGCATCCCGGAGGGGCGGGGCTTGCCCCGCCCTTCCCATCCGGCCCGATCCCGCGTGCGTGGGGTGAGGTGGGGCGGGCGAGGATCAATGATCTTGTCCCGCCCTTCCCCCGCCGGCTCGATCCCGCGCGCATGAGGTCAGGTGCGGGCGGGCAGGGCAAGCCCTGCCCCTACGAGGCTAGATCCTGCGCGTACGTGTGGGGTCAGGCGTAGGGGCGGTTGGGATCATCGATCCCTTCGCGAACCGCTCCTGCCACCTTGCTCCGCGCGCGCCTGATCCCGCTGCGGGCATTGGGCGGGGCAAGCCCCTCCCCTGCGCTCACTCCGCGCCCGCCTGGGCGCGTTGCTGCTCGAGCAACTGCCGGGCGATCACGAGCCGCTGGATCTGGTTCGTGCCCTCGTAGATTTGCAGCACCTTGGCGTCGCGCAGCATGCGCTCCACGGGGTGCTCCGCCGAGGTGCCGGCAACACCGAAGACCTGCACGGCGTCGGCGGTGACGCGGGCCGCCACATCGCTGGCGAAGAGCTTCGCCATGGCCGAGGCGGCGCGGTCCGACTCGCCGGCGTCGAGGCGCCGCGTCGTCTGGTAGAGGAAGGCGCGGGCCACCTCCACCTGGGTTGCCATGTCGGCCAGCAGAAACTGGACGGCCTGCTGCTCCCCCCGCGGCGACCCGCCGTTTCGGGGCTCCGCGGCATACGCGAGGGCGGCGTTCAACGCGCCCTGCGCCACGCCGACCGACTGCGCGGCAATGGCGGGGCGCGAGGTCTCCAGGGTGCGCATGAAGGTCAGAAAGCCGTCTCCCTCCTGCCCGAGGCGGCAGTGATCGGGCGCCACCAGGTTCTCCACGATGATGTCGCTCGTGGCGGAGCCCCGCATCCCCATCTTCTCCTCAGGTTTCCCCACGCTCAGCCCGGCGGTTCCAGCCTCCACACAGAAGGCGGTGATGCCGCGATGACTGCCACTGCTCTGCCGGGGCTCGGCGGTGCGGGCGAAGATGACGTACGCATCGGCGACGCCGCCGTTGGTGACGAAACGCTTGCGCCCGTTCAGGCGATAGCCGCCGGCACAGCGGTCGGCGCGGCTGCTGATGGCGTTGAAATCGGAGCCGGCATGCGGCTCGGTGGCGCAAATGCCGAGCAACAGCCCGTCGTCCAGGATGCGCCGGCAGAGGGACGGGCGCTGCTCGTCGCTGCTGCCGAGGAGCAGCGCTTTGAGCGCCGTCCCGTGACTCTGCACCAGGAGCCCCAGGGAAGCGTCGACGGTGGAGATCGTTTCGATGACCTGGCAGTACTCCGTCAGGCTGGCCCCCATGCCGCCCAGCTCGAGCGGCGCGAGCAACGCAAAGAGGCCCAGCTCGGCGAAGCTCCTGCGCAGGTCGCTCGGGAATTCCCCCAGCCGGTCGATCTCCGCGCTGCGCGGCGCCACTTGCCGCCGCAACACCTGCCGCAGCAGCGCGAACATCCGCCCCTTGTCCCGGTTCGCGCCGGACGCCGGGCGTGGGATTGCCCCCTCGCCTGGCGCCGCGCCTCGCTCGCCGAAGCTCACGATCGCCCCTTTCCCTGCGCCGCTCAGTATCCCGGCGTTGGTAGCGCACCTTGGCGGCGCGGCGCGGCTCCTCTGCCGCCGGCTCGTCCCGCCGCCAGCCGTTTCGCCAGCTTGGAAATGCTGGCCTTCCAGCACCAATGAGCCAATCCCGGCTTCCAAGTATAGCGGCAGATGCCACGGTGGAGAAGGGAGGGGGGCGCCTGTCCTTGCGGGAGACGCGCAGGGGGCGAGGCGCCAGCCTCTGGCGCACGACTGCGGCATGGGCAGGAGGGGAATGGAGGAGGGCGGACTCACGGCGGGAGGGTAGCTGAGCCGCGGCAGGCTTCATCTGGGGAGACCTTGATCGCCCGCCTCCAGAAACAACGCACCCCACGCGACCGAGGCGCCCTCGCGCCGCCAGAGGAGCAGGAGATGAAGAATGCTCTCGGAAAGTTCCCGGCAGGTCAGTCGGCGCGGCGCGCGGCGCGTGGGTGCGGCCCGGAAGCTTGTTGCACCGGAACTTGGCAGCCATGCCGGGAGGGCGGCGGCGGCGTCAGGCGGAATGAGCCAGCTCCCGCAGGCGCTGTATGTCGAGGAAGGTGATCATCCGCCGCTCGATCTTGATGACATTCTCTCGCTTCAGCTTGCCGAGCACCCGCATGGTGGTCTCGGGCGTCGTGCCGATGTAGTCGGCCAGCTCGGCGCGCCGCAGCGGCAAGCGGCAGACGAGGCCGCTGTTGGTGTGGTTCGCCGCGCTCTCGGCGAACTGCAGCAGGGCGCCGGCCAGGCGCTGCTCCACATTCAGCGCCACGAGATCGATCAGGGTGTTGAGGGTCTGCCCAAGCTGCTCGTTGGAGTAAGAGAGCAGGAGAAGGGAGAGCGACGGATCGCGCTGCAGGAGATCGTCAAAGTGTTTCCGGTGCAGGAAGAGCACCGTGGAGAGATCGACCGCCTGGGCGCTCATCGGGAAAAGCCCGCCGTTGAGGGCGAACGTCACCCCCAGGAGCTGCCCCGGATGGACGAGCGCAACGATCATCTGCTTGTTGTTCTGCGCTGACTTGATGAGCTTCACAAGGCCCTGACAGAGGACATAAAGCCCGTAGGCCTCGTCGCGCTCGTGGAAGATGAACTCCTTCGGCTCGTAGGTCGAGACAAGGCTGTGCTCAAGCAGGCCCTCGAGGAGTGTGCGGCTGAGCGAATCCCACAGACAGTGGTGGAGGATGCGACACGAGGTACACTTCAAATACATCAAGCCTCCCTCGCACCAGGCTCCCCCCCTAGCTAAAGGCAAGCGTCGCGCCCCGCGCCTCGTCAACACCGGTCGTCTCGTGCTCCGTCTCGCCGCGGCAGGCGCGCACCTCCTTGCCGCGTTACCTGAGACCGCGAGACAGACACGAGGCAGACTACCCCCTTCCCGCTCCGCCCACGACGCGAAGCACCCTCTGCGACCAACCAACGTCCGTGGCGACGCATCCCGATTGCAATCAGGCAAAATGTATGCCGCCTCTCCCTAGCAGCGGCAGTGTGGATGGCGTTCGCCCCTTTCCAGAACGAGCGGCGGGCCGAGCCGCCCAATCGACACCCGCCGACTGATTGCAGTTGCGGGGACTCCCTGCCTCGTCGCGGGGTGGCGGACAAAGAAGATACACTCCCCTCTGCTACAACCACCACCTGGAAACCGGTCGCGGAGGGCCGCAAACTCCAAGGATTGCCGTCCATTCACGCAGCAACTCTGTCTCGTAGAGGGAACGATTTGTCCCTTTTATTCCACAGGGCCATTTTGTCCCATTTGCAAGAAAATCAAGCGCTTTCATCCTTCAGAGGAAGGGTCTTCACGCTCCTTGAAGCCCCTTGCAGCCGAGGACGGACGGCCAGGGATCGTCACCGCCGCAGCGCTCCCGGCGTCTTCTTCCGCGCGGGCGGCATGGTCGCCCTTGCCCGCGGCCGCCGCGACGGACAGGTAAGCGGCAGAGGGGGATAGGCCATCCCCGCGATAATGAGCACCTGCGCGCGCCTGCGTGACGGCCCGCCTCCATGCTGGCCGCCCATGGACGCGGGGGGCGAACTTGCGGGACGCTCGACTATGGGGTGATGGTGACGTACTCGTCCTCCGGCGCCGCCGTGGGCGCCGCAAACAGCTCGGGATGGATGAGGTGGGCGAGCAGCTCGAGGCTCTCCGCCAGGCGGGGGCCGGGCCGGTTGAAGTAGGCGTTGCCGTCCACCACGTGCAGCCGCCCCTGGCGCACCGCGGGGAGAGCGGGCCAGAACTCCGGCAGCGACGCCCTCGCCAGCTCCTGGCGCCCGCGTTCCAGCCCGAAGCCGCACGGCATGATGACGATGACGTCCGGCCGAAACACCTCCACCTCGGCCCAGGCGAGCCGCCGCGAGGGTTTGCCCACCTCACCCAGGCCGCCGCTGCCACCCGCCAGTTCCACCATCTCCGGCAGCCACTGGCCGGGGCCGAACGGCGGGTCGATCCACTCCAGGCAGAGGACGCGGGGGCGCGAGGGGGCGCTCGCGGCGCGTTCGGCCACCCTGGCGACACGCCGCCGCAACAGCTCGGCGCAGGCGCGCGCCGCCGCCAGCCGCCCCGTCGCCTCGCCCACCTCCTCGATGCTGCGCCACACCTCGTCCAGCGTCGTCGGCTCCAGGGCAAGGACCCGCGCCGGCCGTTCCAGCCCGAGCGCCGCCTCCTCCACCAGGGGATAAGCCACGGCGCAGACCTCGCAAAGCGCCTGGGTGATGATGAGGTCCGGCGCCAACCGATGCAGCAGCGCCGTGTCGAGGTGGTAGATGCTGCCGGCGCCGTGGAGCTGCTCGCGGCTGCGCGCGTCGATCTCCGCCCCCGGCAGGTCCTTGCGGTCCAGCACGCTTCCGGTGATCACCGGCCTGCCGCGCGCCGCCGGCGGATAGTCGCACTCATGCGTCACCGCCACCACGTCATCCCCCAGCCCAAGCGCGAAGAGAATCTCCGTGCTGCTGGGAAGGAGCGAGCAGATGGTCATGGGGGTCTCCCGAAGGGGGTATGCTGAGGGGTTGAGTGTCATCTCTTTTAAGTTCGTTGACGAAACTGTGCGAGGGAGCCGCGCCCCCTCGCGCACCCCGGCTGGTAGGGGCGGTTCGCGAACCGCCCCTACGGAATAGGGGGTGTGGGGGAGCATGGGTCCCCCACATGAAATAAAGCTTGTAACGCATCAAATGTGCTGCGAACTCTTAAGACATAACGCTTGTCGCCCCGCGTCATTACCCCATCTTCAGGCTGCCCACGAGTTGCGCCAAGCTGCTCATCCCCTGCTCGCGCAGGTAGGCTCCGATGCCTTCGAGGACGGCGAGGGGGGCGTTGGGGTTGTGGAAGCTGGCGGTGCGGACGGCGCTGGCGCCGGCGATGAGGAACTCGAGGGCGTCCTCGGCGGTGGTGATGCCGCCCATGCCAATGATGGGGATGCGCACGGCCCGCGCCGTCTCCCACCCCATGCGCACCGCCACCGGGCGGATGGCGGGGCCGGAGAGGCCGCCGGTGATCACCGGCTTGCCGCGCGCTTCCGGCGACTCCACGTCACTTTCCTGCTTTCTTGGACTTGCGGGGGGTGGTCTCAACCACTGTGGTCTTGGGACGCTGCTTTGGCTCCTTCACGGGGATGGACTTTCCGCTCTTTGCATCGCGCCCGATTTTTCCGGTTTTGCCTTTTGCCATTTCACTTCTCCTCCATTTTGGTTGAACGGTACAACGCAGTCTCCAGGCTCCCCACGATGTCCCTCAGGCGCGTCATCCCCTGTTCGCGCAGGTAGGCTTCGATGCCGTCGAGCACGGCGAGGGGGGCGCTGGGGTTGTGGAAGCTGGCAGTGCCGACGGCGACGGCGCCGGCGCCGGCGATGAGGAACTCGAGGGCGTCCTCGGCGGTGGTGATGCCGCCCATGCCGATGATGGGGATGCGCACCGCCCGCGCCGTCTCCCACACCATGCGCACCGCCACCGGGCGGATGGCGGGGCCGGAGAGGCCGCCGGTGATGCTGGCGAGCTTCGGGCGGCGGGTGCGCACGTCGATGCTCATGGCGCGCAGGGTGTTGATGACCGACAGCGCCGCGGCGCCGCCGTCCTCCACGGCGCGGGCGATCACCGTGATGTCCGTGACGTTCGGCGTCAGCTTGACGATCACCGGCAGCTCCGAGGCGCGGCAAACCGCCTCCGTGACCTCGCGGGCGGCGCGCGGATCAACGCCGAACTCCATGCCCCCCACCTTCACGTTCGGGCAGGAGATGTTCACCTCGAGAGCGTGCAGGCCCGCGACGCCGTTCAGGCGCGCCGCCAGCTCGGCGAACTCGTCCACCGTGGAGCCGTTGATGTTGAGGATGATCGCCGTGTCGAGGCGGCGCAGCGCCGGCAGCTTGTCCCGCAGGAAGGCCTCGACGCCGACCCCTTGCAGCCCAATCGAGTTGAGCATGCCGGCGGGCGTCTCGACGATGCGCGGCGGCGGGTTGCCCAGCTTCGGTTCGAGGTAGGTCCCCTTCAACATCAGGCCGCCGAGGCGGTTGTAGTCGATGAGATCGCCGTAGACCTCGCCGTAGCCGCAGGTGCCCGAGGCCGTCAGCACCGGGTTCTTCAGGCGCAGGCCGCCGAGCTGCACGCCCAGGTCGAGCGCCGGGGAGGGTTCGAGCGACGGCGCGGAGCCGCCCTTCGCCGGCGCGGCGGGGGCGCGGCCCGGCGCGCGGTCGGTGGTTGCATCATGCTGGCTCATCCCAGTCCACCTCGTCCGCGGCAAAGACCGGCCCATCGCGGCAGACCAGCCGGTAGGCGCCGCGCACCTTGACGGCGCAGCCGAAGCAGCCGCCGACGCCGCAGGCCATCAGCTCCTCCATCGCCACCTGGCAGGGCACGCCGAACTCCCGCGCCAGGAGCGCCACGGCGCGCAGCATGGGACGAGGCCCGCAGGCGTAGACGGCGGCCTGTCGAGCCGAGGGCGAGCTGAGCCGCCGCCGCAGCGCATCGGTGACGAGGCCGCGCTCGCCGTAGCTGCCGTCATCGGTAGTATACATGACCTGCGCCCCGTTTGGCGCGGCGCGCAGCAGCTCGCTTGCGCTGCGGGCGCCGTGGATGAGGTGGACGGCGCGGCCGGCCGCCTGCTCGAGAAGCCAGAAGAAGGGGGTGACCCCATAGCCTCCGCCCACGAAGATCAAGGGCGAGGCGGTGGGGTGGAGATGAAAGCCGTTGCCCAGCGGGCCGAGGAAATCCACCTCCTCGGCGAGGCGGCGTTTCGCCAGGTTCCGCGTCCCCGGCCCCACCACGGCGTAGATGAAGGAGATGCAGTCGCCGCTGCGCCCCGAGAGGCTGAACGGTCGGCGCCAGAATGGCACCCAGCCCTGCGAGCAGTCGACGTGGATGAACTGCCCGGGGCGGGCATGAGCCGCCACCTGCGGGGCCTCGAGCACCATGCGGCGGTACTTGCCCCCCAGCGGCTCATGGGCGACAACGCGGGCGCGCACGTGGTAGCGCTGCGGCGGCGCGGCGGGCATGGCGAGTTCACCGGGCATGGCACCCTCAGCGGCGAGCGGGGCCCGTCGCGCTCACGCAGCCCCGAGACCTTGAGGCGTCTCCGTTGCGCGGCCCGCGCCCGGCACGTGGCAATGATGCGGCGCGCCTGGCGCACCGGGGGACGCGGGCGGCAGGTCCGCCCTCCCGCTCCCTCCCACTCTAGCATGGCGCGGCGCGCTTGGCGACTGCCGGCGCGAAGGCGTCGCGGCCGTGGCGGCGATGCGGCCGGGGCGCCGGGCGGGGTTTGCCGTCGGGATTGCTTCTTCCTTTGCAGGTGAGGCGCGGATGGTGTATAGTATGTACACTTGGCATATGACTCCGTTTCTGAAGAGACACCCATTGTCTGGCGCAACCCCCTTCTCCCCTGCGTGTTCACCTTTGACTTCCAGCTCCCGCCGCTTCTTTCTTCAACGAAGTTGTTGGCTTCGTGTGGGCTGTGGTCCAACTCCTGAAGGAACCCTGAATGGGAAAACTGCTGCTGATTAACGCGCGCGACGAAGAAGAGAGTCGCGTCGCCGTGGTCGAGAACGGCGTTCTCGAGGACATCTACACCGAGACTGCCAGCCGCGAGCAGATCAAGGGCAACATCTACAAGGGGCAGATCGTCAAGATCGAGCCCAGTTTTCAGGCGGCCTTCGTCGAGTACGGCGGCGTGCGGGATGGGTTCCTGCCGATCGGCGACGTGCATCCGAAGTACTACATCAGGCCGGGGGCGGCGCTGGGGCCCGGCGGGCATCCCCGCATCCAGGAGGTGCTGAAACGCAAGCAGGAGGTGATGGTCCAGGTTGTCAAGGAAGCTATGGGCACGAAGGGGGCGGCGCTCACCACGCACATCTCGCTGCCGGGGCGCTACCTCGTTCTCATGCCGCATATCGGCGGCGCCACGCGCGTGTCGCGCAAGATCGAAGACGAGGCGGAGCGCAAGAAACTGAAGGAGATTCTGACGCAGCTCGAGCCGCCGAAGAACATGGGCTTCATCGTGCGCACCGCCGGCCTGGGACGCACGAAGACCGAGATCACCAGCGACCTCAACTACCTCGTGAAGCTCTGGACGACCATCGAGACGAGCGCCCAGGAGAAGACGGTTCCCGCCCTGGTTTACAAAGAGCGCGACCTCATCATCCGCACCATTCGCGACTACTTCATGCCGGACATCGAGCAGGTGCTCATTGACGACAAGGAGGTCTACCGCCAGACGCGCGAGTTCATCAAGATGGTGATGCCCCGCTACCTGCGGCGGGTGAAGCTCTTCAGCGAGCGGCAGCCGATCTTCTCGCACCACAAGATCGAGCCGCAGATCGAGGCGATCTACAACAAGAAGGTGCTGCTCAGGTCCGGCGGCAGCATCGTCATCGAGCCGACGGAGGCCCTGGTTTCGATCGACGTCAACTCCGGCCGCGCGACGCGCGCCCGGGGGATCGAGGAGACCGCGCTCACCACCAACTTGGAAGCGGCGGTGGAAGCCGCCCGCCAGCTCCGTTTGCGGGACCTCGGCGGCCTCGTCGTCATCGACTTCATCGACATGTACGAAGCCGAGCACCGCAGCGAGGTGGAGCGTGTCCTGCGGGCGGATTTGAAGAAAGACAAGGCGAAGGTGCAGGTGTCGCGCATCTCGAAGTTCGGCCTGCTCGAGTTGTCGCGCCAGCGCATGCGCGCCGCCATCCAGGAAGGCTCGTACGTCACCTGCCAGACCTGCCAGGGGAGCGGCCTGGTGAAGTCGCGCGAATCCGCGGCCCTCGCCATCCTGCGGCAGCTCCAGGATGCCGCCACGACGAACACCTACCAGCTCATCCGCGGGCGCATCTCCCCGGAGATCGCCAGCTACCTCCTGAACCAGAAGCGGGAGGACCTCAATCAGATCGAACGCGACCACGGCATGACCATCATTCTGGAAGGGACGCCAGGCCTGAAGGACGGCGAGCCTCAATGGGAATACGTAAAGCAGCCGCCGCGGGAGGAGAAGAAAGGGAAAGAGGCCGCCGCGGCGGAGGAGAGGCTGCCGAAGGAACAGGTGGAGATCGCCGCGGCGCGGGCGGAGGCCGTGGCCGGCGAGGCGCAGGAGAGCGAGGCGCTGGTGACGGCGGTCCCCGCCGGCGAGGCGCGGGAGGAGGCAGCTGCGGCGGAGAAGCGCAAGCGGCGCAGCCGTGGCGGGCGGCGGCGGTCGCGGCGTCGGCGCGGCAAGGGCGAGGCGGAGGAGGCGGCGCAGGGCAATGGACGCGCGGGCCTCGGGCCGCGGGCGGCGGGCGAGCCGGCCGCCGCGGAGGAGGCGGAGAAAGCGGAGGTTGCCGGCGGCACGAACTCGGGCAGAACTGCCGCCCCGTCCGCTGCCGGCAGGCGCCCTGAGAGACCCTCCGCGCCTCGCCCGCGCGGCCGAGGAGAAGAGGGGAGGGGACGAGAGCGTCGTCCTCCCCGGCCAGGCGTCCAACGTCCGCCGCGCCCCGTTCCAGCCGCCCCAGCGCAGGCCAAGGCGGAGGCGCCCACCAAGGTCGCCCAGCAGCCGGCGCGCGGCGCCACGGCGGCGGAGACGCGGCAGGTTGGCCTGCCCGGCGGGGCGCAGGTAGCCGCGGCCGCGCAGCAGGCGCCGACCACGCAGCCGACCGGGCAGCGGCCGGTGCGCCCGGATCGCCGCGTCAGCGCCCCGTTTGTGATCGAGGCAACCTCGGTGGCCCTCCCCGGCGAGGGGGGTCCAAAGCAGCGCGGCGCCACACCCCCAGCCGAGGCGCGGCCGCCGCTGAAGCCGAAAGCAGCCGCTGCTCCTCAGCCTCCAACGAGGGAAGCGGCAACCGCGGACACCCCTGCCGCCGAGCAGGCGCCCGCATCAGATCAGGCGACAGGCGCCAGGGAGAAAGTCGCTGCCGCCAGGCGCCCCCGTCGACGGCCGCCACGCTCGAGAAGGGCGTCGCCGCCGGCGGCAGGCGAGGCCCCCGCGACGGCAGCCAGCCGCGCGCCGCAGGCGGAAGAGGGCGCGGCGGGCGAGGGCTCGGCCCCCAAGGCAGCCGGCCGGCAAGGCGGGGAGGCGGCACCCGCCGGGTCGCGCGGCGGCGCGGCGGCGCGCCCGCGCTCCCCCAGGCGCAGGTCTGGCCGCGCGGCCGGGATCAAGAAACCCGATGCAGCCCCCTCGACGCCCGCGGCAAGTGCTCCCGATCAACCGCCGGCCGCGGGCGCGGCTCCTTCCGGCGACGCCTGAAGCGGCCTGCGGCGGTCCTGGCCGGCGCGTCGGTCCCCCCGGCGCGCCACGGCCCGCGCCTGCGGTGCAAGGTCCAGGGGCGCAGCGCGGCTTCTCCTGAGGCGGCCGCGCCCGCGCCCACCCCGGCTCGGCGTCGGCTGCCGCAGGGGCACCGTCGTTCACGTTGTGCAGGTGTCCCCTTACTTCCCAGCCTCGTTGTTCCCCGCCAGGCCCGCCGACCGCATTGACAATCTTTCGCCACGTTTCCCATAATGCCAGCCACGGCCACCGTGGCGATGCCGGCGCACTTCCCGGGGGAGGATCGCAGCGGCCTCGCCCCGCACCCAGGCCGGCCCCATCCGTCATCCGTCAGCATCATCTGAGGAGGAGGACCGATGAACCGACAGGTCAGGCGCGCGTGTATTCTCACTCTCGTCGTTGTGCTGGCGCTCCTCGCCATGCCGGCGGGCGAGCTCCAGGCCGCACCCCTGAAAATCCGCATGGGCTACGTCGTCGCGCCGGTGGACTGGAACATCATGCTGTACCAGAAGACCGACATCCTGAAGAATTACGGCAAGTCCTACGTTGTGGAGTACTTCCATTTCCAGGGCAGCTCGCCGCAGATTCAGGCGCTGGCGGCGGGCGAGCTCGAGGGCGCGTCGCTGGCTTTTTCGAGCTTCGCCAATGCCATCATGAACGCCAAGCTCGACCTGCGCGTCGTGGCCGACCTGTTCCAGGACGGCGTGCCGGGTTACATGGCGATCCCCTGGATGGTGACGGAGAAATCCGGCTACAAGAAAGTTGAAGACCTGCGCGGCAAGACCATCGCCATCAACGTCTTCGGCGCCGGGGTGGACGCCGCTATGCGGGCCGTCATGGCGAAGCACGGGATGACGTTCAAGAAGGACTATCAGGTCGTGGAGGTCGCTTTCCCGCACATCGAGACCTTCCTGCGCGAGGGCAAGATCGACGCCGGCGTCCTCGTGCAGCCGTTCTACTCCATCGCCAAGAAGAAGGGCGGCCTAAAAACGATCTTCACCGGCACCGAGGCCACCGGGCGCAACCAGTTCGTCATCCTCGTCATGCGCCCCGAGTTCTTGAAGAAGAACGAGGTGGTGCTGCGCGATTTTTGGGATGATTGGCTGCGCGCCCTGGCATGGTGGCTCGATCCGAAGAACCGCAACGAGGCCCTCGACATCACCGCCAAGGTGAGCAAGCAACCGCGCTCCGCCTTTGAAGAGTGGTTCCTCACTAAGGAGGATTTCTACCACGATCCCAACGGCATCCCTGATCTCGACGCCCTGCAGCGCAACGTCAATCTCCTCCAGGAGACCGGCATCACGAAGGGGACCATCGACGTGCGCAAGTACACCGATCTGTCGCAGATCAAAGCCGCCACCGAGCGCATGAAGAAGATGAAGTAGCGGAGCAGTCGGCGCCCCTTCAATCCGCCGCGGCGTTCTGCAACCGGCAGGGGAGGAGAGGCGTGGGCGAGCGTTGCTCCCTCCAGGGTGGCGACGTGCAGGCAGCCGGGTGGCTGGCGGAGGCCGGCCGCCCGGTCGCACTTCCAGGCCGGATCGCAGGAAAGCCGGTCCGGAGGGGCGGAGAGGCGATCCAGACGCAATAGTGGAAGGAGAGCGGAAGCGATGCGGTGGCAGGAGCTGCTTGTTGATGGCTATGGGCGCATCTACCAGATTCTAAGAAAAGCGTTGACCGGCCTGTCGCCGGAGGACCTACGCTGGCAGCCGCGGCCGGACGGCAACTCGATGGGCTGGCTAGCCTGGCACCTGACGCGGGTGCAGGATCACCATATCGCGGCGCTCCTCGACGCGCCGCAGCTCTACCTCAGCGACGGCTGGCACGCCAAGTTCGACCGCCCGGCGGACGCGCAGGACATCGGCTTCGGCCACGGCAGCGACGAGGTCGCCCGCTTCCAGGCCGCCGACGCCGAGACGCTCCTGGCCTACCACCGCGCCGTCTACGAGCGCTCGAAAGGCTACCTCGCCGCGCTCTCGGACGCGGGCCTCGGGCGCGAGCTGAACGAGCCGCAGTATCAACCCCTGCCGACGGTGGGGGTGCGCCTCATCAGCATCCTCAGCGACAACCTGCAGCACGCCGGCCAGATCGCCTACCTGCGCGGCCTGCGGCAAGGGAAAGGGTGGTTAGGGGCGTAGAGGCGCCGGCCCCGCTTCAGAGCAGGGGCAGGTTTTGAAGCGAGGGAGCATTGCCCCCTCGCCTGCCTGCCCCGCCTGACGGCGAACAGGCGGCAGGTAGGCGCAGCCCTAATCGTGGGGGCGGTTCGCGAACCGCCCCTACGGCTCGGGGGGACAGGGGGCGTGGGTGAGCCACGTATCGCCCTCGCGCCACGATCTCCCTGCCTCATCCCCCCTAATCCTCTATCGTTGACAGGTCGCCCGGGTCGTCGCCCAGTTCGAGGGCCTTCAGGTAGCGGCGCATGATCTTGCCGCTGCGGGTCTTCGGCAGCTTGTCCACGAAGTCGATCTCCGACGGTGCGGCGATCGGCCCGAGGTTCTCCTGGACGTGGCGCACGAGCTGCCGGCGCATTTCCTCGGAGGGGCTCTCGCTGGCGACCAGGGTGACGAACGCCTTGATCGCCTCGCCGCGGATTTCGTCCGGCTTGCCGATGACCGCCGCCTCGGCCACCGCCGGGTGGCTCACCAGGGTGCTCTCCACGTCAGCCGTGCCGATGCGGTGCCCGGCGACGTTCAGGACATCGTCCGAGCGCCCCAGGAACATGATGTAGCCGTCGTGGTCCTTGGTGGCGATGTCGCCGGTCATGTAGCAGTTCGGCAAGGTGGTCCAGTACTCCTCGTAGCGGCTGGCGTCGCCGAAGACGGTGCGGAACATGTGCGGCCAGGGGTTCTTGATGACGAAGTTGCCTCCCTTGCCGGGCGGCAGCGAGTTTCCCTGACCATCGACCACGTCGGCGACCGTGCCGATGGTCGGCAGGCCGCACCAGCCGGGCTTTCCCGGCTTGGTGAGGGGGCTGCAGACGAGCGGCCCGCCGGTCTCGGTCTGCCACATGTTGTCGCACATCCAGGCGTGCCCCGCGCCGCAGATATGGGCGTAAGCCCACTCCCAGGCTTCGGGGTTCATCGGCTCGCCGGCGCAGGTGAGCTGACGCAGGCTGGAGAGGTCGTAGCGGCGGGCCAGGTCGCTGCCGTACTTCATGAGCATACGCACCAGGGTCGGCGCGGTGAAGATGCGCGTCACGCCGTACTGCTCGATGAGGCGGTAGAAAACTCCGGGGTCGGGGTAGTCGGGGGCCCCTTCGCGCACCAGACAGGTGACGCCGAGGCAGAACGGCGCATAGACGATGTAGCTGTGGCCGACGATCCAGCCGATGTCCGAGGTGCAGAGGTAGACGTCGTTGTCGCCGAGGTTCCAGAACGCCCTGGCGTGGTAGGTGGTGCCGACCATGTAGCCGCCGTGCACCATGACGACGCCTTTCGGCTTGCCGGTGGTGCCGGAGGTGTAGAGGATGAAGAGCGGGTCCTCGGCGTCCATCACCTCGGCCTCGCAGTGGTGGGAGGCGGCGCTGACGAGGTCGGTGAAATCGCGCTCCCTGCCTTTCAGCTCGATCTTCGGCTGGCGGCGGCGGTGCACGAGGACGGTCTCCACCACGTCGAGGCCGGCGACGGCGTCATCCACGATCGCCTTCAAGTCCACCGCCTTGCCGCGCCGCCAGCTCGCGTCGGCGCAGACGAGGAGCTTCGCCTGGGCGTCCACGATGCGGTCGCGCAGCGCTTGGCGGCTGAAGCCGGCGTAGACGACGTTGTGGATGGCGCCGAGACGGGCGCACGCCAGCATGGTGATGATCCCCTCCGGCGTCAGCGGCATGTAGATGCAGACGCGGTCGCCTTTGACGATTCCAAGGTTTTTCAAGGCGTTGGCGGTCTTGTTCACCCAGTGCAGGAGCTGCCCATAGGTCAGGATGCGCTCGCTGCCGTCCTCGGCGGTCCAGATGAGGGCCGCCTTGTTCTTGCGCCAGGTGCGAGTGTGGCGGTCAAGGGCGTTGATGGTGATGTTGGTCTGCCCGCCCACGAACCAGCGGGCGTAGGGATAGTTCCACTCCAGGACCTTCTCCCAGGGCTTGCTCCATTCGAAGGCGCGGGCCTCCTCCTCCCAGAAGGCCTCGGGTTGCCGGATCGAACGCTGGTACTCGGCGTCCCAATCCTTGATGATGGCATCCTGGGCGAGGATCGCCTGCGGCGGCTGGTACACCTTCTGCGCTTCCAGCAAGGCGTCGATACTGTGGCTGGGTGCTGTGGCCATACATGCCCCTCGTGGTCATGCTTCGCTGAACAATAAGGACCGGCCAGGCATGCCTTCGCCGGGCGGCGCGGGCTTCCGGGCTCCCGGTGCGAACCATGGAGCAACGCCGCGCACCGCGGCCCGCGAAGACCCGCTCGCCGCGGCAGGCTGGAACGGTGGACGACCTGTTCCTTGCCGTGGGACCGGATACGTCATCACCTGGACGAAGCAAATGGTGCAGCAGCGGCGGCGTTCTGTCAACGCAGCCGGCTCGTTCGTGGGAAGAGCGAGGAGTGGCAGCGAGGAGCTACTGGCGCGGTGGAGGGGAGATGCCGGCGACCGGGCGCGACCCGCGCGCTGCCGTCACCGAGGGATGAAGCCGAGGCCCGGCAGGCATACCATCGCCCGTAGGGGCGGTTCGCGAACCGTCCCTCCAAGCGGGACGCCAGGAACCATTGGTAAGCACTGATGGCCACTGATCGGCGTGCAAATGCGTCTCGATCCGTGGATCACGCTTCCTCGACGCCCTCTGCGTCTCGGCGGTGCACTCCATTGAACCGCAGAGAGGCAGAGATCGCAGAGATGCAAGGAGAGGATAAGAACGACTCACACGGAGTCCTTCGGGTCGACGCTTCAGCCGACGCCCAGGCGCCAGCGCAGGAGCAGCACGCCGACCACCAGCGCGATGCCGAGGCCAAGGCTCCACCAGTTCCCCATGTCGATCTCTCCTCTTCTCTACTTGTGCGTGCAGGAATGTGTCAGGGCTGCAAGCCTCGCCCCGCAGCGGCGCCCCTCCTTCCTTCGCGGTGGGCGCCTCCCATGCGGCGCGAGACCTCATGATACCGCTTCGAAGATAGAATAGAAAACAGCCACCGCCAGAGGCACCACCGTGCTTACGCAACCCTTTTCTAGAACGACGGCGCCTGTCCGGCTATTCCTTGCCGCCCCCGTGAGCCGCGGGGAGTAGGCGCGTTCGTCGTCGTCGGGCGCGCCGCCGGATGTCTTGACAGCCCGGCGCCAGGCTCGTATTGTCCTCTCACCGGGCCGCCCTTTGGCGGACGCGGGGCGGGCGAGGGCGCGGGTGCCCCGGCCGCTTGCGCCGGCGATCAAGCCGCGAATGCTCTCTACTCGTGGAACGGCGCGCGGAGGCATCGCCGCGGCGGTGCGTGGCCTGCCCGGCGGAGGACGTCTCGGCGCAGGCGCCAGCTCCGAGGTGCGGCGCGCTTCTGCCGCGCGTGCCCGGTGAACGCCTTTGGAGCCACGTTCCAAGCCCAGCGGGGGGAGGAGATCATGCGCATCGACTTCCACAGCCACTTCTGGTTCGAGCCATACTTCGAGTACCTGGATGAGTATGGCGAGAAGTACGGCCTTCGCTACGAGCGCGACGAGCAGGGACGCACCTTCTTCTACTACCGCGGCTTTGACTTCGGGCCGATCGGCGAGCCGCTCCTCAATCCGCAGAGCCGCCTCGGCAAGATGGACCGCGCCGGTCTCGATGCGCAGGTCCTGACCTTCGGCGGCCCCGGCATCAGCTTCATGGACCTCGACGACGGCGTCGCCATGGCGCGCCGCATCAATGACTACCTGGCCGGCGTGCAGCGCGACTACCCCGGGCGCCTGGCCGGTCTGGCGAGCGTGCCGCTGCGGGATGTGGATGCCGCCTGCGAGGAGCTGACGCGCGCCGTCAAGGAATGCGCCCTCCTGGGGGTGGGCATCTTCTCGAATGTGAACGGCGTCTCGCTTGCCGAGGAGCGCTTCGTCCCCTTCTTCCGGCGGGCCGCCGAGCTGGACGTGCCGATCTTCATCCATCCGAACCTGCCGGCCGCGAACCCGATGATGACGCGCTACCACCTGGGCGCCCTGGTGGGCTACATGTTCGAGACCACCCTCCTGTTCACCACCCTGGTGTACAACGGCCTCTTCGAGCAGCTCCCCACCCTGAAGGTGGTCTTCCCGCATCTGGGCGGCGCCCTGCCGTTCCTCGCCGAACGCCTGAACCGCGGCTACCACTACGCGGAGGTGCGCAACAACCTGAAGGCGCCGCCGATGGAGTCGTTCCGCCGGGCGTACGTCGATACGGTCTCCTTCTACGATCCCGCCATGCGCTGCGCCCATGCCCTCTTCGGCGCCGATCACATGGTGCTGGGGAGCGACTATCCGTTCGGCATCGGCGACCTCACCGGGGCCATGAAGTCGGTGGGCAACCTGGGTCTCAGCGAGGCGGAGCAGCAAGCCATCCTCGGCGGCACGGCGCAGAAGCTGCTGGGCCTGTCGTAACGCCCAGCCGGGCAGCGCCGCGCCTCAGCAGCTCGATGCCGCCTCGGGCCGCCGGCGGGCGTCCGGCGCGCCGAGCCGCGAGGGGCGCTCGTGCCGCTGGTTGGGCGCCGCCGAGCCGGCCGCCACATGCCGGTTGACCAAGCAGTTCCCAATGGGTTTGCGGCCCGCCGGCAAGGTCATGAAAAGAAGCGGACACTTCTTTCTCAGCAGGCTTCCATGCCATCGACCGTAGGGGCGGTTCGCGAATCGCCCCTACCATCGGCATGCAAGGAACCGTGGACGGAGGCGGATGTCAGTGTGCATCCGTGTCGAGCGCTGGGTCCTTCCCCTCCCTTCTCCGCGTCCTCTGCGTCTCCGCGGTGCACTCCATTGAACCGTAGAGACGCAAAGAGCGCAGAGGTGAAGGACACCGGGCGCACGAACGTCAGCCTCACCGTCACGTCATCAAATCAACCACGTAGACGCTTATTTTCGAGGCAGCGCGAAATCGACGGCGAGGCTGCCGAAGCGCCCCTGCCCCCTGCGTGGGAGGTATTCGCCGCGGGCCAACCGCCGTTCTTGATGCAATAGGTCGTTCAGGGTATTGCCTGGCGGCGGCTTAGGACGCAGATTGTAGGGAAGGTTTCGGAACGGCCTCCTGCAGCGCGGGCCGACGGCGCCATGACGCCTCGGCGCGCTGCCGGAAGCCGGCCGGCGCGGCTCAAGCGCCACTCTCCACCAGGTATGGAATAAAGAAGCCCGCGCGGGCGTTACCAGGCAGTGAAACGGAGGCGACCCCCTTCCGCCTGGGGCGGGGAAATCCGCCGCGCCGAGCCAAGCAGGCTGGTAACCGCCAGGGGCGGAAGCCGCCCCGCGGACGCGGCGCCAAAGGGGGAGTGCCAACGCGCCCCGCCGGAGTCGGCTCGACGAGGCAGCAAGAAACCTGAGAGTGAACACTGGTAAGAACCACTGATGAACAGGGATAGCCTTTAGCCCCTCACCCTGACCCTCTCCCAGGGGGAGAGGGATCATCTGTGTTTATCTGTGTTCATCTGTGGTTCATCGTTCATCCGTGGTTCATGACCAGGGAAAGAGCGAAAGTGAAGTTCCCCTCGATGCTCAGCTCTCGAGAGAGGTGAGCTGAGAGCAATCTAAAGGCAGACGCGCATATGGCTGCACCCGAAGTCTCTATCTTTCTGGCCTTCGCCGCCGGCTTCATCTCGTTCATCTCACCCTGCGTGTTGCCGCTGGTTCCCTCGTACCTGTCGTTCATCACCGGCATGTCGCACGAGGAGCTGATGAAGGGCGCCACGCGCACCCACATGCGGCTCGCCCTGCAGCATACCCTCGCCTTCGTCCTCGGCTTCTCGCTCATCTTCGTCGCCTTCGGCGCCACGGCGACGTTCCTCGGACAGCTCCTCCTGGCCTACCAGCGCGCCTTGACGCTCGGCGCCGGAATTATCGTCATTGCCTTCGGCCTCTACATCTCCGGCGTGCTGAAGCTGAAGTTCCTCATGGGCGAGAAGCGCTTCCACTTCCACAACAAGCCCTCGGGCTACATCGGCTCCACCGCCGTGGGCGCCGCCTTCGGCGCCGGCTGGACGCCCTGCATCGGGCCGGTGCTGGGAACCATCCTCTTTCTCGCCGGCACCCAGGAGAAGCTCACCACCGGCGTCATGCTGCTGGGGGCCTACTCCCTGGGCCTGGCCATCCCCTTCATCGCTTCAGCGGTGGTGACGCAGAAGGCCTTCGCCTCCTTCAGCCGCATCAGGCGCTACATGCCGCTCGTCTCAGCGGCCAGCGGCGTCTTCCTCATCTTCATCGGCGTCCTCATGGTGACCAACTACATGACAATCCTCTCCAGCTACCTCCTCCAGGCTTTCCCCTTCCTGACCAACCTGACAGCGGTGTAGCCAGCCCACCCGGCGGCCGAGCAGCCTGCCGCGACGGCGCGAACCGGCATGACCCGAGGCACGAAACGGTGTAGGATAGCCGCGCCGCGGCAGGTCCTGGTCAGGTGGCCCCTGCCCGCGGCCGCCAGGGATGACGAGCGCGCTCGCTCACGGCGCGGCTCGGGCGCGCACCTCTCGTTGCTCCTGCCGTTGCCGCCGCGCGCCGCCTCGTCGGGTCTGGAACAGCGGCGCCTCTCCGCGCCCTGAAGCTGGAGTTGGATGGGAGGAAACCCTATGCCCGGCATCGAACCAATTCCCGGCGCCCTCACCATGCACGTCAAGGCTGTGTGGGTTGACCGTGTTGAGAACCTCGTCTACGCCGAAGACTACCCGCCGTTCCGCACCGACGAGAAGCGCAACCGGGGCGGCACCGACAAGGCGCCGGCGCCGATGGACTACTTCCTCGGGGCCCTGGTGAGCTGCACCTCGGTGATGTCGCGCATTCACGCCCGCAGGGTGGGACTCAAGTACAGCGCCTGGGAGGCCGAGGCGGACGGAGTGTTGAACCCCCGCGCCCTGGGGGGGATCGAGGAGAGCTACCCGGGGTTCCAGCAGGTGACGCTGCGCGTCACCATCACCACCGAGCAGCCGCAGGAGAAAGTGGAGGAGCTGGCCGCCGTGGTGCGCCGGCACTGCCCCATCAACCTGATGCTGCGGGCGGCGAAGGCGCCCTTCGAGGAGACGTGGATCGCCCGCGCGCCGTGAGAGGGGGTGAAACGCCTGGAACGGAAAGCGACGGGTGGCGGCGCGGCATCGCCGAGGTTGGTCTTTCCTGCTGATATGCCGAGGCCGCACCCGTTTGGCGGCAACCGCGCAAAGCGGAGAATGTTGCCGGCAAGAGAACAAATCGCTCTGTCCTCGTACTACTATGTCACACACTCATCTCGTCCGCGTCGCCCAGCCGCACCGGAGGCAAGGGTGGTGGCGGAGCAGGGCGCGGCTGCGGGGCCGAGCTGACGCCCCCCGGCTTCGCCGCGCCTGCAGCGGCGCCCAGCGCGTCCCGCTCCCGGCGCCATGTCGCGCCTTGACCGCACCCCCTCTCCAATTCCAGGCCCGTTATCAAGCTTTCGCCCAAAATGCCGATACAAAGAACGGGCAGAACGTTGGAGACAGCCTCGTGCTCGAACGTCCCCCCACAGGTGGCGCCATCGTGGCCCAGGTGTGGCCCGAGCAGCCTGGATTGAGGAGGTCCCAGTGGATTGCCCTGATGATCACCGCGCGACGATCACGGGGTGCTAGGGAAAGGGAGAGATCCCACCACGAGGTGGTGACGGACGGCTCTTGGCTCACGAGGCCAGGCTTGCGAGCAGGCGCCCGGTGAACCAGCCGGCCCCTCCCAGCAGGTCACCGCCCAACATCTCCTTGCCCCGCTCACGTGGGCAGCGACGCGCCGATGCGGGACAGCATGCAAGGCGCCAGAGAGTGACGGACACCTCTTCCTCTACCGATCCCTCGCCGGGTGACCTCCCCAGGTGTGCGGCGAAGGCCGAACGGAGAGGCGGGTTTGCGGCATGCAGCAGGCAACTCTCCAGCCCGTGCAATTTCCTGGTGTGCAAGCGGACCGGGCCTGCACCGATGAACGCGACGGCCGCATCTACGTCCCCCTGCCGCTGAAAGACCTCCACCTCTACGGCCAGACCGACTTCGACATCTACCTGCAGTACTCGAACCATCGCTTCGTCCGCTACCGGGACTGGCAAACCCCCTTCACCAGGAAGGACTGCGAGCGCCTGCTGAAGAATAACGTCAGCACCGTTTATATCCTTCAGGAAGACCGCGACACGTACTGCGAGTTCGTCGAGCGCAACCTGGGGATGCTGGCCCGTGATCAGACGATTCCGTTCGAGCAACGCTCCAAGATCGTCTACGACGCGGCCAAGTTCCGAGTGTACAAGATTCTCGAAGATCCACGCTCGGGGAATAACATCGAGAAGTCCCACGATCTCGTGGCGAACATGGTGGAGTACCTGCTTTCGGACAGGATGGCGCTCTTCTCGGTCCTGAAACTCCTCTCCTATGACTACTACACCTACACGCACTCGGTGAATGTCGCCACCTTCTCCATCGCCCTCGCCCGCGCCCTGGGGGTCAGCGAGAAGCAGCAGCTCCACGACATCGGGCTGGGCGCGCTCCTGCACGACATCGGCAAGAGCCAGATCTCCGAGTGCATCCTGAATAAACCAGGCCCCCTCAGCGATGAGGAGTGGGCCGTCATGAAGCAACATCCGCTCTTCGGCCTTGAGATGGTGAAGGACAAGCCTTCCATCGTCGAGACCTCGCAGCAGGTCATCTTCCAACACCATGAGAAGTGTGACGGCAGCGGCTACCCCTGCGGACTCCTCCGTGCCGAGATCGCCGACTACGCCAAGATCGCCGCGGTCTCCGACGTCTACGACGCACTGACGACGAAACGCTGCTATCGGGACGCCATGGCGCCCTATCCGGCCTTGCAGCTCATGCGCAATCAGATGGCCGGCCACTTCGAGGACGAGGTCTTCCGGCGCATGATCCTCATGCTGCACGGCGACTTGTCCGGCTAGTGTTACGTCTCACAAGTTCCATCCTAAATTCGACGCCTTCTTCGTGCCATCTGCGGGGGGAATTTTTTGTGGGGGACGCTTGCTCCCCCACACCCGCACTCCCCGCGAGCTGCTACGCAGCTCGCGTAGTTGGGGTGCGCGAGGGGCGAGGCGCCCGCGCAAATTCTTGCGATACAATTTGTGAAACAGCACACTGGCGAGCCAGCGGCAATCGGCGCGATCGCCGTGCTCGATCGGCAGGCTGATCGTCAAGTCTCGCGGGCGGCGCCGCGCCGCCCCGCTTCGCGTCCGGCCGGGCATCCTTCCCCGCGCCTCGCCCCAGCCGTTCACCGCAGCCGCGCACCGGGCATGGCACTTCAGGCCTGCTCCCCAAAGGCTCTCCCTCCTCTCCCGCGGGCGCGCACTACGCAGCAGCGGGGCCCAGGACTGGCCTGCCGGAGGAGCGCCGCAAGGGCCTTGCTGCAGCGGCTTGCGCCGGCGCCACGTCCGAGCCCGTGGGCCACTTCGGCCTCGACCAGCGCCGGAAGGTGGGGATTGCATCCAGGGTGGGGAGAGCTTATGCTCAGGGAAGGGTCGACCTTGCGCTTCGGCGGCCCGCTGACCAATGCGGTGAAGCTGCTCATTACCGTCAACACCAGCATTTTCATCCTGCAGTGGCTCCTCGAGATCGGCGGCATGTCGCCGGGAGGTTTTTGGTCCTACTTTGGCTTGACGCCGGCGCGCCTCATCGGCCAGGGCATGATCTGGCAGCTTGGCACGTACCTGTTCTTCCATGCCGACGTCTTTCACATCCTGTTCAATATGCTGGCCCTGTGGATGTTCGGCAGCGACGTTGAGCGTCAGGTGGGCGAGCGCAAGTTCCTGCTCTACTACTTCTTCTGCGGCATCGGCGCAGGGCTGACCATCGTCTTGACCAGCCTATCCGCCGAGCTCCTCGGCTGGGCCGTAAGTGGGTTCTACGCGCCCACGATCGGCGCCTCCGGCGCCGTCTTCGGAATTCTCCTCGCCTTCGGCATGCTCTTCCCGAACCGTGAGGTGCTGGTCTTCTTCCTCTTCCCGATGAAGGCCAAGCACTTCGTGGTGCTCTTCGGGTTACTGGAGCTCTACCTGGCGGTGCCGGCGCGCGGCGGCGGGGTCAGCCATTTCGCCCACCTGGGCGGCTTGCTCTTCGGCTTCGTGTTCCTGCGCTACGAGCGGCACATGGAGCGGCGCTACCACCACTACAAACTCCGCAAACGGGAGATGCTCCTCCGTCACCAGGTCGAGGAGGAGCTGAGCCGGGACGAGTTCATCCGCAAGGAGATCGACCCCATTCTCGACAAGATTTCGCGGCACGGGATGGGCAGCTTGACGCGGCGGGAGCGGCGCACCTTGAAAAAGGGGAAACCGCGCCGCTGGTAGCGGGGAGCGCCCCGCGGCGCGGCAAGGGAAAAGGGGAGGCGCGCGCCGCCGAAACCGATGCGATTCCCCGGCCACGCGCGGGCCCGCAGGCGGGATGCCTGCGGGCCCGTTTCATCCGCGGCCCCAGCGTGCGCCAAGGAACAGGCGCGCTGCCCGGCCGCGGTCGCCCCCTTGGGGTCGCTCCCCGGCAGCCCGCCTGCGCCTTCTGCCTTGATGGAAGGAGGACCGCCTAGCGCTTCTTATAACCGCGCGCTTCGTCAATCAGATCCTCGCCCCCGTACTGGACTTTCGGACCACCCTCGGGGTAGACCGGCGCATAGAGGAAGTCGATGAGGACACCCAGCTCCTCGCTTTGCACCGATGGCGGGAAGGGCGGGAAGGGCGCGGCGTTGTCAATAGCCTTGATGGCGGCGTGATCCAGGACGTCGAACCCGGAAGTGGTGACGACCTGTACCCCCCGCAGCACGCCATCTTTCTTCAGCACGAACTTCAGGTAGACGCGGCCTTCGATGCGCGCCTGGAAGGCTTCCATGGGGTAGGTGAACTTGCCGCCGATGAGCTTCAGGAGGGACGCGAAGTAGTCTTTGTACTTGGGGTCCTGCGACTCGATCGAGATGCCCTCGACATCGAGCGACTCACTCTGCTTGGAGGCATAGAGCTGATCGACCCGCGAGCGCAGCGACGCCGGCAGGCTGGCGGGCGGCGGCGGGCCATACGACGCGTCGGCCGACGGTTTGCCCTGGCTTCCGGACGAGGCCTGCAGTTCGCCGGGAAGCGCCGATCCAGGCCGGCCGGGCTGAGCCGCCCCAGCGGTCGGTGTCACGAGGGCGCCTCCGCCGCCGGGCGCCGGGGAGGCATCGTCTGAGGTGGTCGCGCCGCCATCGCCGCGCCCCGCCGCCCGCTTCTCGCCACCTGTGGCTGCCGAGGGCGCCGCCCCGGCGGCTCCAGGGGCCGCCTCGGAGCTTGCCGCCTGGCCGCCGCCCCGCAGCGCCTGCGACCCCTCGCTCGTCTCGGAGGCCTCAATCCAGCCCGTCTGTCCGGTCGCGGTGCGAACCTGCAGCCAGAGCGCGCCTCCAACTCGGCTCTCGGAGAGCACGCTGAGAGGTGCGCCTCGCTGGGCGCGCTCCACCACCCGGATGGCGAACGACTGCTTGCCCGCCGTGGAGTAAATCTTCGCGCTCTCTGTCTTCACATAGACCGTGGCCGCGTCAGCGCCGCCGACCCAGCCGAGAGCCCCGCCTAGGATGAAGCACACCGCCAGCAGGGAGAGCCGCCCCACTGGGAGCCATTGCCGGAAGCCACGCATGTTTTCAACTCTCCTACCCAGCAGGGGAGCCCTGCCCAAGAGACCTCGCCTTTTGGGGAACCTTGAAGTTAAAGAGAACTTCACTCTACTGCCTGGATTTGCCGAGGGTCAATGGAATTGTATGTCCCGGCCCGGGACTTCTCCAGTCCTTCCTGCCTGCGCGAAGTCCATGCGGCGGACCATCAGCCGCTTCCCAGGGGGGCCGGAAAGCGTACCTCGATGCTCCCTGGAACACGCCCAGCCACTCCGAACGCCGCCTCGAGCCCTCGCGCAACCGGCAGTCCGCCGCCTGAAAAGTTGCCGCGTCGCGGTGGGATGCGCCTCGCCGTCCGGGAATCGCCTTGACACGAGTCGAGTGTCCTGTACGATACGAAGCGGGCCGGCCCACCGGCGCGGCGCAGGGGGGAAAGCACCGCGCCAGCGTCGGCGCCGCCACCTCCTTGTTCCTCCTCGATTGGACAGGCGTTGGCGGTTTCGAGTTCGGCTGCGGCGTGCCTGAGGTAAGAATTCAGCACCCAAGGCCACGGGGATGGACGCATGGACCGAGTTCTCGAAGCCCGCAACCTGCGCAAGGTCTACAACCCGGGGCTGCCGAATGAAGTGATTGCCATCGGGGACATCAATTTCTCGGTCGAGCGGGGTCAGTTCGTCTCGGTGGTGGGGCCGTCGGGGTGCGGCAAGACGACGCTCCTGATGAGCATCGCCGGGCTGGCGCCGTACTCCAGCGGCGAGGTGCGGCTGAACGATCAGCCGGTGACCGCCCCGCCGCCGGAGCTGGTCCTCGTCTTCCAGGACTACAGCCGCTCTCTCTTCCCGTGGCGCAACGTGCTGAAGAACACCCTCTTCGGCCTGGAGCAGAAGTCCGAGCTCAACCAGCGGCAGCGCCTGGAGCGCGCCCAGCGCGCCCTCGAGAGCGTGGGGCTGAACGGCTTCGAGCACCACTATCCGTGGGAGCTCTCCGGCGGCATGCAGCAGCGCGTGGCGATCGCCCGCGCCATTGCCTACGGCCCCGAGATCATGCTCATGGACGAGCCGTTCGCCTCGGTGGACGCGCAAACCCGCGCCGACCTCGAAGACGTCCTCCTCGCCGTGTGGCAGGAGTTCTCGCAGACCATCCTCTTCGTCACCCATGACATCGAAGAGTCCATCTACCTTGCTGATCGGGTATTTGTGCTCAGTCAGCGCCCCTCCGAGATTCTCGACGAGGTCGTCGTCGACCTGCCGCGTCCCCGCGATCAACTGAAGACCCGCGAGGACGCCACCTTCATCGCCTACCGCCACCACGTCTACGAACAGATTCGCCAGCAGATCAGCCAGCAGCGGACGTCCCAGTCGATTGCCTGAGCGTGGCTCCCCTGAACTTCTCCACCTCCCTCCTGTTTGCGGTGCCCTGCGAAGCGCAGCGCCTGGCACGGTTTCGACGCCGCACGCTTTGCTGGGCAGCCCCGATCTCTCACGCCCCTTGCCCTTGCAACCGAGCCGGCCAAGAACCTGCGCCGCTGGCTGGAGGGCCCAGATGAGGTGTGGGGAACGGGGCTGGGGAGGCGGCGCGCTTTGCCCGGAGATGGGGGGGATGGACGAGACGTCTGACCAGCCTTTCAGCCCGCCTGCTCGGCCGACCAGCCGCGGTGCCAGTGCATGAAGCGGCGATCAAAGCCGAGGAACAAGCGATTCAGCAGGTAGCCGACCATGGCGACCATGATGACCCCGGCGTAGGTCTCCGGCACGTTGAAGGTGCGCTGGTTGAGCAGGATGAAATGGCCGATGCCGTTGGTGCTGCCGATCATCTCCGAAACGATGACGACGATGAGGGAGATGGGCAGGCTGATGCGCAGGCCGCTCATGATTTGCGGCGAGGCCGCCGGCAGGACGACCTTGCGGATGATGGCGAGGCGCGACAGGCCGAAAGTGCGGGCCGTGTTCACCAGCACCACGTCCACGTTGCGCACGCCATCGATGGTGTTCAGCAGGATCGGGAAGGAGCAGGCATAGAAGACGACGAACATCTTCATGCTGTCGCCGATGCCCAGGAAGAGCATCACCACCGGGATGATCGCCGGCGGGCAGAGGGGCCGAAACGATTCCACCAGCGGCTCGAACGTATTGAAGCAGAAGCGGAAGAGCCCCATGGCGAGCCCCAGGGGCACCATCAGGGCGATGGCCAGGAAGTAGCCGCCGAACATGCGACCGAAGCTCAACAGCACCTGCAGCGGCAGCGTGCCGTCGACTGTGAGCCGGTAGAAGACCCCCATGTTCTTCGACATCGGCGGGAAGTAGAGCGCCGACACGAGGTGCAGGCGCGCCACCATCTCCCACAGGCCGATCAGGCAGAGGAGGAAGATTGCTCCCTTCCAGCCGCGCAGGCCGCGTGATTTGGTCTGCCCCCGCGTCGTCTCCACCTTAGACCGCTTCCTTCTTTGTCAGGCGCTTGTGCCAGGCCATGAAGTGGTTGTCCAGGCGCACGAAGAGGGTGTTGAGGAGGTAGCCGACAATGGCGATCATGAGCATGCCCGCGAACATCTCCGGGATGCGGAACGATTGCGACGTGTTCATGATGTAGAAGCCGAGGCCGCTACCGCTGACCACCATCTCGGTCACCACCACGACCACCAGGGCCGTGCCCAGGCTGATGCGATAGCCGCTGATGATGTAGGGAAGCGCCGAGGGGATCATCACCTTGCGGATGATCGCGCGGCGGGGAAGCTGGAAGGTGCGCGCCGTGTTGACCAGGGTGAGGTCGACGCCGCGCACGCCGTCCAGGGTGTTGACGAAGATCGGCCAGGTGGCGGCCCAGGCGATGATGAAAATGTTGAGGCGGCTCCCCATGCCCATGAAGAGGATGGCGATCGGGATGATGGCCACTGACGGCATGGGGCGGAGGATTTCGATGGTCGGCTCGAGCGTCTGGTAGAGGCTGCGCCAGATGCCCGTAACGGTTCCCAGGGAGGTGCCGATGAGGATGCCGAAGAGGTAGCCGGCGAAGGCGCGGTAGAGCGTGAACCCCACGTGCGTGACGAGCTCCCGGTCCCCCAGGAAGGTCTCGCGCACGAAGGCTTCGACGATGGTCGTCACGGGCGGGAAGTACGCCGTGTAGATGATCCCCTGGCGGGAGAGGAACTCCCAAAGGGCAAAGAAAAAGAGGATGACGAGGAGGCCGGTGAACTTCGTCTCGCCGCGCAGGTGGTGCTTGAAATCCATGCCGACCCCGCTCCAGCTTCGTAGCTCGACGCTCCCCTCGAGCTGGGACCCTTCGCGGCCCCGGGCGATGGTTCCGCCCGCGAGGGATCGCTTTCACCTCGGGGACCTGGCGCGCTTCCGGATTGGCGACGCCGCCGGCGCGGCCATGCCGGCGCGCCGCTGACCTTTGCTCCTGCCCTCGTCCTCGCTCACGCCGGCACCCTTGCGCCGGCCGACTGCCCGCAACCGGTTGCCCATGCTACCTACTCGAAGCCTGATCCGTCAATCGCCTTTCCCCCGTCTGCTCCGCACTCCCGCCGCCGGAGAGGGTGAGGGATTGCTGCTCCGCCGCGACGGCGCGCTTGACGACGATGGTGCATCAGGGAGTAATCTCAGGCATCCCAACTGCAGGGAAGCCGTTCACGACCTACCCCGTGAGGAGGACGCAGATGCGACAGGGTATCATCCCATTGCCGGGGTTCTATGAGTTTCCCGATTTCGATCTCGCGGCGGCGACGACGGCGCTGCTGATCATCGACATGCAGAAGGTCGACGCCCACCCGGAGCATGGCCTGGCGGTGCGGGCCCGCGAGGCCGGGCGCTTCGAGCAGTGGAGCTACTACTTCGACCGCCTCGCCAGCACCGTGGTGCCGAACATCGCCGCGCTGCAGCGACACTGTCGGGAGGTGGGCATCGAGGTCATCCACATCGTCCTCGGCGCCTTCACCAGGGATCGCCGCGAGGTCATCTGGCACCGGCGGCAGCGCCAGCTCGTGCCGCCGCGCGATTCGAGCGAGTTCGACATCATCGAGCCGCTGCAGCCGCGGGGGGATGAGATCGTCATCGCCAAGACCAGCTCCGGCGCCTTCAACTCCTCGCCGCTGGACCAGATACTCCGCAACCTGCGCATCGAGACCCTCATCGTCACCGGCGTGGTGACGAATTTCTGCGTCGAGACCACGGTGCGCGACGCCGGCGACCGCGGCTTCAACGTCGTCCTCGTGGATGACGGCTGCGCGGCCCGCAACGAGGCGGACCACCGCTATGCCCTGCGCATCCTCGAACACGCCTACTGCAAGGTGAAGACCACGGCGCAGGTGCTCGAACAGATCGCCAGCCCCGCGCCGCAACCAGCCCAAAGCCGCACCTAGGGTTACGTCGCACAAGTTGCATCCTTAATTTGACGCCTTCTTTGTGCCATACACGGGGGAAAGTTTTTGTGGGGGACCCTTGCTCCCCCACCCCCCACTCCCGTAGGGGCGGTTCGCGAACCGCCCCTACAAGGCGGGGTGCGCGAGGGGGCGCGGCTCCCTCGCACATCTCTGCGATCTCAGGTGAGAAACAGCACACCAGAACCCGGCCTGGGCTACTGGCCGCCGCCCCCCAGCACCGCCCGGTAGTAGCGCATGCAGCGCTGCACGTGCTTCGGCTCGTCCGCCGCGGTGCGCGCCAGGTCTTCGGCGCTGTACCGCTTCGGCGCGCCCGCCAGCATCGCCGCGTACTGGAACTCGGCGCTGCGCTCCAGCGCCACGGCGCGCACGGCAAGCTGCGCCGGCGTCTCCGCCACCACCACGACGCCGTGGCCGCGCAGGAGCACCGCCTTGCAGCGCCCCAGCGCTTGCAACAGCGCATCTCCCTGCCTATCGTTGAGGATGAGCTCCGGGTGATCGTAGATCGGCGTTCCCTCATGAAACAGCGCGCTCATGTTCGTGAGGGGGATGATCTCCTGCCCCAGCACACTCAGCAAGACGCACCGGGGCGGGTGGAAGTGCGCGGCGCAGCGCACATCCGGGCGGTTCCGGTACACCGCCGTGTGGATCGCCATCTCCCCCGGCGGGCGCCCGGCGCCGCTGAGCACGTTGCCCTGCGCGTCGGTGCGCAGGAAATCTTCCGGCCGGGCCTTGCCGGGAGGCATGTGCGGGGTGACCAGGAGGGCGCCGTCGTCCAGCCGGTAGCTCACGTGTCCGAAGGCATCGATGAGCTTCTCGTACTCGAGGATGCGGCCCACCTCGGCGAGCTCTTCTCGGATTGACTGCTCAGCAGACATTGCGCCTCCCTCTCGCGCGGCGCCCCCAGAGCAGGAAGCGCCGGCATCCGGCGACGAGCCAGGGGAACGTTGTCGCCCGGCGCCGCGGGCGGACCGAGCCGGGTCCCGCGCGCTCCGGCCGGCGGGCGGCTTCGCAGGGGCCTTGCTTCGTGGTAGAGTGAGCGGACTGGACGGCCGGGCTTCCCAGGCGGCAACGGAGGAGACCTCCATGCCTTCCCTCGACGAACTGGGCGAAGTGCACGACTGCGACGTGCTCGTTCTCGGCGCCGGGCTGGCCGGCACCTTCGCCGCCGTGAAGCTGAGCGACTTCGGCCAGAAGAACGTCATCCTGGTCGAGAAGGGGAAGGTGGGCCGCACCGGCATGAGCGCCTTCGGCGCCGGCGTCATGCTCTGCAAGTTCCCGGATGACGACGACGAAGCCTGGATGCGCGAGATGGTCGAGCACTCGGAGTACCTCGCCGACCAGCGGTGGATCCAGATCATGATGGAGCACGGCTACGACAAGATCAAAGAGCTGGCCTCCTTCGGCGTGACCTTCCGCATGAAAGACGGCGACTTCGAGCGCAAGGTGGGGCGCGGCCAGCGCGAAGACCGCGTGCAGCGCAACGTCATGTGCCAGAACTTCCAGATGATGACGATGATGCGCAAGCGCCTGCGCAAGACGCAGGTGCGGCTGGTCGAGCGCGTCAGCGTCACCGACCTCCTCGTGGACGGCAACCGCGTCGTCGGGGCCGTCGGCTTCAACAGCCGCAGCGGCGACTGGCACATCTTCAAGGCGCGCGCCGTCATCAACGCGGCCGGCTCGGTGGCCTACAAGGGCACCTTCCTGGGGCAGCGCAACGTCACCGGCGACGCCTGGGCGATGATGATCCGCCGCGGCGTGGAGATGATCAGCCTCGAGTTCGCCACCGCCAACACCTGCCCGAAGGACTACGACCTCGCCGGCTTGAACATGCTCGTGGGGCTGGGCGGCAAGTTCATCAACGGCCTTGGTCAGCCGTTCATGCACCACTACGATCCGGTCTACGCCGATCGCGCCTCGCTGCCGCGGCTCACCGCCTCGATGGCCGCCGAGGTGAAGATCGGCAAGGGGCCCATCTACCTCGATGCGCGGCACCTCACCGACGAGCAGCTCGAGGTGCTGCGCTTCACCAACCCCGTGCCGATGCGCATCCTCGAAACCACCGGGGTGGATGTGCGCAAGGCGCCCATCGAGTGGATGCCGGCGATGATCGGCTTCGGCACCGGGCGCGGCGGCGGCGCGCGCATCAACGAGGCCTGCGAGACGAACCTGCCCGGCCTCTACGCCGTCGGCGACGCCGCCTGGTCTTCCTACCAAGGGGTGAGCGGCGTCGGCGGCTCGAACTTCGCCTACTGCATGGTCTCCGGCGAGATCGCCGCCCGCGCCGCCATGAGCTTCATCGCCGGCCAGCCGGAGGCGCGCTGCGATGCCGGCGAGGCGCAGCAGCTCAAGGAGATGGTCTTCGCCCCCCTGCGGCGGCGCGCCGGCATGCTGCCGGAGGATGTCACCTACCGTCTGCAGAAGATTCTCTTCCCCTACGAGACCCTCCTCATCCGACGCGGCGACCGTTTGCAGGCGGCCCTCACGGAGGTGGAGTACCTGCGCGACCACGAGATTCCCTACCTGAAGGCGCGCGACATGCAGGACGTGCGCAACTGCGTCGAGGTTGCCAACATGGTGACCACCGCCGAGCTGCTCCTGCGTAGCGCCCTCTACCGCACCGAAAGCCGCGGCTCGAACGTCCGCGAGGACTGCCCCAACACGGACAACATCAACTGGTTGAAGTGGGTGACTATTCAGTGCGCGCCGGAGGGCGGGGTTCTGCTCAACACGGTCGAGCTGCCATTCGAGCAATGGCCTGTCCAGCCGAAACGGAAGAAAACCCTGCATCCCGTCTTTGCCGGCATGAAGAAATCCGCCGCCGAACAGGAGACGACGTCGGGGAAACCGAAACGGCGCACCTGGACATCCGCGGTGGTGCGCTAGCCCGCCGCGCCTCAAGCGTGGTGCTCCATGCGCAGCACGGCGTGGCGTCTCCCGGGACTTGCTGAGGGAACGGGGAGGACCGAGAGGAACGGAGGGACGATGGCGATCTTTCGTATCGATGAAAACCGCTGCACCGGCTGCGAGATTTGCGTTGACTCCTGCCCTGACAACTGCATCGGCTTCGACCACGAGCGTCGCCTGGCCTTCGTGGAGTACCAGGGAGATTGCATGTTCTGCCTGCTCTGCCTGCTGGATTGCCCCGAGGACTGCATCGAGTTTACGCCCGAGCGCGCGCGCCCCATCCCCCTCCCCTGGTAGCGGCGTCACCACGGCGGATTCCAGCATCTGGCGGCACTCGGCGCCCGCCGACACTTAGGGCGCTCCCTGGCCGGGGAGCGCCCCTCTCCTGTTCGTGCTGGGACTGTTCGTCGAGCCGCGCCGCGGGAACCCTCGGCGCGCCGGCAGCCGCGGCTCGCCCGGCGGAGCGCTCCTCGCTCCCCATGGCAGGGAAACGCTCGCCTCTTCCCGCCTACTTCAGGTAGTTCACGAACATCGTCCCTTCCGGAACCTTCGGCAGCAGCCCGAACTCAACCGCCTTCGTCACCTGGAGCTGCAGGTTCTGGACGACGGAGTCGTTCCACTCGCTGGCGATGATCTTTGGCATGCGCTCGATGAGGAGGGTGAGCGCCGCGTCGGTCTTGGCGCCGAGCTGCTCCTTGTTGGCGCGCATGACCTCGGCGGAGTTCTTGTGGATGTAGGCGAGGGAGTCGAGGATCGCCTGGGTGAACTGCCGCGCCTCTTTCTGGTGCGCGTCAAGCCACTCGGCGTGCGCGCTGGCGCCGATCATCAGCATCGGTTTGCCCGTCGATTCCCGCCACAGGTCGCTGATGGTGCCGATCTCTTTCAGTTGCCCCTCGGTGAGGACGGTGGAGGTCACCGGCTCGAAGATCATCCCCATCTCCACCTCCTTTTTCTTCAGGAGGCCCAAGATCACCGGCGGGGCGCCCATGATGAGCTGGTAGTCCTTCTCGATGTCCAGGCCGCGGAAGCGATTCACCAGGGCGAAGGTGTTGTACATGCCGGTGACGCGAGCCATGGTGGCGACCTTTTTCCCCTTCAGGTCGGCGAGGGACTTGTACGGCGAGTCTTTCTGCACCACGAACGAGATGTGGTTGTAGAACAGCGGCGCGAAGATGCGCATGCTGTTCCCCTTCAGGTTGGCCCGCGCCATGGCGATGGGGTTGAAGATACCCGAATCGACCTGCTTGAAGACCAGGGCATTTTGGCCCGCTTCGGGCGTAAAGGCCGGAGCGTCCAGGGTGAAGCCGTTCTTTTGGTCGAGCTTCTGGTTCTTGATCACCGTGGTGATGAGACCAGCAGCTCCAGTGCTCGTGGTGGCGAAGGTGATTTTCGGCTGGGCTTCACTTGGGACGCTCAGCGCAATCACCGCCGCCCCCACCAGGACCGCGGCCAGGACCGTTAAAGCAATGCCGCGCCAAACCCGCTTCCTGCGCATCACGCATCCTCCTTACACGCCGATGGTACCGCTGCCGTGGCCGAACATCGCCCCAGGCCGCCTCGCAGTCAGCCAACGACGCACCCTCCCCCTCTGCGCGGCGGCACCTTGCTCACACGGCCGCCCCGGCGCCCCCCTACCTCCGTGGCCGGGCGCCTCCCCTTCATTATCACAAGAACGCGTTTGAGCAAAGCCCTTCCGCCGCGCCTCACCACCACCGCGCGGTCATGGCAACCGCGCCGCGCCGCGGAGCGCACCCGCCGCGGTCCGCCACAAGGACATCGCGGCGACGCCACTCGTCCCGCCCCGGCCGCTTGGCCACGCTACTTCTTCAGGTAGTTGACGAACATCGTGCCGCCGGGGTCTCTCGGCAGCAGGCCGAACTCCACCGCCTTCGTCACCTGGAGTTGGAGATTCTGGATCACTGCGTCATTCCACTCTTTGGCGAGGATCTTCGGCATGCGCTCGCCGAGGAGATTGAGCACCGCATCGGTCTTTGACCCCAGTTTCTCCTGGTTGGCGCGCATCACCGCTGCCGGGTTCGCATGGATGTAGGCGAGGGTGTCGAGGAGCGCCTGCGTGAACCTGCGCGCCTCGTCCTGGTGACTCTCCAGCCACTCGTTGTGGGCGCTCGCTCCGATCATCAGCATCGGCTGCCCCGTCTTCTCCCGCCACAGCCCGCTGATGGTGCCGATCTCCTTCAACTGCCCTTCGGTGAGCAGCCTCGAGGTGATCGGCTCGAAGGTCATCCCCATGTCCACCTCCTTCTTCTTCAGGAGGCCCAGGATCACCGGCGGGGCGCCGAAGACGAGCTGGTAGTCCTTCTCGATGTCCAGGCCGCGGAAGCGGTTCACCAGGGCGAAGGTATTGTACATGCCGGTGACGCGCGCCATGGTGGCGACCTTCTTTCCCTTCAGATCGGCCAGGGAGGCGGAGGGCGAGTCCTTCTGCACCATGAGGGAGATGTGGTTGTAGAACAGCGGCGCGAAGATGCGCATGTCGTTGCCCTTGAGATTGACGCGCGCCAGGGAGACGGGGGTCATGGGACCGGTATCGACCTGCTTGAAGACAATGGCATTCTCGGACTTGGCGGGATCGAAGGGCGGAGCCTCCAGGATAAAGCCGTTCTTCTCATCGAACTTCTGGTGCTTGAGCACGGTGGTGATGAGGCCGGTGGTTCCCGTGGCGGTCGTCGCAAAGGTGATCTTCGGCTGGGCCAAGCTCGGAGCACTCAGGCCAAGTCCCCACGCCGCCGCCAGAACCGCGGCCAGGACCGTTAAACCAATGCCGCGCCGAACCCGCTTCCTGCTCATCGCGTTTCCTCCTCTTCGCGCCATTGTGCCGCCGCACTGACCAACGCATCCTCCCGCCGCCCCGCGACCGGCCGACGGCTCAACGCACCCCCCGGGCGCGCCGTCTGCCCCCATTCGTTATCACAGTATCGACCTTTGAGCAAGGAGTCGGCCGCCGAGCGGCACGCACCACCCACGCCGCCCGCGCCGCTCCCCCCGCGCGCCGCGCCGCGCCTCAGTGGCGCGCCGCCTTGAGGTGCAGGCCGGGCGCCGCCTCCACCGCGCCCAACCGGAAGGAGATGCCGCGGGGCCGCAGGAGGGCGACGGCGCAGCGCCGCAGGTCCAAGGCGTCGCGCGCCACGGCGAGGACGTCAGCGGCGCGCACGCGCATGATCAGGTTGGGATACCGCTCGACCTGCCGATAGCCGAGGCCCAGCAGCTCGCTGGAAGCCAGGTTGTTGGCCTGGAAGGAGTTGCGCTGCAGGCCGATCTCGTAGCTGCCGACGACAAACTTCTTGGCGCGCCGCACCTCCTCGGCCGGCAACGGCTTCTCAAGGAGCTGCCGCAGCTCCCGCAGCATGCCGCCGTACGCCTCGCCGAGCTTTGCCGGGCTGGTGCCGATGTAGACCCCGAACATGCCGAGGTCCAGCCCCTCCTGCAGGAAGGAGGTCACCGCGTAGGCCAGGCTGCGGCGATCGCGCAGCTCGAGGAAGAGGCGGCCCCCCTGACCGCTGAGAAGGGCGTTGAGGACGATCATCGCGTAGCGCCGCGGATCGCTGAGACCCGGCCCCGGGAAGCCGAGAGCCAAGTGCGCCTGCTGGCGCTCGCGAATGAGCTGCCTGACCCGCGGCTGCGAGGGGGGCAGCGCCGGCGGAATCTCCGGCAGGCGGCCGGCGTTGGTCCCCTGCCAGCGGCCCAGCAGACCCCGCGCGAGGTCGAGCACCTCCCCGGCATCCACATCCCCCACGACGCTGAGGACCAGGTTCCGCGGCTGCACGAAGCGCCGCGAGAAGGCGACGAGGTGCCGGCGTTGCATGCGGCTGACCGTCGCTGCGCGGCCGAGCTGGTCGAGGCCGTAGGGGTGACGCCCGTAGAAGCAACGGTTCAGCAGGTTGAAGGTCACCTGGCCGAGATCATCCTGCTGCTCGCGGATGTCGGCAAGAATCTCCGTGCGCCGCTTCTCCACTTCCTCCGGCTCGAAGCTGGCCTGCTGCAGCACTTCGCTCACCAGCTCCAGCCCTGTCCTGGTGTAGCGGCTGAGAAACTCGCCGCTCACCCCGATGGTGTTGCGGCCGGAAAACCCCTCCAGCACCCCGCCGATGGCCTCCACCCGCCGGGTCAGCTCCACCGCGCTGGACTGGGTGGTGCCCTTCGTCAGCATCTCCGCCACGAAGTTGCTCAGGCCGCTCGAGCCCGTCGTCTCGTAGCGCAGCCCGCCCACGCACATGGCGCGCACCGCGACGACTGGCACGTTGCGGTTCTCCTTGATGAGGAGACGCACGCCATTCCCCAGGGTGTGGAATGCCAGCCTGGGCCGTTTCGCCGTCCCTGGCGCACTGGCCCCGCCGCGTCCAGGCCCGGGACCGTTCGCGGCGCCCCCGAGGGCGCGGCGGCGCGCCTGCCGCAATCCCTGGCGGGCCGCTCGCACGAGCGCGGCGGGCCGCACCTTGCCGGCGCTCTGCGGCGGCGACAGCAGACCGAAGGTGAGGTTCTGCGGCAGGAAGTAGCGCTGGGCGACGCGCTGGAGGTCGGCCGCCGTAACCCGCCGGAGATCGCGGAGGTAGTCGCGTTCGCGGGCCACGTCGCCCGCCAGCACCTCGAAGAACCCCAGCTTGCGCGCCTGCCCCTGCACCGTCTCCTTGTGGAAGACGAACTCGCTCTCGATGGTCAGCTTCGCCTTCTCCAGCTCCTGCTTCTCCACCGGCTCATGGTGGAGGCGGCGCAGCTCGCGCATGGTGGCGGCCAACCCCGCCTCGGCCGTCTCGGCATTGAGGGTGCCGCCGACCAGGAAGAGCCCGGCCTCCCTCGGGGTGAAGCAGTAGGCGTAGACGGAATTGAGGACCTGCTGCCGGTCATGCACCTCCAGGTAGAGGCGCGAGCCCTCCCCGTACCCAAGGAGCACCGACGCCACGTCCAGGGGCAGGATATCCTCATGGTTGATGGCCGGGATGTGGAAGGCGGCATCCAGGTAGCTCTCCTCCACCTCGTCATGCAGGAGGACGTGCCGCGGGCGCTCCTGCGGCGGCTCGCCGGGCAGGCGGTGCGCCGGCAGGCCGCGCGGCGCGAAGTCGCGGAAGGTGGCGCGCACCGCCTCCAGGGCCTGCCGCGGCTCCAGGTCGCCGACCACGATGAGCACCATGTTATTCGGCACGTACCAGCGCCGGTAGAAGTCCAGAATCTGCTCGCGCGTGAAGCCGCGCACGGACTCCTCGGTGCCGATGATGGGGCGCTGGTAGGGGTGCACCCGGTAGCTCGTCGAGAAGACCTTCTGGCTCAGGCGCCGCGACGGCATGTCCTCGCTGCGGCGGATTTCCTCGATCACCACCTCCTCTTCCTTGGCCAGCTCGGCCGGATCGAAGGCGGAGTGCTGGATAGCGTCCGCCAAGATATCGAGGCCGGTGGGGAAGAAGCGGCTGGCCAGGACAAGGTAGTAAACCGTTTCATCGTAGGAGGTGTAGGCGTTGATGTCGCCGCCGCACGCCTCCACCTGCATGCCGATCTCGCCTACGCCGCGCCGCTCCGTCCCTTTGAAAAGCATGTGTTCGAAGAGGTGGGCGAGGCCCGACTCGTGCGGCTGCTCCAGCGCGCTCCCCACCTTCACCCACATCTGCAGGGAGACGACGGGAGCCGCGTGGTTCTCTTCCAGAATGACCGTCAGGCCATTCGGCAACTGCGTCTTCTTCATCGGGGGACCTTGTATGGTGATGGTGGTTGGGGCGGAATCCGCGGCCTGCTGGCAGTCCCGCGCGTGGTTGCTGCAAGAGTGACGTGATGAGCAGGAACGGAACCGAAGGCGGAGCGTTTGCGAAGCTGGGGCTTGACGCGGAACCTGCTCGAAAATCTGCCACAGCGCCGCCGCCAAGTCAAGGCGTGGAGGGCGCTCCCAGGCAGTTTCCCATGGGCCTTCGGCCCACCCGCGAAGGGATGAACATGGGGTTTACAGGGAGCGACTGTCTCTCATGTCGAAGGGTTCGGCGCCCTGGCTGTAGGGGCGCCACTTGCTGCGCCCCGCCCTGGCGACTCAGAGGGGGCGGCTCGGAGGGCGGGGCAAGCCCCGCCCCTACGGCTCTGCACATCCCGTCCGCTGTAACACGCACGACGGCAAACCTGCAAGGTCGTGAAATCAACCACTTCGAGGTTCTTTTTTCCAGGAAGCGGACACTTCTTTCTCAGCAGGCTTCCATGCCATCGACCGATATTTCTGTGAACCCGCGTCCGTCTGCGGTTCCTTCCCCTACCTTCTCTGCGTGCTCTGCGTCTCCGCGGTGCATTCCATTGAACCGCGGAGGCGCAGAGCACGCAGAGGTGAAGGAGACCGGCCGCACGAACGTCAGCCTCGCCATCACGTGAAATCAACCACTTCGAGGTTCTTTTTTCCAGGCAGGGGCGCGGGATCGGCCTGGCTCTGCGTCCGAGCCGTTGGCCCCACGCCAGCGCCAGGGATTGCATGCGGCATGGCAGTCGCGCTACCCTTGCCGAGTCGCGCACCAGCCGTAGGGGGAAGGAGCGCCGCGGGAGGCTGGAAGCGGCGCCGCGCGCGCCGCTGCGTGCCGGAGGGTGCGGCGCCGCCGGCGAGCCTGGAGACGCGAAAAGCCCAGCCGGGCAGGAAGGAAAGGGGTTGCCCGTGGCGCCCGAGACGCAGGCTGCTCCACACGCCGAGCCGGCCAAGCTGCGCGTGGCGGTGCTCTTCGGGGGGGGCCCCGGCGAGCACGAGGTGTCGCTCGGCTCGGCGGCGTCCGTGCTTGCGGCGCTGGATCGGCAGCGCTACGACGTGCTGCCGGTGGGCATCACGCGTGACGGGCGCTGGCGCCTGGTGGCCGAGCCGGCTGACCTCCGCAGCCTCGATGCCGCCGGCCTGGCGGCGCGCGAGGTGGTTTTGCGGCCTGCCGGGGGATCGGCTTCTCTCGTCTGCCTGGGATCACCGGGCGAGGCCGGCGAGATGCCCATCGACGTGGTTTTCCCGGTTCTCCATGGGACGTTCGGCGAGGACGGCACGCTGCAGGGGATGCTGGAGATGAGCGGCGTGCCCTACGTCGGCGCCGGCGTCCTGGGCTCGGCCTGCGGCATGGACAAGCTTATCATGAAGGCGCTCTTCGCCGCCGCCGGCCTGCCGCAGCCTGCCTACGTGCCGGTGCTGGCGCGCGACTGGCAGCGCGACCACCGTGCCGTCATCGACCGTATCGAGGCGGCCCTGCGGTACCCCCTCTTCGTGAAGCCCGCCAACGCCGGCAGCAGCATCGGCGTGCACAAGGCGACGACGCGCTGCGACCTCGCCGCGGCCTTGCAGGACGCCATGCGCTACGACCGCCGTCTCGTGGTGGAGCAAGGGATCACGGGCCGCGAGCTGGAGTGCGGCGTGCTGGGCAACGACGAGCCAGCGGCTTCGGTGGTGGGCGAGATCATCCCGGCGGGCGAGTTCTACGACTACCAGGCGAAGTACGGCGACCGCGGCAGCCAGGTCATCATCCCCGCCAACCTGCCGCAAGAGATTGCCGAGCGCGTCCGCGGCTTGGCGGTCGCCGCCTTCAAGGCCGTGGACGCGGCGGGCATGGGACGAGTCGATTTCTTCCTCGAGGAGCCGACGCAGCGCGTCTACGTGAACGAGATCAACACCATCCCCGGCTTCACCGCCATCAGCGCCTACCCGAAGCTGTGGGCGGCGGCGGGCCTCCCCTATCGCCGGCTCCTGGACCGCCTCATCGAGCTGGCCCGTGAGCGCCACGCGGCGCGGGCGCGGCTCCTGACGGCCTTCGACGAGGCGGTGTCACCGCCGTCCTGAGTACACATCGTCAGCCTCGAAATCATGGCAACGCGTCGGTTCTTCAAAGGCGCTGTTGAGAATAGGGTTCTCAACGAGGGTGCGCATGTCAAGCCTGCTCAAAATCGCTCCACGCAAGGCCGAGCTGACGCACCGCGCCTCTTATCGTTCCGAGTTTCAAATCCCTCCTGCCCCAGTCCGGAACCACGGTCCCTCGACCAGTGGCCGGATTGAGCCATTTCCGGTGCGACCCGTTCCCGCGCCGGGGAATCTCACGGCAACCAAGCACCTCCAGTTTTCTCGCCACGTCCCGGTAGGTCACCGCTCAGGCACCAGGTATTCAAACCAGACCGGTTCGGTTTGGGTGTCTTGGCAGAGGTTTGCCGGCAGCGGCCGGCCCTGGTCTTCGTACAGCTCCAAGGTGGCTTCCAAGGCGTCGCGGACGTTGCGCATGACCTCCTCGGTCGTATCTCCCTCGGTCATGAACTCCGGCAACACCGGACTGGTGACGGTATATCCGCCCTCCGGTTGAGGACTGAGAAGCAGGGGGATCTTGTAGAGCTTTGCCATGACATCTACTCCTTTGCTCACGACAGCTTTCCTGGGGTCTCGAAACGTGGCTCTGCCATCGCCCTCCCAAGTCTCGCGTCTCCGAAGTTCCAGCATGTATTTCTGCGAGGGAGCCGCGCCCCCCATATCTTAGCGATGGGCGCACCCCACTTACGCGAGCTGCGCAGCAGCTCGCAGGGTTTGGGTGTGGGGGAACGAGGGTCCCCCACAAGCAATTCCCCTCCTCCCATACAGTCGCGCCCCGCCTCACCTCGCCGCCGCGCGCAGCGTCTTCGACTCCCGCAGCCACCACTTCTTCACGCCCAGGTCGTCGGCGATGGCGCCGGCGCAGTTGAAGCCGGGTCCGCCGTGCACGCCGCCGAGTGGGTGCGCCGAGCCGCCGCAGAGGTAGAGCTTCTTGATCGGCATGCGATAGTTGGCCCAGCCGGGGAAGGGACGGAAGATGCCCATCTGGTTGGCGGTGCAGCGCCCGTGATGGGTGGAGGCCTCGAACATCGCCGGGTTGTTCTGCACGATGTCCCAGGGCGAGTAGACGTGGCGCCCCAGGATGTTGCGCGGCGCGAAGCTGTCGGGGGCTACCTCGCGGTAGCGCTCGGTGAGGTAGTCGGCGTAGGCCTCCTTCGGCACTTTTCCTCCCTCGCCCCATTCGCCGAGCCCGGCGCGCACCCAGTTCTCGCCCGCGCCGTGCAGCCGGAAGGGGGCGAACTGCCAGATCATGCCGGTATGCTTCCCCGCGGGCGCCTGGCTGGGGTCGTGCTTGCTGGGGGAGAGGGAGAAGGCGCCGACGACGCGCGACGCCCGGCCGATGCGGATGTCGTTGATCTGCGTCTGCAGCTCGGCCACCGTCTCGACGCCCCAGCTCACGTACATCGCCTGATCCACGTCGGGGTTGAGGCGCGCGGCGCGGTAGGAGACCGGGCCGTCCAGGGCGTAGTGCGGCGTGAAGAGGGTCATCTCCTCCGGCAGGTAGCCGTCCACCTGGCGCGCGAACTCTTCCGGCAGGCGCTCGCGGCCCACCAGCTCGAGCATGAGCGGCTTGATGCTGGTGTTCGAGGCGATGGCCCTGGTCGCCAGAATCCGCGTTCCGTCGGCCAGCTCCACCCCCCGCGCCTCGCCGCCCTCGACGAGCACCCGCGCCACCGCGGCGCTCTTCTTGATGACGCCGCCGTGCTGCCGCAGCACGTTCGCCAGCGCTTCGGCGAAGTTGCGCGCGCCGCCGACGCAGACGCCGTAAGGGCGCAGGTGCAAACCGGTGAAGAGGGTGGGGATGTTGATGCCGAGGCCGTAAACATCGAGCGGGATGGAGCCCTGCATGGCCGCCAGCAGAACCCACACCTTCACCTGCTGGCTCTCGAAGTAGTGGTCCACCACCGACTTGCAGGAGGAGTTGAGGAGGAAGAGGAGCTCCTGGCCGTCGGCGGTGTTCTCGAACAGGCGGTAGAGGTTGCTGGGCGGCATCGGCGGGGCGAACCAGGAGGCGATGATGATGCGCCGCAGGTCGCGGAACTTCTGGAACATGCGGCGGTAGGCCTCGGCGTCGCGCTTCGAGAACGTCGCGATGGTGTCGATGGTGCGCTCGAGGTCCTGGTAGAGGATGACGCTGCGGTCGTCTCTAAAGACGCAGGCGTACTGCGGGTCGGGGCGGACGTAGGTGGCGCCGTGCTTCTCCAGCTCCTGGGTGGTGTAGACCGGTCCGCCCATGTGTCCCTGGGAGTGCAGGTTGTGCTTGAAGCCGGGGAGCGTCACCTCCTCGGTGGAGCAGCCGCCGCCGATGTTGTGCTGGCGCTCGACGACGCAGACGGAGAGCCCTGCTTTCGCCAGGTAGGCCGCCGTCGTCAGGCCGTTGTGTCCGCCACCGATCACCACCACCTCGTAGCTTTCCGCCATGCGCCGGCCTCCAGGGATGACAATGGGAAGACGAAGCTGAGCCGCCAGGGACCCCACCGCATGATCTCTTGCCGAGAATCGCCGCGGTTGTCAAGGCGGGGCCGGCCCCGCCAGGGGTTGTGCCGGCGCGCCGAGTGACCCGGCGGCTCGCCTCCCCGCGGCTACATGCCGAGGTAGGCCTCGCGGACATAGGGATCGTTGAGGAGGGCCGAGCTGTCGCCGGCCAGCACGATGCGCCCGTTCTCCAGGACGTAGCCGCGCCGGCAGAGGGTGAGCGCCTGGTAGACGTTCTGCTCGACGAGGAGGACGGTGACGCCGTCGGCATTGATGGCGCGGATGATGGCGAACATCTCGGCAACGAGGCGCGGGGCCAGGCCGAGGGACGGCTCGTCGAAGAGGAGGGTGCTCGGCAGGCCCATGAGGCCGCGGCCGATGGCCAGCATCTGCTGCTCGCCGCCGCTGAGGGTGCCGGCAAGCTGGCGCCGGCGCTGCGCCAGGAGAGGGAAGAGGCCGAAGACGCGGTCCAAGCTGGCGGAGCGCGCCGCCTTCGCCCGCGGGGTGCGGGCGCCGAGGGTGAGGTTCTCCACCACCGTCATGCTGGGGAAGAGCTGGCGGCCCTCGGGGATGTGGCCGATGCCGCGCGCCACGATCTGGTGCGGCGGCAAGCCGCCGATGGCCCGACCGTCCAGCTCGACGGCGCCCTGCCGCGGCCGCAGGACGCCGCTGATCGTCTTCAGCGCGGTGGTCTTGCCGGCGCCGTTGCCGCCGATGATGGCGACGCTCTCGCCGCGCTCGAGCTCGAGGTTGACGCCGTGCAGAGCCTCGAGGTCGCCGTAGGCGACGCTGAGGTCGCGAACGCTGAGCCAGGGCATAGTCCTCCCCCACCGCGCCGAACTGAGGCTACCCTACTGAACTCTGAAGCCGCGCGCAACCAGGGTCGCCCTCCACTTTCGGCGCCTCGGCGAAGACGCTCCGCAAGACGGTGCGGAGTTTCACTGCCGTTGGGGTATACTACGCTGCCTCTTCTGTGTGCTTCCTGTTGAGGAGCTGGGTCTCCCCGCATGCCCTCCCTCGAAGGAGAGGATCAGCCAATGTCGCGGCGCCGCACGCTGTTTCTGCTCGTGGCCATGGTGCTCGGGTTTGCCGCGAGCGCTCCTGCCGAGAGCGCCACGCCGCGCCTGAAAGCGCAGGCAGGCGAGGCGCCCGCCTTGGGCAATTTCGCCAGCCTGGGACCGGGGGGCGGCGGAGGAGTCTTCGCGGGGGTCTTCCATACCACAAACCCTGACATCATCCTGCTCGGCATGGACATCGGCGGCATCTTCAAGACCACCGACGGCGGCATGAGCTGGCGCCACGTCAATCAGGGGGGCGTCTCGCGGCCTGACGTTACGGCGGGCGCCTACGGCATCGAGGAGCTGATCGCCCACCCCAGCCGCGGCGAGGTCTTCTTAGCCGCCACCTGGATCGGGCTGCTGCGCTCCGACGACGCGGGCGAGACTTGGCGCTCCGTCGTCCCCGGCCCCTCCGAACCGCCGCCGCCGGAGCCGATCTCCTTCAGCTCCGTGGCCTTCTCACCCGCCACGCCGGGGCTGGTGCTGGCGGGAACCGGCACCTGGCACACTCCGGAAACCGGCGCCGGCCTCTACCGCTCGACCGATGACGGCGAGAGCTTCACCCGCGTACAGGCGCCGGGCATCCCGGAGGCAGCCGTCATCGCCTCCCTCGCCTTCGACACCAGCGATGGCAGCCTCTTCGCCGCCACCAGCGCCGGACTCTACCGCGGCACCGACAACGGCGCCTCGTTTACGAAGCTGGCGGGGCCGTTCCGCCATGATCACGGCCAGTGGATCGGCGTTGCCGGCAGCGGCGCGGCACGCCGCTACTGGTACGTGCTGGAGACCCTGGGCGAGGACGGCAATCCCGCCACTTGGTCGGGCGGAGTCTACCGCTCCGCTGACGGGGTCACCTGGAGCGAGGTGGCCGATCAACCCCGCATCCATGAGGTTACCGATGAGATTCTGCGGGCCAAGGGCGCCCGCATCCACCCCGCCAACCCCGCCATTCTCTACCTCAACCTGCGGACGAATGAGGCTTTGGGCGGAACCTACCGCTATGAAACCGCCTGGACCGATCTCACGGCCAACTTTCCGACGACCTGGAACAGCGACTGGCGGCCAGCCCCGGAGTGCGTTGCGGTCTCGACCAGCGACCCGAACCTACTCCTCTCGTGCAACGAGAACGCCGTCATCAAGAGCGCCGACGGCGGCCGAACCTGGACGCAGCTCTCGACGCGGCGCGTGGGGGAGAGATGGGTTGGCACGGGGGCCGAGGTGACGGGGGTGTATGACCTGCAGGTTTCGCAAGGGGTGCTCTACGCGGCCTTCGAAGATATTGGCCTGTGGCGGTCGGACGACCGCGGCGCGTCCTGGAACCAGCTCATCTGGCAGCCGACGGGGTCGGACGGCCCGGACGGGGTGTCGGAAATGCAGGTGCATCCGACCGATTCCCGGCGCGGCTACTTTGGGGTCTCGAGCTGGTCGAACGGTCTGCGCGAGGGGCACCGCTCCCTTCTCTTCGCCAGCACGGACGGCGGCGTCAGCATGCGGGACATCACCCCGGCGCAGGTCCCGGCGCTGGCCGGCCGCACCACGCTGGCGGTGGTCTGGGGCGACACCCCGGCGACCGACACCATCTACGTCGCCTTCCACGGCGACCGCCTCTACGCCTCGCGCGACGGCGGCGCCTCCTGGAGCACCGCGGACGACGGCATGACAGAGCAGGAGCGCCAGGTCATCTACAGCCTGGCGATCGATCCCGCGACGCCGACCACCCTCTACGCCGGCTTGCGGCCCGATCAGCCGGGACTCTTCGGCGGCCCCTTCGGCGCCAGCGGCGGCCTGCTGCGCTCGACGGACGGCGGCCGGCGCTGGACGCGCGTCCAGGGTTACCCCGAGAGCGACGTGCTCGCCGTGCGCTTCGCCGGCAGTCCGCGGCGCCTCTTCGTGGGCGGGTTTACCTCGGAGGATGGTCAGCTCGGCAGGGGAGCGCTGCTGGTCTCCGATGACGGTCTCACCTTCACGGAGGTCCTGGGGCAACCTTACGTGCAGGATGTCATCGACGCCCCTGCCGCCCCTGGCGCCCTCTATGCCGCGGCTTCCACAAGCTACCTGACGGGACGCAACCTGAACGCCGGCATCTACCGCTCGACCGACAACGGCGCCACCTGGTCCCGGCTGCAGGGTCTGCTGCCGCACAACTTGATTTACTCGCTGGCCTTCTACCCCGATGACCCGAACCGCCTCCTGATGGGCACGTTCGGGGACGGGATCATCGCCGCCGGCATCGCGCCGGCCGCCCCTCCGCCGGCGGCAAGCGCGCACGTGATGATCAAGGCCAACGGCTCGGCCGGCCCCCTCAGCCTCGACCGGGGCGCGCCGCTCCTCCTTACGGTGAGCCTGGAGGCGGGCGGAAGCAATGGCCGGCCGGCCGACTGGTGGGTGGCGGTCCTCACCCCCGAGGGCCTCTTTTGGTTCACCTTGGAAGAGGGCTGGGTGCGCTCGGAGGCGGTGCGGCGCGCTTACGCCGGTCCACTCTTCGACCTCCCCTCCTTCCCCCTGCCGCTCGCCGGCCTGCCGATGCAGCCTGGGCCTCGCACGTTCTTCTTCGGGATCGACACGCTCATGGACGGGCTGCTCAGCACCGGCAGCTTAACCTTCGGGAGCGTGGAGGTGCAGCTCCGGTAGCGGACCGAGGCGGCAACGCGGCCCCTGGCCGGCAGGAGCTGGAGGGGTTGCCAAGCGTGCTGGGGTGAGACGGAAGGGAGAGGTTTCGAGGGGGAGCCACCGCCCCCGCCTTCACCGCCGCTCGGGCGCGCTGGCACCGTGGTCTTGGGTAGGCTCCCCAGGCGGTCCGGGGTTCCCTTCTCGAACCGTTCCAGCGTAGGCGTAGTCTTCTCCGAGGTAGGCCTCGATGACCTGGCGGTCCCGCACCACGGCGGCGGGTGATCCCGCCGCGATCAGCTCGCCGTAGTTCAGCACCAGGACGCGGTGGCTGAGCGCCATGACGGCCCGCATGACGTGCTCGATGAGCAGCACCGTGACGCCGCGTTGGTTCACCTGGCGGATGAGGCCCAGGAAGCGGTCCGACTCCGTGGGGGTGAGGCCGGCCATCACCTCGTCGAGCATGAGGAGTCGCGGCTGCGTGGCGAGGGCGCGGCCGAGCTCGAGGCGCTTGCGGTCGGGGAGGGTGAGGGTGGCGGCGGGGGTGTGGCGCCTGGCCTCCAGTCCGACGAAGGTGAGGAGGTCCTCCGCCTGCCGCCTGGCGGCGGCCATGGCGTTGGTGCGCAGAAGCGCCGCCACGACGACGTTCTCCAGGACGCTGAGGCGCAGGAAGGGACGGACGATCTGGAAGGTGCGCACCATGCCGAGACGGCAGATGGCGTGAGGCGGCAGGCGCGTGATGTCGGCGCCGCGGAAGTGGATGCGGCCGCTCTCCGGTTGCAGGAAGCCGGTGAGGAGGTTGAACAGGGTCGTCTTGCCGGCGCCGTTGGGACCAATGAGACCCAGGATTTCCCCCTCGTCCAGGCTGAAGGAGACGTCGTCCACCGCCAGCAGGCCGCCGAAACGTTTCGCCACCTTCTCGACCTGCAGGATGACCATCAGGAGGTCCGTTTTCCCGCCACGAGGCGCGCCAGGTAGGGCGCCACCCCACGCGGGAAGAAGAGCACCACCGCGATGAGGAGGAGGCCGTAGATGATCAGGTGCGTGCCGATGAGCCCCTCCTTGGAGAAGTAGGCGCGCGACAGCTCCGCCAGCGGCGTCAGGATGAAGGAGCCGACGATGGGGCCGAAGAGGGTGCCGGCGCCGCCCACGATCGGCCGCAGGAGGATATCCACCGACAGCTCGACGTCGAGCACCTCGTCGGGATGGATGTAGAAGAAATAGTTGCTGTAGAAGGCTCCGGCCAGGGCGGTGAAGAAGGCGCTGATGGCCGTGGCCGCCAGCTTGCAGCGCATGGTATTGACGCCGAGGGCGCGCGAGGCGTCCTCGTCCTCGCGGATCGCCACCAGGTAGAGGCCGAGCTTGGAGCGCTCGAGGGCGCGCGCCACCAGGGTGATGACGACGAGGAGCGCGAGCGCCACGTAGTAGTAGTTCGTGTTCCCCTTGAACTGCATCTTCGCCCAGCTCGCGCCGGTGAACGGGACGAAGAGCCCCTGCGCCCCGCCCAGCGACTCGAGGTGCAGGGCCAGGAGGTGGAAGATCTCGGCGAAGGCCAGGGTGATGAGGATGAAGTAGGCGCCGCGGATGTGGAAGCGGAAGCTGACAAAGCCGATGCACAGCCCCAGGAGCGCCGCCAGCACGCCCCCCGCGAGCATGCCGAGCCACGGCGTGAGGCCGGCGAACATGAAGAGCGCCGTGCTCGTGTAGGCGCCGATGCCCAGGAAGGCGGCATGCCCGAGGGAGACCTGGCCGGCGTAGCCGCCGAGGATGTTCCAACACTGTCCCGTGTAGGCATAGAAGAAGACGAGGATGAGGGTGGAGGTCCAGTACGAGCCCAGGTAGAGGGGCGCCGCCAGGAGCAGGAGCAGCGCCCCCCCCACGAGCATGGGGCCTCGCCGCGCGGCTCTCTCCCCGGTGAACGCCCTCATCCGCTGCGCCCTCGGAAAATCCCTTGTGGACGGAGCACCATCACGAGAATGAGCAAGGCGTAGCTGAAGATGTACTTGCTCGAACTGGTCAGGACCACCGCGCCCAGGTTCTCCGCCACGCCGACGAAGAGGCCCCCGACGAGCACCCCCAGGAAGCTCCCCATGCCGCCCAGGATGACGACGATGAAGCTCGTCAACGTGAAGCTGAGCGCCGAGTAGGGCGACATCGGCAGGAACGGCAGGATGATGGAGCCGGCGGCGCCGACGCAGGCGGCGCCGAGGCCGAAGCTGAAGGCGTAGATGCGCCTCACGTCGAGGCCGATGAGCACGGCGCCGTCGCGGTTGTCGGCGGCGGCGCGGATGGTCGTCCCCAGCTCGGTGCGCCGCAGGAAGAGATAGAGGAGGAGCGCCAGGGCCAACGCCAGGACGAAAGCGACGAGCCGCGGCACATCCATCACGAGCGGCCCCAGCCACACCGTGCTCAGGCTGTAGCGGGTCTGCGCGGCGCGGAAGTTCGGTCCCCAGGCCACCAGCGTGGCGTTCTGCAGCACCAGCGCCACGCCGAGCATGAGGAGCACCTGCATCTCCTCCGGCACATGCAGGATGCGGTTCACCAGGAAGCGCTGCACGCCATAGCCGAGGATGAAAGCGGCGACCGCGCAGACGAACAGCGACATGTACGGATCGATCCCGAGCAGCGTGAAGAGGAAGAAGCTCAGGTACATCGCCAGGACCAGCATCTCCCCGTGCGCGAAGTTGATGATCTTCATCACCCCGAAGATCAGCGACAGGCCGATCGCCACGAGGCCATACACCCCGCCCACCAGGATGCCGTTCAGAATCGCTTGGACGTACAGGGTCATGGAAGCGTACGCTGAGGTCTCGAGGACGGCGAGGACTGCGAAGCGACGCCGAGGCGCCTAGGAAGGCCGTTGCGAGCCCACCTTGACGCCGGCGTCCGCGCCGCTATCGTAGCAGACTGTCGGCCTGCGTCAACGCTGGGCGCCGCGGGGCCCGCCGCGGAGAAGCTTGGCGTCGACCCGCGTCGCGCATCGCCGCGGTAGCCTGAACGCACACTTTGTAGTAGATGATAGGAGCGGCGGAGAGCCGGGCTCTCGGCAAGGAATGCGTGGCGCCATATTCGCAGCAGCCGCCGCGCGCCGCGCGGCGGAACCACGCAGCGGGCGGAGCAGAACCAGGGGAAGAGAGGAGGAGACGATGCCACGACTACGCGAGCTGACCATCGAGACGGCGGCGCCGGAGGTGCGGGAGGTGATGCGGCAGCAGGAGGCGCGCTTCGGCACGGTGCTCAATCCCACCCGCCTCATGGGCTACTGCCCAACGATCCTGAAGGGCGCCGCCGCGCTCACCATGGGGATCGAGCAGGCGGGCAACATCGACCTGAAGCTGCGCAGCCTCATCTACACCTACGTGGCGGGCTTGAACGGCTGCCCCTTCTGAGCGGACATCAATGCGTCCCGTGGGATGCAAGAAGGGTTGAGTGAAGAGCAAGTGGCCGCCGTGCATGACTATGCCGCCAGCCCCCTCTTCAACCGCCGCGAGAAGCTGGCGCTCACTTACGCCGAGCGCATCACCCGCAGCGACCAGGACGCGGACGGCGCCCTCTTCGCGCAGCTCGAAGCGCAGTTTCCACCCGCCGCGCTCGTCGAACTCACCGCCACGATCGCCTTCGAGAACTTCCGCAGCAAGTTCAACCACGCGCTGCTCGTCGAGTCCAACGGCTTCTGCCTCCTGAAGAAAGGGCGGGTGTAGGCGCGGAATCGCAGGGTGACCGCCCCAGCCCGACGGGAGCCACGGGGCGGGAGCGGCCTCCTCCTCCGTGGAACCTGACGACGTGGCCGCGGCGCTCACAGCGACAGAGGCGTGCCGTTCAGGCTTACCTTGTAAGCCACCTCCGTGGGGTGGCGGAGGGACTGGATGACGTAGCACCCCGCCTCGGCGACGCGCGCTAGCTTGGCAAGCTGGGCGGGGTCATCCTCCGACTCCAGCTCCAAGGTCGTCTCCACGCCGGTGCAGTGCGTCAGCACGGTCTCCGCCCGCACCGAGCCCTCGCCATGGAACCTGGCGCTCACCCTGGCGCGCGCGGCCTTGAGGTTGAGGCGCAGCATGGTCGCATACAGCGACACGTGGGTGAGGAGTCAGAAGCCGACGGAGGCGGAGAGGAAGGCCAGGGGCGGGGGGGCGGTGTCGTCGCCGTTGAGGTAGGCCCCCTCGTCGCAGTGCAGGGTGAAGGTCCGGCCCGGCGGCGCCACGAGGGTGACCTCGGCCTCCTTGCGCTGTTTCTCCAGCGCCTTCGCCTCGACGACCACGGTGAGCTCGTGGCCCTGGCGCGAGAAACGGCTGCTCACCTTCTCGTCCATTGGCGTCTCCTTGTTTGTTCAACCGCTCCGCGCGCCTGGGCAAGCCCCTCGCCGACGCGCCAAGCGGGAATAAGCTACTGGAAGTAGGTCAGCATCAGCGTGGCAAGCCCAAGGAAGGTGAAGAACCCCACGACATCGGTGAAGGTGGTGACGATGACGCCGGCGGCCATGGCCGGGTCCCGGCCGATGGCTCGCAAAAAGAGGGGGACGGCGGCCCCCATGATGCCACCCGTGATCATGGTGATCGTCATGGCGAGAAAGAGCACCAGACCCAGGTAGGGGTTGCCTTGCCAGAGGTACTGCAGGAGCGCCGTGAGCGCGCCGACGCCGGCGCCGATCGCCAGCCCGATGGTCAGCTCCTTCAGGAAGGCGTGCGAGACGCGCGCAAACTCCAGTTCTCCCAGGGCGATGCCGCGCGTCATCACCGTCAGCGCCTGGATGCCGCCATTCCCGCCCATCCCCGCCACCACCGGCATGAACACCGCCAGCGACACGAGCTGGGCGATGGTGTTCTGGAAGAGGCCCACCACCCAGGCCGCAAGCAGCGCCGTGCCCAGGTTCACGAGCATCCAGGGATAGCGCTTGACGATGGAACGGCCGATGGGGCTGAAGACGCGGTCCTCTCCGGAGAGCCCCGCCATGCGGTAGAAGTCCTCGGTGGCCTCCTCCTGGATGATATCGATGACATCGTCCACCGTGATGATGCCCAGGAGGTGGAGCTGCTCATCCACCACCGGCAGCGACAGGAGGTTGTAGCGGGAGACGATCGCCGCCGCCTCCTCGCGGTCTGACCAGGCGTTCACGGAGACGGGGTCCGCCACCATGAGCTGGCGCATCGGCTGATCGGGCGAGGCGGCGATGAGGCGCCGCAACGGCACCACCCCGAGGAGGTGCCGGTCGACATCGATGACGTAGAGGTACGAGGCCGCCTCGAACTTGTCGCCCTGCTTGCGGATCATGTCGATCGCCTGCTCGGCGGTGTCGTCGGGATGCACGACCATCACCCGCGGGGTCATGACGCTGCCGGCGGACTCCTCGGGGTAAAGGAGGTGCCAGCGCAGCTCCTGCTGCCGCGGCTCGGCAACGAGTTCGAGCACGGGTCCCCGGCGCTCCTCGTCAAGGGCGAAGAGGAACGACGCCGCATCGTCGGGCTCCATCCGCTCCAGGATCTTGGCGATGCGCTGGTCCTCCAGCACCTCGAGAACTTCGGGAAGAATCTCGCGCGGCAGCTCGCGCATGGTGATGCCGGCGCGCTCAGCCGTGAAGAGGACCTCGACGAGGGCTCGCGTTTCGCCGGGGCTCAGCTCTCCGAAGAGGTTGGCCAAATCAGCCGGGCGCAGCCGCACCAGCATGCGGTCAAGCCGGCTGGTCGCCCCGGCCATCAGCAACTTGCGAATCGCATCGACGTGCAACTTCGTAGACCGCATGGCTGCTCCGACGCGGCGGCCCTTCCGTAGCTGAAGAAGTGCCCGACGCTCGACACGGCGTTCAGACCGATCGCCCACGGCCGAAGAGCTGCGCGCTCCCGCCGGCGCGCAGGTTGCCGCCCGCGCCGATGGGGGAGCAGCCTCCCGCGCCAGGGCGCCGCCTCGTCGTGCCGCGCCGCCTCACCGCCCCTCTGCGCTTCACCGCTCCCGTGGCCGGTGTCCTTCACCAGAGAAGGTAGGCAAAGGAACCAGCGCTCGACACGGATGCTCACCGACAACCGCCTCGCTCCACGGTACCTTGCATGCCGATGGTAGGGGCGGTTCGCGAACCGCCCCAACGGTCGATGGGATGGAAGCCTGCGGAGAAAGAAGTGTCCGCTTATTTTCATGACCTTGCGGGCGGGCCGCAGGCCCATGGGGAACTGCCTGGAGATTCCCACGTCCCCCCAACTCAGGATGGGACGACGCTCCTTGATTTTGCAGCGATGAGCTACTTGTGATTGGGAGTGCGCAACGATTGGGGAGGGTGCGCCTGCAGAACTCGATCGAAGAGGTCGCGGATGGCCCTGACTGCCTGCGCATTCCGGTCCACGAACCGCTGACCTTCCTCATGCTGCGAGAGCTCCACCAGTTTCTCCGTCCAGTGGCGCAGGAGGGCGATGAAGTCCTCCCCAATGCTCTGGAACTGAAAGCTGGCTCCGTCAGCTCGGACGATGGAGGTTTCCGTGCGCAACTGCTTCTGGAGATCGAAGAAAGCGAAGTTGGTGACCAGGAGGCGCCATCGCTGTGGCAGGTGGCTCACCTCGAGGGCGCGCCGCAGCGGGAAGCTGAAACGCTGGCAGAAGCTCTCCAGCCACCCCCTGGCCGCGGCATCCATCTGCTGCTCGCACTGGAGCTCCTCGAAGCAGCGGACAAGATCGCTCTGATGCTGTTGCAGCAGCCCAAGGAGGAAATGGGTCAGCGCCGCCCCGAAACGCTCCTGCGAGGTGCGCAGCAGGTCAATATAGCTGAGGGGATTCATGGCATCGTCGAGGACCGCCGCGTAGAGCTGCTCCACCTCTCCGCGCAAGGGGGAGTCAACCGCCGCGCGGACCTCGGCGCGGGCCTGCGCATAAAGCTTGGCGAGCATGGTGTCCTGGTTCGTCATTGCCAAGCCCCAACGAATGCGCTACCACTAGAATGGCGAGCACGGCGCGGCGCCGGCCGGGGTCGCCCTCTCCTGGCGGCGCCCTCGTCGGTCCAGAGTCTCGGCAGCCTTGCCGGCGGGACGAGTGCGGCGCACAGACCGCCTCTCCACCTCCGCGCCGCCACGGCGCGACGCTCCGTCGTTGCTGCTTTCGCCCGCGGGGAGAGAAGCACGCGCGGAGGAGTGTAGGCCACGGCACGGCGCAGGTCAACTTGGAAGTGCGGCTGGGACGCCGGTTCTTCCCCACGCCAGGCGCTTCCTGCCTCCAGCCCGCGGTTCACCCGATTCTCTACGAAGGGGGAGACGATGAGCGATCAACAACGTGAAGACCTGGCGATGTCCGTGCGCTTCCTCTACCAGGAGAAGCTCCTCAGCGCCACCGGCCACCTCAGCCTGCGGCTCGACGACGGCCAGCGTTTCCTGATCAACCCACTGAACGTCTTGGCGCGCGACGTGCGGGCCGAGCAGCTCCTGACGGTCGATCTGGAGGGGAAGGTGGTGGACGGCAACGACGTCGTCCCGGCGGAGATCGTCATCCATACCGAGATTTACAAGGCGCGGCCTGATGTGCAGAGCATCTGCCACTTCCACGCCCCCATCGCCACCACCTTCCCGATCGCCGGCGTGAAGCTGGAGCCGGTGCTCTTCCTGGCAGCCATCTTCCGCGACGGCATCAACGTGCACCCCGATCCCGACCTGGTGGTGACGCGCGAGCAGGGACAGGCCCTCGCGCGGTCCCTGGCCGGCGGGCGCGCCGTCATCATGCGCGGTCATGGCTGCGTCGTGGTGGGAGAGGAGCTGTCGGCCTGCGTCTCGGGATGCTACTACCTGGAGGAGAATGCCCGTTTCCAGTACCAGGCCATGCAGATCGGCACGCACGTGCCGCTCAGCAAGGAGGAGCTGGACCGCAGCTACAAACTTGGCAAGAAGGCCACCCTGCGCTTTTGGAGCTACGTGAAGAACACCGCCGGGCGCACCTGACCCCGGCCCCCAGCCGCGGCAGCGCCCCCGGCCAGGGTGCTCCGGACTGATGGCGGCGCATGAAAGGCGCCATGCCGATGAGGGCAACGGCAGCCCAACACAAAAGAACCAATCACATCTTCACAGCCGTCAGGCTGCGCAGAGGCGGATCAAAGCCCAGCCGTCTTCTGTCGAGAAATGATCCGTAGAGCGCCAGCTATGGAGCTGGCGATTCGCCCCTTGGCTCAAGTGACTGCGCGCTACTTTCGCCGCCGCCAAGGTCGACGAGTCATAGCTCCTCCCGTAAACCCCCCTTGAAATGAGCGGCTCCGACGGCGAAGCCATTCCTTCTTCCCAGGTATGGGGAATGCTAAAAGATCTCGTGTTACTGCGTGAGCCTAGAAAACCGGCAGAGAGGTCCTAGAAGGTGTTCCTATCCTGACGGTGCTCCCCATCGGGACCTCCTGGCTGGATAGCCTGCGCTTCCGTTTTCCAAGCCTCCAATCTTTCGGGACTACTACAACACGACCATCTTTCGTCTTTACCAGGAAGGGAATGACGCGTATGATGAATTGCGGATTCTACCCCGCGTTCACAGAGGACAGTCAGAGGATACGCTGAGTTCCTGAGCGATGAGGTGCGGGGTTGGGAAGGTTGCGAGAAAGCTCTCTGTGAGGCTGGTGGAGATCAATGATCGCAGCCATAGCGTGTATGGCGCCAACAGATGTAAGAGCACGGCCCGGAGAACGACTGCTGTTGGAACGAGGCAGAGGTCACCTGGGGAATCTCCGCTAAGATTAGGAGGATGCGCTTGTGCGCGGCCGGAAGCTGTGGATGATCATCGCGATCATCCTCGTGGTTGTGGGGCCGCTCGCTTGGTGGCTCATCTCACCTCTTTTCATCAGTAAGACGGTGCGGGAGGAGTTCCCGTTTTCCGCGACGGCTGTGGTTCCCGAAAATATGAAGCGCGGCGAAGTAGAGCAGGTTATGGCCGGGCTTGCCAAGGTCGATGAGCCGATGGAAGAGCCGATGTTGAGCGCGATGGTGTCGGCGGAGAAGATTAAGAGCGGCAGCTTCCGCGACGCCGACGCAATCCATAAAGGTAGTGGCCGAGCGACAATCTACCGCCTGCCGGATGGCTCCTACTTCCTGCGCTTGGAGAACTTCAAGGTCACCAATGGCCCCGCCCTGCACGTCTTGCTCTCACAGCACCCCAATCCCGAGAGCCGGGACGACATCAAGGGCTATCTTGATCTTGGCAACCTGAAGGGCAACATCGGCAACCAGAATTACGTCCTTCCCTCCAACGTGAGTGTGGCCTCCCAGCAGAGTGTCGTGATCTACTGCAAGCCATTTCGTGTCCTCTTCAGTATTGCTTCTCTGCACGACGGCGGCTGACAGAATCCTACATGAACGAGGCATCAGAATTTTTCCCGCTTTCCTGGGCTGGTGTTGCTTTACACAGTAGGTCTTCGAGGGGAGAGAGCAGTTTTTCGGAGTAGACTGGATTGTTTCTAATGGTTGTGGGCGGGCCGCGAGAGCAGGAAATTTAATAAATCATGCTTACATTTTGGTTTCGTTCAAACCCGGGTCCCACAGGTTGGTGTAACTCTCGTTACGGTCAATGGTTAGAAGAATCATCAGGGGTGCAAAAAGGGGTGATTTTTGGTCGTTCATGATGTTGCGTTGTCTACGCGTTGGTCCGCGGAGAAATTGCTTGAAATCAAGGTGACCATTGCTCGACGATCAGGTGTAGAATACATGGCAAGGGACGATGCGGAGTGGACGAACGGCAACGTGGCAATACCTATTGATAGGGATGGTCAATATGAACAAGACCGGTCTAAAAGCGGAAACTGTTCTCTACGACGTTGAGGATATGGCGGAGTTCTTGGTGCGGAGTCCACTGACGGTGCAGCGGATGTGCCGGAGCGGGCGGCTGCCGGGGGCGTTCAAGCTGGGTGGCGAGTGGCGCATCCGGCACAAGGAGCTGGCGAAGCATCTTGAATCGCTGGAGGTGTATGGGGGCCTTGGCTGAGGAGCGCGTATCCCGGCGCCGTGCCGGAGTTCAGTCCTAGTTCCTGGGGGAAGCATTGGAAGGGGGATTCCTTGTGGGGGACCATCGCTCCCCCACCTGCCTGTGCGGGCAGGCCGCACGCAGACAGGCGCCCCCTGCCCGCGAGAACTGCTGCGCAGCTCGCCGAACGACGTGATGGAACTCAAGGGCCAGCCTCCTCGCCCGCTCATCAAACGCTCGACTTGGAGCAAACGCCTGCGGTAGAATCCGTCGTGTCCTACATGCAGTGCGTTCGTGAACGGAGCCTTCGCATGAGCACCCCTTCGACCGCCAGCCAGGAAATCCTCGACGAGCTGGTGCGGCGCATCGTGGAAGCCGTGCATCCCCACCGCATCGTTCTGTTTGGCTCAGCCGCGAGGGGCCAGATGGGGCCGCACAGCGATCTCGATGTGCTGGTGGTGATGCCGGACGGCGTGCACCGCCGGCAGACGGCGCGGCACCTTTACCGCACCCTCCACGATTTCGATATGTCGAAAGACCTTGTTGTGGTCACGGAATCCGATGTCCGCGATTACGCCGATGAGCCATCCCTGGTGATTTGCCCGGCGCTGGAAGAAGGCAAGGAACTCTACCGTGCCACCTGAACGCCACGTTCCCGTCGGGCAAGCGCGACCTGTGCGCGGCCTTTATCCTCCGCTGCGTGGAGCTTGCGGCTGAACGCGGGCGCGTCGCCATGGTCACGCAGCAGTCGTGGATGTTCCTGCGTTCTTTTGCTGACCTGCGCGCGCTCGACGACAAGAAACGCCGCAAGGCGTCGCGCGCCTTCGGCTTGGCGCTTTTGCCGCCATGTTCGTCCTTGCGCGCGCGGAGCCGCGCCCTGATCCCCGGCTCAGGGCAGTTCGTCTCGTTGGCCCCAAGAGACCACAAGAGAGGGATGCCTTGCGGCGGCAAGCGATCACGGTGCCGAGACCCCTTGGGAGCATGACAGAGAAACGGAAAGCGGAGGTACGGGCATGACCGACCCAATCCTGGAGAAGGATCCGAAACTGGCCGAGATTGTGCGGCGGCTGGTGGAGGCCTACCAGCCCGAGCGCATCTACCTCTTCGGCTCGAAGGCGCGTGGCGACGCAGGGCCGGACAGCGACTACGACCTCATGATGATTGTGCGAGAGGCCAGTGCGCCCGGATACCACATCTCCCAGGCCGCCCATGCGCTGCTTTGGGACCTCGGCACGGCCGCGGACATCCTGGTATGGACGAAGGAGCGCTTCGACAGTCGGTTGCATCTGGCTGCCTCGCTGCCGGCCACTGTGGTGCGGGAGGGGAGGTTGCTCCATGCCGCATGATCCTATCCGGATCGCCGAGACGATGGCATGGCTCAAGAAGGCCGCCGAAGACCTGCGACTGGGCGACATCGCCTTGCAAGCCAAGCCTCCAGTCTTGGGCGGCGCCGTGTTTCACGCCCAACAGGCCGCCGAGAAGGCGCTGAAAGCGTTTCTCTTCTGGCGCGACCGTCCGTTCCGCCGCACCCATGACCTCGCCGAAATCGGCAGTGCATGCGCTGAGCTCGATGCCTCTCTCCATCCGCTGTGGAGAAGAGCCGACCGGCTGACAGTCTACGCCTGGGTGTTCCGTTACCCCGGCGAGCCAGAAGAGCCCTTGCGCGAGGAGGCAGAAGAAGCGCTCGGGCTTGCCCGCGAGGTCTACGAGGCGATCCTGGCCCGCCTGCCGCAGGAGGCGCGGCCATGAAGCGCGATCCACTGCTCCACCAAGACCCCGTGTTGCGCGAGATGGTGGAACGGCTCGTCGCAACGCTGCGCCCGGAGCGCATCTACCTGTTCGGCTCAAAGGCGCGGGGAGAGGAGGGGCCGGACAGCGACTACGACCTGCTGGTGGTGGTGAGAGAGTCGCAGGACCCGCCCTATCGCAGGGCGCAGGATGCCCAGGAAGCGCTCTGGGGCATCTGGACCGCGGCGGACGTCCTCGTGTTGACGCGCGAGGAGTTCGAGTCGCGGTCATCGGTGCGAAGGTCGCTGACCGCCACCGTTCAGGCGGAGGGACGGATGCTCTATGCCGGCTGAGCGGGACGAAGAGGCGCGTCGCTGGTTCGCCAAGGCGCGCGAGGACCTGCGTGCCGGGGAGCACGCGTTGACTGCCAGCCCGCCGCTTGTGGAAGATGCGTTGTTTCACGCTCAGCAGGCAGCGGAGAAGAGCAGCAAGGGCTTCCTTGTGTGGCACGAACGCGCCTTCCGCAAGACCCATGATCTACGGGAGGTCGGTGGAGCGGCCATCGCGATCGACGCGTCACTGGAGCCGCTCTTACGCCGCGCCGCGCGGCACGCCGCCCGACAAGGCCCAGCGCAACTTCACCGATCCCGACTCGCGCATTATGCGCGATGGTGCTACCAAGAGCTTCGAGCAGAGCTACAACGCCCAGGCCGCCGTCGATGCGACCTGCCAGGTGATCGTCGCGGC